>NZ_CP014766.1:2400000-3600000 GCF_001611675.1 Pontibacter akesuensis | reverse complement strand
AAGAAAAGCTCCCAGCGCGATGCCCGAGGACGAGGCCTCGCTTATATAGGGCCCCTACCCCAGCCGTGAGCGCTCCAAAGGCAGAAGTGAAACAGTAGGCAATTGGGAACTGTAGGATGAACGGCAGCTAGTAAGCATAGCTTGGCTGAAGTTGCGGAAAGCAGTGGCAATGCAAGTATGGCTGAAGCAATCGACGGCACAAGCGGACGCTTGCGCCAGGAAGTGTGACAAGTATAGCGGCTATGCAAGTATAGCTGACACAGGTATTGCCGAGGCCAAGCAAGTATGGCCTTACAAGCCAGTTGAGTTGCAAACTCAACATCACCGTTAGACACGAGTTGGAACCTCACGCCAGTGGGCCAGCACACGAAGTATGGTTGCAGCTAGTAGAGGCAACTGAAGACACAAGCAGACGCCTACGCCAGGTAAGGCTTAGGGGCTTGTTGAACGCAAAGATGGCTCTACTCAAAGGTCGGGTATTCGTGCTATGACAACTCCACTCAAAGCACCCATAAATTCACTACATTTGATGCCAGCTTAAAAACCCAATTTACCCGAGTCATCAGGTATTGGGCAGGATATTTGAGTTGAAGCCAGCACCGGGCAACTTTATACTTTGCCGGGGCAGAAGAAAGATAAACCACCACGTGAAATTCAAGCATCGCTCCACTTTCTTTTACATCCTGCTAACGCTGCTGCTGCTCACAGCCTGCGTGGTGCGCCCCATAGACCGCTCGCCTTACCAGGAAGCAGAGTATTACGAGGAAACGCTCGAGGACCTGCAGGAAAGCCCGGTAGAGGTAATACAGGGCGATACGGTACAAGTGGGCTGGGCCAAGGTGAACATCACACCGCCGACCGGAACGCCGCTGGCAGGCTACGGCAAGCGCCTCGGCATGGACTATGAAACCGTGCATGACTCAGCCTGGGTGCGCACCTTTGCCTTCAGCAACGGGAGTACGCAAGCTTACTATGTGGCGCTCGACCTGCTGATTGTACCCATGGAGGTGCTGGCGCAACTGGAGAAAGCTTACCCTAAGCTGGGCCTGAAACCCGAGCAAGTATACCTGACGGCGACCCACAGCCACACCAGCTTCGGAGGCTGGGGCAAGAAACTAGGCATCAAAATCATGTCGGGCAAGTATGACGAGGAGCTGGTAAACGGGCTGGTGCAGCAGATTGTGGAAAGTATGCAGGCTGCAAAAGCAAACCTGCAGCCTACCAAAATCGGCTACGGCAGTACGAGCGCAGCCAGCCTGGTACGCAACCGCCTGCTCGACGACACCGACAACCCCTACTACAAGGACCGGCAGAACCGCGACACGCAGTTGCGCTTCGTAAAGTTTGAGCGCGCGGATGGCACCACGGCAGTACTGTCCTCTTTTGCGGCGCACCCTACCATACTTCCCTCCATGACGCCCACGCTCTCCCGCGATTACCCGGGTGTGCTGGTGGATACGCTGGAAGCCCGGGTTGGATTCTCCTCTTTCTCGGCGGGGGCGGTTGGCAGCCACAGCGCTATTTATTTTGACGGGGACACCTATGCCAGCACTGGCATGGTAGGTAGCCGCCTGGCAAAGCTGCTGCGCGAGGAACTGCGGGATGTACCGACAGCCTATGTGCAGACACTGGGGTATGGGCGGGTGCCGTTGGAGCTGCCGAAACCGAGCTGGCGCATCAGCAAAAACCTGCGGCTGGCTCCTTTCCTGTTCAACACGGTGTTTGGCAAACATCCCGCCTACGTTACTAGTCTGCAGGTGGGCGATATTGTGTTCCTGGGCGCTCCCGCTGATTATTCGGGCGAGTTTGTGGAGCAGATCGTACAGCAGGCGCAGGCACAGGGACTTTATGCTATCGTCACAAGTTTTAATGGTGGCTACATCGGCTACATCACCCCGGACAAATACTATGACCTAGACGAGTACGAAACGCGGAGCATGAACTTCTTTGGCCCCCACAGTGGCAGCTACCTCACCGAAATTATCCTGCTCCAACTGCAGCAGCACAAAAAGTAAATTTATACTTGCCGCGGCTTCCACGAACGTGAATAGTGCCTGTGCTATGCCCTTGCCTAAGAAATCCTATCAAAATACAATCTTAAAACAAGTATAAACCGAATATTACAACACCTTTCATCTCAAAGTTAAAAACATAAAACCCTGTACACTAGTTAAACATAGTATAGCTGATGCAATTCTGTGTCGGCTTTTGACTAATTTATTATTTCGAAGAGCTATGGAACTGATGATGATAGATATTACAAATTTGCTTTTCCTGACGGTAATCGGACTTTACGTGGTGCTATTGGGAATGATTCTGACGTACGTGTACTACGATGCGGAAATGCGCGGCATGAATGGGTGGGTGATCACGGCGCTGGCCTTTTTTGCAGGTACTGCCCTGGGCACGCTAATCTGGATTGCGCTACGACCTAAGCTGAAGCCAATACCAATACCGGTGAAAAGCTAAACTATTTAGGCGACACCACTGTTAAAAGCCGGCACCTTAAAAATGAGTATATTGTAGCTCGTTTTGCAGGTGCCGGCTTTTTTGCGTCCTATCCGGCATCTATTACCTTTTAAACGCATGGCTTTACAACCCGACATCACAGCAGAATCTATTTTTATACCTGTTACCGAAAAAGACACCCTGCACCTGAGGCGCTTTAGCCAGCAGCAACAGGGCGCACCGGTATTTCTGGTGCACGGCTCGATCGAGAACGGCCGCATCTTTTACTCCAACTCCGGCAAAGGCTTCGCGCCGTACCTGGCGCAGCAGGGCTACGATGTTTTCGTGGCCGACCTGCGCGGACGTGGCCAGAGCACTCCTGCCATCTCGGGCAAATCGAAGTTTGGTCTAACGGAGACGCTGCAGGAGGATTTCCCGGCTTTCATCAACAAAATAAAAGAACTGAAAGGCGATGTGCCGCAGCTGTGGGGCGCCCACTCCTGGGGAGGTGTGCTGATGCTGGCCTACCTGGCGCGGCCGGTTGTGCCCGTGGAGGTGCAGTCGATGGCCTTCTTTGCTACCAAGCGCCGTATCAGTGTGCAAAGCCTGCAGCGTTTTTTCATGATTGATGTGATGTGGAACCTGGTGGCCAACATTGCCGTGGCTACCACCGGGGCGCTGTACGCCAAAAAGCTGAAGATGGGCTCGGACAGCGAAACCCGCCTCACCCACAGCCAGACAAATGAGTGGGTGGAGCAACGGCGCTGGCTCGACTGGAACGATAATTTCGACTATGCCGCCGCCCTCCGTAACATGCAATTGCCACCGATTCTGTACCTTGCCGGCGCAAACGATAAGGTGCTGGGCCACCCGGAAGATGTGCAGCGGCTGAGGCAGGAAGCTGGAGCCAGCGGCAGCGAGTTCAGGCTGCTGGGCAAAGAGGCCGGCTACAAGCACGATTACGGGCACATCGATATCCTGACACACCCCGATGCCCCCGAAGATCATTTCCCGGAGGTGGTGGCCTGGTTTAAAATGCGGGAGACGATGCAACTGTTCCGCCCGCAGATGGGTCAGGTAAAGAGAAGGACAAACTTAACGTAAGGCATTAAATTTCATACATCACCCAGAATGACAACGATCAGAACAATTCTCCTGCTATTATTTGCCTCTTCCTTTCTGATGGGGTGCGAAAAATGCGCCAACGTTTCCTTCTCAGAGCCCACTCTCGCAGAAACTGAGTGGCTGGTGTACGGAAACCTACAAAAAGCAGTGGCAGATCAGCAGCGCGACTTGAAGGACACTATTCTGTTTCTGGATGAGGAGACGAAAGATACAATCCGCTACTTCCGCACCGGCATTTACGCCCAAAGCCTGCCAGGGGATGGTTACTCCATCGAGGACCAATGCATTGAGCAGCTGAACACTCAGATGACCAACATCATCGAAGACGAATCAAAGCGAAACCCGCTGCTCGCCACTTCCATCCTCTCCAAGCCCGATTCGCTGCTGATTCGCATTGGGGTAGACAAAACAGGCAGTTGGGCTATTGACCCGAATGGTGTAACCTTGCCGCAGATGCTAATAAATGGTAAAGAGTACTATGACGTCTATGAGCTCACCGGCACCGGCACCAAGCCCACAGATGTAAAGAAGCTATACTTCAACAAGGAGTATGGATTTCTGGAGGTACATTTTGTGAATGACAAAAAAAAGCTGTCTTTACTGGAAATTTTATAACCTTAAGTAAAACACAGCAGCGGCGGCCAACTAAACTTGGCCGCCGCTGCTGTGTTAAAGGGATATATACTTCTAATTCTTAAGCTGTCTGCTTTTTCAGTTCTCCGTTAATTTCCTGCAGTACCTCGAGGGCTGTGCTTACGTGCTCCAGTGGCTTCATCAGGGAGTTGTGCACAAAGCGCACCATGCCGCACTGGTCGATAATGTAGGTAACGCGACCGGGTAACAGCCCAAGTATGCGCGGCACGCCGAAAAGCCTGCGTACATTGCCATCATCGTCGCTGAGCAGCTTAAAGGGTAACTGGTGCGTTTGCTCAAACCGCTGGTGCGATTCGATGCTGTCGGAGCTGATGCCGACCACCTCAGCGCCCTCTTCCTGGAAAGACTCGTACTGGTCCCGAAACTCGCACGCTTGTTTGGTGCAGCCGGAGGTGCTGTCTTTCGGGTAAAAGTAAAGCACAACGTTCTTCTCCTTCAAAATATCATACAGGCGAAACAATCCTCCATCCTGGCGTCGCAACTCAAAATCAGGGGCCTTGTCTCCTACCTTTATAACCTCGTCTCTCATTCTGTTGTGTATGTTAACTAAAGTATAACACGCCAACTGTTAAAAAAGTTGGGCTGCAAAGGTAGTGACACTCAGCGCAAAACACCAAAGAAAGTGTACAATTATGGTGAGTGTCCTGTAATTTGGGCATCTTTGCGCCACGCTCTGCTCCTATGGCCCGAATTCACGTTATCATACCCGCTTACAACGAAGAGAAATCCATTGCCCTTGTGTTACGGGATATTCCCAAAGGCTTTGTGGAGGAGGTGATTGTGGTGAACAACAACTCCAGCGACAACACAGCCGCTGTTGCCGCCGCCGCAGGAGCCACGGTGCTGCACGAACCAGCCCCCGGCTACGGAAACGCCTGCCTGAAAGGAATAGCCTATGTTGCGGCCAAACCGCCGGAAGCCCAACCCGACATTGTTGTTTTCCTGGATGGGGACTACTCAGATTACCCCGGGGAGATGGTGCAACTGGTGGCGCCTATTCAGCAGGGGCAGGCAGACCTGGTGATCGGCTCCAGGGCCTTGGGGAACCGGGAACCGGGGGCCATGCTGCCGCAGCAAATCTTCGGCAACTGGCTTGCCACCAGCCTGCTGCGCCTCTTCTACGGTGCCCGTTTCACCGACCTGGGTCCTTTCCGCGCCATTCGTTTCAGTACCCTGCTGGCCCTGGGCATGCAAGACAAAACCTACGGCTGGACGGTGGAGATGCAGGCCAAGGCAGCTCGCCAGAACATCCCCTGTACCGAAGTGCCGGTCACGTACCGGAAGCGAATCGGCTTCTCCAAAATATCCGGTACCGTGAAAGGCACCATAATGGCAGGATATAAAATTATACTTACTATATTTAGATACTTGTAAGCCATGCTAGCTTTTTAAAAATATGCGTCAAGACGACACGCATACCAGGTCCGCCAAAACACCAAAACCCTTGTCGCTATACCCGGAACAAATGCCCGCCACCGCCCTTCCCCCTAAAAAAAGGAATGTGCTGCCGCATGTGGCATTGGGCCTGTCTGCGGTTGTGTACTGGTTTATGGCATACGCCACGCCGCGTACTGATTTTACGCAGCTCGTGGTGCTTTATGCACTGGTTTTTGCCGCTTATTTGTACGTATCGCAGCAGCGCCTGAATGTATGGCACGGGATTGGGGCAGCCATAATTTTCAGATTGATCTTTCTTTTCGCCATGCCTGCCTTGTCGGATGATTATTTCCGGTTTGTTTGGGATGGCCACTTGCTGCAGGCAGGTCTGAACCCTTACCTGCACCTGCCCCGGTTTTTCCTTTCCCCGGACGCACCGCAGGTGCCGGGTATAAACGAGGCGCTCTTCCAGCAACTGAACTCCCAGGGTTATTACAGCGTGTATCCGCCGGTGGCGCAGGCGGTGTTCTGGCTTTCGGTGCAGCTATCGCCTGATAACATGCTGGGTAGCGTGGTAGTGATACGGCTGGTGCTGCTGCTGGCTGAGGTGGGAAGTATACTGCTGCTCCTGCGCCTGCTCCGCAAAATGGCGTTGCCTGAAAAACACGTGCTGCTTTACGCACTGAACCCACTCGTGATCCTGGAACTTGTAGGCAACCTGCACTTTGAGGCACTGCTGATTTTCTTTCTCCTGCTGTCGCTGTACCAGCTTACCTACCAGCGGCTCACTGTTTCTGCCGTTGCCTTTGGCCTGGCGGTTGGGGCCAAACTGCTGCCGCTCATGTTCCTGCCTTTTGTTTGGCGCAAGCTTGGATGGCGAAAGTTTATACTTTACGGCGCTGTGGTCGCGGTTGTGGTCGTCACCTTATACTTGCCATTGCTTCAGCCCGAGGTGCTGCACAACATATCGCAAAGCGTGGAGCTATACTTCCGCAAGTTCGAGTTTAATGCCAGCGTTTACTATGTGCTGCGCTGGCTCGGCTTTCGGGTTGTGGGTTATAACCTGATTGCCATACTTGGTCCGCTGCTTTCGATGGCCACATTCGTTGCTATCTGTGTGCTGGCTGCTACTAAGAAACTTGCCTCGGTGCGCCGGTTGGCAGGCTTTATGGCGACGGCACTAGCCATTTTCCTGTTTTTATCTACTACGGTGCATCCCTGGTACCTCACCACCCTGCTGGCCCTTACCGTGATGAGCCATTTCCGTTTTGCCGTTGCCTGGACGGGGCTGGCCATACTTACGTACGCCGCCTACCGCACCAACACCTACCAGGAGTCGCTTACGCTGGTGGCGCTGGAGTATGGCATTGTGGCCATCTGGCTTGTAATCGAACTCTACATCTACCGCCAACGCCAGCGGGCTGTAAACCTGAAAGCTTAGAAGTATAACTTACTGATACATCACTATTTCCCGTTGTAGCACCATACAATTCAATGGAAAGCCTATATTTGAAGTATGGACAGGGCAAAAGCCTGCTAATTCACGTGTAAACAACCACAAAAACAAACTTAGTACAGCAATGAAAAAATCATTCCTCCTACTCCTCACATTCTTTTCCACAGCTTTCTATCAGCTTTACGCCCAATCAGACTCGCTCACCGCTTATGTCACCGAAGCGCTTGCTATTATGAAGGCCAACTCGGTTAATAAAAAAACTGTTGATTGGGAAAGCGTTTATGCAGGCGCATTGGAGAAAACCGCCTCAGCGCGAACTATCAGAGACACCTATCCCATTATTTCCGCTGCGCTAGCACAACTCAAGGACCGCCATTCCGGCTTTTATCCGCCAGAAGACATAGAAGCCTACAAGCAGGGCTACAGAGCCATGGGCATGGAGTTTCCCAGTCCCCAGTTCAGAATGATCGACAACAAATACGCCTACCTTCAAATCCCGGCTTTTGCCGCCATAAACCTCGAAGAGCAGCGGGAGTACGCTGCTTCCATACAGGCAGCCATCAAGCACCTGGACAAGCAGAAGCCCGAAGGCTGGATAATAGACCTGCGTCAAAACGATGGCGGTATGTCTTCACCCATGACGGCTGGCATAGGGCCTTTCGTTGAGAAAGACAAAAGCGTGGGTTGGCTAGACGCAGATGGTAAAAGCACCTACTGGATTTATAAAAAGGGAAAGGTGTTTGAAGATGACAAGCTTGTTTTCGACATGAAAGCAAAGCCATATAAAGTCAAAAGCAGAAGAAAGCCAGTGGCAGTCCTAATCGGCAAAAACACTTCAAGTTCTGGTGAGGTTGTAACCACTTCCTTTGTCGGCAGACCTAATACTAAGCTGATCGGCACAAACACCCAGGGCTTGACCTCGGCCAACAACGAGCATGAGTTATCTGACGGAGCATACCTTGTGGTAACGGAAGGCAATTATATAGATCGCAACAACAAGGAGTACGCTAAAATAGGCGAAGGCATTGCACCAGACATCAGGCTGGAAAACCTGACAAAAGACGCGGCTGAAAACGAAAGGCTATACTTGGAAGCGGCCAAAGAATTCATCAGCAAGGGCACGAAGTAAAATTGTACAGGATGAAGTACCTGCTCGTAGTTATCTTCCTTTTCCCGCTTTACACGCTGGCCAACTCCTGCGATCCGCCGCTGGTCGCCCTGGAGTTTCTTACATCCAAATATGTTTTCTGGGGTACTGTTGTTAAGAAAGAATATGCGGAAGACTCCTCAACCTACAAGGTCACTTTGCAAGTTGAAAAGCACTTGAAAACCATAGAGGATAATCCGAAGACTTTTACATTTACAAAAAAAGCAGAAGGCAGCTACACCGGGATTTCCAGTTCATTCGAATTCCATATGGACAAAGGCGAGAAGTGGCTGGTATGTGCCAACTACTACAAAGGAGAACTTGTTTTTAGCTATTACTGCTCCAACTCCAAGCCTTATACTAGTATGGATGCTATTCCAAAACAGGAGCTTGAAATCTTAGAGGCGGGTGAAAGTATAGATTTGGATAAAATAGTTTTCGAGAGCATGACGAGTCGCTTGTCGACTTTGAAGGAGTACAAAGGTCCTGAACCAATCACTCCACTGGATTCGCTGCTGGCACTGGTGGATAAAAAGTATTATGATACTATTCCGGATAACCATTTCGAAAACATTATTGTCAGCATAAACACCAAAGGGGAAATCAGCACTGTAGCCGTTCATCGGAAAGTAAAAAACTTTAAGATAAAGGAAGTATATGGTGTCATGTATCCTGCATACACTCCTATTGACAGCCTCGATACTGAACTTCAAAAGGAAATTATGAGCAAGCTTAACATGGGCAAGAAGTGGAAGCCTGCAACGTTTATGGGGAGGAAAGTAAATTCCCAGGTGCACCTGCAAGTATACTTTAAGCCAGGTAAAGCGCCTTACAGTTCACCTGTTTATTAGTTATCTTGCGCTCCGAATTGCTGCAGGCCCAACGGACCTGTCTTAAAGGAGTAAAGACAGGTTTATAACCGATTTTAAAAACGGCCTGAAGCAGGACCTGTTCTCACCCACCAAACAACATCACCAGAATTACCTATTACCCCATGCCACACCGCCACTTTATTTTAAACAAGCCTTATGGGTATGTCAGCCAGTTTGTGACTAACCATAAAAGGAAGAAGCTGCTGCGTGATATCTATGATTTTCCGGAAGGCACGATGGCCATTGGACGGCTGGATGAGGACAGCGAGGGTCTGCTCCTGCTGACAACAGATGGAAAAATGAGCGAACAGGTACGGAGCAAGCAGGTGGAGAAAGAGTACTATGCTCAGGTAGACGGGCTCATAACGGAAGAAGCACTGGAGCGGCTGCAGCAGCCGGTTGAGATTGGCTTGAGCGGCGAGAAGTATGAAACCAGGCCCTGTAAAGCCGACATACTTACACCTGCCCCTAGCTTTCCAGAGCGCAGCCGCAAGATCAGGGACGAGCGCCACGGGCCCACCAGCTGGGTTTCCATTACCGTAACGGAGGGCAAGAACAGGCAGGTCCGAAAAATGACCGCTGCCGTTGGTTTCCCGACACTGCGCCTGATCCGGGTGCGCATCGGGCACACGCACCTGGGCGACTTGGCCGTGGGCGGAGTGAAAGAGGTGGATGCTTTTGATTTGAACTGAAAGCGTTGTGTTGGAGCAGCCTACTCCGCTTTACCCATATCCTTTAGCGGCTGAACCAGAAAATCGTTCAGGGGCTTCAGGGCTTTAAAGGCATTTACCACTTCCTGCATAAAACCTGCACTTAGCACCGTTTCGTCCGAAAGCGGCATGATGCCGTTCCAGCTTTTGAAGCGCAGGTAATGTATGGCCGGGTTTTCTTTGTCGTAGCCTTTCGGCGTGGTTTTCAGTTGCTCTCCCTGCACCGCGCCAAAGCGGCTGGTGAACTCCTTTGCCTCCACAATCGCCTTAAACTCCTCCAGATTATAGTCCAGCTCCTGCCGCACGGCTTTTAATTGGTCTGCTGGCGGGTACCAAAGGCCACCTGCCACAAAAGACTGGTTCTTGCCAGCCAGGTGCAGGTAGTAGCCCGGTAGTGTAGACTTGCGCCCGCCCTCCGTGATATAAGCGCCAAAATGATCTTTGTAAGGCCGCTTGTCATTCGAGAAGCGCACATCGCGGTAAATCCGAAACACGAGGTCTTTTCCCTGCTGGTTGTGGGCGGCAGGCTCAAACAACTGCACTTCCTGCAGCAGTTCATCCAGAAAACAGATAAAATCTTTGCGTGCGGCATCGTAGCGCTGCTTGTGCTCACCAAACCACTCGCGCGTGTTGTGCTCGGCAAGGTCAGACAGAAAGGAAAGGGTACTTGGCTGTATGATATGCATGAATTGATTCAATGAAAGGATTTCAACCCAAAAAAGGTTAACAGAAGCCGTGCAGGCTTGTTTCAAAAGCTGAAATAAACTAACCCGAAACTGTGCCTTTTAACTATGGCTTTACAAGCTGCAAATTTAAGTGAGGCTATCGTGTTGCACAACCCCTAAACCTGCGCTATCCCAGGCTATTTATACTTGCTACCGCAGCAATTCCTCGTTAAGATCCTCGGCATAATCTATGTCCGAGAGTACAGGAAGCAGTGCATAGCTTAGTTCCAGTTGCTCCAGGTCTTGTAGGGTATCGGGGAAAACGTGTGCCGTGCTCCAGCGCTTGTTCTGGAAGAGTTGCGGGTGCAGGCAGTTCATGCCCAACAGGTAATAGCCGCCATCCCTCGCAGGGCCAACCACCACTTCCTGCTTCTCCAGCTGCTGGTATGCCTCTTCCACAGTTTGCTGCGTCAGCTGCAGGCAGTCACTCCCGATGATCACAATAGAAGTATAGCCATCGGCGAAACCCTCGGCAAAGGCAGCCTGCATTTTATGGCCCAGATCCCCTGCTGGCTGCACTTCCTTTTGATAGATATCGTTTGGCCAGAGATCGTTTGCGGTTACTTTATCTGCATAATATACCCGTTTATGCACCGGCAGTGCTTCGGTTACATCACGGGTATGCTGCAGCAGTTTCATGTAAATTTCCAGTGCCTTTTCATCGCCGACAGTAGCCGCCAGACGTGTCTTTACCTTGCCCAGTTCTGGGTTGCGGACAAACAGCAGCAGGAGTTTTTTACTTGTCATACACTTTCTCCCCTTTTTTCAACCACACGCCCCATGCTCTGGAGTAAGCGTGCACTTTCGTAGTCTTTCCTTCGGAATCATAAACGGGATAGCCTTGGTTTACCCATCCAAAGATCCCGCCGTACAGGTTTTGTACATTTGTGAACCCTGCCTTTCTTAGTTTCTCCCCTACCTGCTCACTTCGGTAGCCCACAGAGCAGTACACAACAATAGGATGGTCCTTTGGAAGATTTTTTAATTGAGTGGCCTCAAACGTATCGTAGTTTGCAAACCTGGCGCCAGCGAGATGGCTCACCTTGTACTCAGCCAGCTGGCGCGTGTCCAGCAGCAGGGGCTTTTTTTCTTCAGAGGCAAGTATGGAGTACAGGTCTGTTGGTGCGACAACCGGCACGGTATTGTTGTAAAGCCCTTTCAGCATCAGTGCATACGCCTTATCCGGCGCCTGGCCGCAGGCCTGCAGCAACGGAAGCCACATGATTGCCAACAGTACGAGGTGTTTCTTCAAAATGAAATTTGATGTATTATGACTGCACTTCGCCCAGTACATACAGTTGCTCCATGGTCGGATTCACACTGCCGCCCTCTGGCTCCAGCGTAATGGCAAAGGCCTGTGCCGCACCAACCTGCTTCATTTGCTGCAGGTTCGCCTGAGCATCCTGCTGCAACATACCGGCATCGATGGGCTTGCCATCTAGCAGCGCCCATAGTTGGTACTGGCGCCCTGCCGGTGGAGCAGGCAACTGCCCCTGGTCGATAAACACATTCTGCTGGCTTGGGTTCCAGTACACAATGGCGTTTGCCTCTGGGTGCGCCTCCACGCCCTGCAGTTTTACGGGGCGGTAATTCTCATCGCGCAGCAAGCGCACCAGCCGCTCCTGCTGCGCCACACGCTGCGACACCGTATTAAAGTTCTGCGCCAGCAGCTGCTCCTGCGCCTCAGCCTGGGCCAGGCGGTTTTCAGCGGTTTGCCACCTGCTGTAAAAATAAAAGCTCAAGACCCCCGAAAGCAGAAACAGGGTAATGCTGGCCGCAAACATCCACTTATAAGGCGAGCTTTCCTGCTCCCCGTATAGTGGACGCACCTCAGCAGCCATGGCTTCTCTTTCCAGCTGCTGGTCTTCTATTTGTTGTATGATGCGATTTTTTAAGGCAGGATTCGGTGTAACGGCATGGGCGCGGGCATACCCTTCCATGGCAACGAGCGCCTCATCTAAGGCGTAACGCACCTCAGGCGAAGCTGCGGCCACCTGCTCTACCTCCTGCTGCTCTGCAGGGCTTAAGGCGCCGGCGGCATACAGTTCAAGTATTCCGGACGCTATGTACTCTTCTTGGTTAACCACGTCCTTTAAACATTTTTGCTAAGACTTTAATTGCACTGCGTGCCCTTGTCTTGACGGTACCAAGTGGTATTTGGTACTCATCAGCTATCTCACTTTGCGTTAAACCTTCGAAATACATCAAATCAATAATCAGCTTCTGATCCGGGTTTAGTGCTTCTGTGATTTCGCGAAGACCGATGTGCTCTGGTTTAAAGCTATCGGACCCCATATCGGCACGAGGAGAGGCAGGTATTTCCCGCGTCTTCAAACTTACGCGATGCTGCTTAGAGCGGATTTTATCGATTGCAAGATTTCTGCATACATTGATCATCCAGGTGAACAGCCGGCCTTTCGAGGCATCATAGCTCGGAAACGAATTCCAAATTTTCACGAATGCCTCCTGCAGTACATCCTCTGCCGTCTCCTCCACTTTCACAATCTGCAGTACAACACCGTAAAGGGCGGCGTTGTACATGTCGTACAGCTGCGACACCGCTTTGGTGTCACCTTCCCGTAGCCTGGCTACTAACTCTTCTTCGCTTATATTCTGAGGTTCTCTTGACAAGTGTGTTAAGGCTTACAATACGGGTGCTTCTAAACGCCCACACCAAAATTAAAAATTTCCCAACAAATATACTCTTTAACTATAGAGGGGTGAAAAATGTTATCGCTGCACCTGCTGTAGTTGTAGCTTTGCGGGGAAACATACCCTCTTTTTGCCTTTGCGTATAGGAGTAGCATAAACTGAAAACAATACTATGGCGATAGAAACACGAAACCCCGCTACCGGAGAACTTATAAAAACCTTTACTGCGCACACCTCAGGCGAGGTGACAGAGAAAATAGAACAGGCACATCAAGCCTTCCTTTCCTGGCGCAAGGTACCTTTTGAGGAGCGGGCAAAGCACATGCAAAAGCAGGCAGATATCCTGGAGAAGGAGGCGGAGAAGTATGGCCGGATAATTTCACTGGAAATGGGGAAGCCTCTGAAATCGGCCATGGCAGAGGTAAAGAAGTGCGCCACCGTGTGCCGCTACTACGCCGAGAACGCAGCAGAATTTATGGCTGATGAAGAAATAGCGTCGGGTGCCTCCCGCAGTTTTATTTCGTATGAGCCGCTCGGGGTGGTGCTGGCTATCATGCCCTGGAATTTCCCGTTCTGGCAAGTATACCGTTTCCTGGCCCCGGCGCTGATGGCCGGTAACGTTGGCTTGCTGAAACATGCTTCCAATGTACCGCAATGCGCTCAGGCCATCGAGGAAATTGTGCGGACGGCAGGCTTTCCGGATAATGTATTCCAGTCGCTGCTGATCGGCTCCGGCGCCGTGGATGCCGTGATTGAGCACCCGCACGTTAAAGCCGTGACCTTAACGGGAAGTGAGCTGGCAGGATCTAAAGTGGCCGAAAAGGCAGGCAGGGAAATCAAGAAAACTGTGCTGGAGCTAGGCGGCAGCGATGCCTTTATTGTGCTGGACGATGCCGACCTAGAACAGGCTGCTGAGGTAGCCGTAAAGTCCCGCATGGTGAACACGGGCCAGAGCTGTATTGCCGCCAAGCGCTTTATCGTGGTGGAAAGTATAGCCGAAGCGTTTCTGCAGAAGTTTTCCCAGAAGATGCAGGCCTTTAAAACGGGCGATCCATTGAAAGAAGATGTGGACTTTGGACCGATGGCCCGGAAGGATCTGGCCGAGGAGCTGGAACAGCAGGTAAACGACTCGGTGGCGAAAGGAGCCGAAGTGGTGCTGGACGGCGGCCGCCAGGGAAACGACAACGCCTACTTTAAGCCGATGATCCTGAAGAACGTGAAACCGGGCATGCCTGCTTACGAGGAGGAAATGTTTGGGCCGGTGGCGGCGGTGATGGTGGTGAAAGACGAAGATGAGGCTATTGCCGTAGCCAACGATTCCCGCTTCGGCCTCGGTGGTGCCGTTTGGACACAGGATCGGGAACGCGGCTTGCGTGTGGCGAAGCAGGTGGAAACAGGCGCCATGTTCGTTAACGCCCTCGTGGCTTCCTCTCCCGAAATGCCTTTCGGCGGCATCAAGAAATCCGGCTACGGCCGTGAGTTATCCTACTTAGGTATTCGGGAGTTTGTCAATCAGAAGAGTATTTGGATTGATTGATTTTTGGATTGATTGATTTAATGTGCTGATTAGTTAATGTGGTGATGTGCTAAGTCGAAGATTCAAGCTTTGTTCTGCTAAGGCCAGACACTCGCAGGAGCTGCGCACGCTGCTAGGTCTTAGCTTACTACGTTTTTGCTATTGAATTCCCCTCTACTGGCAGGAGAGGGCTAGGATAAGGTAAATGCTTCCGTATTGATAGCTTCTGCTAAGTATACCCCCTTCTCCCCAAGGGGCGAGGGGACTTTTACGCTTGTTGGAAATTCCCCTCCTCGGAGGGGCAGGGGTGGGTATACGGTAGCTGCTAAGTATAAACAGCTGTCCTATACTTCACCCAGCAAAAAAAACATTCCAGAATCAGCCCATTAGCAAATTAACACATTCCCAAACCAGTACATCATACTTAGCAATAGCCAAGGATCTTATACACCATGTATCCTGCTATTTCATGAATCAGGTGGTGCCAGCTTTCAAAGGAGATGGCGCTGGGAATAATGGTGTAGTCGGGTGTGTAAATGGGTGCTGAGGAGTAAAAGTCCGTTGGGTAAGCGTCAAACCTGATACCGGCTTTTTCGAAGCAGCCGGCAGCCCTGCGCATGTGGAAGGCTGAGGTAACCAACAGCACGCGCTGCCACTCGGGGTGGCGCTCTAGCAGTTCAGCCGTGAACAACGCATTCTCGCGCGTGTTAACTGCTCTGGTTTCTATCACGATATCTTCCTCCGGCACCTTCGCCATCAGCAGGATGCGCTTCAGTTGCTCGGCCTCAGGCACCATGTCGTCCATCAGAAAACCTTTGCCGCCGGTGATCAGGATTTTATCGACTTTTCCCAACCTGTAAAGCTGCAGCGTGTGCAGGAGGCGATCGGCTCCTTTTTTGGTGTGCACCCTATCGGTCAGTCCCGGATGGTACTCTGTTACGCCGGTTAACACCACCGCCACATCATAGGTACCCACTTCTCTTACAGGTGTTGGGGCAACCTCCCAGGCACGCCAGGCCAGGTTGCTGATAAATGGATTGCTAAAAACAACAAGTATGAGTACAGCGCCAACCATGCTAAGGCGCCGCCATTTAACCGACCTCAGGAAGAGCGCCAGGAAAAGCAGCAACAGCACCCAAACCAGGGGCATCAACAGGAAATCAAGGGTTTTGGAAAGAATAAAAAACATGGCTCAGTAGCTAAGCCAAAGCAGCACAGACACCGTTAAATACCGGTAAGATGAAGTGGTAGTGCAGGATTTATACTTTGGCGACACAAGTTAAGCAAGTGCTGGCAAAGTTTGAATCCTGCAGATTAAAAGAACTTGCGGAAGAGCCACAGCACCACTGAAAAAAGGATGCTTAGCAAAATCATACTTGTAATGGGGGCATAGAACCGCATGTTCTTCTTCTCTATGCGAATATCGCCTGGGAGGTGGCCGAACCAGCTGAACTTATCGCCTGCCAGCCATACCACCAGCCCGACCACTACAAGTATGACACCTAGTATAACAATGGTCTTCCCTATCGGCTGCATTTAAAATTTAGTCTTAATTCTATACTTAAAAGTTTGCCCGTGCCCCAAGCGCAAAGCTGATGATGTCCCAGGCTTTAAGTGTAGGGTCTTTTACGGCAGACGTTACAATCAAGTCGTAGGTGCCAACTTCTCCATAAAAGGTCAGTTCCCTGAACGTGTTACTGTTTCTGAGCGGATAATGCAGCTCAGAACCCAGGCCGCCTGTTAAACGCAGGCTGCTGGTCCACCAATAATAGTTCTTGGGGTAGGCTGAGTCCCAGGTGGTGGAGAACTGGTCCCGGAAATAGTAGCTGATGCCCAGGTTCATGCGTAGCGGCGTCAGGGTAAAATCATTGCCCAGTTCCACTCTGCGAATAGGTTTATAAATGCCTTTTAGTGTTAGCAGGTGCAGCACTTCCTCGGCATCAAGCTTTGGAACGAAACCATAGAGCAACTCTGCATTCACTTTATCTTTCTGGAAACTGTAGTTGGCCCCCAGCGACAAAAAACCCGTGTTCCCGGCAAACTGCAGCGTTACCGCATCCGGGGCATACCACTTTCTGGCATCCGCAGAGTCTGCTGCCATCTGGCCAATACCTACATAAGGGAGGGCGAGCAGACAAAGCAGCAGCAGGTGTATTTTTAATTTCATCGTGATTCGCTTAAAGAATAACCCGCTCGTAACTCACCCGGTTTCCAACAACCGTGAACACTACATACTCCAGGTCTTCGGTAGCGGCTGACTCCATATACGGTACCTGCTCCCCATACGGGTAGTGGTGTTTAAAGCTATGGTTGTGCCCGTGGATTGAGTATGAGGCGTTGTACTGCTTCAGCAGGTTGCTATACTTCTCAGCGTTATTCTCCCCAAACTCACCGTTGGTAGGGGGAATGTGCGAAATCACGAAGATGTGCTCGTAACCCGCAGCCGCTTGCAGTTCCTGCTCCAGCCACACCAGGTCCGGCGCCTCATCCTTAAACTCCAGCGCATTGGTGTTCAGCAAAATAAACCTGCTGTTGCCCACCCCGAAGCTCACGTCATAGTCGCCGTACATGGCGCTGAAAACCTCTTTGCCGTTGTTGATGGCATCATGGTTGCCCACCACCGCCACGTATGGCATTTTTAGGGTCTTGAAATCTTCATGCACCAGCTTGAACTCCTTGGTGAGGCCAAAATCAGTCAAGTCCCCCCCAATCAGCACAAAAGAGATGTCATCCAATGTGTTGATCTGCCTTACCAGCTTCTCGTTTTCCTGGTAAAACCCCTGTGGGTCTGAGGTGAGCACGAAGCGAAGGGTATCTGAAGGGGAAATGTTCAGCGCATTTATTTTATCGATGTTGCGCTTGTTGATGCCTTTCTCATCAGCACTAAGGCGCACTTCGTAAGGGCTGTATTCAAACTCTTCGCAGGCCTGCATAAAAAAGGCGCTGAAAAGCAGTACGACCGGCATCAAAGCAGCTCGGCCATACTTTATCACATTAGTAATCATATATCATTTGCTCAAGGTAATTACTTTGTTCTACAACCACTTTGCTCCTAATGTTGCAACGCAAGGTTTATAACATTAGGGATGAAACACTTAATTATAAAAATATAATTATTAGGCCTAAAGGTAAGTATAACTCTACAATAGCCTACACCCGGATTGTTGTATTTCCATATGCCCTCAACATCAGAAATGCTCTTTTGTTTTAAGTTTTGATTCTGCCAATCCCTTTATATTAAGTTCGCAGATCAGCCCTGAAATGATTAAATTTGTAGGCTGATTATACTCTTAAAAACCACGAAGCTTGAAAGTTTGCATTGCTGAAAAACCGAGTGTTGCCCGTGAGATTGCCCTGGTGCTTGGTGCCAAAGCCAGGAAAGAAGGCTACTTTGAAGGCAACGGCTATCAGGTAACCTGGACCTTCGGGCATTTCTGTACCCTGCGCGAACCCGACGATTACAAACCCGAGTGGAAGCGCTGGAGCATGTACGACCTGCCGATGCTGCCTGAGAAGTATGGCATTAAGCTGATGAAGGACAGCGGGGTGCAAAAGCAGTTCGGTATTATAAAAAAGCTGCTGGAGAATGCCGAGGAAGTAATAAACTGCGGTGACGCCGGGCAGGAAGGGGAAGTAATACAGCGCTGGGTGCTTACGGAGGCTAATTACCGTAAGCCTTTTAAACGCCTCTGGATTTCCTCGCTCACCGAGGATGCCATTCGGCAGGGCTTTGCCAAACTAAAGGATGGCTCGGAATTCGATCTGCTGTACCAGGCAGGTAAAAGCCGCGCCATCGGCGATTGGCTGCTGGGCCTGAACGCCACGCGCCTCTTTACGCTGAAGTATGCCAACGGCCGCCAGACGCTTTCCATAGGCAGGGTGCAGACGCCTACATTGGCCATGCTGGTGAACCGACATCACGAAATAGCCAATTTTGTGCCCCAGCCTTTCTGGGAGCTTAAAACCGTTTACCGCGACACAACCTTCTCGAGTACCAATGGGCGCTTCCAGAAAGAGGAAGAGGCGCAGAAAATAATGGATGCCATCCGGGAGGCGGAACTGACTATAACGGATGTGGAGACAAAGAAAGGCACCGAATCTCCGCCTAAGTTATTCGACCTGACCTCATTGCAGATTGAGTGCAACAACAAGTTAAGCCTTTCGGCAGACGAGACACTGAAAACGGTGCAGAGCCTGTACGAAAAAAAGGTAGTTTCCTACCCGCGTGTGGATACCACGTTTTTGCCCGATGATATCTACCCGAAGATTCCCGACATCCTGCAGGGGCTGAACCAGTACAGGCAGGAAGTAGCGCCGCTCTTAGAAAGTAAAATCCGGAAAACGAAGAAAGTCTTTAACAACAACAAAGTAACAGACCACCACGCCATCATCCCGACAGGCGCTGATGCAGGTAGCCTGTACGGGCGCGAAGCGGATGTGTACGATATCATCACGCGCCGTTTCCTGGCTGCCCTGTACCCGGATTGTATTGTGAGCAACACCACAGTGATGGCCGAGTCGGCTGGGTATGATTTCCGGGTGCGCGGCAAGCAGATTCTGGAGCCGGGCTGGCGCGTGCTGTACGGTGCGGAAGACATCAAAACCGAACCAACCACCAAGGACGGGAAAGAAGAGGACGAAGCTACCGGCGTTCTCCCCCACTTCGACAAAGGCGAACATGGCCCGCACGCCCCGCTGCTGGAGAAGAAAATGACGAACCCGCCCAAGGAGTATACAGAGGCCACCCTGCTTCGCGCCATGGAAACAGCCGGCAGGCAGGTGGAGGATGAGGAATTGAAGGACGCGCTGAAGGAGAACGGAATCGGCCGCCCCTCTACCCGTGCCGCCATCATCGAGACACTCTTTAAGCGCCAGTACATCCGCAAAGACAAGAAGAAAATCATTCCCACACAAATGGGCATCGACCTGATTGGCGTTATAAGAAACCAGACGCTGAAGTCGGCGGAGATGACGGGGCAGTGGGAGCGCAAGCTACGGCAAATAGAGGGCGGCGAGTTTAAAGCCGAGACGTTTCTGCAGGAACTGCAGGAGTTTGTGATGAGCCTGGTGCAGGAAGTGAAGTATGACCACGCCGCCACCGTAACAATGGAGCCGCAACCGGACGAAGCAAAGCCTGCACAAAAGCCTGCTAAAGCAGCTAAAAAGAACAGCGCTGCTGCACCTCCGACTCAGGGACTTGGCTCCTGCCCTGCCTGCAAAGAAGGCCACATTTTAAAGGGCTCCAAAGCCTATGGCTGCATCCGCTATAAAGAAGGCTGCCGCTTTCTGCTGCCCATCGAACAGCAGGGCAAGGAAATAACCGATAAGCAGGTGCAGGCCCTGCTGAGCAAAGGCAAAACGCCCACCATCAAAGGGTTTAAGGATGCGCAGGGTGAAAGCTATGATGCCATACTTACGCTGGATGCAAATAAGCAACTGGTGGTGGAGAAGGTGGAGAAGGTGGAGAAAACCGCCGAGAAAGATCCCTTTGCCCAGTGCCCCAGGTGCAAGCAGGGTAAGTTGCTCAAAGGCAACAGCGCCTATGGCTGCAGCCGGTTCAGGGAGGGCTGCAAATTCCTGGTGCCCTTTGAGATGGGCGGCAAACAACTGTCAGAAAAGCAAATTGCTGCGCTGGTACTGAAAGGTAAGACGCCAAAAATAAAGGGTTTTATCTCCCAAAAAACCGGTGAGCCTTTCGATGCCGCGCTTATACTTAATGAGCAGTGGCAGGTAGTGTACCAGTTTTAAGAAGCCATACTTAAAGGATTGGCTGCTGCTGAAGTATAAACCGGCTACGGATGAGGGGGAAAAAAGCTAAACTGAAAAGGCTGCTGTGGATGATACCACAGCAGCCTTTTCAGTTATAAAAGCGTTCGTTCTAATTTGCAGGAGCCTGAATGATTACCGGAACCTCCTGAACAGTCTGGTTGGTGCGGTAGTCGGTTGCGGTGATAATGAGGTTGTAGCGACCGGGCTTAACTCCCTGGACACTTACTACCGAGTCAAACTCCACCACGTTTTTATCCGGGGTGGTTGAGAAGCTGATCAGTGTATTCTGCTCCTCCTCCTGCGACTGCAGCACAATATCAAGATCCTTTACTTTGTCTTTATCAACGGCGGAGATATTGACGAGCAGCCCCTGCGCCACATTAATAGCTTGGTTGCTGCTTGGGCTATTTACTACGACACTAGGTTTTGAGCCATCAGGTTGCATGTTTCCATCCTCAAAGATATCCTCACACGCAGTAAGCATGCCTACTGCTGCCAGAGCGGCTAGCATTGTTTTTAATCTCATATGAAAAATATGGCTAAAATGTGATGTACTGTTAACGACGGGTAAACAGCTGAATTGCACTTTAAATTTCCTTCTCCACAAAGAAAAACCATCAAAAGCAATGCACCAGTTTGAACCTTATAAATATATTGCTATTTAAGGCTCATATCAAAAGCGAGATACATAGCACCAAACAGAGGCAAAAAGCACCGTAATACAAGTTGTAAAATAGGTTCACAGCCCTTATATACCTACCCTGCTAATTAACTCTTAAGTAGCCAAACAATCTTAAAGTACTATAAAGGCTGGCACTTTATACTTGTAAAATATTTTATGCATTGCACCACTAGTAAAGAGCTTTTAGCCGCTAAAGCATTGGGTGGGTTGCTGTGTTACTTTTGAACAGTGCAAAGAGGAAGATTATAACATATATGCCAGGAAGACGTAAAAATAACTAGCCCCGGTTTTATAATTGGGACTAGCAAATACGATGAAAATAAGATCTTTAAATTAAAACCGACAACTATGAGAAGCTATGAAAACTCGGGCTACAACCCGTTTAATGACAACGAAACAACCAGAACGAGAGGATCAGCCAGAAACTATTATTCCGGCGATATGGATTTAACAGACCGCCACCGCACAAGCTATGGCAGTTCAAGTGCAAGTGGCTACGGAAACCGTAACTCAGGCATGGGATCAGGTATAGACGCTTATTCAAGCTCTGGAACCGGCCGCACAACCGGCTCATTTTATGATTCACCACGCAGTAGTGGCTCAAGCTACGGTCGCTCAGATTATGGCTCGTCTGATAACTATGGTTCCAGCAACCGCTATGGCTCCAACAGAGACAATGACAACGACCGCAGTTTCTGGGATAAAGCAGAAAATAAAGTATCCTCGTGGTTTAACGACGATGACAACGATAACCGCAGAAGAAGCGGCATGAGCAACCGCGACAGCTACTCAAGCTATGACTCTGACCGCAACTCGGGCAGAAACAGCTACGGTAGCGGCACTTACAACAGTGGGTCTAGCTACAGCGGAAACTATGGCTCCGGCACTTATGGCACGGGCTATACTACCAGCAATTACGGCACAGACTATGACCGCGACCGTAATGGATCTGACTATGGCAGAAGCTCTAACTACGGATCAGGTTCTAACTATGGCTCGTCTAACTACGGATCAAGCAACTATGGCTCTGGAAACAGAGACAGAATGGGCTACAGAAGCGACAGCAGCTATGGTTCCAGCAACAACAACTATGGCTCTAGCAACCGTTATGGCTCTGATTATGACCGTAACAACCATGATGACCATGATCGGGGCTTTCTAGAGAAGGCTGGAGATACGGTAAAATCCTGGTTCAGCGATGATGATAACGATCGCCGCAGATCCTATGAAAACCGTGACCGCAACAGTTATGGGAGCAGCTCCAGCTATGGTGGAAACAGAAACACCTATGGCGGACCTCCCTACACTTACGGATCATCTTCGAGAAGAGACTATGAATGGTAATAACACCTACAGGCGGCCATTTCAGTATGGCTACCCGTGGTAGTTTAACCTAAGAACAGTGGATGAACTCCACATAGAAAACCCCGTTGCGGATGCAACGGGGTTTTTTGATGCCCTCCATAACAGGAGGAGATATGGTGTGTGCAAGAGTTAAGCGGATACCTGCTCCCCCGTCACGTTATAAATATGATCAAACTGCTGGAACTGATCTACATTCACCTTCAGGTCGCGCAAAAGGCCCTCTCTGATGTCGTAAACCAGGCCATGGAGCTTTGGCGGGTTATCAGACTGCATGGCATTCTGAATAATGGACGTTTTGGACAGGTTGTGCACCTGCTCTATCACGTTCAGTTCCACCAGGCGGCGCAGGCGCTGCTCTTCGTCCTTGATGCCTGTAAACTCCTCCTCGTGCAGGCGAATCACATCCTTTATGTTTCGGAGCCAGTTGTCGATAAGACCGAACTGCTTGTTGCCAGCGGCCGCTGCCACTCCGCCGCAGCCATAGTGGCCACACACAATAATGTCTTTTACCTTCAGCACCTCCACGGCATACTGCAGCACCGACAGCATGTTCACGTCGGTGTGCACGACCATGTTGGCGATGTTACGGTGCACGAACATTTCTCCCGGTCCGTGGCCCGTAATCTCACCGGCTGGTACGCGGCTATCAGAGCAGCCAATAAACAGGTAACGCGGCTCCTGCCCTAGCGCTAGCTTCTTAAAGTAATCCGGATCCTGGGCCAGCTTCTCAGCAACCCACTTTCTATTGTTCTCAAATATTTTTTCCATGATATATAAGTTATAAATCGGTGTGTTATCAACAATACGTGCCTACACTTAATGCAGGTCCATTACCTCTACATCATTAATGTTAACCAGCTCCACCTTTATGTTACGCTCGTGGGCTGTCTTTTTAAACTCCTGAATGGCCTCCAGTACATCATAATCAATAAAGGCGGAGTTTTCTCCATCTATAATCACGTGGCTGTTGTGCGGCATGTGGTCCAGTGTCAGGATTATGCTGGCTTTGTTAAGGAAGGATACATGCTCGCTTAGTTTGATGCGGATGTAATCTTTTTCCTGATGCTCTTCCTTGTGGTAGAAGTATGGCGACTTGTAATTTGCCTTAAGGATGTAGAAGATACCTACTGCCAGACCCACGCAGATACCAATCAGCAAGTCCGTGAAGAGTATGGCGAGTACTGTTACTATAAATGGAATGAACTGCTCATGTCCCAGCTTAAACTGCGTCTTGTACAGGGCTGGCTTCGTTAATTTGAAACCCACCACCAGCAACACTGCCGCCAAAGCCGAAAGCGGAATCTGGTTCATCATCCCTGCTAACAGCAGCACTGAAAGCGCCAGGAATATACCGTGCACAAAGCTCGAAACTCTTGTTTGGGCGCCAGAGGCAACGTTAGTGGAGCCACGAACAATTACGGCAGTCATTGGCAGGCCGCCAATAAGACCGGCTACCATGTTACCCACGCCCTGGGCTTTCAATTCACGGTTGGTGTCGCTGCGGCGCTTGTGCGGGTCCAGTTTATCAATGGCCTCTATGCTAAGCAGCGTCTCCAGACTGGCAACAATGGCAATGGTGAACGCAACAATATAGAGTGAGGGGTCGCTAAGGGCATTAATATCCAGAAACCGAAGCTCCGACTTAATGTCGCCAAAGCTCTCCATGATAGGTATAGACACCAGGTGGCTGGAGGTAACGGCAAGCTCCGGCATAAAGTTGATGAACAGCATGTTAATCACAATAGAAAGCAACACGGCCACCAACGCGCCTGGAACAAACTTGAGGATTTTGTTATTCTTGATCTTAGGGTTGTCCCACAGCAGGATTATAGCAAGCGATATCACACCGATCAGTAGCGCACCCAGTTGGATGGCTGAAAAAGCGTATCCAATTTCGGAAAAGGTATTCCGGCCGTCCGGCTGGAAAAATTCCATCTCACCGAAAAAGTCATCATCGGCACCTAAAAAGTGAGGAATCTGTTTTAGGATTAGAATAAGGCCGATAGCGGCCAGCATTCCCTTAATAACTGAGGAGGGAAAGTACAAACCGATGACGCCCGCCTTCATGAAGCCAAGTATAAGCTGTAAAAAACCAGCGATTACCACAGCCAGCAGGAACGCTTCAAAGGAACCAAGCGTCTCAATACCGTTCAGAACGATAACCGTCAGGCCTGCAGCAGGGCCGCTCACCGCGAGCTGAGAGCCACTTAACCAGGCTACCACCACGCCACCAACGATACCTGTCACAAGCCCCGACAAAAGCGGCGCACCGGAAGCAAGCGAAATGCCCAGGCAAAGCGGCAGAGCCACAAAGAAAACAACTAAGCCCGCGGGTATGTCTTTACCAAGGTGCGAGAGGTACTGAGAGGAATTCCTACTTTCTTTCATGTTTTAATTACAAACAAATCTTATAGAAGTTTTCACACCCCGGGAAAACGTGCAAGTATAGCCTATACAAGAGCTGTTTCAGGATGGAAGTGCAAACATACGTTGGTAAGATTAAGAGGGAATTAAAACGACATTAAAATGAGATTAAAATCAGGTATAATCAGGTATGATCAGATATACTTGGGGTAGGCTAATGATTACTTCCGTACCTTCGTTTATCCTCGAATCAACTGAGATAGCCCCTTTGTGCAGCTTCAAGATGCGTTCTGCCAAGGGCAGGCCGATGCCGTGCCCAGTAATACTTCGCACATTTTCGGCCCGAAAAAAAGGAACAAACACATGCTTTAGATCATCCGGTGCGATGCCGAGCCCCCGATCGCGCACCTGTAGCATTACTTCGTTTTTGCGGACAACGATACGGCCCACCACGGCTTGCTCGTTCGGGGAGAACTTAATGGCATTTTCAAGTACATTCACAACGGCCACGAGCAACAACGCTTCGTTTCCGCGCACCACCAGGCGGTCCTCCTCCTCCGGGAAGTTTGCAAAGTCAATATCGATGCGGGCCTTCGGCTGGCGCTTCAGCACCTGGTCACGGGCCATCCACACCAGCTCGTCGAAGCGCAGGGTGGTCAGTTTTATCTTGGATGGGTCGAGGCTGGCTTGCGCTATTTGCAGCAGGCCGTTTGAAAGCTCCGTCAGCATCCGCGCCTCTTCCAGGGCACTTTGCAGCACTCTGTGGTACTCTGTCGCCTCACGCGGCTTCATCAGGGCCACCTCCAGCTCGCCGATCATGGCAGTAAGGGGCGTACGCAGCTCATGGGAGGCATTCGAAACAAAGGTGCTCTGCATTTCGAACGCCAGCTCCAAGCGGTCGAGCATGCGGTTAAATGTTTGGGCCAGGTGCGATATTTCATCTTTCCCGTCCGCATCGCTTAGGCGCAGGTGCAGGTCGCTGGCACTGATTTTCTGCACCTCGCTGATTACCTTTATAATCGGGCGCATAGCCTGTTTCGAGAAAATCCAGCCAGCTACAAGCACCACGGCCATGGAGCCGAAAAAGCCCACCAACAGCAGGATCTCCAGGTGGTGCAGTTTCCTAAGGCTATAGGCGTCTATAGAGGAGGCCAGAATGATATAGTCGCCCTGGTTATCCTGGTAATACATGCCCACTACCTGCCGCACGCCCTCCTCATACTTCAGCACCCCCTCCTGCCGGATCTTCTCTGCCCTTGCTGGGGTAAAGCCAAGGTCTCCCTCGCCCTCCGAGAAAATAGCATCCCCGTCCGCGTTTATAATCCGCACCGACTCAAACGGAAGCTCCTGGAAATAACTTATCTGGTTGCGCCGTTGCTGCAGCTTGTCCACTTCATCGGCCTCCAGTATATGGCGCGCCAGTATCAGGGCGCGGCGGGAAATGCGCCTGTAAAAATCATCCTGTCGGTAAATAGAGGTGAAATAGTATACCACCAGTGAGAAAAGGAGCAGAATCAGCGCAAAGATGCTGGCAAACTGAAGGGTGAGCCTGGTACGGATTTTCATAGGTTCTCCTGCTCTTTTAGCACATAGCCCATGCCCACCAGCGTATGTATCAGCTTGTTACTGTGGTCTTTGTCTATTTTTTTCCGCAAGAAGTTAATGTACACATCAATCACGTTGCTGCCCGTGTCGAATGAGGTTTCCCATACTTGCTCTGTTATATCCACCCTGGAAACAACCCTACCCTGGTTACGCAGCAAGTAGTAGAGCAGGGAAAACTCGCGTGCCGTTAGGTTGATGAGCTTACCGGCCCGTGTAACGGCTTTTTTGGCTACATCCAACTCCAGGTCGGCAATGGTTAGCTTTTCGCTGGTGCCTGTATCTGTGTTGCGCCGGGACAAGGCGCGGACACGGGCGAGCATTTCTTTGAACTCGAAGGGCTTGGTCAGGTAATCGTCAGCACCGGCATCGAGCCCCACTATTTTGTCGTCGGTCGTGCCGAGGGCCGTCAGCATAAGTATGGCCACATTGGTATCATGGAGCCTGATCTGCCTGCAGGCGTCCAGCCCATTCATGCCGGGAAGTATAATATCGAGGATAATGAGGTCATACTCATTCTGCAGCGCCAGTTTCACCCCCATCGTGCCATCGTAGGCCTGGTCTACGTCGTAGGTTTGCTCCTCCAGCCCTTTCTTAATGAAGGAGGCTACCTTCGGTTCATCTTCAACTAACAGAATCTTCATAGGCTGTGGGATATACTTTGTATTTTGCAGTTGGCTGCCGCACCCTGCAAAGGTACAACCTGCTCCTGAATCAGCAAGCCGGCCCGATAGGCATCTAAGCTAATTGATTTCCGTTTCATAAACTATGGCACACAACCACGATCATGCAGGCGGCCACGGACATCACCACCACGGCGCCGGCAGCAACATCAAAGTAGCTTTTTTCCTGAACCTGGGCTTTACGGTGCTCGAGATTTTCGGCGGGCTCTGGATCAACAGCGTGGCCATTCTTTCGGACGCCCTGCACGACCTGGGTGATTCCCTATCGCTGGGACTGGCCTGGTACTTCGAAAAAGTTGCCAAGCGGGGGCGCAACGAGAAGTATACGTTCGGCTACAAAAGGTTCTCGCTGCTGGGAGCCGTCATCAACTCAGTTATCCTGCTGGTTGGTTCCTTCTTTATACTTTGGGAGGCGGTACCCCGCATCTGGGACCCGCAGGAGGTAAACGCACCCGGTATGATGGCCTTTGCCGTGATAGGCATATTGGTGAACGGTGCTGCCGTTCTTCGCCTGAAAAGCGGCGATTCGCTTAATGAGCGCGCCGTAAGGCTGCACTTGCTCGAGGATGTATTGGGCTGGGTCGCGGTACTGGTTGGCGGTATTGTCATGTATTTTTATGATGTACCGTTCCTGGACCCGCTGCTTTCTGTCATTATTACCCTGTACGTGCTGTACAATGTTATCGGCAACCTGCGCGACACATCCAAGATCCTGCTGCAGGCTTCCCCACCGCACATCAAGCCCGACGATGTAGCCGCAAAACTAAAGAGCGTGGAAGAAATAAAATCACTGCACGACCTGCACATCTGGACGCTGGACGGAAGCTACAATGTGCTCACGATGCACGCCGTGGTAGCGCCAAACCTACCAGCGCAACAGGCACAGGACCTTAAAAAGCGTGTCAGGAGCCTGATGGCTGACATGGACATACAGCACGTGACACTGGAACTGGAAGCACCAGGCGAAGAGTGCAGCCACCAAAGTGCCATCTAACGCATTAGTTTTGATTTAGAAGCACTGCTTCGCGTACGAGATCTGCAAAGTAAGCCTCATCAATATCTTCGAGGGTGCGAATTTTAACATGCGGGTTCTGGCCGTTCCGGCTTACCAGGCGGCGCTGCGGATCTGCAAGTTCTTTGCCTCTGAAAAAACCGAAGTGAATGCCGCTGCGGGAGGATGCAAAGTAGCAGACCGGGCCGTAAAAGAAGTAACAGGCGCAATCCCAGCGCACACATTCTTCCAGGTGTGCTACGGAGGAGTTGATGATCCGGCGGACCTCCTGTGCCAGCAAGCGCTTCTCAGGAGATAAAGTTTCGACGTACTCGTCTACTTGGTTGGTTGTTGTTTTGCTTCTCATAAGGGGTTTAGATGTGTGTAACGTGGAAACACATAAACACATAAATATACTATATTTTTAATATACGTTAAAAACGCATCTTCTGTTGTGGCTACCGCTTACTTTAAATAAGATAATCAAAATGAAAGATAATCACATTTTGCTAAAGTAGCTGAAAAAGACGGTGTTCGAGTTCCTCCAACTGTACAAATCCGGCAGTTAACTGCTGAGGCCCCTCTTTTGTTTTCAGAAAAAGACTGGGGTACGTATTTGCCCCAAGGCTATCCACGAAGGCAAATTCGTTTTCAAGCTGACTCTGAATCTCCTCAGACTCGAAAAGCGTCAGGAACAGGTTTTCTGAGATGCCGAACATTCCCACCAACTGCACTAAAACCGCTGTATTTTTCAAGTCCAGGTTGTCAACAAAAAAAGCAGAGTGCATGGCCCGCAACACCTCCAGCGTAAGCACAGGCCTTAGCAGCCGCACGCAAAGCAGCGCACGGCAGGCGGGCTCAGTGTTGAACACAAAATCGCGACGGGTGAAAAAATTAAAGTCGAAGGGAAGCGTTATTTGCTCCTGCACCCGATGCCAGCTTATGGCCAACTGCTCTTTCTGCCGGGGCAGCAGCGGCTGGGAAGCATGGGCCTGCAGGTCGCCCAACAGTACCTGCACCTGCAAACGGCTCTGCCAGATGGCCCGCAGTCGGCGAATGACAGGCGTAGTGCCATAGCACCATGCGCACATGGGGTTTGTAACATAGAGGAGGGTTATCTTTTCGGGTTGCTGGGCCATTTAATTTCTAAATTTCACCTAATCAGTTTACCGCAATCAACTGGCAGAGGTTTAACTTTGCACCTGAATTAAAGTAGCCTGAAGAAGGGCGCTGGTGGAGTTTACAGGAGTATGTGTTAACTGCCTTATCTCTTCAGCACTTTAAAGTATAGCGCTCAGGTTTCTCAGCCATAAATCATTTTCACTGTCATGCCGCCATCGATCGTGAGTGTTTGGCCGGTGATAAAGCCTGCTTTGTCGGAGCAGAGAAAGAGGGCAGCCTCCGCAATATCCTCGGGCATGCCGATACGCCCCACCGGGTGCTGGGCCTTGTCCTCCTTGGAGTGGTGCGGCTCATAACGCTCGCTTTGCTTCTGCCACTCCCCCACCTCAATCCAGCCGGGAGCCACTGCGTTCACCCGCACCCGCTCCTCCGTCAGGCTTACCGCCAGCGAATGCGTAAGTGCCTCCAACCCACCTTTAGAAGCCGAGTAGGGAAAAGTGTTCGGCTCAGACATAAAGGCGCGTGTGCTCGAAATGTTAAGTATGGCCGGGTGTTCAGCCTTCGCCAGCAGCGGCAGCGCATACTTGGCGCAGAGCAGCGGGCCGCGCAGGTTCACCGCCAACACCCTGTCAAACACAGCCATATCCATCTCCTGCAGCGGGCCCACAAACGGATCGGCAATTCCCGCATTGTTGATGAGGGTATCTAACTGCTTATACTTTTCCCCTACTTGCTGCAGCAGTGCTTTTACCTCCTGCTCCTGGCTCACGTCGCAATGTATAAATATTACTTTTTGGCCCTCCTGCTCCAGCCGCTGCACCGCCTCCTGCCCTGCCTCTTCGTCTTTGTCGGTGATAACCGTGTTGGCGCCCGCCTTTGCAAAAGCCAGTGCCATCCCCAGCCCGATACCCTGTGCCCCGCCCGTAATCAGAACATTCTTGTTGGTGTAGTAAGTGTTACTCATCATCCGTGATTGGTTTTGCTAGCTTTTACCCATGGCAGATAAAAGGGTTGCGGGTATTCGGGACCCTGAATCGGTGGCAGACAAACGCATGCCTGCTGATCGGGGTTTCGCACCAGCAGAAAGTAAAGGTCAAATGGACCCATCTTTCAGGTTTTGTGCCGCTGCTTAACCTGTACAATCCCGCTGTAGCAGGCTTGCTCCTCAAAACATATCAGAACATCAACAGTTTATGCTACGTTAGCCAAACTTAAACAAGCACAACCCAAATTCTATGAAAACACGAACATACGCTACACTTACATACTTCTGCCGCCATGCTTTGGGAGCAGTGGCCTTTGTGTTGCTGACCGGACAGGCTTTCGCACAAAAATCAACTGTTAAGACCGATGCCGGCGACATAAAGGTAGAAACACTGGCCGAGAACCTGAACCGTCCGTGGGGCATGGCGTTTCTGCCTGACAACCGTTTGCTGGTGACTGAACGCTCCGGCACACTCCGAATCCTGGACCAGAACAACAAGCTTTCCGCACCAATCAAAGGTACGCCAGAAGTCTTTGCCAAAGGACAAGGCGGTATGCTGGATGTTGCCCTTGATCCTGATTTTAAGCAAAATAAACTGGTATACCTGTCGTTTGCCGACCCCGGGGAGAACGGCACCGCCTCTACCGCTGTAGGCCGTGGCAGGCTGGAGGGCAATGAGCTCAAAGACTTTAAAATGCTTTTTCAGCAGAAGCCACAAATAGAAGGGCCAAACCATTTTGGAGGCCGCATTGCCTTCACTCCTGAGGGCCATCTTATACTTACCACCGGCGAGCGTTTTCAGTTCGACCCTGCGCAGGACCTTTCCAACCACCTGGGCACTGTTATTCGCCTGAACCGCGATGGCTCCGTGCCGAAGGATAATCCTTTTGTAGGGAAAGCGAATGCGCGTGACGAGATATGGTCGTATGGCCACCGAAACATTGAAAGCGCCGCCATCGACCCGGCCACAGGCAAACTTTGGATTGTTGAGATGGGCCCGATGGGGGGCGATGAGTTAAACCAGCCGAAAGCTGGTAAGAATTACGGCTGGCCGGTGGTAAGCTGGGGCGACAACTATGATGGCTCTAAAATACCGCGACCAAATACACGACCTGAGTTCGCTGATGCAGCTATCCACTGGACGCCTACCATCTCCCCTTCCGGCATGGTGTTTTATACAGCCAACATGTTTCCGGAATGGAAGGGAACCGCGCTGATCGGCGGCCTTACGAGCACCGGGCTGGTGCGGGTAAAAGTAAACGGGGAGAAGGCCGAGGAGGTAGAGCGAATACCATTAGTGGTGCGTGTAAGGGATGTGGAGCAGGCACCAGACGGTTCTATCTATGTGCTAACAGACCAGAGCAACGGAAAGGTACTCCGGCTGAAGCCTTTAAAGTAAGTTTGTAGTCGATTACCGAGCACCATATTCGTATGTTGTGCAACAAATAAAAATCAAAGCATGAATGGCAGAAACTGTTACAGCGGTTCCTGCCATTCATGCTTTTGGGGTGGTACATTGTCATTTTTTTTTGCTGTGTGCCCACAATACCTGACGAGATCATAATCCCGGGCCCCAGTTTCACGTTAAATACCACACGTTTTAACCTTAACAAGTTGAAGGCTTATGAGCACCCTACCTGTCAACTGGCTTACCGAAGGACTCCTTGACTTTGAGTACAAGAAGTACCTGCTGCTGGCTTACCTGAAAGCCGCCAGAAACGAATTCAACAAGCAGCGCCTCTATCCTGTTTTCTCCGACCTGATCATGCATTACCGCAACCTGCAGCAGGTAAAGGCGCACAAGCAACTGGTATATGAGTCATTCCCGAAGCGCATCAGCCGTGCTGACTTTGAGAAGCTGGAACTGGTATATGAAAAGATTGTGAACGACGACGAGACGATGCAGCAGATAGAAGAAATTATTCAGTACGCCACGCCGCTTTTCACCGAGACGCTGGAAGAGGGAAAGGAGCTGTACAGTTTCGTGGAACGCCACCTGGAGATAAGTCCGGTTGGCATTACGCCGATGTACCACAACGAAGGGTATCTTTTCCTGGATGCATTCCCGGGTAAGGAAACGCACGTGTACGTGTATAACATTACTGTTTTCGAAAACACCTACGAGAAGTATAGGGGCATCAACACAAAACACCTGCAGACCGTGCGCCGGGGCCTTGCCCAAACCCATGAGCAACTGAAAGTGCAGCTGCTCCGGGAACGGCAGGAGCTGCCGAACCCAGCCGCTTTCGTGGCAATAGCCAAAGTGCCCATGCCGCTGGAGCAGGCCCTGCTGCCCATTGCCAAGCGCTCCCTTGTGAAGTATGTAACGGGTTTGGCTGCGTGAGGTGTGACTGCAGGATCCAACAGTCACTAACTCCTCCTTTTCCTAGAGGAGAGTCTGTAGCTGCTGTTGCTGAAGTATAAGCTTTATGGTTTCGGCTAAAACAGGGAACCCACCCCTAACCCCTTTGAGGAGAAAAATTTACCTCACCCCTGCCCTCTCCTAAAAACAGGAGAGGGAGTAGCGGTACTGCTTTTACTCAGGTACAAGCTCTGTAGCCGATGGTATTCCCCGAACAGGTCGCGACCTGTCCCTACAATTCCTGTAATTGAAGGAGAGCAAAGGCAGCGGCTAGTTGAACTGTTTCAGTCCTTGGGTTGAGCGCCCCAAGGTAGGAGGTGAAACATAAGTATCAGGGAACCGGAGGGTAAACGGCAACTAGAAAAAATAGCTTGGTTCAAGTTGCGAAAAGCGGAGGTAGTCAAAGGCACAAGCGGACGCTTGCGCCAGGGAATGCAACAAGTACAGCTGCAGCTATGCAAGTATGGCTTTTCAGGCCAATCGAGCTACAAACTGAACCTCATTTGTAGGCCGCGAGTTAAAAACTCGCGCCAGCAGGACATTTGACACTTCTAAAACACCCCCGTCGGACACTTATGAAATCCGTACCCTGATGTTGCCCAGTATCCTAACGTCAACATTAATTCTCTAATATTTACCTCATAAAATTTATACATCCCGGAAAAAACCGTATTTTTGCCGGTAGTAAACCAATGGACGTCACGTCTGTAAAATTTATAAAGAAGAGGCGAGAGACTAGGCTCTATGACCCTCTGGCAACCTCCAAAGTGGTAAGGTGCCAATTCCTATCCCGGTCAGGCCGGGGCATATAAATTACAAAAGCAATGCAAACCTATTACAACACATCAGCAAGCAGTAAAGCAAGCAATGGCACCTCCCCCACTGCTTACGCAACCTTTGTATCTACCAGTGCACAGGGTAAACTGAATTGTTGTTGCTGTTGTCCGTGTTAATCTGGCACTTCCCAAACACACTTTCGGTATAACAGGCAGCTAAAACCATCGCGCCTTTTTCCCTGCTTAGGCAGCCGCCGCCATTTGGCATGGTTGTGGTGCAGCACCGAAAACCCAAGTACCTGTTTTAGTTTTCAAGAGATTATACGATATCCTATGGATTTATCACAAGGATTGCTGGCGAAGCTCGATAGCCTGCGCAACGCCCTCGCCGAACTTCCGGCGGAAGAGGGACTGCGCATCCTGGCACAGGAGTTTGAGGGCAGTATTGCTTTTTCCTCCAGTTTGGGCGTGGAAGACCAGCTCATCACGCACTTTATTTTCGAGAATGATTTGCCGGTGCGCGTTTTCACGCTGGATACGGGGCGCCTCTTTAACGAGGCCTATACCCTGCTGCACAAAACGAACAACCACTACGGCAAAAAGATAGAAGTATACTTCCCCAAGCACGAGGCCGTGGAGCAGCTCGTGAACGAGAAAGGGCCGATGAGCTTCTACAACTCCATCGACGATCGCAAACAGTGCTGCTACATCCGCAAAGTGGAGCCGCTGAACCGGGCCCTGGAAGGCGTGCAGATTTGGGTAACCGGCATCCGCGCCGACCAATCAGGAGCCCGGCAGGACCTGCAGCTGCTGGAGTGGGACGAGGCGCACCAACTCATTAAGTATAACCCACTGCTGCACTATACTCTGGATGACGTGTGGGCGGCCATCAAAGCGCTTAACATTCCTTACAACCCGCTGCACGACAAGGGCTTTGTAAGTATAGGCTGCGCCCCTTGTACCCGTGCCATTGCTGAAGGCGAGGATTTCCGCGCCGGCCGCTGGTGGTGGGAGGATAACTCCAAAAAGGAATGCGGCCTGCACGCGCGATAATATAATTATGAATTATAAATTATGAATTATAAATGTGGTTTGTGCGATACTCTTCGAGGGTCTCAATTCAAAATTAAGCATTCATAATTCAAAATTAGATACGAAGTATGACTAAGAGATACCTGGATTACCTTGACCAGCTGGAAGCGGAGGCAATTCACATCATGCGCGAGGTTGCGGGGCAGTTTGAGAAGCCGGCCCTGCTCTTTTCGGGCGGCAAAGATTCTATCACGCTGGTGCGTTTGGCCGAGAAAGCGTTTCGACCCGGTAAGTTCCCGTTCCCGCTGGTGCACATCGATACAGGCCACAACTTCCCGGAGGCCATCCGCTACCGCGATGAACTGGCTGAGCGACTGGGCGAGAAGCTGATTGTGCGCAACGTGGAAGACACGATCAAACGCAAAAGCCTTTCGGAGCCGAAGGGACGTTATGCCAGCCGCAACGGACTGCAAACGCATACCTTACTGGAAACGATTGAGGAGTTTGGATTTGATGCCTGCATCGGTGGTGCCCGACGCGACGAAGAGAAAGCCCGTGCCAAGGAACGCATCTTTTCGGTGCGTGATGAATTTGGCCAGTGGGACCCGAAGCGCCAGCGCCCCGAGCTTTGGAACATCTACAACGGCCACATCAACAAAGGTGAAAATGTGCGCGTGTTCCCGATCTCCAACTGGACAGAACTGGACGTGTGGAACTACATCAAACGAGAGGAAATAGCCCTGCCAAACATTTACTACACGCACGAGCGCGAGTGCCTGGTGCGGGATGGCAAGCTGATGGCCTGGTCTGATTTTATTTACCAGGAGCCGGACGATATCGTTGTGAAGCGGCAGGTACGATTCCGCACGGTGGGCGACATGACCTGTACGGCTGCGGTAGAATCAATTGCCCATGACATTGACGGCGTGATTGCCGAGATTCTGGAGTCTAAAATTAGTGAGCGTGGCGCCACCCGCATCGACGACAAGCTGTCGGAGACGGCGATGGAAGACCGTAAGAAAGGAGGATACTTTTAATGGATATACTACGATTTATCACCGCCGGCAGCGTAGACGACGGCAAGAGCACTCTGATCGGTCGCCTGCTCTACGACACGAAGCAGATTTTTGCCGACCAGTTGGAAGCCATTGAAAGCTCCGGCCGCGTGAACGAGGACGGACAGATTGACCTGTCGCTGCTCACAGATGGTTTGAAAGCCGAACGCGAGCAGGGCATTACGATTGATGTGGCGTACAAGTACTTCTCCACAGAGAAGCGCAAGTTCATCATTGCCGATGCGCCGGGCCACATCCAGTATACCCGCAACATGGTAACGGGTGCGTCAAACTCTAACTTGTCGATTATACTCGTGGATGCCCGCAAAGGCGTGCAGGAGCAGACGCGCCGCCACTCGATCATTTCCTCCCTGCTGGGCATTCCGCACCTGGTGATCTGTATCAACAAGATGGACCTGGTGGGCTATGATGAGCAGGTATACAACGAGATTGTGGCCGATTACCAGCAGTTTGCCCGTAAGCTGAACGCCAAAGACATCACCTTCATACCTGTCAGTGCGCTGAAAGGCGACAACATTGTAGAGGGATCGGACTTCTCGATGCCATGGTACCAGGGGCCGAGCCTGCTGGAGCACCTGGAGCAGGTGCCAGTTTCGCAGGACTTCAACCTGGAAGATGCGCGCTTTCCGGTGCAGTACGTGATTCGTCCGCTTACTGCCGAACACCACGATTACCGCGGTTATGCAGGTAAAGTGATCAGCGGCACGTACAAAGCAGGCGATAAAGTTACCGTGCAGCCATCTGGCCAGACCACTACCGTGAAATCTGTAGAGCTGGGCGGGAAAGTGCTCGAGGAAGCTTTCGCACCGATGTCGGTAGTGTTGCAATTGGCTGATGAGGTAGACATTAGCCGCGGCGACGTGCTGGTAAAAGCCGCCGATAACCTGGAAGTTGCGCAGGAGTTTGAGGCCGTAGTTTGCTGGATGCACAACAAAGCATTGAAGCCCGGTGCTAAACTGCTGCTTCGCCACAACTCCACTGAAACACGCTGTGTGGTGCGACACATCGACTACAAGATCGACATCAACTCGCTTGAGCACCTGGAGGACATTGACCAGGTACAGTTGAATGACATCTGCCGCGTGCAAATTAAAACAGCCACTCCGCTCCTGCTGGACAAGTATGCGAACAACCGCGCCAACGGCGGATTCATACTTGTGGACGACACCTCGTTTGCCACAGTTGGTGCCGGTATGGTAGCTGAAATAGAATTTTAGGTACAGAAATTTCAGATAACAGTGAAGCCGCTGCAGTTTATACTTGCAGCGGCTTCACTGTTTATGACGGAATAGGTTGCAACCTGTCCCTACAAAAATCATTTATTTACTTCACCAACTCATGACTGTAGCTGATGGTGGTGGTTTTGTAAAGTATGGCAGCTACGGAGCAGTACTTGTCCATCGACAGTTGGATGGCCTGTTGCACCTTTGCTTCCTCCAGCTGTCCGCCAAGTATAAAATGAACATGGATCTGCTTGAACAGCGAAGGAACCTGACCTGCTATCCTATCTGCTTTCACATTGATTTTGAAGGAGTCGATCTGCTGGCGTTTCTTCTTTAGAATCTGAATTATGTCGATGGCGCTGCAACCGCCGAGGCCCATCAGCAGCAATTCCATTGGGCGGGCTCCCGCGTTGTGCCCACCGATTTCAGGTGATCCGTCTATATTAATCTCAACTCCTGATGCACCTGTGGCCGCAAAGTGAAAATCCTGGTCTACGCGGGTTAAGTTAACTTCCATGTTGGTTTGATTAGGGTTTCTAAAGTTTCTGTCTACACTTGCTCCAGCGCCTGTGTTATGTCGGCAATAATATCATTGATACCTTCCAGTCCTACCGACACACGCACCAGCCCCGGTGTAATGCCTGTGGCCGCACGCTCTTCTTCTTTTAGTTTGGAATGCGTGGTAGAAGCCGGATGCGTGACAATTGTTCTCGTATCGCCGAGGTTGGCACTGATACTGGCCATCTGCAGGTGATCGATAAAACGCTTGGCTGCATCATAGCCGCCTTTTACTTCCAGCGTCACAATGCCTCCGCCTTGCTTCATCTGCTTTTTGGCCAGCTCATACTGTGGGAAAGAGGGCAGGAACGGATAGTTAACTTTCTCCAACGCTGAATTTCCTTCCAGGGCCTCAGCCAGTTTCAGGGCGTTCTCACTGTGCTTCTCCACCCGCAGTGTCAGCGTCTCCAGGCTCTTCGATAAAATCCAGGCGTTGAACGGCGACATGGCCGGGCCTGTGTGCCGGGCAAAGTAGCGGATCTGCGCCATCAGTTCCTTAGAGCCAACGGCTATTCCACCTAATACCCGCCCCTGACCATCGATATACTTGGTAGCAGAGTGCAGTATCAGATCAGCTCCAAAATCGGCAGGCGTTTGCAGTACGGGTGTGGCAAAACAATTATCCACCAACAGCAGCAGGTTATGCTTCCGCTTCAACGCACCAAGCCATTCCAGGTCGATCAGCTCCAGCCCCGGGTTGGAGGGTGTCTCTATCAATATAAGTTTTGTGGCGGGCGTAATCAGGAGCTCCCATTCCTCCGGCTTACCTGCATCGGCATAACTGTACGAGACACCCCACTTCGGGAAGATATTTGTTAGCAGCTGGTGCGTAGAGCCAAAAACCGAACGGCAGGCCAGCACATGGTCACCGGCCTGTAGCAGCGCTCCCAGGCAACCGAAAATAGCGCCCATACCCGAGGCAAAAGCAAAGCCATCCTCCGCCTTCTCCAGGTAACACATTTTCTGCAGGAGCTCATCTACGTTTGGGTTTGCGTAACGGGAATATACCTGCCCCTGCTCTTCTTCGGCAAACACCGCACGCGCCTGCTCGGCATCTTCAAAGGTAAAGCTGGAGGTTAAGTATAGCGGCACCGAATGCTCCCTGTACTGCGACCGCTCCGCCTGCAGGCGTATCGCCCCGGTTTCATTTTCCATATTCTTATTTTAGACACAAGTATCAGGTATCAAGACAAAAGACTTCCGCTAAGATGCAGTTTATCGTTCTTGATTCCGCTCATATTTAATTTTCAATTTCTATTTCATACTTAAAAAGGCAGCGCCATCATGATCAGCCTTAGGCTCACGATGATCACCACGATGCCTACGATAATCATCATGGTTTTTACCGGCAGCTTACGCGCCAGCCTGGCCCCAATCGGGGCTGAAATGGAGCCGCCAAGTATAAGCCCTACTATCACCTGCCAGTGCGAAATACCTGCAAATGCGACAAAGGTAGCAGAGCTGGCAATGGACACAAAGAACTCCGCCAGGTTGACAGAGCCAATCGTATACATCGGATTACGCCCTTTCGCAATTAGAGTGGACGACACGATCGGGCCCCAGCCGCCACCGCCGATGGCATCTAGGAAACCACCAACTGTTGCCAACATCCCAAGCCGCTTCACCGGCTGCTTTTTCACCTTCTTCTGCAGCACTTTCTTTAAGATCAGGATACCCAGCACCAGCGTGTAAACTGCCACAAGCGGCTTAATAACGTACAGGTATTCTTCAAAGCTGAACAGCAGGTAGGCCCCAACAATAGCCCCCAGCACGCCCGGCAGCACAATATTTTTAAATAGCTTGCTGTTCACGTTTCCGAACTTCAGGTGCATCCAGCCGGATACACCCGAGGTGAAGATCTCCGAGGCGTGCACACTCGCACTGGCCGCCACCGGACTCACCCCGAAACTCAACAGGAAAGTCGTTGCACTCACGCCATAGGCCATGCCCAAAGCCCCATCAATCAGCTGCGCCACAAAACCGGCAAGTATAAATATCAGGATATCCGAATCCACTTGTCCGGCCACATCCATGGCGGCGTTGCCGATGGTTTGCAACGGAATGTAAGTGAACAACAGGTGCCCTGTTACCATCAGGGCAATTGCGGCAAACAGCGTGACCAAAACAGAGGTAAGGTTAACCTTCGACTTCCTTTTCGGCACCGGCGCCACCAGCCCTTCCGTGAGCGCGTTCAGCTGCTTTACCTTCTCTGCAAAATCGCCGTTCAGTTGGGCGCGTATTTTGCCCATCTTGCCCAGTACCTGGTCAATCTCCTCCGGAAAGGCCTCGTTCAGTACCTCCTTTACCCGCTTCGCCACAGTGGGCGACTTGCCATTGGTAGATATGCCAAACTTCAGGCTTCCTTTCTGCACCACCGAGCCCAGGTAAAAATCACACTGCTGCGGCGTATCGGCCACATTGGCCAGTATCTTCCTAGATTTGGCAAGATCCCGGATGGCTTTGTTCAGCACAGGGTCATTGGTAGCAACCAGCACAATGTCAGTATCAACCAAATCATCCTCGTGAAACTCCCGCACGTCCAGCTTTACCGTTGGGTGTTTGGCTGCCAGCGCCCAGATGTCCTCCCGGATCTCCGGAGCTACCAGGCGCACGTGCGCCTGCGGGCTATTGGCAAGTATGGCAGAAAGCTTTTCCAGTCCTACCGCCCCACCGCCAACCACCAGCGTCTGCAATTCCTCGAGTTTCAGAAAAACCGGGAATAGCGGGTTTGCCGCTTCGGCTCCCTCCTTCACTGGGGAAGGCAATGCTATTTGATCTTTTTGGAGATGCTCCATTCTTAATTTGATGCCTTTTTTTATGCTTCCACAAAGGCCAATTCCTGCGGCTGTTGCAGTGACAGGGCATAGCGCAGGGCCGGATGGTAGTTCACCACCTCACCTATCACAATGATGGCCGGAGCTCCTACCTGCTTTGCCTCTACACGCTCCACAATGTTGTGGATGTTGCCCAACGCTATTTTTTCATCTGGCAAAGAGCCATTCTGGATAACGGCTACAGGTGTGTCGGCTTTACCGGCTGCTGCGAAGATTTGTGAAATTTGCGGCAATTTACGCACTCCCATCAAAATTATCACCGTTGCATTGGATTGCGCGGCTAAGTGCACATCCGAGGATATGTCACCAGAACTGGTAGTCCCGGTTATCACCCAGAAGCTTTCGTTCACACCCCGGATCGTGAGTGGAATCTGCTGTAACTCCGGCACCGCGATGGCACTGGATATTCCCGGCACCACCGTTGTCTGAATGTTAAACTTATCAGCATGTGCCAACTCTTCGTAGCCGCGGCCAAACACAAAGGAGTCCCCACCCTTCAAGCGCACCACATGCCCGTGCGAAAAGGCAAAGTCCACAATCAGGTTGTTGATCTCCTCCTGCTTCAGGTAATGCGCCCCAGCTCGTTTGCCTACATAAATTCTAGGCGCATCAGCCGGTGCATGCTGTAACAGTTCCGGATTTACCAGCGCATCATACAACACCACATCCGCCTGTTGCAGCGCTTTCATCCCTTTCAAGGTAATTAAATCTTCATCCCCCGGACCAGCTCCTACCAGGGTTAATTTTGGCAGTATATACTTTGGCGATGCCTGCTGCGCTGCAGCAATATTTCTTGGTTCTTTTCTTCTTGATGCCATCTTAGCTTAATTTTGAATGAGTGAATGACTGAATAATTGAATTTTTATATCTCGCCAGTACCACTCATTCGATTATTCAAAATTCAGTTATTCAAAATTGCTGCGTGCCTGTAGCGGTTCGCTTCCTGCAGAAATAAGAGCGCCTGGCTTAGGTAATCTGTAGCGAACACCTCGCTTGGCTCATGCTGGTTGATTTGCAGTACCTTCGTTTTGAAATCGGTTTCAAATGAGAAAATGCCTGTTTGGACGAAGTGCGTGTCGAATTCCTGCAGGATGCTAAGCTGCGTATTGGTGCTCACATTCTTATCAAGCAGAAGCCCTTTGGCTGTGCTGATAAAAGCCGCATAGGCATAGTAAACCGCATCGCCGAAGCGCTTTTCTTCCAGAGCCTCTGCGGCCCACTCCAGCTTCTCATCCGCCTCATACAGTAGCGTGGCCACCAGGTCTATCATCACCCCGGCACACTCGCCTACGCCAATCGCAGGCTGGAAATCATTCTGATGTCCCCAGTCAATGAAGTCATCAGAGGTTAGACTGGTGAGGTCGGCAAGCGGCTTGAGCAGTTGGTAAAAATAATCTTTGCCGTTGCGGTCGTAGTAGGTGTTGAAGCGCTCGCCTTCCAGCTTGTTCGCCTGGTAATCATCCAGCACATAGCGCAGTACCTCTGGCCCTCTTTTGCTCGGCACTTTCAAAAGCTTCTGGGCAATTCTGCCTTCCCCGTTATGCACGGTACCACCGCCTAGAAGCACCTGCAGCGCCGGTACCACACTCTTCCCGCTCTTCAGTGAGGAGCCATGGAAACCGAGATTTGCCATCCCGTGCTGACCACAGGAATTCATGCAGCCACTGATTTTTATTTTGATGTCGGTGTTGAAGAGCATCTCCGGATACTCCTCCACTATCACCCGCTCCAGCACTTTCGTGATGTTGGTGCTGTTCGAAATACCCAGATTACAGGTATCAGTACCGGGACAGGTGGTGATATCAGCCACACTATTGAAGCCCGGCTCGGCAAGCCCCAACTCATCCAGACTGGCAAAGAAGTAGGGCAGCGCCTCTGCCCGCACATACTTCAGCAGCAGGTTCTGCCCCTGCGTGACACGAATCTCATCGGCCGCAAAATCGCGCACCAACGGCACCAATTTACGCGCCGTATCGCTGCTAATATCCCCGATCTGCACTTTGATATAGATGCCGTAATAGCCTTCCTGTTTCTGGCTGAACACATTCGTTTTTAGCCATTTGTTATACTTGTCAGTATCCTCTATCACAAAATCAGGAACCTCCCTGTGAGCCGGAGGAGCCGGATTGAAATCAATGCTTTTATCGATAGCAAATATCTTTGACTTCAACGCTTTGTACTCTTCGTTCACCAAGCGCATCACCTCCTCAAGCCCCAGTTTCGTAATCAGGTACTTGAATCGGGCTTTGTTGCGGTTGTTGCGCTCGCCATAGCGGTCGAAGATGCGCAATACGCCCTCGATAAGAGGAATTACCTTATCTTCTGGCAAGAACTCAAAAGCCGTATGCGCCAACGCCGGCTGTGCTCCCAAACCTCCTCCAATCATCACTTTAAAACCACATTGCCCCTCCACCACCTTCGGTATAAAGCCAAGGTCGTGCATGTAGGACATGGCTGTATCGGAGTCGCTGGAGGAGAAGGACATTTTGAACTTGCGGCCCATTTCCTGGCAGATCGGGTTGCGCAGGAAATAGCGGAAGGTGGCATCCGCATAAGGCGACACATCAAACGGTTCGTTCGGGTCAATGCCTGCTTCCGGCGATGCGGTTACGTTTCGCACTGTGTTGCCGCAGGCTTCGCGCAAGGTGATGTCATCCTGCTCCAGCTTGGCCCACAGTTCCGGTGTTCTGTCCAGGCTTACGAAGTGGATTTGAATGTCCTGGCGTGTGGTCAGGTGCAGGTTGCCGGTTGAATACTCATCCGAAATGTCGGCAATGCGGATTAACTGCTGCGTGCTAAGCTTCCCGAAAGGCAACTTGATGCGCACCATCTGTACGCCTAACTGGCGCTGCCCGTACACGCCGCGCGCCAGGCGCAGGCTCTTGAATTTATCTTCCTGAAGCTTTCCCTCCCGGTAAAGTCGAATCTTCCGCTCCAGTTCGATGATATCTTTTTCAACGAGCGGATTTTCTATTTCGGTTCTAAAACTTTGCATGCTGGTAAAGTATAAAGTGCCCTTTAGGCTATTATTGAAAATGAAATGATGGGAAAGGGTGCCTGGCGCGGCCTGTGTTGACTGCGCTACATAAAGGCGTAAGCAGATACTTACCCTAACAGGCGCGCATGTCCCGAAGCTGCTGCAGACTGCAACAGCAATCGGCAGTACTGGCCTGGCTGAAGAAGGTAGCCACGGCAACAGGAGTCGGAATGGCGGTATAGTTAGGGAGATTGAAAAGTGTGGCTGCTGTCTGCATACTTGTTCTGCTATGCGCCAACACCTGCATAGGTATAGTATGACCTATACTACACTGCAGGAATGGGCGTGAAAAATAAATGAGGGGGCCTGTGCACTACTTGAAAAGCAGTACCATTTCAGACCAGAAAGAGGAGGGTTTCCCTAGCAGGAACAACAGCAACAACACTTCGCGGCACTAGCAGAGATGCCGTACGAAGTAAAACGGTATCGGAAAGGCGCGCTTCCGGATGCAGAGGTTGGCTGTGTTAAGTTCATGGTTTTGTAATTTATATTTTCCCTTTGTTGGGCAGGATGTGGCACCTTTCCAAAGCGGATGGTTGCCAGAGGGTCACAGAGCCTGTTCTCTCGCCTCTTCGTCTATAAATCTCTTGCAGATTGCAACAGTATTCGCTGCAAATGTACTCAAGAAAAACAAAAAAGATACAGCAGCAGCATCTTTTTTGAAAATTACGGCATTAGCGGTGCCGCATCGTTGCCATACTTACACCGCCTGCTCCTGTCCCCGCACCCGCCGTCGCGGCATAAATCCCTGGGCAATTCTTCGCTTTGCCGACCAAGCTGCTATTTTCCCCTACCAACGCCTTATCGGTTTACTTAGGCTATTCATATAGAAATGCAGTGCCTTTGTATATTCTGTTTTAGCAGCCGGAAAAAGCAGCTTTACTTTGTTGCCTAAAGAGATTAAAAGAACTGCAGATGAACGATTTTACCCATACCATTCACAACGAAACACAACACTTCCTGTCCCTATAAAACTATGAAGAAAAATATACTTTTAATCTTGCTTGGCCTTAGCACTACCGCTGTGCTGGCTCAGGCGCCACAGCAGTCGCGGCCAACCCAACAGGCCGCCATACCTGGCACTACCGCCCCTAAAGGCAATGCCACCATCAGCGGCACCGTAGTGGATGCCGAAACAAAGCAACCCGTCGAGTTTGCGACGGTGGCCCTCATCAACCTTAGCACCGGCAAGCCGATTGACGGAGCCATGGTAGACGACAAAGGCCGCTTCACGATACAGAAAGTGGCCGCCGGCCAGTACAAGCTCAATATTTCATTTCTGGGTTACCAGCTGCAGACCGTAGAAAACGTGACAGTAGCCGCCGACAACTCCCAGGTAAACGTAGGAACCGTATCCCTGGCCTCTGATACACAGAAGCTGAGCGAGGTGGTGATTACGGGTGAGAAGCCACTGGTGGAGGAGAAAATAGACCGCACCGTATACAATGCCGAAAAAGACATCACCAATGCCGGTGGCAACGCCGCTGACGTGCTGCAGAAAGTGCCTTCCTTAAGTGTGGACACCGACGGTAACGTGCAGCTGCGCGGCAGCGGCAACGTGCGCGTGCTCATCAACAACAAGCCTTCCTCCATTATGGCGGGTAGCGTGGCTGATGCCCTAAAGCAGATCCCGGCCGATATGATCAAGTCGGTGGAGGTAATCACCAGCCCATCGGCTAAGTATGATGCCGAGGGAACCGCCGGTATCATCAACATCATCACGAAAAAAGACAGCGGCCTGGAGGGCGTAAACGGCTCTGTGAGCGCCACCGTGGGCACACGCAACAGCAACGGCAACGCCAGTGTGAATGTGCGCCGCGGTAAGCTGGGTATCAATGCCAGCGCCAGCACCTTCCAGTTCTATAACCACGGCGACATGAGCAATGTCACCGTCTTCAACGCGCCAGAGGCATCACGTACCATTCGCTCACAGTTTGGGGAGACCGATATCCGGGGCGGCTTTATGAACGGCCAGTTGGGATTTGATTACGAGATATCAGCCAAGAACAGCCTATCAGGAAGTATACGCAAGAACGGTGGCGCATTTAAAATGGAGAACGACCAGCGCCAGTTCTTAACTGTAGGTGGGGAGGAACAACCGCTACAGTCGTTTTACACAGACATTGAAAACCGCAACAAGCGCCAGGGCACAGACATCAACCTGGACTTTGTGCATACCTTCGGCAAGGAGGGGCAGGAGCTAGCGCTTCTCTCGCAGTACACCACCACCAACACCGATACCCGCAACTACCAGGACCGCTACGACCAGGGCGAAGATCCGTTCTTCCTGCAGCGCAACCAGAACGACGGCGGCAACGACGAACTTACGTTTCAGGCAGACTACATCCATCCTTTCAAAAACAAAACCACCTTGGAGTTGGGTGCCAAGAGCATTTTCCGTGGCGTGAGCAGCGATGGTATTTACCGCGACATTTTTAACGATAGCCCGGAAGAAAGCAGCACCCTGAACTTTGACTATTCGCAGGATGTGTACGCCTCTTACTTTACCTATGGCTTTGCCATCAAAAAGAAGCTGAACGTGAAACTGGGCGGACGTGTGGAGCAGACTGAGATTGACGGGGACTACTTCCGCATAAAAGAGGACGGCACCGAAGAGACCTCGGACATCTCTGACAGCTACAACAACCTAATCCCAAGTATAGCCTTGTCTTATACTTTAAAAGAGAAGCACACGCTGAAGGCAAACTTCACGCAGCGCATCCAGCGCCCGTCGCTGTTCTTCCTGAACCCGTTTGACCAGGAGCAGGCGCCAGGCACTGTGGTGCGTGGCAACCCGTTTCTTGATGCGGAACTAACGAACCTCTACGAGTTGGGCTACAGCACCTACTTCAAAACCTCGTCTATCAGCACCTCCTTCTACATGCGCGAAACAGACAACGCGATCGAGACCGTGCCTGGCGTAGAAGGCAACACCACCGTGCTGAGCTTTGCCAACGTAGCGCAGAACAAAACCTACGGCGGCAGCATCTTCGGATCGGTAAAGCCTGTGAAAGCGTGGACGGTGAGCGGCAGCTCCAACATCTACTTTGTGGACCTGAAGAGTGCCCTGTATGAAAACAGCGGCTGGATGTACAACATCAACGCCAACTCCTCCTACGACTTCGGAAAAGGCTATAGTGCGCAGTTCAACGGTGGTTTTAACTCCCGCCGCATTCAGTTGCAGGGTAGCTTTGCCGCTTTCTCCTACCACACGCTGGCCTTCAAGAAAGAGCTGTTTGATGGCAAGGGCGGCATCAGCCTGGGCCTTGACAACCCGTTCCGCAAGAGCATGAAGATGAAGAACGACGTGGAGGCGATCGATTTCACGCAGCGCATCCGCATCAATAACTACAACCGCGGCGCCCGTGTTTCCGTTGATTACCGCTTCGGTAAAATGGAGAAATCAAAGCCATCGCGCCGCAAGCGCAGCATCCGCAACGACGACACCAAGCAAGGTGACGGCAACGGTGCCGGTGGCGTTCAATAAAGAAGACACACTACCTGGTTCTATCCACTACTTAATGGCAAAGGCCTCACCTCCCCCGGGTGAGGCCTTCTGTTTTTGAAAATAGAGGGTTTAAAAGGTATTATATACTTCATCTACCTGTGGCAATCTTACTCCTGGTTAGCAGCAAGAGTCTTAATTTTCATCGCTCCTTGTAGAGAGAGTTATGGTGAAGTATAGCTGCAAGCCTACTACCCTTGCAGCTATACTTCATCCCATAAAGATGAAAACTTTGCCGCAGAGTGGCCGGTTTTACGTAATCTTGCAGCCTATAGCTTTTTCTTTATGCCGACGAACATTTTCAAGAACGACACGCCCCGCAACTGGATCATTCGCTATGCCTTCTTCTTTCTCGGGCTGATTTGCTTTGGCCTGGGCATTGGCATCTCCGTGAAGGTAAAGCACCTGGGCCTGCACCCCTGGGACGTGCTGAACGTGGCTTTCGCGCAGCGGTTCGGCCTAAGCATCGGCACCTGGAGCGTGATCATTGGGCTTGTGCTGATCATCATCGCGCTGTTTATCAACCGGAAATACATTAACATCGGCACCTTCCTGAATGCGCTGCTGATTGGGCCTATACTTGATTTTTTCCTATGGACGAATGTGCTGCCGGAGCCAACCTATACCTGGGTGGATTACGTGTGGCTGCTGATCGGAATATTGATTGTGGGTATTGGTGGTGGCCTGTATGTGGCAGGCGGCATTGGGGCTGGCCCGCGTGATGGCTTTATGCTCACCATCTCCGACCGCACGGGCTTTTCGGTGAGCAAAGCACGAATTGTGGTGGAGTGTATCGTGCTGCTGATCGGCTACTTGCTGGGTGGCCCGGTGGGGATTGTTACGTTTTTCTACACGTTTATTTTAAGTCCGGTATTCCAGGTTTCGCTGAAGCTATTCGCGCACCTGCGGCATGTGCTAAGTGAACCAAACCCGCGTGAGGCACGGGCATAGCAAAAAGAAAGGCAGCTGGGGGCTGCCTTTCTTTTTATACTTGTCTATACTTGTTAAGACTTCAGCGTCTCGTACAGTTTTTTAGACTTTACGTGCAGCGAGAACCAATCATAATTGCTTTTCAGCATGTTAAAATTGCTTCCTTCTACTACACCGTTTACGCCTTTCTTAGCCAGTGCTTCGGCAATTACCTCATCCTCAATCACAAAGGAATCCACTACCAACCCCCCATTTACGAAAGAGCAGGCCAGGCCTTGGCCATCATTTTTGTAAAGCAACGTATGGCTGCTTTTTAGTCCGTTTTCGATTCTTTCCAGTTCTTTCATTTTGCTTATACTTCTACAGAACACACATTATTTTCTATCCAAAAGTTCAAACTAAAGACAGAAAAACACAAACGTATAAAAATCACAAGTAAAACACATTCATCTGGGGGTGAATGGCGAGATTTACGCTGATACGCTTTCTGAAAACTTAGTTTAAATGTTTGTCAAACCAGAAATTGAGCTTGACACGTGGCAAAACAGTGGGTGCTGTCTATATAGTATACATCATATTTACTTGAAAGGTTCCTGCATAAAAGAAACTTTTAATATTCTTTTTACAATAAGATTGTCATGATTTTCACTTTGGAGCATTAAGTATCTGAGTTGGCTCACGCAGCCGCCGCACAGTCAGTTTAAATTGCAACCTTACACTAGAGAGAAGAGCCAGAATAGAACTCCTGTTTCCGCTTTTACAGGTAAGGCACGAGGAACGCTCAAAAATTTAATTGCACATTTTGCGGAAGGTTTCGCGCGCTATCAACCTTCTCTTTTACCAGACGTAAAAAGCTACAGTAATAGCAGCATCGCTATATAGCACTTTGTGCCCTATGTTAAGATAGAGCTCCCTACGCCGCACTAGCGCGTATAGAAGATCCTTATCGAGGCGCGTGCAGCAAATTTCACCCGAAAATACTTAACCTAGCATTACCGTGTACCAGGCAGATATCTACGCTACTAAAACCTTCCTGATGGAGGTACTCGAGCGCACCACCACACCCGAAGGCATAAAATGGCTCGTGCAGAAAATGAAGCTGGTGGAGGATGAAAACGCCAAACCAAAAGAGCTTTACCTGGCTTTTAGCGCAGCTTCCCGCTTTATCGGTAAAGCGCCCCTGCAACTCACGCCGCACGACGCGGAAATGGCCGATATCATCCGGCCCGGTTTTGACCCCAGCCGTTGGACCGCTGCTCAGGCCGCCCGCACCTTGCTGATCCTCTCCATGCCGTACCAGGATGGAGAGGCGTTCCGGCAGCAACTCGAGACGCTTTTTAACACCGCAGACATGGGCGAACTGGTGGCGCTGTATGCGGGCCTGCCGCTGCTGCCTCACCCTGAGCTATTCCGCGAGCGTGCCGCCGAGGGCTTCCGTACCAACATGGGCGATGTGTTTGAGGCGGTGGCGCTGGACAACCCCTACCCTGCCGACTACATGCACGAGGACGCCTGGAACAACATGGTGCTGAAGACGCTCTTTGTTGGAAAGCCAGTGTTTCGCATTTATGGCATTGAAAAGAGACGAAACGCCAAGCTGGCCCGTATCCTCTCTGATTACGCCCACGAGCGCTGGGCTGCCGGCAGGCCCGTTTCTCCCGAACTGTGGCGCCCGGTTGGGCCCTTTATTGATGAGGCCATTCTCAAGGACATTAAAAAGCTGTTCGCGCAGCCCAGCGAGCTGGAGCAGGAGGCGGCCGCGCTGGCCTGCGCCCAAAGCAGCAACCAGCAGGCAAAAGAGCTGCTAAGCGCCCATCCGCAACTTAAATCCCGCGTAGAGAACGGAGAAATTACCTGGCGCCTCATCGGCGATAAAAACCTGCAGCTTTCTTGAAATTAAACCTCCGGGCTTGGCACTTGTTGGACTATAACATATCATTTCAGCCAATAAGTTTTTAAATTCACACCTACACGAGTATCAAAGAGGTCTCCAACTATAACCCTTACTATATGAACACGCACAACCTGATGCTGATCGACCCGCATATCCATATGACTTCCCGCACAACGGATGATTATGAGCGGATGCAAAAGGCAGGCATTGTGGCCATAATCGAACCAGCATTCTGGCTAGGGCAGCCCCGCACTGAGGCCGGCTCCTTTAAAGATTATTTCAGCAGCCTTGTTGGCTGGGAGCGCTTTCGTGCCAGCCAGTTCGGCATCAAGCACTACTGCACCATCGGTCTAAACTCCAAGGAAGCCAATAACGAGGCGCTGGCAGAGCAGGTGATGGAACTGCTGCCGCTTTTCGTTTGCAAAGAGGGCGTGGTTGGCGTGGGCGAGATCGGGTACGACGACCAGACGCCTACAGAAGACAAGTATTTCAGGGCACAGCTGGAGCTTGCCAAGGAAGTAAACATGCCGGTGCAGGTACACACACCGCACCGCGACAAGAAAGCCGGGACCATTAAAAGTATGGAGGTATGCCTGGAACACGGCATTGCGCCCGACATGGTGGTGATCGACCACAACAACGAGGAAACGGTGAAGGATGTGCTGGACAGGGGCTTTTGGGCCGCCTTTACCATTTACCCGAACTCCAAAATGGGCAACGAACGCATGGTGGAGATCGTGAAGCAGTATGGCTCAGAGCGCATCATCGTCAACTCTTCTGCCGACTGGGGCGTGAGCGATCCGCTCTCGGTACCAAAAACCGCTTCGCTGATGCTCGAGCGCGGGATAAGTATAGAGGATGTGCGCAAAGTATGTTATCAGAATGCCCTCGACTCATTTGGCAAAAGCGGCCAGATGCATGAGTCGGATTGGCTGAAAGGCACACAGGTAGACCAGCGCGAGAAGTTCTCAGACAACTCGGTGCTGCGTGGCGGCCAAACGCCAGTCGTGGGTGAAGTTAAAGCCACCGACAGCCTGGACTCAAACATTGTACGCTAAAAAATGAGTACAGTAGGAGCTTACGTACGCCTGATGCGCCCAGCTAACATTGTGACCGCCATTGCGGATATTATGTTAGGTTTCGCCGCATCAGGTGCTTTGCTTTCACGCAGCCTGTGGGAGAATGGATTTGAGGCCGCACACTTGCAGCCGCTCGGCTGGCTGGTGCTGGCCACTATCGGGTTGTACGGCGGCGGCGTAGTGTTTAATGATGTATTTGATGCAGACCTCGACAGAGTGGAACGTCCAGAGCGGCCTATTCCGAGTGGCAAGGCTTCATTGGCAGGGGCAACTATACTTGGACTGGTGTTGCTGATTGGCGGCATTCTGGCTGCCTGGCAGGTATCGGATGTAAGTGCCCTTATCGCACTGGCTGTTGCCCTGCTCGCCCTGCTCTACGACTGGAAAGGCAAGCATCATACTTTCCTAGGCCCGATAAACATGGGCTCTTGTCGGGGTGGCAATCTGCTTTTAGGAGTGAGTGCCATTCCCGCCGCTTTAGATGATTTGTGGTTCATTGCCTTGATTCCTATCATCTATATTGCTGCCATTACCATGGTGAGTCGTGGGGAAGTGCATGGTGGGAACACAGCCGCGTTGAAAGGAGCCGTGCTGATGTATGGCATTGTGTTTGCCGGAATTATGAGCCTGGCGCTGCTGCCGCAGTTTAACCTGCTTTACACGCTGCCCTTCCTGCTGCTGTTTGCCTGGCTTATTTTCCCGCCGCTCTTTAAGGCCATGCCCACTAAGGAACCAAAGCTTATCATTAAGGCCGTGAAAGCGGGTATTCTGGCCCTGATCGTGATGAATGCAAGTATAGCCGCTGGTTTTGCAGGCTGGCAATACGGCCTGATCGTGCTGCTGCTTCTACCCGTATCCATCTACATCGCCAGGCGTTTCGCTGTAACCTAACGGGGCGCTAGATATTAGATTTTAGATGCTAGGCTTCTACAGTTCTTAGTCCCTCATTTAATATTAACATTCAGTCATTCAAAAGTCAGTTATTCAAACTAAAATTACCCCGGGTATGAAGACGATAGAACAGAATTTTGCAGTACCGTTCCGGTATGGGGTATACTTTACAGAAGGGCTTTTTCAGCCGGAGAATACCATGCTCACAGATGTGCTGGCACAGGATAACTCCGCCAGTTGCCGTAAGGTGTTGTTTGTAATAGACAGCGGCGTGGCTGAGGCCAGCCCGGGTTTGCTGGAGCAAATCAATTCCTATACTTCGGCACATGCCCAGGCGCTGCAACAGGTAGCGGAGCCGCTTATACTTCCGGGGGGCGAGGATTCCAAAAACGACCCGGAACACCTGCAAACCATACTTGCGGGTATTAACCAGTTTGGCGTGTGCCGGCATTCCTACCTGATCGCCATCGGTGGCGGTGCCCTGCTCGATCTGGCTGGCTTTGCCGCTGCTATCGCGCATCGCGGCATACGCCTTGTGCGCATTCCAACAACCGTGCTTTCGCAAAATGATTCTGGAGTTGGCGTGAAAAACAGCATCAACGCCTTCGGCAAAAAGAACTTCTTGGGCACCTTTGCGCCGCCCTTCGCCGTAATCAACGATAGCAACTTTCTGCTTACACTCGAAGACCGCGACTGGCGCTCCGGCATTTCGGAGGCCATCAAGGTAGCACTGATCAAAGACGAAGCCTTTTACCAAAGTATAAAACAAGACGCCCGGAAGCTGGCACAGCGCGACATGGCGACCATGCAACAGCTGATTCACCGTTGCGCCGAGCTACACGTGGAGCATATCGGCGGCCTTGATCCGTTCGAGATGGGCTCTTCGCGGCCACTGGATTTTGGGCATTGGGCAGCGCACAAACTGGAGCAACTCACCAAGTATAGCCTGCGCCACGGCGAGGCAGTGGCCATTGGCATCGCGCTGGATGTAACTTACTCCTGGCTACAGGGCATGATAAATGCACCGGAACACGACGAAATACTGGCGCTACTGCAGGAACTGGGATTTAACCTCTTTGTGCCGGAACTGGTGCAGCAGGGGGAAGACGGGCAGCTGTCTGTGATCCGCGGCTTAACAGAATTCAGGGAGCACCTGGGCGGGCAGCTGACCATTATGCTGCTGTCGCGCATCGGCACAGGCGTGGAAGTGCACCACATGAATCCGGAACTGGTAGAACAGGCGATTCGCTTCCTCCAGAAAAAACAGCAACCCCATACCCAGCCGCAAGTATAATACAGGAAAGGCAGCTCGTGAAGAACCAGCCGCTTACTGTATTCTCACCTAAAAAACGCAACATGTACCTGCAACAGGGTTACCACCTCACATACTGCACCAACATCCATCCCGGCGAAAGCTGGGAGGAGGTCTTCACTAATCTGGAATCATACTTTCCGCCGCTCAAAAAGGAGCTCTCGCCAGACAAGCCCTTTGGCATTGGCCTGCGCCTCTCTAACCTCGCCAGCGAACAACTACTGGAAGGCAATCAACTGCAGGAGTTTAAAAGCTGGCTGCACGAGCAGGGGCTGTATGTGTTCACGATGAACGGCTTTCCATATGGCGGCTTCCACAACCAGGAAGTCAAAGACAGGGTGCACTTCCCTGATTGGGCAACGGAAGAGCGGGTGGCCTATACTATCCGGCTGGCACAGATCATGGCCGAGCTGTTACCCGAGGGCATGGAGGGCGGTATTTCCACCTCTCCTCTCTCCTACAAGCCCTGGCTGCGCGAGGCCGATGAGCAGAAAATGAAGTCTGTGTTTACCCATGCGGCCCAGCACCTGGTACAGGTAGTGGAGGCGCTGCACCAGATCAAAACGCAGACAGGCAAAACCATCCACCTCGACATTGAACCGGAGCCAGACGGACTGCTGGAGAACTCCAAGGAAGTGATTAAGTTTTACAAGGAGTGGCTGCAGCCAATTGGCGCAGATAAACTGCAGGAGTCGCTGGGGCTGACAAAGGACGATGCTGTTGAAGCGATCTATACTTACGTGCAGCTCTGCTACGATGTGTGTCACTTCGCGCTGGCTTACGAAAAGCCCCAGGAAGCCTTTGCCAAACTGAAGCATGCCGGCATCAGAATCGGCAAGATTCAGTTAAGTGCGGCCCTGAAAGCCGAGCTCCCACAGGATGTGGAAACGCGCGCCGAGCTTTCCGAAGCCATGGCCATGTTTGCCGAATCGACTTACCTGCACCAGGTGGTGGAAAAGGATAAGGAGGGAGAACTCACGCAGTACCCCGACCTGACTTTTGCCCTGCAGCACATCCGCAAACCCAACGCCGTAGAATGGCGCACGCACTTCCATGTGCCGCTGTTCACGCAGGAGTACAACGGCCTGCAGTCTACCCAGGAGGATGTGGCCGAAGTACTGCGCCTGTTGCAGCAAAATAACGTAACGCAGCACCTGGAGGTAGAAACCTATACGTGGGACGTGCTGCCGCTTGACCTTAAAAAAGACCTTTCCCTTTCCATCCAACGTGAGCTGGAGTGGGTGATTGAAACTATCAACAAAAAACATGACGCAGAAGACCGTAGTGCTGAACATCGTGGGGCTAACGAAATCCCTGATCGGCAAGCACACACCGCACCTGGCCAAATGGGCAGCTAATGCGCAGCAGGCAAGTATAAAACCCGTACTTCCGGCTGTTACCTGTACCGTGCAATCCACGTACCTCACCGGCAAGTGGCCGCAGGAGCACGGCATTGTGGCGAACGGCTGGTATTTTCGGGAGGAGGATGAGGTGAAGCTGTGGCGGCAGTCGAACAAGCTGGTGCAGGCGCCCAAAGTATGGGAAGTGGCCCGTGCCGCCGACCCTAAATTTACAGTAGCCAACATGGGTTGGTGGTACAACATGAACACCACTGCCGATTATACTTTAACGCCGCGCCCGCAGTACCTGGCCGATGGCCGCAAACTGCCCGACTGCTACACGCAACCAGCCGACCTGCGCGATAAGCTGCAGGCAGAACTGGGCACCTTTCCGCTGTTCAACTACTGGGGGCCAAAGACCTCCATCAAGTCGAGCAGGTGGATTGCCGATGCCAGCAAGATCACCGATAACCTCTACGACCCGACGCTCACGCTCATCTACCTGCCGCACCTCGATTACAACCTGCAGCGCCTCGGCCCATCAAACCCGCGCATTGCCAAAGACTTGCAGGAGATAGACGCTGTAGCTGGCGACCTGATTTCGTTTTATGAAGCCAAAGGAGCCAACGTGATGGTGTTATCGGAGTACGGCATTTCGGATGTCAACCAGCCGGTGCACATCAACCGCGTGCTGCGCGAAAACGGCTACATCAATGTGCGTATCGAACGCGGTACCGAGCTGTTGGACATGGCCATGAGCGAGGCCTTTGCCGTGGCCGATCACCAGGTGGCCCACGTGTATGTGAAGGATGCAGCGAAAATAGCAGAAGTGCAGCAGCTGTTGCAAGGGGTAGACGGTATTGAGGAAGTACTGGCTGGCGATGAACGGAACAAGTATAAACTTGCCCACGAGCGCTGCGGTGAGCTGGTGGTGGTGGCCAAAGCGCATGCCTGGTTCACGTACTATTTCTGGCTGGATGATAAAAAAGCACCGGACTACGCCCGCATGGTCGACATCCACAAAAAGCCTGGCTTCGACCCTGTGGAGATGTTTGCTGACCCAAAAATCAAGTTCCTGCTACCCAAGGTGGCCGGCAAGGTGCTGAAGAAAAAACTTGGCTTCCGGATGGTGATGGACATCATACCGCTGGATGCCACCCTGATAAAAGGCTCGCACGGGCGCATCCAGGAAGACAAAAACGAGTGGCCACTGCTGCTTACCAAGTATAAATCAAATCTCCCACAGGAAGTGCAGGCCGTGGATGTGTTCGATGTTATCCTGCAGCACCTGCAGGTGCCGAAACCCGAGCCGGTATTCATCGCACAGGTATAACTCATACTACATTATACAGCGCGGCTACTGTACCACCAGTAGCCGCGCTGTACTTAGAAGCCACAGCGTTTCTCAAAAAAAGCTAAAACAAGCCTACGTCGTTTTAACTTAATCTGCTACTGGTACACATTAGTTTGACTGAGCAAAGGCATCAGTAACGCAGACAACTTAGTAGTGCCCTTCATGGTATACCGTTAAAGCTGCACCCAACAAATAAAATATTCCTACATCCTATCTGGCACCAAAAAACATAGCGCCAGCAGAAAACAAGCTGACCAAAGAGACTAGAAATTTATGAGTGAACTTGATAAGAGATTAGCCGGCAAAGTAGCCGTAGTAACCGGAGGTAGTTCCGGTATTGGCCAGGCCATCGCCATCATGATGGGCAAGGCGGGCGCCAAAGTAGTGATCAACTATCACTCTGATGAGAACGGAGCCCGGGAGGCCCAGCAAAAAATAGAGAGCCAGGGCAGCCAGGCCGTCATCATGCAAGCAGATGTAGCACAACCTGAAGACTGCCAGCGGCTCATTAACACAGCGGTAGAGCAGTTTGGGCAGCTGGACATACTGGTAAACAACGCCGGGGTGCAGAAAGACAGCTCTTTTGTGGACATGACACTGGAGCAATGGAACAAAGTGATCAGCACCAACCTGACCGGCCATTTCCTGTGCGCGCAGGCAGCCACAAAGGAGTTTATGAAGCGCAAAGTACAGCCAGAGGAAAAAACATCCGCTGGCAACATCATCTTCATCAGTTCAGTGCATGATATCATTCCCTGGGCTGGCCACGTGAACTATGCCACGGCCAAAGGTGGCGTGCAGATGCTGATGAAAACACTTGCTCAGGAACTGGCGCCAAACAAGATCAGGGTAAACGGCATTTCACCCGGTGCCATCAAAACAGACATTAACCGAAGCGTATGGGAAACGGAGCAAGGCCGAAAAGACATGCTCACGCTTATTCCCTACGGCCGCATCGGAGAGCCGGAAGATATTGCCAGGGTAGCCGTGTGGCTGGCAACCGACGAGGCGGATTATATTACCGGCACCACCATCTACGTGGATGGCGGCATGACGCTTTACCCGGCTTTCAGCGACAATGGCTGATCTGCAGAATCAGATTTTGAGGTGAAAGGAATAATTGTATAAGATTTTACGTTAATTTTGTAACAGTACCTGCTGCAAGGGGGTTACCTTTGTAAGGCAAGTATAAAACTATCACATGAAGCTGTACCGCCAGATCATATTGCTAACCCTCACGCTGCTGGTGCTCGTCTCCTCGACAGGCATGGCGGTGGGTATGCATTTATGTGGCGGTGAGCTGCGCGACGTAACTTTCTTTGGTGCCGCCGCAGATTGCCCGATGGAGCAAAAGCAGCAGAAAAAACTGCCGCCTTGCCATACTCCTAAAGAAGACGCTGCAACTGACAGTGAAAACTGCTGCGAGGACCATCAACTGGAAGTAAAACAGCTGGATGATGCCTCCAAGCACAAAATAACGACCCTTAGCAAGCTACAGCAGCTAAAAATGGCTGTCGTACTGCAGGCGGTCGTGTTTAATTTCTTCGCTCCCGGTACTGAACTGGAGCCAACCTACGCTTTTTACGAGTCTCCTCCCCTGCCCCGCGACATTCCTGTGCTGGTGCAGTCTTTCCTTCTATAAATAACAGATCAGGTGCCGATTGGGCATGCCGGACAGCTGTGGCTATACTTGGCTACGAGCATCCCCTTTGCCATGCCTATACTTTCAACGTAGCCGGCACCACCCGCATTGCCGCTCTCCTGCGGCAGGTTCAATTCTGTTATTCATAGAACATCACTTCCCATGATTGAGAGGTTAATTTCCTTTTCGCTACGCAACCGCGTACTTGTGCTGCTGGTTTCGGCGGTTATGTTTGGCTGGGGCCTTTACTCGGTGCAAACAAACAAAATCGACGCCATTCCCGACCTGTCGGAGAACCAGGTGATCGTGTTTACTGAGTGGATGGGCCGCAGTCCGCAGATTATCGAAGACCAGGTGACGTATCCGCTGGTGACCAACCTGCAGGGCCTGCCCGAGGTGAAGTATGTGCGCGGCACCTCCATGTTCGGCATGAGCTTTATTTACATCATTTTTGAAGACGACACCGATGTGTACTGGGCCCGTTCCCGTGTGCTGGAGCGCCTGAACTCGCTGGGGAATACCCTTCCCGAAGGCGTTACGCCAACCCTTGGCCCCGACGGTACCGGCGTGGGGCACGTGTTGTGGTATACGCTGGATGCCCCCGGCATGGACCTGGGCGAGCAGCGCGCCATTCAGGATTGGTATGTGAAGTTTGCGCTGCAAAACGTGGATGGTGTGAGTGAGGTGGCCTCCTTCGGAGGCTTTCAGAAGCAGTATGAGGTAACCGTAGACCCTAACAAACTCACCTACTACAACATCACCATCCCGCAGGTAATACAGGCGGTGCGGGCCAACAACAACGAAGCAGGCGGCCGCAAATTTGAGCGATCCGACATTGGCTATATCATCAAAACAACTGGTTACCTCGAGTCGGCTGAGGAGATAGAGAACATCGCCATCACCACCAGCAACACCATTCCAGTGCGCGTGCAGGACGTGGCCACCGTGCAGATGACGGGCGAAAGCCGCCTGGGCATCTTCGACCTCAACGGCGAAGGCGAGGCGGTGGGCGGCATTGTGGTGATGCGCTACGGCGAGAACGCGGAAGAGGTCATCTCAAATGTAAAGGAAAAGATGGCGGAAGTGTCCAAAGGCTTACCCGAGGGTGTAAAATTCAACATCGTCTACGACCGCAGCGGCCTCATCAACGAAAGTATAAACTCTGTGAAAACCACCCTCATTGAAGAGATGATCGTGGCCTCCGTCATCGTTTTTCTGTTCCTCTTCCACTGGCGCAGCGCCCTCGTCATCATCATTCAATTGCCGCTGTCCGTTTCCATTGGGTTTATACTTCTCAATGCCTTCGATATCTCCTCCAACATCATGTCCCTCACCGGCATCGCCCTTTCGGTGGGTGTAATTGTGGATGATGCCATCGTGATGGTGGAGAATTCTTACAGGCATTTAGCGGAGGCTTCCAAGGGTAAGAAATGGATGGAAAATGAATAGCATTGTTGTCATTTCGAGCAGCGCGAGAAATCTATCCGAAATACTGAAAAGATCTCTCCTATCGTCGAGATGACATGGTAAGAGCAGACATATAAAATATGAGCGTATTCAATATTGAATCTCATGAACCTAGATAAAGAAACAAGGCTCCGCATCATCGAGAAAGCCTCCAAGCAGGTAGGCCCCAGTGTGTTCTGGAGTACAATTATTGTGATAACCTCCTTCCTGCCGGTGTTTTTGCTGACGGGACAGGAAGGAAAGCTGTTCAGTCCGCTGGCCTGGACGAAGACATTTATACTTATCGTGGATGCCATTGTGGCTATCACTTTAACGCCGGTACTCATCTCCTACTTTCTCAAGGGCAAGTTTAAAGATGATAATGCCAACCCCATAAACCGGGGTATGGAGCGCGTGTATGGGCCAGTGCTGAAGTGGTGCCTGAAGTGGCGCAAAACCACCATCGGCATCAACATACTGGCGCTGCTGGTGGCTATCCCGATGCTGTTTAGCTTGGGCACAGAATTCATGCCGCCGCTTGATGAAGGTTCCATTTTATTCATGCCCGTTACGCTGCCCGATGTATCGAATGCTGAGGCGAAGCGCATCCTGCAGGTGCAGGACAAGATTATCAAGTCGCTGCCGGAGGTAGACCAGGTATTGGGCAAAGCCGGCCGCGCGAGCACCGCCACTGACAACTCGCCCATCAGCATGATCGAAACCATCATCATGCTGAAGCCGCAATCAGAGTGGCGCGAGGGTATTACAAAGCAGGAGATCATTCAGGAACTGGACGCCAAGCTGCAGATTCCGGGGGTAGTCAACGGCTGGACGCAACCTATCATCAACCGCATCAACATGCTGGCCACGGGCATCCGCACCGATGTGGGCGTGAAAGTTTACGGCCAGAACCTGGATTCGGTGTATGCGGTGTCTGAAAAGGTGAAGACGGCGCTGGAGACAGTGCCGGGCGTGAAAGACCTGTACGTGGAGCCTATTACGGGCGGCAAATACCTCCAAATAGACATCAACCGGCAAGCATTGGGGCGCTATGGCCTGACAGTGGACGACGTGACCATGACGATCGAGTCTGCTTTGGGCGGTGCAAGTATAGGCAACACCATCGAGGGCCGGGAGCGTTTCTCCATTAACGTGCGGCTGGCGCAGGAGTACCGCAACAGCGTGGAGCGCATCCAGCGCATCCCGCTCCAAACGGCTGCTGCCGGTACTATTCCCTTGTCTTCTGTCGCGGATATCAGTTTCACCAGCGGCCCTCCCATGATCAACTCGGAGAATGCGCAGCTGCGCGGTGCGGTGCTTTTCAACGTGCGTGACCGCGATTTAGGCGGAACGGTGGAAGAGGCGATGGAGAAGATCAATGCCGAGGTAACGGGTATCCCGGAAGGGTATTACCTGGAGTGGAGCGGCCAATGGGAGAACCAGGTGCGTGCTACCCAGACGCTACAGTTCATCATCCCGCTGGTACTGCTCATCATTTTCCTCATTTTATACTTCTCCTTCAAATCCATAAAGGAGGCGCTGCTGAACCTGGTGACGATTCCGTTTGCGCTCGTGGGTGGTGTGTTCATTGTGTACTTCTACGGCGTGAATTTGTCGGTGGCGGTTGCGGTGGGCTTTATTGCGCTGTTTGGTCTGGCCATCGAAACGGCCATGGTAATGGTGGTCTACCTGAATGAGGCAATGAAAGAGCTGGTGGATAAAAAGGGTAATTCCTCCGAAACCATCACGAAGCAGGACATCCGCGACTATGTATTCATGGGAGCCGCTAAGCGTTTGCGCCCCAAGATCATGACGGTTTCTGTGGCATTGTTTGGCCTGATCCCGGTGCTCTGGGCCAGCGGCGTGGGCACTGATGTGATGCTGCCGATTGTGCTGCCGATGATCGGCGGCGTGTTTACCTCCTCCATCCACATCCTGCTGGTAACGCCGGTGGTGTTTGAGATGACGAAAGAGCACGAACTGAAGAAACACGGAAAACTAGAGATATACGATGTCAAGCACTAAGAAATATACTTCATACTTACTCTTACGAGCTATTACTCCCCCTTTGAAGGGGGCAAGGGGACGTTTTGGATCTGCTGTCGCTATACTGCTGATACTGTTTATAGGCGTGCCTGCCTCAGCCCAGCAGCAGCCAGTGGCGCTCGACAGCGTTCTCCAGACCATCCGCACCACCAACCCGATGCTGCAACAGTACGACCTGCGGGCCAAAGCACAGAACGCTTACGCGGAAGGGGCTACCGGCTGGATGGCGCCGATGGTAGGAGCTGGCGTGTTCATGCTGCCTTACCCGGGCCAGAACGTGGAAAGCGATGAGAAAGAGGGCTCCCTGATGATTTCCGCAGAGCAGGCAATCCCGAACCCGGCCAAGCAGCGCGCCAAGCAGGCATACTTCGACTCACGGGCAGCAATCGAGCAGGCCAATGCGGCGGCAACCTACAATGAACTTCGGGCACAGGCCAAGGCCTCTTACTACAACTGGGTGGTGCTGGAGCGTAAGCTGGATGTGCTGCAGGACAATGCCAAAATCATGGCTTACATGCTCAAGTTGGCGCGCATCCGCTACCCCTACAGCCAGGGCAAGCTGGGGAGCATCTACAAAGCTGAGGCACGCCTGCACGAGGTAGAGAACATGCAGCTGATGACGCGCAACGAGATAGCCCAGCAAAACGTGACGCTCAACATTCTGATGAACCAGCCCAAGGAGCAGCAGTTTAAAATAGACACGCTGCTGAGTATTCCAGGCCCCGTGGCACTGGCCGCTGATACCGCTTACCTGAACGAAAACCGGAGTGACCTGCGCCTGCTGGACAGGACCATCCAGACCATGCGCCTGGGCGTGGAGCAAGAGAAACTGCAACGCAAACCAGACTTCAGCCTGCGTTTCGACCACATGACACCCCGCAACGGCATGATGCCGAACCAGTTCACGGCCATGGGCATGGTTTCCATTCCGATTGCACCCTGGTCGAGCAAAATGTACAAGGCCAACACCAAAGCCATGAACCTGGAGATTGACGCGATGCAGCGTGAGCGCGAAAACATTCTGAACGAGGCACAGGGCATGGTGCGCAACATGGCGCTGGAGCTGAATGCCAAGCGCGAGCAGGTGGAGAACTACAAGACCAAAATCCTGCCGGCGCTCAAGAAAAACTACGACGTGACGATGTTGGCTTACGAACAGAACACGGCCCAACTACCGGAAGTAATCGACGCCTGGGAAGCCCTGAACATGGCCCAGATGGATTACCTGAACAACCTGCAGGCACTGTACCAACTGGCCGTGGCTTACGAGCGGGAGATAGAGCGATAATTTTGAATGACTGAATAACTGATTTTTGAATTTTCAAATACTACCCATTCAATCATTCAAAAGTCAGTTATTCAAAAAAAATAAACATGAAACGAAACCTGAACATACTCCTACTGCTGCTCCTGGTCGTGGCTACGGTTGCCTGTAAAAACGAGCAAGGGCACGAACACGGGGAAACAACCGCTGCGGAGATGACTTATACGTGCCCGATGCACCCGCAGATCGTGCAGAACGAGCCCGGCACCTGCCCTATCTGCGGCATGGACCTGGTGCCGACTTCAGCGGAGGGAGAGGCAATTGAAATTACTGAGGACCTGGCTTTCCTGTTGCAGCCAACGAATGAAACGGTGGTTGCCAACATCGGCACCCTCAAACCGCAGCTGAAAGCACTTCCGGCTTCTGTTAAGATGGAGGGCATTATCACGTACGATGAGCGCCGCATATACTCTGTTCCGGCGCGGGTGGGCGGCCGCATTGAGAAGCTGTTTGTGAAGTATAACTACCAGCCCATCAACAAAGGGCAGAAATTGATGGAAGTATACAGCCCGGAACTGGTGACAGCCCAACAGCAACTGCTGTACCTGGTGCAGTCGGCTCCCGAAGACAAGGCCCTGATAGCGGCTACAAAGCAGAAGCTTCGCCTGCTGGGCGCCACCGATGCCCAAATTAACCGCCTGCTAAAAACCGGAGAAGCCAGCTATACCTTTGCCGTCTACAGCCCTTACGACGGCTACGCCATTGGCCTCAATACCTCTCCACCAGCCGCTACGCCAAGTTCTACCCCTCTAGCGGCGGCCTCCGGTGCGGGCGGCATGGGTGGAAGCATGGGTGGTTCCACAGCAAACCCTGTAGCGGTTGCAGGGCCAGCGGCAGGCAGCCAGCTGCAGTTGCGCGAGGGCATGTATGTAACCACCGGACAGCCGCTGCTGCGTGTTGTGAACCCCGAGCAGCTTTGGGCGGAGTTCAACATTCCTGCCGGCGAGGTTACCTCCATTGCCAAAGGGGCTCCCGTGCAAATAACGTTTCCGGAACTGCCCGGCGAGAAGCTGGAGGCACAGGTAGGCTTTGTTCAGCCATTCTACGAGGCTGGCGAGAACTTTGCAAAAGTAAGGGTATACCTGCCGGGCCAGCAGCAAGTGGCAAGAGTGGGCCAACTGGTCTCCGCTACAGCCACTTACACTACGGCTCCGGCCCTATGGATTCCGCGCGAGTCGGTGCTGGACCTGGGAACCAGATCTGTGGCCTTCAAGCTTGAAAATGGAGCCTTTAAACCCGTTGCCGTTACGGTGGGCACTGCAGAAAACAACCAGGTACAGGTAGTAAGCGGGCTGGAGCAAACAGACGTTATCGCCGCCAACGCCCAATTTATGATTGATAGTGAAAGCTTTGTAAAAATAAATGAGTGATCAAGCGAATGAGTGGATGAGTGAATAAATGCTCCTGTTTCTGATACCTTGTAAAGGTCTTAGCTGCGAAATGTAGAAGCAGTTGAAGCTTGCCCACAAGATACTTTAAAGATGACAAAAGAATTATGCATTCACTCAGCTACTCATTCAAAATTAGAAAGACATGAAACGATACCTGAACATACTCCTTTTGCTACTGCTCATCGTAGCCAGCGCCTGCTCTGAGCCTGCGCACGAGGAAACAGCTGCGGCGGAGACGACTTATACTTGCCCGATGCACCCGCAGATCGTGCAGAACGAGCCCGGCACCTGCCCTATCTGCCACATGGACCTGGTGCCTGTGTCGCAGAGCGGGGAAAAGGAGGGCGAGCTGATGCTAAGCGAAAGCCAGATTGCCTTGGGCAACATCAAAACAATGCAGGTAGCCTATGGCGATGTGAACAGCAACACCATCCTTACCGGAAAACTGGTGCTTGACGAGACTCAGACGGATGTGGTGAGCAGCCGCGTGGCAGGCCGGATAGAACGCCTTTACATCAAGGAAACCGGCCAGCCCGTGCAGAAAGGGCAGCCGCTATATGAGATGTACTCTGAAGAGCTGCTAACCTTGCAGCAGGAGTACCTGCTGGCACTGCGCCAGAACCAGGAACTGGGGAAGGAGAATCCGCGTTTCGCTTCCTTTCTGGCGTCTGCAAAGCAAAAGCTGCTGCTGTACGGCCTCAACGAAGCTCAGATAAGGCGCTTGGCCAGTTCCGGGAATTTAGATGCCCGTGTTACATTTGTGGCACCATCATCCGGGGTGGTTACAGAGGTGGCCGCTGCCGAGGGGCAGTATATCGCGGAAGGCGCTGTGCTGTACCGGCTCGGGAAGCTGGGCAAAATATGGGTGGAAGCGGAACTGTATGCGCAGGAACTGGCAAACGTACAGGCAGGCGATGAGGTGCTGGTGTCGGTGCAGGGATTCCCGGAGGGAGCTGTTCCGGCAAAGGTAACCTTTATCAGCCCGGAGTACAGGCAAGGGAGCCAGGTGGCTATACTTCGTGCCGAACTACCGAACCGGGAGTCGCAGTATTTGCCGGGCATGCAGGCCAATGTTACCTTGCCGGGCAAAAACGGCACCTCGCTGGTTATACCAACGGACGCTGTGATTCGGGACGAAAACGGCAGTCACGTTTGGGTGCAAACCGACGACCACACCTTTCAGGCACGCATGGTGAACCTGGGCGAGGCAAGCGCCGACAACGTAGCTATACTTAGTGGCATCGGGAAAGGCGACAAGGTAGTGACCTCGGGCGCTTACCTGCTGTACAGCGAATATGTGCTGAAAAAAGGCGCTGACCCGATGGCAGGCCATCAACATTAATTTTAAGAAACTACAGTATTAACGATGTAGATAAGGCTTTTCCTAAAGCAGATTACTTTAACCTGAATTTTTAAACATAACCTTATAAAACTAAAAAAAAGCAACCATGAAAAAGACATTCTTTGCCGCAGCCTTACTGGCTACATTTACATTCGCCTCCTGCTCCGAGAGCAGCACCGAGAACACAGAGGCAACGACCATGGAGCATGGGGACATGCATGGCGCTGGCGCTGAAACAGAGGCAATGGCAACAGGCACCGTAGTAGAGACGCCCAAATTCGACTCGGTGGCTCAGCCGCTGCAGACACAGATAGACCAGCTGGTAGACCAATACCTGGACCTGAAAAATGCACTGGTAGCATCTGATGTAGCAGCCACCAAAGCTGCCGCCAACGAGGTGCTCGGCACCGCCAAAGCCATGCCGGTAGCCACCCTCACCACCGATGAAAAAGCCTATGCCGAAGAGAAAACGGCTAATGTTATCGGCGGGGCAGAGGCCATAGCCACAGCAACTGACCTGGAAGGGCAGCGGGCGCATTTGGAGCATCTGTCTGAGGCAGTGTTCTCACTCGCCAAGGCATTTAACGCGGCCGACCAAACGCTCTATTACCAGCATTGCCCAATGGCCCTGAACGATAAAGGAGCTTACTGGCTTAGCTCAAACGAGGAAATCCGAAACCCATACTTTGGGGAGAAAATGCTGAAGTGCGGCTCAACCGAAGAAGTGTACAAGCAGTAGTTGATCATTTTCTGAACTTGCGACATGTCAAGTATAAAAGAGAAAGCCGGAGCACATATATGCTCCGGCTTTCTCTTTTATACTTGCAATTCTATTACATCTGATGCTTGGCTTCCGAAACGTTTTCTGAACGCGGGTGTTGCAGCAGCACAACGGAGCGTGGGGCAACCTCTACAATTTCTGTTGCGCCATACTTGTTGTTGTTATCGCAAAATCCCCCTTCCGCCGTGTCCAGCACCTTTATCCAGTCATCGCCATACTTCTTCGGGGGGAGTTTGTACTGCAGCGGCTCAAAGTGCGCGTTGAAGATCACGTAGAAGCTGTCGTCCACAATCTGCTCACCCTTCGGCCCTTTAGAATGAAGGCCCATGCCGTTTAAATACACCGCCAGCGATTTCGCAAAGTCATGGCTCCAGTTCTCCTCCGTCATCTCCCTGCCCTCCGGTAGGAACCAGGCGATATCCTTCAGCTTTTCGCCTTTAATCGGCTGCCCCTGAAACCAACGCCTGCGGGTAAAGGCGGGGTGCTCCCGGCTAAACCGTATGAGCCGCTTTGTGAATTCCAGCAGTTCCTCGTCCTTTTCCTCCCAATGCAGCCACGATATCTCATTGTCCTGACAGTAGGCGTTGTTGTTTCCTTTCTGGGTGCGGCTTATCTCATCGCCGGCCACCAGCATGGGCACCCCCTGCGACAGGAATAGCGTGGCAAGCATGTTGCGTTTCTGCTTTTGCCGCAGCGCCAGCACCTCCTTGTTATCCGTTTCGCCTTCCTCGCCGCAGTTCCAGGAACGGTTGTGGCTTTCCCCGTCGTTGTTGTTCTCACCGTTTGCCTCATTGTGCTTGTCGTTGTACGATACCAGGTCATTCAGCGTGAAGCCATCATGGGCGGTGATGAAGTTTATACTTGCGTTCGGGCTGCGATAGTCGTCCTTGTACAGGTCTGAGCTGCCGGTAAAGCGCTCGGCAAACTCGGCCAGCATACTGTCGGCTCCGCGCCAGTAGTCGCGGATGCAATCGCGGTACTTGCCGTTCCACTCGGCCCAGCCCGGCGGGAACTCCCCTACCTGATAGCCGCCCTCGCCAATGTCCCAGGGCTCTGCAATCAGTTTTACCTGTGAGATGATCGGGTCCTGGTGAATGATATCGAAGAAGCCGCTTAGCTTGTTTACCTCGTGCAGCTCACGGGCCAGCGTAGAAGCCAGGTCAAAGCGGAAGCCATCTACGTGCATGTCCAGAATCCAGTAGCGCAGGCTGTCCATGATCAGGCGCAGCACGTTGGGCAGGTTAGCGTTGAGCGTGTTTCCGGTTCCGGTGTAGTCCATATAGTACCGCTTGTCATCCTCAGTCAGGCGGTAATAAGCCGCGTTGTCAATGCCTTTGAACGAGAGCGTCGGTCCCATCTGGTTGCCCTCTGCCGTGTGGTTGTACACCACATCCAGAATCACCTCAATGCCAGCCTTGTGCAGTGCCTTTACCATTTCCTTAAACTCCACCACCTGCTCGCCATGTGTGCCCTTGCTGGAGTAGCGCACATCCGGCGCGAAGAACCCGATGGTGTTGTAGCCCCAGTAATTCGCCAGGCCCTTGTCCATCAGTATGCGGTCGTTGATGAACTGGTGGATCGGCATCAGCTCAATCGCCGTGATGCCGAGCTCCTGCAGGTATTTAAGGGTTACCGGGTGTGCCAAGGCGGCATACGTGCCCTTTATGTCATCCGGGATCTCCGGATGCATCATGGTAAATCCCTTCACATGCGTCTCGTAAATGATGGTTTTGTGGTAAGGGATATTTGGCCTCACATCATCTTCCCAATCAAAGGAAGGATCAATCACTACCGATTTCGGAATGTATGGCGCACTGTCGGTTTCGCTGAAGGTTAGGTCCTGCTTCTTATCGCCCATTTTATAGCCAAACAGGGAATCGTGCCACTCAATAGTACCGGAGATGGCCTTGGCGTATGGGTCCAGCAACAGCTTGTTTGGGTTAAAGCGGTGGCCTTCGTGGGGCGCAAAGGGCCCGTGCACCCGATAGCCATAGAACTGCCCCGGTTTAATGCCGGGCAGGTACGCGTGCCACACGTGGTGTGTGCGCTCCGTCATTTTTATTTTGTTTGTTTCCTTGCTCGCATCTTTGGTATCGAAGAGGCAAAGCTCCACGGCGGTGGCGTTTTCAGAGAAAAGGGCAAAGTTCACACCCTCCCCGTCCCATGTTGCACCCAGCGGGTAAGGATGTCCTGGATATACTTTTAAACTCATAGGTTTTTAATCTTATGTAAAGTTGTTTTGCTGGAGCGGGCATATGTTGCTTTTCCACATGATGCTCTCGGGTTGCTGTTCCAGCTAGTACAAGCGTATACTTTAACTTAAGCCAAATAGTTAACTCCCTGCAGAATGCTTATGCAACTCCTGCTTTTTCCCGGCAGCCGATGCGGCATTTCTTGGCATCTGTTCAGCAACTGTGCAGGCAAACTAGCGGGCAGGGCACCCTTAACCGAAAGGCAAGTGGCTGACACGGGATGAAGAAACCAGCAGCGGCTTTACGACAGGCTGTAGATCAGTAGAAAGGGCAGCGGAGAAACCGCTGCCCTTTCTACTTTGATGTTATAGTATACTTTCCTTAATGAGGACGGGAGTAGCTACTGTCGCTGGGGCGTACAACCAGCCAAAGAATCAATCCGATTGGCCAGGCCAGGAAAGCCACAACGATTGCCACCAGCCAACCCGGCTTTCCACGTCTTTCAGCGTCTTTGTAAGACCAGAATATACTCCAGATGTAAACAATAAAGATAATGAGGGCAATTACTATTCCCACGATTCCTAAACCTAATAGTGACTCTTCCATAGTTTTGTGTAATTAGTTTGGTGCAAAGCAAAATAGTTTAACTTATAATATTAACGCAGCAGAATGTATTAAGTTGATTTTGAGTATTTTGCTCTTAAACCTTAGTCAAGAATTTTTACAATGAACTACTTGGCACATGAACTTTGGCTGTTAAAGCCATGAGCAGTAGGATAAGCCACCTGACAGTTTGCAGAATAAGTTTTACGAATTTCGGTTGCCGCCAGTAGCTGGTATAAAAGGAGCCTACAAAGCAGAGGTGCCTGCGAACAGCACAGGCACCTCTGCTTTAAGCACACATAGACCTGGGCTGTTGCTGATGAATACCTTTCAAAGTAAATCTGAGGAATGCCAGCCTGACTATAGCCATGGAGCTAACTACAAATTTATATATCAAGCTTCTGGTGTAACACCTAGGTAGTATGTCCAATTATTTGGCTGGTGGGCTCCAATACCCCAGCGATCTTATGTACCCTTTTTTCACAATAGGGCAGCACTACCCCTATTGTGAGAATGCATAACTCCTATTATTACCCCTCTTTCTGTGGTTTTCCCCTGTCCTCTTAATTGAAAATTAACCAGCAAGGCCCCTCCCCATACAGAGGCAGGTGCTTAAGGGCCTTAGCTAAACACCCACCGGAAGTACCAGCTTTAACTTGTCCCAGCTCATGACAACAGCACCTTTACCTTCGCCTTGAGACAGGATTTCATACCGTAGCCGCTCCTGATGTTGTTCGTTTGCTTCAGGCTTTACAGTTAGGCGCACTACGTCCTCTGCTTCAGAATAATCGTCTGCCAAGTGCTGGTTCCAGTTTTTGTTAATGATCACCGTCCATTCCTGTTCGCCGGGAATAGTAAACAAGGCATACTTACCGGCTGGTATTTCCTGTCCACCGATCATAATCGGGTGGTCTGTTTGCAGGCGGGTTGCTGAGTGCGCCCCTGTTACCCACACCTGATCATGCGCCACCAGCCCTCCCCATATCATTCTGCCGCGTACTGCAGGTGAATGATACGCTACAGTTAAATGCGCTGGGCCTACTTTTCCGTGCGCCTCGGCTTTGAGGCTACCTTTCAGGGTATCAGGCTCTGACTGAGCCTGGATTGTCAACGCGCCTTCAGACGGCTTTGCCTCATGTGCACCGGTGTGGTGTTGTTCCTGTTTAGGGGCTTTCTGCTCCTCTGCCTGTTGGTTGCAGGCAGCGAGTGAACTGCCAAGGGCAAAGGCGAAAAGGTAGTTGCTTATTTTTGTCAGCATGTAAAATTGACTATAGGATAATTAAAAATTTGAAGCAGCGAAGTAACAGCGAAACCGGTAGTAATAAAAGTGCTTGCAGTTTATACTGCAAAGAGGCGCTGCTTTTCAGCATAACTGCTTTAGCCGGATAGCTGAAGTATTGAAACAACGTAACCGGTTTCGCCACTCCTACCTCTGTAGTCTTGAGGCAGGCACGCCTTTTTCTGGTAGAGACCCTGCGGCTTATGAGCAGAGGCTGCCCCTGCCTTGCAACATAAGTCAGGCTACTTGTACACTATTTCATGAGAATAAGAAGCAGTGGAAGGTATTTTAATGTTGCAATCTGCCTGCCTGCGCGCGCGGGGCAAACTGTATGTGTTCGCTTTTTAGCATGGAGGCGTTCCTGGCAGCTTTAAAGCACATAACAACAGAGGTGCCTGCGTATAGCACAGGCACCTCTGTTGTTGGTATAGAAATTCTGTCTAGGCGGATTGATACTGCTCACAAGCCTCGGCGCATTCGAAGCAGGCCTCGGCGCAATCTTTGCAATGCTGCGCCTCATGCTTCTGACACTCCTGACCGCAGTCCCTGCATATTCTGGCGCACTGCTGCAGAATCTCCCCAGCGTAGCGCGAGTCGCGAGACACGTAATCAATGGCCTCCTTGCAGATGGCGGCGCAGTCCAGATCCAGCCGGATACAGGTAACCATCATTTTAACATTTTCCTCTCCAAGACAGGAGATGGCGCAGTTGTTACAGGCGGCGGCACACTCGGCCAATGTTCTAATCAAGTCCTTGTTCATAGTTTATAGGTTTAAATCGTTTAATGTTTATGTGCCTTTATTATACCCAAACAAGCGCCTTGTGTTTTATACAATTTTAGATAATCGTTACATAATTTCTTTTTCTGATGCGATAGCGTCCTATTAGCTTTCCTGCTTGCTGCTCCTTTGAACACAATTATAACTACAGCGCCAGGCTATTCGTTTAGTGGAAACAACCCATGCCGCCACCTGCATCCTATGAACATTTTATACTTATGCCTTGGAGTAACGCTTTTTGTCTTCACGATACTGGACATCGTTAAGACGGCGCTCTCCTCTAATGGCGGTGGCATGATCACAAATCAAGTCACCCGCGGAGTCTGGAAGGCTTTCTTCCTGACTTCCGGGAAGAACGGCAGGTCAAACCTGCTTCGGTATGCAGGGCCTGCAATCCTTGTGTCTATCCTGTTTACCTGGATTGTGGCACTTTGGGGTGGCCTGTTCCTGGTCCTGCTCTACGAGGAAGGCTCCATCGTGAATAGCAAGACCATGGCTAGCGCCAGTGCCCTCGAGAAGCTCTACTACGCTGGCTTTACGCTCTCCACCCTGGGTGTGGGCGATTTCATTGCACCAGGCATTATCTGGCGTATAGTTACAGATGTGGCAGCATTTGCAGGGCTGGTGTTCATCACCACCTCCATCACCTACTTTGTGCCCGTGCTCTCGGCCGTTAGCCTGCAGAGCAAGCTTAGCCTTTACATCAACGGCATGGGCAAAACGCCGCAGCAGATACTAATTAACAGCTGGAACGGCCAAGACTTTTCAGCTTTATTTGACAACGCCTCCGACCTGTGCCAGCTGCTGATGCACCACACCCTGCACCACCACTCTTACCCCGTCATTCACTACTTCCACAATAACCAGCCGGACCGCTCCATCGCCCCTTCCATTGCCCTGCTGCATGAGGCTTACCAGCTGCTGGCCAACGCGGTGCCGAAAGAAGCTGTGGGAAACCAGCTGATGATGAACATGCTGGGAACGGCACTGGACGCTTACCTGGATACGGTGAAAGGAAGCTTCCTGAAGAACCCCTCCCCAAAGGAAAGCGCCCCGGTACCGGACCTGCAACTACTGGAGGAAAAAGGCATACCCCTCCTTGACAAGGATGCGGTACGGCATACCTTTAAAGTTGATCTGCAGCAGCGGCGTAAGGTGATGACGGCCATCCTGGAGATGGACGGATGGTCGTGGAAGGATGTGTACCAACCAAAATAACAGTATGCTAAAGGCTGGTAAGCAACAGGAAAGCTAGCAGCGACAAATGTGCTTAGTGGTAGGCAAGCATCATATCAATGAGATTATAGGTTCCTTTATAACACGCTGGTCTGCAATGCCTCTGCTACTTCACGTTCCGTAATACCCTCTCCCCAATACGCGCTGTACTTTTCCTCGTCTTCGGCATGCTGTGTGGGTGTTAGTTCAGGGGCAACCTGCTTCAGCGCCTCCAGCAGCGCCTCGTAGGGCCTGTACCCCACGATCATCACCCCAGCCGCGCCCGGTTTATGTATGGTAAGCGTCGGGAAGCGTGTAATACCATGCAGGCGTGTTTTCTGCAAATCTTCCTCCAGGGCTTTTTTAGATGCCTCTCTCCCCAGTTCTTGTTCAAAGCGGCTGAAATCCAGCACCGCCGGCTTGCGCCTGGCAAGTTCACTGGCAACTTCCAGCAACACCTTGCGCTCTGAGATATCGCGCCCCTGCAGCATCACAGCTTCCCTTACGGCCCGCAAATATTGCTCCGCCGCCACCGGCGACTGCAGTTCCGCTGTCTTTACCGCCAGGCAAGCCGGGATGGAAGATTTGGGCGGATTCTCAAACCACACCCGGTCGTGTATGGGCATGCCGGACCTGTGCTTTGCCTCCAGCCAGAGCGGCCCCATTTGCAGGGGTCTGCTGATGGAGTTCATCGGGTCGCTGAAGCTGTCCCAGCTGGGTATGAGGCCACCCATGCGGTAGCGCCATTTTATCTTGCCGCTAAACGCGTAGCGTAGCTTGCGCCACTGCGGCTCAAAGGCCCAGCTCCAGCAGCAAAGAGGGTCGGTGTAGACCTCTATCTGCACCGACCCCTCCTGTTTTATTCTTTGCTTTTTTTCAGTTTCTGTCATTCTATCTTTGATTCAATCCCTATCAACTAGCAGTTGTTCGGGTATTCGCACCACTGGTTCTCTCCTGTTGGTACGGCTGCCTTCACCATCGCGCTGCGTTCTTTGCTCAAGGCTTCATTGGCCATGTCCACGCTTTTCATGGTTCGTGGCGTATCCGATGGCGGGTGGTTCTCGGTCATGCCGTACGACTCCACCACATGCGAGAAAGGCTCCTCCACATACTTCCAGGTCTCGCCCAGGTGCGGCGTCTGGCCCTCGTTCCATGGTCCCCGGGCATCGGCGCCGCTCGACAGGTTGAAGTAGCTGTTGCTGTAGCGTGGGTCGCCCTGCAACACCCCTGGCGGGAAGTTTGGCTGGATGGTTTCGAGCGCTGCCTCAAACATCTGGTAGTGCGCCACCTCGCGCGTCATCAGGAAGCGGAGCGTTTCCTTTACGTACGGGTCGTCGGTGAACTGCATCAGGTACTCGTACACAATCTTCGCCCTGGACTCTGCCGCCATGTCCGAGCGCAGATCCACGGTAGGGTCTCCGTTTGCATGGATGTAGGCTGCCGTCCACGGCACTCCCTGGCTGTTGCTTAACGTTGGTCCGCCGCCGCTTAAGGCGAAGAACTGCGGATTCATAAAAGCATTGTGAATAAACTCTTCTTTCTTGGCCTTGCCGTCGAGCAGCTGCATGATCTCGGATTCCTCAGCAGCGTTCTTGAGCTCGCCGTTTATAGGCCCCAGCAGCATCTGTATGGTGGCGCCCACTATCTCGAGGTGGCTGAACTCTTCTGTGGCGATGTCCATCAGCATGTCATACTTGTCGGGGAACGGTTGCCGCATGGCGAAAGACTGCACGAAATAGTTCATGGCTGCCGTCAACTCCCCGTTTGCTCCTCCGAACTGCTCCAGTAGCATACTGGCAAAGGCCGGGTCAGGCTTAGAGACGCGCGCGTTAAACTGTAGTTCTTTTACGTGGTAGAACATAGGCTTTCATAGTTAGTGGTTAAACAAAGGTGCTTAGTGTTCTATAAACGCGTTACGTCCCAATAAGGATATCTGCCTTCTCCTACAGCATTGTGACAGCTTTAGCTCCTGTTCTCCTCCTCCACCTGCTGTCTCCGGATCATGTCCAGCACCAACCCGGACCAGGTGAACTCCTCAGCCCCGTGCCCCTCGCCGGTGAAAGGGTTGTAATACTCACGGAAGCCGCTTTTGGCAATAAGCCGCTTTATACTTAGCAGCAAGTCCTGCGCCTCCTGCCTGTAGCCCGCCTCGAGCAGGTGCCCGTGCATAAACCAGTTGAACATCACCCACGTGGGGCCGCGCCAGATGTAGAGCGAGGCATCAGGGTTAAAAGCAGGCTCATTTACGGCCAGCGACGGGATGGGATAAGGAACATGGAAGCCATCCTTCTGCTGCAGGTGCCGGTGCAGCACGCGCTTGCACACCTCCTCGGGCACCTGGCGCAGCACCACCGGAAAGAAGATAGTGCCCGTCCTGACTTTAAGCTTTTGGAAATTATGCCCGGCCAGGTCGTAGAAAGCGGCATCGGCTTCATCATACATGTACCTGAGTATGCTCCTACCCGTTTTGTTGGCCTGTGTTTGATAGTATTGGCAAGCATCGTGGTCGCCAGCCAGGGAACACAATTGGGCCAGTGCCTCCAGATTCTGCGCATAGATGGTGTTAAAGGCTGCGTCCTTCACAATAAACCTGTTGCTCCGGTAAATGGCTGGCAGGTGATAGTTGTGGATGAAGTTGTGGGCATCTACCTGCAGCACCTTCCAGAACAGCAGCGGCCCCGCCTGCCCTTTGTCATACTGTAGCACAGGGTCAAAGCTTGCTTTCCAGTCCAGGCCCGATTCGTAGGGCGAGATGATGGAAAGCAGCCCCTCCCCTTCAAAATCGCGGTTGCGCTGCAGCCAGTTGTAGTAGGATGTTAGCCTGGGCAGCATCTCGTTTAGGAACTGCTGATCCGGTGTATGCCGGTAAATGCGCAGCACGGCCTCCGCAGCGAGAGGCGGCTGCACGAGTGCTGACATGTGCGGTTTGTACACCCGCAGCGCATCTTTAGGCCGGAGCTGAAAAATATCGGTGATGCGGGCGGGCCACAGGCGCTTCCAGTAACTCATGTGCCCCACAAAGCCATCGGGCCGCTGCATCTGAAAGAGGCTGCGCATGTGCTTTTTGGCCATGTCCACCTCGTCCATTGCCAGAAGTATAAACACATGGAAGCAGGTGTCCCAGAAATACTGATAAGGGTAAGTGCCCGGCGACGGTTTGGTGTAGTGGTAATCGAAACCTCCCCGCTGCCCGCTGATCATGTTCCGGTACAGCAGTTCGCGCACCTGCGATGCCATCTCCTCGTCTGTCAGCACCTCACGCTCCTGTGCCGCCTGTTCTTTATTTGATGTATTCATCCCAGCCCGCGTAAGTTTGCGTTTTAGGCCCCAGCGGGAGTGACAGTGCCGCCACTGCCAAACCCAGCACAATACCAGTTATACTTAAGCCGGTGGGGCTGTTGCCCAAAAACCAGGGCGCCACCGCCACTGTAAGCCCGAGCAGTAAGTTAAAGTAGCGCCCCCTGCGCAAAGGCTCCCCCATGCAGAAAATGGAGGTGACCACCACCAGCGAGCCCGCCAGGTGAAACACATCGGCCACAGTTTCTTTTATCGGCACCCCAAAAATACCGGGTGCAAACACCAGGGCTATTCCCAGCAGTGTGGCTACGGTCAGCGTCCAGGGAAAGCTGACGCCCCAGATGGAGGCGCTGTAAACGGGGCCTGGCTTCTGCGGGAAGGCCATCATTTCAGGTGCCTCGTCCTTTGCGTCACTCTCAATGTTGCCACCCTTCCAGAACACCTTCCAGAAGCTTTCGCCCTGGTTCACCTTTTTTTTCATAAACTGGCCCATGGCAATCACCTCATCCGCCTCCAACGGAATCATAGGGATCATGATAGCGGCGGCCAGCAGGCAGAAAAAGCACCAGGCGCCCACAATCACCGGCTGGCTTATTACCAGGAAGATGTGCACCATCCCCAGCGGAATTACAAGAATTCCGAAGATAGCCACCATCCAGGGCATGGTGCGCCAGCGGCTCGGGGCGCCCATCCAGCCCATCAAAAACTCGAACGTGTAGGCAATGGCGCCCAGGCCCGCATCAGACACCGGCATGCTGTGCGACATGGCCGAGTTAAGCACCTGCTCGCTCTGCTGCCCGAAGAAAGGATCCCAAACCGTATCGATGTAGCCCAGCTGGAAAGCAGCCAGGTAGCGCGACACGACCCAGCCCACAAAAGCCAGCACCATCATAATCCAGCGCTGCGGCCAGCTGGAGGGGTTATAGCTCCAGCCGGGAGGCGTGTCGGGTCCCATCTTCATGTACATGATCATGTTGGGCATACCCGGTATAAGTATGGTCAGGGCTATGATGAGTGCACCCACCATGGTATCGTTCAGGTAGGCCACTGCCGTGGGCGACCAGAACAGCAGCGGGGCCATGGTAAGCCAGATGCCGATAAAGCAGCAGATCCAGAGACTAACGGGTCGGTTAGGCGTAAGCCCGCGCCAACCGAAGAACATCAGCAAGGCGCCGCTGATGATGTCGCTCCATTTCATGAACCCGATGCGCTGCTCCATGCTGAGCCACACGCTCCTGCCGCCCGAGGGCTGCACAGTGCCGATGCCGTAGTCGAAGGTGAGCGGCGAGAGCAGCACCCAGGCGCCCAGGATGATGATCATCCAGTACACCCACAGCGTTTGCATGTGGTGCATGCGCAGCATCTTCTCCCGCATCTCGTCAGACATATCCATCCCCTGCATTTCCTTCCCTTTGTCCTTGCTGTGCTGCTCACTGTCGCCGTGCATTTCATGGTTGTGCTGCCGCACCTCTTTCTCGGCCATGGGTCGTGTTACGCCACGCATCCCCATGCTGCCCTTGTGGCTGCCGCCTTCACCGTTGTTCATCTTTTCCATAGTATAGTTATATATCTGCGGTGCACTTCGGTATACGGAGCTGTTGCGGCAGCGGTTAAATACACCGTATGAAGAGAATATCACCCTGACTACCAAACTCCTCCCCTCCACAGCCGTAATTCTATCCAACTAATGGAACATCACTTTAAGTAGGAGGAGGAAAAAATATGTCGATCAAAGATGTAGTGAATAGTATAAAAAAGGAGATAAAGGTGGTGCAGGGGGAAGAGACAAAAGACAAGCTCTACCAGAACCACAACGAATTTCAGACGGAGGCGGAGGCCCGGGAGGCGTTTGAGCGATCGAAGGCAAAGCTGTTTGACGTGAACATGTGGACAAAAATCGGCGGGGTAAACTCTACCTTTTACCTGTACGACGACCGTGGCCACCGCACCACAGCCAAAATGCCAGAAATAGGATATTATATTAAAATCATACTTCCGGGCTCGGACCTGGAGAACTGGGTAAGAGTGACGGCCGTGCGGGAGGAGGAGAACCTGGCAGAGTTCGTGGTGCACCCAAGCGAACAGCCGTCAGAACTCGGCGAGGGCGATGCCAAGATCGAGCACTTCTTTATAAAAGAGGCCAGCAGTACTTTCCGCGTAACCCGTGAAGGCAACAAGCTATCAGCCTTCGAGATTGGCCGCAACGAAGGCATTAACAACCATGGCGAGGAAGCCGGTGACCGCGCCGTGCTAAACACATTGGTGGCAGAGGGCGGCTGGGCTGGCTTCCAGGAGATGCAGTGGGATAACCTGACGCGCTACCTGGTGCACCTGGAGGAGGCAAAGGAAGTATAAAACAAATCAGAAAAGGCATCCCTTTATGGATGCCTTTTCTGATTATAATCTAAGCGGTGTTTTACATGCTTTTGTAGAAATTTGATTTAGGAAGAAGTATTTGCAAAAGGCCTTAGCATCAGCATCATAAACGTAGCTTCATCCGCTATCAATACGAGGCAGTTTAATGCACCAGCGATGCAACCTGCAGGCAATTGTAGGGGTCAGGGAGATAGGTACTATAAAACGCAACCTATGAAAACCCGCATCACTACTATTCTTGCATTCATGTTCTTCCTGTTTCTAGGCGTCAGCTGCGACAAAGAAGACGATGTAACCTGTGTTCAGGATTGCCTTGAAACATATCTGGAGCAAAACGAGATGGTACCTTATCAGGGCGAAGATCCAGGGTGCAAGTTTTATCTGACCTTGTACGAATACAAGCGCAAGCAATATTACGTGTTGGGGAATCACTGCGCCGATATGGTAGTATATCCCACAGACTGTAATGGAAACAAGCTATGCGAAGCAGCGGGAGATGCAACATGCGCCGACTTTTATGAAAACGCCAAGTACATTGGGATTGTGGGAATTCAGAAATAAATTAGACACGCCTCAGCATTCAGCTCCTATACTTGCTTATTTCACCTTTAAAGTTCAAGTATAAGAAGTATGGCTTCTAACCAACCACTGCATTGAATTCAGAAAAAGAAAAGATGCCCTCGGATGAGTTGCACGATGCGCTTGATCCACAACTGCCGGAGGAAAGACTACGGATTTTAGAAGCACAGGACACAACCGGGGCTTAGGATTTATACTTGTCCGCAACGGGAAATCCAAATACACCACCTGCTCTTGCCTGTTACTTAGAGTCATTCCTCACTTCCGGCTCGCTTTCTTTACCGGCTCCTCAGCTTTCAGATAGTTCGCGGCTTCTAAAAATGTAGGATTCCATACGTGCTTTTCCTGCGCCTTCAGGAAGTGCAACAGCTTACGGTGCGCCTCCAGCGACACATTCAGGCCATGTTCGCCGCCCACGCCATGAAAGAGAAACACCACTAGGCTGTTCGTTTTCATGGCTTCCTTCACCAGCGCAATCAGTTCCTCCCCCGTCTGCCCACTGATCATGTACGTGCCTATGTTGTAGAGGTCCTGCTCATTGCGCGGCACCATTTTGCCCTGCACACCACGTGCAGCCACAAAGTTTTCTTTAACCGCATCCACATAAGGCACGCCACCGACAGTCGTATCGCCGCAAGGATAGGCAAAGGTGCGCTCTGTTTTTCCGTCCACTGAATTTAGCATGGTGTTGGTGACCTTGATTTCGTCGGTGATGCGGCGCACTGTATAGGTAGCCAGGTCATACTCGGGCGTCACAAACTCACGGCCGGGGCGGCTGCCGATGCAGGGATGAAAAAGCGTGTGATTCGCGAGTTCATGTTTGTTTGAGGCTACCTTCTCCCACTCCTTTAGCCGCTCGGTGAAAGCGGGCGCAGCGGCAGTTAGAAAGAATGTACCCTTCAGCCCCAGCAAATCCAGGGCAGGTATGGCATTATCCAGATGCACGTGTAGGGCATCGTCATACGTGAGCACCACGGCCGCTCTTTTACCGTTCCACACGTTTTTCTGCTGCGCAAAAACCGGCAGGCCACAAAGGCAAAGTATAAGTATAACAACTGACTTCATAAAAGTTACTGTTTAGAATGGTGTTAACGAGGCTCCATACTTTCTCATCCATACTTGCACCGGCTTCTCCACAACTCCATGTTAAGTAAAGCACACACTTGCACTTCTTACACTACGTGTGGAGCGGCTTAGGATAAAGTATGATTGGATACCCAAGATAGTAAAATTAGCTATCCTCAGTTCCCGAAATTATAAAGCAGCGACTTAGTTGGCCGCTTCACCAGATACTTTTAAAAACTTTCAGCCCTACATCTTTTTTTACAGCATAGCGGCAGGAAACATATTCTACTGAAAGCTCAGGCTTTATACCGCACCTCGGGCTTGCAGTGGCTGCTTCACCGAAAAATTCTTAACATATCAACAAAAGAATTTATCCACAGAAAACCTGCACAAGCTGAATTACTTAGTTAATTATCCACGAAATGTACCCATACTTTTGATTTTTAATTCCTAAATCTTCAAATTACCTTCGTAACCCAAAACACGCGTACCATGATGCTAAACGGACAAAACACAAGTCTCCGAAACGACTGGAGCCTGGAAGAAATAAAAGCTATTTACTTTAAGCCAGTACTCGAACTGATCGTGGAGGCGGCTACTGTGCACAAGCAGTACCAGGCCACCGGCGAGGTGCAGGTGTGCACGCTGCTGTCGGTGAAAACAGGCGGCTGCTCCGAAGACTGTGCCTACTGCCCACAGGCGGCGCGCTACCACACCGGGGTGGATGTGCACAAACTGATGAGCCAAGACCAGGTGCTGACGGCGGCACAGCGCGCCAAAGAAGGTGGTTCTACCCGCTTCTGCATGGGCGCTGCCTGGCGCGAGGTGCGCGACAACCGCGACTTCGACAAGGTGCTGGACATGGTGAAAGGCGTGAACGACATGGGGCTGGAGGTTTGCTGTACACTGGGTATGGTGAACGAGTACCAGGCCGAGAAGCTGAAAGAAGCCGGATTGTATGCCTACAACCACAACCTGGACACCTCTGCTGAAAACTACGCCAGCATCATCACTACCCGCACCTACGATGATCGTTTGAACACAATTGATAACGTGCGCAAGGCCGGTATTTCGGTTTGCTCAGGTGGTATCATCGGTTTAGGCGAGACGGACGAAGACCGCATCGGCATGCTGCATACCTTGTCAACCATGGAGCAGCACCCGGAGTCGGTTCCGGTAAATGCCCTGGTGCCTGTTAAAGGAACCCCACTGGAGAACCAGCCGCTTGTTTCGGTTTGGGAGATGGTGCGCATGATCGCTACCGCGCGAATCCTGATGCCACAATCCATGGTGCGCCTGTCGGCTGGCCGTGAGCGCATGAGCGTAACAGACCAGGCACTTTGCTTCCTGGCTGGCGCCAACTCCATCTTTACCGGCGAAAAGCTGTTGACAACGCCTAACCCGGATTTCGATGCGGACAAAGCGATGTTCCAGTTGCTGGGCCTAAGCCCGAGAAAATCATTCAAGGAAGAAGCGCAGCCGGTGGTTGGGTAGACAAAAGACTATTTGACATAAGACAAAAGAGACATTTTAGTACAACAACTTCTAATTCCTTTGTCCTTTGTCACATCATCCTTTGTCATACAAGCTGCAGCAGAAGCTCACGGAGCGGAAAGAACAGGGAAATTTGCGGGCGTTAAAGACCACCTCCGGGCTGGTGGATTTCTGCTCAAATGATTATCTTGGTTTAGCGCGTTCCGAAAGGCTGCGGGAGCTGATCCGTGCCGAGGAACACAAGTACAAGCATCTGCCTTTGGGAGCAACCGGCTCCCGCCTTTTATCTGGTAACCACCTGCTTTTTGAGGAGCTGGAAAGTACGATTGCAGGCTTTCACCAGGCGGAGGCGGCCTTGCTTTTTAACTCCGGCTACACAGCTAATATTGGTTTGCTATCGGCTTTGCCACAGCGCGGCGATACCGTTTTTTACGATGAGGCCAGCCATGCCTCCATGAAAGACGGGCTGCGCCTCAGCTTTGCCAAAGCCTTCCCGTTTCGGCATAACAGCGTGGCGGATTTGCAGCAGAAGCTAAAACACGCTGCCGGGCAAGTATATGTGTTGGCGGAATCGGTTTACTCCATGGATGGCGACCAGGCTCCTTTAGAGGAACTGGCCCAAGTGTGTAACGAACATCAGGCAGCGCTTATAGTAGATGAGGCACATGCCGTGGGCCTCTACGGTGCGGAAGGCGAAGGACTTGTTTCGGCCCTGGGGCTGCAGCAGGACGTGTTTGCACGCGTGCTTACGTACGGCAAGGCCTTGGGAAGCCATGGTGCGGCCGTAGTAGGACCTAACGTGCTCCGCGACTTCCTCATCAATTACAGTCGCGCTTTTATTTATACTACCGGGCTGCCAACGCATGCGTTGGTGAGCCTGAAATGCGCTTATGTCTTGCTGCCCGATCTTGCTGAAGAGCGGGAAAGGGCAAAGAAGCTGGCGCACCAACTGTACCTAAAACTGAACACCTTGGAGGGCATTCGCTGCTCTCCCGAAAACAGCGTGATACTGTCTGTTTTCCCGCAACAGCCTCAGCGACTCAAAGAGTTGGCGGCTGCGCTGCAACAAGATGGTTTTGATGTACGGCCCGTGCTGTCGCCCACTGTGCCCCAGGGTACCGAGCGGCTGCGCATTATCGTGCATGCTTTTAATACAGAACAAGAAATTGAGGGCCTCGTGAAGGCCATAGCCAAAGGTACATGAAACAATATTTCGTAACAGGCATCGGAACGGACGTGGGCAAAACAGTTGCCGCAGCCATACTCACCGAGGCCCTGCAAGCTGACTACTGGAAACCCGTGCAAGCGGGCGGTCTCGACTTTACCGATACAGACACGGTGCAGAGCCTTGTCTCCAATACCCGTTCGGTTTTTCACCCGGAGGCTTACCGCCTCAAGATGGCTTCGTCCCCGCACAAGGCTGCCGCTGCCGAAGGCATTGAGATTGATGTAAAAGGACTGAAACTACCCGACACGCAGAATAACCTGATCGTGGAGGGAGCCGGTGGCCTGATGGTGCCCCTGAACAAACGCTACCTGGTGCTGGACCTGGTGCAGCAGTTGGGGCTGGAAGTGGTGCTGGTATCGCGCAACTACCTGGGAAGTATAAACCATACCCTGCTCACGGCAGAGGTGCTGCGTTACCGCAAAATTCCGGTGGCGGGCATTATCTTTAACGGCGAGGAAAACCAAACCTCCGAGGACTTTATCGTCAAGTATACCGGTTTGCGCCGCCTGCCGTCTATCCGTCAGGAAGCCGACTTTTGCAAGGATGCCGTGGCAACCTACGCCCGGGAGTTTAAAGCATACTTAGAAACAGCTCAGCCTATCGAAAAAACTTTACGATAAAAATTTAGGTGTGCCGAATCATACCTGTACTTAAACATACTTCCAAATGAACCTCGCCGAACGTGATCATAACGTCATCTGGCATCCCTATACCCAAATGAAAACCGCAGCGCTTCCTATTCCGATTGTTCGGGGCGAGGGGGCGCTTTTGTTTTCTGACGATGGCAAGACCTATATTGATGCCGTAGCCTCGTGGTGGGTAAACCTGCACGGACACGCACACCCTTACATCGCGCAAAAAGTAGCGGAGCAGCTGAACACGTTGGAGCACGTCATTTTTGCGGGTTTCACGCATCCGGCTGCCATTACCTTTGCCGAGCGCCTGCTGCAGATTTTGCCCAAAGGCCAGAGCCGCATCTTCTACTCCGACAACGGCTCAACAGCCGTGGAGGTAGCCATGAAAATGGCCATTCAGTACTGGAGCAATCTCGGCACGCCCAAACGAAAAATAGTCGCCTTCCGCGACAGCTACCACGGCGATACCTTTGGCGCCATGGCTGTGAGCGCTCGCAGTGCGTTTACAGCGCCGTTCTGGTCGTACTTGTTTGAAGTATGTTTTGTTGATGTGCCGGTGCCGGGCGAGGAAGAAGAAACGATCAAGCAACTGGAGGCCTACGCTTTGGCTGGTGATGTAGCCGCTTTTATCTATGAGCCACTGGTGCTGGGCACGGCCGGCATGGTAATGTACACACCGCAAGTGCTGGACCGCCTGCTGGAAGTTTGCCAGCAGCACAGCATCCTCACGATTGCCGATGAGGTGATGACGGGCTTCGGCCGCACCGGCCGCACCTTCGCCTCTGATTACCTACAGCACCAACCCGACATTATTTGTATGTCCAAGGGTTTAACAGGTGGCACGATGGCCTTAGGCGCAACCTCCGCATCTGAGAAAGTGTATGATGCCTTCTTAAGTGATGACAAGGGCAAAACTTTATTTCATGGCCACAGCTATACCGGCAATCCCGTTGCCTGCGCCGCGGGCCTGGCAAGTATGGATTTGCTCCTAAAGCAGGAGACTCAGGATTGCATAAAGCGAATCGAGACAAGGCATGCAGCCTTTGCTGCAAGTATAAAAGCGCTTCCTCAGGTGGCACAGGTGCGACAGCAGGGGACCATTCTGGCCGTGGAGTTCGCAGATGGCACCACATCATACTTCAGCGACCTGCGCGACACCCTTTACAGCTATGGCCTGGACCACGGCGTCGTCCTGCGTCCGCTGGGTAACATTATCTACATCATACCCCCCTACTGCATCACCGATACACAACTGGACCAAGTTTACCAGGTAATCCGGGGCATGCAGCAGATTGTATCCGGCGATAAGAGCTACCCTCGCCCGGACCAAACCACTTTGCACGATTAAGGAACTGCATGAAGGCTTCGGTTGATCATATTCTTATTAAACAGAGCCAAGGCATAATTTAAAGTATAGGGAACGGATAACAGTTATCTCGGGAGTTATAAAGTTTGGCAGGCATCTGTAGCGGGTGGCTCCATTTGAAAATTTATCGCGTACCTTTGCTGCCGTTTTGGAGCAACAGAAGCAACATATTGTCATCCGCGGCTGTGGTGTCATCTCACCACTCGGCTTTGATGCGGCCTCAATAGCCCAAGCCTACCTGAATGGTACTCCCGCTTTCACGCAGATTCCACACCAAGGCACTCCTACTCCTGTGGCGGCACTGCCTGCTGCTGCCGAACTGCAGCTGCAGCAACTTGTACACGCTAACCCAACTTACAAGCAGTTGGACCGCTCCGTGCTGCTGGCCATGTATGCCGCTAAGCAGGCAGCATCCCAGGCGGGATGGCTTCAGGAGAATTTTACTTCGGATGACGACCTGGCGGTAAACATTGGATCATCCCGCGGGGCAACCGGTCTGTTTGAGCAACACTTTGAGGCTTTTCAACAGGAGCAGCTTTCGTCCAGCGCCTCTCCCACCACCACACTCGGCAACTTATCCAGCTGGGTGGCGCATGCCGTAAACGCCGGTGGTGCCCAGATCAGCCACTCCATTACCTGCAGCACAGCCCTTATGGCTGTGGCCAACGGAGTTGCCTGGCTTAAAGCAGGTATGGCGAAGCGTTTTCTGGCCGGAGGTACCGAAGCGCCACTCACGGACTTTACCATTGCCCAGATGAAGGCTGTTAGCATCTACTCCAAACTTTACGATCACCCCTATCCTTGCCAGCCATACGCCCAGGAAAAGCAAAATACATTTACGCTTGGCGAAGGTGCCGCCGTATTTGCGCTGGAGCAGATTAACCAACCCAAGGCAGGGGCAGTGTGCATCGAAGCCGTTGGTTTGGGCTTTGAGAAGCTGACAAGTAAAACTGGCATATCAGCAGAAGGACTGAATTTCCAGAAGGCTATGCGGCAGGCACTGGCGCAACTGCCGGAGCAAGACCGAAGCGTAGACCTCATCATTACCCACACGCCCGGCACCCGTGCCGGCGACAAGGCTGAACTCACTGCCATACAGGCAGTGTTTGGCTCTAATCTTCCATCTCTCACCACCAACAAGTGGCTTATCGGCCACACCCTGGGGGCATCCGGCGCTTTGAGCATGCAGTATGCTTTACACATTCTGCAGCGGCAGCATGTTCCCTCACTCCCCTACCCCCATCTTCTTGTGCAGCAACCCGCCTTACGTTACAGGCGGATTATGATCAATGCCGCAGGTTTTGGCGGCAACGCAGCAAGCATTGTTGTCGGCATCCTATAGCTAAGATAAATCTCCTGCATCCACTGTTCGCATTAGCACTTTTACTATTATTTTTTAATGAATTGATCTAGCTGTAGTAACTCAGGGGACACCAATTCAGTACAATAAAAAATATAGGAAAAACAAAAGCGCCCAATTGTCTTATTACCCCGGCATTACCTGTTGGCTGCTTCTAGTTGTTCTATACACGTATTATATAGTATTAGATGTTTTCAATAACAATTAAATATAATATAAACTATATTGTATTTAATTTAAAGTGCAATTATATAATGCAATTTTTACATAAGTGCAATTAGAATAATTTTAGATTACATGAAAAAAACTTTACATCTCAGATCATTCCTCCTGTTGCTGTTCGCTCTGTTCTTATGGTCCGGCACAGCTTCAGCCCAGACACCCGGTCTCATTTATAACCCAGCCTCATCAGGAGGCGCAAAAATACTGGATCCCAACGGCGACGGCTATGTGTCGCGCACGGCTACCGGCTTTCCTGGAACGTCAGACGAAGGAGCTAGCTTCAGTGAGATACCTTACAGGCCTTTTCCGGCTTTGTTGACAGAACCCTTAGGAGATTTGAACACAGGTGCCACGGGCGGACATACAGATCTGGCACCGCCCGCCACGCCAACAACGGCACCTTCCACAGGTTCTCCCATTACCGCTTTTTTCGATGGCACAAACCTGATGTTCCGCATACGGTTAGGTGGTTCTTCCACAGCTTCAAAAGGTTACAGCGTCCTGATCGACAGCGACGGTAAATTTGATGGAACAGGCACCAACCCAGGTTTTGAGTATGAGGTGCTGCTTGCCTCCAACTTTGCAGTTCAGATTATTCATCACGGTGCAAGCGGAAGCCCTGTAATCTTTAGTGGATCCGTGGCTCAGTATTCGCAGAAGGCGGTTGCAGCCTCTACATCAGGCGGTAACCCCGACTACTTCTACGACTATTATGTACCGCTTTCAGCCTTCAGAGGAGGTATTACCGCTTCTACACCGCTGCGCATGAGCGGTATCACGATAACAAGTGCACAAAGTGGTCTAACAGGTACCGTGTCGGATGTGGGGGGTGTGAACTTTCAGGCTTATAACTACGATGCTCCCGCTGCATGGCGTGCATTAATTAACTCCTTTCCGGCAACCAGCCTAAACACCTTACAGACATCCGGCTTCCCACAGATAGCTGCCGTAGCACCGGTAGTAACAGGACCTATTCTGGCTAACAACACATCTATTACCGGTACTTCGGTAGAAGCTCCAGGATCGGTAGTGACAGTTTATCGGAATGGAACGGCGATTTGTGGTGGCGCAGGACAACCTACCTGCCCTACAGTAACGGCTAATGGCACCTGGACGATAACTGGCCTACCCGCAACTCTGCTTGCTGCAGGCAATACTATTACGGCGACTGTTTTGGCTCCGAACAAGAGTATGTCGGTCGCTTCTAACACAGTAACTGTAGTTTCAGGCGCCTGTACCTCCACTACCGCACCTAGAATAACCGGTATGACGAGTAGCGGAAATACACGTTATTTGATTCTGATGCCTAGTTTTACTGGAACACAAATCATTAAGATTTACAACCTTACTAATAACTCCGTTGCTACCTCGGCCGTGCTTAATTTAACAGCCGGAACGACTTTTACTGGGTCTACCACTCCTTTTATAGCAGCCTCTAATAGTAGCTATGTCATTACCTCCACTCCTACAGATGCCGCAGGCAACATTACAGGATGTGAATCGCTCAGGTCAAATCAACTGTGCCATGCCACGGGAGGAAACGCTTCTTACAACAGTCAAATCATAAGCATTACCGGAGCTACCTATAATGGGGTAACGTTTACAAACGTCTCCAATTTAAGTATCCCGACAAATCTTACGTCTTTAACAGTATCGGTGAACCCTAACGAAACAACAACGACGGGCGGCAACCTGGTGCTTTACGTAAATGGTGTAGCTACAAGCTTCACGCAAGCCATTCCTCAGTTATCGACTACAACTACCTACACGCTGAATACCCCAGGTATCAGACTTACTCCAGGCGATGTTGTAGCTGTGCGGTCTCAGATTAGCACAAGTACCCTATGTGCGAATGCTATTTCTACTCCTTCTAACTTACTTACTGTAAGAGAAACCACGGCTACTCCAGTTATCAACCCAATTACTACCTGCGGCCCTGTAAGACTCATAACCGGTACTTCGACAGAACCAGGTAGTGTGGTAACCATATTTGCCAATGGGGTGAGCACTGGCCTAACAGGCACTGTAAATGCAAATGGATTCTGGTCTGTTGATCTATCATCCCTGAACAATGGAACGGGAATTGCAGCTGGTGTTCCGATCACAGCCAGGGCTACTACTGCAGGAAAAGCAACCAGCCTGACATCCAACACAGTTACTTCAAATCCTGCACCTACTGGAACAATTACTGTAACGGGGCCAATTACCGAAGGTCAAACAACCATAAGCGGTATAGCCCCGGCTAACTCCATTGTTACGCTATATGTAGAGGGCAGCCCATACAATCCTGTAACAGCAAACAGTAATGGTAACTTTGTACTGGAAGGTTTTAACCCTCTGGAGATATTTGCAGGTGCCGCTATTACAGCCAGCTTCAGAACATCAGAAACAGGCTGCGAGAGTGCGAAAACAGCTCCGCTGATTGTACAATGTGTGCCACCATCTTCGGGACCAACGGTAAGTCCAACAGCCAGCACAGTATGCGTTGGCAGCAGCGCTACTGTCACAGTTGGCAATTCAGAACGAGGAGTTGCCTACAGGTTGGTTACAGAGTCCGGTACCAGTCCTAACTTTACTTACTCAGAAACAGGTAGCTCTGTGCTTGGCACAGGGGGAACGATCACTTTAACCTCCGGACCGATCACTGCCGCTACTACGCTTCGCGTAAGGGCAAGGAAAATAAACGGATCAGCATGCGAGGTGTTGCTAGGTAGAGTAAGCGTAAGCATAAATCCGTTGCCACCTAACAATTATGGTGTTTCCATAAACAGCCCCAGCGGTTGTGCAGGAGCTTCTCCTGTTATTACGTTGAGCGGTGCACAGCCGGGCTACAGATATGAGTTGATCAACGATGCTACCAAAGAATTAGTACTAACAACTAGCGGCAGTCCTAACCCTAGAACTGGCCCAACTACAACAGGACCAATAAGCTTCACTATAGCCTCCGTTAGTGCAACCACAACGTATGGTATCCGGATTGTAAATACAACGCAGACCAACACAAGCTGCGCTGTAGAAAACGCTAACAAGGTAACTTATACTGTTGCTGGCCCACGTACAGACCAAGCAGTTAGAATAAGCACCACACGGACATGCCCTGGTGGAGCTGCGGTTATATATGTTGACACGAACAACGATGGGGCTACTTACAGACTCTTCAGAGCAGATGGCTCAGGAAGCGGCACAGAGATCACGGGAACAGGAGCTCCTTTTATAGGCAATGGAACGACGCGGTCAGTTACAGTAAGTCCAGCCACAACAGGTCTCCATACTTACTATTTCACAGCCTCTGCAAATAACTGCACGGTAAACCTCACCAACAGGGTAACTCTGGAAATCAGCGACGCAGGCCGCTCGGTTTCTGCCGGAGCAGAACAAACAGTTTGTGGCAGCACGGTTACGCTACAAGGTAGTGATCCGGCTCCAGGCACAGGAAAATGGTCAGTAAGCACGGCAACAGAGGGAACTAATGCAAATCCTACCTTCGCGGACGTGAACAGTGCCAGTACAACAGTATCGGGCCTTACATCAGGAACATATGTTTTCACCTGGACGGTGACTACTCCTATCTGTGGCGATAAATCTGCCAACACTACGGTAATAATAAACTGCCCTACCACCTATAACATAGCACCGCCAAAGTATGTGAACCAGTATGCTGTCAATAATGTGCTAGCTACAGCTACAGACACAGACAAGCTTCCTTCTTCACCAGCTTCAGCCAACGGAGTTAGAGATGCTCAAGTAGTTGCAGGCACTGCTTTGCCCCCTGGAACAGGGCTGCTAGGTAATGGCAATGTTGTTGTAACAGATCCTAGAGCTTTGATTCCTGGCACCTATACGTTTAGCGTGTTTACAATTGATCAGCGAGGCGGTACAACAACAACCTCGCTCACGATCATCATCTACGGACAAGAACCCGCTATCGTACCACTCCCAGTTGAGCTGGTATACTTCACTGGCACTGTGCAGAACGGTAAAGTGAACCTGAAGTGGCTCACAGCTTCCGAAGAGAACAACAAAGAGTTCGTAGTAGAGCGAAGCGCAGATGGTAAAACGTTTGAGCCAATCGGAACTGTGGCCGGCGCCGGTACTACGGTACAGGAGCAGCGCTATACCTTCATCGATTCGCAGCCGCTCTCCGGGGCTGTTTACTACAGGCTGAAGCAGGTAGACTTTGATGGGGAGTTCGCTTACAGCAACGTAATCGCCATCAGCCTGAAGGGTGTGGAAGCACTCGCACAACTGCAAGTATGGCCGAACCCATTTGAGCGGGAAATCAATCTGACAGTGACGGCTCCTGCCGCCGGTGAGGCAAGTGTACGCCTGGTGGATATGCGCGGTCAGGAAGTATACCGTGGCAAAGTGCAACTGCAGCCTGGGGTAAACGAGCTGAAGCTTCCGATTAGGGGCCTAAGCACTGGCATGTATATCCTGCGCCTACAAGGCAACGATGTAAGTGGCACGGCCAAGATCATGAAAAAATAAATTTCAGAAACAGCTAATTCTTGAAAGACCGGTTGCCATGGGCAGCCGGTCTTTTTTGCTTACAACTGTTTGCGATCACGCGCGGGTTAAAATATACCTGCAAGACCATGGTGTACGCAAGTGCACCGTGTAATTTAAAATGCCTGTTAGATTCCCCCGGCAGACTTCAGTTACACCTGCCAAAGTCTGCGCTGCTCTATCATATTGACAGATACACCACAATCTATGCGCACAAGTACAGAACAGTACTCAAGTTTTCGTACTTTTGCAGCTACTTATACAAATCCTGTTTTCATACCTATATCCATGAAAATACTGAAGTTCGGCGGCACCTCTGTGGGGTCTGCTGATAGAATGAAGGCGGTAGCCTCTCTCATCCAGAGCGATGAGCCAACAATCGTAGTGCTTTCGGCTATGTCGGGCACTACCAACAGCCTGGTGCAAATTGCCGAGAAGCTGTTCCAGAACGATAAAGCAGAAGCAAGGGCGCTCATCAATGCGCTGCACGACAAGTATAAACAGGTAGTAGACGCGCTCTACACCACCGACGAGAAAAAGAAACAGGCAAACGGACTGCTGACGCAACATTTTGAACACCTGACGGCCTTTACCCTAGATCTTTTCACTGTACATGAAGAGCGCGCGGTGCTGGCGCAGGGCGAATTGCTGAGTACCGCCTTGTTTCAGTTTTTCCTGGAGGAGCACAGTATAACATCCGTACTGCTGCCCGCGCTTAACTTCATGAAGATAGACGAGAACGAGGAGCCGGATGCTGCTTACATCGCGAAGAACCTGCAGAAAGAACTGGCCCTGCACCCGGATGTGAAACTGTTTATAACACAGGGATACATTTGCCGCAATGCATTTGGTGAGGTCGACAACCTGAAGCGCGGCGGCTCTGACTACTCTGCCTCGCTGATCGGGGCGGCGGCAGACGCAGCTGAGATTCAAATCTGGACTGATATCGACGGCATGCACAACAACGACCCGCGCATCGTGAAAAACACCTACCCAATTGCGGAGCTGTCATACGATGAGGCGGCGGAGCTGGCATACTTTGGCGCTAAGATCCTGCACCCAAGCAGCGTATTGCCGGCTAAGCAGAAGAACATTCCGGTGCGCCTGTTGAACACCATGGAGCCTGAGGCAAAAGGCACCACCATCTCCTCGACTTCTGAGGGTGGCAAGTTGAAAGCGGTGGCCGCGAAAGACGGCATCACGGCAATCAAAATTAAATCGGGCCGCATGCTGCTGGCCTATGGCTTCCTGCGCAGTGTGTTTGAGGTGTTCGAGCGCTTTAAAACGCCTATCGACATGATAACCACCTCGGAGGTAGCTGTGTCACTGACAATCGATAACGACAAGTACCTGGACGAGATCGTGGCTGAGCTGACGAAATTCGGACAGGTAGAGGTAGATCGGGAGCAGACAATTGTTTGCGTGGTGGGTGATTTTATTGCCGAGCGAAGCGGCTCCGGCCTGGCTATTTTTGAGGCGCTGAAGCAAATCCCGCTGCGTATGATCTCGTACGGCGGCAGCAAGAATAATATTAGCCTCCTGATCAACACAGAGAACAAGGTGGAGGCATTAACGAAACTGAACGATGGAATTTTTAGCAGAAACTGAGCCCATGCTGAACCTGAACCCGGAGCAGTTGCAGCAACATGCTACCCCACTTTATGTATATGACTTGAACCTGCTGCGCCAAACGCTGCAGTTTGCTCAGCAGGAAGCAGGCAAGTATAACTTTCACGTGCACTACGCCCTGAAAGCGAATGCAAACGGACCTATACTTGATGCGATGCGCGAATTTGGCTTTGGTGCCGATTGTGTAAGCGGCAACGAGGTTAAAGCGGCCATCGAAAATGGTTTTGCGGCGAAGGATGTCGTTTTTGCAGGCGTAGGCAAATCTGATGCAGAGATAAACTATGCGCTAGAGCAAGAAATCTTCTGCTTCAACTGCGAATCGAGCCATGAATTGGAGGTGCTGAACGAGCTGGCTGAGAAGAAAGGTACCGTAGCCCGTATCGCGCTGCGCATCAACCCGAACGTAAATGCCAACACACACAAGTATATCACCACAGGGCTAGAGGAAAACAAGTTCGGCATTAACGCCTGGGAACTGGAAGCCGTGCTGGATCTGATTCAGAAGCTGAAGCACATCCAGCTGATCGGTATCCATTTCCACATCGGCTCCCAGATTACAGACCTAACGGTGTTCAAGAACCTGTGTACGCGGGTGAACGAGTTTCAGGAGTGGTTCCTGGCACGCAACATCATGCTGGAGCACGTGAATGTAGGTGGCGGCCTGGGCGTGGATTATTATGCGCCAGAGCAAAACCTCATTCCGGACTTTGCCGCCTACTTTGGGCTGTTCAACCAATTCCTGGAGCTTCGTCCGGGGCAGCAGGTGCACTTTGAGCTAGGTCGGGCGCTGGTGGCGCAATGCGGCACGCTGGTATCGAGGGTGCTGTACATCAAGAATGGTGTGACAACAAACTTCGCCATACTTGATGCCGGCATGACGGAGCTTATCCGCCCTGCCCTGTACCAGTCGTATCACAAAATACAGAACCTGACAAGCCAGAAGCAGGAAGTGCGCTACGATGTGGTGGGGCCTATCTGCGAGTCGAGCGATTGCTTTGGCAAAGCGGTGAACCTGCCTGAGACCAATCGCGGCGACTTGATCGCCATCCGCACGGCCGGTGCCTACGGCGAGGTAATGGCCTCAGGATACAACCTGCGCGAGAAGGCACAGGCGATTTACATTTAAAAATGCAGCTACAAAAAAGGCCTGCTCCCATTATCCGGGAGCAGGCCTTTTTTGTAGCTGTGCTGTGTTATTGCGCCAGGGCCAATCTGCTTCTGCGTGTAACCACGGGGTAAGTAGTTTCCTCTGATACTTGCAGCGACACCACAAAATCCGGCTCGGCATGGGCTATTCCGGGTTTATTTTTCAGGAAGTTAGCCAATTCCAGCGCATTTCCTTTAGAGTCTTTGTCTACCCGCACCAGGTAAGTTTTTCCGCTAAGCTGCATCAGCACTTCTGCACGGTAAGTAGTCGCTAACTGTTGCAAGGCCGCATCCTGCCCGTCCTGAACGGTTACGATTGCTTCGTTGCTGATACCGAGCAATCCGTCTTCATTCAGGAAGTAAGGTGCTACGTACGTGATAGCTGCCTCTCCGGCCAGCAGGCGCATGGCCCGCTCTACTTCTTTACAATTCAAGCCGTCCGTAAGCTCCACATTGTGCAATATGGCTGAGTTAGAGCTTAACTGTCCGTTTTTGCCTTTCACAAATTCATACTTTGCCAGTATATCCGCCTCGGCTTCAGTGCTGAGGCCATCAGAAAAACTCACCAGCACCTGCTTTGTAAACACGCTCCCCAGGCTTTTCTTCTGATTATCAAGAAAGTAAGTATAACTGACACAAGGTCCGTCACCCGCTTGCACGCGCAGTAACGTAGGGCCGGCTTTAACATTTCGGATTGGTGAGGCTTCTTCCTGGCGGCAGGAAGAAAATGCCAAAATCATAATCAGGGATGAGAGAAAGGGTAGGTATATTTTTATCATCTCAGTACAAGTTAAACCAATAACTATTTGATTTATTGTACGGTAAGATTTTACAATCAGCTATGATTTTATCAATTAAAATATTAATATAGTGCAAATAATATATTGTACAATCGTTATGCTTTAAAGTTAAGATGGTAAAGCTTTAAATAATTATAGATGATATTTATAAAATCAAGCTACCTCCACTGCGTCTAACAGCGATGCGCGTAACACATCATCAACCTGAACACTATCCGGAACTTGTGCAATAAATACATTGGCAGCGGCAAGAGTAGCTGCATGAGCGATTATACTTCGCCGCCGCACCGTCCCGATCAGTTGGGCTACAGTTGCATCTACGCCGAACGAAGTAAGTTCCAGCCAATCCAGCTGCGGTAACAGCTCCGGGTTAGGCGTGCGCAGGTACAACCTGAGCTCCGTGTCTTCCTCTAGTTGCACTTCTGCCTGCTGCAGCTTACCATAGCTATACTTGTATCCTGCCAAGGCTGCCGACACATCGGCCCAAACAGCTGACCCAGTCGGGTGGCTCCCGGCACCACGGCCTTTCAGAAACTGATCGCCTGCATACTTGGCTTTCAGTTGCACGCCATTGAACTCCGCCTCCACATAATACAACTCCGAGTCAGGAAACACCAGCGTTGGCAGCACCTGCACCGCCAGTCTGTTGTGTGCATTTAGTTTAGCCGAAGCCACCAGGCGTATACGTGCCCCAAGCGCCTGTGCGAGTGTCACATCACGCTTAGAGATGTGCTGTATGCCCTGGCACAGCACATCAGCTGCATGGGGTACCACACCAAAGGCATGTGCGGCAATTAAACTTATTTTGTGCAGCGCGTCAAAACCTCCCACATCCAGCGTAGGGTCGGCCTCTGCGAAGCCCAGCGCCTGCGCCTGCCGCAACGCCTCTTCGTAAGCCAGTCCTTCGGAATTTAGCTTTGTTAGGATGTAGTTGGAGGATCCGTTAAGTATACCGCTTACCTCCTGCAGTTGCTCGTTGCCGTAGTAAGCCTCCAGCGTGCGCAAAATCGGAATGCTACCGCACACAGCCGCTTCATACAGCAAGGTTCCGCCATACGCCTGCTGCAGTTCCACCAGTTCCGGCAGGTTCTCCGACACCATCTTTTTGTTGGCCGACACAATGGTTTTGCCTGCCTGCAGCACCTGCCGCACGATGAGCAGCGCCTCTCCCGGATCACTGATGAGCTCGGCGAACAGATCAATGCTCTCGTCCTGCAGCAACTCCTGCGGACTGTAGGTGAAGGTGTGGCTCGGCAGCGTGCGTAGCTTCTCACGGTCGCGTACGCAAATGCGCACCACCTGTAGCTGCGGGTTGTCCTGCAGCACATCGTGCAGGCCCTGGCCCACGCAGCCAAAGCCAAATATCCCAATGCGTTTAGCGCTCCTGTTCTTCATAGTCTGGTTGTGCTTTTAATTTTTCCTGTAAGTAAAACGTACTGATTGCCGCCGTTAGCTGCTCAAACTCCACCAAAAAGCCATCATGCCCATAGTTGGAATGAATGAGGTGAAAAGAGGAGTTGGGCACATGTGCCTGTACCTGATGCTGCTCCTCCACCGGGAAAAGTAGATCGGAATCTACCCCCACCACGAGCGTTCGCGCTTTCAGTTGCGCCAGCGCCTTCTCCACACCTCCCCTGTCGCGGCCCACGTTGTGCGAGTCCATTGCTTTAGAAAGCAGCCAATACGTATAAGCATTGAATCGCTGCGCCAGCTTCTCCCCCTGGTACACCTGGTAACTGGAGGCGCGGAAGTTATCGGTTATACTTTGCCCCGGCTCCCCCTGCGAGGCATGGTAGGTGTTGTAGTGCCGGTAAGAAAGCATGGCCACGGCACGTGCCGTTTTCAGCCCTTCCTTTCCGGCATCCGGGGTATCGGTTTGCCAACTTGGGTCTTGCCGGATGGCCATGCGCTGTGTTTCGTTGAAGGCAATGCCCCACGGCGAGTGGCGCGCATTGCTGGCCACCTGCACCAGCCGCTCCACCACCTTTGGTTGCAGCAGCGCCCACTCCAGTGCCTGTTGTCCTCCCAGTGAGCCGCCCAGCAGTGTATGGATGCGCCCTAGTTCCAGGTCCTGCCGCAGCAGATCGAATGCCCGCACAATGTCGCGGTTGGTGAGCTGAGGGAACGTGTGGAAGTAGGGTTGCAGCGTGATCGGGTTGATGGAAAGTGGGCCGGTGGAGCCGTAGCAGCCGCCCAACGTATTGGCACATACCACAAACCACTCCCGCGGGTCGTACAGTTTTCCCTCTCCGAAGAGACCGCACCACCAGTCGGTGCAATCGGCGTTGCCGGTAAGGGCATGGCATACCCACACCACATTGTCGCGCTGCGGGTTCAGGGTGCCATAGGTCGTATACGCCAGCTGGAGGCCCGGAAGAATACTCCCGGACTCCAGCTGAAACGCTTGCTGGTGGTGAAAAATGTGCTGTGTTGGCATAGGGTTTTATACTGCGGCTGGCTCCCCTGCCTGTACTTTGGCAAAGGCCTGCGCGATGTCTGCTTTAATGTCTTCGATGTGTTCGATGCCGGCGGAAATGCGTAGCAGCGTTGGCTCTACGCCCGCTCCTAACTGGTCCTCCTCTGAAAGCTGCTGGTGCGTGGTGGAGGCCGGGTGGATGATAAGTGTTTTGGAATCGCCTACGTTAGCCAGGTGACTTACCAGCTGCAGGCTGTTCACAAAGGCCTCCGCCTGCTCCCTGTCTCCTTTTAGTTTAAAGGATAGTACGCCTCCGAAGCCGCGTTTCAGGTATTTTTTAGCCAGATGATGGTACGGGCTGCTCTCCAGACCCGGATAGTTTACACTTTCCACCAGCTCGTGCCCCTCCAGCCACTCGGCCAGCGCCAGCGCATTCTGCACCGTTCTATCCACTCTCAGCGACAGCGTTTCGAGGCCCTGCAGCAGCAGGAAAGAATTGAACGGACTGATTGCCGGACCATAGTCGCGCAGCCCCTCCACCCGAGCCCGAATAGCAAAGGCAATGTTACCGAAGGGACCATCCGTCCCAAAAACTTCCCAAAAGTTTAAGCCGTGGTAGCCTTCGCTTGGCTCTGAGAACTGCGGGAATTTGCCGTTGCCCCAGTTAAAGTTTCCGCCATCCACAATCACACCGCCTATACTTGTGCCGTGGCCGCCGATCCATTTAGTGGCAGACTCCACCACCACGTTAGCGCCATGCTCCAACGGACGGAACAGGTAGCCCCCGGCGCCAAAGGTATTATCTACTATCAGCGGCAAATCATGCTTGCGCGCCAGCGCCGCAATAGCCTCAAAATCCGGAATGTTAAAGCGTGGGTTGCCGATCGTTTCCACATAAATGGCCTTCGTTTTCTCATCAATCAGCTGCTCATAGCTTTCCACCTCATCGTTTTCCGCAAACCTTACCTCAATGCCAAGGCGCTTGAACGATACTTTAAACTGGTTGTAGGTGCCGCCATACAGATATTTGGTGGACACGAAGTTGTCGCCTGACTCTAGTATGTTGTTCAGGGCAATGAACTGTGCGGCCATGCCGGAAGCCACCGCCACGGCCGCCACACCGCCTTCCAGTGCCGCGATGCGCTTCTCAAACACTTCGCTTGTCGGGTTCATGATGCGGGTATAGATGTTGCCGAATTCCTTTAGGGCAAACAAATTGGCACCGTGCTCAGCATTCTTAAAAGCGTAAGACGTGGTCTGGTAAATAGGAACGGCACGCGACTGTGTGGTGGGATCTATTTCCTGGCCGGCGTGCAGCTGCAGTGTTTCGAAATGCAATTTTTCAGACATGATAGTACTGGTTTTAAGGTTTAGAGAGGAAAAACAAGATTATAGAAAGACAAGGAATCCGCTGCAAGTATAGCATGGCCACAGCAGCAGAGTTAATTCTGCCACTACCCTACTTTTGCAAAGAGGAGTTTATACATGGGGAATCAACAACAGTAACACATGCTGCACAGGAGCGTGCGCATGCCAAATCCGTCAGCAGGAGCTAAACGGAAACGCTGAGGCAGCACAGAAACTGCCGGTGCTAAAAATAATTCTTCGTGTGGTGTTGGCTGAATTCCCTTGTTCATGATCGTATCAATTTATATTCGCCCGGCACCCTGCCGAGCTCAGGAATTAGCACCTTAACTACGGTAGTTAGGTTGCTAGCGCTTCTTAGAGCCTGTCTCTCCACGCTTCTTTATAAATCAATAACCGGTAAGGGCGTATTGACTTGATGTTGCAATTATACGGCAGCCTTTTCAAAAAAGCCAAACAATACATTAATTTTTTCAAATTTTAATTTATATCAGCTTCATAAGCAAGCACTTATGAAGCAACCTTATACTTATAGCACTTTGCCCTTTTGTTTTATCCGCTCTATACTTTGCTACAGGCCATCATTTTACCCTACCAGCGCTCTGTGTTTTTGTTAAGAAAGACTTATCTTAGAGCCTGAGGAACCAGTGTTCTGCTGGTAGTGCAGGAGTAAACCCATTGAGCGAGCGATGTCCCATATCTTTATCAGTCATTCCATTACCTACCAGGAGCAGCCTGCGCCGCTCTCCCTGTTTGCCCTGCACCAGCAGATACGGGAAGAGCTGGAATTGGCTTTTCCCGATAGTTATTGGGTGGTGGCTGAGGTGGCTCAGGTAAACGTAGATAGGCGCAAAGGGCACTGCTACCTGACGCTGGTGGACAAAGGCGACGACGCCCGCCAGATGCTGGCGCAGGCTAGAGCCACTATCTGGGGCTCGCGTTTCCAGATGCTGGGCCGCCACTTTGAAGAGAAAACCGGGCAGCCGCTAAAAGCAGGGCTGAAGGTGCTGCTGCAGGCAACGGTGCGCTTTCACGAGCTTTATGGCCTAAGCCTCGATGTCACGAACATCGATCCCAATTATACCATCGGCGACCTTGCCCGCCAGCGCCAGGAAACGCTGAAGCGCCTGGAGGCGGAAGGACTGATGGAGGCCAACAAGGAATTGGAGCTGCCCCTGGTGCCACAACGATTGGCCGTGATTTCTTCGGCCACCGCTGCCGGTTATCAGGACTTTGTGCACCAGCTGCACCACAACAGTTACGGCTATACTTTCAGCACCACACTTTTTCCGGCTACGGTGCAGGGAAACGAGGCCCCTGCCTCGGTCGCCGCTGCCTTTGCCAAAATCAGCAAGTATAAACACCTGTTCGATGTGGTGGTGCTGATACGCGGCGGTGGTTCTCAAACCGACCTTAGTTGCTTTGATGATTACCTCATCGCTTCCGCAATCGGTAAAGCGCCGCTGCCGGTGCTAACGGGCATTGGCCACGAGCGCGATGAAAGCATAGCCGACCTGGTGGCAAACACCCGGCTTAAAACACCCACGGCCGTGGCCGGTTTTCTGATTGACAGAAACCGCGCGGCAGAAGAATACAGCGAGAGTCTGTTCGACAGCATCCGCATGTTTTCGGCCCAGCACATGAAACTGGCCGATGACCAACTGGAGCGAATCAGCCTGCGCTTTAACAATACGACCCGCCAGGTACTGCAAACGAGCAAAGACAAACTGGAAGCGCTGTCGCGGGGACTGCTGCTGAAGCCAAAATCATACATTGAGGCACAGAAGCACCACGTCAGCAATTTGGAGAAAGACGTGAACGCCGGCACCAAAGACCTGTTGCACGAACAGGAACGCCGCCTTCAGGAACTGTCGGTGTGCGTGGAGGGAAAGAGCCAGCGCTACCTGCACCTAAAGGAGCACGAACTCAATCACCTGGTGCATTGCCTCGAAACCGAGGCAAACGACAGGCTAAAGCAGGCGCAAATCGCGTTTACCAAGTATGGCGACAGGCTTCCGTACGGCGTAAAGAACAAAATGCAGGCCGAGAATCACCGCCTGAAGCTGCTGGAGATGGGTATAGAAGCCAACAACCCGGAAAAGCTGCTGCTGCGGGGCTATACGCTCACGCTGGTAAACGGCCAGATCATCAAAAGTGTAAAGCAAGTAAAAGACGGGGACGTGGTGCAGACTAAAATGCAGGACGGCTCCATCCATAGTATTGTCGTAACTACTGACACGAATGAATAAGGACTTAAACCAAATGACTTACCGCGAAGCAACGCAGGAACTGGAGGAGATACTACGTGCCATCGAAAACGATGCCGTAGACGTGGACGAGCTGACGCAAAAAGTACAGCGTTCGTCGCAATTGATTAAGCTGTGCAAGGAAAAGCTGCGCAAAGCCGAGAAAGCCATCGACCAGGTATTTAACGAAGAAAACTGCGAGGTGCCGCCACAGCCAAAGCAAAAAGACAACAAGCCCGCTACCAATTCTTTGTTTTAGAAGCGGTTTAAAAATCAGTTTTTATACTTTGGCTGATAGTTGAATTTGACTTCTTTGTTATCCCGCTTTTATCATCTCGACGACAGGGGAGATCTTTTATAGAATGCCGGATAGATTTCTCACTGCGTTCGAAATGACAATAGCAGGAAGTAATAAACTTGTCAATATCAAACGCATTTTAGATCATAAGCAAGTATAGCCGCCATACTTCTCTAAAAACGAAGAAGCCCCACCTGTTTTGTGCAGGTGGGGCTTCTTCGTTTTGTCTTATTGCTTATCAGCCGGTCATCAGGGCTCCGCCGGAGGATTGCTCCTGGTTGCGAACCTGCACCAAACGCGACAGCATTTCGCGGGCTTCTTTGCACGTGTCTACGTGGTACTTTGCCACCGACGACGAGTTGCCCACTTTAACGGTATAGGACTCACGGGGCATGGCTTTAAAGATATCTTCATCGCCCCAGTCATCGCCAACGGCCAGCACAAACTTGTGCGGGAACTTGCTGAGCCAGTAACTCGATGCCTTTCCTTTGTTTATTTCCTGCGCCTTTATCTCCACAGCCATCTGCCCGTCGAGCACCTGCAGGTTGCTGTTGGACGCCAGGAAGTTTAGGTGGCTCACCAACTCGCGGGCACGCAACTCGCCAAGACCAGTCTCTACGCGACGGTAGTGCCATACCAGCGAGTACTCTTTCTCTTCGATGAAGGAGGCTGGCGTGCGGTCCACGTACAAATCCAGGATCAGGCGAATATCTTTTTTCCAGTCGTCCATCAGGCTAAGCATGGTTTGCCAGCCGGTGCCGCGCTGCTTAATCCAGACGCCATGTTCGGCAATAATATCGATGTTCAGGTGTCCGAGCCAGTCCTGCATCGTCGCTTTTTCGCGGCTGCTCATCACCACCACACGGTTTTTAGGATTGCTGCTCAAACTCTCCAGCAACTCCATCAGCTCGTCATCCGGTCGTGCCATCAGCGGACGGTTGCGGTAATCCACCAGGGCACCGTCGTACTCTAGGAAGAACAGGCGCGAACGGGAGGAGTCGTAAGCATCGCTCATCTCCAGGAAGGTTGACTCGTCGAGGTATGAAGTGGCCAGCGACAGCTGCTTGATCTTCACGTAAGACAGCCGATCCATGAACATACTTACCCAGTGGTGTATGTTGTAGCGCTTGAGCGACTCCTGCATGTTGCGCATGTGCGATACCTGCTCCTCTTCCGGCATCGTGAGCGCCTGGTGCAGCGCCTCCACCATCTGATTAATGTCGTTCGGGTTGATGAGAATGGCATCGGAGAGTTCTTTCGACGCACCGGCCATTTCACTAAGTATGAGCACGCCTTTCTGGTCGAGCTTGCTGGCCACGTACTCCTTGCACACCAGGTTCATGCCGTCGCGCATTGGCGTTACCAGCCCCACATCGGCCATGCGGTAAAACGCCGACAGCGTCTCCAGCGGATAGGAGCGGTAGAAATACTGTATCGGATTCCAATTGATGCTGCTGTACTGTCCGTTAATGCGGCCTACCAGTTCATCTACCTCTTCCTTCAGTTCTTTGTACTTCTCCACGGCATCCCGGCTCGGCACTACCAGCATCAGCAGCGTTACCTTTTTATGGAATTCCGGATACTTGGCCAGGAACTTATCGAATGCCTCCAGGCGCTGGGCAATACCTTTGGAGTAGTCCAGGCGGTCGATGGAAAGGATGATCTTTTCGGCATTGAGGTTGCTTCGGTAAAGACTCTCCCGCTTCTTCACCTCCTCGGTGTCAGCCGTGCCGGCATACTTCTCATAGTCGATACCCATCGGGAACGAGTCAACCAGCAGCGAGCGGTTCGGCGTGTTAATCCAGCCGTGCATACTGCCGTAGCCCACAATCCGGTTCACAGAACTCAGGAAGTGGCGCATGTCATCGTACGTATGGAAGCCAACCAGGTCAGAGCCCAGCATGCCCTCCAGTAGCTCTTTGCGCCAGGGCAGCAGGCGGAACACCTCATAGCTCGGGAACGGGATGTGCTGAAAGAAGCCGATCGTGCTGTCCGGCAGGCGCTCGCGGAGCATACTTGGCAGCAGCAGCAACTGGTAGTCGTGCACCCAGATGGTGTCTTCCGGACCGGCCTGCTCCAGCACCACTTCGCAAAACTTTTGGTTTACCTTCACATAAGTCTCCCACAGCTGCTGGCTGTAAACGGCATACTGGCTGAAGTAATGGAAGGTGGGCCACAGCGTTTCGTTACTGAAGCCTTCATAAAACTCCTTTATCTCGGTATCCGTCAGGAACACCGGGTGCATGTTCTCCTTGTTCAGGTCGTCTGCAATGCGGCCCTTCTTTTCATCCTCCGTCACCACCAGGCCTGGCCAGCCTATCCAGAGGTTATTATCCTTTTTGTAGAAAGAACCCAGACCCGTTGCCAGTCCGCCCTCACTGGCGTGGTAGCTCAGCTTTCCGTCCTTCTCCTGCAGTTTTACTGGTAGTCTGTTAGAAACAATAATAAGTTTTGCCATGCTTTGTGGTAATTTTCTCGGCGCTCCATGCAGCAGAAATTCTTGGTGCAGTATGATAAGCTACAGAGCTGCCGGTACGGTATATCTAAAGCGGTTAATACACATTAACCTAATTTTCCTTACGTAAAAGGGGCATCTACGTTCCCTAATATAGCACAATAACTATTAACATATAAATTTTTGTGCTGATTTTCCTGAGGCGCTTAAGGATAACTTTTGCTAGCCTTAAGCAGTAGCTCTACTTTGATCAAACCCATTTCACCCTATGGAAAAACTACAGGCACTGTACGAGCGGTTCGAAATACACCTGGGCGGCCTGGGCATTATCGCGGCGGCCTTGCTGGCCGGGCTTATTGCTAAATTCCTGATATTTAAGCTACTGAACCTCTACAACCGCTTTGAGAACCCTTACCTGCTCACCTCCCTGACGCAGCGGCTGAGCAGGCCACTGTCTTTTTTCATTCCGCTGTTGTTTCTGTCTATAGCCTTGCCTTCGCTGCCCTACCAGCCCGATACGCTGTACTTTCTGCGGCGACTGATAGAAATACTGGATATTATTGCTTTTGCCTGGATTCTGATAAAATTGACGGATGTTGCCCGCGATATGGTGCGCCACAAGTATGCCATTCAGAAGGAGGACAACATACGGGAGCGCCGCCTGATCACGCAGCTGCAGTTCATGCGCAAGCTTGTGGTGGTGATCATTATTTTCATCGCCACCGCCCTGATTCTACTCAGCTTTGAGCCGGTGCAGAAGCTGGGCACCGGCCTGCTTACCTCTGCCGGCGTAGCTGGTGTTGTGATCGGCTTTGCGGCACAAACCTCTATTGCCAACCTACTCGCCGGCTTGCAACTTGCCTTCACGCAACCCATCCGGCTCGACGATGTGCTGGTGGTGGAGGGAGAGTTTGGCCGCGTGGAGGAAATTACGCTGACCTATGTGGTGCTGAAGCTGTGGGATAACCGTCGGCTCGTGCTGCCGCTCAACTATTTTATTCAGAAGCCCTTCCAGAACTGGACGCGCACCAGCTCAGACATACTCGCCACAGTATACCTGTACACCGACTATACCCTTCCGTTGGAGCCCGTGCGCAAGGAATTTAACCGTATACTAGCTTCTACGGACCTGTGGGACAAGCGTGTTTCGGTGCTGCAGGTAACGGACTCGAAAGAGCGCACCATGGAACTGCGTGCCCTGATGAGCGCCCACAGCTCGGGTGTTGCCTGGGATCTGCGCTGCCACGTGCGGGAGGGGCTCATTGATTACATCCAGAAGAATTACCCGGACGCGCTACCCAAAACCCGTTCTGCATTTGTAGGACAAAACCTCCCTCCGCTCGGAGAGCTTTCTTAACTTTGCCACATGCACCGACCCTTTCTGTTTCATGGATTTATTTAAAGGACTGGACCCGACACTCGTCAACTGGGTGATCATACCTGCGCTTATTTTTCTGGCCCGCATCTGCGATGTGACACTTGGCACGCTGCGTATTGTTTTTATCTCCAAAGGCGATAAAGTAATAGCCCCCTTACTTGGTTTTTTGGAGGTGCTGATCTGGCTGGTTGCCATCACGCAGGTAATGGAGAATCTGAGTAACGTGGCTTCTTACCTGGCCTGGGCCGGAGGATTTGCCACGGGAAACTTTCTGGGGCTGCGCGTGGAGCAGAAGCTGGCGCTGGGGCAGATGGTGGTGCGCGTGATCACGGTGGAGCCGGCTGATCAGTTGATTGAACGCCTATCAGGTCGTGGCTACCGCCTTACCTGCATTGATGCCCGGGGCACGCGCGGCAAGGTAAACCTGCTGTTCCTGATCGTAAAACGCAAGAAGCTCGACGAAGTCATCGGCATTATCCGGGATTACAACCCACAGGCCTTCTACTCTATCGAGGATGTGCGCTCTGTTTCGGCTGTCACGGCCACTTACAACGAGCCAAACGAGCAAACCATGTTCCGTAAGTACTTCCCGTTGCGAAAAGGGAAATAGCTATTCACTGATTCTTGGTTTATACTTGAGTTGATGCTTTATACTTTGATATGTGTTTGTGGATGGCATTGGATGAGAATCAGTATAGCGCAAGCGTCCGCTTGTGCCGAAGAGCAAATAAGAATTAAACCAAAGCTATTGTCATTTCGAGCAGGGCGAGAAATCTATCTGGAATTCTGAATAGATCTCTCACTGCGTTCGAGATGACAATAGTAAAGAAGTATAGTTGACTAGATCTCTGTAGGTTGATCCGTGCACGTCAGCACAAGCGGACGCTTGCGCCAGAGTTGCCTTTGCAAGCTTAGTTTCAGCACATAAAAAGCCGCAGCAAGTATAGCTTATACTTGCTGCGGCTTTTGTTTGAATCATACTTGCTGCTGCGCTGGGAGCAGCTTTATCCTTTACTGTGGGCGAAGCTTGAAATAAGCAACGGCCATTGGCGGAATTTTAAGCGTGATCGAGTACTGCTGTCCATGGAATGGCTCGGGCACAGAAGATAAAACACCTTCGTTGTGCTGGTTACTGCCGCCATAACGGCTGTCATCGGAGTTAAATACCTGCACCCAATCGCCGCTCTGTGGTACACCCAGGCGATAGTGCTCGTGCACCACCGGAGTGAAGTTACATACTACCAGCATCGTATCGTCTGGACTGTCTCCCTTGCGCAGGAAGCTGAGAACTGAGTTGTGCGCATCGTTGTAATCAACCCACTCAAAGCCTTCGGGGCTAAAGCTGTGCCGGTACATAGCCGGTTCCGCCTTATAGATAGCGTTCAGCTCCACTAAAATTTCCTGCACACCGCGGTGGTACCGGTCCTCCAGCAGATGCCAATCCAGGCTGCTGTCGTGGTTCCACTCTCTTGCCTGTGCTATATCGCCGCCCATAAACATCAGCTTGGTGCCCGGGTGCGCATACATGTAGGCATACAGGGCACGCAGGTTAGCAAAGCGGTTCCACTCGTCGCCCGGCATTTTGTTGATCAGGGAGCCCTTTCCGTGCACCACTTCATCGTGCGAGAGCGGCAGCATAAAGCGCTCTGAGAAGGCGTAAATTATACTGAAGGTAATCTCTCCCTGGTGGTGGCGGCGGTAGATCGGATCCTTCGAGAAGTAGTCCAGCGTGTCGTGCATCCAGCCCATCATCCACTTCATGTTAAAGCCAAGGCCTCCGTTCTCCACAGGGCCCGTTACGGCTGGCCAGGCAGTAGATTCCTCTGCAATGGTGAGCACCTCAGGGAAGTTATCATGCACCGCGTGGTTAAACTCCTTCAGGAAGGAGATAGCCTCCAGATTCTCGCGCCCTCCATGCTCGTTCGGTATCCACTCGCCTTCTTTGCGGCTATAGTCCAGGTACAGCATCGAGGCCACGGCATCCACACGCAGCCCGTCCACGTGATACTTGTCCAGCCAGAACAGCGCGTTGCTGATGAGGAACGAACGTACTTCGTTGCGGCCATAGTTAAAGATATAACTCTGCCAGTCAGGGTGGAAGCCCTTGCGCGGGTCAGCGTGCTCGAACAGATGGGTACCGTCAAAGTAGGCAAGGCCATGTTCATCAGAAGGAAAGTGCGAAGGCACCCAGTCCATAATCACCCCGATGTCGTGCTGGTGCAGCTTGTCGATCAGGTACATCAGGTCTTCCGGATCGCCCAAAAGGCTGTGTGCGGCAAAGTATCCGGTAATCTGGTAGCCCCACGAGCCGTTGAACGGGTGATGCATCACGGGCATAAGCTCCACGTGCGTAAAACCCATGTGCTTCACGTAGCCCGGCAACTCCTCGGCCAGTTCCCGGTACGTGAGTGGGCGGTTGTCCTCCTCTGGCTTGCGCCGCCAGGAGCCCAGGTGCAGTTCATACACACTGATCGGTTGTGCCTGCCCCGCCTTGTTCTTGCGCCTGTCAATCCATGCCTGGTCCTGCCACTCATACTTCAGGTCGCTTACGACAGAGGCGGTATGCGGTGGCGTTTCACGGCGGAAAGCAAAGGGATCGCTTTTCTCAGCGTGGTACAGGTTATACTTTGATTTGATGTGGTACTTGTACATGCTGCCGGCATCCACACCAGGCACAAACCCCTCCCAGATGCCGGAGCCATCCAGGCGCACATGCAGCTGGTGGTTGTCGCGGCTCCAGCCGTTGAACTCTCCCATCACCGACACCTGGTCGGCATTGGGAGCCCAGACGGCAAAGTAAGTACCCTGGCGGCCGCTCACCTCCATCGGGTGCGAACCCAGTTTCAGGTAGAGCGCGTAATGCCTGCCCTCACGAAACAAGTGTATGTCAAAATCAGAGAAGCGGGTGGCATACCACACCGGCCTGTCCTGCAACTCTGGCGCCAGATCCTGGTGCTCCTCCACTACTTTCGTTGTACTCTTAGCGCCGCTGCGGCCGCGTGGCTTCACCTTTGCCAACTCCTGCACACCGTCCCTCGATGCCAGGGGCATGGAGAGTTCATCGGTGCCAGCGTCTGTTTTCTTAGGTCTGCCCCGCTTGGCGGCGGGTTTTGCACCAGCGCCCGCATCCACCACAGGGGAACCTGCTTCGGCAGCGGGTATATCCGTTGCTTTCCGGCGTGTGCGCTTCGCAGGGGTCTCACCAGTAGCTTCAGCCTTGGCCTCCTCTGCGGCCATTGGCTCCTTTTTGGTGCGGGTAGCTCTTGGCTTCGTTGGGTTAGCAGCTGCGTTCTTCGCTATATCGTTTATATCGGTGGTTGTGCTTTCTTTCTTCTTAGCCATTTGTATACTTTTTCATGATGTACTTAATGCCTCTGATAGGGATGAGCACCCAATCCGGACGATTATTCAATTCGTATCCCAGCTCATAAATTGCTTTCTCCAGCAGGAAAGTATGGATGAGCGTCTCGAAGTCATCTTCTTTCGGCGGTATGATGCCTGTGCCCCTGGTCTTTTCCAGGTACGCATGCATATAGAAGCCGCTGGCGTAATGGTACCACTGCTCCGCCCAACTCTCCAGGTACTCAGCATCCTCACGACGCAGCCCCTCCTGCTGGAACAGCCCATTGTAGGCCGCATAGTGGAACGAGCGAATCATACCGGCCACATCGCGCAGGGCTGAGCGCTTCAGGCGGCGCTCACTGAAAGAGCGTGCCGGCTCGCCCTCAAAGTCGATGATGTAGAAGTCCTTGCCGGTAAACAGCACCTGACCCAGGTGGTAATCGCCGTGAGTCCGGATTTTCTGCGTGTCAATCTTGTGGGCGAAGATCATCTTCAGCCTTTCGAGAATCTCGCCGCGCATCTGCAGCACTTCCTCTGCCTCCCCGCGCACGTTATCCGGCAGGTTCGGCAGGTGCTTCTGCAGGCTATCGAAGTTACTGCGCACCAGCGAGGTAAGCGAAGAGTAGACAGAGCGCTGGTAGTGCAGCGAGAACTCCTCAGGCGTAAACTCCTTGTCGTTGGTGATGGAGCCCAGCGCCAGGTGCATTTCTGCCGTGCGCTGCCCCAACAGCTCTACCCGCTCCACGTGGGCACCGCCAATCTGTAGCTGCACCTCCTCAGGAATTTCCGAGAAGGTAAGCGGATGGGCAAAGGAACCCGCGGCGGCCTTGGTTTTAACCCGGTCAGTTTGCGTCAGGATGCGCTCATACAGGCGCTTCAACGAGTCGCCGATATAGCTCCAGGCATCACCCTGATTCGGCACGAGCTCCTGCAGCATCATCAGCACCATCGGCTGCTTGCCTGGCTCCTGCTGCTCCACCGACCCCAGGTAACGCGGCGTGTTCTCAAAACCAACCTGCTCGGTTAGCATGCGCACCACCTCTACATCAGGGTTGATGGCCCTGTCGAGTTTGCGGTATACTTTCATGAACAGCGAGCCATCGTAAACAATCGACGTGTTGCTTTGCTCGGCAGAGAGTATTTTGGAAGTGGCTGGTCCCTCCGCTTTACGCAGGGCTGATGCCACGTTCTTGTCGCTTAGGCCTACTAGCTCGGCCTCATCTTGGCGTAGGCGCTTTTTCTTCACCATCAGTTGCAACAGCATCTGGCGGAATTCCTCGTCATACAGCGCATCGTACAGAATACCCTCTTTGCTATCGATGGAAACGCGGGCGATCACGCTATTTGGGCTGCCGCTGCGCAGCTCCTCCTCCTGCTCACCCGTGGCAAAGGCAACCGGCAACTGGTACAGCTCAGGCAGACCTTCGTTGTAGCTTACCTCCACAAACAGTAGGGCGGCTCCGGTTTTGCTTAGTGGTAACGGCATGCTGCGCACCACCTGCATACGCTGCATGGTGCGGGCCTTTCCGCCAAACCAGCGGCGCTGCCAGATGTACTGCGGCAGCACTTTGCTTTCCAGCTCACGCAGGGTGCGGGTGTCCAGCTGCTGCTTCAGGCTTGGCAGCTTCATGGCTGGCTTCGACTGATCGCCGTCTGCGCCCTTTGGCACCTCCTGCGGACGAAGCTCCATCCAGTAGTAACCGTGCCCCCCGATGGTGAACAGGTAGGGCTCGTCTTTGATGGATGGGAATTTGTTCTTGCTGAACACCTCCATCGGAATTGATCCCTTGTAATCGTGCAGGTCCAGCTCTACGGCTTCCGGGAAGCGCGAAAGGTTGGCGATCACCAATATCGTCTCGTCCTCATACTCGCGGATAAAGGCCAGCACTTTAGAGTTGCTTGGGTTCAGGAACTTCATCTCGCCACGGCCAAAGGCTTTGTAGCGCTTGCGCATGTTAATGATGCGGCGCATCCACCAGAGCAGCGAGTTGGCATTGTGGTTCTGCGTGTCCACGTTCACCGATTCATACTTGTACTCAGGGTCGATGATGACCGGCAAGTATAGTTTCTGCGGGTTGGCCTCAGAGAAGCCGGCGTTGCGGTTGTCGTTCCACTGCATCGGGGTACGCACGCCATCGCGGTCGCCAAGGTAGTAGTTGTCGCCCATGCCGATCTCATCACCATAGTACACCACCGGCGTACCACGCATCGAGAAGAGCAGCACGTTCATGAGCTCAATCTTGGCGCGGTCGTTGCCCAGCAGCGGGGCCAGGCGGTGACGGATGCCCAGGTTAATGCGGGCCTGTGGGTCTTTCGTGTACACTTTATACATGTAGTCCCGCTCCTCGTCTGTCACCATTTCGAGTGTCAGCTCATCGTGGTTGCGCAGGAACATAGCCCATTGGCAGCTCTCAGGTATGGCAGGCGTCTGGTTAAAGATGTCGATGATCGGGTAACGGTCCTCCATCTTCAGCGACATGAACAAACGCGGCATCACCGGGAAGTGGTAGTTCATGTGGCACTCGTCGCCGTCACCAAAGTATGAGGCGGATTCCTCAGGCCACATGTTAGCTTCGGCCAGCAGCAATTTGCCTTTATGCTTGTTGTCCACGTGGGCGCGCAGCTGCTTCAAAAAGTCGTGCGTTTCGGGCAGGTTCTCGCCGTTGGTGCCTTCGCGCTCAAACAAGTATGGCACGGCATCCAGGCGGAAGCCATCCACACCCAAGTCAAACCAATAATCCAGCACCTTAAACACTTCCTTCTGCACAGCAGGATTGTCGTAGTTCAAATCGGGCTGGTGCGAGAAAAAGCGGTGCCAGTAGTACTGCTTGGCCACGGGGTCCCAGCTCCAGTTGCTCTGCTCAGTGTCGGTAAAGATGATGCGGACATCCTTATACTTAGTCGGATCGTCTGTCCATACATACCAGTCGCGGAACTTAGAACCTGGCTTGGCTGTGCGGGCACGCTGAAACCAGGGGTGCTGGTCGGAGGTGTGGTTGATAACAAGTTCCGTGATCACCTTCAGGCCGCGCTTGTGCGCCGCCCGCACAAAGGCCTTAAAGTCCTGCATGTCGCCATAAGATGGGTTAATGCTCAGGTAGTCGGCAATGTCGTAGCCGTCGTCTTTCAGGGGTGAAGGGTAAAAGGGCAGCAGCCAGATGGCCGTTACACCTAAATCCTCGAGGTAATCCAGCTTTTGCATCAGGCCCTTGAAATCGCCGATGCCGTCGCCATTTCCATCATTGAAAGCCTTGATGTGCAGCTCGTAGATGATGGCGTCTTTGTACCAGTGTATGTTATCGTCAAACTCGAATTTATCGTCTGCCATATGTGTGGTCAATAGGGTTATTTATTGGTTGGATTGATGGTCGTTTGGTAACCAGTTATCGTCTAAATTATCGTGGCCCATGCCCGCCGAGGCTTCTTCCACGCGGAACACGTGCACCGGCATTTCATGCGGCCGCAGCTCCACATAATTCCACTCGCCGGTCCAGGTATACTTGCGCTCAGTGAGCAGGTCGTGCACCAGGTACTGCTGGTCCTGTGGAATTTTCAACTCGTTTAGTGGTACCTGTACCCAGCCACTCTGTGTGTTGTGCGGGTCCAGGTTGGCCACCACCAGAATCTTGTTGCGGTAGTCGCTGCTCCACTTGGCATAGCAAACCAGGGCCGGGTTATCCGCATTGCCGAAGGCGATGTTCCAGGTAGTTTGCAGGGCCGGGTTTACTTTGCGGATGCGGTTGATAAGCGTGATCACCTCACGAATTTTGGTGAGCCTGCCCCAATCCCAGTGCTTCACCTCATACTTCTCGGAATCATAGTACTCCTCCTTGCCGGGCATTGGCTGATTAATGCCAAACTCATACACGGGGCCGTACAGGCCGTAGTTGGACGAGAGCGTTGCCGCCATCACCAGGCGTGTGATATGTGCCGGCTCGCCGCCCTCCTGTAAAGCGTACGGTAAAATATCCGGCGTGTTCGGCCAGAAGTTCGGGCGGAAGTACTCGCGCATGTCCGTTTTGGTGAGCTGCGTCATGTACTCCTCCAGTTCCTCGGCCGTGTTGCGCCAGGTGTAATAGGTGTACGATTGCGTGAAGCCAATCTTGGCCAGGCGCTCCATCACACGTGGGCGGGTAAAGGCCTCTGCCAGGAAAATCACCTGCGGAAAGTCTCTGCGGATCTCGGCAATCACCCACTCCCAAAAACCGAAGGCTTTGGTGTGCGGATTGTCTACCCGGAACACGTACACGCCCTGGTTTATCCAGTGCAGCAGCACCCGGTGCAGTTCGCGCCAAAGGTTCTGCCAGTCTTCTGTCTCGAAGTTTACCGGCAGCACATCCTGGTATTTCTTAGGCGGATTCTCAGCATACTGTACTGTTCCGTCGGGGCGCCACTTAAACCACTGCGGGTGGTCTTTTACGTAGGGATGGTCCTGTGAGCACTGGATGGCAAAATCCAGCGCGATCTCAATTCCCTGCTCCCGCGCCTGGTGCACCAGGTGGCGAAAGTCATCCAGAGTCCCCAGCTCAGGAAGTATGGCATCGTGCCCTCCAACCTCAGAGCCAATGGCCCATGGAGAACCTGGTTCGCCCGGCTCGGCTGTTACGGAGTTGTTCTTGCCCTTTCGGTAAGCATACCCGATTGGGTGGATGGGTGGCAGGTAAATGGTATCGAATCCCATTTCAGCGATGCGGGGCAGCAAGCGGACACAGTCCTGAAACGTACCGTGGCGGCCGGCTTCCTGGGCGGCCGAGCGTGGGAAGAACTCGTACCAGGCGCTGAACAAGGCTTTTTGCCGCTCTACGTCCAGCCTCAGGATTTTATCATAGGTGGTGACATTCTCTTTCTCGCAGCAGGCGTTCATCAGGTCGCTCACCTCGGTGCCCGTGGCAAAAGCCACATCCGCCGCATGCGACTGGCTGTTGCGCAGTTGCTCGGCCCACTTGCGCAGGCGCTTTTGCTGCCCCGGCTTCGCTTGCTCCGCCGACTGGTCCATGAGTTGCGCACCGATCTGCAGTTCTACCGTGATATCCTGTCCGGCTTCAAACTTCTTCTTCAGGCCTTTCTGCCAGGTGTAGAAGTGATCCACCCACCCTTCAATGGTGTATTCGTGCAGCCCCATCGACTCAGGCGTGAACGTGGCTTGCCAGCGATCATTGCCCAGAAACTCCATCGGCACTGCCTCCCATTTCCTTTTGCGTGTGTGGCGGTACAGGAGCCGCGCTTTCACCTCGTCATGCCCGTCGGCAAATACATCTGCCGTTACGGTAAACTCCTCCCCCACCACGCGTTTGGCCGGGTGCCTGCCGCAATCGATTTCAGGCTTTACACTTTCTATGATAATCCGCTTTTTTCCTTCGAGTTGTTCCATCAAGATTGTTTCTGCTTTAGTCGTTGTAGGTACTTATACTAGATTAATATGTTTCAGTCTATATTCTAGAATACGTTATACCTTACGTAAGACGGCCTCCAGGTATAGCCAATGTACCATTTTTCTGCCGCAAAAAACCTTTGGCTTAACTAAAAATGCACAACCTAATACCCAGAAAGCCAGTTAATACGTGCTACTAAAAACCATGCATTTTATGGCTATTCTAAGAGATATTGGAGCTAATTATACCCCTGGCAAGGGAACAGTTTTCACGGTTTGGGCACCAGAGGCAGAGAAGGTGGAAGTGCAGCTAGACAAGCCCGAGCCCATACAGGTTCCGCTGCAGCGTGAAGCCTTTGGCTACTGGACCGGCCTTAGTGAAATGGCCACGCCCGGCACGCGTTATACGTATGTATTAAGTCCTGACACACACCGCCCTGACCCGGCCTCGCGCTACCAACCCGATGGACCGCACAAGGCGTCTGCCGTGGTAGACCAGACAAGCTTTAACTGGACCGACCAGCAATGGAAAGGCCTGCCGCTGGAGCAGCTGATCATATACGAGCTGCACGTTGGTACTTTCACAGAGGAAGGCACTTTTGAAGGCGTGATCAAACAACTGCCGGAGCTGAAGGAACTGGGCATCACCGCCATTGAGCTCATGCCCATTGCCCAGTTCCCGGGCGAACGCAACTGGGGCTACGACGGGGTTTATCCCTTTGCGGCACAAAACTCCTACGGCGGACCAGATGGCTTGAAGAAGCTTGTGGATGCTTGCCATGCGCAGGAAATTTCGGTGGTGCTAGATGTGGTGTACAACCACATGGGCCCGGAGGGAAATTACCTGAACGACTTTGGCCCCTACTTCACGAACAAGTATAACACGCCCTGGGGCAACGCGCTGAACTTCGACGATGCCCACTCCGACCACGTGCGCAACTACTTTTTCCAGAACGCCCTGATGTGGCTGCGCGACTATCACATTGATGCCTTGCGCCTGGATGCGGTACACGCCATTTACGACACCGGTGCCAAGCACTTTCTGCAGGAGCTGCGCGAGCACGTAACCCAACTGGAGGAGCAGGAAGGCCGCTCCTACTTGCTGATCGCCGAGAGTGACCAGAGCGATGTGCGCCTCATCAACCCAATTGAGCAAGGCGGTTATGGTATCGATGCGCAGTGGTTTGATGACTACCACCACGCCATTCATACGCTGGTAACCGGCGAAAAAGAAGGTTATTTTGAGGACTACGGCAAACCAGAGCAGTTGCAAAAAGCGCTGGAGCACACGTTTGTGTACAATGGCCTTTACTCCGAGCACCGCAAAAAAACACTCGGCACCGACGCTACGGCTAACCCTGCGAAGCAGTTTGTAATAGGCTCCCAAAATCACGACCAGGTAGGCAACCGCATGCTCGGCGAGCGCCTGACGGAGTTGGTTTCGTTTGAGATGCTGAAGCCGATTGCTGGCCTTGTGCTGCTTTCGCCGTATGTGCCGATGCTGTTTATGGGCGAAGAGTACGGTGAGAAAAACCCGTTTTTATACTTTGTGAGCCATACGGATGAGGAGTTGGTGGAGGCGGTGCGCAAAGGCCGTAAAGAGGAGTTTGCCTACTTCGCCTCCAAAGGCGAGGCGCCGGACCCGCAGAGCGAGGATACCTTCAACAGGTCCAAGCTGCAGCGCGGTTATACTTCAGACACGCAGCAAAAAAAGCTGAGGGAGTTTTATAAGGAGCTCATCCGCCTGCGCAAAACCGCCCCTGCCCTGGCCAAACCCGACAAGCCGAACATGAAGGTACAGTTGGAGGAGGAGCAGTTGGTGTTGCACCTGCTGCACATCGGGCAGGAACCATCACTCTACTGCCTGTTTAACATAAGTAATCAACCACAGGAAACAACGCTGTTTTCAGAGGCCAACGGAAGCTGGAAAATCCTGCTCCACTCTGCCGACGAAAAGTGGGGAGGACCGGGCGCAGAAACCCAGCAGACACTGGAAGCAGGCGCCTCAGTAAACCTGCCGGCTGGCAGCGTTATCATACTTGAACATCAGAAATAAATGACGAAACACATCTGTATACACGGGCACTTTTACCAGCCCCCACGCGAAAACCCCTGGTTAAACGAAGTGGAACTGCAAGAATCTGCCTCGCCTTACCACGACTGGAATGAGCGGATATCAGATGAGTGCTACGCCCGCAACTCGGCCTCGCGCATACTCAACGCGAATGGCAACATCGTCGATATCATCAACAACTACAGCTACATCAGCTTTAACTTTGGCCCTACCCTGCTGGAGTGGATGCAGAAGAAAGACCCTGAAACTTACCAGGCCATACTTGAAGCGGACAAGCAGAGCATGAAGCGTTTCTCAGGCCACGGCTCTGCCATGGCGCAGGTGTACAACCACATCATCATGCCGCTGGCAAACGAGCGTGACAAGCAGACGCAGGTAATCTGGGGTATCCGCGATTTTCAGAAGCGCTTTGGGCGTATGCCGGAAGGCATGTGGCTGGCTGAAACCGCCGCCGACACCGCGAGTCTGGAGGTATTGGCAGAGCACGGCATTAAGTTCACGGTCCTCTCCCCTTACCAGGCCAAGGCTTTTAGGAAAATCGGGGAGAAAGAGTGGCACGATGCCACTGGCGCCAAGATAAACCCGCGCCGGCCATACGTGTGCAAGCTTCCTTCGGGGCGGGAAATCGTGCTGTTTTTCTATGACGGTCCCGTGTCGCAGGGCATTGCTTTTGAGCGGCTGCTGGAGCACGGAGATCAGTTTGCCAAACGGCTTGTGAACAATTTTGATGAGGCACAGAAAGACCCGCAGCTCATGCACATCGCCACCGACGGCGAAACCTACGGCCACCACCACCGCTTCGGGGAGATGGCGCTTTCCTTTGCGCTGGACTACATCACAGAGGAGGAGCTTGCCCGGATTACGGTATACGGCGAGTTTATGGAAAAGCACCCGCCGCAGTATGAGGCGCAGATTATAGAGGAGAGCTCCTGGAGCTGCGCCCATGGCGTGGAGCGCTGGCGCAGCGATTGCGGCTGTAACACCGGCGGCCACCCCGACTGGAACCAAGCCTGGCGCGGCCCCTTGCGTGATGCCTTTGACTGGCTGCGGGATACTGTGGCACCGCTCTTTGAGCAGGAAATGCAAAAGCTAACAGCCGATCCATGGAAGACCCGCAACGACTACATCCAGGTGGTGATGGACCGAAGCGAGGAGAATGTTGCTGCTTTTATCCGTAGCCACACCACGCGCGAGCTGAGCCAGGCAGAGCAGGTGCGCTTCCTGAAGCTGCTGGAAATGCAGTACCACACGCTGCTTATCTACACCAGCTGCGGCTGGTTTTTTGATGAAGTGACAGGCATCGAAACGGTGCAGGATATTTTCTACGCGGCCCGTACGCTGCAACTGGCCCAGGAGCTTAGTGGGCAGGAACTGGAGTCAGAATTCCTGCTGCTGCTCAGCAAGGCAAAGAGCAACGTTCCGGAAGAAGGTGATGCTTGCTACGCCTACATGCGGCAGGTACAACCTGCCATCATCGACCTGTTGCGCGTGGGGGCGCATTACGCCGTTTCCTCGGTATTTGAGGACTACCGCGAAACCTTCGACCTGTACAGCTTCACGGCCACCTCCGAGGCCTACGATTACCTGCAGGCAGGACGGCAGCGGCTGGCAGTGGGCCGCGCACGAATCAAATCCAAAATCACCTGGGAGGAAGTCACCATTACGTTTGGGGTGCTGCACCTCGGCGACCACCAGCTGTTTGGCGGCGTGCGTGAGTTTATGAGCGAGCAGGATTACGAGGAGTTGCGCACTGAACTGCAGACTGCCTTCGATCGCGGGAACGTGAGCGAGGTAATTATGCTGCTCGACAAGCACTTTGAGTCGCACAATTACTCGTTCTGGCACTTGTTCAAGGATGATCAGAAGAAGATACTGGACCAAGTGCTGGCGCAGACGATGGAAAGCGTGGAAAGCGATTTCCAGCAAGTATACGACAACAACTACCCGCTCATCTCGGCTATTAAAACTTATGGCATAAAGCTGCCACGCCCGCTGCAAACAACCGTAGACTATATCGTGAACACGCGCCTGCTGCGGGAGTTTGAATCGGAGAAACCGGACCCGCAGGAGATAAAGCGCCTGCTGGCCGAGGTAAAACGCATGAAGGTGCGCCTTAGCTATACTTCGCTGGAGTTTGCCCTGACCCAGCGCGTGGACCTGCTGATGAAGGAAGTGCAGGAGCAACCTCAGAAAACCGAGACGATTGACCTGCTGATCCGGCTGCTGGAGGTAATGGATGGCTCGAAGTTGGAAACAGACTATTGGCAGGCCCAGAACATTGCTTTCCGGATGCAGCAGGACAGCTACGAGATCATGCGGCAGCAGGCTGAACAAGGAGACAGCAAAGCAGTAGCCTGGTGCGCGAAATTTGAAAAGCTTTACAACAACCTCAACCTGAAAGTTTAATATGACCTATATACCATCGGCCACTTACCGGGTGCAGACAAACCCCAATTTCAAGCTGAGCGATATTCGCCAGATCGTCCCCTACTTGCATGAACTGGGTGTGAGCACCGTATACTCGGCCCCTTTTTTCAGTGCCCGTCCCGGCAGCGAGCACGGCTACGACGTTACGGCCGCCTACGAGATCAGCCCTGAGATAGGAACGAAGGAAGAGCTGCAGGAGATAGCGCGGGAGCTGAAAAACCTGAACATGGGCTGGCTTCAGGACATTGTGCCCAACCACATGGCTTATCACCCCAACAACGTGTGGCTCATGGATGTGCTGGAAAAAGGACCGCAGTCGCACTTTTATACCTTCTTCGATATCGACTTTAGCCACCCCGATTTTAACGGGCAGGTGATGGTGCCTTTCCTCGGTGACCCGCTGGACAAGGTACTGGAAAACAAACAGCTGGAAGTAAAAATCAGTGAGCAGGGCATCAGCGTTTTCTACTATGAAAGCGGCTATCCTTTGAGCGTAGGCAGTTACCGCTTTCTGCTGCAGGAGGCGCTGCAAAACTCCGGAAACCCTGAGGTAACACCGCAGGCGGAGCAGTTGCTAAGGGAACTCACGCTGTTCGAGGAAGAGAAAACAATTAGCCCGGCAGCCTGGAGCAACTTCAAAAAGAAAGTCTACAAAACTGCGGCTGTGCGGCAAGCGCTGGAACAGCTGTTAGCAGATAAAAATCAGGAGCAGGAAAAGCTGCAAAAACTACTCAACCGGCAGCACTTTATACTTTGCCACTGGCAGGAAACAGAGAAGGTGATCAACTTCCGCCGCTTCTTTACGGTGAATGATCTGATCTGCCTTAGTATGGAGCACCCTGAGGTGTTTGAGCAGTACCACCAGTTCATCAAGCAGCTGTGCGAGCAGGGTATGTTGCAAGGCCTGCGCGTCGACCACGTGGATGGCCTGTTTGACCCTACCACCTACCTCAAGCGTCTGCGCCAGCTGGTGGGGCCCGAGCAGTACCTGGTGGTGGAAAAGATTCTGGAGGGCGAAGAGCAACTGCCGGAGCGCTGGCCAATACAGGGAAACAGCGGGTACGATTTCCTGGCCTGGGTGAGCAACCTCTATACTTCCGGTAAGGGCCGGCGCCAACTCACCGAAATTTACCGCCGGCTGATTCCGAATGCACCGACCAACTATGAGCAGCTGGTGTATGACAAGAAAATGTTTATCCTGACGAATTACATGCAGGGCGAACTTGAAAACCTGCTTCGCCTGCTGCAGGAGCGCAAGCTCATCCCGCTGGAGCCAAAGGACACCTGGCGCAAAGCGCTGGCGACACTGCTGACTGCCTGGCCAATTTACTGCATTTACGGCAACCGCCTGCCGCTCTCCAAACACGAAATGCACGTGGTGGACGAGGCCTTTGCCGAGGCCCACAAAAAGGCGCCGGGGCTGGAGGAGCAACTGAATCACCTGCACACGCTCTTCACTGTTACGCCCGAAGACACTGACGAGTCGAAGCGAAACAAGCTGTACTTTGTGATGCGCAGCCAGCAGTTCACGGGTCCGCTGGCCGCCAAGGGTGTGGAAGATACCAGCTTTTACAACTACAACCGCCTGATCTCGCTGAACGAGGTGGGCAACAGCCCGGACATTTTCCATTTGGAGGATGACGAGTACCATGAGCGGATGCTGTACCGGCAGCGCACCTACCCGCACTCCATCAACGCCACCGCCACCCACGATACCAAACGTGGCGAGGGTGCCCGCATGCGCCTGAACGTACTAAGCGAGGTGGCCCAGGAGTGGGACCAGCATGTGCAGCAGTGGCTGGAGATCACGAAGAAGTATACCACAGAGCCTACCCGCAACGATTTATACTTCCTGCTGCAGACCCTGATCGGGGTGTTGCCGATGGGAGGCGAGGTGGATGAAAGCCTGATTCAGCGCGTGCAGGAGTACCTCGAGAAGGCGCTGCGCGAGGCAAAGGTAAACACCGATTGGTCGGCGCCAAACGAGACGTATGAGCAGGCCATGAAAGGCCTGGTGCACCAACTGCTGCAGCAGGACGAAGACTTTATGCACTCGTTCCAGCCGTTTTTCCTGAAGCTGGCCCACTATGGCTGGATCTATTCGCTTTGCCAGAGCCTGCTGAAGATTACCAGCCCCGGCGTACCGGATATCTACCAGGGCACCGAGTTCTGGGACCTAAGCCTGGTGGACCCGGACAACCGCCGCCCCGTGGATTATGACCAGCGCCACCGTTACCTGAAACAACTGAAGCAGCAGGAGCAACAGGACATAGCGCAGTTGCATGAGGAGCTGTTGCAGCACCCGGAAGACGCACGCGTAAAGCTTTACCTGCTGCACAAAGCCCTGACCACCAGAAGAGAGTTACAAACCGTTTTCGACAAGGGAGATTATATTCCGCTGCAGGTGCAGGGAGCCAAAAAAGACCACCTGCTGGCCTTTGCCCGTCACCATGAGGGGCAGTGGGTGCTGGTAGCCGTGCCGCTGCTGCTGGTGAGTTTAGTGAGTAGCCATGAACTTCCATTGGGCGAGGAAGTGTGGGGCGATACTTCTATTCAACTACCGGATTTTGCGCCGCAAGTATGGCAGCCTGTGCTGGGCAAGGGCGAAGTGAACGCCACCGACTCTTTATCCGCTGCAGCCATATTCAAAACATTCCCTGTCGCATTATTAACAGCCAAAAACGTATGATTATAAAGAAACGCAGTGCAGGCATTCTGCTCCACATTACCTCCCTTCCCTCCCGCTTCGGCATTGGCGACCTCGGCCCCGAGGCCTACAAGTTTGCTGACCAACTGCAGGAGGCGGGGCAACGCTACTGGCAGATTTTGCCGCTAAATCCTACCGAGATCGGCTCCGGCAACTCGCCTTACAGTAGCCACTCGGCCTTTGCTGGCAACCCGCTGCTCGTGAGCCCGGAACTGCTGGTAGAGGAAGGGCTTCTGCACAAGCAGGACCTGAAGCATGAAGAGGAGTTTGATGATGCCCGTGTAGATTTTGCAAAGGTGAGCAAGTATAAAATCGCTCTGCTGCAAAAGGCCTACCAGTACTTCAGCGATGAGCTTCCGGATGGGCTTTGGAAAGATTTTACAGAATTTCAGAAAGAGCAGAAGCTGTGGCTGCAGGACTTTGCCAACTTTGTGGCTTTCAAGAAAAACTTCGAGCACAAGAGTTGGGTGGAATGGCCCAAGGAGATAAAGCGCCGCGAAAAGCAGGCGGTAAAGGAACTGGCTGAGGAGCTTAGCGAGCAGGTGGAGTTTGAGATGTTTATGCAGTTCATCTTTTACCGCCAGTGGGAAAAGCTCAAAAGCTATTGCAATAGCAAGGACATTACCTTTTTCGGGGACATGCCTTTTTACGTGAGCCACGATAGCGCAGATGTATGGAGCCATCCGCACCTCTTCAAGCTGGACGATGAGGGGATGCCTACTTCAGTTTCAGGAGTGCCGCCAGATTTCTTCAGCGAAACAGGTCAGCTCTGGGGAACACCGGTATACGACTGGAAAGCCATGGCAAAACAGGAGTATGACTGGTGGATCGACCGCATCGACCACAACCTGCGGCTGTTCGGCATTCTGCGCCTCGACCACTTCCGGGCCTTCTCGGCCTATTGGGAGGTGCCGGCAAAAGACGAAACCGCCGAGAACGGCAAGTGGAAAGAATCACCAGGAAAGGAGATACTTGGTCTTGTGCAGCAGAAGTACCCGGAGATGCCGATCGTGGCCGAGGACCTCGGCGACATAGACCAACCGGTGCGCGATCTCATTCATGACTTCGACCTGCCAGGCATGATTGTGTTGCTGTTTGCCTTTGTGGGGGATGAGCATGCTTTTGAAAGCTCATTTATGCCGCACAACCACACCCGCAACAGCATCGTGTACACCGGCACCCACGACAACAGCACCGTGCGCGCCTGGTTCGAAAAAGCGCCTGCCAAGGATAAAAAACTCTTCAGCCGGTACAGCTACCACGACCTGACAGATGAAAACGCGGCAAAGGTGATGGTGTGGCTGGCGTATATGTCCGTTTCGCAGCTGGCGGTGGTGCCCGTGCAGGACGTGCTGGGGCTCGGTAAGGAAGGCATCATGAACAAACCCTCCACCGGATCGGGTAACTGGGAGTGGCGCCTGCAGCCAAAGCAGTTCAGTAAAGAGCACATCAAAGAGCTGCAGCAATTAGCTAACTTGTACGGTAGGTAAACGGCCGTAGGGGCAAGTATAGTTTTCACGAAAGTATGGCTCAGGCATGGGTCATACTTTTTTGCGTTCGGGAAAGAAGTAACACGCTATATAAATTCCTTTCCCTATATTTAAGCCGGATTCAGCACCTATACTTTCAACGTTCTTCCCTCGCGGAAAACTTTAAACAGGTTGCTTAGGGGCAGGAACTTAAAAAAGTATGCAATAGCTAAGAACCCCATATTGGCTAAAAATCGAAGCGAGAATAAATTCGGATCATCCATACTTATGTGTTGGCTGGATCAACTACAGCATTTTATATTGAGCGGAATATTCCTATTAAACCAGACTTTACTTTTGCGACTAAATTCCACATCCTGCTAATTGCCAATACAGCTGCCAAATGCTAAACGGTAGCAACACCACTCCCCTTTTAGCCAATACAAAAAAGAAACGATTACAGATGTATCGTAAAATAAGCACAGTACTTTTGCTCGCATTTTTGCTCTCAGGCAAAGCCGCACAAAGCCAACACAAATTTAAAATTGAAGCCGACTTCGGAGCAGCCTTGCCCACCAACAAGGATTTAAAAGAAATATTTGTTCTGGGGTTGAGCGCCAGCATTGGCCCGTCCGTAGCTGTGGTGGCTGACAGGTTCTACATCAAACCAACCGCAGGATTGAAATGGTTTTACAAAGAAATCGAGGAAGTCAATTCTGTCACGGAGCACATCAGAACCTGGAAAGCAGGTGTAGAGTTGCAATATGTACTGCTTCGAAAAAATGAATTTCGTGTTTCTCCTTTGGTAAGGCTGGACCACAACTGGTTGTCAAACTACTATTCTGAAACACACAACTTCAACCCCATTACCAACACGTCGACGACGGCAACTTCAGGTGATCTTTTTAAGGGAAAGGCTTTTTCTACCACTGTAGGCCTGATGGCAAGTATGGAGCATGTGTACTTCAAGGTTGATCATGAGTTCTTCAGTCCAAGCCTGAGCGTGAACCCTGATATACTAAACGAGGCAATGGAGCAGGGATTTATCATCAATCCAAAGCAGTCTTTCAACTTCAACTCCCTTACCATATCCCTCGGCTACGCCTACTTGCTAAGATAATGAGATACCCAGTACTACTATTCCTTTGTCTCACAATACTTTCCTGCGGCGACAAAGAAACATCGCTTATAGGAAAAGTAGAGGTTAAGCCACTTGTGAATCCAGAAATTGGCTTGCTGATATCCAGTAATCAACTAGATCCGTTTTTAACAGCCGATGGCAAAATTATTGGGGTAGGCAGCAACCATAGCTTCTACACAGAAAACGATTTTAAGTCTTTTCAGACGCTCGGGCAGCTGCCGCAGCTTCCGGGCGAAGCGGCCGTGTTTAAATTTTTCGGTCCCAATACTTTGGTAGCCTATTCCTATGTGCACCAATCGGATAAGAGGTTTTCAAATATGCTGGTGTCCCGCAACTATGGCAGATCCTGGGAATCCTATGTTTTTGAGTCCGACATAGCAGTTGAAAAACCACAAGCGTATTTTAACTGGAGTGACAGAGGTGCGCTCTTTAGTGAAGACAGGGCTATTATAATCTACCAGCGCTGGCCGGATGACAACCTTCCCTACTTGGTTAGAAAGCCTGAGATAAGCTTGTTTCAGCTTAACCCAAAAACAGGAGAAAGTATAAAGTTGCACTCCTATGAGAACGCGGCTTACGGAGTAGTTGATTTTTTTGATGCCGAAATGGGTGGCTTTCTGATGAGCAGGCAAACAGTAGCCTACTCCTCAAACAGGTGGGATAACTACGACAATGCCTACGTTAGCTTTACGAATGATGGGGGATTAACCTGGACAGCGCCTGTTTTGCTTGACGATAGTAAGCGCATGACACGGCTGTTCATGATCAGCAAAACAAACGTCATCGTCCAGAGCCAGGAGAAGGTGTATTTCACCGACAACCTGGGCCAATCCTGGCAAAACATCATCAGCCAGTTCCAAAACAGGAGCATTGATGACCTGCATTTCCTTGGGGAGGAAACAGGTTTCGCGCTGGCGGCAAACTCACTTTACAAGTCTGCTGACGGTGGGAAGAACTGGACATTCGCATCGAACATACCAACTCCCTTCGCTTTGCAGAACATTCAGTTTGTAGATGAACTTCGTGGCATTGCCTCCGGCGGTCAGGTGTTATACAAAACCATGGATGGCGGCCAAACCTGGCGCGTACTGCTTTACCCTTATGCCTATGTGATGGAATAACGAGCCGCGGGCGGAAATTTATTAGACGTGTGTACATGCCGTGAAACGGAACTTGTCTCCACCACAAACCACGCCACCTGTTTGTTATCTTCCGGTAAAAGCTTATCTTAGTTACTGATAGTCTCGTAGCAATTCACCTCCTAACAGCGTAAACCCATGGCACAGCAAGCAACACAGGTAGCTCTTGGCACCAAAGCACACAACTTCGCCCTTCTGGATACTGTTTCTGACAAACTCGTTTCGCTGGGGGATGTCGCCTCGCAGCAGGCAACGGTGCTTATGTTTATCTGCAACCACTGTCCCTACGTGCAGCACATACTGCCGGCACTGGTGCAACTGGCCAACAAGTACAAAGCGCAGGGGGTAACGTTTGTGGCTATCAACTCCAACGACGTCAACCAATACCCGGAGGACGGACCGCAGCAGATGAAAGAGCTGGCCCAACGCGTGCAGCTTCCGTTCCCCTACCTCTACGATCAAACACAGCAGGTGGCGCGTACGTACGGCGCCGAATGCACACCTGAGTTTTTCGTGTATGATGGCAACCTAAACCTCGCCTACCACGGCCAGTTCGACGACTCCAGGCCAGGCAACGCCCAACAAGCCACGGGCAAAGACGTGGCAGCAGCCTTGGATGCGCTGCTTGCCGGGCAGGTCGTGCCAGAGCAACAGGCACAAGCTATTGGGTGCGGCATCAAGTGGCGTGTATTTTAACCCTGACTTACCGGGAGTACGTCCTTCTTGTTTTCGTTATTCTCATTCACAAGCTCTGCCATGGCCGTCATGTGGTCGAGGTACTGGGATGTGTATTCGTCATAAGCCGCGTGCACGTACATGGCTGTACCGCCCTTAACTTTCCCGATAATCTCCTCATGGTCCTCCATCGGAATGGCCGGGCAACCGAGGCTTCGGCCCAAACGACCTGCCTGCGCTATAAATTCTTCGGTGGCATACTCGGCCCCATGCATTACAATGCTGCGGTCTTTGGCGTTGGTATTAAAGCCTTTATCCAATCCCTCCAGCTTCAGCGACAGGCCGTGCTTGCCATAGTAGGTGTTCTCAGTTACGTAGAAGCCGATGCTGCTCATAAACGATTTGTTCTCGTTCGAGAAAGTCTCGGCAAACTCCTGCCCCGAGTTTCGCCCATGCGATACGTAGGTATTATAAAGAAGCTCTTTCTTCTCCACATCCACCACCCACAGCCTTTTGGTGTTAGATGATTTGGTAAAGTCTACTATGGTGATGTAGGGCTTATCAGCTATCTCACCGTTTCGTTTCATGTTGTAGTAGCCCGTTAGCGCTTTGTCAAACACCTCAAAGTTCATCCCGCTATCCTGCAGCTTCATGTGCGCATACAGGTTATATGCTACCTGGTTAAACTTCAGGAGTTTAATAGTGGCCATCTTCTTTTTGAGCTGACTATTGCTCGGAGCAGGCATCGATGCGCCTGTGTTGGCAGGTGTTGCCAGCGGCGTAAGCACGAGCGGTGCGAACAACGGCAACAGGCTGCGGCTTAATTTACGGCGCATACTTCTCCATTTTGGCTTTCTCATCTTACTGTCCCTTTGATTCCCTTCTGTTTACGTGCCGCGGCCACCTTCGTTTAATACAACTGCCTCAATTGCCTCTATCCGCTGACAGTTGAAGTATAAATTAAGAACAAAAGGCATCATTTTAAGTAATTAACTGTTATACAAGCCATAGTATACTTGCAGCACAATTCTATGGGAATGCGACGAAGCAACTTCATCAACTACATAATTTACATTTTGCCACTGCTTATACTTGCCGGTTGCGGCAAAGAGCAGACGCTACGCGGTGTGTTCAAAAACCAGACGCCCCACGAAAAGTATGCGGCTAAACTTAGAGATGCCAAGCTGCACGAAACCGCCCTGGGGCAGCAGTGGCTGCAGGAAGCCCAGGAGGCGCTGCAGGATTCCATCACGGTAACCCTGCCCTTCAAAGAAACGGGTTATTTTGCCGCAGACAAGCCCCGGGCCCTCGGGTACAGGATTGAGGGGCAGCGGGGGCAGCGCCTGATCGTGAACCTGGAGCTAAAGGCGCGGGAGCAACTGGATGTGTTCCTGGATCTGTTTGAGGCCGGTGGTGGGAACGCCACCCATGTCGCAGCCGCCGACTCCAGCACAGCTACCCTATCTTACGAAGTAAGAAATGACCAGCAGCATATCCTTCGGGTGCAGCCGGAGCTGCTGCGCAGCGGCCAGTATACCCTCACCATTCAATCTGAGCCCACGCTCGCTTTCCCGGTGGCCGATAAGAGCAGCCGGAACATCGCCAGCATCTGGGGCGACCCGCGCGATGCCGGGGTGAGACGGCACGAGGGTATTGATGTTTTCGCCAGGCGCGGGGCACCGGCCATTGCCGCCACCGCCGGTGTCGTCAGCCGTGTTAGCACCACCCCGCGTGGCGGTAAGGTTATCTGGCTTACAGACCCTGCCCGCCGGCAGAGCTTATACTATGCGCACCTCGACAGCCAACTCGTGCAGACGGGGCAACGCGTGCAGGCGGGTGACACCATCGGCCTGATCGGCAATACGGGTAACGCCAAAGGAACAGGACCGCACCTGCACTTCGGCATTTACCGTTATGGCCAGGGCGCCACAAACCCCTACCCCTACGTGCACCAATCAGCCTCTAAACTGCAGCCAGTACAACTGGATACTGCGCTGCTAGGCAACTGGGTTCGGGTAGCAGCAAAGAGCGGGAATGTGCGGCTGCAGCCAAGTACAAAATCAGCTGTGTACCAGGAGCTGCCCCGGCACACGCCCCTGCTGGTTACCGGGGGCACCGCAAACTGGTACCGGGTGCTGTTGCCAACCGGCGCCGAAGCTTACATTGCGAGCAGCATAACAGAGCCCGCTACCAGGCCTGTGAGGCAGGAGCAGCTAACCGCAGCAACTGACCTGTTGGAGGATGCCCATCCAGCGGCTGCCGCCATGCAACAGCTAAGCGCCGGAGCAAGTATAGCCATACTTGGGCGCTACAACAATTATGCGTTCGTGCGCGATGCATCGGGACAGCTGGGGTGGATCAATTCCGTGGATGAAGTGAGCGTGCGCTAAAAAATTTGCACACTCTGTGTTCAGCTTGCGGCTATTCCCTTGCCCGTTTCTGCTTCCTCATTCTGATTAATTAGCTATATTTACATTAACACGAAACAAAACACTGCAAAATTTGAAGTTAGCTGCTATTGACATTGGGTCTAACGCAGTGAGATGCCAGATCTCCAGCGTACTGAACCAGAACGGAAACGTAATCTTTAAAAAAGTTGAATATGTGCGTTATCCCATCCGTTTTGGGGAGGATGTGTTCAACAACGGCTATATCAGCGAAGGCAAGGTACACAAGTTCGTCAAGCTGCTGAAGGCATTCCAGCTGCTACTCGATGTGCACGAGGTAAATCACTACATGATCTGCGCTACTTCTGCCATGCGCTCTGCCCTGAACGCACCGGATATTCTGGAGTGCGTGCGGCGGGAGACTGGTTTCGACATTCAGGTGATCGACGGCGAAACGGAGGCTTACCTGATCAACAAGGTTATTTTCAGTTTTTTGGATGAGCGCAACTACCTCCACATCGACGTGGGTGGTGGCAGCACCGAGTTTAACATCTATGTGAACCGTGAGAAAATGGCGTCGCAGTCGTTTGAACAGGGCTCTATCCGCCACATGCAGGGCCAGGACTCGGTGGTACTCTGGGAAAGGATGAAAAGCTGGATCGAGGATAATTCTAAAAAGTACCACCTCTCGCGGGCCATCGGTACCGGCGGCAACATCAACAAAATTTTTGAACTGGCAGGCAAGATAACCGGCAAACCCATTTATCGAAAGCAGATAGAGGAAGTAGCTGCCCGCCTGAACAACATGAGCATGCACGAGCGCATCACCGACCTGCTACTCAACCCAGATCGCGCCGACGTAATTGTGCCGGCCGCTGAGATCTACCTCTCTGCCATGAAGTGGGCGAAGCTGGAAAGTATGATCGTGCCAAACGTGGGCCTGAAAGACGGCATGCTGCACGCTCTGTACGAGCAGCATCACCCCGAACGTTTCGTTATTACAACGATCAGCTAAAGACTGCCAAGTATAACTCGCTACATTCAACCTGCCTCTTCCAAAGGGCTTTTCATTTGTAAGGCAATTCGCCATACTTGCAGCAAAAGCCTCTAATTACAATTTAATATCTGCCGCGAATTTTTAGATTCGTGACGTAGCGTGAAAGTGGAGTTTCTGACTACACTGCCCTACAGGGGCAAATGCAGCAGCCAGCGAATTATAAGCAGGCTATACTTTGGCACTTGAGCCAAAATTGGATGCATTCCCCCACTTGTCATCTCGACGACAGTACCATGAGGGGTGTCGGATTATCTCAATGAGATTAAATACCATTCAAGGCTGCCCTTATATTTGGCTATTATACTTCCCAGAGCGGTTAAAAAAAGGCCGGAGCAGTTGAAACTGCTCCGGCCTTTTTTATTGATGGATCTCCTTCGGACTTTGAAACAACTCTACCACTTCCTCTACAACGCTGTTCTTGCTGTAGAATAGCTTGTGCAGGTCCACGGCCACTTCGTTGGCGCTGTTACGGCGCTTGATGTAGGTGCCGTCTTCGCGCATAGTGTAAGAGTTCTGATTGTCCTCCAGGTTGTAGTGCAGAATACGGATAGCCTCGTTTTTAAGCTCCTCGTTCGTGATCAGGAAGAGGGCCTCTATGCGGCGGTCGAAGCTGCGCACCATGCAGTCGGCGCTGCCGCTGTATACTTTGGGCGCCCCGTTGTTATGGAAGTAGTACAGGCGCGCGTGCTCCAGGTATTCCCCCACAATGCTTTTCACAGTGATGTTCTCGCTCAGATCCTCCCGCCCCGGACGCAGGCAGCAGATGCCGCGCACGATCAGCTTGATCGGCACACCTGCTTTCGAAGCTTTGTAGAACTCATCGATCACCTCCCTGTCTTCCAGCGAGTTTATTTTGATCACAATGCCGCTTTTCAGTCCTTTCTTTGCGTTACGCGCCTCATGCCGGATCAGCTCAATCAGCTGGTTGCGCATATTCTTGGGCGAGGTCATCAGGTACTTGTAATCGTTGGGGCGCGAGTGGCCGGTAATTACGTTAAAGAACTCCGATACGTCGTGGGCATAAATTTCATTCGTAGTCAGCAGGCTCACGTCGGTATAGAGGCGGGCGGTGGACTCGTTATAGTTACCGCTGCCGATGTGCACATAGCGCGTCACCTTCTCCCCTTCCTTCCGGATGATCATCAGCATTTTGGTGTGCGTTTTATACTTGCTGATGCCATAAATCACAAAACATCCGGCTTTCTCCAAACGCTCCCCCTCCTTTATGTTCCGCTCCTCGTCAAAGCGCGCCTTCACCTCAAACAGCACCGACACGTGCTTGCCGTTCTCGGCTGCCTTTAGTAAGGCTGCCGTCACCCGGCTCTGGTCCGCTAGGCGGTAGATGGTTTGCTTGATGCCCAGCACAGACGGGTCTTCGGCGGCACGCTCCAGCAAATTCACCACCGGCTCCATGCTGTTGTAAGGGTGATGCAGCAGTACGTCGTGCTCCTTCAGGTACTCAAAAAGATCCACGCCGTCGTTGGGCAGGCTTCGCGGTGGGATAGAAGAAGGCTGCTTAAAGCCCCTGTCCCTGAAGTGGCGGTGGTTGATGATCTGCCACAAGCTGCGCAGGTCGATCAGGCTGTTGATGGTGAACACGTTCGCATTGTCAATTGTCCAGCGCTCCTTCAGAATGCGCATCATAAACTGCGACGGGTTCCGCTCCACCTCCAGGCGCACCACGCGCCCCTTCTTGCGCGTCTTCAGCTTCGATTTTATCTCCTGCACAAAATCCGCCTCCAGGTCGTCTGATTCCTCCAGCGTATAATCGCCGTTTCGGGTAATGCGGAACAGGTTCACCGACACAATCTCCACGTTGCGGAACAGTTTTTTGATCTTCCAGCGCACGATGTCCTCAATCGGCACGAAAATGATCTTGTCCTTGCGGTTGATCTCGTAGAAACGGGTTAGGTTCTGCGGAATCTGCACAAAGGTCACGCGATCCTGCGGCTTTCCCTCGTCGGTGGTGCGCGTTACCACACCGAAGGTCAGCAGCTGGTTCATCAGCAGCGGGAAGCCATGGTAATTGTCGAACACCATGGGTGTGAGCATCGGGTAGATGGTGTTCTTAAAATACGAATCCACCTTTTTCTGCTCTATCTCGGTCAGTTCGGCTGGCTTCAGAATGTCACAGCCGTTGGCGGCGAAAAGCGGCTTCAGCTCGTTGTTGAACGTGAGGTACTGGTCATTGACGAAGCGGTGCGCGTAATCGAGCAGCTTCTTTCGGAACGGCAGCTCGCGCAGCCCCGAGTAGTCGAGGCGCTCTTTGCCGTAATCGATGTAGTTGTACAAACTGCCCACCCGGATCATGAAGAACTCATCGAGGTTGGATGAGGTGATAGCCAGGAACTTGAGGCGGTCGAAAAGGCATTTGTTCGTATCGCGGGCCTGGTCCAGTACCCGGTAATTAAAGCGCATCCAGCTAAGGTCGCGGCTAATATACTTACTTCTCTTTATCTGGTCAGAAACCTTATTAATCAGCATGTTTTCGTGTATTATCAGGGGCAAAAAGGCACAGGAGATGTGCCGACGCCGGCTATACTTCTAAACCCATAATTTAAGGAGAAAGTATAGCTATTCCTTCATATTACGCTTAAAATTTATTTACGGCTTGATTTTCGGGAGCTTCTAAACGGCAGCGGGGGATGCAGCCGTGTTACCTGCCGCATCCCCCGCGCGTAATACGCTGGTGTGGTTATACTTGATAGATGACCAATGAAACTGCGTCGGCAGCTCTTTTTACTTAAACCACTGCTTACAAAACCATCTCCAATAGTTGCAGCAATCCGGAAGTAGACACCAGCGGCGTGTCTTCCGAAGCCTGCTCCTCTTCTTCCAGAAACTGGTACTGTGGCAGGGCCACCACCACGGTGAGCTGCTTCACCGTTTCGTGCCAGAAAGCCGCCAACTGCCCCTCTCCCGCTTGCAGCTCGCTTCCTGTTGAGGGCACTCCCGCTGTGGTCGGAGGAAGTACGGCCTGGAAAACCATACCTGCAACCAATAGCGGGAGAACCGCCAATCCGAGCATTTTTGTGCTTTTTTTCATAATCTTAAGTTGTACCAGGCAGGCTGTATTTGTAATAGTTATTTCTTTAAAACAGAGGCCAAAGAAGCGCCCGTCATCGTGGCCTTCGCACGCTCTGAGAAGGTGTAGTTCAGGTTCGGAATGCGCAGATCCTGCATCACCAGCTCGCTTCTGTTTTGGATCTGCAAGTCAGCATTCGCTATTTTGTTGCTGCTGTAGAGCTCAAGTATGGAGTAGCTGTTACTTTTCATGCCAACAGTAGCATGCAACGCATTGATCCTGTTGTTCTTCAGGGTAACTTTGCTGCCGTGGTCCTGTGTTAGGCTCAGGCTGTCTACCTCCAGGTCTTCTAATACCACGCTTACGCCGCTGTACCCTGTAAAAAGCTCCATAGCATTATCGATTATCACCTCTTCGCCGTTGGACGTATAGGCAGCGTCCGTTTGCAGACTTTTCAGCTCAGGCACAGCAATCACCACTTGGTATATGTTACTCTGGTAATTTACCTTCTCCGGCAACACTGTACGCACTATTAAACGATTGCCATCCTGCTTTACCTGCACATACGCTGCGGCGTTCTTGTGCACATACACCTTGTGTTCGCCCTGTATCACCTTAAAGCGCATGTTATGGGCGCCGCTAATGGCAACATCGGTGAAGCCCTTCAGGTTCAGGTCGCTGTAGTTCAGGTAGGGATCTTTGTATTCTCCTTTTCTGTACTCGGCCGTGAGCACAGTGTTGTAGGCCACTGCGGTGGCGACAAAAAACAGCACCGCTGTCAGTACAAATTTGCTACTCGCTTTCATGGTGGCTTAGTTTTTCAGTTCGTAGTTTGTGGATACAAATTGCTCATACTTCTCCTGGATCTCCTCCAGGCCAATCTCCAGCAGAAAAATATTGCGGAAGAATTCGGGCAGGTCCTGCTGCAGGAAAGTCTCTTTGCGGTAAGCGATAATCTTCTTCGGGCCTGTGGGCGCCACAAAAAATCCGATGCCCCGCTTGTTGTAGATCACTTCCTGGTTTTGCAGGAATTCGTAGGTGCGCATTACTGTATTGGGGTTTACCTCCAACTCCACAGCCAGCTCCCGCACCGACGGTATTTTATCTTCGGGCGCCCATTTACCCAGCAGGATATTCTCGCTGACATAGGCTGCTATCTGCAAGTAAATAGCCTCGTTGCTTCTAAACTCCATACGTTTCTTTCTTTTAAACTTGCTTCTCTTTCAGCAGGCTGTAAGCCGCCGCCCAGAAAAGTACTGCCAACACCACAGGTATGCCATATGCGAGACTCTGCAGCCCCTCAGGAGGTGCGATTCGCATTAGTTCCTGGTTCTCCAGGAAGGTGATGTCGCTAAACGGCACAGCCCCCTTCAAATCGCGGCTCCATACCAGCTGCATCACCTGCTCATTAAGTAAAATGATGAGGAGCATGATGACAACAAAGGCAAAGGCTGATTTGATGAAATGCCCTTTTTTGAAAAAGGCGCTTCCAAAAATGGCCAGCCCGTGCAGCAGCGCATAAAACACAAAGGACATGTACATCCTTCTATCCCCCGTGAACATGTCGAGCAGGTCTGACTCCTGCCCCGGGTTCGTATCCATACGAAGCACGACGGCAGCCACCAGGTAAAAGCAGGCCACGTACACCAGCGAGAAAAACAGGAAGGAATAGATCCACCCGACCAGGTACTTCTCGAAGTGCGAAGCGGGCAAGGTAAGAAATGAGATAGCTTTGTTCTTATCGCCAAGGCTGGCAAACACGCCACTCGTAAATATAAAACCGAACCCAAAGAACAAGAGGGCAAACACAAGCGCCTGCAGGTTCTCTGACAAAGGCGCACTATCTAGATAGGCAGCACCGCCCAGGAACAAAATCAGCACGCCCAGCAACACCACCACCGCCATCAGGTAGCCAGAGAGGTATTCAGAAGTATGCTTCTGAAACAACATGCTGAAGCGGCGAAAGCTAAACTTGTTTTGCATATACAGGTCTGTTCAGGAATGTTAGTATAGATTTATCACCATTGATGATCGCATTGAAGAGCAGCTCCATGTCTACCCTGCTGTAAGTGCCGGCTGTATTGGGCATAATCACGTGCTTGCCTTTCACTGAATTCTCGGCGTAGAGCACATCCATTCCCTGAGTGGAAGAAAGCGTCGTAAATGTGAGCTTATCAGCGATGGCTTCCAGCTCCTGGTTCAGCACAATCTCCTGGTTGTGGAGCACCACCAGCGTATCAATCAGGCTGTCCAGGTCGCGCACCTGGTGCGTTGAGATGATCATGCAACGGTCTTCGGTAAGCGCCGAGGCAATAATGCGGCGGAACTGCACTTTAGAGGGGATGTCCAGGCCGTTGGTTGGCTCGTCCATCACCAAAAGACTTGTATTGGTGGCCAGGGCAAAGGCAATCAAAGCCTTTTTCTGTTGCCCAAAAGACATCTCCGGCAGCACTTCCTCGCGCGAAACACCAAACTCGCCCAGGTAATGGTTAAAGTCTGTATCGCTGAACCTAGGATAGAAGCAGGCAGTTGTCCGGGCGTATTTCGCCAAGGTTTGGGAAGGCAGGTAAATCTCCTCCGGCAGGAAGTACAGGTCCTGCAGGAGCTCAACGGTTCTACTCGAGGCATTCTGCCCGTTTACCAGGCATCTCCCCTCGGTCGGGAAACCCAGGCCCACCATGTTCTTCAGCAGCGTGGACTTACCGGCGCCATTCTTGCCCAGCAAGCCGTAAATGTGCCCTTTGTGAAGCGAGAGCTGTAGGTTCTGGAACAGCGTCTTTTTTCCTGGATACCCAAAACTAAGATTGTCGATTTGTATCATACCCTCACTTGGCTAGTGTATTAGTTACATAGTACACTACAAAGGTAAATACTGCTCCGACATTTCCTATATATTCTAGAAATATATTTTCATAGCTATCGAATGTAACTTTGTGTAACACAGGGCACAAAAACCTTTCTTCATAATTAGGGATAACTGTTTGTGCCAGAGAAGTAGTTACAGGCTTCAGCATGTATAAATGAAGCATAAGGGTGCTGCTGAAGTATGCGTAACCCCCTCGCCTCAACCCTCTCCCCAAGAGGCGAGGGAGTTGTGTTGCCTGAACTGCGGCAAAACGATTAAGCAGGCACCAATTAAAAAGGCCAGCTACACTAGCTGGCCTTCTTTGGTAATTCTATGCTGCAAATGTTATACGTCTACACGTGCATACTTGGCGTTGCGCTCGATAAAGTCGCGGCGCGGGCCTACCTCATCGCCCATCAGCATCGAGAACAGGTGGTCGGCCTCGGCGGCTGACTCAATGTCCACGCGCTTCAGGCTGCGGGTGTTCGGGTCCATGGTGGTGCTCCAGAGCTGCTCCGGGTTCATCTCGCCAAGACCTTTGTAACGCTGCACGCCAACGCTGTCTTCCTTGCCTTTGCCTAGCTCCTGTATAGCATCCACACGGTCCTGCTCGGTCCAGCAGTAGCGTTCCTCCTTGCCTTTCTTCACGAGGTAAAGCGGCGGCAGGGCAATGTATACGTAGCCTTTCTCGATCAGCTCTTTCATGTAGCGGAAGAAGAAGGTCAGGATCAGGGTACGGATGTGAGAACCGTCGACGTCCGCATCCGTCATAATGATTACCTTGTGGTAACGCAGCTTGATCATGTTCAGCGCCTTGTCATCCTCCGGCGTACCGAAGCTTACACCAAGCGCGGTAATCATATTCTTGATTTCCTCGTTCTCGTAGATGCGGTGCTCCTGCGCCTTTTCCACGTTCAAAATCTTACCACGAAGCGGCAGGATAGCCTGGAACTTACGATCGCGCCCCTGCTTGGCAGATCCACCGGCTGAGTCACCCTCCACCAGGTATATCTCGCAGTTCTCAGGGTTGCTGTCAGAGCAGTCGGCCAGTTTACCAGGCAAGCTGGTGCTGGATAGTACGCTCTTACGCTGCACCATCTCACGCGCTTTGCGCGCGGCAAAACGAGCCTGTGCGGCAAGTATAACTTTCTGCACAATAATGCGGGCTTCCTTCGGATGCTCCTCCAGGTAAGTGTTCAGCATCTCGCCAACGGCCGTATCCACGGCACCGGATACCTCAGAGTTACCTAGCTTTGTCTTGGTCTGGCCCTCGAACTGCGGCTCCTGCACTTTCACAGAGATTACGGCAGTCAATCCTTCGCGGAAGTCATCGCCGGCAATGTCAATCTTCACCTTGTCCAGCATACCTGACTTATCAGCGTAGGCTTTCAGGGTACGGGTAAGGGCGCGGCGGAAACCAGCCACGTGCGTACCACCCTCAATGGTGTTGATGTTGTTTACATACGAGAAAATATTCTCGGTATATGATGTGTTGTATTGCAACGCGATCTCCACTGGCACGCCGTTTTTCTCGCTCTCCACGTGGATTGGCTCGGGAATCAGTGTCTCGCGGGTTTCATCCAGGTAAGCCACAAACTCCTTCAAACCACCTTCTGACAGGAAGGAAACCGAAAGTGGCTGTCCGTCATCGTTCATCTCGCGCAGGTCCTGCAGGTTAATGCGGATGCCCTTGTTCAGGAACGACAGCTCGCGCAGGCGGCTGGCGATGGTGTCGTACTTATACTCGGTGGTAGTGAAGATAGAGGCATCCGGCTGAAAACGAACCGTAGTACCTGTCCTGTCGGTTTCGCCGATCTCACGCACCGGGAAAGCCGGAACGCCGATGTTATAATGCTGCTCGTATACTTTGCCGTTGCGGTGTACCGTTACGTGCAGGTCCGTGGAAAGGGCGTTCACGCAGGACACCCCCACACCGTGCAATCCACCCGATACTTTGTAGGTGTCTTTATCAAACTTACCACCGGCGTGCAGCACCGTCATTACCACCTCCAGGGCAGAGCGGCCTTCTTTGGTGTGAAAATCTGTAGGAATACCGCGGCCGTTGTCAGACACGGTGATGGAATTATCTGTGTTAATGGTAACCGATATCTCGTCGCAATGGCCGGCAAGGGCTTCGTCAATGGAGTTATCCACTACTTCCCACACCAGGTGGTGCAGGCCCTTTATACCGATATCGCCAATGTACATGGCTGGGCGCTTACGAACCGCTTCGAGACCTTCCAGTACCTGAATGCTATTTGCTGAATAATCGTTAGCTTTTGCTACTTCTTTTACGTCACTCATTGCGTGTTATGGGCTATATTGAATAGGTAAAGTTACCACTTTAATTTAATTTAAGCTATACTTTTGAGGCCTGTGTCGCACGCATCCAACGGGTGGTTTTGGCGGGGCCTGCATGGGGTAAGTATAAGCTACTATATTTGAACAAAATAACACGCCCGATAGTGCCTAAATCGCTAATTAACAGCTACAAAAAATACAAAAAAGCTTTCCTCAGGATCATCACCTTCACGGACAGCAGCACCAGCGCCGCACCGGTGTACTGCAGGCAGGGCATCAAATGCAAAAAGCCGCATTGGTTGCGGCTCGCTGCAATCGAAACTGTAATACAAGTTTAATCCTCCTCAGCGTTCAGCCTCGCCTTCACTTTTACCCTGGAGACCATCTTGCGGTTGAAATCGTAATATTCGGGGCCGTACGGTTGGTTACTATCGAGCTCCTCTATGCCTACGATTTTGTAAGCACCTGCTCCCCCACTTAAACTGTTCAGCTTTGCCTTTGCGTTTTCCAGTGCCTGGGCCATGAGTTCCTGCTGCAACTGCCCCCGTTTGGCCTCCTCCACAAAGGTGCCGCTCACGTTCAGGTTAAACGGAAACTGGTGAGCCAGCGCGTCCCGCACAATGCGGCCGTACGTGGCGCTGTCCGGCACCGTCACATTGTAAGAAACACTGGTCTGGAACATGTCCGGCCGCAGCTTCTGCTTTCCGATTTCCTCCGGCATGTAGTTCATGTAAACACTCTCGTTGATGAGGGCCATACCTGGCAGTTCCTTTGCCAGGGAGTCAGCCCAGGCGGCAAACTTATGCCGGATGTGCATCGGGCCGTTGTAGGACAGGTTAAGCCGGTAGCCGGCTTCATCCATCGGCATCTCCGCTTCACCAATTACCTGCAGGTAATCGTCCTCCTGCTGCTCTTTTTCCACGCTGCAACTGCTTAATAGGCTTACTGCGAATAGTGCAGCCCAAAGTCCCTGATGTGCTCTTTTCATAGTTTTGAGGTTTTGAATATATAATAGCTGTATATCTAAAAGTATGCCAGCTCTGCAGGAGCAGCGGCAGTTTAAGCAGGTTTCTAGTGGTTCTTGTGTGGTAGTGGCGCAAGCGTCCGCTTGTGCCGTCGACTGCTGCAGCCATACTTGCATAGCCACAGCATTCTGTAACTTGAATCAAGCTATCCTTTCAGGCTGCTGCTGACCCTCCAGCTCCCGAATACCTATTGCTTCACTTCTACCTTTGGAGCGCTCACGGCTGGGGTAGGGGGCCTATGTGAGCGGGGCCTCGTCCTTGGGCATCGCGCTGGGAGCTTTTCTTTGCTCACTTCGCTTTGCAATCCCGCCTCCAGCGGGACCGAAAAACTCCAAAGGCGCTCTTTTCGAGGGCCCCTACCCCCACCCAAGGACTGGAATCAGTCAGATAGCCACGGCTGACGGAGCTTCAGCCAAACTCCCTCCCCTGTTTTTAGGGGAGGGCTGGGGAGGGGTAAAACTCCCCTCCTTAGACCAGAAGGAGCCAGGGGGCTAGATTACGCAAGACCGCCAATCTGATTCCGTACTAGTACCTCCTTTCCCTCTTCCTCCTTCCTACTTGGCAAAGCGGTAAACCCTCGTCCCATCTCATCGTTGCTTATAGTATATGTTCCACCTTAAATGAAGACAAGCTATGGCAATGAATTTTGAGAATTATTTGAAAGACTCCAAGACCTGGCTGCACAAGGTGTGCACCTACCTGGGGATAGAAGACGAGCAAAAGGCTGCGCGTATATTCAGGGCGGTGCTCCACGCCATCCGAGACCGCATTCAGCACGCCGAAGCCATTCACCTGGCGGCACAGATGCCCATTATCTGGAAAGGGATTTATTTCGATGGTTTCACTATGCACGAGCCTGTGCGCATCCGGCACGAGGACGAGTGGCTGGAGTATATCCGCAGTAAGGATTCGGGTGCCGAGGAAGCCGACTTCCCCACTCTGGATCACGCCTTCTACGCCTTTCAGGATGTGATGAGCTTTCTAAGGGATCATCTTTCAGAGGGCCAGTACCAGCAGGTAGCCCAGGCGCTACACTCTGATATTACCGTACCCGCATAAGTATGGGAAAGAAAATAATTTACGAGGTCTGGCTACGGTCAGACCTTTTATTTTTAGAAAAGCATTGAAAACACAGCCCCTCGTTAAGCACCTGCTTATCATTATTCATTAAATTTTCAGTTCCTGCCATGATAGTTTGGGGAGGTACTTGTCCAGCTCCACCGTATTGCGTAAGTAGACGAAGCATTTAAACAAACCAAGCAGCACCAGCCATGAAGAGCCCCAAAAACCGATACGAGCGAAGGACCCGGTACGTCTTTGGGGGCGCCAGCAACTTTTGGTTCCTATTTGTGGCTATCGGTGTATTTGTGTGGCTTAGTCCGCTGTTTTTAGAGCAGGAGGGCGCCGAGGTTAGGACTATGGTGATCAGTGGTGTGGCGTTGCTACTGGGGCTTTCCCTGCGTTTCACGTATTACGGCATCCAAATAAACAGAAAGCGGCGCAGCATCCGGGAATTCATTTCCATCCTAGGCTACAAATCAGGAGAATGGAAAACGCTGCCGGACTTAAAAAAGCTTCGCCTCTCTGCCGCAACTTCTACCACGCAGAACATCCCAAACGGTATTTCCCCCACCATGCGGCGCACCATCACCGTTTACAGTATTGCGCTTTTTTCTGCAGAAGCCACCCCTGACTACGTGATCCATACAGAAAGTAAAAAAGAGGCCATGAAGGTGGCAAAGGCATTGGCTAACGTGCTGGGCCTGCAAGTGGAGGACAACCTGTAATCTGTCAAGAATCATGAACATTACGGTACGAAACGCCGCCCCAATAGACGCAAACGCTATCTGCAGCCTCTCAAAGCAGTTGGGCTACGAAGCCACCGTGTCTGAGACGGCGGCACGGCTCAAAGTGCTTGCCGACAGCAAAACGGATGCTGTGTTCGTTGCTGTTTCCGATGATCTTGTCGTTGGATGGGTGCACGCTTTTTACGCCACGCGCCTGGAGTCCGCTGCTTTTGTGGAGATTGGAGGGCTGGTAGTAGACGCGAACATCAGAGGCGCAGGAACCGGAAAGCTATTGGTTCAGAATGCAATTGCATGGGCGCAAACGCATAACGTGCGCAATGTCAGGGTCAGGACAAACACGCTGCGCCTCGAAACGCACCAGTTCTATCAGAAGATCGGGTTCACTCAAACAAAGGAGCAGAAAGTGTACGACCGCCGGGTATAGTTTGCTGTAGCGGCACGTTAAATTGCCATACTCCCTTCGCACCGAAACAGCTGGTGTTTATACTTGTTCTTGCCAGTGGGTAGCCATACCTTTGCAGGAGTTTTGCCATGGCCGCTATTCCGCGACAGAAGCCCCGTGATATAAAGCAAGTACCGGTAACTTTAAGGTACAGGTGCGCGGCTTTGCCACAGGGAAACTAAACTTTTTTGCCCTGCAAATCCTTTTATATCAGAAGTGACCCATGAAAAAATATCTCCTGCTTTTATACTTGCCCCTTGCGCTGCTGTTTGCCTGTAACACCGATGCGACAGAGACTGCCGATGTGAAGGCCACGCTGGAAACACAGGTACTGGCCATCCACGATACAGCTATGGAGAAGATGGGAGACATTATTAAGCTCCGCCGCCAGCTGCGCTCGCTGCACGATACGCTGCAGACGCAACAGGCCGATAGCACCGACCTGCTGGTGCTGCAGCAAGAAATCAATTCGCTGAACAAAGCTGATGAGGAGATGATGCAGTGGATGCGCCAGTACGAAGCGCCGGACTCGCTGCAGCACACCGAGGCTATGACCTACCTGCAGCAGGAGCTGGTTAAGATTGAACGCGTACAAACACTAATGGACAGCACCATACAGGCTGCCCATATAACCGCCCAGAAGTATGAACAACCGAAATAAGTTTAGCTTAAGGCATGGCCTTGGCGTCGCTGCGATGGCGCTGGTCTCCTCCATGTTTTACAGCTGCGGCAGTGGCGCTGCCGAAAACAAAACGCTTCCTATTTACGGGGAGCGCGAAGCCGTGGAGCGTACGGTAAACGGCCAGACGGTAACCGACACTATTTACCACCAGGTGCCTGCCTTCGCCTTCATCAACCAGGACAGCCAACGGGTAACCGAGGAAACGGTGGCCGGTAAGATTTATGTGTCGGATTTCTTCTTCACCTCCTGCCCGAGCATCTGCCCTAAAATGAAGAGCCAGATGCTGCGCGTGTACGAAACCTACAAAGACAACCCGCAGGTGGTGCTCCTCTCCCACTCCATCGACCCTCAGCATGACACAGTAGCCGTACTCCGCGACTATGCGGACCGGTTGGGCATCGAAACAGAGAAATGGCACCTGGTAACCGGCGAGCGTGACAGCATTTACGACATCGCTTCGCAATACCTGGTGGCCGCCCAGCAGGACGCAGGCGCCGAAGGAGGGTTTACGCACGGAGGCGACTTTATACTTGTGGATGGCGACCGCCACATCCGGGGCAATTATAACGGCACCGAAGCCGAAGATGTGGACAGGTTGATAGCGGATATCAAGGTGCTGCTGAACGAGAAAAAGAATGAGAAAAAATAGGCTGACGGCGCTGGCCCTGGGGGCCTTTGCCCTGACTACCCTGACTCAGTGCTTCACCGAAAAGCAGGATGAGGGCAAGCGCCTTTACGTGCAGCAGTGCCAGAGCTGCCACCTGGAGGATGGCAGTGGCCTTCGTGGCCTGATCCCGCCCATCGCCAAGGCTGATTACCTCGAAAACCACCGCGACCAGCTGCCCTGCCTTATCCGCCATGGCATAGCAGGCCCCATGGTAGTGAACGGGAAAGAATACAACAAGGAAATGCCCGGTGTGGATTTGCGGGAGGACCAGATCACGAACCTGCTCAACTACATCCAAACCAATTACGGTAACAACAACAAGCGCTACACTTTTGAGGAGGTGGAGCAGTTACTAAGCGATTGCCCTGTGCAGCACTAGCACGTACGTAACAAGTATAAAGTATAAATGCTCTGTAGGCAGATCAGCAATCAGGGCATTTATACTTTATACGCCAGCATGCCATAGCACTGTGTTTCTTTTTATGCAGATGCCGCCGCTACCAGATCCTCCAGTTTATACTTGCCCGCAGCGTTGAACCAATCCCGGATGAGGCGGAAGGCAATGGAGAATTGGGGCGGCATGCGCAGGGTGTTGTCCTGCAGACCGGCTACGATCTCGTCCCGCGTAAACCAGCGCGCATCTTCCATTTCCACGTGGTCTACCTGTATGGTGCGGTTAGCGGCAAGGGCCTCAAAGCCCACCATGATGGAGCCCGGGAAAGGCCAGGGCTGTGAGGAGTGGTAGCTAATGCGCTGCAGCGTTACGCCCGTCTCCTCCATGGCCTCGCGGGCAACCGCCTGCTCCAGCGTCTCGCCCGGCTCCAGGAAACCGGCCACCACCGCATATAGACCCTCTGGCCATACTTGCTGGCGCCCCAGCAAACACGTATCGCCCTCTGAAATCAGCACGATCACAGCCGTGTCGGTGCGCGGGAAGTGATGCCGTTTGCAGGCGGGGTTAGTACAGTAACGCACATGCCCCGCCTGCTCGCTGGTGGTGGGGCTGGCGCAGTTGGCGCAATAGCGGTGGTGCAGGTGCCAGTGCACCATGCCGCGCGCATAAGCCAGCAGCGCGCCCTGCTCCTTCGGAAGCTGCAGTGCTACCTGCCGCAGGTCGTGCCAGGCATGGCCACTCGGAAGATATGCAGCTATTTCATTTTCCTGCTCCTTCGCAAAGCCAAGGGCAAAGTAGGGCACCTCCCCCTCCGACCCCAGGTATACCCGCACCACCGCTGCCTGCAGCAAGTCCGCTGCTGCAGCACGTGGAAGCATGGCTGTGGCTTTTGCATCGGCGGTGAGCAGGCTCAGGTTATCCAGCACCACCAGCACACGCGCCCGGTTATTCTCCCACAGTTGCGCTATTTGGCTAGCATCTGCCCTTATCTCTGCAAAGCGGTTCAGGGGATTGTGTGAAAAGTAATTCATCGTATCTAATTTGCGCCAAACAAGTATGGCATACCATCAAAAAGCAGCGCTCAGGCTGCAACAGGTAAAGGTAGGAAGTATAGCATGCTTCCGGAAGAATCTTTCTACGCCAATTTAAATTTGCGCCACAACGCGTACCTTGCAACCCGGTGACTCACTTGCGGGTCTTGCCTGTAGCGTGTGCCCGCTTTTTGACAGCTACGAATCATCTATTCAACAACATTCTATTTTCAGTTCTTTTATGCACAGCCTTTTCAGTAAATCATTTGCAGGCAAAGTTACTCTGTTGCTTTTCAGTGTTATTTCATTTTCGCTGACTGGGTGCCTCGACAACGACGTGGAAACGCCTGAACCAACGCCGACAACATATTTTTCACTCTATCATGGTTCCCCGGATGCCCCTGACTTCGACATCTACATCGATAACCAGTTACTGAACCGGCAGCCTTTCAAGTACACCAGTTACACAGGTTACCTGCCTTTTAAACCGGACAGCTACGGCATTAAGTTTACATCCGTGAACGCGGCTGACGCTTTTGTAGACTCCACCCTTACATTTGAAGACGGAAAGGCCTATTCTGTGTTTGCCATCAACAAGCTTGACGATCTGGAGCTCCTTGCGGTGCAGGACGTGATACCGCAGCTTGCCGCTGGCAAAGCGGGTATACGCGTGGTGCACCTCTCTCCGGACGCCGCTCCCCTTGACATTACAACCACGGGAACGGCTGGCAATGTGCTGACCTCCGACCTGGCGTTTAAGGAGATCACTTCCTTCATGCCTGTGGATGCTAGCAAGTATAACCTGGAGATAAAGTCAGCCGATACCGGGGAGACACTGGTAACGGTAACTAATGCCACCTTCGCTGCGGGTGCCAACTACACCCTGATCATCCGTGGGTTCAAAACTCCACCCTCCGGAAACGCCAATACCTTGCACGCCCAGTTAATCCGTAACCTATAGCCAGGGCACGTGCTGTAGAAGATTATCTGTAACGCCACGTTCACTTGCTGAAGCGCTGCAGACATTATCGGACAGAAGCTCTTTCTGACGGTGATGTTTGCAGCGCTTTTCTGTTTCTACCTGTTTTGAAGTGCTTTAAAGTCACACTTTCCCCTTAACCTGCTACACCGGGGGTTGCCTCTCCTAATGACATACTTTTCCTTTAAAAAGTGACGACTGAGCACACTTAGAGGGTTTTTGCAAACTAAAAAACAGGCATCCGTATGCAAGGCAAATAGTTGAGAGCAAGTAAAGTAACACTAAGCCTTGCTGACTTTAGTAGACTCTGTTGTACGCAAAACGCAACAACTTATGCTGCACAAACCATACTTAGCGAAATGTGGTGACAGAACCATTTTACCGAAGGCGCACCCAACCTGCGGTGGCCCGGAAGTATGGCTATCGAATGAGGCGCTGCACCCCCACGGCCTCTACGGCATCACCTTCGACTTTTTTATCAACTGGAGCAGTAATTCCCCGCACGTTAGTCCGGCTATCTGGATCAAGCGAACGCTGCTTCCGCCCGCTACTTACCAGCAGTTCAGTTGCAACCTGGAGGCTAACGTACGCCGGGAGTTCGATGCAGCTTACCTCGACCGGGTGTTGGCTTTTGCCGCTGCATTTGAGCTTCAGCTGCAGCTGGTCATTTTCCGCGATGACTTTGATTGGCAGAATCAGAAAAGTGAAATTCTTTTAGTTGATGTTACGGGAATCAGTGCCCGTAGTCTCTCGCTGAACCCCGCTGTAATACACTTAGAGGCCTTTCGGCAGCTGATCAAAGCACATTCCGGCGGCTCTGTGAGGCTGGGGAATAAAGGCCTTGGCTTTGGCACCTCCAACCTCGAGTGCTTCCTGGCCGGAACTGACACGCTGTACCCCGGCGATGTGGACCTCGTGCTCCTGGATGAAGCCAATCAGCCCAAGGCGCTGCTGGAATTCAAGAAACACTCTTTGGCAACGCCTATCCAAGCCCAGTGCCTTGCGAACTACTACCCCCAGCCAGACGGCAGAAAGTACAACCGGCTTGCTATCTTGAAAGAATACCTTAGCACCATGCTGGGGGAAGACGTTCCTCTTCTCGTGCTGTATTACCCAACCGCTCCCGGTACTACAGAAGGCGTGATAGAATTACTTCAGGGCCACTCGGGTTCTTTGGCTACCAAGACAAAAGTAAACTTCACGCTCCCCCAAGCAGCAGCCCCTGAAGCTTTCAGCGATACCATCAGTCTGCTGAAAGACGTGCTTTACAAACATGCAATAAACGGAACGGCTGAGGCTGTCAGGATAGCGGTACCTGAGAAACTGCTCCTTAAAATCGAGGAATACCTCAAGTGCCATAACCTTGGTAACCGGGGGGTGGAGGACGGGGACAAGCGGAAGCAGCAGGTGGGACTGCTCGGTGAGTTGTTAACGCACGCGTACCTGCACGGCAACCTGCCGGACCTCGACAAGAAAACTGACGGCTTTGACGGCGGATTTGATATTCTGTTTCGCAACCACCGGATAGATGTGAAAACCATGGAGCGCAAAAGCTTCGTGAAGCCGGAATACGTCAATAACTTCTACATGCTGCAGGAAGGGCACCGGGCCGACCTGCTTGTGTTTTGCAGCTACCATGCCACGGCAAACATACTAGAGCTCTGTGGCTGGATTCCGAAGCAGGAACTTGCCACACGCGGTAGATTTTATGCGGCCGGCACCAAGCGCACCCGCGCAGACGGCAGCTCCTTCTGTTTCCGGCAAGACAACTACGAAGTGCAGAACAAGGAGCTGCACGCAATCACGCGTCTTCGAAGTATAGCCGTTAAAGTATAGCTGCGGCTCTATTTAAACCCTGTTAAGTTGAGTACCAGTCTGCTAATTTATTGCAGAAAGTGCGTACGCCAGCGGGTATCTTTCTGCAGAATGGCCTAACTTTAGAGCTTATGCAGAAGTTAGCTTGTGCAAGTATGGCTGCATTGAATTCATCTTGCAGCGGAATCTTAAATGAGCCCCTAAAGATCTACAAGGTATAAAAGGAGTTAGAGAAAACAGATGAAAAGTGGACTAGAAGCCTATCGGAACCGCGTTATACAAGGCGATTGCCTGGATGTGATGCAGGATTTCCCTGCCAAAAGCATCGACATGGTGCTGTGCGATCTGCCCTACGGCACCACTCAGAATAAATGGGACTCGGTGATAGACCTGGAGGCGCTGTGGGCTCAGTACGAGCGCATCATCAAAGACAACGGAGCCATTGTACTCACCTCACAAGGTGTGTTCACGGCCAGGCTGATCATGAGCAGGGAGAAGCTGTTCAAGTATAAGATTGTCTGGATCAAATCAAAGCCCACTAATTTTCTAAACGCCAAAAAGCAGCCTCTCAGGAAACATGAGGACATCTGTGTGTTCTATAAAAAGCAGCCGGTATACAACCCCCAAATGACACCCGGCGAGCCTTACGACAAAGGGGTGCGCAAAGATCAGTTCACCGGCAGCTACGGCGACTTTAAGCCCAGCCATGTGAAAAGCAGCGGCGAGCGCTACCCGAACGATATTCTGTTTGTGGAAGAGCAGGAAGCCGACGATTACGTGTACGTGAAGACCGCTGAGGCGGAAGGGCCGGTGGTGCACCCCACGCAAAAGCCCGTGGAGCTTGGGCGCTACCTCATCCGAACCTTTACCAAACCCGGTGATGTGGTGCTGGACAATGCCTGCGGAAGCGGTAGTTTTCTGGTTGCAGCCGTGCAGGAAGACAGGAGCTTTATCGGGATAGAGAAGAACGAGGACGTGCTGCTACACAAAGTGCAGGCGACGGACTATATCAAAGTGTGCGAGGCCCGCATCAAGGAAACGCTCCAGAAGAAGCCAGCTACAGAATCTACTCTTCCGCTTTTTTCTAAATAAGCTATTCGACCATTTTTAACAGCTGCTGAGGAAAGTATAAACCATGCGTTTGCTCCTGCAAAGGCATCAAAAAGTACAGCAGAGGCCCAGCGAACAAGTATGGCTGGGCCTCTGCTGTATATTTTCTGCGGCAGTCAACTAAATTCTCCGGCAACCTTTACCTGACAGACGATTGGCTGACGTTTGCTGTGTTGTTGCTTCCTAACTGCTGCACTGTGCTCTGATGATCCGATCCTCGCTGCAAAACAACGGTGCTGTTGCTGATTCCCTCCTGCGCAACCAGGCTAAAGTTGTTCCCATCAAACAGGCTCGTGTATGGTTGCTGAGTTACTTCAGCACTGTTGCTGTCTCCACTCTGCAAAAGACTTGACCGGTTACGCTCTCCCGTCTGGCGCTGAATGCCCCGGTTGTTATGACCTGCTACCTGGGCAGTGGCTACATTGCCGAATACCCCCTGTGTCTGCGAGTGGCTGTTACCTGAGCCCAACTGCATTATGCTGGCATCATTGCCGCCAAACCGTCCCTGGTCTTGTATGGCTATATTATTATTTCCTGCCTGATTTACATAGGCGCTCTGAGAAGAAGCCACCTGCCACTGAGTAGCCATGTTGTTACTTCCCAACTGCTCAATAACAGCCACATTATTTCCTCCTAAATACCGTTGCTGTTGCTCAGCAGTATTTTTGTTTCCTGTTTGGTAAACTTCGCTCCTGTTACCGGAAGTATTCGCACTTTGCGCCGCTACGTTTCCCGCTCCACTCTGCTCGACAATAAAAGTATTAGAGTTGGTGACAAATTCATACACTGCCTGGGTTGCTGCGTTATCATCTCCAGCCTGGGCGATGTAGAAACTGCTGTTCGTAGTAGCAGCTTGCTGCTGTGTGGCGGCATTCCTGTTCCCCTGCTGATCAACTACAAGTCGGTTACTTACAGCGTAACCTCCCTGGCTCTGAAGCGCTGTATTTTCAATGCCTGCCTGCCTAATCATTGCCTGGTTATCCACGTAGCCTGCCGGCAGGGCACTTTCCACCTGAACAAAGGACGCTCTGTTATCTCTACCGGATTGGGTAATGGTCACCTCATTTCCGCTCCCGTGCACTTCGATAGAGGCTTCATTACCCTGAGCATAGGCGGCCCCTGCAGCCCAAAGTATAGCCGCAATTAGTATAGTTACTTTCATGAATATCCTAATTATTATAAACAAAGTATAATTTATATACTTACTAATTCTCAATTTGTTGCCCCGGAAGTTATACTTTGACTGGTTAATTTCAGAAAAATGAGTTTTCTGTTTCGTGAATTTTATAAGCACGCTGGCTCCATTTGCTGTGGTCCTGAAAACTGCTTTATACTTACTGCACTCTATAAGTAAATACAAGGTGCTTTAACATCAAGCGGCTTTGAGAATTTCAACACAACGAGCCTTTTTTGCACCCTACTCTACTATGTAGTACCTTTACTAGGTTTTGTGCTGCATCACAGCCAAAACACTCCCACTCCCCCTGAAATAACGCCTCCTTTTCGAGACAGGGCCGAGGCAACGGGCATTTTCCTATACTTGAATTTAACTGGCTGTTGAGGTCAGCGAATACTTTTATACTATGATACCGGAAGAAATTCTGCGCAGGCGCACTTTTGCCATTATCAGCCACCCCGATGCGGGCAAGACAACCCTTACCGAGAAACTACTCTTGTTCGGGGGAGCCATCAACACGGCCGGAGCCGTGAAAAGCAATAAAATTACTAAGGCCGCCACCTCCGACTTCCTGGAGATAGAGAAACAGCGTGGTATTTCGGTGGCTACTTCGGTGATGGGCTTTGAGTATGCCGGCCACAAAGTGAACATCCTCGACACACCCGGCCACAAGGATTTTGCCGAAGACACTTACCGTACCCTCTCCGCCGTGGATAGTGTGATTCTGGTGGTGGACTGCGTGAAAGGTGTGGAAGAGCAAACGCGCCGGCTGATGGAAGTATGCCGCATGCGCAACACGCCCGTTATCGTTTTCATCAACAAAATGGACCGCGAAGGCCGTGACCCCTACGAGTTGCTGGACGAACTGGAAAGAGAGCTGAACATCCACGTGCGCCCCCTGAGCTGGCCCATCGGCATTGGCAGCACGTTTAAGGGCGTGTACAATATCTATGATAAGGAACTCCGCCTCTTCACGCCGAACAAAACCAAGCGCTCAGAAAACATAGTTGCCGTGGGCGACATTACCGACAGTGCGGTGGATGACTTTATCGGCACAAAACCAGCCGAGACGCTACGGGAGGATGTGGCTTTTCTGGAGGAGTATTACGAGGATTTTAACCTGGAGCTGTACCAGGAAGGGTACCTGGCACCGGTGTTCTTCGGAAGCGCCATCTACAATTTCGGGGTGGGCGAGCTGCTGGATACCTTTGTGAAGGTAGCGCCGGCACCGCAGCCAACTGAGGCCTCTCAGCGCGAAGTACGCCCCGAGGAAAATGCCTTCAGCGGCTTCATTTTCAAGATACACGCCAACCTCGATCCCAACCACCGCGACCGCATCGCTTTCTGCCGCATTTGCTCGGGCAAGTTTGAACGCAACAAACTGTACTACCATACCAGGCTTGATAAGAAGGTGCGCTTTTCCAGCCCCACCAGCTTTATGGCAAACGAGAAGAGCCTGCTGGAAGAGGCCTGGCCAGGCGACGTGGTGGGCCTCTACGACAGCGGCTACTTCAAAATCGGCGATACGCTGACCGAGGGCGAGGTGCTGCAGTACAAGGGCATTCCTAGCTTTTCGCCCGAGATATTCCGCGAGGTGGTGAACAAGGACCCCTTCAAGACAAAGCAACTGGAGAAAGGCATCCGGCAGCTGACAGACGAGGGCGTGGCGCAGCTTTTTCTGCAGCAACCGGGCAGCCGCAAAATCATCGGCACGGTGGGCGAACTGCAGTTCGACGTGATCAAGTTCCGGCTGCTGCAGGAATACGGGGCCACCTGCGACCTGTACTCGCTCAACTACCATAAAGCCTGCTGGATCACGTCAGACGACAAAGATATACTCAGCCGCTTTATCTCTTTAAAAGGCAGCCAGATTGCATACGACAAAGATGAAAACCCCGTGTTCTTCGCCGACACCGCCTGGACGCTGCGCTCGGTGCAGGAGCATTACCCGGCCATCAAGTTCCACCTCACCTCCGACTTTAAGTTTGATGCGGTGAAGTAAAAGAGTTAACAATGCATTTTATAGAAAGGGCCATACTTCATTCAAGTATGGCCCTTTTGTTTTACCCACCGCTACGAACGTAAATAAAACAAGGTGTGTGACAAACATCACTGAACCAGGAAAGTGCGGCTCGTAACTTTGTAACAGGAAATCAAGGTAAAAGAAAAGCAGGAAGTATAAAGCTTCAAAAACAACAATAAAATTTTGCTATGAAGGTACAGCAGTTCGAAGACAAGGGCCTGGCGCATTATGCCTACGCCATCCTAAGCGAAAACAGAAACGAAATCATTCTCATCGACCCTGCGCGCAACCCGCAGCCATATTACGATTACGCAGAGGCCAACAACGCTAAAATAGTTGGGATCATTGAAACGCACCCGCACGCCGACTTTGTCAGCTCCCACCTGGAAATTCACCAGAAAACAGGCGCCACTATTTATGCGCACAGCTCGGTTAGTGCCGATTACCCGCACCAAGCATTTGATGACGGTGATGTAGTACAGTTGGGTGAGGTAACACTCAGGTCCATTCACACGCCCGGCCACTCCCCTGATGGCATCAGCATTGTGCTGGAGCATGAGGGCAAAGACAAAGCTGTGTTTACAGGCGATACCCTGTTTATTGGCGACGTAGGCCGCCCGGACCTGCGCGAGAGTGCCGGCAACATAACGGCAAAGCGCGAGGAGCTTGCCCGCCAAATGTACCGCAGCACCCGCGAAAAGCTGATGAAGCTAAACAATGCGGTGCTCGTATACCCGGCACACGGCGCAGGAACGCTTTGCGGCAAAGGCCTGAGTGAGGCCAACAGCAGCACCATTGGCGCAGAGAAACTGAACAACTATGCACTGCAGCAAATGAGCGAGGAGGCCTTTGTAGAAGTACTGACAGAAGACCAACCGTTCATACCCGCTTATTTCGGCTACGATGTAGCGCTGAACAAGCAGGGAGCCCCGGCCTACACCCTAAGTATAGAAGGCGTGCCAAGGCTGGAGAAAAACTTCACACCGGCGGAAGGCGCCATTGTTGTGGATGTTCGCGGGGAGAAAACCTTTAAGAAGGGGCACATCAAAGGAGCCATTAACATTCAGAACGGCGGCAAGTTTGAAACTTGGCTCGGGAGCATCGTGCGCCCGGACGAGCGCTATTACCTGCTTGCTGAAAGCGATGCTGAGCTGGACGAGGTAATCAGCAAAGCCGCCAAAATTGGGTATGAGTTGCTGATAGAGGGCGCCTTTGTGTATGATACCAAAGCTGGCGAAAATAGTACCACATTCAGCGCGGAAACATTTCAGGCAAACAAGGCTGGCTATACCATTGTGGATATCCGGAACGTCTCAGAAGTAAAGGCGGGCAAGTTTTTCGATGGCGCCATCAACATTCCCTTACCGGAACTGCGCGCCCGTGTCCATGAAATACCTACAGGCAAGCCTGTGGTGGTGCATTGCGCCGGTGGCTACCGCTCCGCAGCAGGCAGCAGCATCCTTGAAAGTCAGCTACCGGTTGACGTACTGGATATGAGTGAGGCTGTTACTGCATTAAAGCAAGCCTGACACACGGACATCGCACAATCGAGCGGCTACACTTTTCGCTGCATAAGTACCAGGGCAGGTTTGGTTTGAAGTATAAATAGATGCTGTCATTCTGGAAGAAACCTGTATGCGAGCGTCAGTCAGGGTTGTTAAACAGATACAGCGCTCGCCGCCAAGATTCTTTCAGGATGACAAAATAGGTTAAGCTAACTCTGACCGATGGAAAGTACACACAAGAACATACTATTGCAGCAATTCCCGCAGTTTGAACTGCCTCTTGCCAAAGACATCCTGCAAAACAGCAATATTAAAAAGCTTGCTGCGGGAGAAGAGGCCCTTCGAACGGGGCAGTACATCAGATCAACCGTGCTGCTGCTGAGCGGACTGCTGAAAGTATACCGCGAAGACGATGAGGGCAATGAGTTTCTGCTGTACTACCTGGAGCCCGGAAATGCCTGCGCCCTCTCTATGATGTGTACCGCGCGTGAGGAGCAAAGCCAGATCAGGGTAAAGGCCGTAGACGCATCAGAAATAGTGTTGATTCCTTCGCACCTCTCTGAGGCTTGGCTGGCCAAGTATAAATCCTGGCATCACTTCGTGATAGCCTCTTACCGCCAGCGTTTCGAAGAGCTGCTGCAAACGCTGGACAGTATCGCTTTCAAGGCCCTTGACGAACGGCTGCTATTCTACCTGAAGCGCCACGTGCAGGTAAGTGGGAACGAGATCAGGCTTTCCCATCAGCAAATCGCCAGTGAACTGAACAGCTCCCGGGAGGTAATCTCCAGATTACTTAAAAAGCTGGAGCAGGCCCGTGCCATCACTTTGCACCGGAACTACATCGAGGTGCACAACCTGACAGCAGTATAGGAGATCAGAGATTCAGCGCCATACACGTTCTACGCGTACAGGAGCAGCGGCCAGTGTGACAGAAGCTCTGTTTCTGATGGCCATAGAAGCTGATAAGGTGAAACTGCCCTATTCCAGTTCCACGCTTGTCTTTGTTTTCTAAATGCGCAACTTCTCACACACGTTCATTTATGAAGGCTTTAAATTATAACTTTACTCTGTGACAGGAGTCACTGCGGCAGGTTACAGTTGCCTGTACCTTTGTATCGTTGCACAGAAAAACACTTTAGAATGGAAATATTAGGTTACCTCGCAGCCATGCTCATCGGTTTATCACTCGGCCTGATCGGCGGCGGCGGCTCCATCCTTACCGTGCCCGTACTTGTTTACCTGATCGGCCTTAGCCCCGTCATCTCCACGGCTTATTCGCTGTTTATTGTGGGCCTAACGAGCCTGGTGGGCAGCTACAAATTTTATCAGAAAGGGCTGGTAAGTATAAAAACGGCGGTGGTGTTCGGGTTGCCCTCCCTTGTGGCGGTTTTCCTGACGCGCCGCTACCTGATACCGGCCATTCCGGAAGACCTTTTCACAGTAGGCGATTTGGCGGTAACCAAGGGTGTGCTGCTGATGCTGCTGTTTGCCGGTCTGATGGTGTTTGCTTCTATCAGCATGATCAGAAAGAAGAAAACACCCACAAAGCCCCTTGACGCAGTAGATGAGAATACCGCTCCAGCGCTTTTGGAGGAGCAGGAAACTACGGCACCTGTTGGCCTGCCGGAGCAGAAGTTTAACTATGCCGGTGTTCTGGCAGAAGGTCTGGTGGTAGGTACCCTTACCGGTTTGGTGGGTGCGGGCGGGGGGTTCCTGATCATTCCGGCGCTGGTGCTGTTCAGTAAACTGGATATGAAGTTGGCCGTGGGTACTTCTCTGCTCATCATTGCGGTAAAATCGCTTTTTGGTTTTATCGGCGATGTGTATAACTACGAAATTGACTGGGTCTTTCTTGGCATCTTCTCTACCATCTCCATCTCCGGCATCTTTCTTGGCACGTTCCTCTCCACTAAAATTCATGCAGACAAACTAAAGACCTCATTCGGTTGGTTCGTGCTGCTGATGGGTATCTACATCATCATCAAAGAAATATTTTTCGCCTAGCCCACTGCTTGTGTAATTAAAAGGCGATGGCTTTTAACTTGTACATTTTTAACTATTATTAATATAGATATGATAGCTTTATTAAGCCAGCCCTGGCCGTGGTATGTATCGGGTGCGGTAATAGCACTTGTGATGGTGCTGCTGCTGTTCTTCGGAAAATCATTCGGCTTCTCTTCTAACCTGCGCACCATCTGCGCTGCCTGTGGGGCGGGACGCCATGTAAAGTTCTTCGATTTTGATTGGCGGGCACAGATCTGGAACCTGCTGTTTCTGGTGGGCGCCATTCTGGGCGGCTTTATTTCGGCAGAATTTCTCACGAGCAACGAAGCCGTGCAGATCTCACAAGCCACCGTGCAGGACCTTCGTGCGCTAGGTATTTCTGCCCCGGATGACCTGCAGCCGGAAGAAATCTTTGGCCTGGAAGCGCTGCTGACGGTGAAAGGCTTCCTGGTTTTGCTGCTGGGTGGCTTTGCCATCGGTTTTGGCACCCGCTATGCCGGGGGCTGCACGTCCGGGCACGCCATCAGTGGTCTGTCCAACCTGCAGTTGCCCTCGCTTATAGCGGTAATCGGTTTCTTTATCGGCGGCCTGATCACCACGTTTGTGCTGCTGCCGCTCATTTTCTAAAGCAGAAACACAGCCGGGGATTCTCCCCAGCCACATGCACACATTATAATTGACTACAGATGAAAAGTTTGAAATTTATACTTGCCGGCATACTTTTCGGCATCGTGATGAGCAAATCGGAAGCGATTTCCTGGTTCAGGATTCAGGAGATGTTCCGCTTCCAGTCCTTTCACATGTATGGTATCATCGGAACGGCTGTTTTACTGGGTACAGTCGTTACCTACCTGATCAAGAAGTATAAACTGCGCGATTTCCAGGGAAACCCCATCTTATTCACGCCAAAGGAAATGTCTGTTCCGCGCTACCTTGTTGGGGGAACGATCTTCGGGTTGGGTTGGGCCCTCACCGGCGCGTGCCCTGGACCGATGTTTGTGAACATCGGCCATAGTTACTGGGCTATTTTGGTGGCCATCGGGGGCGCATTGGCAGGCACCTATGTGTATGGCGTTGTCAGGGACAGGCTGCCGCACTAAGAGAAGTATCTAAAGTATAGAGTGAATTACTGATGTCAGGAAAAAGATGAACAAGAAAAGATTCTCATTAAAAGACATACCGGGCTGGGCTGTCATGCTGGCCATTTTCGGGGTGCTATACTTTACGGGCCTGCACACCGAAGTAATTGGCCAGGTGCAGCGGGTGTTGCTGGCAACCGGAATCATGAAAGCGGATGTGCCTGAAGTCAGTACGGCTGCAGGGGCTGAGAACACTTCCGAACCCACCTTGGCAAACAACGCAGAAAAGGTAGGCGCCGGCTTTGAGATGGTTGACCTGAACGGCAAAGCCGTGGCTTTCGAAAGTTTGCGGGGCAAGGTGGTTTTCCTGAACATCTGGGCCACCTGGTGCCCGCCCTGCATCGCCGAAATGCCCAACATCCAGAGCCTGTATGATAAAGTGGGTTCAGATAACATTGCTTTTGTGATGCTGTCGGTAGACGAAGGCGGTATGGAGAAAGTGAAGAAGTTTATAGACAAGAAAGGATTCACTTTTCCGGTGTACCTGCCAGTTACCCAACTTCCTGAGGAGCTTTATTCCAGCGCCATCCCCACCACTTTCATCATCTCGCCCGAAGGTACTATCGTAGCCCGGCAGGAAGGAATGGCCGCGTATGACACGCCGGAAGTGCGGAAATTTCTGCAAAGCATGGTGAAGAAGTAAGTGAATGGATAAGCTTTTACCCAGCCGTAGCGGCTAGCTTATACTGCTTAGAAGTATAGGTGATTTACACTTCGTTAGCCAAGACAAAAGCCACGCTTTTATAGGTGTGGCTTTTGTCTTGGCTAGCAACGCATTTATACTTGCTTCTTTTTAAGGAATCATACGCAGACCGGACCCCCTATACCAGGTAAAAAACAGCTACAAGAGAACCTGTTGCTACTAGAATCCAGAGGAGCGCGCCCTGCAGAAACGGCCGGACGCTGATTGTTCTGAGCAAGGGCAGACTGATACCAGCCCCGGTTAGGAACAAGCTGATGATCAACCCCTTTTTGGCCAGTAGCACAAGTATGGCATATACCTGTTGGAAGTCTTGCAGAAATGTGCTTAGGATGGAGGCCGTGAGGAAGAAAAGTATGAACAGAGGGAAAGACACTCTTTTTCCGTCCGTTTTGAACAGAAACCCTGTGAGCAGCACCATCGGCAAAATCCATAGGGCACGGGTAAGTTTGAGGGTAGTGGCTATGGCAAGGGCTTCTTCTCCATAGCTGGTAGCCGCCCCCACCACCGAACTGGTGTCATGAATGGCAATGGCGGCCCACACGCCAAACTGCTCCTGCGAGAGGTGCAGCTGCTTTCCCAGGAAGGGGAAAACAAACAGGGCCAGCGCATTCAGTACAAAGACAACTCCAAGGGCAACAGTAATTTCTTTCTCCGATGCTTTGATGGCCGGTGCGACAGCGGCAATGGCACTTCCGCCGCAGATGGCCGTACCCGCAGAAATCAGGTGATTGAGCTTTTTTTCCACGCCCAGCAGCTTTGCCAGCAGCAGCCCCAGCACCATCGTGGCCACCAGGGAAACCGCGGTATAAACAAGGCCACTTAAGCCGGTTGCTGCCACCTGGTACAGGTTAATGCCAAAGCCGAGGCCAACAACCGAAATCTGCAGTGCACACCTGGTGATAGTGCCCAACCTGGCAGGATACGGGGTGCCCATACTTAACCCTACAAGTATACCGGCAAACAAGGCAAGGGGTGCACTAATCAGGTCTGTCAGCAGCACGAGCAGGATGATACCCCAGAATACTGCAAGCTGCATTAATTTCGTACCTGTTGTTCTTTTACCTGGTAATTCCACGGGTTAATTTGTCGGTGTGCCTGCAGCATGTAGCTTTTTCAAACCTGCAGTTGTAGTAGGGTTACGCTTCAATTAAATAAGTATAGGCAGTCTTATATTTAATCGAATAATACCCTTCGTTTACGTGTGCGGGGGGTTAATGCATAAATCTGTTTCCTGGACGTTTAAGAAATGCCGGGCAAAGGTACGAAAGGCAGACTAACGTTGCAGCAGAAGATCTGTGAGAGTGGCATATTGTCGACTTCCTGGAACTACATAACCACAGAAGAAATGATCTTCTCACCAGGAATTTCCTGCTGCAACACTGCAACGGAATTCAACCGGCGGATACCAAAGGACTCATCCGCTGCACCAGGTATGGGGAAATCTCTATTGCTGGTGTGGCTGTGTGCTTCTCCAACCGACTACATGTTCCTGCACGCAGATATAGCTCTACAGAGGCTTGAGCGGCACACCTAAAAGGTATTCTTCCATGCTTTTACGTTTCACCACACATTTCGTGCGCCGGTTGTACGTCTCCTGCCTCGTTGATCAGGGTTTAAATCGGCCAACCACAGCTTTACCCGTTGCAGCGTCTCTTCCTTTCAGCTCCACGTACAGCACATTGGGCACCCAAAAAGTCCCTCCCTCCACCCGCACAAATATGCGGTCCAGTATGGTCTCTTTCTTGTTGATGGTGGTATAGACGTGATAGGTTCCGTCTGCTCCTTTGCGTAGGTTTAGCGCCAGTTTATCATAGCACACAAACTTAATTTCATAGTTATCCTTGCTGAGCTTCTTTGTGTGCAGGCCATAGGCGAATTTGCGCTGCACGTAGTTAAGCTCCTTTTGCACGCCTCCCTCCGGATACCTGATCCAAAAAGGATGAATCGGTTCCTTTTCATCCAGCGCCCCGTCAGAAGCCTTGTTCAGTTCATACACCACCGTATTGGTATTAGGGTCGCGCTGCACATAAAACAACATGCCTTTTATGTTCTTCGGCACAGGAAAAGTGTCGGGTTGTGCCTCGATGGTACGTTGCCCCGTACTGGCGCTGGCGCTGCCCAGGCAAGTATAAACTAGTATAAGGATGAAGTAAATAGTTCTTTTCACGGTGCTGTTTCTAAACGTAAGGCATTAGTTTTTTAGCTGCACGTTAACTCATTAGATGGCCTGTCAGTCATTAAATATAACCTAAAGTAGCGTCACTATTGTTCACTGCACTATCCTTAATTTATGTTAAAAGGAATCTACATGTTGCTACCGGTCTCACGTTTCTACCAGCTCCGTTTTAAGCCCGACCAGGTTACCCGCCGGGGCCTCCCCAAGTATGAAGGCTGTGATACTTCGTTGTCCCACCCGGTATACCTGCACGTGCTGCAGGTGCTGCTCCAGAAAGCGCTGTAACTCCTGAAAGCGCTGAGCATCCCGCCGCTCCTCTTCTGTCGCACCCTCACTTTCCTTCGTCATGTTTCTGAAGAAATAAGGAAGCTCCGCTTTTTCCACCGTTGCACCGGCTGGCTTACCTGCCCAATCCGCAAGTTGTGCGTGAGTTAACTCTTTCTCGCCCTGAGCAGGATACTGCACCACCTCCAGCGGTGCGTCTGTCTCGCTTACGTACCACAGGCCCTCCGAAAGCTGGCGCAGTTCTCTCAGCAAGCTAGCTGTAGCAGCGTCAATCTCTTTATCACTCATCTTTTTGCCTCCTTTCGTGTCAGTTATACTTGCCAAGGCATCACCGCGTTAATCCCTTATCCACCTGGCTCTCCAACACTTGCTGCACCTTTTCCGGAAGCCTGGAGAGCAGGTTGTAACCGGTAGCCTCCTCAATGGCATCTACGGTGGTGCGGTACGTTCCCCAGTCTGTGCGAACAGTGTTGGTGTTGGGTGTGTCTACCGCTATCACGCGCGTGGAGCTGTCAATCCGCTCCAGATCATTGTTGCCCTCTGGCAGCAGCACCAGCACTTTCCAGATGCGGCTGGGCACAGTAATTCTGCCGTTGTCGATGGTTTTGGCGCTGCCGTTGCTACCTGTGCCGCCCCTGCCGTAGCTGCCCATCACCACATACACCTCCATGCCCTGCCGTACCAGACCACGGGTATAATCCTCGAGGTTCGCCCACAACTCCTGATTGCTTTTCGGGGCCTGCGGTATCATGTTGGTCATCAGGAAGGTGGCAGAGTTGTCCGCGGCGGTTTTGGTCCGGTCTGCGGAGGGTGTGTTGTGTCCCCGATCGAAGCCACTGCCCCGGTAGCTGCTGGCCGTAACGTGGTACCATTCCTCTGGCAAGGCGGGATCTGCCCGGAAATCATCCTGCCTGTCGGCTGTGCCCAGCCAGTCCTGGGTCACGTGCCAGCTTACCCAGTTAGGCGTTCCGCGCTCACGGCTGTAGGAAAGCACGTACTGCGGCTTTGTAATCAGGTAATTGCTCTGGTTGCTCTTTTCGGCTGTAGCGCCGCTGGGGTTGCCCAGCAGCAACTGCTCCTCCTCTAGGGTAAGCGAGTTCCGCGGCATCACCTCAGACTCCTTACAGCCAGCCAGAAGTAGCAGAAAAAACAGGAAGTAGCGGTAAGTATATTTAAACATGATGCTCTGAATTTAAATTTAAGATTCGTAACGGCGACGTATCGTGTGGGGAAACGGAAGGTGACAGCCTGCGCTGCCGGCAGCATCTGTTACCAGTACGCTACATGGGTGCAGCTGCCACTTCGGGAGGGTGCCAACACTTTAAGCTTCCTTTGCCTCCTCTAGCATAACGGATTGTTACCCGGCTTAAGTGCGCACTTTCCGTCGCCAGCGGGTAAAAGGAACCCTGTATACGTAAAGAGTCAGCGTTGCTGATACAGGTATCGGCAGCTGTCTTAAAGCTGTAGCCCACACATTTAACCGCGAACGGTCTTATTTTCTGTAACGCAAGCAGGCTCCTTTGCGAAGGAGCCTGCTTTAATTGCCTATGGCAAACAACCCGAAATGCATGTTGCCAAAACAAGGGAGCCTTACCTGCTGATCAGGAAGCGTAAGTTCAGGGCCACATCCCCCAGCCACACACCCTGGTGACCAATGAGGTTGATGGCCGGCTTCCAATCCGCCCCAAGGGTAAAAGGTATCTCATTGAAAGTATACTCCAGCCCCATCACCAGGTCTGCCCCGATCACCCGATGATGATCGTGGTCGTGGTCATGGTCGTCATGGTGGAACCAGGGATGGTGTCTGTGCTTGTGGTCCGGGAAATTCCACAGCCCCACGTGTGCCCCAATGCCACCATAGAACTGCAGTTGCTTTACCTGAAAGGCGGTGGTATGCTTCTCGTACAGCCCGGTAATGAGAAGCCCTTCCCAGCGCGGGGAGATAATGCCCTCCAGGGCGCTCGTGCCATTGACAAAGTGCTTAACGGTGAGCCCGGAAACGTAGCCGCCCCGAAGGCCAATGCCTGTCTTGTAGTTCTGTGCCAGCAGCGGCGTGGCAGCAAGTAGCCATAGCAGCGCCAGTAGTTTTATTTTTTTCATAGTCGTTGCGTTTGATGCAGAAGTATACGTTTTATTTGATATCGTGTGCAGCAAAGATATTACATTGAAGAAAAATAAAGCCGCGCTACAGCTTGCCAGGTGTTTTTTTTGAAACTTAAGTTTGATCCCGTTTATTACAAACTATCATTTAAACCATATAATCATATCTACTTCAAACGCATTACCATACTTTGCTCCACCCGAAACGCCTGATCCACTCCTCTCTTTCTCAAAGCAATTCCGTTTGATCCGAATAGTCCCAACCAGTTACCTTTTACTCCCGACTGGCGAAGTAAATACAAGGCTTGAAAGGAATATCCAATAGCCTCAGGCCGTATATATGTAAACATACAGCGGCCAAGCAGCATCCTGACGGAACATTAAACGCCCAGGCCAGAGGGCGCAGCTGCAGGAGGCGCAGCATAGGTTACTCTGAGCGGGACCACCGTGCTGGACCCCCTCGCCAAGCTAATAGTGGTGGTGAACAATGATGAGGAGTCGGAAAAAGAGAACAGGGTGCTGCACGGCTGATGCCTACGGCCAGTGTTGCGGCGGGCATACTATTTCTGGACTTCCGGAGACACTGGGGTAGTGCCTTATAACTTCTTATACTTTCTATTATTTGCCTCCGGCCGAAAGGGCACTGTTGCTGAACCGGGCGGCTCCTCAGGAACCAACACTAGCTGCAGATAGCACCGCTTTTTCCTGGTTCACTATACTTTGGCGATACCGGCTTGTGGTTTCATCTTGCGCTGGTGATCGGCCGCAGTTATACTTGCTTTTGGCTTCTTCTTTTTATTCCACCACACCAAGAAGCCCGTTACAGGCAGGCTGGCACAAATCAAACTTAAAAAGAAAGCAAGTACTTTACCTGGCAAGCCCCACACCGCCCCAATATGAATGTCGTAGTTGAGCATGTAGAGCTGGTCTGCAAAACTGGCCTCCTCATACTTATCTCCTTTCACACGGTAGTGCTCCAGCGTGTACCGGTCATAATAATACTCATTCCGGTTATACCAGGAGCCATGGTCCTGGTAGGCAATCACTTCGATGGCATCGTCCGCGTGCTCCAGTGTAGGAGTCATAAAGAAACCCTGCGCGTCTGGCTCCTGGGCCAGGGTTTTGTACCAGGCTTTGTCCAGTGCTGAAACGGTATCGCTTGCCATTCCGGCTCTGGAGACATCTGAGTGCGGGTGACTGTGAACCGGCATGGCTTCTCCGCCGGAGGTAACATAGTATAGGGAATCTGCAAACCATCCGAAGCTCCACACCAGGCCCGTTACCGCCAGTACAAAGGCGAAGAGCAGGCTGTAAAAGCCAACCACGTTGTGCAGGTCGTAGTTTACGCGCTTAAAACTGCCGTTCCACTTAATGTTAAAGCTCTTTTTGACATTGGTCTTATTCCACTTCCGGGGCCACCACATCACCAGGCCCGTTACAAGCAGCACCAGAAAAATAAGCGTAGCGATTCCCACAATCGGGCGGCCTATTTCGTACGGCAGCCAAAGTGCCCGGTGGCCATCCAGCACAAACTGGAAAAAGTCGAACTGCCCCTCCCCCAGCGCCTGCTGCTTTTGCAGGAACTCTCCGGTATAGGGATTCATAAAGACAGCCGTAAAGGTATGCTTTCCATTCTCGAGGCCCTCATAGCCTACAGCCGCAGCGCCTTCCTGGTTGCTGTACGTCAGACCTGTGGGTGTTTGGCCGGGCATGTAGGTCTGAGCCGTATCCAGCAGCTGGCTTGGTGGCACAAAAGGCTTATGCTGCACCTCCACAAAGCGCCAGGGCTCTAGGGCATCTTTTATTTCCTGCTGAAAGGCATAGAAACACCCCGTGATGCTGACGATAAATACTACAATGCCTGAGCCAAGGCCCAGCCAAAGGTGCAGCCAATCATTCAGCTTTCTCAAAGCACTCCGGCTATTCTTCTTTTTGCTGTTCATCTGTACGCAACACAAAAATTCTTAAAGAAAACAGCAGCTTCACCTTTCTACGGTGAAGCTGCCAGGTATTTTCTGATCAGGTATTACAGCCTGAAGAAGCCAGCTACAAAGTTGGCGTTTACTTCAGCGCCCTTGGTGGCTGTGTTGTTCTGCAGGTCTATTTTGTACACAAAGTTTCGCTTGTCATTGTGCTGGATAGCCATGTACACGAAGCTCTCGTTGTGCAGGGCAGACAGTCTTCTGCCGTGGCCCGGATGCTCAGGAATACCGTCGATGTACGTAACTGTTTTGTTGTACAAGTCTACAATGGCTGTGCGCAGGGGGCCATCCGACCATCTTACCTGGTCCGTATTGGCTGCCGTGTTGATTTCGGCAAGGGCTTTTCCGTTACCCAGATACTTCAGGTGCGCGATGTTCTTGCCTCCGGTTACTTCCTCCACATCAAAGAAATAGTTCTGATCAAATGCTGCCTCGCCGCTTCTGATGCGCAGGATGCCGCCGTCTCTGGTGGTCTGGCTGTAGCCGTTTGCCGGGTTAGAGTGAGAAAGTGCATAGATATCCCCTTTCTCATCCTTAATAAGTCCCGACTTGGTGTTAAAGCCCCCAATCGGGCCGGTGCGCTCGTCCTCTATTACCTTCACAAACTCCAGCCCCGGGTAAGTATAAACAGCTACCTGCGCCTTATCGGTGTAAGCGGTGTTAAAAGTAGCCGGGTCGCTGATGTAGTAGCTCAGGAAAAGGTGGTTGCCGCTGATGCGCATGCCCGCGTAGGCCGGAACCCTCAAGTTTGTAATATCGGAAACCGGGCGCTGCCTGGTATTGGTTACAGTTACCGCATTGGCATCAATGGTATGGAATTTCACCATGTCTGAACCGGAAGACAACTCCAGGCCCAGCAGGGTGTTCGCGTCTACTTCGATAAGGTCGGCAAGGCCGCTTTCGAACGACACGTTTCCGATGCGCTGCAACTGTCCGTCCTCCCCCTGCGAAATACCCACCACATCCTTGTTGTCAAGTCCGCCGATGCTGTAGATGGTGTTGTCAAACTGCGTGAACTCATAGTAGCCCGGCTGCTCAACGCCCTGCCCCACGGCAGAAAGGGTGCCGCTCATCACATCCTCAAACGGAACGGTGTAATAGGTAAAAACACCATCGCTGCCCGCCACGGCAAGCGACACCACAAACGGGTTCGCTTCAACAGGCGTCGGGTTATCCGATTCACTGTCGCAGGAGGTAAAGGCAACAGATGCACAAAGGCTCAGAATAGGCAGTGCCAGCTGTCTTGCTTTTTTGATCGAAAACATATTTTTTGCTCTGGTTATAAAATTGGTAGTATAGATTTAGAGGACGTACCTCACCTTCAGGTAAAAGGCGCGCCCGGGTTTTTGCAGGTAATATTTATCGTAAAGCCGCGCATCCGTCAGGTTGCGGACTTCAGCGGAGATGTTATACTTGCCCTGGCTCAGGCTACAGGAAATTTCGAGGTTGTGCGACGACTGCGTCGGGATAATCTTCTTGGAGTCGCGGGAGCCAAGCTTCGCCCAGCTCAGGAAATACTGCTCCACGAAATTATAGTAATAGTTCACGTTCCAGACAGACTCCTTCGCCAGCGCATTTCGGAAGGTAAACCCCGCGTTGGCGTTCGCAAAGAAGTAGGGCGTGTTTGGCAGCCGGTAGCCTTGCTGGAAGTTGCGCTGGTAGCCGGAGTAAAGGCTGAACACAGTTTCAGCCTGGTCGGTGATGTCCTGAAACGTGGCCCCGCCGCCCAGGTGCAGGATATCCCGCCACGCATACTTCATACTTCCCTCCACGCCCAGCGTGCGTGTTTTGCTCAGGTTGCTATAGTACGTCTCGGGGCTTCCGCTCACCACCTGGTAAATCAGGTCTTTTGCCTTGCGGTAGATAAAGCTGCTCTCGATGTTAAACTGGTGGTCCTGCGACAACTTGAAGCCGTAGGCGGCCCCTGCATTGAAATTGTCGCTCTGCTCCGGTCCCAGCTCCGGGTTAGGCAAGACAAACAGACCATCGCCGAAAATCTCCGAGGCCCAGGGCATGCGGTACGTATGCTCGTACGATGCTTTCAGCTGCAACTGGGGAAGCAGGAAATAAGAGGTGGCAACACCATAGCCAAAGCTTTTGTTACTGTTCTCGTAGGAAGCTACGCGGCGGGTGTCAGTGCCGAAATCATACTCCTTGCTGGTCTTTGCCCTGAGCAGGTATAGCTTGCTAAAAAGGGTGGTACTCCATTTTTCAGTCGGATCATACTTATAGGCGACACCCACCACCTGCTTGCTCAGGGTGTTCGGAAACTTGTTCTGGATCTTATCGGGGTCCTCGGTGTCAAACGCCTTCCTGTGGAAGTTTGTCAGGGCATAGTTAATGGCCAGCGAGTGCTTCGGGCTGATGGCGTACCCAGCATTTAGCTGGCTGTTGAGTTCATTGTCGTAGAGGGTTGTGAAAGTTGCTTTCCTGGATGGATTCTCGGCATCATTTGATCCGGGCACATACGTTGCCTCCCCCCTCCAGTTGTAGGTAACCCCGCTTAGGGTATCGATAATTTGGGATTCCGTAATGCTGTACGCGCTGTAAAGACTCACATTCAGGCCATCTACCAACAGGTTGTCTTTGCTATACTTGAGGGTGGGTACCAGCGAGCGGCTGTTCCGGACAATGCCGCCGTACACACTGCTCATGGTGGTGCCTGTCTGCACCTGCTGGTCGTTGGCTGCGGCAATCACTCCCACAAGAAGCTGATCTGCATACTTCTTGTTCACCAATCCCGTTTCCAGCATCATGTTGCCCGAGCGGTAGCGGTCATGGAACCGCTCTACCTCAGCTGAATCGACCACGTTGTTTCCCGCTGTGATCGGCACCCATACTCTGTAGTTGTTATCGGAGTAATTGTAGTTGGCGTTTGCCCTGACAGTGAAGCCGGTTTTAGGATTGGTGCGGGCTCCGTTCAGCGACAGGCGGTGTGTGTTGAAAGATCCGATGGAGTAGGAGGCATCGAGAAAGTTGCTCTTTTTGTTTGTGATGATGTTCACAGCGCCACCCAGCGCATCGGTACCCAGCCAAACCGGCACAACTCCTTTGTATACCTCTATTCTTTCAATGGTATTAACAGGAATATCGCTTAGACGAAGGGATGTCCCGAAGCTGCCCATTGGAACGCCATCCAGGAAGAACTTCACCTGGTCTCCCGAAAAGCCATTCAGGGTGAAGCTTAGATTTGACCCCAATCCTCCTTCTTCCAGTACCCGTACACCTGATACGCGGTTAAGGACCTGCCTTGCATCCGCCACGCTGTTCTGCAGCTCCTTGGTAGAAACGGCGGTAACCGCGTAAGCTTGCTCGTTTAGCAGGCGGGCAGCGGACTTCCCAATTACCTCAACACCCTTTACTTCAAAGGACTTCTCCCGGAGGTTTATACTTACCGTTTCTCTTTGCGATGCCTTTAGCTGTACAGCTTTCTCCTGTGTCTCGAATCCCACAAAGCTGAACTGCAGCACATAATTCCCGGGAGTGATGCCTGCCACCTCAAACTCGCCATCAGCGTTGGTTGCCGTGCCTATACCGGTCTCTTTTAGTACCACAGTAACGCCGGCAAGTGCTTCGCCTGTGGAGGCACTCACGTTGCCGGACACGCTTGCCTTCTCCAGTTCCTGTGCCCAGGCGGTGTGGGCGAAACAGAATAAAGCCAAAAGACTAAAAAACGCTTTTATATGTATTGAATGCTGTTGCACACCTGTTCCTTATTTAGAATAGTTACAAACTACTGCAAAGGTAAAAGGAAATGAGGTTCAAACAATTACAATTTAGATTTATTCTAAATACTTTAATAATACGATTTCAATTAGTCCATAGGGTTAACACCAGATTGTCGTAATTAGAAAAACCACTACCTATGCCTATGGATGGCAACGTGTAGCGGTAACAAGGCAGGTCTTAATAACTCGTTGCCCACACCAGCCTTCCCATCGAAAAATGAAAGTGAAGTTTAAATGTGCGTGAGGATCGTGCCAGAGTGATGGAGGATCGTTCTGCAGTAGGTTCTTGCACGCAGCCTTTCCGCAACGAAGATGGAAACCACCAGGTGCATCGCATTACGTGCCAGACAGTTATCTATTTTTGGATTTTGAGAATCTGGGCGTGCGCCACTCTTTGTCGGCTGTTGTATCGAGTGCCTGCTCTAAATGCAGCACCGTAAAGCAAAAAAGCCTCTCTACGCAGCGTAGAGAGGCTTCTTGTGAGTCCGTTGGATTATTAAGGTTAACATAAGAGTGGTTTAGAATAGTTTAAACGCACTTTTTAATAAATGTTAGACATTGTCTTAAAAAGTTCATTGACTTTAGTTACATACCACATGTATTGGAGAGGTTCAAATGACCAATTGATGATTAAGTAAAGGGCTGTAACTTCACTGTTAAAATATTCTTTACAGCTACTCTCTCTTCAACGGTTGCAAAGAAATTGTATGAGTCATCTAACAAAACAAGCTGTTACACTTACCGTAGAAAATACAAAAAAAGAGCCGCACAATTTTTTTTACAAAACGGACCGGCTCTTATATCAACTTTAACCGGAACAATCATTTCTTCAGCACTGCTTTCAGGCACCGAAGCAGGAGCTACTACAGGCAAGGTTCCTCCAGTCCTCCTTTCTGCAGAAATTCAAACTGACAGGGCACTAAAAAAAGCAGCGCCGCCTCTAAACCTCGAAGCGGCGCTGCAAAGCATCTTTTAGACTGCACCAACGCTCTGAGATGGTGTTACCTACCCGCCCTGTTACCTCATGGCGCCGGCCTCGAATACCTTCACTGTCCCGTCATTCTCGGATCTGACCACCAGCAGGCTCCTTTGGCCGGGGCCCTCACCGGCCGGTATGAAAATTATTCCCTCCGGGGCATCGCCCGTTCGCAGTACCTGCAGGAACTCCGGCCTGCCCGGGTTCGACACATCGTACACCAGCACGGCGTCCGCCAGCTCAGCGCCCACGAAAGCGATGGTTCCGTCGTTTACGCGTCCCACGGCTACGCCTTCAGGCTCAGCTCCTTTGTCGTCGCTCCGGTCGTCGGGGTAAAAGGAAGCCGTCGCCAGGAGTTTGCCGACCTCGCCGCCGCTGTCGTATACCTGGCCAGATGCTGAAGGAGCGGGCCCCGAAGGAATACAGCACATCGTAGTCCCCGTCCCCGTCCGGGTCGCCCAGCGTGGACGTCCCTTTTAATCACCCCCGGTTCTCGTCCCGCTGCCGTTCCGCCACATTCGGGAAAGCGCCCTATTCCATGACAGGTTTTCTTGTTTCCATGCCACAACCTAAAACCCAGCCCTACTTGCAGTTCTTAGCTTGTTTTTATAGTTACTTCTTATACGCGTACCGGCTCCTCCTTTCTTTTCAATGGTGGAGAATTGAGTGAACACATACCTTCCTTTGACTGGTCCACAACCGACTTAAACCGCATTGCTAGCAGTACCAGAAGTCCTAATGTATAAAGTCAATATAGCCGTACGGTATACCCGCATCCGAGTACTTCTTGCACTTCTGGTGATGCCTTGGTTTCAGCTCTACCTAGCCCCATTTCAGGCAGCCTAGGTAATAAACCTACGCTGCCTGAAATTATCACTTCGTGATTGTAATTATCACACGAGAACGGAAATAAGTATTATACCCGTAAAGCGTTACGTACCAGGTGCCGGCTCCGGGGTTCGTGAAAGGGCAAACTTCCTCAGACCTGTTAGGTTCGGTGCTATGACAGTCAGCCGTCCAAGAATAGGCAGGGGTCCAGGTGGGCGGCTTCGGGCCTGCTACAACGGGGGCAGAACCTTTTCTTACAAACAGGTCCGCGGTGTTCCAGTAGGCAGTCGCACTTTCAACTGTCCTTATCTCCATCGTCTTGACGCCGGCAGGAAGCGTAAAGGAGAAACCCACCTTTTCGTATGCCTCACCTTTCAGCTCTGTGTCAACTATGATTTCCTTGGATGTACCAGTTCCGGTACCTGGTCCGGTTCCAGCACCGGGTCCAGCACCAGTACCGGGTCCCGTACCAGTAGTTTTAAAACTTAACTCATTACCGTATGTAATTACACCTGTTGCTGATTTAGCATAAGCATTGACATAATACCTGGTATCCGCTGAAAATCCAGAAACCTTTGTTACAAACTCCCCGTTTCCGGCACCTTCTTGAAACGTGTTTCTTCTCTCCACAGTAAGGTTTGGAGTTGTATCAATGATAATCCCTCTTTCTACAATCTCAGGAGATCCACTTACAGTACCTCCCAAGACTGCAGAGACGGCATCAATGCTGGCAGGGGTGGTTGTTACAACTGAGGTAGGTACATTTGTGGGGTTTGCCAAATCAACTTTCCCCCTTTTGAATATGGGTCCATTCAACGTCCCATCCGCCATCATGAATTCATCATCATTGATGTAGGTTAACACCCCCCGCGTATTATCATAACTCGTGTGCAGTTCACCGTAAGACCATCCCTGTCTTTGAAGTTCGGTCGGATAAGAGCAGATGGTACAAGCTGAGAGTGGACCTATCTTAGCATTAGAAATTTTGGAGACCTCTTTTGTTACCAGGTTCACGAATTGGGCCTTCGCTAAATCCCGCTGGATGTACCAATTCGCCCATAATTCATAGAGTTGAAAAAAAGCTGTATAGTTACCCTGAACACCTCTGTGGTAAATTCTACCAACTACCTCAGGAACCTCCATATGGATGCTGAAGCCCTTTTTATTATTGCTGCAAATCCAGTCTCCAGAGAAATCATAGAAAACCTGACTATTTTTCCAAGGACCAATATAGTCTTCCTGCTTCACCCGCCATTTTCCTATCCCTGCTTTTACTGACGTAATAGTGGAGCCATTGGCTGAGATAACAGTATTGTCTTCTGTTTCAACAGTGACATCCTCTTCTGAAATGTTTAGTAACAACTCTACTCTGCCATTTGATGTCTTAGGAATTAAACGGTAGACTAATCCTCTGACCGGTTGCGATTGCAGCCCATTCCTATTGAAATGACTAGGATACCTGCCCCACTCCAAACTAGCTCCTATCATTCTAGGCTTTATTTCTGCTAAAGAGGACTTGCTTGGGGTATATAAAATTACGGGTGTATTTCCCACCAACTCCTTATCTCCCGCCTTAACCGCTAGATTGTAAATGCCCTCCTGAGGGTAATTGGGAGGACTATTTTCTGCTACGTCTTTACTTGTGTTGCCGGACTGGAAGCCTAAGGAATACGGTACTTGCAAAGGCTGACCTAACCGGTTTAGGATAATTGGTTTTACAGATTCAGCCTTTTCCATATTTACAATCAAGATAGGCTTATCAAAGTTACTAAATACAGGTTCTGTCAAGGCAGGGAGGTCATTGGTGCGTACTGTTACTGAAAATACCGCTTTGTTTCCTTCCTTGTCACTTCCAACAATAAAAGCACTGCCGTTAGAAACAGCTTTGACTTTTCCCTCTGACGTTACCGTTACCACGTTGGGGTCAGAGCTGTTCAACGCAATGTTTTTAGGAGAAGAATCAATTGAGTTTAAGCTCATTTGACTAATGGTAACAGAAGTCTGTTCATTAGGCGCCATGATCAACTCCGGGGTTGACCCATGGAGCAGTATTTCTCCGGTTTGCAACGCTACCTTGTCAATTATACCGGAAGCCGGGGTTGGATTAGGACTAGGCTCGGGCTCGGGCCCTTTGCAGAAAAGAACAGTAAATACTAGAAGTAGTATAGGTATATACTTAAGTCTTGCCTGCTTTCGTATAGTTACTGGCATAAAGTTATTGTTTGCAAAGTGATTCAATTAAGCAAGCCAATCTGACTAATAAAGTAGCTCCTCAAGATAATAATTATACATTGAAATAATGGCAATTTAGCTAGAGCCATGTGAATAAACCTATACCTACTTCTGGGTATTTTTGAATTATTACATTAATAATCTAGATTAATATAACACCAAAAATTCCTTCTTCTAAGATCATGGGAGCTCTTGTAGGTACAGGCTGTTTACTACAAGTATAAAAGCGGAAGCTGTTTTCCAGCTCATTGATAGTGAGGGAACAGGTCCAAATCTACTTTCTGATTAACAGTCTTTTTGAGGATGCCCTCTTTCCAAACCCTTGAAATAGATAATATAAAGCAACATCACCCTTCAACCCCTGCTTCATCACGTATTCCGGCAAGTATTGCGCTGATGATGGGTAACAATTATGATCTGACAGAATATCTAAACATGGACACCCCCGGATAAGCTAAGGCCACGAAGCGTCACGCACTACATTGGCAGGCAAACATCTGGCTGACTTCCCAAACCTGTACCGCTAAAACAGAAGTTCCGAACTAGCGCAATGGATAAAGGCGTACTCTGCCGGTAAAAGGTGTGCTCGGATAAGGTATGCTGCATACTTGCCAGCGCAACAACTCTGGAAGCCACTGTGCCATAACGTTAAGTGTTTGCCCCGCTTCACAAGGTCGTTTCTCTGAACGATGAAGCAGGGCAAACATTCAAAAATTACTCAACCTTCATGATCTTTATTTGGGTATAGATCTCTACAGTTCCAAAATTAGCTGCCTGCCCTAAGCCGCTGAAAAGCCGCTCTACCCCAGCACGATGCTGCACCTCATAAGTGGTCGGGGTGGAAACAGTGAGTATACCCTGAATGAAGGAGTGACTTATGGCAGGGGCGGAAGGGTGTGAAAAGCCAGTTGTTCCTATCAGAACATCGGCACCTGTATTGATATCCTTAAGCTTAGCTTGGTGAGCAGCGGTTGCGTAAGCCGGAGCCATAATTTCAATCGTGTACTTTCCAGGCTGAAGGATGAAGCGGTTATTTGAAAGTTCTACAAAGCTGTTGTCCCCTTCCAGTATATTCAAGGCTCTTGTATTCCACTGATTCAATACAGCGCTTCCTCCGTGTTGTGCAGATTGTCTCTGATCTCTGAGGAACGCGGTTCTTGTGCCCGCATCTAACCCCTTTTCGCCTTGTGGGCCCTGCTCCCCCTGAGGACCGGCTGGTCCTGTGGCACCGTCACGTCCGGCAGGTCCTTGCGGCCCTGCAATACCCTGTTCTCCTGTAGGTCCCACGGCCCCGGCTGGTCCCACTGGACCTGTCGGCCCGGCGACACCCTGCTCCCCTTGCTCACCTTTTGCGCCTGTTGGCCCCGTTGGACCCGCAATACCCTGTTCTCCTTGTGCCCCGGCCACGCCCTGGTCACCCTTGGGTCCGATTAGGCCCTGCTCCCCCTGAGGACCGGCTGGTCCTGTGGCACCGTCACGTCCGGCAGGTCCTTGCGGCCCTGCAATACCCTGTTCTCCTGTAGGTCCCACGGCCCCGGCTGGTCCCACTGGACCTGTCGGCCCGGCGACACCCTGCTCCCCTTGCTCACCTTTTGCGCCTGTTGGCCCCGTTGGACCCGCAATACCCTGTTCTCCTTGTGCCCCGGCCACGCCCTGGTCACCCTTGGGTCCGATTAGGCCCTGCTCCCCCTGAGGACCGGCTGGTCCTGTGGCACCGTCACGTCCGGCAGGTCCTTGCGGCCCTGCAATACCCTGTTCTCCTGTAGGTCCCACGGCCCCGGCTGGTCCCACTGGACCTGTCGGCCCGGCGATGCCCTGCTCCCCCTGTGGACCAGCCGGTCCAGGCAATGAACTTCCCGATGTCTTCGCATACATAGCATAGGGGACGCTCATCAACTGGCTGGTACCCGTAACCGTACCCCCGCTACTGGTTGTCCCTTTTGGCCCTTTCGTCTGGGTACCGGGCACATTGCTCACGGTTTTGATAAAGAACGGCCCGGTTGCCCAATCAATCGCTGTGAACTCCCCTGAAACCTTGGTTCCGGCTCCTATCTCAATACTGACCAAACCGTTGCTGTTGGTCACGGGCGTTTGGTTCTCCACGTAAACAGCGGACCCCGTTGGGGATCCCTGCAGGATGCTGATCTGCATCTCAATCGGCTGGTTTGCCACCAAGGTATTGCTGCTGTTTCTGATCACCGCCTGATAGCTCATCTTCTCAGGGGCCTGCGCATAGGCGCCCGAGAAAAGCATCAATGCCGCTATAAGTGTAAATATTCTCTTCATTTGTCTAGTGTTTGATAATCTTGAATGTTTTAACTGACCGGTTGCCGTGTATGACTCTTAGGAAATAAGCCTCGCGTGCCATGTTTATCATGGATATGTTGGTTAAACTGCCCACTATGCTTTTGCTCTCTAAAACCCTGCCTCGTGCATCTGTGAGCTGGTAGCTTGCTTCCTCGTTCTCTTGATAGTTGCCAATTCGGAGCGTCAGGACATCCGTGGTTGGATTCGGGTAAGCATAGAGATCTGGCAAAATGGCTGAAAATCCTGTACCAGCGGCCAGCAACTCTGTGCTATCGGTTATTTTGCCCGAGATTACTGTTATCTCATAGGCGGCCTGAACACCCTCACTCACCGAACCGGCTTCTCCGGCGTGGCTGCTAAAGAAAACCTGGCCTACGGAATAGCTGACTGCTCCCCCGTTTCCCGAGCCCTCTCCGCCCGAGGCGGGCACAGCCACCTGTGCATTGACTCGCAACAGGCCGAAACCCACCAAGAGCATGGTGCATAGCATTGTTTTTTTGTGTTTCATATTGCATGGTAAAAATTTGAATATCACTTTATTAAGCACTTTGAAAACAGCATATTCAGACCGCATTTTTAGGCGCACCTTTAGGTGATAAAGCATCCCAAATGGCCTTTAAGCCCCAAGTGCAATAATCCGGTTTGGTGTCTCCCGCGCAACAGCGGAATTAGAGAGACACTAATAGGAACTTGCCAAAAGAACGAACCGATCCAGTGTAAAGGAAAAGATTGGCTACATGACCTTAAAGCTGATGGGTACGCATCCGAATAAAATATATAAATAATCAAATATATATTTGAAATATCCTGTAAACTTAACAGGGTAGCTACTGATAAAAAATACCTACTAATGAGTATTTTTTATCAGTAGCTAGTTTTATGTAGATGAAGCTTGAACTGATTCTTCTGTTTTTTGAAAACTAGGAGTCATTAAGAAATATTGGTTCATAGCCCAATGAAGTCTCATCTTAAGCTTAACCCAGAAAACAGAGGTTTTTCAGGAGTGGAAGCCGGCAGATACAGTAGCAGTGAGCAGCTTAAATAAGAATAGAAAATCGGAAAAGGAAACTCTTCGTCTTAAAAGACTCTGCCGTTTTCCAAAACAATAATTTTGGATAGAAGTGCTTTGGGGCTATTCTGCCATAGCTCCTCTTATCTGCTGCATTGGCAGGTTGCTTTCCCTATAGTAAGAACTCAATCTATATAGCATAGCACAACCACTCCTTTTCAAAAGGGTAACATGAAACTGCCATGGTACCCCCAAAGCAAGAGCTCAACTTCTCCTGGGCAAGAACTGTAAGAATGGGCGTTGTACAAGAGTCTTTTTTTCAAAACAACCGTGGATGCTTTTGTCAACTTCCTGGTTACCACTATATTTATACACTTGCAGCAAGCATACCAAAAGAGACGGATGGATTGCACCTAAAGCCTAACAGACAATGAAACCAGTTATAGATGAACAAGCGCAAAGAATCTGGAAAGTAATATCTGAAAGAAACGGGGTTGGAAGAGTCGTTACTGCAGTGGACTTCAGGTTAGAGCTTGAGCTGCACAGGAGGCTTCTTTCCTTTTTTCAGGTGGGGGAGTTCTACTACTTTATACTCAACGTTAAAGCCTTTGCTTTTGAGCTGGTGAGCGCGGAGGTCTCTTCAGTGCTGGGTTATGCGCCAGAGGAGGTAGACGTTGCCTTTATCATGAACAGCATACATCCCGAGGATCAGCCCTGGTTTCTGTCCTGTGAGAAAAAAGTGGGTGATTTCTTTTCCGGCTTGACGCTGGAGCAAATACCCAACTACAAGGTCCGCTATGACTACCGCATCAGGAAGAAGAACGGCGAGTACATCCGTGTTCTGCAACAGGTGATTACCATACAGTTCGATGAGCAGGGGCATGTTTTGCGCACCTTGGGCACCCACACGGACATTTCTCATCTCAAGCGGGACGGTGCTCCCGTGCTTTCCTTCATCGGCCTCAACGGGGAGCCCTCATACACTGACGTTCCTGTTGAAAAAATGCGTCTTCCCGCCCACTCTTTGCTTTCCGCAAGGGAAAGGACCATACTTCTACTACTCACCCAAGGCTACAATAGCGAAGAAATTGGCAAACAGCTTTTTATAAGCAAGAGCACGGTACAGACGCACCGCAGGAACATCCTGCACAAAACGGGTTGTAGAACCACGCCCGCACTGATTTCCTTTGCTGTCAAATCTGGAGTGGTATAGGGTTCAATGCAATATACAATTGCTTTGATTTTAGGCCTGTCTGTGCCCTGGATTGCCACTATCGAACACGATAACGTTCAGACAAGGAGCCAGTCCAGTGCTGCTGCCCTGCCTGCAAAGTTTTCATACGCCACTGCCGGTTTTAGCTGGTGCACCTCTTGTGCCATCAGGTTTGCCCGGTGCTCCTGCGAGGCGACAGGGGTTGCGATACGGGCCACCTTTTGCAACCTGGTATTTATAAGCTCTCTGCTGAACTGCAGAATCAGGCTCCTGTAGGTTTCGTCCTCCACCTCCACTACGGCCTTGCTCGAATCCAGCAGCAGCTTCTTCACGTCGTAGGAGATGACATGCTCCACAATGATGTGCAGGCAACGCTCCACTTCGCTGATGGAGTGGGCCTGCATATCCGGCAAGGCAACCTCAAGAATATCGGTAGCAGGGTCGTAATCGAGTGTGATTATGCTGTTGTGGTAGACAATCATGGTATCAGATCTGATCCGTTGCAGATTCATTTTGCAGCCACGCCAGGGCTTGCGCCTTCTGCGTAAAGTTCTGCAGCATGAAAGGAAGCGTCAGCTCCTGCTGCACGTGCTGCATGTTGTTTTTTGCCCGCGTCTCCACGGTCAGGTCCAGCGACTGTACCCGCGCAAGTTTTTGCACGCGCGTACGTGCCAGTGCGCTAGCCAGGTAAACGGCTATCTCCCTGCTTTCCTCCGGTGTCACGGACACCGTTGTTTTAGTGGAATCGAGCAGCACCCGCTTCACGTCGTAGCTCCTGACGGTATCAGTCAGGATATCTATGCTATGCTTTATCTCCGGCAGCAGATACCCGTGCAGGTCAGGGTACTCAATCACCACGATGTCGGTGGCAGGGTCGTAGTCCAGCTTGATGATGCTGTTTTCAAAAATAATCATGTGCTTGTGGGTTGGGTAATTGAATTTAGGCCACCTGCATTTCCAACAGCCAGCTCATGGCCTCGTCTCTGCTGGAGAAGTTCCGGAACTCCATCGGCAGGTTTGCCTGCTGCCTGACCTCCGCGGACTTGGCCTCGCGCCTCGCGTTTGTCGATTCCACCCGCGCGATTCTCTTCAGGCGCGTACCCATCAGGTCCATACCAAATTTCATGGCAATGGCTTTATAGGCCTCGTCATCCTCCTCCATTTCTATGACGGAGTTAGACGCATCCAGCAGAAGTTTCTTAATGTCGTAGTTGCGTATGTTGGTGACGATGACGTCCAGGCACACCTTTACCTCGGGAAGCATGAAGTGCGTCACGTCCGGCATACTGGTCTCCAGAATGTCCGTTGCTGGATTGTAGTCCAGCCTGATGATGTTGTCGTGTAAGACCATTCCTGAACTTCTAATGGTTGAGCCGCGAAGATAGCTCTTTTACAGCAATAGCAAGTTCCCTACAATTAAATGACTGAACCAACTTGCCTCCTGATCCTGCTGCCCTTAGTAAACATCCGGCGGAGGTGGCAAGTTACTCGCCTTCCTGGGAAACAGCAGCGAGGCAATGATGGAGATGGCCAGGATGCCCCCCACTGCCAACAGGGCGTAACGCATGTCGATGTGGAAGATATCGCTTAGCATCAGCTTTGCCCCGATAAACACCAGGATGACCGACAAGCCGTAGTGCAGGTAATGAAACAATTGCATGATACCGGCCAGGGCGAAGTAGAGGGCCCGCAAACCCAGCAGCGCAAACACGTTGGAGGTGTAGACAATAAAGGGGTCTTTGGAAATTGCCAGGATAGCCGGAATGGAATCAGCGGCAAAAACCACGTCTGTGCTCTCGATCATAATCAGCACTAGGAACAGCGGCGTGGCAAACCACTTGCCGTCTATCTTGGTGAAGAACTTACCGCCCACTGGGGTTTTAGTGATACGCATGTGCCTGCTTACCCATTTTATCAGGGGGTTGTTCTCGGGGTGCACCTCCTCATCTCCATGTGAAAAAGCCATCTTGATGCCCGTGAACACCAGGAACGCGCCCATGATGTAGATCAGGAAGTGGAATTTGGCAATTAGGGCCACGCCCACCAGTATAAAGATGGCCCGCAGCACAAGCGCACCCAGTACCCCCCAGAACAGGAGGTTGTGCTGGTACTTGAGCGGTACCTTGAAGTAGTTGAAGATCATAATGAAGACAAACAGGTTGTCCACGCTCAGAGACTTTTCAATCAGGTAGCCTGTTAGAAACTCCATGGCCGGCCGCTCCCCCTGCCAAAAATATATGAGCACGTTGAACCCCAGCGCCAGTGCGATCCAGAACAGGCTGGTAAGCAGCGCCTCCTTGATTTTTACCTCATGGGCGTCACGGTGGAATACAAACAGGTCGAGCCCAAGCATCAGGAGCACGAAAGCGTTGAACAGGATCCAAAAGGACAGGGAGTTCTCCATTGAGAAAATAGGTTAACAAATAAAGGATATGTATTACAGGTACTGCCCCCCATGCCTGGCACAGCGTCTCGGGGACATGGGGAAAATTTAATGCACAGACTAACTTAGTGGAGTGCCGTCACAGCTTGCGCTTATGCTTATCCAGAACACCCGTGCTACGGCGACGGCGTTTGGGCTTGATGTACAACCTGTAAATCAGGTAAGAAACGGCAGTGAGTGCCAGCATCAGACTTAGGATTAATAGCTCCATAGCAGGTTTGTGTATGGTGTATCAACATATGCCCTGACCAGGGCTTCAAAAAAATTATCTAACGCACCTTCTCCCCTTCTGTTTCCAGTATCTCCGGGTTCGAGGTTTCCACCAGGCCTACTTCGCGCTCCGGGTGGAACTCGCCCTCCCAGCGGGCCACTACGGCGGTGGCAAGGCAGTTACCGGTCACGTTCACCGATGTGCGGGCCATGTCCATCAGCTCGTCGATGCCAAGTATGGCGAACACCGGCCACACCGGCAGGTTGAACGAGGCCACGGTGCCCAGCAGGATCACCAGGGAGGCGCGCGGCACACCGGCCACGCCTTTGCTCGTCAGCATCAGGGTGAACACCATCACCAGCTGCTGCTCCCACGTCAGGTTGATGCCCGCGGCCTGGGCCACGAAAACGGAGGCGAGGGCCAGATACAAGGTAGTGCCGTCGAGGTTAAAGCTGTAGCCGGTAGGCATAACGAAGGCCACGATCTTGCGCGGCACGCCCAGCTTCTCCATCTCCTCCATGGCGCGCGGCAGGGCCGCCTCCGAGCTGGTGGTGGCAAAGGCGATGGACACCGGGCCGGAGATGGCTTTCAGGAAACGCACGATCGGCACGCGGGCGATCAGGGCCACCGGCAGCAGCACCACCACCGCAAAGACGATCAGGGCCACGTAGAGGGTGATGAGCAGCTGGAACAGGTTCAGCAGGATGCCGAAGCCCATGTGCCCCACCGTGTAGGCAATGGCGGCGCCCACACCGATCGGGGCGAAGTACATGATGATGTTGGTGAACTTGAACATGGTCTCGGAGAGGCTCTCGCAGAAGTCCAGCATCGGCTTGCGCTTCTTCTCGCCCACCATGGCAAGGCCGATGGCGAACAGGACGCTGAACACCACAATCTGCAGCACCTGCCCCTCGGATATGGACTTCACGATGTTCTCGGGGAACACGTGCAGGATGATGTCGGATGTGCTCTGCGCGGCCACCGGGGCGATCTCCTCCTGGCTCTGCGCCAGTCCCGGGTCTATGCCCACGCCGGCGCGGCTGATGTTGATGGCGGCCAGGCCGATGAACAGGGCCAGCGTGGTAACGATCTCAAAGTACAGGATGGCTTTCCAACCCATGCTGCCCACCTGCTTCAGGTTGGAGTGGCCGGCAATGCCCACCACCAGCGTGGCGAAGATAAGCGGGGCGATGATGGTCTTGATCAGCTTGAGGAAGATCTTGCTCAGCACGTTCAGGCTGACGGCAAACCCGGGGAAGTCGTAGCCGATGGCGCAGCCCACCACCATGCTGACCAAGATCCAGGTGGTGAGGGAGCGCTTCTGCAGGCCGTAGAGCAGCAAAACGCCCACTACTGCCCAACGCACGCCCATCAGCACCTCTGCCGGCAGTGAAATAAAGCTGTACTGCTGCAGTACAGTCAGGATGGCCGCCACAGTTATACTTAGCAGCGCCGCCATCGGTAATAAAGACTTTTTCATATACAGTGAGTTGTGATCTCCAATTCAGGCGCAGGCATTACAACTGTACCGGCTTCATGCGCGGGGTGATGAAGTGCATAACCAGCCAAGCCAGCAGGTAAGCACATCCGCAGACAACAAAGATGATATTGTAACCCTCGGCCAGTTTACCCAGGAACTTGTAGTGATCGAGCACAAAGCCTATGAAGAGCGGGAAAAGCACACCACCCAGGGAGCCGGCCATGCCGCCTATGCCCACCACCGAGCTCACCGCTCTTTTCGGGAACATGTCAGAGGCTGTCGTGAAGATGTTGGCGCTCCAGGCTTGGTGCGCGGCGGCAGCCAGGCTGATCAGGCCTACCACCGTCCACAGGTCGGTGGTGAACTGCGCCCCCACGATGGGCACCACGCAGAGGGCGATAAGCAGCATGGCAGTTTTGCGGGCCTTAAATACTGGCCACCCCCTGCCAATAAAATAAGAGGACAGGTAACCGCCGCCAATACTGCCAATAGTAGTGGCCGTGTAGACGACCGCAAGGTGCAGGCTTGGCTTTGAGAGGTCCAGCTGGAAGACGCTGCTGAAGTAGGAAGGCAGCCAAAACAGGAAGAACCACCAGATGGGGTCGGTTAAAAACTTACCCGCGATAAAGGCCCACGTTTGCCGCACCGTCAGCAGCTTTGACCACTTTACCGGCGTCGTGTCTGCCGTTTCATCCGGTATAGCCTCGCTGTCGCTGTGGATATAATCGTACTCTGCCTTCTGCAGGCGCTTTTGGCGGGAGGGGATCTCGTAGAGCACCCACCAGAACACCAGCCACACAAAGCCCACGGCACCCGTCGCGATAAAGGCCATCTCCCAGCCGTAAACACCCAGGATCCACGGCACCAGAATCGGGGCGACCACCGCCCCGATGTTGGCCCCGGAGTTGAAGATGCCTGTGGCAAGCGCCCGTTCCTTTTTGGGGAACCACTCGGCCACTGCTTTGATGGCTGCCGGGAAGTTTCCCGCCTCGCCCAGGCCCAAGGCAGCACGCGCGATGCCAAACCCGAGGGTGCTCCTGGCGGCGGCATGGAACATGGCGGCCAGACTCCAAACCACAATGGAGATCGCGTACCCCAGCTTCGTGCCGATTTTGTCAATAAGCCTTCCAAACAGCAGCAGCCCCACCGCATAAGAAGCGGCGAAGGCCATCACCACAGTCCCGTAGTCGCTCTCAGTCCAGTTGAACTGCACCTCCAGCGCCGGCTTTAGCAAACCGATGATCTGCCTGTCCAGGTAGTTGATAGTCGTTGCAAAAAACAGAAGCGCGCAGACAACCCAACGGTATGCGCCTACCTTGTGCGGATGGATCTCAATGTTAGACTTAGTCTTTGTATTTGGCATCTTTGCTATGTTTTTATTGTCGCATTTGTTTTAAGCGCTCCTTAAGAATGATCCCGTTACCTTGGGTTCTATACTTAAGGAGCTGCTTAGGGAAACAGGTGGCTTTTCTTAAAGTGTTACCGGTTGGGGTCGCTTGTCAGCGGCGGCTCCCTCACTTGTGCCGGGTAGACTGGAGCACACAATGCCTTTCCACTTCTCAGCAAGCTGGAGTTCCTCTCTTAGGTGCAGGTCCTCTTCCCTGCTGTAAAACAACAGTGTCTGTAGAGCTTTGCTGCTTCGGAATGTGAAGTGCAGGCCAATGAGGTCGATCACCCTGGTGCCGTTTTGATCCCGGTACTCGTGAAGCAGACTGCAGTTCCTGACATCGGACAAATCGACAGTAATCACTTCCTCCTTTTCAGCAGATGCTTTCACGTAAAGAAGCCGCTTTTTAGAAGTATCAATGCCAATGGCATGACCGGGATGCCAGAAGTCGCACAGGGAGATCTCCAGCCCGTGTTGGGCACCCAGATCGGTGAACTGCCTTAAGCGCCCGTTTGATTTACGCCGCTCATTGAAAGCGAAATACATTGCCGCCACCGCTAACAGTGCCAGTATGACTACCCCTATGACTATTGAATTCAAGTCCATTTGATATAAGTTTAAATGTTATAAAAACCGGCTCAGCGCCGGCCTTTTGCTTTGATTTTATTGCCACCACAGCTCCTGCAGCAGTGCACCTCCTACTTTTTCCCGCCGGTGCGGCGAAAGTACAGGACAAGCAGCGTGAGCAGCGAAAGGAAGATGAACAGGTTTACAAGCTCCATGCTTCATGCGTTAAAAGTGCGCGCCAGGAAAGCACGGCCGGTCTAAAAATTTAAAGGCCCCGGCCGCACCCTGTCCAAGCTTTAGCCGACCATCACTTTGGGCTGTTCCGGCTCCGGCTGCTGCTGCAGTTTGCTGTGTTTTCTTCCATAAAGGAAGTAGATGGCAACGCCGATGGCCATCCAGGCGATGAGCCGCAGCCAGGTATCCACCCCCAGGTTCACCATCATATACCCGCAGATCAGGATTCCAAGCACCGGAACAAGCGGCACGAAAGGTGTTCTAAAGGGCCTTTTCAGGTTAGGGCTTGTGCGGCGCAGAACGATGATGCCGGCGCACACAATGACGAAGGCCAGTAGCGTGCCGATGCTTACCAACTCACCGAGCAGGCCAATTGGGAAAATACCGGCCACGATCGCAGCCACGACGCCCGTAATGATAGTGGGTACATAAGGGGTGTTAAACTTGGGGTGCACCTTACCGAACAGTGCGGGAAGAAGGCCGTCCCGGCTCATGGAGTAGAAAATGCGCGGCTGGGCCATCAGCATCACCAGTACAACTGAGGCCAAACCAGCCACAGCACCAACACCTGTCAGGAAGTAAAGCCATTTCAGGCCAGGCCCCGCCGCCGCCAGGGCTACCAGTACAGGGTCCGGCACGTTCAGGGACTCGTAAGGTACAATTCCGGTTAAAACCAGTGACATCAGGATGTAGAGCACCGTACAAACCCCCAGGGAGGCAAGCATTCCGATAGGCATGTCGCGCTGCGGGTTCTTTGCCTCCTGCGCCGCGGTGCTCACGGCATCAAAGCCAATGTAGGAGAAGAACACAATGGCAGCACCAGCCACCACGCCCTTCCACCCGTAGCGGGTGCTGCCATCTGTCAGAATCTCCTTACCTGGGATAAAAGGCTCCCAGTTCGCAGAATCAACATACTCAAACCCAAAGCCGATGACAAGCAGCACGATCACCACCTTCACCACTACAATGATGTTGTTGAATTTGGCTGACTCCTGTATCCCTACAACCAGCAGCCCTGTCATGACGAGAATCAGCACGACGGCAGGCAGGTTGATGAGGGCTCCTGTCGCTTCGAAAGAGCTTCCATCGTAGGCAAGCGGTGCGGCGGCGATGGCAGCCGGAACGGTAATTCCAAGCGAACCGAGCAGGCTCACGAAGTTGCCGCTCCAGCCCACGGCCACGGTTGCGGCACCGAACAGGTACTCGAGAATTAGGTCCCACCCGATGATCCAGGCGATGAACTCCCCCAGTGTGGCGTAGCCGTACGTATAGGCGCTTCCTGCCACCGGGAGCATAGAGGCAAACTCAGCGTAGCACATCCCCGCGAAGAGGCATCCCAAACCGGCGATCAGGAAGGAGATAACGATGGCAGGCCCGGCTGCGTTCGCTGCTGCCGTACCCGTCAGCACAAAAATGCCCGCCCCGATAATGGCGCCCACGCCCAGCATGGTCAGGTTGGTTGCGGTGAGGGTGCGCTTCAAGCCGTGCTCCCCGCCCTCGGATTCACTTATTAGTTTTTCGACAGACTTTGTCGCAAATAGATTATTAGTCATTTTGTAGATTTGAAATGATGATACATCGCTCGTCCGGCCTTTATGCGAAAGCCAGACAAGCCACACCTGTGACAGTGCATCAGGTGAATAATGGCGGTTAATGTTACCGCCACGCAACCATTTATTTCTATCTAAGGGGCGTTGGGGAGTATTCTGAACTGCGTCGTTAAAGTGGAAATACCAAAGGCAACGCTGAATGTGATGCAGGCGCTGTGCCTGTCAAGTATGAAGGGAGAAGAGCCGCCGCCTGCAAGCAAGTATGGGTTTTGGTTATCCGCCGTGTGAACTGTTCTGCCGTGTGGCGCGGTAGGCTCGGACCAGGCAATGGACTTTCCCTGTTCTTCCGGACTAAAATGGTTTTCTTCCTGGCTGGTGGCTTTAACATTGGCCTGATGAAGATCACCACCTTCAGGGCTGGAAACAGAAAGGCACCCCCACACACCCGCAATCAGCAGGAGTAGAAGCAGTACGAGGCCTTTCTGTTTTCTCATGGGGAAACGGTTATTCGGTGCCCTGTCTGGTTAGCGGATGTTCAGCTTGCTTTTGCGGTAGCCGTAGGCAAAGTAGATCACAAGACCCAGTGCCAGCCACGCTAGAAAGCGGCTCCAGTTGGTGATGCCCAACTCCGACATCAGGTACAGGTTGGTGAGCAGTCCCAGCACCGGAATAAGCGATAGGTTCTTTCGAAAGGTGAGCACTGTCATCACGGCCACCACTGCCAGGAACCCCAGCATCGGCAACTTGTGCTGTAGCGCGTCCCAACCACCGGCGAGGATGAAGAACGAGTCGATTGCCTGCGTGTTGTAGTGCAGCAGTATAACTGAAAGCGCCGCAAGTATAAAGGGCAGTACAAACTTGCCGTTGATGTAGGGAACCTTGAACCCTTTGTTGGCCTGTGTTGTGCCCTGCCTGTGGTCCAGGACCAGAATACCGCCACATACCAGCACGAAGGCAAAGAGGGTTCCGATGCTTGTCAGGTCCGTTACCTCTGTCAGGTTCATGAACAGGGCAGGCACAGCCACCACAATACCCGTAACGATGGTGGCAAAGTAGGGTGTTTTGTGCTTTGGGTGAATGCGGGAGAAGGCACCCGGCAGCAAGCCGTCCCGGCTCATGGCCATCCAGATACGGGGCTGCCCATACTGGAACACCAGCAATACGCTGGCCATGGCAATAATGGCGCTGACAGCTACGATTCCTGCCATAAAATCAAGACCTACGCGCGCGAACACAAAGGAAAGCGGATCGCCAACGGCCAGCTCAGTGTAAGGGACCATACCCGTGAGGACCAGCGCCAGTATCACATACAGCACCGTGCAAATAATAAGCGTGTACACCATCGCCCTTGGCAGGTCCCGCTGCGGGTTCTCGCATTCTTCGGCGGTGGTGGAGATGGCATCAAACCCGATGTAAGCGAAGAAGACGGCCGATACGCCTTTCAGGATACCCGTTATCCCGTTTGGCGCAAACGGTGTCCAGTTATCTGCCTGCACATAAAACGCCCCTACCGTGATGACCAGCAGAATGACGATCAGTTTCAGCAGCACCAGGATGTTCGCCGTCCGTTTTGACTCCTTGATGCCGATGTAAACCAGATAGGTGATAAGGACCGTAATGGCGAGTGCCGGAAAGTCAGCCACAAGCCGTATCCCACCGAGAGCAGGTGCCTGCTGCCAGGCGTTAAACGCTTGCTGCATCCCCGTCGGCAGCGAGACGAAGGCCTGTCCCTGCGCCAGCATTCCCTGTGCTGCTTCGTGGCCACGCATGGCGCTTAGGTAATCCATGGTCAGGTACTCCGGTATGCCCAGCCCCACACCACGCAGAACGGCTGTAAAATAGTCTGACCAGGAGATGGCCACGGCGATGTTGCCGATAGCATACTCCATGAGCAAGTCCCACCCAATAATCCAAGCGACCAACTCACCGAAGGTGGCGTAGGCGTACGTATAGGCGCTCCCGGACACAGGAATGGTAGAGGCAAACTGCGCATAGCACAAGGCCGAAAAACCGCAGGCGATAGCCGTGAAGATAAAAAGCAGCGAGACACCCGGCCCACCGGCGGCACTGGCATTTCCGATGGTGCTGAAGATGCCGGCACCAATGATGGCGGCGATGCCAAAGGCTACCAGGTCTCGCAGGCGGAGCGTGCGCACCAGGTCGTTGCCGTGCACATCACCTGCCGTGGCATAGTCCGCCTGCAGTGCCGCGACACTTTTGCGGCGGGTAAGGTTCTGCATGTGATTACTCCTAGCGCCTTGCTTTACTGCTTGTGCTTGTTTCATATTAATATCCCTATTGCGTGTGCATCGTAAAATTGTTCCGGGGTAGAAAATCCGTTCTTCATGCTGTCGTTGGAATTCTGGTCAGGTCGGGCAGTTTAGCCGGCCGTATGATTAAAGGCACCTTCTCCACCTTCACTGAGCTGGTGTCGAGTCCAAACCACTTGGCCTCTGTGCTGGTGAACTCCTTGATGCTGAAGTACCATTGCATGATCACCCGCTTCACAAACGGCAGGTCATTCTCCACGGAAAGGTATTTTTCCAGTACCACGAACCTGAAGTCGCCTATCAGGTGCTGCCTGCTCAGGGACGGATACCGGCTTGTGATGTCCACCTCCCCCTTCTCCACCAACTCCTCCACCACTTTCCGGAAAAACAGGTTAATGCGCTGCTCTACCCGAAAGCCGAGTTTGAAGTCAATCCGGATCACATCTCCAGGCGCTATGTGGCGAACTTTGTACTCGGCGGTGTAAGGCGCATCGGTCGTATCCACATGAATGAACCAGTATATGTCCGCTCGTTTCGGTCGTTTCTGGAAGATGGAGTAAATCACTTTTGACTCCAGCTTCTTCGGGTCAGGTGCGCTTGTCATGAAGACCAAGTGTGTGGCATACTTGGGAACAGAGGCATCGGCGCTTAGCTCCTGCAGGGCCGGCACATAGTACTTCAGGCGCACGTACTCAGTCAGGCTTCGCTTGATGTGGAAGGCACGGATCCAGGTGTACATGACACCCAGTAGCAGCAAGGCGATCAGCAAAGAGACCCAGCCTCCATGCGGGAACTTGCTAAGGTTGGCAATCAGAAAAGAACATTCTATCACCAGGTAAACTGCCAGGAACAAGACAGAAACGGACTTTGACTTATACTTAGCGTAGAGGTAGTACGCCATAAGAATGGTGGTCGAGAGCATAGCCATGGTGATGGCCAGACCATAGGCGGCCTCCATATTCTCGGACTCCCTGAAATACAGCACCACACCCACACAGCCCAGCCATAGCAACCAGTTTATGCTGGGAATATAAAGCTGCCCTTTCAGGTTAGTGGGATACACGAGCTTTACCCGCGGCCACAGGTTGAGGCGGATCGCTTCGCTGATAAGGGTGAAAGAACCTGATATAAGTGCCTGGCTGGCAATGATGGCCGCCAGGGTGGCAATGGCTATTCCCGGCAGTAGAAACCAGGAAGGCATGATTCCATAGAAAGGGTTCTGGCTCAGGTATTGCCTCTCCAGTGTCATGAGCCAAGCTCCCTGACCCAGGTAATTGAGCAACAGGCAGCTCTTAACAAACGTCCAGCTTAGCCTGATGTTCGGGCGGCCGCAGTGCCCCAGGTCCGAGTAAAGCGCTTCAGCACCGGTTGTGCAGAGAAAGACCGCCCCCAGCAGCCAGAACCCACCCGGGTAGTTTGCCAGCAGCTGGTAGGCGTAGAAAGGGTTGAGTGCCTTCAGGATCTCAGGATACTGCAGCAACGAAAACAATCCCAGGCTACTCAGCATGGAAAACCAGAGCAGCATCACCGGGCCAAACAATTTGCCCACCACCTGCGTCCCGAAGCTCTGCATCAGAAACAGCACCGTCAGTATCGCAAGCACGATGGGCACAGTGGGTATGTCCGGATACAGAATCCGGAGGCCCTCGATGGCCGAGGAGATGGAGATCGGCGGCGTGATAATGCCATCCGCCAGCAGCGCGGCGCCTCCCAGCATGGCAGGCACGATGAGCCAGGCTGCCCGGCGGCGGATCAGCGTGTACAGGGAAAAAATGCCGCCCTCGCCGTTGTTATCGGCCTGCAGCGTCAGTAGCACGTACTTCAGCGTCGTCTGCAGGGTCAGGGTCCAGAAGACGCAGGAGATGCCCCCATACACCAGTATCTGAGAGATGGGTGCGTCTCCAACAATAGCCTTCATCACGTACAGCGGCGAAGTGCCGATGTCGCCGTAAATGATGCCCAGTGAAATCAACAATCCAGCCGATGTAACAGCCGGCGCTTTAGATGACATACTTTTAAAAAGGATAAATAGTAGAAGCTTCTTTTTTTAAAGCCGTTAGACCTGCTTTGATGGACTGAACCGCTGCCGTAGAACCGTGAGCACAGGGGGAAGCATCGAAATGCCAATGATGCCCAGCACCAGAAGGGAGAAGTTTTTCCGGACAATGGGCATGTTGCCGAACATATACCCGATTAGGATAAAGAAGACAACCCAGAGCAGTGCGCCTACCACGTTAAAGTAGAGAAAGCGCCTGTAGTTCATCCTGCCCATGCCCGCCACAAAGGGCGCAAAGGTGCGCACGATCGGAATGAAGCGGGCATAGATAAGAGTACGGCCGCCATATCGGGCGTAAAACCGCTCTGCCTGCATCAAGTGCGCCTGCTTGAGAAACCACTTGTCCTTGCTGTAGAACCGGCCGCCCAGCTTAATGCCCGTCAGGTAGTTGAAGGAGTCACCCAGAACGGCAGCTACGATAAGCAGGCCCAGAAGCCACAGCACATTTAACCCGGAAGCCGGTAGGGCCGCCAGGGCACCGATGGCAAACAGCAGCGAATCCCCCGGCAGGAACGGAGTAACCACCAGGCCCGTTTCACAGAAGATGATAAGAAAAAGAATGAGGTAGATCCAATCTTGGTATTCCCGCAACAGGTCCACTAAATGAAGATCGATGTGCAGCACAAAATCGACCAGGTGCCCTAACAGCTCCATACACGTACCCTTAAATAAAATGATAAGATAGCAGGACAGGCCACACAGCTCCCCTATAGGGAAACAGGCGCCAATACCCGTAAAAGAGGATAGGAAAAGGGACTAGGGGCCTTTTGTGAGAATGGAAGTTAGACTGTAAAGCCTAAGGGCCGTTTGATGCTGAAGAGGCAGGGCGGTCGAGTTGCTTTGCTCGGGGTGAACCTGCTGCAGGATAGCTTTGAAAAGGAGGCCGAAAACCATTTTATCCAGCTGCAGCACCCCTTCAGGATCACCAGGAGTGGTCTCACCGGCATTAAATGCGAAAGGAACGTCCTCATCATTGTCAACGGCACTTATAACTGAAAGATCCCCGGGGACTGCCGCCTGGGAAACGACAGGCAAGCCCAGCACCAGCACACTGCACAGCAGCACGGTGAGTAGGAGTGTCAGCTTTTTCAGGAAAGGCATGCCTGTGGGTATCATGCAGCAAAGGAAGCGCTTAGCTCTATCTAAAGCAACAGCAGCGCATTAATAATTTTTAGCACGGACTCCCACAGAACTTGGGACAGGTGGTCACTCCCCCGGGGTGAGTACATTCTTTTTCGAAACCCAAGCCAGACCTTGCACAAAAAAGCCTATTCGACTTATAAAACAAAGCCGTATCATATTAATGGATCAGTGGAAAGACAACGCGTTGATGTACTAAAACGGGAATGGTACCGGCTATGCATCCCACGGTAATTCATTTATTTTCAAGCATATAATATCCCTTCGACAAGAAAAGCAGTATTATTTTGAAAAGTTGCGGGAGCCTGTTTTATGGTACACTTCGATTTCATTTTTTAGGCTCCTAGCAATTCATTAACGGTTAAGGCCTTAAAATCACAGTTAGACCCCATGCATTTACTAAAGGGAGAAGAAATAGTGCTCACTGCCTTGGGAGGGGAGATCGTGCTGACCAACCTGCGCGTCTGTCAGCGGACGGAAGAGGCGACTAACATGTACACCCGGCACGTTTTCCTCCGGCACGTCGTCGGCTGCGATGTGGTACACCGCCGGCGAGCCTCCTGGCTCATCGAGGTGGCAGCAGCCCTTACGCTGGCGCTGCTGTCCCAGTTGGCCGGAAGAGCGGAGGGCGTTCACCTTGCCCTAGCAAGCCTGCCCGTCTTTTGCGCGCTCTTCTACTTTTCCACCGTGAAGACACTGGAAATTTCTTCCCATACAGGCAGCATCGCGCAGCGACTGGACATAACACACACGAAAGAGCAAGAATTAATCGAAGCGCTACGAAGCCTTTCGACCGCACAGAAAGCATCCCCGCCCGGCTAGCCCAAGACGGGCCGAAAAGCCGCTGACAGAATCGTTGCAGCCGACACTTCAAATAAACAAAGGTAATGCCTCGGTCCTGCTCCAGGTGTAAAGCAAGGGCATGGATACTGCGCTAGAAGGTATCCACCCGGTAGCGCGTAGCCGCAGCACCTAATGTAAAGTGCCGAAGGTGGTAGTGGCCGAGGCTATAATTTCGTTTGTGCTATATTGCACCTGGTTTGATAGTGCCTATCTTATGAAAAGAACGCTTGTTTCGCTGGAGAGCTCCGGCTGGCAATGGATTGATTTTGAAAACCCCTCAGCTGAGGAACTGCAGGAGGTGGCCGAGCAGTTCGGGCTGCACCGTTCTTCTGTCGTAGACGCCCTCCAGCCCGAGCACCTGCCTAAGTATGAGGACTTCGGCCTGGCCGTTTTCATGATTGTACGCGTCTTTGACAGCGAGGCGCACCGGGAGGCCGACACAATACAGGAGCTTACCAATAAGATCGCCCTCTTCTACTCCAAGGAATTTCTAATTACGATCCACCGCCTTCCCACCGGGCTCATCGATGGGGTCAAGGAAAAGTATGTCGGGGCGGCACAGGTTCAGACAACCGCTGACCTGCTACCCAAGCTCCTCAAAGCCGCCCTAAGAACGTATGTGGCCCCGGCCCACAGCCTGGCCGAGGAGCTGGACTACTACGAGGCGAAAACTTTCCTGAACCAGCAAATGCCTCCCTTGACAAGAGGGCTCTACCACCTTAAGCGCAAGGCCACCGTGTGTAGACGGGTCCTCCGCCTCTCGGAAGTAATCCTAAGCAGCATGCAGCTGAAGGGTCTTCAGCCTACGGAAATGCAGGACCTGAAGGACCTGTACGTCCACCTGATGACGCAGTTCGATGAAATCAACGACGGCACTAATCACCTGATCAACACGTATATCTCGCTCTCCTCCCAGCGAACAAACGAGGTAATGCGAGTGCTTACCATCTTTTCCGCCTTTTTCCTGCCCCTAACGTTCATTGTGGGCATCTACGGCATGAATTTCGAATTTATGCCCGAGCTGGAGAAAAGGTATGGTTATCCGGCAGTGCTCGCCCTTATGGGGCTTGTGACCCTGGTTATCTACCAGTGGTTCAGAAGAAAAGGTTGGCTGTAGTAGAGCAGATGGCATACGACACAGAAAGATGAGCCATAGCATGTTCCGTTCCGGGAGGGCTTATGATATCTAAAACGTTCAGCAAGCGGAGCAACAGGCTAAAAAATTCGTATTGCGCTTTGCTCCCCAATATTGCGCGTACTGCGGAGAGGAGAATTCGTTCCTGTCGGCTTTTAAATGACTAAGATTTATAACTGTACTTCATGTGTGTTGATTCATGAAGAAATTTTAATACTCAGTAGCTGACTATCATTTATAATATACCCATTCTGAAGCTCGATTGCGTGTGCAGCAATTTTGCAATATTCCAGCATCGTGTGCAGTAAATACTGCACACGCTATAAAAAATGCCTCTCTACAAGCTGTAAAGAGGCATTTTATACCGTTAAATGTGATCCCGTTTGGATTCGAACCAAAGACCTACTGCTTAGAAGGCAGTTGCTCTATCCAGCTGAGCTACGAGACCAGTCTTGTGCGGAAAGCGGTGAACTTCCCGTAAACAAAAAATTTCGGAATTGCTTCCGAAATTTTGTAGTCGGGGTGGCAGGATTCGAACCTACGACCTCCACATCCCAAATGTGGCGCGATACCGGGCTACGCTACACCCCGAACTATTTTGCTTTAAAGCTTCTGGTTTCTCAACCCTTCTGCCTTATTGCGGTGCAAAGTTAAGTGAAGATTTCTGACTTGCAAAAAGTTTCTCAACTTTTTTATTTCATCATCTTACAGCGGAGAGGGGGGGATTCGAACCCCCGGTACCCTTACGAGTACGGCAGTTTAGCAAACTGCTGGTTTCAGCCACTCACCCACCTCTCCAGTGGTTTACTCTTCCTGCTAAAGAGAATGCAAACATACTACAACTCGCATAATATAGCAACACCTCCCGCGTAAATTCTGCTTAAATAATGTGCTTTCCACTGCCGCTCCGGCTTAAGTACCTGATACAGCAAAACTTGCCGAAACTAAAATTTTTGAAATATTTTCACCTTCCGCCTACTCCATCCAGCTTTATACCTGCTTTTGCCCACACAGGCGTTATTTCGGCTCTACCGGCTGTAGCATAAAGGCAGCAGCAGGTTCGTATGCGTCCGTTTCGTATATTTGTGCCGGCAAGTTTTTTATTCATAGCATTTCGGCTTGCCTACTGTAAAAAATGACCTGGTATCAAACCCTAACCCTGCTTGAGGTCCTGTTCGGCACCCTGTTCGTGGTGCTCTACGTGGGCTATCTGTTGCGCGTGCGCCGGGTGGCCCTGTTCTTTAAGCAGCGGCCGCACGGTGTATGGGTAAAGTTTGTGCTGCGGCTGCTGTACGCTGGATTGCTGGTGGTAGCCATCCTCGGGCCTTCGTTCGGGGCGATGAAGAAGGAGATCAAAACCATTGGCAAAGACCTGTACATTGCTGTGGACCTATCCAAGTCCATGGATGCCACCGATGTGCAGCCTTCGCGGCTGGAAAAGGCTAAGATGGAAACCATGCGGCTCGTTAGGCGCTTTAACTCCGACCGTATTGGCCTGATTGTGTTTGCTGACGAAGCTTACGTTCAGAGCCCCCTCACCTACGACCAGAACGCCCTGCAGCTGTATACTCAGACCCTACGCACAACGCTGCTCCCCCACTCTGGCACCGACTACGCCCCTTTGCTGCGACTAACGCTGGAGAAGCTGCGCCAGGACGAAAACCCCAAGGCTGAGGAGCAAAAGGCACGGGTGCTGGTATTGCTAAGCGATGGGGAGGATTTTGGAGGCGAGGTAGAAAAACTGGCGCAGGAGCTGAAAGAAGAAAACATACGGGTGTACACAGTCGGCATTGGCACGACAGACGGGAGCCGCATACCTGTGGACAATGGGTTTAAGAAGAACGAAGATGGACGGGTGGTGCTTTCACGGCTGAACCCGGAGCCGCTGGTGCAGTTGGCCGAGCTTACGGGTGGCACCTACTATGAGGTAAATGAGCGCGTGAGTGAGGTAAGCAAGCTGATCAGCGCGATCAACAAAATTGAGGGCGAGCTGCGCGAGAGCAAAACAATAGACGTAACCGCAAACAAGTATGTGTACCCCCTGGCACTGGCACTGGTACTGATTTTGCTTGATGCTTTCATCACCGTAAAACTTATCCGGATATGAAGCCGCTCTTCCTGGTCCTGTTCCTCATCAGCATCTTCAGCGGAGGCATTTCGTCTGTTTCACGCACAAACGAGTATGTGCAGAAAGCAGCCCGCTTCTATACCCAGGAAGATTATGTGGCGGCCATTGCCGCCTATGAGTATCTACTGCACGACCTGGAGGTAAAGGACGACCAGTTGCAGCTGAACCTGGCCCACTCCTATTACCAGGCAGGCTTGTACCCGCAGGCACTGGCGGCATACCAACTGCTGGCCAACCACCCGACACAGCACCTCCGTTCGCTCACCCAACTGCAGATCGGCAACCTTTTCAGCAAGCAGAAGAAGTATAAACGTGCCCTTTCCCTCTACCGCCAGTCGCTGATTACAGAGCCCGAAAATGAGGAGGCCCGCTACAATTACGAGCTTTTAAAAAAGTACCTGGAGCTGCACCCCGAGGCCGCCAAGGAGGAAGAACAGGCACCCGCCCCAAAAGAGGAAACTCCGGCGGAACCTGACGGTTTGCAGTCGCCGCCCCCGGCAGAGGAAAACATCGAGCCGCAGCCAAAGCAGAACCCGGATCCACAGGGAGACCGGCAGGAAGAGGTAGAGAAGCCTGAGCAGGACCCTACTGGGGCACAACAGCAGAATGCCGGCGCCAGCGAACAAGACAACCCGGCAGGTAACAGAGACCGCGAAGAAGCTGTCGGCTCAACGGCGGGAGACACAAAGGGCCAAAACCAAAACAGCTCCTTTGACCCAAACGGACCTCGCAGCAGCAATGCAGAATCAGTATCGGCTGCCGACCAGAGAGCCCAAACACGACGCTCCAGGCTGGAGCAGGCGAATATGAGCCCTGAAAAGGCGAAACTGCTGCTCGATGCCATGCGCAATGCTGAACTGCAGTACATCCAGCAACTGCCAAAAAAAGCCACTACAGCCCCTGATCCCAGCAAGCCCGACTGGTAATAACCGCTTTTGCCCCTGCGGTTATTTATACTTGTGTAGGAACCTCACTCTTGATGCCTGTCTCACGTGACAAGGGCAGACAGCCATATTTAGCACTACAAAAGGGTACTTCATTCTGTTATATCTTAATGTTGTAAGCGCATATTAAATTTTGTTCGAGTAGCACGCTGCGAGGCGAAAGCTCAGATATGCCGAACTCATTCCACCTACTCGTAAGCAGGGTACTTGCTGCCACACCTTCCCGCCTATCCCTCTGACTTCCTAAATCTTTCTTTAGTTTATAGTTGGCCAAACTATGATGTTACAACAATATAGTAATATGATTATACTGGATTTTTTATTCGCTAAGTAAAGAGGAACACTCCCCACCATAAAACAGACTTTCACCACCTCCTGCGGCACTATTAATTTTCCTGTCGAAAAGCCTACCGTAAGTGTTTCATCTTAAATCATTTATCACAACTAATCAAATTTAAACGATATGAAAAATTTCTTTTCTAGACCAACAACTTTCGTTGCTGCTGCAGCTATTGCTTTCTCTTTTACGGCCTGCGAGCAGTCTGATATCTCGCCAGATGCAGACTTCTCTGCCCAGAACGCGCAAGCTGCACATCAAAGCAAGTCATTTAATTTAAACAAGGTTTATACCGTTAACCTGAATGAGTTGAACAACTCCGGCGTTAGTGGTACTGCCACTTTAACCCTGATGGGCGACAAACTGGAAGTGCATATCCAGGCAAGCGGGTTGGAGCCGAACAAGTTGCACCCACAGCATATTCACGGTTTTGTTGAAAACAACAGAAACGCCACCTGTCCGGACATGAGTTCTGATATGGACGGAGATGGTTTGATTGAACTTGCAGAGGGACTTCCTTCTTACGGACCGGTGCTTTTATCGCTTACACCGTTCCCAACTGCTCCTGATGGAACAATAGATTACAAGCAGACTTTCGACATGACTGCTGACCTGCGCCCTTTGCAAAACAGGGTAATCGTGCTACACGGTATGACGGTTGATGGAGAATACCTTGCCACCTTGCCAGTAGCTTGCGGTATGGTAATGAACGCCAACAACGGCAAGAAGAAATAAGCAGCGTTCCGCTAGTAAATATATCAGTAAAAGGGTCTGGACAACGTTCAGGCCCTTTTGCTTGTATGTGGTGGTACCATTCTTATGCCACCACCTGCGGCCTTTCAGCAGTTCGCTCCTGCTCTTTTGGCGTGTTCCACTGTTTCCGGGTAGCAGCCATGGTGGCCAGTATGATCACAGAGGAAATGCCCGCAACAGCCCGACGGGTTTTGTAGGGGCTATAGGCAAACTCAATACAATCACAGCAGCACAGAGAAGCTTTACCTTCGGCATAGCCCGGTTTCTGTCTTTGGTCATCTGCAGGAAATAGTAAAGCACCAGTGCACTCATGCCAGCGAAAACTATGCCCATCAGCATCAGGCTGTAGAAGTGGAAGGAGTAAGTGAAACTGCCCGTCTCCAGTCGCTGCACGTTTACAAGAGACACGGCAATAAGATGAGCAATCCAGTTGTAGAGCTGCCAGAAGCCCCCGATTCCGATTATCACCTTCAGAACGCTTTTGACGGCTACCTTGCTGGTTTTCCGGAGGTAAGCTGCAAGTATAATTGCTGAAAGGGCAGCAAGTACCGTCAGGCTGCTGTCGAAAGGAACGGTGTCTCCCACACGACTGAAAGGTTATAGAACCTGTACTTTAGCTTACTTCAGCTTTACCAGTGTAAACAACTGCCTGGAACAAGTTTAAATTTTGCTTCCATAGCTATTTTACGGGAGCATCGTAAAACACTAAGTAAACCACCGGTAGTTTCACCGGTAGCTTTAAAAAGTAGCCGCAAGTGGCCGTAACAAAGCAGAACGCCTTCGTTTGGTTAGCCTGACCACAACCTGACCAGGCTAACGAACGTTTGGTTTTGAGAACAAATCCCAGTAACTTCACAACATATCAGAATAAATCCTAATCAAACCATGCAAACCAAAGAAGTATATATCATCTCGGCGGTTCGTACGCCAATCGGTTCATTTGGCGGCGTATTAGCCAGCCTTTCGGCTACACAACTCGGTGCCGCTGCCATAAAAGGAGCACTGGAGAGAGCCGGTGTAGACAAAAGCGAAGTACAGGAAGTAATCATGGGCAACGTAATATCTGCCAACGTAGGACAGGCCCCTGCCCGCCAGGCGGCTGTGTTTGCCGGACTGGGATATGAGGTAGAGTGCACGACGGTAAACAAAGTTTGCGCCTCTGGCTCTAAAGCCATAATGTTTGGCGCACAGGCCATTATGCTGGGTCACAAAGATGTGGTTGTGGCTGGTGGTATGGAGAGCATGAGCAACGTGCCCTATTACCTGGAGAAAGCCCGCTTCGGCGCCAAGCTAGGCCACGGCCAGATGACGGACGGCTTGCTGAAAGACGGCCTGTGGGACGTATATAACGATTTCCACATGGGCAATGCGGCTGAGAACACGGCTAAGGAGATGAAGATTACACGGGAGCAGCAGGATGAGTATGCTATCAACTCCTACAAGAAAGTCGCTGAAGCCTCAGAGGCCGGCCTATTGAAAGACGAGATTGTTCCGGTGGAGATCCCGCAGCGTGGCAAAGACCCTATTGTGGTGTCGGAGGACGAAGAGTTCAGAAAAGTAAACTACGATAAGATCCCTGGCCTGCGCCCGGTATTTGACAAGGAAGGCACTGTAACCGCTGCCAACGCCTCTACCCTGAACGACGGTGCCGCGGCAGTGGTGCTGATGAGCAAGGAGAAAGCAGAGGAGCTGGGGCTTAAGCCAATCGCCCGCATCCTGGGTTTTGCCGATGCCGAGCAGGATCCGATCTGGTTCACCACTACCCCATCACTGGCTATACCGAAGGCGCTTAAAAATGCCGGCGTAGATGCTTCTGATGTAGATTATTACGAGATCAACGAGGCATTCTCTGTGGTATCGCTTGCCAACAACCAAAAGCTGCAGCTGGAAGGCGGCAACGTGAACGTATTCGGCGGTGCTGTGTCTTTAGGCCACCCGCTCGGGGCCTCTGGTGCGCGCATTTTGGTAACGCTTTGCAACGTGATGGACAAGAAAGGTGGCAAGATCGGCGTGACCGGTATTTGCAACGGTGGCGGTGGCGCCTCTTCCATTGTGATCGAGAAAATGTAATTCAGCCTTCGGGCATACAATTTGATAGAAGCCTTGCGTTAATCGTAAGGCTTCTTTTTTGTATGTAGATTTACAGCGTTTTAGGGTGAAGTATTGTATAGCCGGTGGCCGAGGGAAGTATAAAACAGGGACAACCTTCCTTATCATGCATACTGGCAACGGCGCCATTGGAATGTTTGCACCCGAAATCCTGTTTATACTTACGCATCCGGAAAACCCTGATTCTGACAAGGCTTCACAACATATACGTTCACCGTTTATAACTATGCACAAGCTACTAACCTTTTTACTTCCCTTGGGCCTGCTCCCCATCGCATCCATTGCCCAACAGCAAGTCACTACTTATCACGACGAGGCGTACACACAGGTAAAGGAAGTATACACCATTACCCCGGACTCCGCTATCGTGGGCTATTACAACCGCTATTATCCCACTGGTGAGCGCGAAGCGTTTATAAAATTCGTGGAAGGCAAGAAAGACAGCGTGTACACTGAGTTTTACCCGGACGGCCAGCCGAAGCTGCAGGTAGGTTATGTTTTGGATGTGAAGCAGGGGCCTTACAAAGCGTATCGGGCAGATGGGAAGTTGCTGCAGGAGGGCTTTTACGAGAACGATCAGCAAAGCAAACTCTTTAAAACATACTTCGATGATGGCACGCTCAAAAAGGAGACTGAGTTTGTTAACGGCTTTCCGGAGGGAGCTGTGCGCGAGTATTACCCCTCGGGAAAGTTAAAGTCGGACATTACCTACAGGAACAGCAAGCAGAACGGGCCAGCCAAAACCTACTATGCCAACGGCAACCTGGAGTCGGAAGCCAGTTACCGCAACGGCATGCTGGAGGGCTCCTATAAAACATACTACGATAACGGGCAGGTACAGACGGAGGTGGAAAACGTGGCGGGCCAGAAACAGGGCAGCTACAAGAGCTATTACCGCAGCGGCAAGCTAAGCACCGAAGGCAGCTTTGCCGCCGGCAAAATGCAGGGCCAGGCAAAATCATACTTCGAGAGCGGCAAGCCACGCAGCATTATCTCCTATAAAAATGGCGAGATCAACGGCACGGCGCAGTACTTTTCTGAAGACGGCAAACTGGTAGAGGAAACCACGGCCAGCAACAATGGCTCCGACAGCAAAACATCCCGTTACTTTCCTTCCGGCAACCTGCAGGCCGAGGAGCAGCTGAAAGACAGGAAAAAGCACGGCATCTGGAAAGTATACTATGATGCCCCGGGTAAAAAAGTACAACTCAGCGAAAACTTCACGGCCGGCAAGAAAACAGGAGAACGACTTACCTACTATGAGAATGGGCAGGTAGAGGAGAAAAAGGTGTATAAAGATGATAAAATTGTCGGCATCAGCTACACTTATTATCCATCAGGTAAGCTGAAATCAGAAACCGACCATAAAGACGGACGCCGCTTCGGGCCCTACAAAGGTTATTTCGAGGACGGCAAAATAGAGGTGCTGGGCCAGTTCCGCAACAACCGCGAAACCGGCAACTGGAAGTATCATAACCCCGAGGGCAAAGTAATCAAAACCCGCGTTTACCGAAACGGGGAAGTGCTGGAAGAAAAAGAGAAATAGGCCTAAGGGCATCAACAGAAAAAGCACCCGTGATTGGGTGCTTTTTCTGTTTAAATAGAATTTTATTTAGTAGCTTCCGGAGCTAAAACAGTATGTCCTTTTTATACTTCCGCGCCAACAGATGTACACGTTCTGTTAACAACGCAACTCCTAGAACAAACTTAATGAAGAAAGTTCTAAGCCTGGGATTCCTACTCCTGTTGGGCTGCCAAAGTGAAACCAGAACCGATGCCGTGAATAAGGGCGAAGGTGTTGCTGCTGTTGGTAAAGATACAGTTAGCTTATATCAAGGCCTATCCGAATCCGCTATCATTGGCACTACACGTAACCAGATCGTCTCGACCGACACCATTAGTGACAATCTGTACCTCACCCGGTACATTGGTGATAACAGGTTTCTGGGCACCGTTATCTGGACAATGGTGCGAGGCAGGTTCAACCCCATCTGGCAGTTGAAAGATAGCAGCGATTTCCCACCCCATACTTACTCCTTTGTAGACTACAACAGTGATGGGAAAAAGGATGTAACCATACTTTCCGGGCAGGAGGATGTTTTTAGCACCGATGTGTACCTCAACAAATCAACGACCACGTACAGCACGGACAACTTTGAGTCAGTACACCGTAACTGGAACAACTACTCAGTAATTGTGGATCTGGATGGTGACGGTGTTCCAGAGTTACTTGACTCAGGAAATGAGCAAGTTGAACCGGAGGAGAGACCGGAGTTTTTCTTGTCAGATGACGTTAAATCCGAAATAGACCGCAAGTATGTTGAGATCGCTCAGGTAAAAGGAGCCAACAATTTCCACTTTAACATGCCCCAGCGTTTCAGGGTATCTAACTCATTTTTGATGGACAGTATAAAAGTGATGGGCTGTGAGGACGAAAAGTTCATAGACAAGACCTGCAACTATCAGGATTATCTTGATTGGCGGATAGGTATACTTGAGCAACTGGAGAAAGACAGCAGGAACGACACGAAGTATGTAAATGCGCTAATCAGTTATCATAAAAGGAGAAAAGGTTGCAAGTAATCAACATTTTAAAATATTTCTGCCTACGCTTTTAACTTATAAACCTTAACCCTTGAATAATGGCATCTGAAAACACTGAACTTGTAAACCGCTACTTCGACCTTTTCAATCAGCATGATTGGGACATGATGGCGGAGTTGTACTCTGAAACGGCAGCGTTCAAAGACCCGTCGCTTGGCCCCGGCATCGTAAAGCAGACGCGTGCGCAAACGGCACAAAAGTACAGGGAGCTAAACGAAGTATTCCCGGACCTCACTGATACGGTAGTGCAGGTGTATCCATCAGGCGAGAAGCACGTGATTGTGGAATTTGTATCCAGCGGCACTGCACCAGACGGTACTACTTTTGAGTTGCCCATCTGTACTATCTTTACCATTGAAGATGGCCAAATCACGAAAGACTATACCTACTACGATAACTTCGAAGCCTAGCGCTTGATTAAAATTTTGATGCATCCATCGGTAGCGCTACTGCTTTCGTGCTGCAAGTATGCATCATCAACAAGTATAACCAGTTATACAATAGAAAAAGGGAGACATCGGGTCTCCCTTTTTCTATTGTATAAACTTAACAAAACAGCCTTCGATTTTTTCTATTGTAAAGCCACTGTTCCTTCAACAGTTTTCTTGCTCTTCTTTGTTTTGGCGTCCGGCTGGCTGCCGCCTACACTTATCTGCACATTACCGGATAGGTGTTTGGCGGTACCGTCCTCGGCAATAACAGTCATGTCCTGTGGGCGCAGTTGAAAAGTAACCACTTTGCTTTCTCCTTTTTTAAGGGAGATGCGCTGGAAACCTTTCAATGCCCTGATCGGAGTTTTATATCCGGCCACTTCGCGACTGGTATACAGCTGCACCACTTCCTCGCCATCCATTTTACCGGTGTTCGTCACCCGCACACGAACGGTTATCGGGCTGTTTGCCTTTGCAGTTGCAGGCACTGCTAACTGGTCATACTTGAAGGTAGTATAGCTCAGGCCGTGCCCGAAGCTGTACAAGGGCTGACCGTTAAAGTAGCGGTACGTACGGCCTTCCATAGAGTAATCGCTGAATGGCGGCAAGTCTTTGTCGCTCTTGTAGAAGGTAACCGGCAAACGGCCCGCCGGGTTGTAGTCACCAAAGAGTACATCCGCAATGGCTGTGCCCGCCGACTGGCCGGCATACCAGGCGTTCACAATGGCCGGTATGTTTTCAGACTCCCAGGGCGTGGCGATGGCGCTTCCTGTCATCATCACAAACACCACCGGTTTGCCCGTGGCTTTCAGCACCTTCATCAGGTCGGTTTGTACCTGCGGCAGCATGATGGTGGTACGGTCGCCGCCTTCAAAACCCGGCTCATCCACTTTCATCTCCTCCCCTTCCAACTGCGGCGAAATACCGCCCACAAACACAATCGCATCGGCATCCTTTACACGGTTCGCCAGCGCCTTGAAGTCGGTTCTGGCTAAGTTACCGGCACGCATCGCGATGGAGGCCTTGCCACCGTCCTGCAGGTACTCCACCATCAGGCGGTACGTTTTGCCTTTTTCGGTAGGGAGCTTGTAGGTTTTAGCGCCCCAGCGGTTCCTCGACCAGGCATCGAGTTGCTGCTTGCCATCCACAAAAAAGCGGTAGCCATCATCTCCTTCTACTTCAAAAGTGATAGTGCCATCTTTATCGGCAGTATAATCTGTCGTATAACGGGCGGTGAAATCATAGGCTTTCATGTTGCCCACAACTGTTTCGCCCTCCTGCCAGGCATTGCTTATACCTGCTTCCTGGCGTGTGGCGATAGGCTGCCCCTTCAATTCCTTATTATCAAAGTATTCGGCCTTTACGCCGGGCTTGCCATCTATACTTAGCCGCTTGCTGATGTCGGAATACACCAGTAGCGTGTCTTTGGTAAAGGTAGAGGCCCGCTCGTACACCACCTCGGTGTTTGGCCCCACTTTTTCGCGGATTCCCTCCAGTGCCGTCACGATTTCAGATGGAAGTCCGTTGTAGTTGCCCAGCACCGCAATAGGGTTGTCGGCGTTCGGACCAACTACGGCAATCTTCTTCAGGTTTTTGCGCAGGGGCAGCGTGTTCTTATCGTTCTTCAGCAGCACCATCGACTGGCGGGCCATTTTCAGGGAATGCGCCTGGTGCGGTGCACTCTCCAGCACGCTGGATGGCGTCTGCGCATAGGCTACCATAGCTGCCGGGTCAAACATGCCCAAACGGAACCGGATGGTGAAAAGCCGCTTCACCGACACATCAATCTGGCGCTCAGTGATCTGACCATTCTTCACGGCCTGCACCAGCGCTTTGTAGGCGTCGGTACCGCAGTCCAGGTCAGTTCCGTGCATTACAGCGTCCGCCGAGGCACTGGCAGCATCCGGGTGTGTTTTATGGTTTTTGAAGAAGTCGTCGATCGCCCAGCAGTCCGACGTAACGTAACCCGTAAACTGCCACTGGTTGCGCAGGATGTCGTTCATCAGCACATCAGAGCCGCAGCAAGGCTCTCCACGGAAGGCATTGTAGGCACACATCACACCCGCTACATCCGCATTCACCACCAATTCCTCAAAAGCAGGCAGATAGGTATCCCATAAGTCGTAATTTGATGGCGTGGCGTTAAATACGTGGCGCTCCGGCTCCGGACCACTGTGCACGGCATAATGCTTGGCACAGGCTGCTGCCTTCAGGTATTTAGGGTCATCTCCCTGCAGTCCACGCACAAAGGCCCTGCCCAGCATAGCTGTCAGAAAAGGATCTTCGCCATAGGTTTCCTGACCACGGCCCCAACGCGGATCGCGGAAGATGTTGATGTTCGGTGTCCAGTAGGTCAGGCCCACATAGCGCTGCCCGGACTTTCCTTCCTCAATGGCTTTGTTATAGATGGCCCTTCCTTCCAGGGCCGAAAAATCAGCCATCTGTTTAAGTGATATCGTGTCAAAAGTGGCCGCCATGCCAATGGCCTGCGGGTACACCGTTACCTTGTAAGGCGTGCGCGCAACTCCGTGCAGCACCTCGTTCCACCAGTCATAAGAAGGGATTCCCAGCCTGTCGATTGCCGGCGCCGCATTCAGCATCTGCGCCACCTTCTCCTCCAGGGTGAGGCGTGAGACCAGGTCGTTTACACGGGCATCGATGGAGAGCTCAGGGTTCTGGAAAGGATATTTGTACTTTTCCTCCTGTTTTAAAGTAAAAGACGCTGCACCGATCAGCACTGACATGAGGAATAATGATAGAACTCTTTTCATTCGCAAGTCTTAAGGTCAAACATAGATTCCTCTAATTTCTAAAAATTATCAGTACTTTTCTAACCCGATTTGAAGTGTTTTGATGAGGCAGTATTTTAATGCTGCTCAAGGCTTAACAACATCTTGTTTCTTTGTATTTTAAGCTGGTTTAGCAGCAGAATTCCCGCTGCCCGCCAAAAAGTTTAGCCTATGCCCAACGTACTTGAAACAGAGCGATTAATTCTCAGTGAGTTTACGACCGCAGACGCCGCCTTTGTCCTGGAGTTGTTAAATGACCCGACGTGGTTGCAAAACATTGGAGACAGAGGTGTGCGTACATTGGATGATGCCCGTGCCTACATCAAGAACGGACCAATCAGCAGTTATAAACGGTTTGGTCTTGGCTTGTACCTAGTTCGGCTAAAGGAAGGCAACATACCTGTCGGTGTTTGCGGTTTGCTGAAAAGGGAGGTGCTGGAGGATTTTGACATAGGCTATGCCCTGCTACCCAGGTACACCGGGATGGGGTATGCCCAGGAGGCAGCAGCAGGTGTGGTTCGCCATGCCAGGCACACCCTTGGTTTAGCACGCATCGTAGCCTTCACCCTGCCAGGCAACCCCGGCTCTATCCGCGTGCTTGAAAAACTGGGAATGAAGTATGAGGGCACTATGCAGTTAACGCCAGATGCTGATGTATGCAACTTGTACGTACTAGAACTTTAGCCAGTGCGGCTTATACTTGCATCAACACTACCTACAGCATTCTGATGAAGTATAAAGTTATACAAAACCAAGTATAAAAAGACTGGACGGTACTAGTCCCGGCGCCTGAGCAGCTTTCGTAAAGGACTAAGTGCCGCGAAGTTTATGGCTGCCCCCGCGAGGCAGTAAATACAGGCGCGCTTCTGTACAAAGGTCATGTTGACCAGGTACTGCGCCGCGCCGGCAGCCTGTGCCAGTAAAACACCTCCAAGAGCTACATCCAGCACCCGCGACTGCTTTGTGAAGCGTGAGGACGCTGTGGCCAGCGCCATCGTAGCCGTGTAAGCCCCCAAGCTAATCACACCATCCGGTATGCCGAGTATCACGGCATCTTCTGAAGAGTTGACTTTCTCCGTGTCAAAATACTTGCCCGGAATATCTGGTAGCTTTCTGATATAGCCCAACTGGAAAAGGGAAATCAGGCTGAAGTCGAGAAGGCCCAGTGCGGCCAGTCCTGCTATCTGCCGGCGGTATTGTGTGGTTTCGCTGCTGTCGTCGCGCAGCTTGTCAATTACGGATTTGTTTTGTTTCATAGCTTGTGCGGTTTGTGCTTTTTCTACGCGCCTGCTGTGCGTTAGTTCCCCTAAACAACTGCCACACAACACCTATACTTCAGCGCATTCTAAACTTACACCTGAAACGAGGCGTACCATCAACAGAAGAGACACAGCAATTTAAACTATGAAAATGACACAAGACACAAATACGCACAATAGTGGCCGCAAAGGTGTGGCCGTCATCACAGGTGCCTCAGCCGGACTGGGCCGCGCCTGCGCCAGGGAGTTCGCCAAAAACGGGTATGATGTCGGATTACTTGCCCGGGGCGTGGAAGGCCTGGAAGGCGCAAAGCGCGAAGTAGAGGAGATGGGGCGTAAAGCCGTGTTTGTACCGGTGGATGTGGCGGATGCAGCGGCCGTGGAAGCGGCAGCCGTGAAGATAGAGCAAGAATTAGGCGATATAGATGTGTGGGTGAACAACGCCATGAACAGTGTGTTCAGCCCCGTAAAGAAAATGGAGCCGGAAGATTATAAGCGTGTAACCGATGTAACCTACCTCGGCCAGGTATACGGCACCTTATCAGCGCTCAAGCGCATGCTGCCCCGTGATAAAGGCTCCATTGTGCTGGTGGGCTCAGCATTGGCTTACCGCGGCATTCCGCTGCAGTCAGCCTACTGCGGCTCCAAGCACGCCATTCAGGGCTTTTACGATTCGTTGCGCACCGAGCTGATGCACGATAAAAGCAACGTGAAGGTAACGATGGTACAGCTGCCGGCCATGAACACGACCCAGTTTGGCTTCGTGAAAACCCGTCTGCCGAACAAGCCAAAGCCCATGGGCAAGATCTACCAGCCTGAGGTGGCCGCCGAAGTAATTGTATACGCGGCCGAAAACGAGCGCCGGGAGTACCGGGTAGGCTATCCGACACTGCAAGCCATTATCGGCAACAAAATAGCGCCCTGGTTTGCGGATTATGTACTGGCCAAGACTGGCATTGAAGGCCAGCAAACCAACACTCCCGAAGATCCGAACCGCAAGCACAACCTCTACGATCCGCTTCCGGGAGACCATGGTGCCCATGGCACCTTCGATGATCAGGCAACTTACTTCAGCCCACAAGTATGGCTAAGCCTGCACCGGGATAAACTGCTGGCGGGGGCACTGGCGCTGGGTGGCGTTATGCTGGGCAGCATGCTCTCCCGAAAATGGTCTGACAAGTAGGATGACTAAACCTGAAGCACGAGTAGGTTCAAGCAGACGCTTGCTCCAGGATAGTAGTAACTAAGAAAGCAGGAGGCCCGGTTATGATTTCTGGACCTCCTGCCTTTAAACTTCTGCCAGGTATAACCTACCGGCCAAAGTCGTCCTGCACTCTTACGATGTCCTCTTCGTCTGATGGCTGTGCGGCATCCGTGTGTTGCCAGATTTCAGCCAGTACCCCCCATTCCTTCAGGCCTACCAGGCGGTGACGCTCCCCTTGCTGCAGGGTGATTTTATCTCCCGGGTTCAGCGTTTGCACCATCCCCTCCTCATCGGTATCACTTGTCACCACGCCAACAACACCTCGTACTACCTGCCATATTTCAGCCCTGCGGTGATGGTACTGCCACGACAGGCGTTTCTCGGGCGCCACAACCAGAATCTTGGGGCTCAGCTTTCCTGATATTTTCAGGTCATCGACGGATATGCCGTCAAAGTAGGTATCAGCAAAACGCTGGGCCTGCTGCTCGTCTATCACAAAAAAACCGCCCCATGGCCGCGTCTGGTCCTGCCTGTCGATGTTAAAACCCTTAGCCGTCAGTTCCTGCGCTATTTCCTTAAACAGTTGTTCCTTATTATGCTCACTTGACATACTTCTTCACTGGTTTCGAGTTAAAATAACTAAGATTTAAATATATAGATTATCGCTAATTACAACGGATAATTTTCAATTCGGATTAGGCTCGGGCGCTAAAATTTTGCCTGTTGCCAAACAATTTCCAGCACATAGTCCGCAGCGTTAGAAGCAGTCCCCCCCTTCGTCTGCTGTCAAAGGCACTTTTTAACCTCTTTAATTTTTGCCCCGTAAACCATAAAGTATAATTATTTTTAAATCTTAAAGCATAAAACTATGGCAATTGTAAAAGTAATAGAAGTAATCGCCGGGTCTGAGAAGAGTTTTGACGACGCTACCCGTAACGCGCTGGAAGAAGCTGCGAAGTCAGTTAAAAACATAAAGTCCATTTATATTAAGGAGATGACGGCAAACGTGCAGGATAATAGAATCGTCTCCTATGGGGTGAATGCTAAAATATCTTTCGAGGTGGATAACCTGAAGCAGAACGGATGATATCTGACGAAGAACAAAGTATAAAAATCCCACTTTTGTCTCAATAAAAAAGCTGCAGGAGCTTGCCCTATACGATGGAGGCTCCTGCAGCTTTTTTAGTATGAATTGCCGTACAATAGCAACGGCAATCACTTTAAGTATAAAAAAGAGAGCCCGACACGTGCCGGGCTCTCTTTTTACTGTACGTAGTTCGTTGTCACTTTCAGGTCACCCACCATCAGGTCGAAGTCGCCGGGTTCCGTTACCCATTTTCCTGCCTCATTCACAAAAGCAAGGTCTTCCGGTTTCAGGCTGAAGCGAACTTCTTTTTCCTCTCCCGGTGCAAGATCCACTTTCGTGTACGCCCGCAGCCTGCTGGCGCTTGGGGTGATGCTGGCGTATAGATCTCGGCTGTAAAGCTCCACGGCCTTTTTACCGGCACGGCTACCGGTGTTCTTCACCTTCACGGTTACCTGCAGTTGGTCATTCGCTCCGAACGTCGTTGCATTTACCTTCAGGTCTGAAAACTGAAACGTAGTGTAGCTTAAGCCATGCCCGAATGTCCATTGCGGATTAAATCCTTTATCGCCATAGGTGTTTGGCTGGTCCTCACGGATCTTCTCGGTCCCTTTGTGGTCGTACAGCACCACATCACCGGCATGGCGTGGGTACGTAAAAGGCAGCACCCCGCTTGGGTTATGGTCACCAAAAAGTACGTCGGCAATAGCCGGAGCGCCAAAGGTAGATGGACGGTACGCCAGCAGCACTGCCTTCACATCTGGCTCAATGGAGGAGATTATGCGTGGCCTTCCCTGCGTGAGTACCAGAATTACCGGCTTCCCTGTTTCTTTGGCGGCCTTGGCCAGGGTAAGCTGGTTGGCATCCAGTCCCAGATCATCAATTACACCAGGGCTTTCGGCATATGCTTTCTCTCCGAGGCAAAGTATAATGGCCTGCACGTTTTGCGCATCCTTTTTCAGCTGTGCGACATTGTAATTAGCGGCCGCCCCGAAGTCACCCACTGATCGGCTCACCACATTTTTCGCGCCCAGTTCTTTTCGCAAGGCCTCCACAATGGTTAGGGCCTTGTCCGGGTATTGGCTCTCATCACTGCCCTGCCAGATATAGGACCAGCTGCTGTGCAGCGTTCCCAGCGAGTTTGCCCCCGGGCCAGCCACCAGCACACGTGCTCCCTTCTTCAGCGGCAGCACATTGCCTTCATTCTTCAGCAGCGTCAGGCTTTCCAAGGCGGCCTGGTAGGCTACGCTGTCATACTCCGGCTTCTGCACCTGGCTTTTCAGGGCAGCATTCGGGTATGGGTTATCCAGCAGTCCCAGATTTTCTTTGAAGTTCAGGATACGGCGCACCGACAGATCAATGCGCTCCTCGCTGATGGTTCCCTCTTTTACCAGCTCCACCAGCAGGTCGTAGAATGAATAGTCCATCGGCACCATGCTCATGTCCAGCCCTGCCTCCACTGCCATTCGCACAGCCTCCTTTGGGGTGGCGGCAACGCGGTGCCGGGTGTGCAGGCGGATCACGTCTTCCCAGTCTGAAACAGCCACGCCCTCAAAACCCAGTTCATCCCGCAGGATGGTGGTCAGATAGTACTTGCTGCCGTGCACGGGCACCCCGTTGATTTCACCTGAGTTGATCATCACCGTAGCTGCCCCGGCTTCGACGGCCTCTCTGAACGGAGGCAGCACATACTCCCGCAGCATTGTTTCCGGAATATAAGACGGCGTTCTGTCTTTGCCGGTAGCGGGAAGGGAATATCCCAGGAAGTGCTTCATGCAGGAGGCAACGGTGTGGTCCTGATTCAGGCCATCCTGCTCATATCCTCTGATCGTGGCCGCTCCCATGGTTTTTACCAGGTACACATCCTCGCCAAAAGTCTCCTCGAAGCGTGGCCACAGCGGTTGCCTGCCGATGTCAAGCACCGGGTCGAAGTTCCAGGGAATACCAGCGGCACGCACTTCCGCTGCCGTGATCTCCGCTATTTTGCGGGCCATCTCCGGGTTGCGACTGGCGGCTGTGCCAATGTTGTGCGGAAACAAGGTAGAGCCCGCAATGTAGTTTGCCCCATGGATGGCATCAACGCCATATACCACCGGCACGCCCAGTCTTGTCTCCTTGGTAGCCACATCCTGAATGGTTGTCAGAATTTTATGCCACTCATCCACTGTGTAGGCATGGCCTTTTACGTTCAGGATAGAACCTACATTTTTTTCAATCAGGGCCTTGCGCAGCTTCGCCATATCCACCACCGTCGTTTCGTCATCTTCCAAGATCAGGTCGATGGTAACCTGCGTCATCTGCCCTACTTTTTCTTCAATAGTCATGGCTGCGATCAGGCTGTCCACCCGGCTGGATGAGGCTACAGATGCGGGAGAAATGGCTGTTGCTGTAGTTTCTGTTGCGGCCGTGGTTATGCCATCAGCAGCGGGCTTGGGAGAGGCACAAAACTGTAAGGCAAGTGCCACGGCGAGCGCAAAAGGAATAGATTTGGTCTTATTCATCTATGTTGTGAGTTGTTTACAGAATCCGTTTAGGTGCAGGTCAAAGTATATGAATCCTTCGGCTTGCAGGCGTTTGATAATATAGCGGCATGGGGTTACTTGTTCTTCGTTTGCACATAGCCCGCTTCGTGCTTCATCGCCTCTAACGCCGAAGCGAGGTATACGAAAGGAGCATTCCAGTTGATGGCAATTTCGTTGGCGGCGTAAGAGCATTCCTCATCTATATATGACTCGTCGGCTATTTTCGTGTGGTACGTGCAGCCATCCTGCTGCCCAGGATTCGGCCCACCCACCAGCAGCCCCGGAACCGGCTCCTTCACCTCATCTGAAACAGAAAGGCGGTGGTGCGGGAACATCGGGGTTTTAGAGCCAAAGCCGGTCAGGAAAGAGTAACCGGTTGCGTTTCTGCCGAGAAGGTAATCCAGGTTAGCCAGCGCACTGTTCAGGTACCGTTGGTCTTTGGTCAGACGATATGCCTGCACCAGGGCGATTCCCTGGTTACCTGCCACGGCGTTGCTTCCCCAGACAAAATCACTTGCCTTTCCGCCCATCGGCACCTTATAAGAGGTCTTCTCTCCGGCTTTCACCAATTGGTCTGCAAAGGCAACCAAGGCGGCTTTCAATTTCGGGAAGTCTTTTCGGGCTGCTGGTGTCAGGTCCTGCTGGTGTCGTGCTAAGGAGTAGTAGCCTAACAGCCGAACCTGTCCCCATGATGGTAGTTCCATGTTTTTATGTGGCACAGCCTTGATGGCTTTGTAGTAGACCTCATCCTTTGTTGTGAGGTAAAGCTCAGCGGCGGCCCAGTCAAATTCATCACTCACGTCATTGTCGTCGTAAGCACCCGTGTTTACATCAGGGTTAAACTGCTTGTTCATTGCAGGCTGGTCATATAATACCGTCGGATTTTTACGGGCCCACTGCCATGCTGCCTTGGCGGCAACCAGGCTTGAGTCTGCAAAGCCCGGCAGTTCTTTCTCATACTTGCTAAATACGCGGCTAGCCTGCGCCATCACAGCTGCAAAGTTCAGTGCCGCCGCCGTTGATTTTTTCACCACGTAGCGCGGCGCATTTGCCTCCGATGGCTTGGTACTCATACCTTCAAACTCTGGTGTGGTGAGCTTGTGATAAACACCGCCATCTTCAGGGTCCTGCATGGTCAGCATCCAGCGCAGGTTCCAGAGCGACTCATCAAGCAGGTCGGGCAGGGTATTGTTGCTTTCAGGCAGCTGTAAATGTAGCGTGTTGAAGTATGCTGGAAAGTCCTCATAAGCCGACAGCATGGTAGCGGTGGTAATGCCACTGTTCACGATGTACTTGTTGTAATCCCCAGCATCATACCAGCCCTTGGTAGAGGAAATGATTGTTTCTGCTGGCCTGCCCTTGCTGGCAGCAGATGCATGTACGAGCACCTTGTTATCGGGATGACCGCCGGGACGGCTCCACTGGCCTGCATGCTCTTTTCCGAGATCCGTGGAGGCACGCTGGAAATAGAAGGCTTTAATAGCCGCGTGAGCCACATCCCGGTACACCTCCTGCCCTATCGCAAACGGATAGGAATGGCCTAGCCCCGGCACAACCAGCACATAGGTGCCGACAGCCTTCAGCGGTGAAAAGTCGGCCACTCTGGTAGTTTTAGCTGAATGCAGTGATTTTAGCTCTTCCCCCAGTTTACCGGTATAAAGAGTGTCCGTTAAATTTGCGGTGGTAATGTAAAAGCTTCCGTTCACCTTACCCGGCACAATGGCCTTTTTGGCTCCATCGGGGTAAAACCCTATCTGGTTCAGGCGAATTTCCTGGGACTGTTGCTGTCCGCTTGCTGATAGGCCGGCGCACGCAAGCACCCCGGTCAGGAGTGCGAAGAGACCTGATTTAATATGTTTCATTCGAATTTTAATAAGAAAGCTGACTTGACACCTACTCTTTGCAACTGATGAGAAGCTGCATCCTGGCTTCACGTTTCGTGTACGAGCTCTTCTTCTTAGGCAACAGCATGCCCTACATGCTATTGCGCGTATAGCCGTCACGTGGAAAGCCTGTTAAAAAAGAAAGAGCATTTCTGCTCTTTCTTTTTATCTCATAAATGCTTCGTTTCTACCGGAAACCGATTTCATCCACATAGAACACCTGAGCCGGGCCCTGGTAGTTCTTCACGATGAACTCGTTGATAGTGGATGGGTTGCCCAACGCACTAATAGGAATTTCAACCGTCTTCCACTGGCCAGCTGGCAGGCTGATGGCATAGTCAGGATGCGTTGTTCCCGCTTCATCCTTGATCGATACCGACACACTACCGCCAGACACACTGTACAGCGAAATCACCAGCACTTCATACTGTCGCGGGTTAAACGTGCTGGAAGGGTGTGCCTGTATGGCACCGTAACCGTCTGCTTTTGCGTCAACCTTTATTGATTTTGTACCACTCTTCACCTGCTCAGTGCTGGCCCAGTCCTGGGAGTTCAGGTTCCAGCCACCCCACTGCTGCCAGGCAGCGTTGATGGCGTCGTTGTAGATGTAGTAGGTGATGCTTCCGACGAAATTAATCTCCGGGGATTCCGTTACATCGCCTTCAGCGGTAACGAACCGGATGCGGCCTACACCGATCGCTGTTTTCTCCGGGACTACTACTTCAAGGCGTGTGGCTGTTTTAGCACCGAACTGGGTTGCCTTGATGTTTCCCGGGAAGATAACCTCTGTGGTTAAGTCCAGCTTCATTCCTTCAATCACAAGCAACTGGCCTGGTTTGATAGAAGGCGGTACACTCGTAATAGAAGGCACATTTCCTGGCTGAATAGACAGCGACTGCGAGGATACTACTCTCGTGCCGTTGGTTGAGATCAAAGTCACGGCGCCTGACTGGGAACGGGTTGGCACGGTTACCACCAGTTCGGTGGCAGAAGAAGAAACGATCGTTCCCTCTGTGTCACCGGTGAACATTACCTTCTCAATAATATCAAGGTTTGTGCCGCTGATCGTAACGTTCTGCAAGGTCTTCACTGCCGTTGGAGACACGGAAGAGATAACCGGCTTCACCAGCGTGAGCGCCTCTCCTGTCGCAACAGTCTTATTTGCCGCAGTGTGCAGTGTCACAATACCTTCTACCGCATCTGCAGGCACTTTCACCACCAACTCTCCACCTGATTTAGATACAATCGTTCCCGTGGTTTCTCCACCGAACATCACAGAAGTTACCAGGTCCAGGTTGGTGCCTCTAATTGTAATGTTGCCGCTGTTCTTGGCAGGCCTAGGCGTAACACCGGAGATGGTTGGTACCACCATTGTCACCTCCTGCGCTGACTCCACCTCTACCAGGGAAGCTGCCACCATTTTTATCTTTCCGTCCGCTGCATCCGCAGGTACTGTCACCATTAATTTGTCTCCAGCCTCTGACACCGTGAACTCGGTTACTTTTTTGTTACCGCCAAAGATCACTTCCTTTGCCAGATCCAGGTTGGTGCCGGTTATCGTTAGCGTGCTTCCCGCTTTTACAGGGTTTGGCGCCACACTGGTCGCCGCTGGCAATGCCACCTGCAGCTCTGCCTCTGAGGAAACAAGTATAGGCTCATCTGCTCCGTTAGAAACCATGATTGCCCCTGTCTGCGCATCCATTGGCACACGCACCTGGATGGCATCCTTCGTATGGCTTTCAAATTCAGTTACTACCTTGTTGTTGGCAAAGATCACTTCCTCCACCAGGTTCAGGTAAGTACCCTTGATGGTGATCACGTCGCCTGGCCTTACGGTAGCAGGGCTAACAGAGGCAACGGTGATTGGTTCTGAAATACCCAACCAGCTTTTAGCCGTGATCATACCATTTGGTGTTCTAAGGGAAACATTACCCTCTACCGTCGCCTCCGGAACTTCAATTACCAGCAGCGTGGGTGTTTTTGTTTTGAAGGTAGTCACCTCTATGTTATCAGGCAGAATTACCGCTGTCACCTTATCCAGGTTTATACCGATAAACTTAAGCTCACCGCCGCGTAAAGCGGGCGAAGGACCGTAGCTGTGCAGCTGCGTTTCATTAATGCTCACATCATCGTCCTTATCACAAGAGGTGAGGAAGGCGCCAAAGGTCAGCAAGAACACTAGCAGCAGTAAATTGCTTTTAGTAAAGATCTTTAACATATTTTCCAATTTTAGAATTTACTTCTTTTTTAGATCTCCGCCGCCACACCAAGTGCGGCGGCGGAGATGAAATAGCCCGTAAAGGTTTCCTTATTTCGGTGTAACCCGGAAGTTGTCTACTGCAAAGTTTGCCGTCATGGCAACGCCATCCTGGAACCAGAAAGACACACCGTACCCATTCGCGCTCACTTGCGGATTAGTGATGCCGATGATGTTTTCAAAAGGAATAGAAACTGTTTCCCACTGTCCCTTTGTATCAATATTTGGCTTCCAAGCATAGAACATGCCACCGCGCTGGCCCGGCATGTCGTTACCGATATACATTTTTATAACGGTTCCGTCTACCAGCGGCTTTATGGTGTTGATCTCAAACTTCAGATTGTAATTTGAAGGATTTCGAATCGCATCGTCTGGAATGTTCTGAGTCTGCATAGAGCTTGGCGGGTTGGCCACCATAAACTCAAACCATTCTCCTGCTCCCAAGTCCTTATTGATAAGTATAAATTTGCCGTCCAGGGGTTTAACGTTAGGATGGCTGTCGGCAAAGTACTGGTGCCCGTGCCACCAGCCACCGGTGTTGCTCACGTCCATGTCAGAAAACACATTACGTGTATCGCGGAACCACTGGCTGCTCGTGGCTTTGCCGAAGTTTGTCTGCACGGTGATAGGGCCCGGAGTGGCGCCCTCAGGCACGATGACACGAACTTCATTCTGCGCAACGGAAACGACTTCTGCTTCCTCTCCACCGGCGAAGGTCACTTTGATCGGATCAAAGAAGTACTCGCCAAGCAGTACCAGTTCCTCGCCGTCCTTCACGTGCTCATTTTTGATTCTTGTGATCTGAGGCCCTGAAATCTCAATTACGAAGTCGTGCTGCAATTCATTGCCGTTGGCAAACCGGAGCACCATTTTGTTCATTACTTCGGTAGGCGGCAAGCTAGGAACATTCACTAAAATTGTCTTGTCAGTGATATAAGTTGGGTTCAGAACAGCCTGGCGGTCATTAAACCATACCTCGCGTGTTCCACCCAAGTTCTCCCCTACTATGGCAATCAGGTTTCCTAAAGAGGATCCCACCAGCAGTGAGTCCGATGCGGCAGGGTCGGTTACGCGCACATAATGAATCGTCGGATTTCCGCCATTAGGCATGTCATCATCCTCACATCCGCTCAATATACCTGCTCCCAGCATCAGGGGCATTATGTAAAGCAGTACATTTTTTATAAATGCTCTCATGTCTTTTATACCATTATAATGTTTATTCAAACTCATATGCCACTGCCTCGGCAGTAGGTGCCAGCAATGGGTTCTGCGATACCTCGGCATTCGGGATAGGCAGCTCCATGTAAGCCTCTGTGATTACCACCGGCGTTTCTGGCTGCACCAGTCTGTATCCTTCAAAAGAGTTTGCCTCCCCAACCGGATTGCCGCTGGCATCCTGTGCGCGCTCATAAGTAACCGCTCTGTTCTGCCCGTTAAGGTAAGCCAGCGCGCCCTGTGGGTTACGGTAGTAGAAGCGCTTCACGTCGAGCCAGTTGATACCCTCCATACCGAACTCAACCCTGCGCTCGTTAAAGACCTGCTCAAAGGTTAAATTCCCTTGTCTAGGAGCCAGTCCTGCACGTGTGCGAACAGCGTTGTAATATTCCAGCGCTTTTGCATCGCTTGTAGAAGCGGCTGTACCGATAGCGGCTTCCGCATAAATCAGGTACACATCGGCCAGGCGCAGCATGTACTGGTTCAGGGGCACCGCTTGGTTGTTCACCGGAACGCCCACGTCCTCACGGCTGCCCACCACATACTTCTTAATGTTGTTGAGCAGGCTGTTTTGCTCCTCTAGGTTGCCTACGCCCGATGGGTTAGGTAAAACGATGTTATAGGTATAGCCGCCCTGTGCTTTCATCAGTTCAGGGTAGAAATCCCCCAACGTCATGAAAATTGCCGGCTTGCGCTTGTCTGTGCCGCCGGCAGCGTTTTCCCGCACATTGTTCACAAAGCTAACCGTGGCTGATTTCCAGCCTCCCCAAGCCTCAGAATTATTGGTTATGCGGCTATTGCGGGCAAATACCGCTTGGCGGCTGTTGCCATGGCCCCAGGTTCCGGCAATCCACTGCAGCGCGAACAGGGACTCTGGGTTGTTGTTGTTCTCGATCTTGAACAGGTCCGCGTAGTTTGACATCAGCGTCAGGCCGCTGTTTCTGATTACATCGTCGGCATAGGACATGGCCTTGGCAAAATCCTCTGCAGAGCCAGTCTTCTGTGCCCGGGTCAGGTATACTTTAGCCAGCATGCCTTTGGCAGACCACTCAGTTACCCTTCCCGGCATGTCTGATGCCGGAAGGTTCTGTGCAGCGAATTCCAGGTCGCGGATGATGAATTTGTAAAGGCTCTCGTTGGTGTGCTTTGGCACCTGAATGTTGCCGCTGGCCACTAAAGCTGCCGCATTTTCAATGATTGGCACCTCTTCCCAGTACTCTGTGAGCAGGTAATAGGTAAAGCCGCGGATAAAACGGGCTTCTCCCAAACCACGGTTGATCACTTCTTCCGACACGCCCTTTGAGCTCGCAATGCGTGGCATATCATTAATGATGGAGTTGGAGAAGGCAACGATATTATACAGGCCTCTCCAGCCCTGAGAAATGATATTGTTGTTGTCAGAGAAAGAGAAGAAGAACATCTGCCCCTCGTGCTGGTAATCGTTATAAAGATCTCCGGCCATACCGTCTCCGGCTACCCAGCTGAATTTATCGTTGTACTCGAACCAAGGGCGACCGTAAAGCGAAGCCGTTACGGAACGTATCTCAGACTCGGTGTTGTAGTAGGCATCCGCTGTTGGCTGATCCTCTGGGAGGATCTCCAGAAACTCCTTCTCGCATGCTGTACCGGAAAGCATCAGCGTACAAGCCAGCATGTATATATACTTCTTATTCATATCCTTTTAATTTAGTCTTAAATAAATAGTACCGCTTCTTAGAATTCAGCATTCACTCCAAACGTCACTGTTCTAGGCATCGGATAACGTCCCATGTCTATGTTCTGGCGCAGGGCATCCTGCTCAAAGGCACCGATCTCAGGATCGTAGCCGCTGTACTTGGTGAAAGTGTGCAGGTTCTGGCCGTTTACATACAATCTCAGTCGCTCAATTTTCACGCGGCGTGTCAGTGTTTGTGGTAGCGTGTAGGCAAGGCTCACGTTCTGCAGTCTGATGAAAGATCCGTCTTCGATCCATCTGTCAGACATGCGGTCGTTTGCGTTCACGTTCAGCTGTGCAAAGCGAGGGATGTCGGTGCCAGGGTTCAGCAGGTACGGCTCTCCCTGATCATTTACTGCCGGGCGCGCACGGTTTACGATGGTGGCTGCCTGGTTGTCGTACATGCTGGTCATGCTTTCGATTCTGGCACGCTGGAAGTTAAACACATCCGCACCGTAAGAACCGGACAGGAACACAGTCAGGTCAAAAGGGCCGTACGTTAGCGAGTTGTTAAAGCCGAAGGTGAAGTCCGGGTTCGGATCGCCGATAGTGGTTTGGTCTCTTGAGTCGATCACACCGTCTTTGTTGATGTCCTTGAACTTAACATCACCTACCCACACACCGTCTCTTTCATGCACGTAGTTAATGCCATTCGGATTTTCACCCGATACGGTACCATCCTCACGTACCTGCACAGCATGGTTGCGGATCTCCTCTGCTGAGGTAAACAAGCCATCAGTAACGTAGCCATAGAACATACCCACCGGCTGGCCTGCCATTGTTCTGGTCACCTGGTCGTAACCGGCATACCAGTAAAGGCCTCTAAAATAAGATCTGTCCAGCTCAGTGATGGTGTTGCGGTTCAGGGTAAAGTTCAAATCTGAGCTCCAGGTAAACTTAGGAGTTACAATGTTTCGGGTGTGCAGCCCCAGCTCGAAGCCTTTGTTCTCCAGGCGACCTACGTTGGCATAAGGAGCCCCGATACCGCCGGCACCACCACCCATGTAGTTCGGGATGGCCACCTGCAGGAGCATGTCTCGTGTAAACTTCTTGTAGGCATCCACTGTCAGGTCGATGCGGCCGTTAAAGAGCGACACATCCATACCAACGTTATACTGTGCCGTTGTCTCCCACTTCAGGTCAGGGTTTGAGATCCTGTCGCTGATGTAAGACATGCCAAATGCGGAGTTGATATTTCTCAGGGAAGAGCCATAGGCATAGTTCGGGATGGCCTGGTTGCCCACTTCACCGTAACCTGCTCTGATCTTTAGGTCTGTTAGCACCTCTGACTTCGGCATAAAGCTCTCGTTTGCCACTCGCCAGGCAACAGCCACAGAAGGGAAATAGCCCCATCTGTTGTTCGGGCCAAAGCGGGAGGAGCCGTCTGCTCTAAGTGTTAACGTAAGCAGGTACCTGTCAGCGTAGTTGTAATTGGTACGCCCGAAGTATGAAACCAACGTATTTGATCCTGCCCAACCGTTTGTCGGAATATCAGAGTTGTCGCCCTGGTTTGGCGTGGTGATGTTGTTGGAAGCAAAGTTTACTTTGAAGAACTCCGAGCCCTCATACTCTGAGCGCTGTGCCTCCGTTCCGCCCATGGCAGAAATGGTATGCTCCCCCAGGGTCTTGTTGTACGTCAGGTAGTTCTTGAAGATCCAGAAGAAGCCGGTTTCGTTTCTTTGCTTTAACTGGCTTACGTCGTTGCGGATAGAGCCCCACTCGTAAGTCGGGATAAAAGCCTTGGCAAGCCCCTGGTTCTGGTTAAAGCCATACTCAGACCGGAAAGTCAGGTCCTTGTAAATGTTCAGATCAGCAAAGAAGTTAGCCGAGATAGTCTGCCGCTCAAGCGTGTTGTTGCGCATCAGCGCCAGGGCCACCGGGTTGGCGCCGATCTGGGCAGATAACTGGCCTAGGGGAGGACCGCCATAAGACCCGTCGATGTTCCTTACAGGCACACTTGGCGTCATTTGAAGGGCCTGGGCAATTACGCCGTCCCCACTGTCGTTCAGGGTTATTACTTCGTCGGTGTTAGAGTAGGCAATGTTGGCACCAATCTTCGCCCACTCCTTTACCTGAGAGTCTAGGTTGGCACGAACGTTAAAGCGGTCAAAGCCTGACCCGATGATGATACCGTCCTGCTTAAAGAAGCCGCCCATAATAGCATAAGTCGACTTATCTGTACCACCCTGTACAGAAAGCTGGTGGCTTTGCATCGGTGCCGTTTGGAAAACCTCATCCTGCCAGTCGGTGCCAGGGCCTAGCAGGCTAGGGTCCATAAACCGCTCATTCTGCGCAACGCCCGTAAGCTCTGCGGCCAGTTGGTTGTTATACTCGGCATACTCACGCAGGTTCATCATGTCCAGTTTCTTCGGCAGTTCCTGGATGGCGTAGTAGCCGTCGTAAGAAATCCTTGCTTCGCCTTTTTTGCCGCGCTTTGTGGTGATGATTACAACGCCGTTAGCAGCACGTGAGCCGTAAATAGCTGTGGCAGAGGCATCTTTCAACACCTCCATACTTTCAATATCGTTCGGGCTAAGGTTTGCCAAAGGGCTGGATGAGTTGGACTGCTGGCCACCGGCGGCACCAGACCAGTCAAAACCAGCGCTTCTGGCACCGTCGCCTTGTATCTGAATACCATCAATTACATAAAGCGGCTCGTTTGACCCCGTGATAGAGTTTGTACCGCGGATTCGGATAGACACGGCCCCACCCGGCGCACCGGAGTTCTGGGTAACCTGCACCCCTGCCACACGCCCCTGCAGCGCCTGGTCGATGTTTGCTGTGACAGTGTTTCGCAGCTTATCGCCGGAAATCTGAGCCACGGCACCGGTTACGTCACTTTTCTTCTGTGTACCATAACCCACTACCACTACTTCCTCCAGCAGTTCTACATCCTCTTTTAACGCTATGTTGATAACAGACTTGTTTCCGACTGTTACCTCCTGGGGGGTATAGCCAATAAAAGAAAAAACAAGCACAGCGTCAGATCCAGGCGCCGTGATGTTGAAGTTTCCCTCAGCGCCTGTTGTAGACCCCACAGAAGTGCCTTTCACAAGCACGGTCACACCTGGCAGCGGAATGCCGGTGGATGCCTCGGTCACCTTTCCGCTGACCTGTATCTGTGCAACGGCCTCTGGTAAAAGCCATCCCAGCATTAGACAAAAAAGTAAAATTCTTTTCATACAGTTTAATTTGATTAGACTTCCGATTCAAAAAACCGCAAACCAAAACCACAGCTCTGGTGCACGGAAAGCACTTACTCCTGCTCGCCTTTGGCGGGCTATACTACTTTATGATGTAAAACACTTCTCCTGTTAAGCGCCTGTACCTTTGCTTTCTTTCAGCTTGGTTATGAAACCTGACTCCTGCTTTTTAAAACGCCCCGGATGAAAACGCATGAAGATAAAAAACAAAGTTTGAACAACAAGTGTGTACTCACTTTCATGTTGCTAAGATCGCTGGCACCCCTTAAGCACACTATGAATATTGTCTCTAATTCTATGACTATTGTTGCAGAAGAACTGCATACCCTCTGAACAAGTTCACTATCAGTAAATTATAAATATTCCTGATTTTACCTAAAGAGCGCCAAAATACCTCGCTCAGGAGTAAAGTTATGCTCTCTAGGCTTTATTCAAGGCCTGCTAAACCTTGATAAAAGTAATCACTCACTTATATTTCAAATGTATCTATTTTAGAACCTGTGGGATAATACTTTTTTATCATTTGTTTGCTCAAAATAACATTGTGCATTAGGGGCGTTATTCCTATCTTTTGATTTAAAGGAAAATGGTGTACTTTATACCTGCAGAACATCGGTACTACCTTATCATGGAGCAAGCGGCGAAGCCCCTTTATTATGCTGAAGGGAATGTCTGTTCCTGCTGCTATCCTGAATAAGATTGATAGCCTTAGAACCAGGATAAACAACTGTGGGAAGCTTTCTTATGTTGGCTCCATGAGCAGTTTGCGCCGGAAAACGACCAGTTTCCAAACTTTCGTTACACACGTTTACTAGATGAGAAAAAGTATTACTTGCCTTTGTATAGCCCTTGTTATGTGCTCCCTTTCGCCGCTGTTTGCCAACGTCGGGCTACCGGCTATCTTCAACAGCCACATGATCCTGCAGCAGAAGGCCGAAGTAGTGATTTGGGGTTGGGGCAAGGCACAGGAGCCGGTCAGCGTTACCACAAGCTGGAACCAGCAAACCGTTAAAACGGAGACGAACCCAAACGGACAGTGGCGGGTGACGGTAAATACGCCCGCTGCCGGCGGCCCTTACAGTATAACAGTGCAGGGCTACAATACCATTAAACTGGAAGATGTGTTGATTGGCGAAGTATGGCTTGTGTCAGGCCAATCTAACATGGAGTGGAGCGCCCGCGCCGGGATTGACAACGCCGAAGAGGCCGTACGCGGCGCAAATCACCCGAACATCCGTTTTTTCAATGTGCAGCACCGCACGGCAGATGCTCCGCAACTCGACCTGGGTGGGCAATGGGTACCCAGCACACCAGAAACCATGATCGACTTTAGTGCCATCGCCTATTTCTTCGGCAGGGAGCTGCACCAGGAACTGGATGTGCCCATTGGGTTGATAAACAGCAGCTGGGGCGGCACGCCAGCGGAAGTATGGGTGGCCCCTGAGGTAACTGCATCAGATCCAGGCCTGGCCGAGGCGGCAAAAAAAATAGCACCAATGGAGTGGGCGCCGCATGAGCCGGGGAAAACATACCACGCCATGCTGGCCCCGCTAATTCCGTACCGCATTGCCGGGGTGCTATGGTACCAGGGGGAGACGAACACGGCGGCGCCGCAGTCTTATGCGCGCCTGTTCCCGGCCCTGATTAACCGCTGGCGAAGCGAATGGGGCTATGATTTTCCGTTTTACTACGCACAAATAGCGCCTTTCAAGTACGGACGCCCGCTGGAGGGTGTACTGCTGCGGGATGCACAGCGAAAAGCACTCTCGGTTCCGGGCACAGGCATGGTGGTTACAAGCGATATCGGAAACATCAACGACATCCACCCCAGAAACAAACAGGATGTAGGCAAGCGATTTGCCAACCTGGCCCTGAACAAGACTTACGGCAGGAAAAACCTACCCTTCTCCGGACCGCTGTACCGTGAAATGAAAACAGAGGGAAGCAAAGTGCGCCTGTACTTTGACCATGCCGAAAATGGATTGGTGATGAAAGGCAAACAACTGACGCATTTCGAGATTGCAGGGGAAGACCAGCAGTTTGTACCGGCCAAAGCAAGGGTAGACGGAAAAACCCTTGTGGTGAGTGCCCCGGGCGTTAAAAAGCCGGTAGCCGTACGCTTTGCCTGGAGCAACACCGCAGAGCCAAACCTATTCAATAAGGAGGGCCTGCCTGCTTCCAGCTTCCGCACTGACGACTGGCCGATTCCGTTGCAATAAAGCGAAAATGGCTTTTTACCAACCCATATACTTCACAACAAAAGCGGCAAGTATAAAAATTTATACTTGCCGCTTTTGTCTCTGATGCTTTTTATACTTGCTCACTCTCGTTTAGCTTTACTTTAATTGCCGCACAGGCCAATGCTATACTAAGTATGAGGACAGAAATAGCTTTCACTATTTTGTCATCCTAGAAGGATCTTGTGGGCAAGCTAGTGAATCACTAATTGCCCGCTTCTGCCGTTCGCCACCAAGATTCTTTCAGGATGACAATAAGGAATACATTAAGTTATTTCTGTCCTCATAGTTATTAGTGCGTAACGTGTAGCTGCTGAATAATGGTGAGTAAACAGTATCAATCAAGTACAAGTATGGCTGTAACTTCAAAAAGCATCAGAAGCACGCAGCCATACTTGAGGCGCTTAAGATTTAGCTGCTTTTTTCGCTGGTTTGCTGCTGCTAAGCCGCAGCATCAGCACATCGTGCGCAGGCACTTCTGCTTTCAAAGTTTTGGCTGTTGTTCCCGACGCTTTCTTCGCCCACACATCGCGCAGTTTATACCTGGTTTGGCTGGTTTCAAGCTGCCGGTTGAAGATGGTGTCCGTCACCGCATGTTTGCTCCAGTCGAAGCTCAATTGCTGAGGTGTGCTTTTGCGATTCAGGACACACATGGCCCAGTCGCCGTTTGCCAGCGGCTTAAACCATACTTCCAGGCTGTCCTGATCTGAGTATTTAAAGCCCTGGATGCCAAGCGAGTCCTGGTTGATGGCGATCACTTCTTTGTTTGTCAGGATTTCGCGCGTTTCCCTGCTCATGTTTCGCAGGTCGTTGCCGGCAATGAGCGGCGCGGCCAGCATGCTCCACATGGCAAAGTGCGCACGGTCCTCATTTGTACGCATGCCGTTGCCTACTTCCATCATGTCCGGATCGTTCCAGTGGCCGGGGCCGGCATACTTGCGCAGGCCGTCCTGCTTGTCCAGTATCTGCATCACACCCCACGACTTCCAGGTGCCGTGGTCATAAACGCAATCCCAGCAGTTGTAAATGTCGCCGGTAGTGCGCCAGAGATGACCCACATCCTGTGCCCACTCCCACGGCTGGTTGTCGCCCCACTCGCAGATGCTCAGCACAATTGGCCTTCCCGAGGCGGCAAGGGCATCACGCATCGTCATGTAGGCGCCTTCGGCCTTTAAGCCTTCCGTGTTGCACCAGTCATACTTGAGGTAATCCACACCCCAGCTGGCGTAGGTCTGGGCATCCTGAAACTCACGCCCACGGCTGCCGGGGCGGCCGCCGCAGGTTTTCCAGCCCGCATCCGAGTAAATGCCGAACTTCAGCCCTTTTGCGTGCACGTAGTCAGCCAGCGCTTTCATACCCGATGGAAAACGCTTCGGATCGGGATGAATAAAGCCAAGGCTGTCGCGCTCACCGTGCCAGCAGTCATCGATCACGATATACTGATAACCAGCGTCCCTCATGCCGCTGGCCACCATGGCATCGGCCGTTTCACGGATCAGCTTTTCGTCCACATCACAGGCAAACTTGTTCCAGCTATTCCAGCCCATGGGCGGTGTAAGAGCCAGGTTCTTTTGCTTTTGGGCTACTGCCGTAAGGGCAAAAAGGCAAAGAAGGAGGCAAAGTATGTTTCTCATTTCTGATGGTCTTTGGGATGGTTGAAGTATAAATCCACTACTTCCCGGATGCTTCCGCCTCAGCTGGCAGGCGCTGCATCAGTTCAGCGTATTTCCGGATAATGGCGAGCGTGGAGGCATCCGAATCAAAGACAGAGTACCAGCCCTGTTTCTCATGCGGGGGATCACCCAATAAGCTGTCTCCTGCTTTCCAGTAATTGCCTCCTTCGGCCGCTGCAGGCCTTCCAGCGCCGGAATAAGCCCAGAAGTTTGCCCCCGCGATCGGCTTGCCTGCCTTGGCCTGCTTGTACACGGCCTCGAACATCTGCCGGTAAAAGGCATCGCGCATTTCGGTAGGTTTGCCTGTGGCGAAGGCTTCGTTGTCGCGGGCCACGCCAAACTCTTCCAGCACCACCGGCTTGTTCAGCTTCTGCGCCGCCTCTACGTGCTCGTTCAGGTAGGCAGTGGCTTTCTCCACCGCGCCAGGCATGGTTTCCGGGGCCTTGTGCGGGTCAAACCAACCCCAGTTCTGTATCCAGATGTGCATGGTCGCATAGTCGATGTTCGGTGACCGGTGATCTTCGTAGAAATCGTTGCCGGCATGGTGGGAGCTGGTGTTTCCCTCGCTGCCTATACTTACCAGGTGGTTTTTGTCTTGCTTCTTGATATAGCCCGCCGTTTCGTGCACCCACTTGCGGTACGCCTCTTTGTTGTTGTACCCACGCGGCTCGTTCCCTAACTGCCAGGCCATGATGGTGGGGTCGTTTTCATACCTGACGCCGTTGAACCTGTTTTCCCTGTTGATGATGAACTTCAGGTGCTTCCGGTACAGCTTCGTAGCTTTCTTGTTACTGTAGAAGGAGGCTGAAAAACGCTGAAAATCATCCCAACTGGAGGTACCGGCCGGTGGCGCGTACGGAATCGTGTCGCCGGTTGCCCAGGAAACATACTGTCCCATGCCGCCGCTCCATTCCCAGAAGTTGTTTAGCACCACCACGGCCGTCATGTCGCGTTTGCCCATTTCGGCCAGCAGGAAATCAAGGCCTTCCAGCACCTGCTCGTTATACTTCCCCGGCGAAGGCTGCAGCGAGGGTTTTGCCCGGTGCGACTCCGTGTCCGGCCCCTCCGTACCCGCCATTATGCGCAGGTTCGTCACGCCCAGCTGTTTTAACTGGTCCAGTTCCTGTTTCAGGCGGTTCCTGTCTCCTCCGGTGGTGGTGGCGCCCAGGTTCATGCCATACCAGTAATTGGCGCCTATAAAGTAATAGGGTACGCCATCACGCACAAACTGCATGCCTGCTACTTTAATAAAGCCTTTGTCTTCCTGTGCCCACGATAGCATGGACGGAAAAAACAGCAGGGCGATGAAGATAAGCCGGATGTTCATATGGTAAAAATTAAGTGGATCACTATATTCTATACTTGCAGTTTTTAATTTCCTGCGGAAGATGGTGCGTGGCTCGTTTGCCTACTGCTGTACTTTCTGCCCTTGGCACGGTTGCTCAGCAACGGCTTGTTTCGCTTGTACAGGTGCTGTATGTCCGGCTCCATCAGTATCTGCTCGTCTGCCGTAAACTGCCTGAAGTCGTTCTCGGCCGGGTGCCCTTTGTAGGGGCTGTAATGGTGGCCGGTGTTGGCATTGCGCCACACCATGATGTACGAGATCTGCAGCGGCTCCAGCCCCTCTTCCAGCGCGCCCAGCAAGTGCGACGTATACCAGTTGGAAATAGGCAGCTTGTCTAGCCCGGTTTCCGTTAGCGCTGCCAGTTTCCCCTTTTCCTTTGCAATGCTATCGATTAGTTTCAGGCTGTTGATCAGATCTGTTTTCTGCTCAGCAATCGGTTTGGTGTTTCCCTCAAAGCCCATGTCCCAGTAATCATCCAGCCCAATGATATCCACATTATCATCGCCGGGGTAGCCATATAGGTACGCGGCTTTTCCTTCTGCAAGGTTCATTCTGCTGCGATCCGGCGAGAAAGCGTAGATCAGGTTGTGGACGTTCTTTTCATCCCGGAGGTACTTTACCGTAAACTGCCAGAGCTGCACAAACTCGGCCTCGGTGGTGTAGCCCTTCCCCCACCAGAACCAATCGCCGTTGTGCTCGTGGTAGGGGCGGAAGATGATGGGAATCGGGGTGAAGATGTTGGCGCGGCATTTCTTCAGAAAGTCTGCCGCCAGGTCCAGCTTTTGCAGGTAGGCTGCGTGTGCTTTGCCGCCGGGCAGCATGTCCTTCACCACATGAGTTGTGTCCCAGGAGTTGCCGCCGCTGGCCAGATTGTCCATGTGCCAGGCGATGGTGTTGATGCCGCCGCGCTTGTATACTTCCCGGATGTACTCGTGCACATCCTCAAAGGGTACGCCGTTGATGCTATTCTCGGTACCGATCTTGCCCAGGTCCCAGCCGTGCACAGCCGGATAGGCGCCGCTGATTTCCTTCACATCCGACCTGCCAGGCATTGCTCTCCAGCCTACACCATAAGCCATTGCTTCGTGCTGCCCGAAGAGGGTGCCGCTCCTGGCCAGCTTTTTCAGGTTGTTGTACAGGAAAACAGTCTTACGGGTGGCATCCGCATCCACAAGCGCAGCATGTTGTGCCACAGCAGCCAGGTTGCAAAGTATGAAAGTGGCTAACAGTAAAGGTTTGTACAGCTTCATATAGTGTTTTTTAGCTTGAGAGCGCCCTCTGGATTTTATTGTGACCCCCAAAGTACAAGTATAGCTTCCGGTATATTCAGCATCTAAAGCTCCAGCAAACGCTGGCAGCGGTTCAGCACCTCCAGGCAAGCCCGGCTGTTGTGGTACGGGCACTTCCAGAAGCCAATCTTCACTTCGTCCATCCGACTGTAATCGTCATACACACCCCAAAACCACTCGCCCTTTGCTTTGTCCAGCAAGTGCATTTGCGCAAAAGTCCAGGAGTGCAGCGACTGCTCCAGAAAGGCAGGGTCAGAGGTGAGCTGGTACGCATTCAGAAACCCGACCATTGCCTCGGCGCTCACCCACCACTCGCGGTGCGTATCGTAATGCTGCTGGCTGCGGTCCAGCTCGTGATACAGGCTGCCGTCCGGTTGCAGGCCTTCGGCTGTCGCGCGGGCCATTTTTATACTTAGCGCTTTCACCTCCTGAACCAACTCCTCCTTTCCCAATACCTCCGCTGCCTCCAGCAGTAGCCAGGAAGCCTCAATGTCATGGCCGTACGATACCAGATCAGCCGTTGCGTTCCACTTCCGGTCAAAGAACAACTGCATGTGGCCGGTTTTGGCATCCACAATTTTCTCCAGGAACAGCCTGATTAAGCTTTCCAGCTGCTGCGCCAACTGCACATCAGGCCAGTTGCGGTACAGGTTGGCGTAGGCTTCCAGAATATGCAGGTGCGTGTTCATGGTTTTCGGATCGTTCCTGTCTTTTGGACTTAACCGCAAATCCTCCAGCAGCACGCCTTCCCGGCTAAACGCTTCAAAGTAGCCGCCAAACTCCTGATCATAGCTATACTGCTCTATCCACCCGTACAGCTGCCGGCTATACTCCAGCACCTCCTGACTTTTGGTTGCCTGGTAATATTCGCTTAGTCCGTAAATGGCAAAGGCCAACGCATAGATTTGCTTGCGCGTGTCTAAGGGTTCTCCTGCCGCACTTATCGCCCAGTATACGCCACCATACTGCGTATCGAGAAAGTGCGCTACCAAATAGTTGTAGGCACGCCTTGCCAGCAGCAGGTGCTTTTCTTTTTTGGTGTGCCGGTAAGCTGCAGCAAACGTCCACAGGATGCGGGCATTCAGCACCGCGCCTTTCGGAGCGTTAAGCTGCACTTGCCCCGCGTTATCCATCTCCCCTATAAAGCCACCCTGCTGTTCATCAAGAGAATGTAGCTCCCAAAACGCCAGAATGTGCTGAAGTTCGGAAGCTGCTTCCACCTTATAAACACTCAACTTATGTCTGTCTGCCGACACTGCTGTTTGGGCCATACTTAAGGTTGTACTGTGGCCAAAAGCGCCGGCTCTTTCTGAAGGTAGGCCATATTCTCATCTATAAGTTTATTAAGACGTTCCACCGTTGCTCCTGACCGCAATTCGTCGGCAGGGGTATGCAGCACATAATCCAGTAGTTTGTCGAGCGTGGTGGTGGCTACGTGCATGCGCGTGTCGGAGGAGCCGTAGTAAATGAACACGGTGCCATCTTCGTCCAATATCCAACCGTTGCTGAACACCACGTTCGATACATCACCAATACGCTCCTCTCCTTCCGGTGCGATAAAGTAGCCTGCCGGTTTATGAATGACTTTTGTGGGGTCCTGCAGGTCTGCAAGGAACGTATAAAGTACGTAGCGCAGGCCTGCTGCTGTGTTGCGAACGCCGTGCGCCAGGTGTAGCCAGCCTTTCTCCGTTTTCAGCGGCGCCGGGCCTTGTCCGTTTTTCACCTCATTCACGGTATGGTACTGCTTGGCATCCAGCACGATTTCTTTCTCAATCACGGCTTGCTCAATGGAGTCTGCCAGTCCCCAGCCGATGCCGCCGCCGGAGCCAGCCTCAATGAAACCGTCCTGCGGGCGGGTGTAAAAAGCATACTTGCCGTTCACGAACTCCGGGTGCAGCACCACGTTACGCTGCTGCGGCGATGGTGTTTTCAGGTCTGCCAGGCGTTCCCAGTTCTTCAGGTCGTGCGTGCGGGCAATACCACACTGCGCCACAGCCGACGATTCATCGCCTGGCTTGGCAGCAGGGTCTTTGCGCTCGGTGCAGAACAGACCGTAGATCCAGCCGTCTTCATGCTGCACCAATCGCATGTCGTACACGTTCACATCCGGCACGGCTGTTTCAGGCATAATGATGGGGCGGTCCCAAAATTTAAAGTGATCGATGCCGTTCGGACTCTCTGCCACGGCAAAGAAAGACTTGCGGTCGGCTCCCTCTACCCGCGCCACCAGCAGGTAGTTGCCATTTAGTTTGATGGCTCCTGAGTTGAAGGCTGCGTTAATGCCGAAGCGCTCCATCAGGTAGGGATTCGTTTCTGGGTTAAGGTCGTAGCGCCAGAAAAGGGGCGTGTGCTGCGCCGTGAGCACCGGATACGCGTAGCGGTCAAACACGCCATTTCCTAACTCTTCCTTCGGGTTCTCCCGGGTCAGCAATGAATGATAGGCACACTCCAACTGCTGTAGTCTTTCTTTGAAAATAGATTCCATTTGATAAATGGGTATTGTACTATGGTAATTAATTTAATGAATGCTGTCAGCTACCGCTACAGGATCTTTTTTAGGCGGTTTGTCTTCGTTCGGATTCTTAGGCGGTGTAGTTGGGCTGTCATTTGGCAGCCGGTCCCACCAGGTTTTCTTCATGATCACGGCGCACACCAGGAAAACGCCCAGCGTGATGTACAGCTCGGTCTGCATCTGGATAACCAGGTAGATGGGCAGAAGCGTCAGACTCATCTGTGCCACCACGCCAACAATCACATTGAACACATCAAACCAAAAGCTTTTATTTTCCCTGAAGCCGGGGTTCTCTGCTTTTACCAGTTTATCCACCGGCCCCCAGAAGCCCCAGGGGCGCACGGTGCTGTAGAAGCTTTTCAGCGTTTCCATGTCGGTAGGCGGCGCGGCCAGGGTGCCTACTATACTTCCGATCAGGGAAAGCAGCAGCAGCACCGGGAAGTAGTACAGGTCCAACCCATCGAAGAAGAAAGGAAAGATCAGCGCTGGCGTTATTCCTGAGAGCATGCCCCAGAAAAAGCCGTTGCTGTTAAAGCGCCACCAGTACCATTTCAGCACATTGGCAGCGATGTAGCCTCCGTACAGGCCCGAAACGATCCACTGCAGCAGGCTGTTCACATCTTTGGCGAAGAAGCCCAGCACAACGCTTAGCACCACCACCAGGATACCCGACAGGTAATTCATACTTGTCACCACCGCATTCGGGGCCGTGGGGTTGACGTACTTGAGGTACACATCATTCACGATGTAGGCCTGCGCAGCATTTAAGGTGCCGGCAAAGGTGCCGATAAAGGCTGAGAGCAGGCCCGCCACGATCAAGCCAAGTATACCGGTCGGGGCAAAGTTTATGATGGCTGCAGGCAGTATCTGTTCGTAATCGAGGCGGCCTCCCACCTCCAGGTTCAGCTGCTCAAAGTTCAGGAGCGCCAGCACCGTAAAACTGATGATCATGAGGTAACGGGTAGGAATCAGCACCAGCGATACAAAGCCGCTCATCTTGGCTGCGTCCTGAGGTGTGCGCGTCGACAGGATTTTCTGCATGTCGTAATTCGGGGTTGGGCCTGCCAGACTGGCCAATACTCCTTTAAAGAGCATCAGCGAAAAGAAAATACCGAAGAGCGAGAAGCCGTCCTCCTGAATCTTGGTGTTCACATCATCGATGATGCCGGTCCAGTCCATGTCAAGCGTGGCACCGAAGAAAGGCGTCTTCCAGCCTTCCGGCACCACCAGCGTTCCGGCCGAAATATTCTCGATGGCAATATAACCAACCACAATGGAGCCGATGGTAATGATGGCAAACTGCAGCACATCGGCCCACACAATGCTCGCCATACCGCCCAGGATGGAGTAAAAAACGGCAAAGAGCGTAAACACCAGACCATAAATGTGCGGCACATACTCGGCAGAAACAGTAAACGGCACATAAGGCTGCACCGCCGACCAGGGAATGAATATCTCCACAAACTTGCCCAGGCCGATAAAGCCATAGGCCAGGAAGCCCAGGCAACTAAGCAGGGCAAACACCACCACTATTGCGTGTGATTTGTTCGTGCTCTTTGTTTTGCCGAAGCGGGTGAGCATCCACTCGGCCCCGGTGGTAACGTTGGAGCGCCGGAGCCAGATGCCCAGAAACACCATCAGGAACACCTGGTTAAACGAGGGCCAGAGCCACGGTATCCAGATGCTTTTAAGGCCATATACAAAGGCGAGCATCACCATCCACATGGTGCCGGAAATATCGAACATGCCCGAGGCATTGGAGAGGCCGAGTGCGTACCAGGGCAGCGTGTTGCCCCCCAGCAAATAAGCCTCTTTGTTTTGCTTGGCCCGGTTCTTCAACAGCAGCCCAATACAGGCGACTGCCACCAGGTAGCTAACAATAATGCCTATGTCTACTGCTGCTAATTTCATCTTCTGTATCCTAAAGAGCTATACTTTTAACGACCACTTGCTGCCTTTGCTTCCGTGGCCGGAGCAGCCGGCCCGTAGAGGTTTGCCGCCTTTACCTCCTTTCCGAAGAGCGTACCGGGGTTTTGATAGAAGCTTTTGAAATCCGACGCACTTGCCTGGCCCGGGTACGGTGCGTAATAATGATCCGGCCGGCCGTTGCGCCACAGCAGCACGTAAGAAAGTCCGCTGTTTTGTATGATGGGCAACAAGGTTTCCGTCCACCAGTCAGGCTGCGAGATGCGCTCCAGGCCTGTTTCGGTGATGGCGTAAACTTTATTCCGCTCCTTCCCTATTTCCCGCAGCAACTCTACCATCCGGCGTGTGTCAGCCACAAAAGTATCCACGGTATCGGCTGTGTTGGGGCGGTGATACACGTCAAAGCCGATCAGGTCCACGTAATCATCGCCGGGATAGCGCTCCAGGTATTCCTCTTTGGTTTTAAATTTATCGGGAGAGTAGGCATAGAGCAGGTTGTGCACCTTTTTCTTATCGCGCAGGTACTCTACCGTAAAGCGGTAAAGCTGCTTGTACTCCTCGGGTGAGGCATGGTCGCGGCCCCACCAGAACCAACTGCCGTTGTGCTCGTGCAGTGGCCGAAACACAACAGGAATAGCTTCTCCATTGGGTCCCTTCAGGCTTTTCATAAAGCTCGCAACCTCGTTTAGCCATGATTTATACTTGCGCATGGCCTTTTTATCTGCAAAGAGTTGCTGTATGGTGGAGTCCTGCTTGTCCCAACTCGATTTAGCGGGATCAACGGGGTTTTTGAGGTGCCAACTGAACGTGTTAAGCCCACCCTGGCCATACACCTGCCGCACGTAGGCACGCATGTTAGCAAATGGAACACTGTCGAGGTTGATCGTACTTTTCAGCTCCAGGTGCCCCAGGTCCCAGCCAACAACTGCCGGATAATCTCCTACCACCTCCTTCACATCTGAGCGGCCGTTCTCATACTTCCAATTAACGCCGTAGGCCAGGTCGTCCTGGTGCCCGAACATCACCCCCTGATCGCTTAGCCGCTGCAGGTTGGCATAGAGGTTCTTTGTCTCCTCGCTTGCCTTCGCATCTATCGGCAGGTGCTGCGCCGCGAGTACATTCACGAGAAGCACATGGGCTACGCATATCAGAAGAATTCTTAGCATATTGTATGGCTTTGGCCTTAGAGCGGCGCTATAATCGCGTGCATTGCAGATGCAGTATTTTTGAATTGATCAAAGAAAGGCACAGCTATCAGGTAACTTTAAGCTGTGGCCCTTCTCCAAATAATCAACCTAAAAATCAATAATCAAATATATCCACAATCTCAATTGCTATTGTAATACTATTTTATCAATTCATTGACTTAGCTAGGCTAACGCACTTTTTTTCAGGTATCTAAAAACAATCCTGAATTAAAGATTCCACCGGATAAGAAACCATAATCATAACTACAAGCTGCTGCAAACAGCCACACCTACGCTCCTGTCATTCTAAATTATACTACCCCTATCCTTCCTTTAGCTTATAATGCAGCTAATTGCAAAGCAGTAAATAACGTAGTGTCCAGTGGCAGCCCCCAATGTGGGTATGGATTTGGCTTGCTGATTCTAGCAAAAAAGAGCTAAATTTAATAACCGAATTCCTGATACTTATTTAACAAGCGTTATGTCAGACCATCTCTCAAACATTTACCGGGAAATCACGCCCCTGAATGCAAGCGACTGCTTTACGTTTTTTAAGCGGGTGAAGCAGGAGTTTAATTTTCCGCTGCACACGCACGAGGAGTTTGAGCTGAACTTTATACATAATGCCGCCGGGGCAAAGCGTATTGTAGGGGATAACGTAGAGGTGATCAACGACCTGGAACTTGTGCTGGTGGGCAGCAACCTGCCGCATGGCTGGTTCAACCACACCTGCCAAAGCAAAGATATCTACGAAATTACCATACAGTTTCACCGCGACCTGTTTGATGAGCGGCTCCTGCGGCGCAACCAGCTCAGCCATGTACGGGCGCTGCTGGAGCGGTCTTCAAAAGGAATTATTTTCTCGAAGGAAACAGCCGCCGCCTTCCGCGAGCGCATTGAGCGGCTCACCACCAAAAGCGGTTTCGATTCTGTACTCGAACTGATGTCGCTCCTGCATGACCTGTCTCTTTCCCGCGACATGCGCACCCTATCTAACGCCACTTTCTCCGAAGGACAGCTCAGCTATAACAGCCGCCGCATAGAGAAAGCATTTGAATTTATGGAGGCCCATTTTGATAAAGACATTGCACTGGCGGATGTGGCTAAAGTGGTGAACATGCCGGAGGTATCCTTCAGCCGCTTTATCAAGAAACGAACTGGCCGCACCTTTATCGAGAGCCTGAACGAAATCCGCCTGGGCCACGCCTCCCGCCTCCTGATCGACACGACGCAGACGGTGGCTGAGGTATCGTTTAACAGCGGCTTCAACAACCTCTCCTACTTTAACCGCATTTTCAGAAAGAAAAACGGATGCACCCCAACCGAGTTCCGGCAGAATTACTCCGGCACAAGGGTGTTTATCTAGCACGGCTGTGGGTTTACTTGGGAACGATACTCTGGAAATGTTGACCCACCCCTGCCCCTCCGAGGAGGGGATTTTCAGCATGGGTGAAAAGTCCCCTCGCCCCTTGAGGAGAGGGCTAGGGTGAGGGGGCAGAACGCTAGCTCTTATACTTATACTTATACTTATACTTATACTTATACTTATACTTATACTTATACTTATACTTATACTTATTGGTCTCTGCGAGACCGTCGGGTTACAAACCCGACACCATACTTAGTGACAAGTTTGAAAACTTGGGCCATAAAAGGTAAATCTTACTCGTGCTGAATATTCCCCTCCTCGGAGGGGCAGGGGTGGGTTCTTCTAAATCTGGAGTAAAAGCTCACTGCCATGCTATTAAGATACTTGGTAGAAGGGAAATTAGACTCTCGCTACTTGCCTACAAGATCCTTTCAGGATGACAAAAAGAATAACTCAGCGGCTAAACACTCCAGGGTAGCATTAATCCTGCAAAGCTTCTCCTATTTCCTGAATATAGTCAGTTGGCGTTTTGGCATACAGTTCCTTAAAGCACTTGCTAAAGTAAGCAGGATCGCTGAAACCGGTGCTGTAGGCTACTTCCGCCACTGTCAGGCCCTTATCCTGCAACAGGTGTGTAGCGTGCCGCAGGCGGATATTCCGGATAAAGATACTTACCGACAAACCGGTAAGGCCTTTCATTTTACGGTAAAGCTGCGACCGGCTCATACCCAGCTCACTGGCCAGCATGTCCGGGTTGAAGTCTGAATCGGGCATGTGCGCTTCCACTACCTGCACGATGCGCTCCATGAACTTTTCGTCAAGCGAATTGGTGGCAAGCTGGGCTGGCTTAAAGCCTGGGTCCTCCAAGAACTGTTGTTTCAGGAGCTTCCTGCTGGCAATGAGGTTCTTTACCTTTGCCTTGAGCACCGGCACACTGAATGGTTTGGCAATGTAGTCGTCTGCTCCCGTTTCCAGCCCCTGCAACTGGCTATGTTCTGTGGCCTGCGCGGTGAGCAGGATAACCGGTATGTGGCACGTGCTTTCGTTGCGCTTCAGTTTCCCGCAAAGCTCTATCCCGCTTAGCTCCGGCATCAGCACATCGCTTATGATGAGGTCCGGCATCTTCGCTTTCGCCTTTTCAAACCCTTCTGCTCCGTTCCGAGCCTCCTCGATGCGGTAAGTTCCCTTGAAATTGTAGTGCAGGTAATTCCTTACATCCTGGCTGTCTTCCACCAGCAGCAGCAACGGAACTTCGCCCGGTACCTGCGCTTCCGGCACTGCGCCTGCAACCTCATGCTCAGGTACACTTTCCTTTACAGTCAGCCCCTCCTCCGGCTTCGCATCCACGTCCGGAAACGCAAGCTCCTCAGAAGTGAACCGCTGCCCGTGAACGGGCAGCCAGATGGTGAACTTACTTCCCTCCCCCATCTCGCTGGCCACCGCTATGTCGCCGTAATGCCGCTCCACCAGTTGCTTTACCAGGGTAAGGCCAATACCAGCGCCCTTTTTCCGGTAACCTTTCTTCTCCACCTGAAAGAAGCGCTCGAATATCCTGTCCTTTTCCTCCTGCGGAATGCCCACACCGGTATCCTCCACTTCTATCCGTGCATAAACTCCCGGAGAAGAATCCTTTGCCGCCAGCCGTGACGGTAGCAGCCGGGCATCGCTTACCAGTGACAGGTTCACGGCAATCTTACCGTATTCGGGGGTAAATTTAAATGCGTTCGACAGCAGGTTGTACAGTATCTTCTCCAGCTTGTCCGGATCAAAGTATACTTCTGCCGCCTCGGTATCTGAATTAAAAAGGTACACGATGTTGTTTCGCTCCGCCTTGTACGAAAACATGTCGGCTATACTTCTGGCAAACTGCACCATGTCCCACTTCACCACTTTGAGTTTCATCATGCCCGCATCCGCTTCCGATACATCCAGCAGTTGGCTGATGAGGCGCAGCAATAAGCTGGAGTTACGCTGTATCAACTGGTACAAGCCCAATCGCTCTTCTGAAGGCATGGCGCCACCTTCTCGCACCAGCTTGTCCACAGGATCGCCGATAAGGGTCAGGGGCGTACGGAACTCGTGGGAGATGTTGGCGAAGAAGTTGAGTTTCAGAGTGTCCAGTTCATGCGTTTTTTCGGCTTCCAGCTTCTCCAGGCGCAGCTTGTTCTTTTGCCGTTCGCGGTAAAGCGTTACACTTCGGTACCCATAGAGCAGGCCAAGTATACAGCAGGCGTAAAAGGCATAGGCCCAGCCCGTCCTCCAGAAAGGCGGGCGAATAATGATCTTCAGCAAAGTTTCCTGCTCATTCCACAGGCCATCGTTGTTGGCGGCCTTCACCCGGAACGTGTACTCCCCGGGGTCAAGATTTGTGTAAGTGGCGTCACGGCGGTTGCCCACAAAGTTCCAGTTTTTCTCGAAGCCCTCCATCCTGTAGGCGTACTGGTTTTTCTCCGGACGCACCAGGTTCAGGCCCACAAACTCAAAGCTCATGACATTCTGATCGTGCTCGAGCGTGATTTCGCGCGTCTGACTTATGTTATTGCGCAAAGGCGACTGCTCCTTCCCCACCAGTACCTGCTTGTTGAAAAGCTTAAAGTCTGTGATAACGACAGGTGTTTTGTAGGGATTGTCGCGGATGTGCTCCGGGTTAAACACACTCAGGCCGTTTTTCCCACCAAAGTATACTTCATTCTCTTCGCCTTTGGAGTAGGCTCCCGGGAAGAATTCGTTTGATTGCAGACCATCGAGCCTGCTGTAATTGCGGAAGGTCTGGGTAGCCGCATTGAATTTTGATAGTCCGTTGTTTGTGCTGATCCACAGATTGCCTTTCTTGTCGGCTACCCCACCCATGATAAAGTTGTTGGCCAGCCCGTTTTTCTCGGTATACACCACAAAATCCTTTTGCTGCTCGTCAAAAAGGTTCAGGCCGTTTTCGGTTCCCACCCACACGTTACCGGCCTTATCAGAGAAAATGGAGCGCACGTTGTTGTGGCTTAAGGCACTGTTTTGCTGGTTATAGCTGATAAAGTCTCTTTTCCCCGGCGCCAGTATACTTACGCCTGCCACACTCCCCACCCAGATACGGTTCTTGTTGTCGGCCAGAACGGTGAACACCCAATTATTTGCCAGCGAGTGCTGCCAATCGCTGTAGTTGGCCCGGTAGTGCGTAAAGGTGTTTGATTTCCGATCCAGTTTGTCTATTCCACCGCCGTGCACGGCTATCCACAGGTTCTGCTGCTTGTCCTCGGCTATGTCCCGAATGTCGTTTCCGTTGATGGATTTCGGGTTGCCCGGCTCATGGCGGTAAGATACAAAGCGTTTGCGGGTAGTGTCGAAATACTGCAGGCCTCCCCGGTAGGTGCCCACCCAGATGGTGCCGTCACTGCTTTCGAATATTTTAAAGACCGTACCCTCCCCTAGGCTGTGAGGATCCCCTGCCTTGTAAGTATAATGTGTCTTCGTATTCGTTTGGGCATCCCACACATCAATGCCCATGGTATAATACCCCACCCACAGGTTGCCTTTGCTGTCTTTCAACACCGTGGAAACGCTCGACTTGGTCAGTCCGTTTCTGGCACTGGCATTCTGGCTAAAGTGTATAAACGGATTGTTGACAACGGTTCTAACGACGCCTCCCTGAAAGCAGGCCACCCACAGGGTTCCCTGCACATCCTCATACAGCGCATTCACCGCTAATGTCGCCTGGCCTGTGCTTCTGCTGTTGTACGTTTCATACGTTGTGAAACTGTCTTCCTGCCGGTTATAGCGGCTAAGAGCAAACCCGTCTCCGTACCAGATCGTGTTCTTGCTGTCTTTGAGGATGTCCTTGATGTGGCTTCGCTCCTTGAGGTAAGGGTAGCGGTATACTTTGTCCTGAGCGATGTCCAGCCGGTTCAGCCCGCCGCCCCGCGTGCCGATCCACAGTTGGTTGCCGTCGAGCTCCAGGCTCATGATTTCGTTATTGCTTAGCGAGTGCTGATCTCCCGGCTGGTGCCTGTAGCGGTTCATTCTTCCGCTGGCCGGATTGAACAAGGCCAATCCTTCCTGCTCCAATCCGATCCATATGTTTCCTTTGGTATCGGCCTCCAGCGAGCGTATGTTCTCGGCCTGCGTACTGACATGCATGTAGGACTGAATCAGGTGCTCGTAAGGCTTGAGATCGGTCGGGGGTACCAGCTTTTGCAGGGCAGCAAGGAAACTGGAGTGGCTATAAAACTCCTTTTTTTGCAGTCTGTGCAGAGCCGTCAGAAAACGGTTTGGCAGTCCACGCTCTTTCAGGTGCACAATTGTTTCGGGGGTGACTTGCAGTCTAATGCCCCGGAAATACTGGTCGAAACGCTGGTTTTTCCGGTCAAACTTGTTGAGCCCCGACAAAGTGCCCACCCATAGCTGCTTGTTCGCGTCTTCGGTAATGGAGGTGACGTAATGGAAAGACAGGCTATGCTGCTCATACACCTGGGGAGCAAAGTTTGTAAAGGAGTCGGTGTTTTGATTGTACCTGCTCAGCCCGCTGTTCTCCGTCCCGATCCATAGCACACCCTGGTGGTCTACGAAGAGTACGCTGATTTTATTGTCGCAAAGGCTGGTGGAGTCTTCCTGGTCGTTCCGGTAGGTTTTTATAGTATAGCCATCATAGCGGTTCAGGCCATCGATGGTGCCGATCCAGATAAAGCCCTGCTTGTCCTGCACCACGCTGGTCACGTCACTACTAGAGAGGCCATCCTCCTTCAACAGGTGCTCAAATTTGAGCTCGTTATACTGAGCATGCCCCAGCAGGGAGCAGCTTAGCAACACCAACACCAACCACAGTCTCACTATCATCTTTTATACTTCAGGTTTTGCACCGCCGCCCTATACTTGTTGTTCATGTTATCTGCTTAATGCTATTACCGCACAAAAAAGTTGCATCATCGAGAACTGGCTGCTATTCAACTAGAGCACTCCTCTTGTTCCATCAGATAGGCAGACACAACAGCATCGAAAAGTATAAAGCAGGTATACCATCCTAAATATAGGTTGGTTTCTTAACAATTCCGTAACATCAGGATTTAAAAAGTTAGTAGATCAGCGAGAAGTTACTAAAAGGGGCTGTTGAATTATTCAAAGGGTTTGTTTACTATGGATTATGCTGATCAACAATCTTCAAATATTGTTTTATAGTTTCGGCAGAAGGAATTTAAGTACTACGTGCCACTGACAATTATGAGGTAAAAGGATCTATGCGACATGTAATAATATTTTTGATGCGAATCCATACTTAGGAAACAGCAATATCAAAGGATACCTCCCCTCTTTGGCTATAAAAGCAGGAGCCACCTTACAAAAGGTGGCTCCTGCTTTTATACTCTTCCTAATATGTTAGGCTATTCCAATTCTAACAAGCCTGGGGGAGGAAGGGCATAACGTTACTTCCAACCAACGACCTCATACTTCACTCTTCTTCCTGCTCCTCATCTGTCAGCGCTTGAAGAAAAGCGATAATAGCCTCTGTTTCCTCTTCAGACAGGTTGAGCGGGTCCGGTGGCAGCGTTTGGTTATCCAGTTGTAAGCCCATCCCCTGAGCACCGCCTTTGTTGTAGAAATCCATCACTTCCTCAAGTGTTTCATATGCACCATTGTGCATGTAGGGCGCCGTTTTGGAGATGTTCCGAAGGGTTGGGGTTTTGAAGGCAAAGCGCAACTCCCCCATACCACTGTGGGTGAAACGCCCTTCGTCCGGGTCCAGCGTCGGGTGGGCAGCGTCGGGGTCTTGCAGCACGCCCAACACCTCAGCCTCGGTGTTGGTGAAGGCAGGGGCAGCGGTGCCATTGAATACAGGCATGAAATGGCAGGTACCGCACTTGGCTTTGCCCATAAACAAGTTGAATCCTTTGATCTCCTGCTCCGTCAGTTGGCTTTGCTCATCCCGCATGTGCTTATCAAAACGAGAACTAAACGGTGTGAGCGAACGGACGTAAGTGGCCAGTGCCAGCATGACGTGGCGCGGCTGTACCTCGGCCTCCATACCTGGGTAAGCCTTCTGGAAAGCCTGCACGAAGTGGGGCTGCTGGTTCAGGCGCTGGGTGGCCTCCTCCACCGAAGCATGCATTTCATCCTTGTTCCGAATCACGTCCACCGCCTGGCTCTCCAAGGTCGTGGCGCGCATGTCGTAGAACTGGGCGTGCTGCAAGCCGGCATAGTATAACGTGGGAGCATTGCGCTGCACAAACTTACCCTCCTGCAGCGCGGCACTTTTAGGCAGGCCATCGGTAAACGCCAACTCTGGCTTGTGGCAACTGCCGCAGGTACGGGTACCCCCTGACACCACCGGACTAAAAAACAGCACTTTGCCCAAGGCGATCTTATCGGGTGTTGCGGCAGCGTTTGCGGAGCCGGCAAAGGCGTCGTTGTTCAGGATGTCGGGGGAAAAAAGCGTGGCAGCCTGCGTGTTCAGCACCAGTTGATCGGGCAGCGGCATTATGCCCAGTTCTTGCTGCCAGTCGGTGATAGTGACGGTGATCGGGTTGGCAAAGCGCATGATAAAGGCCATGCGGTCGAAGCCGTTAAATGTGTTATCTTCTGAAGTATAGGCAACGGCTTCCTGCAGCAGCTGTTGCAGCTGCTTGTGCTCTCCAAAGAAGCCCAGCACCTCCTGCACGGATTGCAGCGCCACGGTCGCCTCCTGCACACCGGCATTGGTAAGAGGCGTATCGAAGCCGGAGATGCCCAGCACCATGATGCGGTATACTTCCTGCTTACAGGCATTTAATAAGTTAGCATCTTCCAGGTCAACGGCCTCCAAAATTACCCGCGCCCGGCCCAGTACCGATTTCAACTTCTTCACCTCCCGCACCAGTTCCTCCCGGTTTTCGGTATCAAACTCCGGGTAAAGGTGCTCCTCTATCACCTGCAGGCCCGAGGGCTCAAAAGCTTTAGATTCCAGCACCTCGTACTCCGGCAAGGGCGCGCCGTTTAGGGCCTTGCTGGCGGTGGGGGCATAGTATTCCGTGAACAACTCCACTTTTTTGTACCTGCGGCGCGTCTCCAGAAAGGCAAAACGAATCGAGTCTTCGCTGCCTGAGGTGGCAAGGCGCTGCAGTCGGTGCTCGACTGTTTGCTCTAGTGTATCGAGGTTGGCAAGCAGGTAAGCTTTGGCCTTTTGCGATGGCGTTTGCGGAGGCTCCGGTGAACAGAAGTACAGCAGCACACTCATCAGTCCCATCAGTACACACATGATCTTTTTCATAAACGATAACCTGTTGAAAAGCTAAAAGCAAAGCCTTCCTAAATGGTGGAAGGCCTTGCGCTGGGGGTTATTAAAGGGGAAATTGGTTCTTAACGAGGTACGTTTGACAGGATAACTGTCTGGCCACCTTCGATGTTAGACGAAACACCGCTGCCGTCCGCATTTCTGTATTTTTCGTCTCTCCAGGTGTGCGGGTGCAGGTTCAACACAAATGTTCCTGGTACGCCAATCAGGTCAGAGATATCGTACATGGCACCGTACTCCCATGAGCTCAGGCGCGTGTCGCCGGAGGGGTTATACTTAGCGCTGAAAGCTGCATCATCGCGGCGGTGGTTCATCTCCAGCATCGGTTTCAGGACCTTTGTTTTCAGGTCAAGTTGCCAGATACGGCCGTCATGCTTGTTTTCCTTGTAGAAAGAGTCGCCATCTTCCTGAATATAAGCGTAGTTCTCGGTCACGCAGATGTTATCCGGGTTCACAATGCTGTTTCCCGGGTCCTCGTTACCGTCAATTAACGGCGTGATTTTGCCTTTCAGTGGGTTTTTCGCGTCAAGTTCCAACTTGTACACACGCCCCCACATGGTTAGGCCGGGGGCTGGGTTCAGCTTATCCGGGCTCACACCGGTAGAGGTAAAGTATAAATTGCGGCTGTTGGCAGCACTGCCTTTTCCATAGTCCAGGTCCTCCACGCGGGCAAACTGGATTGCCTGCTTTGTAACAGTCTGGGAGGCCAACTGCGCCCCTGTACTGGCTTTCACATCATCATAGGCTACAAACTCCACTTCGTAAGAATTGCCTACTTCCATGTCCGTTTCCACAATGTTTCTGTCTTTGCGGCGCAGCATGTACAATTTGCCGTTCTGCAGATCGCCTACCGCATCAGACAGGTACATGTTCACCTGGCCCATGCTGTTGGCAGGGTTGCTCTCATCTTCTCCTATAAAAACAACAGTTTTTCCTGCAAAAGCGCTTTTTGGAAGTGGTACGGCATTTTCTGCGCTGCTCTTACCCAGGGCAGGCAAGGTGCGGTCGTTGCGATTCCTGTCTGCCACGCTGCCCAGCGGGTCGATGGAGTGGATCATGGATTCTATGCCGCTTTCACCTGCCGTGAGGAAAGTTGGTCCGAAGCCGTGCTCCTCGGGGGTAGCCAGCGTAGCAGAGCACAGGCGCCACATGCCTCCGGCACCGTCTACAATGTACTCGCCTTTCACGGGCTTCAGCGTCTTGTCCAGGTATACCCTCGACACAGACTGCTGTATCTCGTGGTTAGTCACCATGATGAATCCTTCGCCGTTGGGGTTCGGAATGATACCGGCTCCGTCTGGCTGCGCTCCATACACAAAGCCAGGGGATTGCTCCAGTACGTCATCACTGCTGATAAGGGTGTTGACTTTAACCTTATTGAAGCCGGAGAGTGTTTTCACTAAGGCGGGGTTAACCGAGTAATCCTTCAGCACAGCGGCAGAGGGCTTTCCCGGAGAAAACCTGTCATCGTTGCAACCTACAAGTATGGAGGAAGCGAGTGCCAGGGTTAAGCCAAGCCTGGAGAGGGAAATGTGTTTCATAGTGTTCGTTTTGGTTTATGGACAAAACTACACCTATGGTGTTACCTGAAGGTTACTGCTGTTTTACTGTTCTGTGAATATAAAAGAGGCTGCATCCTACTGCTAAACTCCTTTCTTCAGAAAATCACGGTACCAGTAGCCGGATGACTTTACAGTGCGCGCCTGTGTGGCAAAGTCGACGTGCACCAGGCCAAAGCGGGGATCGTAGCCCTCTGCCCATTCAAAGTTGTCCACTAATGACCAGACAAAATATCCCTGCACGTTAACTCCATCCTGCTTCGCTCTGAGCACCTGCGCCAGGTAACGCTGCAGAAAAGCCATTCGCTCCGGGTCGTGCACCTGTCCGTTCTGAAACTGATCTGCGAAGGCGGCACCATTCTCGGTTACAACCAGCTTTTTGATACCCTTATACTTGCCGAACTGCTGCAGCATATGGTAAATGGCCTCAGGGTAAACCTCCCAGTTCATCAAAGTATAAGGCACGCCTCTCTTTTTGGGGGATACCAGGTTCGCCTGCATAAAGGGGGTCCAGAAAGTGTACTTCACCACTTCGCGCGTGTAGTTCTGCACGCCTATAAAGTCGAAGTCAAATCTGAGCTTTCCCTCATCTCCGGGCTGCACGTACTTTTCGATGCGGCGCATGAACTTAAGGTCGTCCAGCGGATACCCCAGCCCCAGCGAAGGCTCCAAAAAGAGGCGGTTCAGAAGTGCGTCTACGCGTACGGCCGCTTTGATATCCCTTTCTTGCTGCCGGAGCGGCTCTATATAAGAGCAGGAGAAGGTGGTGCCTACCTCAGCTTCGGGCAGCAGTTGTTTTATTATTCTGCCCCCTTCTGCCTGGCACAGGGCGGCGTGGTGCACGGCCGGAATAAAGGAGCCGAATCCCCTGCGGCCGGGGGCATGCACGCCCAGAAAGTAGCCTGCGCCGGTAAACACCATCGGCTCGTTGAGCACCATCCAATGCTTCACCCTGTCCCCAAAAAGCTTTATGCACAGCGCCACATACTCCTCAAACCAGCCGACAATATCCCTGTTTGCCCAGCCACCTTTTCTTTCCAGCGCCTGTGGCAGGTCCCAGTGGTAGAGCGTGATCCAGGGGGTGATGTTCAGTTCCAGGCAATGGTCAATCAGGCGGTTGTAGTAGTCTACGCCTGCCCTATTTATTTGCCCGTGGCCTTCCGGCAGCAGGCGGGGCCAGGAAAGGGAAAAGCGGAAATTGGGAATAGCCAACGACTGCACCAGCGCCAGATCATCGGGGTACCGGTTAAAGAAATCACAAGCGTGGTTGCCGTTATGGTTCTGCTTTACCTTTCCTCTTTTGCCCGAGAACACATCCCAGATTGAAAGCCCTTTGCCTTCTGCTTCGTGTGCTCCCTCTATCTGGTAGGCCGCCGTGGAGGCACCCCATTTAAAATCTTCTCCAAAGTCTGCCCTGCTAAGCTCCGGCTGTCTCGGGGCCTGCGCGTGGTTATGTTGTGTCATATAAAAAAGCAGCGGCACCCAGTAGGTGCCTGCAGCATTAGAAGCTAAACTTTTTAAGTACTATGTATTTTCCCGTACGATGCGCTGCACAATGGCATCCGTTTCGTCCGGATAATCGACTTTAATCGGTGCTGAGTCCTCCATCCAATCATAAATGATGGAAAAATGCTTTTTCTTAAGGTTTTTAACCGTTGCAATACCCATATGCTGCAACACCGCAGCGTTGCAAACCTGCTCAAACTGGTTCTTCATGGGCACGACCAGCAGTTTTTTCTGCAGGTACAAAGCCTCTGATGCCGTACCGAAGCCAGCTGCACAAAGTACTCCCGCAGAAGAGGCCATACTTTTCAGGAACGCCTCGTTCTGAATAGGCTGAATGGACACATTCTCGTGCCGGAATGGTTCTTTGTTGTGCTTGGAGAACACCTGCCATTCTATACTCTTAAAGTTGGTAAGCTTGTTTAAGATCTTGTGGTCGTCGTGCGCGGGGAGGTACACGGTGTAGTGCCCCTGGTTGCTTACCTCCAGCGCCCGCACCTGTTGCCGGATAATGGGCGTGAAAATCGTATCATCGAACCTGGAGAAATGAAAGCCGTACTGCGCCGTGGTGGGCGAGTAGTTTTTCAGGATAAGCTTGCCCATCGGGTCTGTCTCTTTCGGCTTTGGCACCTTGGCATGCAGCACCGCCACCTGGTTGCTCAGGCCCACACAGTGTTTACGGGCTACCGCACAGGCCCAGGCCGATACAGGCTCAAAGTCTGTTATCACCAGGTCGTAATCCCGCACGGGGAGCTGGCGCGTTTCTTTGTAGAAGCTCCTGGAGTTAAGCTGGGCGAGCGTCCGCATCAGGTCCACACCGCCCCTTTTTCCGAAGATAAAGCTCAGTCCGTTCAGGCGATATTTCACAGGATAGGGAAGGCTAAGATCTACCTGGCAGCCGCTAACTAATATGTCCAGCTCGCCGCGCTGCTGCAGGGCCGGTATCACATCGAGTGCCCGGGTCAGGTGGCCGTTACCCGTGCCCTGTATCGCGTACAGGATTTTCAAGCGCGTTTCAGGTTAAATTCTACCATCAGGCTCTGAAACAGCTGTACGTTTGTCATCAACTCGTCTTCCTCCGGCTCATCAATAAGAAGCGTATCCAGGTCCTCTTTATACTTGTAAATGCGCCACTTACCCGCGTTATACTCCAGTGCAGAGAGGTTCTCGATCCAATCGCCGGAGTTTAGGTACGTGACGCTCCCTTTCTGATTATGCACTTCCCGTATTTCAGGCTGGTGAATATGCCCGCAAACCACGTATTCGTAGCCATTGGAGATGGCAATCTCAGAGGCTGTTTGCTCAAAGCTGTTAATGAATTTCACGGCGCTCTTCACACGGTTCTTGATGTTGCGCGACAAGTATACCTGCTCCCGGTTAAGCTTATGGCAAAAGAAATTGACCATTCGGTTTAGCAGAATAAGGGTGTCGTAGCCCTTTGCGCCCAGTTTCGCCAGCCACTTCGAGTGCTGCATCGTCACATCAAACACATCGCCATGGAAAAACCAGGCCTGCTTGCCGTCCAGTTCCAGCACTACTTTGTTTACCACCTGGAAAGCGCTCATTTTAAAGCCCACGAACTTGCGCAGCATTTCGTCGTGGTTGCCGGTGATGTAGTAAATCTTGGTGCCCTTGGTGATCATGCCCATCAGGTACTTGACAACCCGCATGTGCGCAGCAGGCCAGTAACTCTTGCTAAATTGCCAGATATCTATGATGTCACCGTTAAGGATAAGTACTTTGGGTTGTACACTTTTCAGATAGGCAAGCAGTTCCTTTGCGTGGCAACCGTAGGTACCGAGGTGTACATCTGAAATAACGACAACCTCTACTCTTCTTCTTTTTCTAGGCATAAAGCAGATGCGGTGCGGGTTTAGCCCCTGTTAAACTTGAATGGAGAATAAAATGAGCTAAGCCTGTACAGGAAAAAGCACAGCAGCTTCCCTGTAACAGCAGTCGAGAGTCTCTTAACCTGTTTCATATTCCTGTCTTTTATTATGGTGACTCGCCTTCGGCTCAAGCGCCTATTAACTTCCCCATAAAAATAATAGCAGGATGTTACCTGCAGGTTGTGAGAGGGTTAAGCTTTAATTAAGAATAAACTCCGAAGGAATTACCCGGGCCCGTTACAGGTGCTGTTTGGGGGAAGTCTTCGCAACTAGTATGGGATTATACTTTAAGTATGATAACTTCATAAAAAGAGAAAGCGCTCGCAGCAGCAAGCGCTCTCACTTAGAAGATCTAACCTAATATGCCCAAAGGTAGATAGGTTCTTTAGCCCGTGAAAGACGTGGCTGAAGACATAAAGATTAAATAACAAAGAGGGAAATCCTGAACAGTAAAGCTACAGACAGGAATGCAGTCGCCATGGATTAAACAAATCAGAAAAGCCAACTACAACGGATGGCTCTTTCAAACAACATGACTCGGTGAGAAACTCGATTGCAACGCATATTTTCTTCCTACTGATCAGATATATACCACTAAAAGAATGGATTACACAACCATTGCTGAAAGAATAATCAATCTTAAAAATGAAGACTTAGCACTTAGGGACAAGCTTATTAAAAATGGGCAACTGTCAGAAGGCTACAACGAGGAAATGGAGAAACTGCACAACAGCAATGCGGAGATATTAAATGAAATTATAAACACGATTGGTTACCCAACATTGGACAAAGTAGGTAAAGAAGCCAGCGAGGCCGCGTGGTTGGTCATACAGCATTCAATCGGGCAACCAGGCTTTATGAGAAAGTGTGTAAAACTTTTAGAAAGTGCCGTAAGTGAAAATAAAGCGAACCCAAGAAGCCTGGCTTACCTGACTGACCGAATTGCTGTTTATGAAGGAAGGCCGCAGCTCTATGGAACTCAATTTGATTGGGATGAAAACGGGGAATTAAGCCCCAGACCTTATGACGACTTAGCCAACGTAAATCAAAGACGAAAATCTGTCGGACTGAACACGCTTGAAGAACAGACGGATATTATGAGAGGACAGGTTAAAAGTGAAAACCAGGCCCCACCAACCGACTTAGAAAATAGGAAGCAGAAGTATGATGAATGGAGAAAAGCGGCAGGTTGGATAAAATAAACACTGCACCTAATGATGGGTTGCCAAAAGTGGGCTGCCGAACTACTGCTGCGCTAATGGAAAGCAATACTTATACTTAATTTATAAAGCGGTAGTCCTGCTAAACGTCGCCTTCGGAAATAACCGCAACGTTACCTAGCGTCATATATCCAGAACCTCCGACCTCGTAAAAACAGGTGGCCACCATTAGCGCGTGGCTTTTTGCATTTTTTAGGTAGGCAACCTTTACGGACTTTCGCAAAAAAAATTATCCTTTACAAATATAGGAATCACTATATATTACCTATATTGAGCCTCTATCTTTCCAACTAACAAAAACAAACAACAGCATGTCAAACATCTTCTCTTTCAGCGGAAGGATCCGCAGAACTGAGTACGCCGTTACTCATATCATCCTCACAACTTTAATGAGTGTCATTTTCTTTGTATTTGGTGTCTCACTTTTCGCCGGTGAGTCAGCGGCAGCCGGAGCAACGATCTTTTTCGTTGTTGCCATGCTCATGGCAAGCTGGATAAGTCTTGCTTCTGGCGCCAAGAGATGCCATGACCGCGGAAACTCTGGCTTCTTTCAGCTAATTCCATTTTACGGTCTTTGGATGCTGTTCGGTGATGGAGACCACGGAAGCAACTATTACGGAAACGACCCAAAAGGCCGCATTAGCCAAGCTGATATGTACAGAGCCGCAGTTCCTGCTCAGGAGGTTCTTGTAAGTTAAGTAAGCACCGCTTCCCTGCCTCTGATGAACTAGCAGCGGGTGACAGCAATATTATAGCAAAGCCACCTACAACGGGTGGCTTTTTCTTAATCTTTATTTCATAAAACAAACTCTACGCCCCCTCATAGCTAGCTACACATCTTACCTTACTCCGAAGATCAGACGCAGCAGCAGCCCTATAATCAGTTTATCCCGCACTACTACTTGAAGCTTGCTTGCTTTTTATCAATTTCACCACGTCATCCAGGATCATGTACAGGCAGGGCACAATCACGAGAATAATAGAGGTAGCGAAGATAATCCCAAAGCCCAGCGATATAGCCATTGGTATAAGCTGATAGGCTTGTCGGGATGTTTCAAGTATAATGGGGGTCAATCCGCCGAAGGTGGTGAGGGTGGTGAGTACGATGGGTCTGAACCTTCGGACGCCGGCTTCATGAATGGCTTCGTAGGCAGAGTGGCTACCCCGGTGCCTGTTGGCGTAGTCGATCATAATCAGCGAGTCGTTTACCACCACCCCGGAGAGAGCAATGATACCCATTAAGCTGACCAGCGAAAGGTCGTAGTCGAGCAGGATGTGCCCAATCACCGCCCCTACCACCCCAAACGGAATAGCCAGCATCACGATAATGGGCTGCACATAGCTGTTTAGCGCCACAGCCAGTAAAGAAAAGATAAGCAGCATGGCGATGATAAAGCCAGACCACAGCGCCTGCGTTGACTCCCGCATATCTGCCTGGCTTCCTTCAAAGGTCCAGGTAACCCCAGGGAAGTCGGCCCGCAGTTGGGGGAGCACCTCTTCGTTCAATGATTTCAGGACGCGGGTCTGGGCACTTGCTGGTTCCACGTCCATTCCCACGTTTACCACCCTGCGTCCGTCGCGCCTGTTGATGTTTGTGAACGTCTCTCCTTCGGTTACTTTTACCACATTCAGCAAAGGGACAGACGTGCCATCGGGTGCCCGCACGATGAACTCCTCCAGGTTGTACATGTCCTTGCGCTCTTCCTCCGGCAACTTCACCCGGATTTCCGTTTCATTGATGCCACGGAGCTGCCGCATGGCCAGGGCACCGAAAAAGGCATCACGCACCTGCTGCCCTACCCCGGAGGGTGTAAAGCCAAGGCTTCTGCCTTCCGGCAACAGCTCGAAGCCCAGTTGTACTTTGCCCATGTTGAAGTTATCGCTGATGTCGCGGGTTTCCGCAAACGACTCCACCCGCTCTACAAAAGCTTCGCTAGCCCTCTCCAGCATTTCAATGTCGGTATGGCTTAGGTCTATACTTATGTCCTGACGCGCACCGCCCGGACCCCGCTCCGCCTCGAATGTAATCTGGTCGACACCCTCAATATCACCGATTTCTTCACGCCACAAGGCAATTAGCTCTTTGGCCGTCATGTCGATCTCATCCGGAGGTTTCATCACAATTTCCACATCGATAAAGTCTTTGCCACGGACATTTGTTTTGATGCCCTCGGCTACCTCGTACAGGTTGTGCTCTTCGAACATGCGGCGCGTAGAGTTGGTAACTTCAATGGCAACTTTAGCGGCCTGATCAGTGGTAGTGCCTACCGGCAACCGTACGGCGCACTCTATTTCATCGGCAGCCAGTTCAGGCATCAGCACCATGCCCATGTGGTCGCTGTAGCCGTAGCCGCCAACTAAAAGCAACAAGGCAAGTGCAGCAGCGAAGGTAATATACCTGTTGCGCAAGCACACATCCAGAAAGGGCTCATAGCGCTTGTTTGCAAACCGGCTGAAGGCATCGGCTATAGAATTTTGCCAGCTCTCCAGCTTCCGTATGGCTTTGGAGTTGTTTTCTTTTGGCTTGTGCGCCACGTGTGAGGGAAGTATGTACAGTGCTTCGAAAAGGGATACGGCCAGCACCGCTATTACCACCACCGGTAAAGGCCACCAGTATTTACCCGTCTCCCCGGGCATAAAAAGCAGCGGCACAAAGGCAATGATGGTGGTGAGGATACTGAAGATGACAGGCTTGGAAACATCCTTCGCTCCAAGTATGGCGGCGTCCATGTAGCTGTAGCCCTTCTGCCGGTACGCATACACATTCTCTCCCACCACAATGGCATCATCCACCACAATACCCATCACAATCAGGAAGCCGAACATCGAGATCATGTTGATGCTGATATCCATGACGGGCAACAACACCATGGCCCCGATAAAGGATATCACCATACCCATCATCACCCAGAACGCCAGCCGGTACTCCAGGAACAGCCCCAGGATCACCATCACAATCACGATCGCCATTAACCCGTTCTCCGTTAAAAGCGACAAACGCTCCCGAAAGTCTTCTGCCCTGTTTGTGTCAATGCGAATGTTCACGCCGGGTGGCAGGGATTGCTCGAAGTCTGCGATAATTTCCTTTACAAGCTCCTCTATCTCCAGGGGAGACTGCTTGCCTGTGCGAAATATTTCCAGGTCTACGGTATTTTGCTGGTTGAACTGCCCATGAAAGCCTGTTTCCTCAAATCCGTCGGTTACTGTGGCGATGTCGCCGAGCTTTACCGTGGCACCCGACGCTGAAGAAATGATATCGATGTTAGCAAGTTCTTCAGCCCAGAGCTTCCGCTCCTCCATCCGGAGCAGCACTTCGCCGGCCTGTGTTTCGATGGAGCCCGCCGGAACATCCTCGCTGGAATTGCGGATAATGTCGGCTACCTGGCCCAGTGTGAAGTTATACTCCCGCAGCGTGTGCTCCGGAATCTCCACGTGCGTCACAAAGTCGGGCACGTTGCCTATCTCTACCTGTGTGATTTCGTCGTTGCTCAGCAGCCTGTTACGCAGTCTTTCGGCAAGTATGCGCAGCGTCCATACATCCACATCCCCGAACAGCCCGATCTGCATCACGTCCTGCCGCTGGTCCAGCAGCGTTACCTGAGGTTGTTCTATATCATCCGGAAAGGTCTGGATACGGCTTACGGCCTGGTCGATGTCCTGGAAAACCTTCATCCTGTCAGAGCCGGGGACCAGCTCCACCGTAACGGTACCGGAGCCTTCGTTGGCAACAGACGTTACCTCTTTTATACCCTGCACCCCTTTAATGGCTTCCTCCACCGGCAACACGATTCCCTGCTCTGTTTCGGTTGGTGCAGCGCCGGGGTACACCACACTTATTTCTACATAGTCTAGCTGGAACTGCGGGAAAACCTCTTTCTGCATGTTATACATCGTCCAGATACCACCGCCCACCAGTAAAAACATCAGCAGGTTAGTGATGATGCGGTTGCGGGCCATAAAGGCGATGGCGCCCTTCTGTGTGTCTTCAGCCGGTTTCGCTTGCTCTTCCATACTTCGTTACTCCTTATCCTCTTCTCCTGCCGTGGTATCCTGTGCCGCTCCTCCTCTTTCTGTACGTAATTTAGACCCTTCCACCACAGTGGATAAGTCTGTGGTTACAACCCTATCGCCATCCGAAAGGCCTTTGCTGATATAGGCGTAAGTGGCGTCATCAAAAAGGACGTCTACTTTCCGGATATTCAGTTTGCCGTCTTTCATCACCCAAACCGTGTTCCCTTGCCTTAGGTAATCGCGGCTAAGCCGGATGACGTTTGGTATTTCCTTCGCCTGAATGTGCACTTCCACAAAAGTGCCGATAATCAAAGGGGGAACGGTGTCGGCGGCTGTTTGCCGTGCCAGCGGATCGGGAACGGAAATGAGCACTCGTGCCAGCCGAGTTTGCGTATCGAGAGCACCTACCAGGCGGAACAGCTTTCCTTTTCTGTACTGCCCGGCAGCCCAGCTGGTGGCGTTTATGACTTTTACATTTGATCCGGCATTGGCTTCGTTTTCAGAGAAAGTGAGCCAGTTTACCTTCGCAACGGGTACATTGGCCGCTACCCAATACTTTTCCATTCCTACCAGTCGCCCTAGCTCCGCACCCGGCGCCAGTTGGGATCCTACATTGGCATTTCGGCTAAGGATATGAGCATCAAACGGCGCCCGGATGGTGGTACGCTGCAGGTTCAGTCGTGCCTGGTCTACTGCAGCTTCCGCCGCAGCTATCCTGGCTTTGGCTGCATCCAGCTGGGGTTTGCGAAGCACTAAATCCTGGTTATTTGCAGGAAGCGCTTCGCCAATTAATTCATAGTCCTTGCGGGCCACCTCCTGCCTGCCCATCTCCACGCTTAGATCCGTTTTGGCTAACTGCAGGTCACTCTTCCGAAGCTGCAGCGTGTTCCGGTAATCAGCAGGGTTGATCTGCAGTAGCACTTCGCCCTTATCGACAAAGGAACCCGGTGCGAAGTCTTCTGCAATACGCACCACTTCCCCGCCTACCTGTGTGCTTAAGGTAATGTCTTTGGCGGGCTGCACGGTTCCAGTTGCCACTACGGTGGGGGTATAACTGCCCCGGTTTACCTCTACCACATCCACCAGCATGGCCGTGGTTATACTTGCTCCTTCGCGCTGCGCTTCCGGTGCCGTCATAAACACAACCAGGGTTATGGCAGCACTTACCAGAAGTATGGCGGCACTGATTAGGAATGTCTTCTTTTTGGTCATTTAAAGGCGCTGTATACGGTTCACATCTGTGCTACAATTCCTGAGTTTCTTCCCCTGATTCAACTTCCCTTTCTGTTTCAAAACCACCGGCCAGGGCCCTGTACAACTCAATTCTTATTTCGAGCAGGCCCAGCCTTGTATTTACTAACTCCCTTCGCAGCTGTTGCAGCTGATTGAGCGTCACCAGCACATCGAGGTAGGGAGTAAACCCATTCAGGTACTCTATCCGCAGCTGTCCATAGGTTTTTTCAGCCAGCTCCACCTGTTTTGCTATTACTTCGATTTGCTGGACTTGTTTTGTCTCCCGCACGAGGGCGTTTTCTATTTCCTGAAAAGCAATTAGCACCGTTTGCCCATAGTCGTTCAGTTGCTGCTGCCGGATGGCTTCTGCCTGATCGACCTGTGCGCTTAACCTGCCGCCGTAGAACAAAGGGGCCAATAGACTGCTTCCAATCGAGATAGCCTGTGATTGGGCTAGTCCGATTAAGTCGTTGGACCGAAGGGCGGCATTAAGTGATAAAGTCAGGCGGGGGTATTTGTTGCTGATGGCGGCGGCTACTTCCCTGTCTGTGGCCTGGAGCAGGTAAAAGGAGCTTTGCACATCGGGCCTGCGGTTGACAAGCTGGAGCGGCACACCGGTCTGGGGCAATGGCGGCAGGTCGGGTAATTGGGCGGGAACCGTTGCCATCTCGCCGGGCGGTTGGCCAAGCAGCACGGAAAGCTGATTCTCCAGCAACTCCCGCTGCAGTTCGAGTGTTATTCGTTGCTGCATTGTGTTTTCGATGAGCTGCTGCTGCCGCAGCACGTCAACGCCCCGCACCTGTCCGCTGGCAAACCTGTTCCGGATGAGCGCCAGCACCTGTTCGTTCGTTTCCAGTTGCTCGTCTACCAGCTCCAGCTGAATGCTGTTCGCTTTCAGCCTGAACCAGGCCAGGGCAACTTCGCTGGTAAGGGTAACGGCCGCCGTTTTGTAGTCGTAGTAACTGGCCTGGAACCGGTACTCCTCCGCATGCACGCTATACCTAATCCGGCCCCACAGATCGGCTTCGTAGCTCGCCCCCAGGCGCAGCTGCGTATTTTCTCCTCCGGCAAAATCAGGTTCCGGGCGGCTGACCCCAGACTGTAACTGCAGAAATAAGTCGGGCACTCTTGCCGATGAGGCAATCTCCACCACGGCCCGGGCTTCATCAACTTGATACCATGCTATTTTTAAGGGTAAGTTGGCTTCCAGGGCGGAGTCGACAAGTATGTTCAGTGTTGGGTCGTTGAAAGTTAGCCACCACCTGTCAGGCACTGCTGTTTCGCCGGCCAGGGAGAACTCCTGCTTTGGCTCATAGGGCAACTGAACTTCCGCTACTTTCCGTGAACATCCGGATAAATAAAACAAGGTACAGATGCATACGACAAACCTGACCGGTAAGAAGACTACCGGGGCGTTGGGAGCACCATATGTAAACCTGCCGTCTTTCAATTTGCTTGTACCGGACGCATCTAATGATCAATCGGGTTGAGGTACAGGCCTTTGTTTTGCCTTGTACAACTCATTTAACCACCACCAGCTGCTTAAGGTTATACTTGGCTATCAACCTGCTAAGCATAAAAATTACGCTAGCACCCAAGACCAAACTGAAAAAAGGGAGGGATAGTGGGTTGAACGGCAAATACTACGCTCATCATGTCCCTGCGGAAGTGAGTTTCAGGAGCTATTTTCCCTGGGGAATGGTACTCGCTTGGGTTAATAGCAGGAAATCAAAAACGTGTGCAAATAAAAAAGCCACTTACCGATTTTACTCGTAAGTGGCTGATTGTGAAGTGGGCCCACCTGGAATCGAACCAGGCACCTACTGATTATGAGTCAGTTGCTCTAACCGAATGAGCTATAGGCCCGTTCCCTCTAAAGAATGTGCTTCCTTTGTATTTGGGAGTGCAATTTTACATATTTGCATTCAATAATTCAAACACAATTCAGATATTTTTTCGTGGACTTCAAGCAAATCAAGAATATAATCTTCGACCTCGGCGGGGTCATCATTAACATCGACTACGGCAAAAGCATACAACACCTTCAGCAGCTGTGCAAAGACAACTGCAATATCGCCTTTAGTCAAAAAGAGCAGTCGCACCTTTTCGACCTTTTTGAAACAGGAGTCAGTTCGAACGAGGAATTCCGCAACAACCTGCGCCAGACGTACCAGATCGACGCGACGGATGAGCAGATCGACGACGCCTGGAACGCCATGCTGCTGGACATTCCGCAGGAGCGCATTGACCTGTTGCTGGAGTTGGGAAAGCATTACCGTATTTTCCTGCTGAGCAACACCAACGCCATCCACATGAAGCGCTTTAACGAGATTGTGGAACACAGCTTCACTATCCCGAGCCTCGACTCGCTGTTCGACAAGAGCTATTACTCGCACCTGGTGGGCAAACGCAAGCCCGATGCCGCCATCTTTGAGCAGGTGCTGGCCGAGAACGGTTTGGAGAAGGCAGAAACACTGTTTATAGATGATAGCATCCAGCACATCGAGAGCGCCCGCAATGTAGGTCTTCAGACTTTGCACCTGCAACCGCCGCTCACCATCAACCAAGTTTTTGCGGATGTCGTTAGCTAAGCCGCAGCAGAACTATTGGTTACACCTGCTCCTGTTCTGCCTCACGTTGGTGACCACCACCATTGCCGGGGCAGAATGGACGTTTGGAAAACTTTTTTTCCTCGGGCCGCAGGGTTTCACCTGGACGGGCACGCTTACCCAAGCAGAGTTTATTGGTGGGCTATACTTCTCGTTGCCCTTCCTGGGGGTACTAACAGTACATGAGTTCGGACATTACTTTACGGCCCGCCATTATCGCACCGCTGTTACACTGCCCTACTATATTCCGCTTTGGTTCGGTATAACGGCATCTATTGGCACGATGGGGGCTTTTATTCGGATAAAGGAGCGCATCTTCTCGCGCCAGCAGTTCTTTGATATCGGCATTGCCGGTCCGCTGGCGGGCTTTGTAGTGGCCGTTCCGTTGCTATACTACGCTTTTACGCACCTGCCGCCGCCCGAGTATATTTTTTCTGTCCATCCAGAGTATCAAAAATATGGGTTGGATTATGCCCAATATGTATACCAGGACGTGTTTGGAAGCTTCTCGATCGGCAGTAACCTGCTGTTTATGTTCTTCGAGCAGTTTGTGGCCGATCCTGCGCTGCTGCCGAACCAGTATGAGGTTATCCATTACCCGCTGGTGTTCGCCGGCTACCTGGCCCTGTTCTTCACGGCGCTAAACCTGCTCCCGATCGGACAGTTGGACGGCGGGCACATCCTGTACGGCCTGATAGGCTACAGGCGTTTTAACCAGCTCTCGCCTATCTTCTTCAGCCTGTTTATACTTTATGCCGGCTTAGGGGTAATATCGCCTTACAGCAAGCCGGTGTGGTCGGAGGAGTTGCTGGTTGTTTTTGGACCATTCACCTACTGGGCCTTTTTAAAGCTGCTGGACTCCCGGAAGTTTGCCATGCCCGCTACCCTGCTCCTGCTTTCGCTGCAGTATACGCTGGCCGATTTATTTCCTGAGATAGCAGCGTACATCTGGCTATGGACTTTTTATGTGCTCTACCTGGTGTTTGTGCTGCAGCCCGCCACTCCCAAACTGAAGTATAGCCTACTGCTGGCTGCCCTGGTGCTGTTGCTGCAGGTGCTTATTTCCCTGGCTTTCCCGGACGCGGATGGCTACAGCGGCTGGCTGGTGTTCGGCATTCTGCTTTCGCGCCTGATGGGAATCTTCCACCCTTCCTGCCCCGATGAGCGGCCACTCTCGCCTGCACGTAAGGTGCTGGGCGTACTCGCGTTTGTGGTGTTCCTGCTTTGCTTCAGCCCATCACCGTTCATAATCGAGTAGCATTTCACTGCGCTGTTGCCAGATGCCCGCAGGAGCTCCGTACACGGCCAGACCTTTGTTGTCGAACTTTTCAGGGCAGTACGGGAAAAAGGTCAAAGCAAAAAGAAGCCTGCAGCATTTTGTGCTGCAGGCTTCTTTGTTTCTGCCTAGTTACAGGCATAGTTAATTTAAGCTTTACTATTTAGTCAGGATCATGCGATTTGTGAACACCTTGTTTCCAGCCTTTACACGATAGATATAAGTGCCAACTGGTAACTTGCTGCCATCGAACTCTACCGTGTGCTTACCGGCTTTTACTGTTTCGGCAACCAGTGTGCCAACCTTCTTACCCAGCACATCATAAACCTCCACCTGTACCGGGCCATCCTGCGGCACCACATAGCTGATGGTAGCTTTGCCAGTGAATGGGTTCGGATAGCTGAACACGCGCTCCTCCAAACTACCAACGGCTACTGCGTTAGAAGTGCTTGTGCTGGCAAGAGGCTGCGTAGCGGCATTCCACTGTGCATGTGTGCGGGTGATGATTACGGCAAAGTCAGCACGGGTAACATCCTGCAATGGCTTGAATGTAGCGTGCAGTGTTGGCTGCAGATCATAAGGACCTTGTGTAACACTGTAGTAAGCGTTGATCAGGTTCAGCTCCAGCGCCACGCTCACATAACCCTCCAAACCGGCAGGAATGTCTTTCGCATCCTCTATAGGGTAGCTCTTACCGTCTACTGCTACTGTTGGTGTTTTACCGTTGCGCTCCACGGCAAAGTTCTGCAAGCCCAATGCCTGCACAAGCGAGTAAGCCACTTCTGCACGGCTTACTTTGCCGGTAGGAGCGAACTTGCCAGGTGCAGCAGGAAGCATAATGCCATTGAACTTATGCTCCTGATCGCGCAGGGCACCACCTTTGGCTACAATTGACTCAACCAACAGGTTTCTGTCTCTCACGTCCGTCATAGTAAAGGCACCATTTACAGGCAGGAACTGGCGGATGCCCTCTCCCATCATCAGGTAGTCTGCCATGTCTATGCGCTTCAGCAGCTCGTCCGGCTTGTAGCCACCTCCTGCCAAACCATCCGCCAAACGGGAACTTACTGCCATTTTGATCGAAGCCTCTGCCGGGTGCCCCGCAATGTCATTTAGTCCTGAGGTACCGGCTGCAGTCATCTTGTTGATTACGCCGCTGATTTTCTCAGGGAAAGCAACCCCATTCAAACCGGAAATCTCCGCTGTCCAGGTACCGGCTTCAGGAGAGGCTATAGCCACGCCACGGTCGTAGCTCAAAGCAAAAAGCACAGGTATACCAGCACTTGTTCTTACACCGCTAGGCGAGATAAGCGACAGCCTTACCGGGTTTCCAGTCTCCCCTTCAACACCAGTGGCTTTAATTTTCGCCTCGATGCTTGTCGTACCTTCTGCCACGCTGAAAGTATAAATGTTGGTAGCAGTGGTAGCAGGGTTATAATCTATGGAGAAGTTTTCTGCAACGTTGTTTGCATTTACATTACTGTTGAAAGTTCTGGTCAGGTTAAGCGTGGAGCCATAAGGCGCAGCCGCTCTGAAGGATCTGTCGATTGCGGCATAGGCGTTTACATAACCGGCACCTACCTCCCATGATTCTCTGCCAGGAACGTTAGAAGCAGTTTGCTGTAGAATCGCCTTCACTTGTGCCACCGTCAGCGATGGGTTCGCATCCAGCATCAGCGCCACAATACCAGCCACATGCGGCGCTGCCATAGATGTACCGCTCATGTGCGTGTAGTAGGGCACGTGGGCAGGGTCCAGTTCTGTGGCATCCTTATCAGCAGACAAAGAAGAAACCGGTGCGATTACTCTTGCAGCAATAATGTCAACGCCCGGAGATGTTACTGTTGGGCGATCCTGCCAGGTATAAGTTTCTCCATCGAGCGTGAAAGAACCGCCTTTGCCCTCTATGCCCCTGGAAGAGAAATCTGCCAAACGGCCGGACTTGTCGCCAGCAGCCACGGCAATTACCCACGGCGCTTTCTTGTACTGGCCAGTCATGGTGCCAGAGCTTGGGCCTGAGTTACCGGCAGAGAATACCACCACGATGTTTCTATCCACACAACGCTTTGTCGCCAGCGTAATCGGGTCAGCAGGGTTCACGTCTGTGCCTGTGTCGCTTGTAGTACCGAAAGAGTTTGTGATGACGCGGATGTTGTACTGCGCCTGGTTGATCAACGCATAGTCGAAGCCAGACAGTACATCCAGCAGCAGCAGGGCAGCGCCTGAACCGTAGCCGATAAGATCAGCACCTGGAGCAACACCAGTATACTTGCCCGTTGAAGCCTGGCCAGTACCACCTACAATACCGGCAACGTGCGTGCCGTGGCCGCCAGTAGCATCGGTGTTCGGGATGTTCTCGATGGGCGTGTACGGCAGTATGGCAGAGAGTGCATTCAGGTTAGTGGCCGCCGTTACGTTCTGCTTCAGGTTCTTGCCGAACTGCAGGTCAGGGTGTGTTCCGTCTACCCCGCTGTCGTTCACAAGCACGCCGATTCCTTTACCTGACACAGGCAATCCACCATTCTGGGTGGTGAAGGCCATCTCGTTACGCGCTTTTTCTACACCTGTAAGGGCGGTGGCAGCGTTATTCTCATACTTCAGCGATTCGTTCAGGTAAATGGAAAGCACCCTTGGGTTTCTGGCAAGCGCTTCTACCTGCGAGGCAGTGGCGATAGCACCAGCAATGGGCAGGGCCCTAAGTGTGAGACCCTTTGTGATTCCTAACTGGGTAAGGGCGGCAATATCAAGAAGAGCAGGGGCTCCCTCTCCTTTAAAGGTAACTACAACCTGCACAGGGGTTATCCTGTCTGTAAGGGCTGTCTTAAGCTTTGAATCTACGTAAGCCTGCGCGAATACGGCGTTTACCATGAGCAGGTACATAGCTGCTACTGCTAAGATTTTCTTCATAAAGGTTAAGAGTAAAGTTTGGACATATATAGTTTAAGGTGAAATGTTCGGTAGATACGAAGCAACTATGCCTGCTGGACTTTGGCTCCATTAAAAAAATAACATATGCTATATACGTCCCTTTCCCTTCTGAAAAATTAAACTATTAGAACAGAATATTTGGCTTTACCCGATTTTTCAGACAAACTCACCCCTTCAAGCAACCGCCTGTAAGACAATTTTTTACATGTTTAAACACAGGACGTACAACTTCAAATAAACCCGATTAACTATTACTGTCGGCTACACTATTTCAAGCTAGCGGAAGAAGAAAGAGGAATGGTGCTTTAGGTAGATGAGTCTTTATACTTGATGAGCGTACTGTAAAACAAAAAGGCAGAAAGAAGTAATTCTTTCTGCCTTTCCAGCATGCTTAAGATGCTAATTCCCCTGTTGTTGCCTACCCGTTGTAGGCCAGAATGCCGCCAAGCAGGTTGCGCACATTGCTGAAACCCTGCTGCTGCAGAAACGCTTTGGCTGAGGCTGAGCGGGCGCCGGAACGGCACTGCACGATCACTTCCTGGTCCTTCATCTCATCCAGATCCTCCAGGCGCTGTGGCAGCACACCTAAGGGAATATTCTGCGCACCCGGAATGTTTGTTTCCTGGTATTCCCAATCCTCACGCACATCAATAATGATCGGCGTTTCTCCCTTGTTGAGGCGCTCCTTCAGTTCTTCGGCTGTAATATCGGTTGCTGCTATCATGGTTTTGTCAATATTATTTTTTTGGTGATAATCGCTTTTCTGTTTTGAATACGCAAAGTATAAAGTCCCGGCGACAAATGTCCGAGTTGCAGGGTTTGCTGCCCTGCTTTGTACTGCTGGCTGTGCAGGAGGCGGCCCAGCATATCGTATACCTGTACCTGTTCATACGGTGCGCTGAGGTTTACCTCGCCTGTGCTGGGGTTCGGATATACCCGCATTGCCTTGCTGTAGCGTTCGTCTTCAATCCCGAGCGGCTCGCCTTTAAGCACAGGGCGCAGCATTACGGCACCATCAAACATGGCTTCCTCTATCCAGCCCGTAGCCACTGTATACGTAAAGCGGCGGCCAGCGGCACTTTCGTTCCTGTCGAACCCGATGTTGATGTACTGGGAACTTGGCTGGGACCAGCCCACATAGAAGCTGCCTTCAACAGGCACCGGCTTATCCAGCACCACCTCGTAAAACTCATTCTGGATGGTACTGTACCGGATGCTGAAGTTCTGCTGGTAGAGTGTTTCTCCCGGTAAACTATCCGCGGCGGCCCATACCCGGAAGGTAATGAATGTGCCTTCGATGCTCTTTCCAACTTTCGGGAAGTACACGCGGAACGCGGAAACCTGGTCAGGCTGGCTCAGGTCGTACCGCTGCGCCACCAGCACGTTCCCGTTTCCGGAGCTCACAAAGCTGAAGCCTGCCTCTGCCGTGCCGTCATCGTAGGCATAGTAATCAGAAAAAACGGTTTTGCGGGCAGTGGAGTCATTTGTCCGCTGCAAAGGGTTTTGCTCCTTGGTGTCCAACAGAATGCCATGTTGCAGGGTAAACTCCCCGGATGCCGGCAGTCGTGTTTTGGCTAGCGTGGGGGTACCCGCAATTTCATATTGGCGAGCCATGGCAGGAATCAGCGCCTGGCCCCGTAGAAATGTATCGGCACTTGTGGCACCCAGCCGCTTCACATAGCCTCTCCAACTGATGGCACCAGGCATATTACCGAGGTTGTTGAGTGTTGCCCGCACCTCTTCGGCCAGCTCAGCCTCAGGGTTCTGCAGAAACTGCCGGGCAGGCATGGCGGTGTAATGCTTCAGCAGTCGGCTCACACCCTCACTGATGGCGATGTCGCGGGTGGTGTTCTGCCCTTTGCGCCTGTTTTTATCCAGCACAATATAATCCAGGTTCCATACATCAGCCAGCCCGTTTCGCAAACCGATGTTGCGGAACCTGAACTGAAAGCCGCTGTGGAAATAGCGTGGTTCCCGCAGCCCTACAAAAAACTGTGCAAAGTCGGTGGCCCTGCCTACAGCCGACTGCCGCCATACTTCCTGCCAGCTGCCGGTGTTGTCCTTGAACTCCAGCACCAGGTAGCGCAGGTTGTTTTCCGTCAGATCCGGCACATCGCCCAAGCCACCGGATTGCCAGTAAAAGCTCAGGTACACAGAGTCAGCCGGTGTGAGGCCGCCGAGTAGTATAGGCGCAGAGGCGAGTGTGTCGGAGGCCCCTGCCGATACCGAACCCGGTGCGTAGGGCATTCCAAGGCTGTTTAACCCATCCAGGCTGGCTACATTCTTGGTGAGCGGCTCAAAGCCAAAGCGGTTGTTGACAGTCACACCGGTGCTGTTCCAGCGCTGCGTATTGAGGGTGTTGGCGCCTGAGAAATCGTCAAAAAAAGGAAGCGACAAAGCAGCCGGCGCGCGTAAGGCTGGCGCAGCCTGTTGCACCGCACGCCCTGCCTCCTGCTGCAGGGGCTGCAACACTACCTGTGCCGTGGCTCCTGCCGCACAGCACAGGATACCAAGTATAAGCGCCAGCTGTTTTCTCATGCTCAATGTACCATAAACCCGTTTACTGAAAGTATAGCCTTGCTTCTAACGCCGCGGAGCAGCCAGGGCAAGTATCAAGTGTAATTTAATATCCGAAGGCAAATTTGCCTCCTTACAGCGCAAAGGAAGTGCCCAGCGCGTTTGCAGCGGAAAGCCACCTCCTGCATGTATAACGAAAGCGCCCGCCGTTTCTGGCAGGCGCTCCTGATTTATTCCTTCCTGTGCTACTCTATTCCCTGCAGCTGCTCGTCGCCGGCCACCCATAAGTCTACCAGTTCGCCTACGCGAATCTTGGCGCCCACTTCGGCAAAAGGACGCTGCTTCACAACAGTTCCTGTCGGCTCTGTACTGCTGGCGTCGTAGAAAATGTTGCCAACCTGCAGCCCCTGCCCTGCCAGCAGCACCGATGCCTCATCCACCGGCATACCCACCACACTGGGTACCTCAAACTCTGTATTACCCAGACCGTCGCCCACGTGCAGGTCCACCACAGCGCCTTTTGGCACCAAAGCCCCCGGCGCAACTTCTTTTCCGCCAACAAACTGCTTCAGCACAGCGTTCTGCTGCAGGTCCGGCACGTACGTGATCTTGCCTTTTTTCAGGTCGTAGCTTTTGAGGATGAGCTCTGCGTTTTTCACCGATCCGTCAATCAGCTTCGGCATCTTGATCATCGGCGGGTTCTTCATGTTCACGGAGATGTAAATCTTCCGGTCCTCTTTCACCTTCGCCCCCGGCGCCGGGTCCTGCGTCAGTATCTCAAACGGCTTCTGGTCCGACCTGTAAGTAGAGTCGTTGATGAAGTAGCGAAGGCTCTGCTCCTCCAGCAGTTGTTCCGCATCCCCCAGCTGCATACCGGTAATCTTCGGCACTGATATCGTTTCGCCATGGTTAGTGGCAGAGGGCAGGTACAGGTAAAAGAAGCCGAAAATAAGTGCGGCAACAATCGCCGCCATTATCGTCAGATGCACCAAGACACTTACAAAAGAATTTGCTTTAAACATGGGTTTTATTTGAGACATTAGATATTAGATAAAAGACATTAGACTTCTATAAAACACCTTCAAACTCTTTAACTTTTAATTTTTTTAACTCTTTATAACTGTCCCTTCATCTTGGTACGCTCCACGCCATACTGCAGGATGCGGTCGATAAAGTCGTAAGGCTTGTAACCGTTAATGGCGGTTTGGTGGAAGATACAGGTGGCCGGCGTCATGCCCGGCAGCGAGTTCACTTCTATAATGATCGTCTCCACCTCGTCATTTTCCAGCACGCGCACAAAGGCATCGATGCGGGCATAGCCTTCGATGTTCAGAATCTGGGCCACACGGCGCAGGTCTTCCTTTACTTTATCTGAAATTTTCTGGCGACGCACCGGGTCAGCGGCGTAGCGGGCGGGTGTAATGTTCTGCCCCTCTCCCGCCAGAAACTTCTCCTCCAGCGACAGCACCTCGCCTTCAGCCAATGCCTCAGATGCCTCAAATATTTCGTAGTTCACTGTGCCATCCGGATCATACTTGGTAAGCAAACCGCCCGTAATCTCCAGGAAATGCTTGGCTCCGTTTCGGGAGATTAGTGTTTCCACCAGAAAGCCTGCCTTATTCGGGAATTCTTCCTTAAAGCCAAGCGACAAGGTGCGGGCGCATTCGGTATCCAATTCTTCCATCTCACGGAAGATCAGGTGAGAAAACGCTGCCAGCTCCTGGCGGTTCTTTATCTTCTTAACGGCTGAGCTGCAGCCATCGTCTGCGGGCTTGGCAATAAACGGATACGGAAACGCTGCCTCTATACCCTGAAAGAAAGCTTCCTTGTCCTGCATCCAATCCTCTTTGAGGGCCATGGCATGCTTTGCCACCGGTACACCGTGTTTGGCTAGTATCTCGTTGGTTTCATACTTGTTGATGGTGATTTGAGACGAGCGGATACCAGAGCCGTTGTACGGGATGTACAGCTTCTCTAACTCCGCCTGCAGTGCCCCATCCTCGCCCGGGCGACCGTGCAGGGCAATGAACACCGCATCGGTCAGATTTTTCAGCTGCTCATAGCTAATGCGCTGCGGCTCCTGCAGCGTACTGCCCGTATACTTGCGGGTGATGCTTTCGGCTTCTTCCGTGATCTGCGCCAGCACCGGGTGCGGCTTTCCACCTTTCTCAAAGTAATGCACTTTCTCCTTGATGTCGTCGGCATTGTCCTTCAGCATCACGTTGATCGGAATGGTGTACAGGCGGTGCGACTCGTTGCTGCCCGTCAGGAAGATGGGCAGCGGCTCATACTTGGTAGACGAAGAAAGCTTCTCGTAGATATTACGACCGCTCTCCACCGAGATATGGCGCTCAGAAGAGTAACCGCCCATGATCACACCCACCCGGATTTTATCGTGCCGGTGCGCCTGCTGCTCCTGTATGGATTTATCGAGCTTTTGCAGCAATCGCGTCAGCTTCACGGTGTCTTTACCGGTTTTCAGACGCTCAGCCACCGACGTTCGGATGATATAAGTCAGGAACTGCGATGGGTTCAAGCCTATTTCTGCGGCCTGGTGGAAGAAGAACGACGAAGGCAGCATGCCTGAAGTCGTGTTCGGATCGTTCAGGAAAATGTCCCCAGTTTCCGTTATAAAGCCATCCAGACGCGCATACACGTTAAAGCCAAAGTCCTTGAAAAGCTTGCTGCAGTCTTTCCGGATTTGCTGTATCTGCTCTACAGGCAGGTTAATTGGTGTAATCTTACGGCTCAAACCCGGTAGGTATTTTGAGCGGTAGTCAAACATCTCATTGCCCTTTACGATCTCGGTAGGCGGCAAGGCAATCGGCTGTCCCTGCTCGTCCTGCACTACAATGCAGGAGAATTCTTTGCCCTGTATAAAAGCCTCTACCAGCACCTGCTGCTCGTGCTCCACATTGGTAAGTGTGATGCTGTCGGTAGCGGAGCTGGAGAAGGTGTGGTTAATGTGGTTGAAAAGCTCTTCCGGGTGATAGATGATGGAGCCATCCTGCAGCAGTACCGGCATGCCGATACCCTCACGGATGTCCACCAGCTGTTTTATACTTGTCAGCTGCTTCTCCTCGCCCATTGCCAGCCACTGGCTCTTGTAAATGGTTTTGGTGAAGAAACTGCGGTCTACCCCTGTCTCGAAGGTGGTAAAATCTTTCTCCTTCACGATAGAGATGCCGATGGAAGAGCCCTGATGCGGCGCCTTCAGTACCAGCGGCAGACCCAGTTGCGCTACCAATTGCTCAAAAATCGACTCCCGCTTGCTGTGGTCGGCCCAGTCGCTATACTTGATCAGGCTGTAACCGGGCGTGGCAAAGCCGTTCTGCTTCAGCAGTTCTTTCTGCGCCGCCTTGTCAATTCCAATCGCAGAGGGAAGTATGCCGGAGCCGGAATACGGGATGTGGTACCACTCCAGTAAGCCCTGTATACTGCCATCTTCGCCGTAAGGGCCGTGCAGCGCCAGAAACGCAAAGTCAAAATACTGCTTGAACTCGTTTGGCTGCAGGCGCTTACCCGCTTTAGCAATGATCTTGTCCTGCTCTTCGATACTCAGCTCACCCAACGACTCCAGGTAGATCTGCAGGCCGTGCTCGCTCTCAGGCAGTGCCTCCACCGGCGGGTAAAAGTCGCGGATAGTGCCTTTGTAGATGTACTGCCAGTCGAGGCGGATGAAGTTGCCGAGGCTGTCCACAAATACCGGAACGGCTTCAAAGAGTGCTTTATCTAAATTATCGTAAACCGTACGGCCACCCGCAAACGAGATTTCCCGCTCACGCGACGGACCACCGAAAAAGATTCCTACTTTCATACAGGCAAAGGTACTAAATGAGGGGCTTAATTTAAGTAGAAATTAGAAGCTTAAAAAGTGGGAGCATTTATACTTGAGAAGCCGGAAAATAAATCCTGACAAGTATAGCCGGACTATGCGTTAAAAGACGCTGCGAGTGTTCGCAGAACCTCGCAGCGTCTGTTGCTTCGTAGCAGTAAAAACGCTTGCGTCGGCAGAGTCAACAGGATGTAGTGTTTGATTCTCTAATCCACCTAATTTTCACAGCTGATATTTTCTCCGTCCCCAGCCGCTCCTCCGGACATACCTTAAAATTATTTTTCAGGTAGAAGTCTAAGGGAGAGTTATACTTCTCTCCGTTGCTTTTCACGTCCCTATCATGATCTATGACCCAGCCGCTCAGTTGGCTCTCCTTTTCCTGAACAAGGCGCAGCAGACGTTTTCCGTACCCTCTCCCCTTCAACTTACCATCTACTAACAAGGCAAACCAGGTTTCTTCCGCCCGTTCAAAAAGAAAAAACCAACCGCATACTTCTCCGGCCTCGCTAAGAAGCAAATAATGCCGCTTCTGCATCAAGCCTTTAAGATACTCTTCGAACGCAGCAAGAGCCGCATACTGCAACTGCACCGGGTATTCCTGGTTCCACAGCTGTAGCACCTGCCTTTTCTGGCCAGCTGTTAATTCTTTTATTTCAACTATATCCACCCGTTTCATACTTTGATTTGGATAGGCCATTCGCTGCCGAAAGACCTGCGAGCGTTCGCAAAACCTCGCAGCGTCTGATGCCTCGTGGCTGGCAAGACGCTCGCAGGACCTTCGGACACTGCGAGGTCATCGGGGACTCCTACTTTTTCAGACCTCCCTAAAATCAGAAAAGCCACTGGCTCGTGGCGCAGCGGCTAATCCTCCTTTGGCTTATTGTGTATGCCTTTATACTTTGTGAAGTCTTTTATACTTCTAACTGAAATATTTAGAAGTCTATTGTGTTAAATCTAACGTCTAAAATCTTACTTATTAAAACGGTGGTTCCTCATCGAAGTTGGATGTCGGGAAGCCGCCGCCTCCGTTACCCCCGTCGTTCATGCGGCTACCCAAGCGAATAGACCCTGGTGCATCGGCATCAAACGTACTGTTAGGCAAGGCGTTAAAGCCGCTCATACCATCTCCCCCGAAATCATTGTCGAGGTTCGTAAATTTAGTATACTTACCGATAAATTTCAACTGCACGTTTTCCAGCGATCCGTTACGGTGCTTGGCGATGATCACCTCGCCTACACCGGCCGTCGGATTGCCCATCTCGTCTTCGGTAATACCGTAGTATTCCGGGCGGTACAGGAAAAGCACCATGTCAGCATCCTGCTCGATGGAGCCGGATTCACGAAGGTCAGACAGCTGCGGGCGCTTATCACCGCCACGCGTTTCCACGGCACGGCTTAGCTGCGAGAGCGCGATTACCGGCACGTTCAATTCTTTGGCCAGCATCTTCATGGCACGTGAGATGGAGGCAATCTCCTGCTCCCGGTTACCGTTCGACTTTCCATCGGCATTGCCGCTCATCAGCTGCAGGTAGTCGATGATGATCATCTGGATATCGTACTGGGCCTTCAACCGGCGGCACTTGGTGCGAAGTTCACGAATAGACAACCCAGGGGTGTCATCAATAAAGATAGGCGCCTCGGTCAGCTTCGCGATTTTATGGTTCAGCTGTGCCCACTCATACTCCTCCAGGCTTCCCTTCTTGATCTTCTCCGAGTCCAGCTCAGCTTCTGAAGAAATAAGACGATTCACCAGCTGCAGCGAGGACATCTCCAGAGAGAAAATTGCCACACCTTTGTTGAAATCAACAGCGGCATTGCGCATGCACGACAGTACGAAGGCTGTTTTACCCATCGCCGGACGTGCGGCAAGTATAACCAAGTCAGATTTCTGCCAGCCCGATGTTACACGGTCCAGCGCCATCAAACCGCTTGGCACACCTGTTAAACCGTCGGCCTGCTTGCGCTTCTCCTCCAGTTCCTTGATGGCCTGGTGCATCAAAGAGCGCATGTCATCGAAGTTCTTGCGGATGTTGGATTCCGATACTTCGTACAGCTTCGCCTCAGTTTTATCCAGCAACTCGAATACGTCAGTAGTATCCTCAAAGGCGCTGGAAAGCACTTCTGAGGAGATGGAGATCAGGTCGCGCTTGATGGAGTTCTCCGTGATGATACGGGCGTGGTACTCGATGTTGGCAGCGGAGTTTACACGGGTGGTCAGTTGGGTGACGTAGTAGGCACCGCCTGCAATCTCCAGCTCGCCCTGCTCGCGCAGTTCGTGCGTCACCGTCAGTATATCAATCGGCTCCGACTTATCAAACAGCGCCAGTATAGCCCTGAAAATGCGCTGGTGTGCCTCCTTGTAAAAGCTTTGCGGGCGCAAAATATCAATTACCGTGGTCAGGGCATCCTTTTCCAGCATCAGAGCGCCTAGCACGGCCTCCTCCAAGTCCAGTGCCTGCGGTGGCTTCTTACCCAATTCCGAAAGAACGGGGGCTTTCTTCTGCCATCCGTTCCGGTTGCCCGCAGGCCGCACATTCATTTTCATCTCCTCCATAGTCACAAATTTAGCAGCTCTGGGAGAGATTCAATCTTTATAACCCTGTTAATAATCCACAAGATATCCACAAAGTATCCACATATTGCCGTATAGCCATTTTAATTTGGGAAGGAATTCTAAATTTGTAGGTTCGCTACATCATTAGCATCGCACATGGAGAAGAAGGATTTAAAGCACATACACCTGATTGCCGTTGGCGGCAGCATCATGCACAACCTGGCCCTGGCCCTGCACGACAAAGGCCTGAAAGTAACGGGCTCTGACGACGAGATTTTTGAGCCGGCCAAAAGCAGACTCGCCGCCGAGGGTATACTTCCCTCAGAAGAAGGTTGGTTTCCGGAGAAACTGGATGCCTCCGTGGATGCCGTTATACTGGGCATGCACGCCCGCCCCGACAACCCCGAACTGAAGCGGGCGCAGGAGCTCAACATTCCTGTCTATTCTTTCCCGGAGTTTATTTACGAGCAGAGCAAGGACAAGCAGCGCATCGTAATCGGGGGCAGCCACGGCAAGACCTCTATCACCTCGCTCATCATGCACGTGCTGCAGCAACTGGGCCGCAAATTTGATTATGCCGTGGGTGCGCAGCTGGAAGGCTTCAACCGCATGGTGAAATTAACAGATGATGCACCCCTGATTATCATAGAAGGAGACGAGTACCTCTCCGACCCGATCAAGCGCATACCCAAGTTCCACCTCTACCACCACCACATTGCTGTAATCAGCGGCATCAGCTGGGACCACATCAACGTGTTTCCTGACCAGGACATTTACCGCGAGCAGTTCCGCATTTTCGCCGAAATGACACCGAAGGCTGGCACGCTGATCTACAATCAGGACGACGAGCAGGTGCAATTGGTGAGCGTGCCGCGCAACCCTGCTGATATCTCCTACATCGGTTACACGGTGCACGAGCACAGCATCAAAAACGGCAAAACCATTCTGCATACGAAGAAAGAGGGCGACGTGGAGATACAGCTGTTTGGGGAGCACAACCTGCGCAACATTTCTGCTGCTAAGGAAGTGTGCAAGAAAATTGGTGTGAAAGCGAGTGATTTTTACGCGGCAATTCAAAGCTTTAAAGGAGCGGCCAAGCGCCTGGAGAAGATCGGGGAATCTGACAGCGCAAACATTTACCGTGACTTTGCGCATGCGCCTTCTAAAGTAAAAGCCACTTCAGAGGCGGTAAAGAAGCAGTTTCCTCAGCGTGATCTGGTAGCGGTGCTGGAGTTGCACACCTTCAGCAGCCTGAACCGGAACTTTATACCCCAGTATGCCGGTGCGCTTGCGCTGGCTGATGAGCCGATCGTATACTTCAACCCGAAAACCATTGAGCACAAGCGCATGGAGATGCTGACGGAACAGGAGTTGAAAGACGCGTTCCAGAACCCCAACCTGCACATCTACACCGACTCTGAAGCGCTGCAGCAGCACCTGACCAGCCGCAACTGGCAAAACGCCAACCTGCTGCTGATGAGCTCGGGCAACTATAACAACATGAATCTGGAGGCGCTAACGCAGGCGGTTCTTAACGCATAACCAAGTACAGCCATGAAATTACACCTGAAGCGCCCGCTCGTTTTCTTTGACCTGGAAACCACCGGCACCGACATCGGCAAAGACCGCATTGTGGAGATCAGTTGCCTGAAAGTGATGCCCGGCGGAGAGGAAATCCTTAAGACCCGCCGCATCAACCCCACCGTGCCAATTCCGCTGGAGTCGAGCCTGATCCACAAGATTTACGACGAAGACGTGAAGGACTGCCCTACATTCAAGGAAGTGGCGCGGGAGTTCAGCAAGTTTCTGGAGGGCTGCGATCTGGGTGGCTACAACCTGCTTCGTTTTGATATTCCCCTGTTGGCCGAGGAGTTCCTGCGCTGCGACATTGACTTCGACATTGAGAACCGCCACATCGTGGATGCCTGCCGCATTTTCCACCAGATGGAGAAACGCACCCTGTCAGCCGCCTATAAGTTCTACTGCAACAAATCGCTGGAGAACGCCCACAGCGCCGAGGCCGACACCATCGCTACCTACCACATCCTGATGGTGCAACTGGACCAGTACCAGGAAACTCCTTTCGAGACAAAAGAGGGCTTGACAGAGTACCCCGTGCAGAACGACATGGCGGCGCTGCATAAGTTCACGGTCGATAAAACGGCTGATCTGTCGGGCCGCATCGTGTACAACCCAGCTGGCCAGGAGGTGTTCAACTTCGGCAAGTATAAAAATGTGTCGGTAGAGGAAGTGCTGCAGAAAGAGCCAAGCTACTACGACTGGATGATGAAAAGTGAGTTCCCGCTGTACACCAAGAAGATCCTGACACGCATCCGACTGCGCAGCATGCAGACGTCGTAATGAGACAGTTGCATTATCCTCTTGCCATTGTCATCTCGACGTCAGGAGAGATCTATTTAGAACTAGTAAAGATTTCTCCTGACGTCGAAATGACAAATGTTGATGATGAGGTTGTAAATGGGTTGTGAGAAACTAAAAGCGCCTGAAATATTCCATCTTTAGCTTCTTACGGCATCAAATAAAAAGGGAGAGGCCGCTGGATACCAGCGGCCTCTCCCTTTTTTCATCAAGTACAATTATTACTTCTTTTTGTTGCGGGTCCTATCTAGTGATGACACATTTTTCAGGAGCGTGTTTTGCTGTGATACCTTGTGCACACAGTTGTTGCCCGGCGCACGGGAAGCGCACTCGCAGCCGGTGATCTGGTTGCCGGAGAACGTGAAGTAGCAGAATCCGCAACCTGCGGCAGCCTGGCACATGTGCTTCGATCCCTTGCTGCTTAAATACAGGCTATTGTCGGCGGCTACATCCAGGGACAAAGCCATACTTCTGAACTGTCCGTTTTGCATGCCGAGGCCCACCAAATAGTAAGCCGGATCGTCTTCCTTCGTCTCCTGCACCTTGCGGATCATCACTTTGTCTACCACCGTACCATCGCCAAACTCCCGGATAAAGGGCTGCATGAGCTCTGTGGTGGGCACAATATAGTCCACCGTGTCGAACACCACCTGCGCCAGCAGCTTTCCGTCGTAAGGCTCTTCCTCTATATCCTCTGGGCCGGCCTCGCTCTCATCGCGAATTGCATCGCGGGTAGTACAGGCGGACCCCAGGATCAGCAGGAAAAACAGCATATAACGTAGACTTGGCAAAGCAGCAGGCTTGGCTAAAGCCTGCAAAGGGGCGCATACCTTCATGAGGGTTGGTTTTTATCTGGCTTTGTAGTACTGCAGGGCCTCAGGCATGTGCTTCTGCAAAGCGGCTTGCCTGGTACCCGCGCTTGGGTGCGTTGAAAGGAACTCCGGTGGCGCCTGTCCACCGCTTTCCGCCTCCATGCGTTTCCAGAAAGATACAGCTTCTTCGGGATTATATCCAGCCATGGCCATAAATATTAGGCCTAGGCGGTCGGCTTCCGACTCCTGCGTACGGCCATACTTTAAAAGCCCTAATTGAGAGCCAACGCCGTACACCGACATCACCAGGTTAGTGGCTGCGCCCGGCTGTGTACCAGCCAGGGCCGACAGCGTCTGTCCGCCGAACTGCTGGGCCAACTGCTGGCTCATGCGCTCGCTGCCGTGCTTGGCAATGGCGTGGGCAATCTCGTGGCCCATAACCACGGCAAGGCCCGTTTCATTTTTAGCAATAGGTAGAATACCGGTGTACACAGCCGTTTTACCGCCGGCCATCGCCCAGGCATTCACCTGCGGGTCGTCGATAAGGTTAAACTCCCAGTCAAACCCCTGCAGCTCGCCCTGCAAACCGTTTTGCGCCATGTAGCGCTCCACGGCGCCCTGTATGCGCTGCCCTACCCGCTTCACCATGGCGGTGGCCTGCGCGTCGCGTGATATCTTGCTTTCGCTGATTACCTGGTCATAGGCAGCGTAACTCTGCTGCTGCATCACGGACTCAGGCACCAGGCTTAGCTGCCGACGCCCCGTAATGGGCACGGTAGTACAGGCTACCATTGTCACCACAGCTACTGTAAATGCTACAATTTTCTTATACATGTCTTTCTAATTTTAGTGGCTTTAAAGAATTCGTTCCAAATTTTGAACCAATTTCTCTAAAATCAATTTTAACGAGATCAATTTTTAAAGGCAAAGCAGCTGTATTCCACCTTGCCATAGGCTTATCTCCTAAAAGTCAGGAGATAAAAATTCTGCTTTTTCTGTACAGGTATACGTCTGCCAGCCATCAAAATGTTGTCATGCCGCCGGCTATACTAATTGCACTGTTCCGAAGTTAGAATAAAAGAAGTTCAGTTGCCCGGGCGCTGTCGCCCCGCATAATTTTTCGCCACATTTGCTGCGGCGCTGCGTTAAAAGTCCTATTTTTGAGAATAGAACCGAAATCAGTACGTACATGAAGATATTAGCCATCGGCCGGAACTACGCCGAGCATATTGCAGAACTCAACAACGAAGTACCCGACGAGCCCGTCGTCTTTTTCAAACCCGACACAGCCATACTTCGCCACAACGAGCCTTTTTACTACCCCGAGTATACTTCTGATGTGCATTACGAGGTAGAGTTGCTGCTGCGCATTTGCCGCGAGGGCAAGAATGTGGAGAAGCAGTTCGCGCATAAGTACTACGACGCCATAGGCCTGGGTATTGACTTCACGGCCCGCGATTTGCAGACAAAAGCCAAAGCCAAAGGACTGCCGTGGACGCTGGCGAAGGGCTTTAACGGCTCCGCCCCTGTGTCCGAGTTCCTGCCCCTCTCTAATTTCCCCGACCTGAAAAACATTAACTTCAGCTTGAGCGTGAACGGCGAGGAGAGGCAGAAAGGCAACTCAAAGATGATGCTCAACTCGTTCGACGACATCATCGCCTACATTTCACAGTTCATCACCCTGAAAACGGGCGACATTATTTTTACAGGAACACCGGAAGGCGTAGGCCCGGTTAAAATTGGAGATAGATTAGAAGGGTATGTTGAAGATAAGAAGCTTCTTGACTTTGAAGTCAAATAAGAAATTGCTGGCTACGGCCATACTTGCTATGTTTACCGGCTGGGGCGCGATGGCGCAAATTGCTCCTGAGCCGGGTTATTTCCTTTTTCCGATAAAGCCGGGGGAGCGTAATTTCCTGTCGGGGACGATGGGCGAGATCCGCTCCAACCACTTCCACGGCGGCCTCGACATTAAAACGGAGCAGCGCGTGGGCCTGCCGGTGCACGCCGCCGCCGATGGCTACATTTCGCGGGTAAAGCAGTCGAGCTACGGCTACGGCAACATCATTTACGTGACGCACCCCAACGGGCTGGTAACGACCTACGCGCACCTGCAGGAGTATTACAAGCCGCTGGCCAACTACATGGTGCAGCAGCAGTACGAGAAGCAGGCCTTTGACCTGGAGCTTTTCCCGGAGCCGGGCCAGTTCCCGGTGAAGCGCGGCGACGTGATCGGTTTATCCGGCAATACGGGTGGCTCAGGCGGGCCGCACCTGCACTTTGAGATCCGCGACAAGGAAGACCGCCTCTATAACCCGCTCAAGTATAAATTTGCGGAGGTGATTGACACCACGCCGCCGGATATCTACAGCCTGGGCATTACCCCGCTGAACATTTATGCGCGCGTGAACAACGAGTTTGAACGCGCCGAGTTCCGCACTAAGCAGGTGGGCACTAACTATACTTTAACCGACACAGTGTATGCACACGGCCTGCTTGGCCTCGACTTGCTGACCATTGACAGGCTGGACGGCGCCGCCAATAAGAATGGCACGCAGGAAGTGACCCTGATCGTGAACGGGGAGCCGCTCTACAACCACTACATCGACCAGGTGCCCTTTGAGCTTTCGCGTCAGGTATCGCAGCACATTAACTACGAGCAGTACAAGCGGAAAGGCAGCTCCTTTCAAAAGGCTTATGTAGATTACGGCAACGACCTGCCGCTCTACAAGACGAAGGAGCGCTACGGCCGCATCAGCGTGCTGTCAGACTCGGTGTACCGGATAAAGCTGGTGACGCAGGACTCCTATAACAACACCTCTACCCTAAGCTTTATCGTGAAGGGGCAGAAGCCGAAGTTTACCCAAACCCTTGCCAAGGGCGTGAAGAAGCCGGCAATCAGCTACGAGATCATGGGCAACGTGCTTAAGATCAGTGCCACCGACACCGGCAGAACCGCTCAGAACATTGAGCTGTACATGGGCGACAAGGCGCTGATGCTGGTGCCGAGCTACATGAAGAACTCCACCTCCGTCAGCCTCTTTGATTTAAGGGCCGGTCTGCCTGACTCCATGCGTTTCTGCGGCATCAGCAAAGCGCTTGGCCTGGAGCGGATGGTGCCGCCCAACAAAGAAGTGCTGTTTACGAACCGCTACGCCAAGGTGCTTTTCGACAAGCAGTCGCTCTACGACACGCTCTATTTGAAGACCAGCCTGGAGAACGGCGTGTACACCATCGGGGATTATTTCACGCCGCTGCACAAGGCCATTCAGGTAACCATCCGGCCTGACACCACCGGCCTGGATATGAAAAAAGCGGCAGTATACTTCCTGGGTACCGGCCGTGGCCGTGGCTATACCGGTGGCAAATGGGACGGCAACACAATCACCTTCTCCACCAAAAACATGGGAAAATTTAAGGTGCTGGAAGACACAAAGGCCCCTACTATTAAGTTGATGAACAAGTCGCCGAACCTGATCAGCTTCAAAATCGGGGACGACCTGTCAGGCATCAACTCCTTTAACGCCTGGGTAAACGGCAAGTGGGTGCTGATGAAGTATGAGCACAAAGACGCTACCATCTGGTCTGAGAAGTTAGACAAAAACGTACCTTTGTCCGGGGAGGTGGTGCTGAAGGTGAAGGACAACGCCGGTAACGAAGCGACTTACACGGGCAGAATTTAAGTTAGACAAAGGAATATTTGATGAAGGACAAAGGACTTTTGAAAAAGAAAAACAGAGTCCTTTGTCTTTTGTCAAAGAGTCAAAAATTACAAAAACATGCAACTGAACATCGGAGACAAGGCGCCTGAATTTGAGGGCAAAGACCAGAATGGCAATACTGTAAAACTAAGCGACTACCGCGGCAAAAAGGTGCTTTTATACTTCTACCCGAAGGACAATACCAGCGGCTGCACCGCCCAGGCCTGTAACCTGCGCGATAACCACAGCGCCTTACAGCAAGAGGGCTACGAGGTAATTGGCGTGAGCACCGACAGCGAAAAATCGCACCAGAACTTTGTCGCCAAGTATGAGCTGCCCTTCACTCTGATCGCCGATACTGACAAGCAAATTGTGGAGCAGTACGGCGTGTGGCAGGAGAAATCGATGTACGGGCGCAAGTACATGGGCACCATGCGCTACACGTTTCTGATTGATGAAAACGGCGTGATTGCGGACATCATCACCAAAGTAAAGACGAAAGAGCACACTGCACAGGTGTTGAAATAAAAACTAAAACGCAGTTGCCTAGCCGGGCCGCTGCGTTTTTCGTTATATTTGACCATAAGACTACTGCCGGAGCTACGTGTTTTACTTAGGCAGCGGCCTATACTGTTTCGGACGGAACAACGTACACACGCCATCCGCAATTCTTAATTCAACTATTTATCATTCATAATCCAACAAAGTGAATCCACACAACAAGAGCATTGAAGAGCTAAAGCAAACAGCTTCGCAGGTGCGCCGCGACATTGTGCGCATGGTGCACGCCGTAAACTCCGGACACCCGGGTGGCTCCCTTGGCTGCACCGATTACCTGGTGTCGCTATACTTTAAGGTGATGAACTACAGCACCGATTTTAAGATGGACGGCAAAGGCGAAGACCTTTTCTTCCTAAGCAACGGCCACATCTCCCCTGTTTTTTACAGCGTGCTGGCGCGTGCCGGTTACTTTGATGTAGCAGAACTCGCTACCTTCCGTAAGCTCAACTCCAGGCTGCAAGGCCACCCGACCACGCACGAAGGACTGCCAGGCGTACGCATTTCATCTGGCTCACTCGGCCAGGGACTTTCCGTGGCAATTGGCGCGGCGCAGGCGAAGAAGCTGAACGGCGACGACAGCCTGGTATATGTGCTGATGGGCGACGGAGAACTGGAAGAAGGCCAGGTGTGGGAAGCTGCCATGTATGCGCCCCACAACAAGGTCGACAACCTGATCGCCACCGTAGACCGCAACGGACAGCAGATTGACGGCTCTACAGAGGAAGTACTGAGCCTGGGCGACCTACGCGCGAAGTTCGAGGCTTTCGGATGGAACGTAATGGAGACCAACGGCAACAGCTTCGAGACATTGCTGCCAACGCTGGACCAGGCGAAAGCCGCCACTGGCCAGGGCAAGCCGATTATCATTCTGATGGACACGGAAATGGGATTCGGTGTTGACTTTATGATGGGCTCTCACAAATGGCATGGCGTGGCTCCAAACGATGAGCAGCTCGAGATTGCCCTGCAGCAATTGGCCGTAGACGTAGCCTCAGATTACTAGACCGTTATTCTGGCCCTAGGGCCTTTACGTTTTCTGCTAACAGCACAGCATGGGTAAGTGGTGCAAAAGTGTGATGGCGATAGCCTTGTTGCTGCTACTGGCGGCAACGGGAACTGCTTTTGCCCAGGAGAAAAAGCCGCAGCCCAAAACGCGCATCCTCTTTTTGCTGGATGCCTCGGGAAGCATGCTGGCCAAGTGGGAGAACAGCGACCGCATGGTAGTTGCCAAAACCCTGCTGGCCCACCTGGTAGATTCGCTCGACCGCTACGAGAACCTGGAGGTGGCGCTGCGGGTGTACGGCCACCAGTTTGGCCGGGAGCGCAACGACTGCAAAGACACGAAGCTGGAGGTGCCGTTTGCCGAAAACAACTCCGCTGTGATTAAGAAAAAGCTGGAAAGCCTGATTCCGCGGGGCAATACACCGATCACGTACTCCCTGGAGCAGGCCGCCGGTGACTTTCCGGAGGACCGCTCCCGCAACGTGGTGATCCTGATCACAGACGGGCTGGAGTCCTGCGGCGGCGATCCGTGTGCCATGTCGGAGGCATTGCAGCGCAAGCGCATTTTCCTGCGGCCCTTTATCATTGGCATTGGCATTGAGCCGCAGTTTGAGCAGCAGCTGAGTTGCATTGGCCAGTACTTTAACGCGGCCGATGTAAAGACCTTCGAAACGGTGCTGTCGGAGATTGTGACGCAGGCGCTAAGCGAAACCACGGTGAGCGTGGAGTTGCTGGATGCACAGAATCGCCCCCGGGAAACGGGCGTGAACATGACGTTCGTTAATACGCTGACAGGAGAGCCGGAGTACAACTACGTGCATTACCTGGATGCCAAAGGCAAAGCCGATGTGCTGGATGTGGATGCGCTGATTCCGTACCACCTGCAGGTGCACACCACGCCAGCCGTGGTGGAGCGCAACTTGAAGATCAGGCCGGGCAGGCACAACGTAATTCAGGTAAAGGCACCGCAGGGCGAGCTTTACTTGCGGCAGGACGGACCATCGCCTTACGGGCAGTTGCAGGCCATTGTGCGGCAAACTGGATCAGAAAGAACGCTGAACGTGCAGGCTTTCGGTAACCGCCACAAGTACCTTGCGGGCACTTACGACCTGGAGATCCTGAGTACGCCGCGCATCCAGCTGACCAATGTGGAGCTAAAATCCGGCGAATCGAACGTGATCACCATTCCGCCACCGGGCCAATTGGCGATACCCTCGCAGATGCAGGGCTACGGAAGCGTATATGCTTTGGCCGAGGGCGGCGGCCAGCGCTGGCTGCTCAACCTGCCCGAGGACAACAGTAAAGTAACCCTGGCCTTACAGCCGGGCAAGTATAAATTAGTTTACCGTATGAAATCAGCCCAGTCCAGCAAATTTACGTTTGTACAGGACTTCACCATTCGGTCGGGCGCAACAACAACTGTAAAAATCTTCAACAGATAAAAAATGAAAGAGTACACGTATACAGAGAAAAAAGACACCCGCTCTGGCTTTGGAGCCGGACTTCTGGAGTTGGGCCGCACCAACCCGAACGTAGTGGCCCTTTGTGCCGACCTGGTAGGCTCCCTGAAAATGGGCGACTTCATCAAGGAGAACCCTGAGCGCTTTTTCCAGATAGGCATTGCCGAGGCAAACATGATGGGCATCGCCGCTGGCCTGACTATCGGGGGCAAAATCCCATACACCGGCACGTTTGCCAACTTCTCTACCGGCCGTGTTTACGACCAGATCCGCCAGTCTATCGCCTACTCCAACAAGAATGTGAAAATCTGTGCTTCGCATGCAGGCCTGACCTTGGGCGAGGACGGTGCCACGCACCAGATACTGGAGGATATCGGCATGATGAAAATGCTTCCGGGCATGACGGTGATCAACCCATGCGACTACAACCAGACCAAAGCTGCCACCATCGCCATCGCTGATTACGAAGGTCCGGTATACCTGCGCTTCGGTCGCCCTGTGGTGCCTATCTTCACTCCTGCTGATCAGAAGTTCGAAATCGGTAAGGCAGTGATGCTGAACGAAGGCACCGACGTAACCATCATCGCAACAGGCCACCTGGTATGGAAAGCCATACTTGCCGGTAAGATCTTGGAAGAAAAAGGCATCTCTGCTGAGATCATCAACATCCACACCATCAAGCCATTTGACACGGAGGCTGTGTTGAAGTCGATTGCCAAGACAGGCTGTGTGGTAAGCGCCGAGGAGCACAACCGCATCGGTGGCCTGGGCGACAGCGTGGCACAAGCGTTGGTTACGACCAAGCCTGCTCCGCAGGAGTACGTAGCGGTTAACGACTCCTTCGGAGAGTCTGCTACGCCTGAGGAACTGATGGAGAAGTATGGCCTGACTGAGAACGATATCGTGGCTGCTGCACAGCGTGCTATCAGCAGAAAAGGTTAAGCAACAGCTCACACACAAGTATAAAGAGGCGGCTCCCCTAAGGAAGCTGCCTCTTTTTTTGTAGCTATGCCTTTGGCTCACAAGATCCTTTTAGGATGACAATGAAGAGTTTCCAGGATGATGATAAAGAAAATGAAAACGCCCTGCCTGTTGCTACATGTCAAGTATAAATATCCGAGGGTTTATACTTGAGAGTATAAAGTTTAAACCCGGGCTTAGTATATTTAAGCTTCTGCTTATGTGCACGTGGAAGATAAAGAGATATTAGAAAAATTCGCCCAGCCCGAGAGCCGCAACCTGGCATTCAACCAACTTGTGCGCAAGTACCAGCAGAAGATTTACTGGCACATCCGCAAAATGGTCATCGACCATGACGATGCCGATGACCTGACGCAGGATGTGTTCCTGAAAGTATGGAAGAACCTGGAGAATTTCCGGCAGGATGCTCAGCTCTATACCTGGATTTACCGTATCGCCACCAACGAGTGCCTCTCCTTCCTTTCCAGTAAGAAGCGGAAGTTCTTTCTGCCGCTGAATGATGTAACGGCAGAGCTGATGGAGAAAGTGGAAGCCTCGCCTGAGCTGGCCGGCGACGAAATTCAGCTGAAGCTTCAGAAAGCCATCCTGCGCCTGCCCGACAAACAGCGCCTCGTGTTTAACATGAAATACTACGACGAGCTGAAGTATGAGGACATGTCGCAGATACTGGGCACATCGGTAGGTGCCCTGAAAGCCTCGTATCACATCGCTGTAAAAAAAATTGAAGAATTTCTGAAACAGGATTAAACTTTGCCCTGCTAACGCAATCAAACCTGTATAGCAAAAGCCTCATGAAGAGAGAGATAAAACTAAACGATATTCCAAAGCGGCAGCCTTACCAAGTGCCTGACGGCTACTTTGATAAGTTGCCGATGCAGGTAATGGCGCGTACGGTTGCCCCTGAGGCTCCGGCTCCCTGGCTGGAGCAGGTATGGCGCCCGATGCGACTGGCCATTGCCCCACTTCTGCTGCTGTTGGTTTTTGTAGGCGTTTATTTCGTAAACACACAGCAAGCAGCACAGCCCGCTCCGGCCACTGTGGCCTCGCTGTCGGATGCGGAGATCATGCAGTACCTGAACGACTATGCCCAGGTGGATGCCACAGACTTGGAAGAGCATGCCATGGCTGACGCGGAACTTGCATCAGAATTTTTGAACGTAAGCGCCGGAACCGCTGAGGCGGAACTGGAATACTATCACCTTAACAACCTGGATTATTAACCAACCCGATGAAGCGTTACACACTACTGTTACTTCTTTTCTGCGCTTTCACCCTTGGCGGCACCACTGTATTTGCTCAGGATAGCAAATCGAACGAAAGAAAGGAAAACGTGGAGGCTGCTAAAGTTGCCTTCATCACCGATAAAATGGGCCTCACGGCCGAACAGGCTCAGCAATTCTGGCCGCTGTACAACGAGTATGAGGCCAAACGCCGGGATATGGTAAAATCGTACCGCAGCGGCTACCGCCGCAACCTGGATGAGCTAAGCGAGCAGGAGGCGAAAGCCCGCATAGACGGCATGTTTGTGACCAAGGAGCGTGAGCTGAACCTTGAGCAGGAATACGCTGCCAAGTACCAGCGCATCATCACAAACAAGCAGTTGATAAAGCTTTACCGTGCCGAGCGCGAATTCACTAAAATGCTACTGAAACGCCTGGACGATAGAAGAGCCGGCAACTAATCTTTGCTAAAGTTGAGAAAAAAAGCGGCACCTCGATTAGAGGTTCCGCTTTTCTTTTAGGGCTTGCTATACTTCTGACCCGGGAACATTATAGCCTCCCTCCTAATGGTGGTTGCACTATTTTTACACTTTATACTTGTCTGCTGTTTGCTGCTCCACTCCTTTTGTATTATCCGGCACGAATACGCCTAATTTGTCATCCTGAAAGGATCTTGGTGGAAGCCAGTTTATACGTTTTAGAAGGGTATTACAGCTCGCCCACAAGATCTTTACAAGATGACAGGGATAAGGGTATGGATGCAAACAAAAAGCGACTGCGCTTAAGGGATAACGCAGTCGCTTTAAGATGATTTTGATGCTGTTGCACCTGTTAACTAGTAGCCCAAAGTATAAACTCTGGAAATCTCTCTACGACTTCTTCTGCTTGGCGATCCAAGTTTCCATTTTCTTCTCCAGCACCGCCAGCGGCATCACACCGCTCATAAGTATCTCATCATGGAAGGCTTTGATGTCGAAGTCATCGCCTAAGGCCTTTTCGGCGCGCTGGCGTAGCTCCTTTATCTTCAGCTCTCCTATTTTATAGCTCAGCGCCTGGCCCGGGATCACCATGTAGCGCTCTATTTCGGCTACGGCGGCTTCACGGCTTGTCAGTTCATTGTCCAGCGAATACTGAATGGCCTGCTCGCGTGTCCAGCCTTTGGCGTGCATGCCCACATCCACCACCAGGCGTATGGCCCGGTGCATCTCATCGCTTAGGCGGCCGAAGTACTGGTATGGGTCGGTGTAGAGGCCCAGCTCTTTGCCGAGGCTCTCGGAGTAAAGCGCCCAGCCCTCGCCAAAGGCTCCGTACCAGGCATACTGCCTGAACTTTGGAAGCCCCTCCTGCTCCTGCTGGATAGAAATCTGGTAGTGGTGTCCCGGAATAGCCTCGTGTAGAAACAGTGATTCCATGCCGACTACATTATAGGTACTGGCATCAAGTACAGGCACGTAGAAAATTCCCGGTCTGGAGCCGTCCGGTGCCGGCGGATTGTACTCGGCGCTGGCCGATGCCGCCCGGAATGCCTCTGTCTGCCGCACCTCAAACTTAGATTCCGGAGTGATGCCGAACAGCTGGCTTAGCTGTGGCTGCATGCGCTGCTCAATGTCGCGGTAAGCGTTCAGCACCTGCTCCGGCGACTTGTACGGAGTAAATTTAGGGTTGTCGTTTACGTACTTAAAGAATGCCTGCAGATCGCCCTTAAAGCCCACCTGCTCCTTTACCTGCTCCATTTCGCTGCGGATCCGCGCCACCTCCTGCTGCCCAATCTCGAATATCTGATCGGGTGTCATATCGGTGGTGGTCCAGTAGCGTACCAGGTAGCGGTAGTAATCATCACCACCTTTTATGCCGCTAATGCCCGTGGTGGCACGGCTAACCGGCAGGTACTCCTGCTGCATAAAATCGTACAGCTTTTTGTAGGTGGGCACCACCTGCTCGTTTATGGCTGAAGTATAGGCCTGGCGGATGCTGTCTTTCTGTGCAGCCGAGAAACTGGCCGGCAAGTTGTTTATGGGTGCCCAGTATATAGATTTGCTTGGGTCATCTACCAGCATGGCCTGCAGCTGGGGCAGAATCTTTTGCGTGATGGTGCGCGGCAGCACAATGCCCACGCTCATGCCCCGGCGCATGTTGGCGATAGCCGTGTCGCCCCACACGCTGAAACCTTGGATGCGGCCCAGAAAATCCTGGTAATCTTCGGGGGTTTTGAACGGCTGGTTGCCTGAGCCGGAACCAAGCTGCGCCATCGTGATAGGAAGGCCCCAGAACTGGTTGATCGGCAACAGGCGCGACGGCATATCAAGCCCCTCCAGCGACACCTGCATTTCATACTTAAATATGTCGTAGCTCACCTGCTCCTGTGGGCTTAGCGCACTTCGGTCTATCTTGTTTATTTTTTCGAGGTAGCTTTGATACAGTTGGCGCACCTGCTGGGTGTGCTCCTGGCTGATGTCGTTGGGCAACTGGTCGTTATAGCGGTTGTCGGCAATGGCGGTGGCTTCCATCGGGAAGAGCTTCAGCCGGGCCTCAAAGTAGTTATCAAACAACTGGCCCAGGTCCTGCTCAGATGCAACAGCCTCCGTTGCCTGCTCCTGCTCAGAGGTACGGGTACAGCTTACTGCCCCCAGCGTTGCCACGGCCAACGCCGCGCATAAAGTGAGTCTATGTTTATTCATTTTTCGCTGAATGATGAATGAAAAGATGGAATATGTGAGAAGTATAAAATAAAACGCATAGCGCGCTTCCATACTTTAAATTAAACAAAAAAGGTGAGACTCCAACGCCCCACCTTTTTTGCTACTATACTTCAACCCTAATCTCCTACCTTACTTATTACGAATTCATAATTCATAATTTTTAATTCCTTAATACGCCTCTGTCAGGAAGCTGAAATCATCGGAAGGCTTAAACTCCATCGGTTTCTCCGACTGCAGGAAAATCCGCGCCGTGTGCGGCCCGTGCAGCCTGATCCGATCGCCTTGGATGCGCAGCATGCTTCCCTCGCGCAAACCAACCACCGGCTGCCGGTTGTGGTGGTGAAACTCGGCAATACGGGTATCGCGCGTTTCGCCCATGTGTTTAGAGTTCGGCTCCGGGTCCTGGAAATGCGGGTTAATGTTGAATGGCACCAGTTGCAGCGCATCAAAGGTTTTCACGTGCACAATGGGCATATCGTTGGTGGTGCCGATGGTTTTACCGGCCACATTGGTTCCTGCACTTGTTCCCATGTAAGGCATGCCCTTGTTCACACGCTCCTGCAGTGCCTGCACCAGTTTGTTCTGGTACAGGTTGCGCAGCAGCACAAAGGTATTGCCACCGCCAATAAACACGGCCTCTGCCTCTCGCACCGCTTTCTCAGGGTTATCATACTCGTGTACACCTGTTACGCTGATGCCCCACTTCTCGAATGGTACGCGTGCCTTGTCGGTGTAGTCTTTGTGCGAAATGCCGCTGGGGCGGGCATACGGAATAAAAAGAATACTGCTTTTGCCCTGTAGCAGGGCCTTTATTTCCTCCTCGGCGTGCTCCAGGTAGCCGGTGCCATGCGTGGTGGAGGTGCTTATTAAAAGTAGGTTTCTGCTCATACTTCAAAAGTATGGAATTTGCAGGAGCCAATGGTGCTATGGGGTCGGGAATTTGCTGTGCCACCTGCGTAAGTACCATGTAAGTTAGTGCCTGCCATACTTTAGTCTAGCAGGCACGAGCTTTTTAGATTAATAAGTTAATATATAGTATATTCGGCAGTGCGATTACGGTTATCAGTCCACAGTGGGTGGCTAAACGAAATAGATTACTTTTTGCCAATAGTTGGTTTGTATTTGGGATAAAAAAAAGGAAGAAAAATAAATGGAATGGAATGAAGGTGCGATATTCTTAATTTTTGCAATGTTTCTTGTTCCAGTTTTGATTGTTTATTTTATCCTTAAAAGAACAATGCGTTATTTTCCTTCTGGACAATCATTCATAGATAAATCTAAGAGTGAAGGCTTGGCTTATAAATTCTTTATTGAACTAGGGCTACTAATTATAAGTGCATTGTTGACTTATGGAATGTTGAGTTTGATAGTCTTCTTCAAAGGAGAAGGACTGCTTGAATAACTTGAAAGCAAGAAGTAAACATTAACTGTGGTTGGTCTGAGAAGAAAAACATAAACCAACAAGGCATAAAAGCCATACTTCAGCTACGCCTCGTCTGCCGTTTATACAAGCCGTTGCAAGGTATATTAAGCATGAAATTGAAAGAAATGGCTCTAACCTTAAAGTGGACAAAGAAGCTCTCCATCTGGACACCAATTCTTTTATTCATTGCAGTTCTTATGATGGGCGGTGGTCATGGCATGTTTGAGCCAGCTATAATATTGTTCCCTTTCGGACTGATTGGAATACTATGTTCACGAGGCATAGAATTGCCTTTTGTAATACTTGCAATCTTTCAGTATCCCGTTTACGGACTATTAATTGACATAATTGGAAACAAGAAAAGCTTAAACTGGACTATAATAAGCATAGCTACATTCCATATAGTGCTTTCTCTTGTGATTCTAACTCTAAGGGGAGAGAAATGGATATAGAATAACTACATCCTACAACCCAACACATAAGTCATGCTCAGCTTCGCATCGCTCATCTTATGTACAAAACGCTGTCAGCAACAAGCTCAATCTCCCAACCAAGCCTTCATACAAAGAAGTAAACATCATAACTAAAAAATTTCTGCATACTGAAACCCTACCATGAAAGCGATCTTAAAGATCTTACTTACAGCCCATAAAACACCCATCAGCCGGTAGCTTAGCACACATCACCCACAAGACCGTTGCCCTTTGAACTGGCAGTATGAACTTACAGGGGGGAAACGGTTACTACTGATTCAAAAATGAAAACACTAAACTGGAGACGCACGGACTGGAATGGCCGAAGTTTCATATTCTCAGTTGGGCAGGTGATTGTCGGAGAGCTGACATTTGCCAGTGCCTGGAATTCCACTGCAACATATACCGACAAGCATACTGAGCTAAAGTTCTCTCAAAAAAGCTTTTGGGACAGCAATGTAGCAGTAACCAGGGATAACAAGCCCTTTGGCGAAATCTACAGCGGGCTATGGGGAGAGAAAACTTTGAAACTAGTGACGGGAGAAAGATTTATCCTTTCCACCAGCTTCTGGGAACAAGAAGTTTATTGGAAAACCGCGAAAGGCGAAACTATGATCACGTACCGGCAGGCTGCTATGAGCTCAATGGAGAAAGGAGTGATAAGTATAAACGGATCGTTGGCAACTGAAGTCGAAAAGCTTCTTATCAGCAGTGGGCTCTTTATCCGACAAGTGGCACGTAAGCGCTTAGTACGTACTGTGGCGGTTATAACACCGGTTATAGCGGCTGCAAGCAGGTTGTGAGGAGTAATCGTTTTTTCAGCCAATACCGCTTCCTTTCAAATCACTACGTTCGCCACACCCCTAAAAGCCAGATCATTCAGCCCTTAAAATCAGGCAGACCCATAAACAAACTTCAAATAACAACAACTAAACTACAAACCTTCGTATATTGCAATACTGCATTATAAAACACGTAAGTAATTCAGTGTGAGCGTCAACCAAGTATAACATCTCATGAAAAGAATAATTCTTTTTTTAGCGTTCATCGTGCTCTCGCTGCATGCCTATACACAAGGCATTCCTTCTAAAGTAAACGTAATCAACGACCTGGAGAAAGGCAGAAAATTAAACACTCTCCTGGCAAACGACGCCATAGAATCGCTATATCCTAAAATGGGCACCTCGTTTCAGGAAGCGGTGAACGGGGAAATCGGATTTGCCAAAATGAATGATCAGTTACATCAAAAGCTCGGCAAAGAGATCAGGCTGATTGACGAGGCAAGCTTTTCCGAGCTGGGCGCAATTACCTATTACCGGGTAAGTGAGTTCGAAAAAGCTGCCTCTATCACAACTAAATGGGTGTGGAAAGACACAACAATTGTGGGGCTTACCATAAATGCAACACCTGAACCGGCACCAAGCCAACATGAATTCTATAAAACAAAAACCGACCTGCAGCTACCTTTCCTGGACACCTGGTATGTGGCGTGGGGCGGACAGAAACCCCACCTAAACAAACACATCTCTGCTCCTGACCAACGGTATGCACTGGATTTTCTGTACTCCAAGAACGGCAAGCTGGCCAAAACCAATACGCCCACGGCGAACGAAGATTTTTATGGCTTTGGGCAGGAAGTTGTAGCACCTGGGGCCGGTGTGGTGATACAGGTGGTGGATACGGTAAAAGACAATCGTTTAGGTAAAATAAATACCGACTCACCGCCCGGAAACTACGTGGTTATCGACCATCAAAACGGCGAATATTCATTCCTGGCTCATTTCAAGCAGGGCTCTGTAAAGGTAAAGGCAGGGCAAACTATCACGCAGGGAGAGTTGCTGGGTCTGGCAGGTAACAGTGGAAAAAGTGAAGTGCCGCACTTGCATTATCACCTGCAAACAGGCACAGATTACCGGGAGGGAGTGGGTTTACCCATTCAGTTTACAAATTACCTACTGCATGGGGAACAGGTAACGCAGGCTGCTCCGGAAAGAGGGCAATATGTATCGCCACCTAAACCCGTAAAATAGAAAACAGGCAGCCGCTCTTACTGGTACACCGGTTCCCGCAACGAATCAGTAATCAGAAAGAGGATTACATCAGCGCCTATGTCCATTTCCCTCAACACCACTGTTTGCTACGCTGCAAACGCTAACATAGTCTTTTAATTTTCCGCTGCCAGGCATAAAGTATATGATCAGACCATACGTACCCGACGATAAAACGGCGCTCTTAGCGTTGCTAAAACTGAATATTCCCCGGTACTTTGATGCATCGGAAGAGAATGACTTCAGCACGTACTTGGACGAGCACCTGGAGCGCTATTATGTGGTGGAAGAAAACGGCAAACTTATCGGTTCGGGCGGTATAAATTTCTTTCCGGCAGAAAAGCTGGCCCGGATCTCCTGGGACATCGTTCACCCTGAATTTCAGGGGAAGGGAATCGGGACCGAGTTGCTCCGCCACCGGATAGCCCGGATCGAAAAGGAACAGGGAATAGAGCTGATTGTGGTCAGAACCACACAGCTCGTTTATAAATTCTACCAGAAAGCAGGTTTTGAGTTGGTAAAAACTGAAAAAGACTTTTGGGCTGAAGGATTTGATCTGTACCAAATGGAAATGCAAGTGCAGAAGGCTTAATTGCTTATACCTGCCGCCTTACGTGCAGGCCCACATCCTTACCATGTATGAAGAGCATCACCTATTACCTCACCCTGTTCGTTATAAAGCTGAAGGGCCTGAAGCGGGAGTTCTCCAAAGACCCTATCGATTTCAATAAGCTGCGCAAAGAGGATGTCCATCGCCCAAAACCTGCGTCGTTCCGGCCCCACTTTATGCGGCAGTTCAGTGTTGCCGAAACATTGCTAACAGAAGTAAAGCCAGCCGCAACGAATGGTTTCCTGCTTCTGTTTTGCCCCGGCGGCGCTTTTGTTTATGGCCCTGCCCGGCACCATTGGCACGCGGCAAAGCAGCTTGTAAGCCAAACCCAATGCACCCTCTGGATGGTTGATTACCCTAAAGCGCCAGAAAATAACATTGCCTTTATTTCAGAGAACATAGATGCCGTTTATGCCTATGCGGTGGAAACACACGGCGCGGGTAAAGTTATACTTGTAGGAGATTCAGCGGGCGGCACGTTGCTGACGGCCCTGACGCAGCGGCTTGTGCAAAAAAGCAAGGCGCTGCCCTTAGCGCTGGTCCTGATCTCGCCCGTGATGGATGCCTCTTTTTCTAATCCGCAGCTAGATGCGCTAGAAAAAGTGGACCCAATGCTATCAAAAGCGGGTGTGCTGAGTGCCAAGAGAATGTGCGCGCAGCATTATGGCGTGGATGATGTGCGGCTATCGCCGGTGAACGGAAGCTTCAGTAATTTCCCTCGCACGCTGCTGCTTGTTGCCGAAAATGACATCACGTACCCGGACCAGCAACTGGTGGTGCAGCAACTGTGCGAGGCGGCTGTGGAGGTGAAAGTAATAAAAGGAGAAGGCATGCCACATATCTGGCCCATTTTGCCCGTGATGCAGGAAGCGAGAGCAGCCTTTCAAGAAATGACAAGCTACATCAGGCGAACTATTGCAGGTGCCTCAGACAAAGTATAGCCCAGCACTGCCTGCTTTGAAGTATAAAATCTCACGTGGGATGGTTTACTCTCCTACTCCTTGTTTTTCTTATTCGCCAGTTTCAGTTTAATCGTCTCTGTATAAGGGTCGAGGGAGGCGTAGCGGGTGAGGGCCCGTATCAGGCCAACGCTTTTAAGGTCATACAGAAACCAGATTTCCACATAAAAATCGTGCAGCCAGTACAGGTCTATCTTGCACCAGCCTTTGATGCGGTGATGCAGGTAATGGCCCTGCTCAAATGCCAGTTCGGCTTGCAGGTGGGGCGGCAGCTGGTTAAATTCTTCGGCACTCATGGCTAAATGTTCGTCACGATCCAACATGGAATAAAAAAGGCTGCGGTAAGGCAGCCTTTTCGTTTAAACGTGAAATTTCTGATTTTGGTCTAGTTGAGGTGCAGGGTATACATCTCAAAGCGGGTAGACGCGAAGCTCCAGTGGGAGGCAGACGGGTGAATCTCTACCCCATCCTCATCCACAATGGTTACAGCAAACCCTTCGCCCTGGTTCAGGGGCTCGGTGAAGTGCTTCACCGGGTATACTTTCCCTTCTTCAATCCACTCCTCCGGTTCAAAAGCCGGCATGGTCGCATCCACGCACTTGGCATAAACCGACATATAGCTTGGGGGTACAATAAGATTAACCATAGTAAATAAACTTTCAACTAAGATAATAAATTCCGGCAAGGCAGAAAATGAATCAGCTGTTTTTTTGCTGACAACAAGCAAGGAACAAAAAGCATGCCCGCCCTAGTATAAACCAAAAACGGGCCAGCTGTTCTAAAAGTATGTCACTTATTTTCAGAAGGGGCCACAAGTATGCACTTTTTGGCAGCTTTACGGACCGATGTCCCGTATGAAAAACCCTGCATCCAGCAACGTAAAAAGATAACTTCTATGGGCACAACCACTTATACCTCTCACAACAACTCCACTAAGACCTTTCCGGTGGCCCCACGGGTCTGGGGGCTGAAGACTGTTTTCGTGAACCTGTACTTTATAGCCAACCCCGATGGTTCGTGGGTGTTGGTGGATACCGGGGTTCCCGGCTCAGCCGATAAGATCAAAGCCGCCGCCGATGCCCTGCTAGGCGAAGGTAACCGCCCCCGCGCCATCATTCTTACCCACGGCCACTTCGACCATGTGGGTGCCGTGAAGGAATTGGCCAGGGAATGGAACGTGCCGGTATACGCACATCCCATGGAACTCCCCTACCTGACCGGTATGTCCAGTTACCCGCCACCAGACCCGACAGTAGGCGGCGGCGGAATGGCGTATCTGTCGTTCCTATACCCGAAGAAGCCAATTAACATCAAGGGGCATGTTGAACTGCTGCCGCCTGACGGTTCCGTTCCTGCCCTGGAGGGCTGGCGCTGGATCTACACGCCAGGCCACAGCCCGGGCCATATCTCCCTGTTCCGCGAAGAGGACCGCACCCTGATTACCGGTGATGCCTTTGTAACGCGCGACGGCGAATCGGCGCTGGCCGTGATGACGCAGAAGCGCGAGGTGCATGGGCCGCCAGCCTACTTCACGCCCGATTGGGGCTCAGCGCACCAGTCGGTGGAAACGCTGTGCGACCTGCAGCCAGAGGTGGCCGCTACCGGCCACGGCTTGCCGATGCGCGGCAAAGAACTGCGGCAGAAACTGGAGCAGTTGGTGCAGGATTTCTGGCTGGTTGCCGTTCCGAAAAGCGGCCGCTACGTGCACGAGCCCGCCGTAGCCGATGAGCACGGGGTGGTATCGGTGCCGCCTCCTGTAGATTCAGCCGTTCCGAAAGCGCTGGCCATTGCTGGCGCGCTGGCTGTGGCTGGTATGGCTTGGTCTGCCTGGAGCAAGCGCGACAAAAAGGAGAAAGGGCATGCAAAGGATCCTTACCTGGAGCGGCCGTATTCGCACAACCGCGTGATGGAGGGCATGCCCGCCGATGTGGACCCGAATCATGACGATCCGCACAACCACACCAATTACTATCCATGATAATAAAAGCGGGCCGGAAGTGATTCCGGCCCGCTTGCTTTCTCGTTAGTTTTAATCTTTGGGATGATTGGCCCTTCCGGAACCGCTCTTGTTCCCGCCGCCATCCTGTTTGTTTACAGTAGCCCAGGCGCGTTTTTCTGCTTCTTCGTGGCTTATGCCGCGCTTCTCGTAGCTTTCCTCGATATGCTCGGCCTTGCGCTTCTGCTTATCGGTGTAAGCTGACTTATCTCCTTGTGGCATGTTGTTCTCCTTTCTGCTTGATGAAACATAGTACCTGTATTCTCGCTGCTCCCCTCTTTTACGCAATCTGCTGCAGAACCGGTTTCGGCTCAGCTACAAGGCAGCACGCCTTTTACAAGTATAGCCTATGGTGCTATGCTATACCTGTAGTAAAGCATAGGATAAATTGACAGGTGAGATGCTGCAAGTATAAAGTTTTTGGTATATTTAGAAGCGCTTCAAATGAGGCTGCTCCTACTTGTAACCACAAAATCCCTACATGAAAACACTTGTATGCACGCTACTGCTAAGCATGGCCATGGCTTTCACCGCCAGTGCCCAAAGCAGCAAACTTGACGAATTGATTGAAGAGGGTATCGCCCTGTACGACATTGGGAACTACGCAGGAGCTGTTTCCAGCTACAAAGAGGCGCTGAAACTCGACAAGAAGAACCCAACTGTCAACTATGAGTTGGCCATGACTTACGGGGCCATAGGCGATTACGGCAATGCGGTGAAATATAGCAACGAAGTATTAAAGCTGAAGAATGCAAATCCGGGATTGAAAGCCCAGGCCTACGGCATCAAAGGCAACGCACTGGACATGCAGGGCAAGCCGCAACAAGCTATCAGCGCCTACGAGGAAGCCATAAAGCTGGCCCCCAACAACTACATGGTCTACTACAACCTCGGCCTGACCCAGTATAAGCTGAAAAACTATGCCGCCGCCGAACAGGCGCTCATCCATGCGGTGCAATTGAACCCAAACCACGCCAGCAGCCACCTGTTGCTGGGCTACACCAAGCAAAACCAGGGCAAGCGCACCCAAAGCCTGCTGGCCCTCTACAACTTCCTGCTGCTCGAGCCCACTTCCGAACGCGCTGCCACCGCCTACCAGGAAGTGCGCCAGATGCAGCAGCAGGGCGTAACAAAAGGCGAGGGTGGAAAAACAATGACCATAAACGTAGGCATTCCTAAGGGGGATGACGAGTTTTCGGCGGCCGAAATGATGATCTCCCTCTCGCAGGCTACCGCTTTATCAGACGAAAACAAGGGCAAGACCGAGGAGGAGGGCTTCTACAACAGCACACGCTCCCTTTTCTCTATTTTAGGCGAGCTGAAGGAAGACAAAAGCAGCTTCTGGTGGGATTATTACGTGGATTTCTTTTACAGCATGAAAAACGCCGGCAATGTAGAGGCCATGAGCTACTACGTCAGCCAAAGCTCCGGCAAAGAAGCCGTTGCAAACTGGCTGCAGGAGCACCAGGAGCAGGTAGCGCAGCTGTCGTCCTGGTACGAGAACTACAAACGGTAAAGCATACAGAGAAGCAGCTTCAACTTTTGAAAGCCTGGTATTGGCCGCTGAGAAGTATAAAAGTCAGCCAGCCTTCACAGCTTCGCCCCGTCTGGCTACATTTAGGCCAGGAACTAAATTTAAACGCATTGGCGCACAAGAGCATCTTTAACTGGAGCAGCGGCAAAGACTCGTCGCTGTGCCTGCACAAGGTTGTGCAGGAGGGCAAGTATGAGGTAACAAAACTGCTTACCACCCTGAGTGGCACAACTCAGCGGGTGAGCATGCACGGTGTGCGGGAGGAATTATTGGAGCGACAGGCACAAAGTATCGGCTTGCCTTTGCAGAAAGTATACTTACCCGAGCAGGCCAGCATGAATGCCTACAACGAACTGATGGCGCAGACCATGCGCCCGCTTCAGCAGGAAGGCATCACGCACTCCATTTTCGGGGATATCAACCTCGAGGACCTGCGCACTTACCGCGAGCAGCAACTGCAGCCGCTGAACATGCAGGCGGTGTTCCCGCTCTGGGGCCGCCCGACAAATGAGTTGGTGTGCGAATTTATTCAGAAGGGTTTTAAGGCGGTGGTGGTGTGCGTAAACGAAAAATTGCTGGATGCCTCCTTTGCCGGCCGCTTACTGGACGAGGGCTTTCTGCAGGATTTGCCAGCCAATGTAGATCCCGCCGGCGAGAACGGTGAGTTTCACACCTTCGTATTCGAAGGGCCAATTTTCAAACACCCCATCACCTATACTTTGGGGGAGAAGGTACGCAAAAGCTACGGCCCGCCGACCGACCCGGACGATAACTGCTATAAAAAGGAAGACAAGCCCGTGTTTGACACTGCTTTCTGGTTCTGCGATCTGCTGCCCGCTTAGCTCTCTTCGTTTTGGTGGAAGTATAGCTTGAACGTAGAGCCTTTTCCTACCTCGCTTTCCACCTCTACCCTATCCTCTGAGTTCTCGAGTATCCGCTTCACCAGGTACAGCCCCAGGCCAGTTCCCTCCACATGCGTGTGCATGCGCTTGAACATAGAAAATATTTTATAAGTATGTTTTATATGGATGCCAAGGCCATTGTCTGCCACCGTGAGCAGGTACTGCCCCTGTTCATGCAATTTCTCGGTTTTGATTTGAATAATCGGCTGCCGCTCTGGCGAGGAATATTTGATGGCGTTGGAGAGCAGGTTAAACAGAATGCTGCGCAGGTTTTTTCTGGAATAGCTCATGTACCTGAACCCTGAGAAGTCAGGCTGTATCACGGCGTGGTAGGAGGCGATCAGGTCTTCCAGGCTACCTGTCACCTCCTGCAGAAGTTCCTCCAGGTTTACCTTTTCCACCGGGCTCTCTTCGTTCTGCACCCGCGAAATATCCGTCAGGTCAAGTATAATGTTGTTAAGCCGTACCACCGAATTGTCGATGCGGCCCAGCACCTCCGCATGTTTGGAAGCATCGGCGCCAAGGTCCATTTTCAGCATTGCGATCAGGCCCTCCAGATTGGCGATCGGTGCTTTCAAGTCGTGCGATACCGTATACACAAAGTTATCGAGGTCGGTGTTGATCTTGTGCAGTTCCCTGTTCTTGTGCATCAGTTCCTCGTTCTTCCGGCGCTCAGACAAGTCGCGGGTTACCTTTGTAAACCCAAGGTGCTTGGCCTCCGCATTATACACAGGGGTAATCACCACATTTACCCAAATCTGGGTTCCGTCTTTCCGTAGCCGCCAGCCCTCGTCCTCAAAGCGCCCCTGCTCGATGGCCATTTTGAGCTCATACTCCGGAAACCTTCGCTCCCGTGCCTCATCCGTATAAAAAACCGAGAAATGCTGGCCGATTATCTCATCTGCCGTGTAGCCTTTAATGTGTTCAGCGCCGCGGTTCCAGGTCGCTATGTTTCCTTCCGGTGTCAGCATGAAGATGGCATAATCCTTCACCCCCTCGGTCAGGAGCCGCGCACTCTCCTCACTCTCCTTCAACTCCTCCATTGCCTTCGAGAGCTTGTCCTCCAACAGTTTCCGGTCGGTCAGGTCGCGGGTAATCTTGGAGAAGCCGATCAGTTCTTTGCTGTTGGAGCTGTAAATAGCGGTCAGGATTACATTAGCCCAGAACATCGAGCCGTCTTTCTTCACACGCCATCCCTCATCCTCAAAGCGCCCGTGCCTGGTTGCCCATTCCAACTCCTTTTCCGGGTAGCTGTCATCGAGGGCCTCCTGAGGATAGAATTTCGAAAAATGCTGCCCGATTATCTCCTCCGGCCGATAACCTTTGATTTTCTCGGCCCCGGCATTCCACGTCTGCACATAGCCGGTTGGGCTAATCAGGAAAATGGCATACTCGTGCACGCCCTCCACCAACAGCCTGTACAGGTCCGTGTTCTCTGAAAGTAGTTCTGAGGCTGAATTTAGTATTGTGTTCTCTCCGTTCATTCTGATTTTCTCTGGCTATACCCGGTCGGCTGTAAACTAAGGCATGCTTACATGCATCCTCTGTCAGCCAAAGCAAAACTTAAATGATCCTGCATAATTGTCACAACACTAAATATAGGCAGTAAATGAGGGAAGCCAAACGAAAGTGGTAGCACAGCCGAAAATACTGCGATTTGTACAACTTTATAAACTTACGGTTAAGTAAATGGCATGGTTTGTTTAACACCTGCACAATCCCTGTAAAGTTAAGAGCTTGCCAGGTACGTTCGTTTTTGCTGTACCCCGATGGCTTTAATTCCCGCGTCTGTAGTTAATTGCGTACCTTTGCGCCATGATTTCGATGAGGCAATTGTTTCTGCAAAACGTAGCGCAGACCTCTGATTTCCCGCTTATGATTGAGGTGGAGAAAGCAGAGGGCGTTTACATGTACGGGGCAGGCGGCGAGCGCTACCTGGACCTGATTTCGGGCATTGGCGTGAGCAATGTGGGTCACCGCCACCCGCGCGTGCTCAAGGCCATCCACAACCAGCTGGACAAGTACATGCACCTGATGGTGTATGGGGAGTTTGTGCAGGCACCGCAGGCGCAGTTGGCCCACGCCCTGACTCAGACACTGCCCAAGCGCCTGGACAACGTGTACTTTCTGAACTCAGGTACCGAGGCGGTAGAAGGCGCCCTGAAACTGGCCAAACGCTACACCGGCCGCACCGAACTAATTTCCTGCCGCAACGCCTACCACGGCTCCACGCAGGGCGCCCTGTCGGTAAACGGCAGCGAGGGTTTTAAGAATGCTTTCCGCCCGCTGCTGCCCGGCGTGCGCCACATCCGATACAACCACTTGCCCGACCTGCAAAGCATTACACAACGCACCGCCGCTGTGATTATTGAGACAGTGCAGGGCGAGGCTGGCGTGCGGGTGGCCCAGGACAATTACCTGCAGCACCTGCGCCGCCGTTGCGATGAGATGGGAGCCCTGCTGATACTCGACGAGATCCAATGCGGCTTTGGCCGCACCGGCACATTCTGGGCCTTTGAGCAGTTCGGCATTGAACCGGATATTCTACTGTGCGCCAAAGGCATGGGCGGCGGCATGCCGATCGGGGCCTTCATCGCGCCGCAGGAGATCATGGGTGCTTTCAAAAACGACCCTATACTTGGCCACTGCACCACCTTCGGCGGGCACCCTGTTTCCTGCGCTGCGTCGCTGGCTACCTTGCAAACCATTCAGGAGGATGGGCTGCTAGCCGGTGTGGCGGAAAAGGCCGCTCTGTTCCGTGAGCTGCTCGTGCACCCACGCATCAAGGAGATTCGCAACTGCGGTTTGATGATGGCCGCGGAATTTGAGAGTTTCCCGGTACTTAAAGCCGTCATCGACCTGGCCATCAAAAACGGTGTGCTCACCGACTGGTTCCTGTTCTGCGACAACTCCATGCGCATCGCCCCTCCACTGGTTATCACCGAAGCAGAGATAAGAGAAGCCTGCGCCGTGATTCTGCAGTCTATAGAGGAGGCAACCGCCACACTGGATTGATACATGCCATCCCTTTAGTTTATATTTGTAGAGACGCAATATTTTGCGTCTCTTTCCTTTTATGAGCATGAATACATTTCACTGGTCCCCAAGCATAACTGCTCTTTAAAACCAATGGTAAGTATCGCCTGCTCTTCACAAAGCAACCGCCACCGCGATTGTGCGTAAAAGCCGAGATTGTACCTCATCCCGAAGTATAGCAAACGCATCAAAACTTTATGGAGATTGCCCTTGTGCTAGGCCTGCTGTTGGTCGCGGTGGTGCTGTTCGCCACCGAAAAAATTTCTGTGGAGATCGTGACACTGCTGATGCTTATTATCCTCACCAGCACCCGCATCATTACCGCTGAAGAGGCGTTCGCAGGCTTCAGCAGCGACTTTATCATCATTATTGCCTCCATCTTTATACTGAGTGCGGCCCTGCAGGAAACCGGCATCCTGGATTTTGTGGTACTGCGGCTGGTAAGATTGGCACACAAGAGCACCAACCTGATGCTGTTCACCGTCATGCTCGTGACGGGGGTGGTATCGGCTTTCATGAACAACACTACTGTTACCGCCATGTTCGTGACACCGCTCGTGGGGCTTAGCAAGCGCATTAACATCAGCGCCTCCAAGCTGCTGATGCCGCTGGCTTACGCCGCCATACTTGGCGGCACCTGCACGCTGATCGGCACCTCCACCAACGTGGCTGTGAGCGGGTACATCGCCAAAACCGGTCTGCCTCCCATTGGCCTGTTTGAGATCTCCGGTATCGGGTTCGTTATTTTCCTGGTGGGGGTGGTGTACATGATGACCATCGGGCAGCGCATGTTACCGAACCGCGAAGACCAGCAACTGGCCGAGGAGTATAAACTGCAGAAGTACCTGACCGAGATAGTGGTACTCCCCGAATCGCCGCTGGCCGGCCAGTTGGTGTTTGCCTCCGACCTCACTTCCCTGAACTTCCGGGTATTGAACATTATCCGGGGAGAGGATAACTTTCTGCCGGACTTCCGCACCCGCATTATGGAGGACGACATCCTGCTGGTGGAGGGCGACCTGGACAACCTGATCAAGGTGAAGGAGACGAAAGGCATCAACATTATGGCCGATGTTATATTGGAGAAGGACCTGGTAACGGATGATATCCGGCTGGCCGAGCTGCTGATTATACGGCAATCAAACCTGATAAACCACACGGTGAAGCAGGTTAACTTTCTGCAGCGCTACGGACTGGTGGTGATTGCCATCTCGCGCTACGGCGAAACGCTGCGCACCAAGATTGGCAGCATCGTGCTGCAGTTGGGCGACCTGCTGCTGGTGCAGGGCTCTGCCGAGCGCTTCAAGCAGCTGCGGTCTTCGAGCAACGTGGCGCTGCTCGATCAGTTTGAGCCACTGCTCTTCAAAAAACGCAAAGGCCTGATCGCGATCGGCAGTTTTCTGGTGGCCATACTGCTGGGCACCACCAACCTGCTGCCGCTCTCCATCGCGTTTCTGCTGGCGGCAATTTGCACCATCCTGTTCCGCTGCATCAGCTCAGAGCGGGCCTATGCGGCCATAGACTTCAAGCTGCTTGTCCTGATCGGGGGCATGACGGCGTTCGGAACGGCCATGGAGAAATCCGGTGCGGCAGACTTCCTGGCGGCCGGCATAGTGGATTTGCTGGGATCATTTGGCGTGATGGCCGTGCTGGCTGGATTCGTGCTGCTGACGGTGCTGCTAACCCAACCAATGTCGAATGCCGCTGCCGCCCTCGTAATTGTGCCTGTGGCGCTGCGCACCGCAACAGCCCTGGGCTCCGACCCGCGCGCCTTCGCTATTGCTATCATGCTGGCGGCCTCTGTTTCGCTGGTGACACCGTTTGAGCCGGCCTGTATCCTGGTGTACAGCCCCGGCAAGTATAAGTTCCTGGACTTCATCAAAGTCGGGGCCCCGCTCACGCTGCTGCTCATGGTGGTGATACTGGTGCTGGTACCTGTTTTTTGGCCGATGTAACAGCACACCCTTAATCAGAGTATCTTTAAGTATAGCAATCTACTTTAAAGATGAAAAAGATACTGTACCTGCTTGCCCTGCCCCTGTGCCTGTTTGCCTGCTCCCCCGAAAACGAGGAGGTGAAGGATGAATACGTGGACGTGGCCCCACAAGCAGACGCGCTGGACTCCATTGCCAACGTGCCGAAAGATAACGTAAAGACAGACGAGAACACCACCACGCCCACCCTTCCCTTGCCACAGCCTGTAATGGAGCAGCTCACAGAAAAGTATCCGGGCTGGGAAAAGCCGGAAATAGCTGCGGATGCCTCGGCAAAAGTTTCCGATGAGACCGCCGCCATTGCCCGCGGCGACTTTGACGGAGACACCCGCCAGGACGTGGCGCTGCAGTTTGCGCTGGGAAAAGAACTTGTGATTGTGGCAGCCCTGCAGAAAGAGGACGGCGAGTTTGTGCTGGAGGAGCTCAGCCGGGATATTCTCTTTAACGAACGGGGAACGCTGAAAAGCCTGTACTATCTGTACACGGCCGAAGAAGGCGAAGATTTGTACAACTATGACACCAACCAGGAGTTAGAATTGTCGAACGATGCCGTTTCGGTAGGAATTGATAATTCGGTAATGACTTACGTGTACCAGAACGGCAGCTTTGAGAAAGTAGCCACAACGGAATAAGCAAAAGCCACAAGCCTGCCTGGTTGGTAGGGTAGCAGCAGGCTTATGGCCAGGGCGTTGTTCTGTGTTAGTAGTTCAGGAAAGCCTGTGCGTCCTGCTTGATGATGTCGCGGGCCTGGCCATCCTTCACCCCCATGGAAATTTTACGAACCAGCACACCTACAATTGTCTTCTTGAACCCAAGTTTGGCAGCCATGTTAATGCAGAAGTCCATCTCATTCTCATCCACAATGCCATCGGCCAGCATCATCTCCACTAAATCGTAAATCTGGTCGAAGCGCTCAGAGTCGTTGGTAGGCAGCTGCGGGTTCACGTCTTTTACGGTGGCAATCAGGTCGCGCACCTCGCTGGCTTTCATGCCGTTCTTTTTGCCGATGGCCACAATATACTTTACCTCCGAAGGATCCAGATGCCCATCGATCCGTGCCAGTGCCCCCAGGTTTGTGAGGTGGCTCTTTAATCTTTTTGTTTCTTCGCTCTCAAAAAAACCGAACATACGTTGCCTGGTATAAGTTAAATTACTTTAATTGAACGCTTGAGCTTTGCCGGCGCAACCAGCGGCTGCCAAAGCAAGAGGCAACTGCTGCACCACAGGTACTCATGTAAAAGCTGTAATGATATGATAACATACGATTTAATATATTTTAGGTCGTAAATTTAGAAAGCTTTTATTTCTTGTTATAAATTGCGTGCTTCTTCGGCAGAGCTTTCAGCGTTTGCTTCTTAGAGTAAACATCTGCCTGAAGCATTTTATTGTGAATTTACCTCCATTATAAGACATAGATAAACCATGAAGAGAATAGGAGTTTTTACTTCGGGCGGCGACTCACCAGGCATGAATGCATGTATCAGGGCGGTAGTAAGGGCGTCTATTTATCATGGGATAGAAGTATACGGCATCCACCGCGGCTACAAAGGAATGGTGAAGGGGGAAATCTATAAGATGGACTCGCACTCAGCCAGTAACATCATCCAGAAAGGCGGCACCATCCTGCGCTCCGCCCGCAGCAAAGAGTTTATGACGCCGGAGGGGCGCAAGCAGGCGTACGAGCAGTTGCAGCAGCACGGCATTGAGGGACTGGTGGCCATCGGCGGCGACGGCACGTTTACGGGCGCTAACATCTTCTACGAGGAGTATGGCATTCCTACTGTGGGGGCCCCCGGCACCATTGATAACGACCTTTACGGCACCGACTTTACCATTGGCTACGACACCGCCGTGAATACGGCCCTTGATGCCATCGACAAGATCCGCGACACGGCAGACAGCCATGACCGTGTGTTCTTTATTGAGGTGATGGGCCGCGACTCGGGCTACATTGCCATTCCGTGCGCCATCGGCGGCGGCGCCGAGATTGTGATGATCCCGGAAACGGAGACAAGTATAGAGTACGTAGTGGACACGCTCCGCACAGGCTGGAACCGCTCCAAGACATCCTTCATCGTGATTGTGGCAGAGGGCGACGATGCCGGAAACGCCAACGAGATAGCGGCCAAAGTGCAGCACGAGCTGCCGCACATGGATGCCCGCGTAACCATTCTGGGCCACGTGCAGCGTGGGGGCTCCCCTACCGCCGCCGACCGCATGCTCGCCAGCCAGATGGGCGTTGCCTGTGTGGAGGGGCTGCTGCAGGGACGCAAATGCGAGATGGCCGGTATCATCAACAGAGAGCTGGTGTACACCCCGTTTATCGACACCATTACAAAAGACAAGCTCATCAACCCTCAGTTCCTGAAGCTGGTGGATATACTCTCTGTATAAAGCTTAGAACTACCGTAGCCGCCGCCGTCCATACTTGGGAATCCACACCTAAGTACGGGCGGCGGCGGCTTCTTTATGGGCAAGTCTCTCCCTGTCAGGTTGTCACTGAAACCCTCCTTATACCAATTATACTATCCATATTCGCATAAATCCGTAAAGCAGAACACGAACCTAAATCTGTGAATTATCGCTTCTGCCAAACATATCGGGAAAATCGCCCTTAAAATCATACTCTGGCCCCTTGCCATTGTTGTAGGGCTGCTTATACTTATCATCATCGCACTGCAGTTTCAGGCAGTGCAAAACTACCTGGCTACACAGGGAGAGAACTACCTGGAGGACACCCTTGGCACACAGGTGGACATTGGCGGCTTCACCACCGACTGGCGCAACACCATTGTACTGAAGGACGTGTACGTGGAGGACCAGGCACAGGACACGCTTTGGTATTCCGAGCGCCTGGGCGTGGACATGGCTATTTTCTCCCTCATCAGTGGTAAGCTTAACATCAGCAAGATAGACCTCGACAACGCCACCCTGAAACTACACATCCGCGAAGACAGCACCACCAACTTCGACTTTATCACCGAGGCCTTTGCCACCGACACCACCGCTGTTGCCGCACAGCCCGCCGACACCTCCGCTGCGGCCATGCAGATTGAGCTCGGCACCATCAACCTCAACAATGTCTATGTCGTCTTTAAAGACGAAGCCGGCGGCAACTTTATCACCACGCGCGTCGGCGACCTGACCACCACCATGGAGGAAGTAAACCTTGACGAGCAGCGCTACCTGGTGGATGAGATTCAACTGGCCCATACGTGGGTAGACTATGAGCAGACGAAACTGCCGCCACCCGACACCGCCGCTACCGAGCCGCTGGAGATGGACTTTGGATTGAACCGCGTGGCCCTGGAGGATATCCGGGTCAGCTACCTCAGCCGCCCCGCCGACCAGCGTATTGAACTGGCTTTGGGCGAGTCGGAGGTGGTAGCTGACAAAATTGACCTGAAGGATGCCCGCATCGACTTAAAGAGCTTTATGCTGCGTAATACGGATGTGAAGTATGTGCAGCAGAAGTATAAACCTGTTGATTCACTGGCCGTGAACCCGGCCAGGACAGCCGAAGCGCTGGACAAGTCGGTGGAAGAGACCTCCGGCACGCCCATGAACTGGGTGTTAACGCTGGGCGAAATGGATGTAACGGACCTGGATGTAGCGTTTGACAACTTTAATGCGCCAAAGCAGCCGCAGGGCATGGACTACGACCACCTGCTGTTCACCGACATTGTGCTGGACGCACAGGACATTCTCTACAGCCTGAACCGCATCCGGGTAGACCTGAACCAGCTGACCCTGCAGGAACGGAGCGGCTTCAACATTCAGAATTTCAATGCCAACATTGTGGTGGACTCCACCAGCGCCAGCCTCGTCAACCTTGATCTCAAAACAGGCAACAGCCACCTGCAGAACGACCTGCAGATGACGTACCCCTCGCTGGAGGCTATCACGGAAAGCCCGTCGCAGGTCGGCCTGAACCTCGATATCAACAACAGCTACGTGGGGCTGAAGGACGTGCAGTACTTTATGCCCGATATGGCTGAAAACCCTTCGTTCAGAAGTATAGCCAACTCTACCATAAAACTGGAAGCCGAAGCAGAAGGACAACTGGACAACCTTCGCATCAGCAACCTGAAGTTAGCAGGATTGAAAGACACCTATGTGGATGTGAGCGGCACCGTGCGCAACGCCATGGACCCAGACAACCTGTACCTCGACCTGAACATCGATCGCTTTGCCACTACCCGTACCGACATACTTGCCCTGACTCCTGCCGGTACCATTCCGCCCGACTTCCGGCTCCCCAGCCAGCTAAGTATGGAAGGAAACTACAAGGGCACCTTAACCGCCTTTGATGCCACCGCTGATCTGCGCAGTTCCTTTGGAAACGTGCAGGCAGATGTGGATATGGGTGCGAATGAAAGCTTCACGGCCACCGTTCGTTCTGGTGGCTTTGACTTGGGGCAGTTGTTTGTGGACAGCCTTGGGCTTGGTAAAGTGGCACTGGTGGCCAAAGCCCAAGGCACCGGTCTCACACCTGAAACCATGCGTGCCAACGTGCAGGCCTCGGTGCAACTGTTCGACTACAACGGCTATTCCTACAACGATATTGACCTTGCTGCCCACATCGACCGCAACTTATACTCGGTTAAAGCCACTGCCGAAGACCAGAACCTGGCCTTCGATCTGACCGGCGATTTTAATTTGCGCGACACCCTGCAACCTGCCTATGATTTTACCCTGGCGTTGCAGAACGCTGATTTACAGGCACTTAACCTGTACCCGGAACCACTGGCAGTGCAGGGACAGATAAAGGGAAAATTCACCGGTGCCGATGCCAGTACCATTAGCGGCCGTCTGGTGGCGAACGAGCTGGTAGTGCAACACAACAACGCAAGATACCCTGTTGACTCGCTGACAATGACGCTGGAGCAGAGCGGCGAGGTAGCCGAAATGCTGGTGCAGTCTGATATTGTGGATGCTAACATGCAGTTCCAAAACTCGCTGGAGACCCTGCCTACGGCCATGCAGAAGTACTTCTCCTACTACTTCGACCTGCAGCCGGACCCACCCTACCCTGCCGCGATCAATCTGAAAGATTTTACGGCAACTATCGACCTGAAGCAAACCGGGCTGATAACCTCCTTTGTACCGGGACTCGAGCAGCTGCAACCGGCCACGCCTATCACCGCCACCTACAACGGCGAGACAAACCAGCTGCAGGTAGACGGGCAGATAAGTAAGATCGTTTACACCGACTACACCTTGCAGAACCTGGACTTACGGGTACGCGGAAACCAGGAGCAACTGGGGTATGAGCTGAACCTGCAGCAGCTGCTGTCGCCATCCCTGAACGCCAAGAACATAAGTATAGAGGGCGCCGCCCGGGATGATGAGTTAGCGGTAAAGCTGGCTATTGCCGGTGACACCACCACGGCGGAGCAGCTTGTGTTTGGAGGCGTTCTGAACAGCCTGGGCACTGGTTACCGCTTCTCCATCAACCCGGACCAACTGGTTATAAACGGCGATGATTGGGATGTGCCACAGGACAATTACCTGCAGTTCGACACCAATTTATTGTATGCCAACAACATCAGGCTGCAGCACGCAGGGCAGACCATTGCGCTTAACAGCACAGGGCCCGTGTCTCCTAACGCTCCTTTGAACGCCGTTTTTGAGAACGTGAGCATCGGCTACCTTATGCAAACGGTTATGGATCAGGATAGCCTGATTGCGGGCACCATAAACGGAGAGGCCACCGTCAACAACATCATGGGCGATAACCTGTCTTTTACCTCTGATTTGGCCGTGACGGATTTCATGTATGAGGGCGTGCCCGTAGGCGACCTGGCCCTGGAAGCCAGCAGCGCCGGCGGCAACCGCTACAACATCGACGCCAAATTAACAGACAACAGCAACCAGGTGCTGGTGAATGGTTTTGTGGAGACGCAGCCAAACGCCACGCTCCTGAACCTGGATGCCAACATAGCTAACCTGAACATAGGCTCGCTTGCTGGCTTTACCGCTGGCATGGTGGAGCAACTCGATGGCAGTGCCAGCGGTAACCTCCGCATTACGGGCACAGTGGCGGAGCCCAACATCATCGGCGAACTCAACTTCGATCAGGCGCAGTTTAACCTGACCATGTTCGGCTCCCTGTTTACTTTACAGGACGAGCGCCTGGTGTTTAACGAGCAGGGCATCCGCTTCCCTAATTTTACTGTAACCGACTCCTTGGGGAACAATCTGCTGGTGGAGGGGCTTATTGCAACTGAGACATACACCGACTTCCAGTTCGACCTGGACGTAACCACTGACAAGTTCCTGGCACTGAACTCCACCGCCGCAAACAACGACCTGTTCTACGGAACCGTGTTTGTAGCCGCAGACGCAGACATAACGGGCACGATGGCCCTGCCGGTGGTGCGAGTAAATGCGCGTGTGCTGGACAACTCAGAGTTCACCACCGTGATACCGGCCGAATCGGTCGGGGCGGCGGAGCGGGAAGGCATAGTGGAATTCGTGAACCTGTCGCCCGAGCTGGACAGGATTATTCGCGATCCGGCGCTTGATTCTGCCGAAGTAGAAGTGACGGGCTTCGTAGGCGCCGATGTAGAAGCGCAGATCACCGTAACCGACGCCACCCAAATCACCATTGTAATTGACCCCATCACCGGCGATAACCTGGTGGTGCGCGGAACCGCAGATCCGTTGTACATCGGCATGCGCCCGAGCGGGGAGATCAACATGAACGGCCGCTACACCATCACCAGCGGCCGCTATAGTATGGACTTCTACGACCTGGCTTCCAGAGAGCTTGATATAAAAGAGGGCAGCTACATTAACTGGACGGGCGATCCGCTCCAGGCCCTGATGGACATTACGGCTATCTACACGCTAGAAACTTCCCCAGAGGCGCTGGTGGCTCCTCAATCAATGGGCCAAAATGCTGCTTTGAAGAACCAGTTGGAGTTCCAGGTGCTGGTGAACGTGGAGGGCGAACTGCTGACACCTGAGATCAGCTTCGACATACAATTACCCGAGGAAGAACAGAGTGGTGAAACAAGTGAAATAGAATCTAGCCTGGGCTTGTTGCGACAGGATGAGTCGGCCCTTGCGAAGCAGGTGTTTGCGCTCCTGGTGCTGAACCGCTTCCTCGCTCCTGACCCGCTAGCTAGTTCCGGCGGCGGTATTGAGGCCTCGGCCCGCAATAGCTTGGGTGGTGTGCTAACTGATCAGTTAAATCAACTTACCAACCGCTACGCCGGTGGCCTGGGCCTTGAGTTAGGCGTTGATTCCTACCAGGATTATTCCTCTGGCTCTGCTCAGGGGCGTACGGACCTAAATGTAGCCCTGAAACAGCAATTCCTGAATGATAGACTAACGGTACGAGTTGGCACAGATATCGGCCTGGAGGGCGGAAGTCAGTCAAACCAGTCCATGAGTGGCTTTGGTGGAAATGTGTCGGTGGAGTACTCGCTCACTGAGGATGGGCGCCTGCGGGTGCGGGGCTTTCAGCGCAACCAGTATGAAGGCGTGCTGGAGGGAGGCGACGTGCGCGCAACAGGCGTGTCGCTTATTTATGTGCGGGAGTACGATAACTTCTCCGACCTTTTCCGCAGCGTGGAGGAAGTACAGCGAAGGCAGGAAGAGCGCAAGTTGGAAGAAGCCCGAATTACCAGAAAGGAAAAGCAGGAAGCAAAAGAACAGGAACAAGAACTCAAAGAAGAGGGAATAGAACAATAATCTATGTTGAAAGATAAACCGGGGACAGGGCGTAAAACAGCCATTTATATTTTGCCACTCATATTGCTGCTCATACTTTCTGCAGGCTGCAGCGTTACGAAAGTGGTACCAGAGGGAGAAGCCCTTTTTTGGGGGTATGATGTGAAGGTGAAAGGCGAGAAAGACAGCAGCAAACGATCGGCAGATCTGGAGGCAGAGCTAAGCCAGACGGTACGGCCAGAGCCCAACGCCTCCATACTTGGCCTGCGCCCCAAGCTTGCCATCTACAATGCCTTTTATACTGAGAAAGAAAAGGGCATCAAGCACTGGATCATGACGAAGTTCGGAGAGCCTCCCGTGCTGTTCTCCGAACTGGATACCGGCAGCGTAAGCCAGATCATGAGCAGCCGCCTGCACAACAGAGGCTACTTTAACAATACTGTCGGCAGCACGACCACCATCGAAAACAAAAAGGCCACCGTAAACTGGACCGCACGCGTGGGCGAGCCTTACCGCATCCGCAAGATAGAGTACACGCTGAACGATTCCCTGCCCGTGCAACGCGATATTGAGCAGACGCGGGACGAGACGTTGCTGAAGCCGGGAGACCCTTACGATCTGGCGACTTTAACGGCCGAGCGAGTGCGCATTGACGGGGTCCTTAAAAACGAGGGCTACTACTTTTTCAGCCCGGAGCTGCTCATCTACAGCACCGACACTACAGTAGGCGATCGGAAAGTAGACGTGCTGCTTCGTATCAAAAAGGCCGCTACGGCGAAAGCGCTGCAACCCTACAAGATGGACGATATCTTTATTTTCGCCAATTATTCCCTAGGCGACAGCCTGGCCACAAATGACACCATAGACTACAAAGGCTACCACTACATCCCGAACGAGAACTACGTGAAGGCAAAGCACCTGCTGCGCGGCGTTTTCCTGGAGCAGGACAGCCTATACACCCGCGAGGAGCACCTACTCACCAACAAGCGGCTGTCTGCTTACTCGGCTTATAAATTCGTGACCATTGACTATGAAGTGGATACGGTGAAGAATAACGCGCTTGATGCCTTTATCTACCTTACCCCCGCCCTGAAAAAGTCTCTGCGGGCAGAGGCCCAAATGGTCAGTAAATCGAATGGATTCGCGGGGCCTGGTCTGAACCTGGCCTTTCGGAATAAAAACGCGTTTAAGGGATCGGAACTGCTAAGCCTGGAGTTCTCCGGCACCTTTGAGAACTATGTGGGTGGCAGAGGCACCGGCGAGGCTCCCGAAGGTGTGGAGGAAGCAGGCAACCCTAACCTTACCTCCTTCGAGCTGAGTGCCAAGGCATCGCTTTCCATACCGCGCATCTTATCGCCGTTTGAGATTCGGAACCTGCGAACAGAGTTCGCCCCGCAAACTCGCATTGGGGCAGGGTTCAGCTTCCTGAACCGGGTGGGCTTTTTCAGCATGAACTCCTACAGCGCCACGTACGGCTATAACTACCGCCCTACGCAAACAGTCACAATCGATGTCACGCCGATTAACCTGCAGTATGTGCGGCTATCGAACGTTACTCCTGATTTTACAAAATATTTAGTGGACAACCCTTTCCTGCGCCGCAGCTTTGAGAACCAGTTCATTATCGGCTCCATTTACCAGCTGACCTACAGCACCCAAGTATATGAGAATAGAACAAACCAGTTCTTTGATCAGGTGACGCTTGACCTATCCGGCAACTCCCTAAACGCGTTTCAGTCCGTAACAGGGTTCCCTCCGCCAACCGATGATGCGCCCCGTACCATTGCAGGCAGCCGTTTCTCCCAGTATATTTTGCTGGACAACGACTTCAGGCACTACTTTAACTTTGGCAAGGAGAGCCAGCTGGTGACACGCTTGGTAACAGGAGCCGGTTTTGCCTATGGCAACTCCAACACGTTGCCCTATGTAAAGCAGTTTTCGGTAGGCGGGCCAAACAGCATCCGTGCCTTCAGGGCCCGAAGCATAGGACCTGGCAGCTATATAGATACAACTTCAACCTTTTCCTTTTTTGATCAGGTGGGAGACATTCGGCTGGTTGGCAACATAGAATATCGTTTCCCAATAGTAGGCTTTTTTAAGGGAGCCGTATTTGTTGACGCCGGTAACATCTGGACATTTGATAAAAGGGAACAAGCCGTAGATGATAACCGTGACGGTGGCGAGTTTGATCCAAAGAACTTTTTAAACCAGCTAGCAGTAGGAACCGGATTCGGCTTACGGGTGGATGTGGAGTTCTTTGTACTTCGGCTGGATGTTGGCATACCCGTGCGCCTGCCTTACCCGCCTGTGGAGAAGCAGAATGCACTCAAAAACTTTAACGGTAGCTTCAGCGGTGAAAACAGCATGGTGCTGAATATCGCTATTGGCTATCCTTTCTAGTGTTATGCTAATACAAAAAGCAATCGCTTGAGGTAAGCACGGGGATGGCAATGGGACAGATTACACGAGGAACTTCCTCCCTGGCCCCTCCGAGGAGAAAAATTGTCAGCAGGAGTAAAATACCCCTGTAGTCCCCTCAAGGGGAGAGTTATACCTTTTTGTTTCGCTTAAGCTGTTGCGACTTGAACCGATTTTAGTCCTTGGGTTGAGCGCCTTGTGCATGTTGCGGTGCCCGTAAGGGCAGCCCGCAGCGGAGCGAATAGAGGGCCCCTACCCCCGGAGCAGCTTCAGGCACACAGCGCGATGCCCGTATCGAGGGCCCCTACCCCCAGGACGGGGCCCCGCTCGTATAGGGCCCCTTCCCCAGCCGTGAGCGCCCCAAAGTATGAGGTGCAGCAATAGGTATTTGGGAGCTGTAGGGTCAGCGGCAGCTAGTACGTATAGCTTGGCGGAGGTTGCGAAGGCAGTAGCTATGGAAGTATGACTTTAACAAGTGTAGCCTCCGCAACGCAAGTATGGCTTTTCAAGCCAGTCGAGTTACAAACTTGACACCATCAAAGGACACAAGTTAGAAGACTTGCGCCAGTAGTGTGTACAGAGGATTAGCAGTAGCACTTACGTGGCACAAGCGTCCGCTTGAGCCACGTAAGTGCTAGAGGAAACAGAAGTTTGAATGAAAATCAATAAGTATAGGCAAGCTCCCCAAAGCCCCACCTCCACAACGGGCGAGGGAATGATTCTACTCCTTTGGAAAACTTTCCACTATACTTATACAGCTACTCAACCTTTAACCTGAGCATCAATGTATGCCATCATCTCCTGCCACTGTTGCGGGTTAAACCAGGTATACTCTTCCGGGTTCTTGTTGAACCACGTTAACTGGCGTTTGGCATAGCGGCGGCTGTTGCGTTTCAGCAGGCGCACGGCTTCGGCCCAGTCATACTTGCCCTCCAGAAAGTCAAATACCTCCTTATAGCCCACCGTTTGCAGGGCATTGTGGGCGCGGTAGGGGTACAGTTCCTTCGCCTCCTCTAAAAGCCCCTGCTGCAGCATCTGGTCCATACGCTGATCAATGCGGCTATACAATTCGGCACGATCGCGGGTAAGGCCAATGCGGATGCTGTTGAAAGGGCGCTGCTGCTTTTCACTGCGCCGAAAAGAAGAATACGGCATTCCACTGGATACACACACCTCTACCGCCCGGATTATCCGCTGCGGGTTGTCTTTGTCTACCTGGGCAAAGTATAGAGGGTCTAGCTCCTGCAGCTTGTCCAGGAGCGGCTGTAGCCCCGCCTCCTCATACTGTCTTGTCAGCGCCTCGCGCACGTTGGGGTCTGCATCCGGCATCTCATCCATCCCCTCCAGTACCGCCCGCACGTACAAACCCGAGCCACCGGTCATAATCACCACCTCGTGCCGCTCGAAAAGCCGCTCCAGCAAAGCAAGTACATCCTGCTCAAAGGCACCGGCATTGTATGCCTCGGCAATGCTGTGCGAATCCACAAAATGGTGCACTACCCCCTGCTGCTCTGCCGGGCTTGGCTTGGCTGTACCGATGCGCATTTCCTTAAAAAACTGGCGGGAATCGGCCGAAATGATCTCAGTGTTGTAGTGCTTTGCCAGCTGCACGCACAAATCGGTTTTGCCTACCGCTGTAGGTCCTACCACCACCACCAAATGCTTCTGCCTCTTCATCTTATATTATGAGTATACATGTTTTAGTGACTCCATTCAAAAGCCGTATCCTTCAAAGGCAGGACATTTGTAAGCTACTGCGTTCCCCCTTCGTTCTAAATTAGGTTCTATACTAGTACCCCTGCGCTAAGTAATTGCATCATAGAAAAACACTGGAAATAAAGTGCTATTTCTGACACTGCCATTGCTTGTACAATCCACATGGAATCAGTACCTTAAAACTCCCAAGCAGGAAAATGCCGTAACACGTGTTCTGCTGCCTCAGGCAGGAGCATGCCATGCGGGACATAAAATTATTATTTTGCTAAATTATCGCTTAATTTATAAAAATTGCAGCGGAGCAGTGACTAGATTTGTGTACAAGGTTAGCTCCCATACTTTTAGCAGATCAAAAAAATGCCTTACATACCAGTACGTTCGTCTGACGATAAAACAGCACAATTAGCCGTTGCGCTACTGCAGGTTTTGGTGCAATTGGCCAAACCCAGTCACGGCGTGGTGGTTGCCCTGCCAGGCGGTCAGGTACTGGCGGCCAATGCCCCCACGAAAGAGTATACCTCCCCCGAATCTGATTTCCAGCAGACGCGCCAGCTTCGGCACCTCTTCAATATGTCGGAGAAGCGCTTTGAGGCGCTGCTGGGGGAGCTACAGCAGCAGCAGGCACTTACGGGCGTAATTGAGCAGGCCAACTCCGGCAGCTGCCACACCAGCACCTACAGTTGCCGCTTGGTGCAGTTCCAGGAGGAGACGTTTCTGTGCGTGGAGCTCGCCGGTATCGGCCAGCCCACTGCACTCCTGCCCTACGACGGCGACAGCTACCACGATGTGTTTGAGGATGGCACTGAAGCCATGTTCCTACTTGATTGCAGCGGTAGCGTGATCGACATTAACCGGTCTGCCATGGAGCTGGTGCGGCTGGGAAAAGAAGAGCTGGTGGGTAAGCCTATTTCTGCCTCGCTTAAGCTGAACCTGTTTGAGCGGGTGGCCCTGAAGCGGCAGGTGGAGCAAGCCTTTACCGATGGCAGGCAGAAGTTTGAGTGGTGGCTCCACGAGCACGACCATGAGCTGCTGCCTGTGGAGATTACCCTGTTAAAAGGGAAATTTAAGGGGGACCAGGTGCTTTACGGCTCCATCAAGAACCTGAACGAGCTGATTGACACGGAGCAGAACATCCGGTTTCGGAACCACCAGCTGGAGTTCCTGAACCAACTGATTACAAAATTAACAGCCGCCGACAGCCAACACGATGTGTTGCATAACACACTGGATGAGCTGCTGGAGAAAAGCGACGTAAGCGGCGGCTGCGTGTATGGTTACAGCCGTTCCGCGGGCCAGGTGATGCTCTCCTACTCCTCGGGGGAAGTGACAGGCCCGCCGATACAGGAGACGTTGGAGGTAGATACCAGGCTGGTGGAGCAACTGTACGGCAGCGATAAACGCACGGCACTGCTGCGCTTACAGGAGTTCTTCCAGAGCCACCTGCACCGTTCCCTCACTGTGGTGCCGATCACGACGGAGAAAGATGTACTGGCCCTGATCCTGCTGTGGCCGGGCAATGAGGCGCGCATGAACCAGTCTTCCGTGGCCCTGCTGGATTTTATTGGCACAGCCATCGGCAATTACATCTCGCGCCACCAGTTGCAGCAGCAGCTCACCAACACCCAGGACAAGTATAAAATGCTTTTTGAGGCCTCTTATGATGCGATCCTGCTCTTCAAGGACGGCATTGTAGTAGAGTGCAACGACAAGGCCATTGAGTTTTTCAGGTGTACGCGCGAGGACCTGATTGGCAAGTCACCCGTTGATTATTCCCCGGAGTATCAGCCGGACGGGCAGCGATCTGACGAGAAAGCCAGCCTGATTATGCGTGAGGTAATCTCCACGGGCCGCTCCATTACGGTGGAGTGGAAAAACCGGCGCAATGACGGCACACTTTTCGACGCCGAACTGACGATAAACCACCTCCTGTTGGACGGGGAGAATTACGTGCAGGTATTTAAGCGCGATATCACTCAGCGTAAGATGAACCAGCTGGCCAGACGGCGTGAGGAGATTTTGCAGGAATCCATGAGCCAGTTCCGCAATTTCCTTGATAAAGTAAACCTCATCTACTACAGCCTCGACTTACAGGGCAACGTCACGGTTGCCAACGAGTACTTCCTGGAGTACGTGGAGTATACTTCAGAAGAGTTGATCGGCCAAAACTTCTACAATGTGCTTGTGCCGCCAGAGGACAGGGAGCAGCGCCTGCAGGACTACCTTACCGCCGTGGAAACAAAGCAGCTCAGTGCCTACTACGAGCGCGACGTGATCACCAAGTCAGGCCAGGTGAAGACCATCCGCTGGAACTGCATGTTTGAGTACAACCAGGAAGGCCAGGTGCAGGGGGTTGCCAGCGTGGGCAAGGACATGACAGATAAACGCATTGCCATGGAGGCCCTCAAGGACAACAAGATCCGCCTCCAGGACCTGTTTGACAATGCGCATGACCTGATTCAGAATATCTCGGCCGACAACAAGTTCATCTTCGTGAACAAGGCCTGGAAAGACCGCCTCGGCTACACCGATGAGGACATTGAGTCGCTGACCCTGAACGACATTGTGCACCCCTACTACAAGGCCAAGCTGATTTACCAGCTGCGGAACCTGTACAAGGGCGAGAATGTGAACAAGATCGAGACGGTGTTTCTGACCAAAACAGGGAAGCCGGTGCACCTGATCGGCAGTATCACCTGCAGCTGGCAGGATAACAAACCAGTGGCAACGCGTGCCATCCTGCACGACATTACGGACCGCATCAAGGCAGAGCGCCTGCAGAAAGTATACTACAGCATCGCCAACCTGGCCATCAGCAGCAAAGACCTTAACTCGCTGTACTCCGCCATTCACCGGGAGCTGAGCAAGATCATCGAGACGCGCAACATTTACATAGCCCTGTGCAACGACGACCACAAGTTCCTGCACTTTGTGTACCTGGTGGACCAGTACATCGACAAAGTTTCACGATCGCAGATCAGGCGGCCGTTTGCCACCGGGCTTGCAGAGTATATCATCGAGACGGGCAAGCCCCTCTACATGCAGAAAAAAGAGCTGCAGGAGCTGGCAGAGCGCGAGAACCTGACTATTTTTGGTGCACTGCCGGAAGTTATACTTTGCTCGCCGCTCGCCATCGGCGACCGCATCATCGGCGTCATCACGCTGCAGGATTACCAGAACCCCGATGCCTACGTGCACACCGATATCGAGATCCTGCACTTTATATCGAACCAGGTGGCACTTGCTATTGAGCGCAAACGCAACGAGGAACAGATTAACACCCAAAACGCCCGACTAAACGCCATCTTCGAAAGTGGTTCGCACCACATGTGGTCGCTTAACCGCAACCACGAGCTCACCTCGTTTAACCGTAACTTCTCCTCCTCCTTTGAGGACCGCACAGGGCAGCCGCTGGAGCAGTTTACGCGCATAAGCGATGACTCTCTGATCTCGGTGCACGAAAGCTCCTTTGACTTCTGGGAGGACAAGTACGAGAAGGTATTTGCAGGAGAGCCTCAGCATTTCGAACTGTACCTGGACTATACCGAATCGTGGCGCGAAGTATACCTCAACCCCATTTACCTTGACGACGGCAGCTTTGAGGAAATCTCAGGCATTGCACTGGACATCACTGACAAGAAAAAATCACAGCTGGCGCTTGCCGAGAACGAAGAGAAGTTCCGCAACATCTTTGAGTCGTTCCAGGACGTGTACTACCGGGTTGGCCTGAACTCCAAACTACAGATCGTCAGTCCGTCCATCACGCAGTTGCTCGGCTACACCGAGGAGGAAGTGCTGGGGCAGAGCATCGCCAAGTTCTACGTGAACCCTGATAACCTTGTACCTATAAACGAGCGTGTTCTAACTGAGCAGAGCGTTCGGGACATTGAAGTGCAGATGCTGTGCAAGGATGGCTCCCAAAAAACCGTTATGCTGGACGCTAAAATTGTGTTCAGCAACCAGGGCGAGCCGATTGCCATAGAGGGGGTGGCGCGTGATGTATCGGAATTGAAGCGCACGCAGATAGCCCTGCTGCGCGCCAAAGAAGAGGCCGAAAACCTGCTGAAGGTGAAAACCCAGTTCCTGGCTAACATGAGCCATGAGCTGCGCACCCCGATGAACGGCATCATCGGCATGATCGATTTAATGGGCCAGATAAATGTGGATCCGGAGCAGGGCGAGTACATTGATACGCTGCGTAAATCATCAGACGCGCTGCTGGCCATCCTGAACGACATCCTGGACCTGAGCAAGATGCAGGCGGGCAAACTGGTAATACACGAAAGCGGTGTGGACCTGCATGAGACATTGGGCAAGATCCATTCGCTGTTTGTGAACCGTGCCCAGCAGAAAGACCTGAGCTTTACGTACCATATTGAGCCAGACGTGCCCCGCCATATTGTGACGGATGAAACGCGCCTGCTCCAGATCCTGTCTAACCTGACATCAAACGCCATTAAGTTTACAAATGCGGGCAATGTGAGCATACATGTGCAGGCCGAGAAGCTGGGCAAGGTAGATTACAGGCTGCACGTACGGGTAAAAGACTCTGGCATCGGTATTTCGCCGGAAGACCAGCAGCTGCTCTTCAACGACTTTACCCAGCTCGACAACTCCTCCACCAAAACCTTTGCCGGCACCGGCCTGGGCCTTGCCATATCCAGGCAGCTCACGCACCTGCTCGGTGGCGATATCGGTGTGGAGTCGGTGGCAAACTCAGGCAGTGTGTTCTGGTTTAACATACTCGTGCGCCAGGCCAGCACCACCGAGGTGGCCGAGCAGCAGCAGCGCCAGTTGCAGCAGAACCAGGAGGTAGCCGTGCTCGACAACAGCCCGCACGTGCTATTGGTGGATGACAACCAGATAAACCAGAAGGTGGCCCTTAAACTGCTGGAGCGCCTGGGCTGTATTACGGATGTGGCCTCTAACGGCTATGAGGCCATAGAGCGCGCTACAACCAAAAAGTACCATATCATCTTCATGGACATCCAGATGCCGGAGATGGACGGCGTGACGGCAACGAAGCACATCAAGGAACAGCTTGGCACAAGCTGCCCTCCTATCGTGGCCATGACGGCTTATTCGATGAAGGACGACGCCGAGAAGTTCATGGGCCAGGGCATGGACGATTATGTGTCGAAGCCGGTGAAGAGCTCCGACCTGCACACCATGATCAGCAAGTGGCAGCAGGACAATTGGTATGAGTTGCCGCAGCCAGCCGCAGTCGAAGCGGCCCCTGCCCCATCAGCCCCGATCATTGACCTGACAGTGGTGGAGCAGTTGAAGGAGATAGGCGGCGAGGATTTTACAAAGCAGCTGTATGAAGAGTTTGAGGAAGAGGCGGCGGGACTGCTTGCGGAAGCCAAAAAAGAACTCGATTTACAACATTACCAAGGTATTTTAAGTACATTGCATCAGCTAAAAGGCACCGGCTTCACCTTGGGGATTAATCCGCTGGCCGAGCTTGCCAAGCAACTGGAACACGATATCAAAAAAGACAACCTGGAGCACGTAACCGAAAACTTCTCTAAGCTGCAGGATCAATACGAACATTATAGAAAATCTTACAAAGAAATTATATTCACATAGCACATGGCAGAAAGTATGACTATTTTGATTGCTGAGGACAGCTCTGTTATCCTGAACCTGACCAAAAAAATCCTGGAACTGCAGAACTACAAGATTCTGACAGCCAAGAATGGTGGTGAGGTTATCAAGCAGGTAGAATCCAACAAGATTGACGCCATCCTCATGGACTTGAACATACCGGTGAAGAACGGAATGGACTGCACCAAAGAAATCCGCGCGCACGAGAAGCCCGAGATCTCCCAGATTCCGATCATCGCTGTTACCGGCAACGCCAACAACTACAGCATGGAGGATTTCAAGGCGGCCGGCATCAACGATTACCTGCCTAAGCCGCTCGATTTCGACCTGTTAGTGCAAACTGTTAAAAAGCATACTATTAACAAGTAGATGGAGTTAAAGTACACGCGGCCTTTTTTAAGCAAGCTGGAGGATATTTTTGCAGAGTCGGATTTTGTGCTGCGCTACGAGAAGGGCAGCTTTAAAGCCGGCTACTGTGTGCTGAAAGACATGAAAGTAGCTGTAGTGAACAAATATTACAGCCTGGAGGGCAAGATCAACTGCCTGTATGATATACTTCGTACTATTTCAGTGGATGAGAGCCGTTTGAGTGAGAAAACTAAAAAGCTCTACCTCGAAATCTGCAACCAGGAAAACGTCAATTGAAAATAACATTACTAGGCACAGGCACCTCGCAGGGCGTACCGGTTATCGGGTGCACTTGCGAGGTTTGCCGTTCTGTAGATTACCGCGATAAACGGCTGCGCGTATCGGTGCACATCGAGCTAGATGGTAAGAGCATCATCATCGACTCGGGTCCTGATTTCCGGCAGCAGGTACTGCGCGAGCGCATCAAAACGCTCGATGCCCTGGTGTTCACGCACGAGCACAAGGACCATACTTCCGGACTGGACGACATCCGCGCCTACAACTTTATGCAGCGCAAGGACATGCCACTTTATGGCGAGGAGCGTGTGCTGGAGCAACTAAAGCGTGAATTTGCCTACATCTTCGCCGACTCACGGTACCCCGGTATTCCGCAGGTGCAGCTGTACCCTATCACGAACGAGCCCTTTGAGATTGAGGGCATCACCATCACACCTATCCGGGTAATGCATTACAAACTGCCCGTGTTCGGCTTCCGCATCGGCGATTTCAGCTATATCACGGATGTAAACTACATTGCCCCGGAAGAGTTGGAGAAAATACGCGGCTCGAAGGTAATTGTGCTGGATGCCCTGCGCCCTGAGCCCCACATCTCCCACTACTCCCTGGCAGAGGCCGTGCAGGTGCTGGAGGAGCTACAGCCCGAGAAAGCCTACCTGACACACATCAGCCACCTGATGGGCCTGCACCGGGAAGTGGAGGAGCAACTGCCGGGCTTTATACGCCTGGGCTACGACGGCCTTAGAATTGAACTGTAAGTGCACTTAAATTACTACTTCATACGGCAACTGACTCAGGCACTCCGGCCGCTGCTGGTGGGTCTGCAGGCGGAAACGGCCTTTAGCCAGAACAAGGACGAGCTTATACTTGGGTTTGCCGCACCGGAGCGTGACTTTTACATCCGTGCGGCCCTGTCCTCCCATTTCACCTCTCTCTCCTTTCCTTCCGAGTTCAGGCGCGCGCGCGCCAACAGCGTGGAGCTACTGCAGGAAGTGCAGGGGCAGACGGTGGAGGCAGTAGTGCAGCACCTGAACGAACGCAGCTTTCATCTTGCCCTCTCCGGCGGCTATTTGCTGCTGTTCAAGCTTTTTGGCAACAGGTCTAACATCATACTTTACCAGGGGCAGGAGGCGGTGGAGCTGTTCCAGCACAAGTTTGCCGCGGACGCTGAGCTGAACCCGCTGCAGATGGACCGGCCGCTGCAGCAGAACTTTGAGGCCTTTATGGCTGCCAACGGTAACCTCCGCAAAGTATATCCTACCTTCGGCGATCTGCCGGTTTTATACCTGGAGGAGCGCGGCTATACTTCGGCTACGCTGGAGGAGAAGTGGGAACTGGTGCAGGACATGCTGGAGATACTGGAGGAACCCCAGCAATATTACATCATCCGGCTACAGGGCAAGCTCCGGCTGTCGCTGCTACCCACAGGCGAACTGCTTCATACGTATACAGAACCGCTGGAGGCGCAGAACAGCTTTACGCGCCTATACTTGTCGGAGACGGGCTTTGAGCGGCAGTACGAGCAGGCAAAGCAACAACTGGAGCGCAAGCGCCACATCACGCAAACGGTGATGGAGCAAAGCACGCAGAAGCTGCAGGAGCTGCGCCACGACCGCTCCTACTCCCAGACAGCCGATGTACTGATGGCAAACCTGACCAACATACCTCCACGGGCCACAGAAGTGGAGCTCTACGACTTTTACACCGACCAGACCCGCACCTACAAGCTAAAGCAAAACGAAACACCACAGAAGGCGGCAGAGCGCCTGTACCGCAAAGCCAAGAACCAGCACGTGGAAGTAAAACAGCTGGAGGAAAAAGCGGAACGGAAACTGGAGGAGCTGATCGTGCTGGAAGATGCCCTGCAGGCACTAGCCGAGGTGCAGGATTACAGGCAGCTCAAGCCCTACCTGCGCGACTATAACCACCTGCTGGGCAGCAAGCAACAGGAGCAGCAGCAGGTGCCTTTCCGGGTGTTCGAGACTGAGGGCTATAAAATACTGGTGGGCAAGAGTGCCCGCAACAACGATGAACTCACGCAGCGCCATACGTACAAGGAGGACATCTGGCTGCACGCCAAGGATGTGTCAGGCTCGCATGTCGTGATCAAGCACCAGGCGGGCAAAACCATTCCAGTAACGGTATTGGAGAAAGCGGCTCAACTTGCCGCCTACTACAGCAAGCGCAAATCCGACAGCCTCTGCCCCGTCATGTATACCCCTAAAAAATGGGTGCGCAAGCCAAAAGGCTCGGCGCCGGGTGCCGTGGTGGTGGAGCGCGAAAAGGTGCTGCTGGTTAAACCGGAGAATCCGTTTGCGTCTTCAACGAAATAAAGGGCACAAGTAGCAGGGCCGAGACACAAGACGCGAAATTTTTGAAATGATGATTGGCTCCTAGTGTGCGCCTGAGGCCCCTTGGTATGGAGAAGATTCGGAAATTGTTTAGAAAGGTATAATAGCAAAAAGAGCAGCTTTTGGGCTGCTCTTTTTGTTTGATGTGCGCGCGGGGAGATTCGAACTCCCACACCCGAAGGCACCACCCCCTCAAGATGGCGTGTCTACCAGTTTCACCACGTGCGCAGGTAAAATGTGGTTGCAAAAGTAAAGAGGGCGTTCCAATATTCCAAAGGCGCAGGATTAAAATTTAGCAGCCGCAACATTTCCTCTGTTAAAGCCGCTGCCAAAGAACCTTCGCCACTGCCGCAGTGTTGGTTTTACATGCTGTTGCCCCCGAATAAATCAGGAGAAAAACAGAAACAATTTAAGAAGATAAAGGCTTAATAATAAGAAGCCGCCATGGCATTGCGTTCTGGTTATACTTGCGCGACAAGTATAACTGCACCCATTTGTTGTTTCAGGGTTATGTAGAGGTGTTTTTATGAGCATAGAAATAAACGGATTATCGAAGGTTTTTGGGAAGAAGCACGTGCTGCAGGATATCAGCTTAACGGTTGCCCCCGGTCAGATTTACTGCCTGCTGGGCAAAAACGGCGTTGGCAAAAGCACGTTCCTCAATTGTATTCTGGACATGGTGAAGCCTGACAGCGGCAGCATTACCTTGTTTGGCAAAGACTACCACAAGCACCAACTGGAAGTAAAGCAAAACCTGGGTGCTTTGTGCGAAGATAATCCATTGATAGAAGAGTTTACAGGCGTGGACTACCTGAACTTCGTGGCCAAGCTGTACCGACTTTCTCCTGATGAGGCCGAAGAGCGGATCAGCAGCCTCATCAACTACTTTTTCACTGATAAGGAATCGCTGCACAAGAACGTTGCCGGCTACTCGACCGGCATGAAAAAGAAGGTGGGTGTTGCCGCTGCCATGCTGCACAAGCCGCAGGTGCTCCTGCTCGATGAACCCTTCACTGGGCTCGACCCGATTGCCGCGCAGTTGCTCGTGCAGCTCATCCGAAGTTACCGTAACCCGAACCGCGTGATCCTGATCTCTTCCCACGACCTGAACTACGTGGAGAAGATAGCTACCCACATCGGCGTGTTAAACGATGGCCACCTGCTCTATAACGGCTCGTTGCAGGAGTTTACTATGAACGGGGAGCACCTAATCGATCAGGCGCTTTTCCAGCTGCTGCTGCCACCCCAAAGCACCGAAACCAAACTGGACTGGATGTTTACCTAATAAAGCATTGAGGGGGAAGAGTTATACTTCAGAGTAGGCAACTCACAACTTTCAACTCTAAACACATAACTAAATAAAATGGATCTGATTGTATTCTGCTGGCGTGCCCGGATAAGGAGTTTTTTTGGGGAGAGGCACCTGAAGAATGTGTTGCTCCTGATTTTAGGCGTGCTGGCGGCCGGTGGATACAGTTGGCTGTTCACGTACCTGCTAAACCTGGCGCACGAAAATAAATTTGCTTCCGGCACCGACGAGGTGCTGGCTTACTCAAACCTGTTCCTGCTGGCCATTATCATTCTGAAGGGTTTTTTCCCGGCATATGTGCCCAAGGCCAACCTGATCAACCAGATCTATCCACTGTCGGCCCTGCAGCGTTTCCGGGCCGAATTACTGGTGGAGTTAGTGTCGCCTTTCTACTTTGTGGCGCTTAATTTCCTGGTGCTGCTCTTTCTCTCCTCGCCCCACTACACCGTGCTCCACCTGCTGCAAAGTATACTGGTGCTGCTTACGGCCCATGTAACACTGCGCTCGCTGCAGGTATTGGTGGAGCGCAGAACACGCTGGCGCAGTGCCAACTTTTACTCTGCCGCTGTCATGGCTGCCGCCTTCATTGCCCTGCAGGCCCGCATGCCCATGTTCAAGGCCACATCTGATTGGCTGATGCTGGTGGTGCACATGGCCGCGCTTGGCTTCTTTTTGGGCGCAAATTTCCTGCTGGAGCTGGCTGCCGCCGAGCCGCGACGTAAAATAGTGGAGCACAGCACCGATGCCAGGAGAAGTATAAACTGGCGCCTGCTCAGGAACCACAAACTGGTAAAGCAGATGCTTCTGTTCGGGTTAGCTTTTAAGGTCATTCTACTGGGTCTGGATGCCTTCGCCTATACCAGCAAGGGCCAGCATGTGCTGGACGAAATCGCAACGCTGTGGCTCTTTGCCGGCCCCATCATCGTCTACTCCTATGTGTTTAACAACCTATGGGGCTTCTACCGGAATCTGTGGCTCACCATCGAGCGCTCCAGCAACAAGGCAAAAGACCTGGTGCGGGTAACGCTGCAACTACTGCGCCTGCCCCTCCTGCTCGACGCGGCCGTTACGTTTGCCTATATTGCGTTTTTCAACCACGAAAATGCCCTTTTTGCGGTGGTGATGTATGTAGGGGCTATCCTGTTGTTAACGCCGCTGAGCATTGTTGCCTCCATCGTGAGTCCTAAAACAGTGAAGGGAGGCTTGTTCAGTTTCAGCTCAAAGACCTCTACTCTCTTTAACTTTCTCTCCATTGGCCTCTTCGGAATGCTGTTTCTGCCGCTCCTGCACCCTATCCTGTACCTGGTGTACCCGGTGCTGATTGCAGGCGCCATGCTGGCCATGGTGGCCGTGCTGAAGGAGTACCCCAAGTATAAGTATAAACTGCACGAAACGCATTTTAAGGCAGCGTAGGGGCGTCGGCCGCAAAGAATGATTGCCTTGTTGAAAAGAGAGGATACAGAAAAGTACCTGGATGTAAATAAAAAAAGGCCACTCGTTTAGGAGTGGCCTTTTTAGTGATCCCGCTGGGATTCGAACCCAGGACCCATACATTAAAAGTGTATTGCTCTACCAGCTGAGCTACAGAATCAGTACGCGTTGTTTCCCGATTGGGAGTGCAAAGATAAAACTTTAAGTTTAACTTTCAAATTTATTTTTCAGCCTCACCCGTTTAGGAGGCGGAAAGAAAAAGCCTTTCGATTAGGAAAGGCTTCGGCTTTCTTTGGTGATCCCGCTGGGATTCGAACCCAGGACCCATACATTAAAAGTGTATTGCTCTACCAGCTGAGCTACAGAATCTTTTTATTAACTTGCAATCACAAAGCGTTTCCCTGAATTGCGATGCAAAACTAACAGCTAAGTTTTTAAATGCAAAACATCTTATCCAAAATATCAGCCATTCTGGTTATTTTTTTGGCACTTTCAGCGGAACAAGCTACTGCTCAAGCAAATAATTTAACACTGGCTAAAGCCGATTCCCTGTTTCTGGCGCAGCAGTACTCCAACGCTTTTGTGCTATACGAGCAAATACTCGAGGAAGAGCAGCATTACTCTCCGCAGATGCTCCTGAAGATGGCTTACACCAAAGAGGGGCTGCGCGATTATACGGGTGCTATGTACTACCTGCACCTGTTCTACACCAAAGAACCCAGCCGCTCCACGCTCAAAAAGATGGAGGAACTGGCCCAGGTGCACCGCCTGCAGGGCTATGAGTACAGCGACCTGCAGTTCTTCAAAACACAGTTCAGCAAGCACTACATGCGCCTGCTGGAGCTGATGCTGCTCGTAGCGGTAGTAACTGCAACCACGCTGGTTGTACTGTGGCGCAGGGGCCGTCGGTTTGACCGAAACCTGAAAATTGGGTTTGCGCTTTACCTGCTGTTTATACTCTACTACGTCAACTTCCTGAGCCTGGGTGAGGCAGGCATTATCCGGAACGACCATGTGGCTGTCATGTCGGCACCCTCTGCCGGCTCCAACTGGCTTGCCACGGCCACGCAGGGCCATAAAGTGCCCATAACCGGGGAGCAGGACATCTGGTACGAGATAAAATGGAAAGGCGAGACAGCCTATATCCGCAAAAGCAATCTGCTGGAGCTACCATAGGTTCGTTGTCCGTTGATTGTTTTTCGTTGATCGCGGGATGTAGCGAAACAGCATTTCAGAAACGCATTGCCCTCTTTTCCCCAAGCCTCATCCACATTTTGTCATCTGGTAAGGAGCTTGTTTGCGCGTCTTAATGCCTTCGCCACCAGCCTCTATGATGATCTTCACAAGGTAAAAAAAATCCCCCCTGCGAACAACGAGCAACGAAAAACGATTAACGCTTTTGCAGCGGCGAGTCTTTCTCCTTCGCCATCACATTGTACACCAATTTATCGGCCAGGCTCGGAAAGAGTTTGTTTACCCAAACCGCCAGCTTGCCCTGTGTGGTCATCACCAGGTCGCGTTTGCGTTTGATAGTGGCCTGCAGAATACGGTCCGCTACCTCTTCTGCGCTCATCATCTTCTCTTCTGCGCGTGGTGTCTCCCCTTGCTGCTGTCCGTCGGCTGCCAGCGCGGTGTTGCGAATGTTGGACGCCGTAAAGCCAGGGCAGGCCAACAGCACATGCACCCCTGAATGCAACAGTTCTGTTCGCAGCGTCTCCAGGAAACCGTGCATGGCAAACTTTGAGGCCGAGTACCCCGTGCGGGCCGGCAAGCCCCGGTAGCCGGCTATGGAGGAAACGCCTACCACAGAGCCCTTTGCTGCTTTGATGTAAGGTAAAGCAAACTTGGTGGTATACACCGTTCCCCAGAAGTTGGTGTCCATCAGTTTGTGCAGCACTTCCAGGTCCAGGTCCTCAAAAAGGGCCCGCATCGAGATCCCGGCATTGTTGATGAGCACATCCAGCTTGCCATACTTGGCTACAGTCTGCGCGACCATCTGCTCGCATTGCGCGGCTATACTTACATCGGCCTGAATGGGCAGGTTGTCGATACCTGCAGCCTGCAGTTCGGCAGCCGTTTGCTCCAGCCCCTGCGGGTTGCGGCCCGAAAAAGCCACCTTTGCCCCTGCCCTGCCAAACGAAAAAGCCAGGGCTTTGCCGATGCCGGATGTACCGCCTGTGATGAGCACTACTTTATTTTTCATGTATTCTGTTTTCAATCCTCAAATTACCTGCAAAGATAAGTTTTATGGCGGATTACCCGCACCCGGTGTTGGAGCGGCTATTTGCGTAAAATTTTCGTAATTTTGCCCCACTGTGAGAAATAAGAGCAAGAAGCCGAAATTCGAAATACTCGAAAACATCAGAATCGAGGAAATGGTGGCCGAGGGCAAATGCCTGGCGCGCCACAATAACATGGTGATCTTTGTTGCCGGGGTAGCACCCGGCGACGTGGTAGACCTGCGCATCACCCGCAAGAAGAAAACGTTTTTAGAGGCAGAGGCCGTGGCGTTCCACGAGCTGTCGGAGTTGCGTGTGCAGCCTTTCTGCGAGCACTTTGGCACCTGTGGCGGCTGCAAATGGCAGCACATCGGTTACGATACCCAGCTATACTACAAGCAGAAGCAGGTGAAGGACAACCTGGAGCGCATCGGTAAGGTGCCACTCCCCGAGTTCGACCCTATTCTTGGATCAGCCAAGACCCGCTACTACCGCAACAAGTTGGAGTATACTTTCTCTAACAACGGCTGGCTGACCAAAGAGCAGATTAACTCTAGCGAGGAGTTTGACCGCAATGCGCTGGGCTTTCACATCCCCGGCCGCTTTGACAAAATTCTCGACATCAAGCATTGTTACCTGCAGCCAGATCCATCCAATGCCATCCGCCTGGAGGTAAAGCGCTACGCCCGTGAACATAGCCTGCCTTTCATTGATCTTGTGAAGCACGTGGGCTACATGCGCAACCTGATCATACGCACTGCCAACACAGGCGAAGTAATGGTGATCGTGCAGGTGTTTGAGGACAAGCCGGAAGAGATGGAGGCGCTGATGCAGCACCTGGCTACCACTTTTCCGGAAATCACTTCGCTACAGTATGTGGTCAACTCCAAAGGCAACGAGACGTTCCATGACCTCGAGGTGGTGTGCTACAAGGGGCTGCCCTACATTCACGAAGACATGGAAGGCATCAAGTTCCGCGTGGGGCCAAAGTCGTTTTACCAGACCAATGCCGACCAGGCGTACGAGCTCTACAAAAAGACACGCGAACTGGCCAACCTAACAGGAAACGAACTGGTGTACGACCTTTATACCGGTGCCGGCACCATCGCCAACTTTGTGGCGCACCAGTGCCGCGAAGTGATCGGAATTGAGTATGTGCCAAGCGCCATCGAGGATGCTAAGATTAACTCCCAGATCAACAATATCACCAACACCACCTTTTACGCCGGTGATATGAAGGATATACTTTCTGATGAGCTGATTGCGCGCCACGGACGGCCGGATGTAGTGATTACCGACCCGCCACGCGCTGGCATGCATGAGGATGTGGTGCAGAAACTGCTGCAGGTGCACCCGAACCGCATTGTGTACGTAAGCTGTAACCCGGCCACTCAGGCCCGCGACGTGGAGTGGCTATCCGCCAAGTATGACGTAAGCCGTGTGCAGCCCGTGGACATGTTCCCGCAGACGCACCATGTAGAAAATATTATATTGTTAACAGCTAGATAAAAGACGCAAGTATCAAGACGCAAGACACAGGACTATCCACATGTAGTAGTTTAAAGTTGACTTTTGATAAGGCTTTCATGAAGCTAATAAAGTCAAACTAATTACACAGAAAGAAAAAGTCTTGTGTCTTGTGTCGTGATACTTGTGTCCAAAAAAATATGGAAAACGATCCGGAACTGAATGGCAAATACCTCGGCACGATCTCAAAGGACTTTGTGGTGGTGGCCGAAACGCTGAAAGAGGCATCGTACCAGGTGCGCAAGCGTAAGATATCTGATTACCCGATTTTCGTGTTCAGCCGCACACAGTTGCCCGTTGGCTCCGTGTTCCTGGCCAAAGAGGAGGCAGCGCTGGAGTGGCACATCAACGCCTCGTACCTCGAGGATTTCATGAGCCGAAATCTTATTGTGGAGGAGAAGGAGGAAGAGTTCAAAGCCGCTTACAAAGACCCGGACGAGTTCTGCTGCCTCTTCGTGGTAGACGGCAATTTCCAGAACTTCGTGTTCATTCCGTTTCCGGAAGATTGATTTTTGGGACACAAGACGTAAGACACAAGATTTTAGACTAAAACAAAAGGGAGGCTTAAGGCCTCCCTTTTGTTTTACATACTATCTAAAGAAAAGTCTTGTGTCTTGTGTCCTGATACTTGTGTCTAAGACGCTCTGCGTCTTAAAAGTGGCTCCAGCCCTGAGCTTTCAGCGGGAATACCTGGCCTGATTTGGTAGCGAGGTTCACACCGTCGCTTTCGTCGGTGATGCTGCCGATGATGGTGATGTCGGGGTGGTTCTTCAGCTCCTCGTAAGCTGCGAGTGGCACGGTGAAGAGCAGCTCGTAGTCTTCGCCACCGTTCATAATGCAGGTGAGCGGGTCCATGTTAAACTCCACTGCTGTTTCGAGCATCTGGCTGTCAGCGGGGAGGTTGTCTTTATACACTACGGCTCCTACTTTTGATTGGCTGCAGATATGGAATAGCTCTGAAGCCAGTCCGTCTGAAATATCGATCATGGCGGTTGGCTTAATGCCGCGCTCGCGCAGATCATAAATCACGTCCATCCGCGCCTCCGGGCGCAGCTGACGTCCCACGATGTATTGCTTGTCGTCCAGTTCGGGCTGCATGTCCGGGTTCGCGATGAAGGCCTGCTTCTCGCGCTCCAGAATTTGCAGGCCCATGTAAGCTGCTCCCAAGTCACCGGTCACGCAGATCAGATCGTTTAACTTAGCGCCGCTGCGATACACGACCTGGTCTGCGGTGGTTTCGCCGATGGCGGTAATGCTGATGATCAAGCCCGAGTTAGAAGACGTAGTATCGCCGCCCACCAGGTCCACTTTGTAGCTTTCGCAGGCCAGCCGGATACCTTCATAAAGCTCTTCCACGGCCTCCACCGTAAAGCGCGCACCAACAGCAATGTTCACTGTGATTTGTGTCGGGGTAGCGTTCATGGCCGCAATATCAGAAACATTCACGGCCACGGCTTTGTAGCCCAGGTGCTTCAGTGGACAGAAGGTCAGGTCGAAATGCACGCCCTCCAGCAGCATGTCCGATGACACGACCAACTGCTTTTGCTTCGGCTCCAGCACAGCTGCATCGTCGCCAATGCCTTTGATGGTGGAACCGTGGCGCAATTCAATTTTCTCCTTGATCATCCGGATCAGCCCGAACTCTCCTACTTTGTTCAATGGGGTATAGTCACTCATGTCTGTTTCTCTTTTGGATGTGCAAAGATACGAATTTCGTAAGATGATGGTGGGGTGGTGGGGATGAAGCTGCTATTCACAATTGGTTAACCCACCCCTGCCCCTCCGAGGAGGGGCATTTTAAGCATGATTTGGATTCCCTCGCCCCTTGGGCAGAGAGCTAGGGGGCATGAATAGCCGCTGCTATAGTTGTTCTAGCTATAATTGTTCTAGCCATACTTGCATAGCCTCCACTTACCACAACCTCAACCAAGTTATCCTTCCTAGCTACTGCTGATCCTCCAGTTCCCAAACACCTACTGTTCCACTTCCTGCTTTGGTGCGCTCACGGCCGCGAGGCCCCGTCCTCGGATTTCGCGCCGGGACCTTTTCTTTGCTCGCTCGCGCATCGCAATCCCGCTCCCGCGGGACCGAAAAACTCCAAAGGCGCTCTTTTTCGAGGGCCCCTACCCCCACCCAAGGACTGGAATCAGTTCAACTAGCCACAACTTATGCTATGCAACTTATGCCAAGTCCCCCTTTGAAGGGGGTAGGGGGATGTTTTCACTACTGCGGAGTATTCCCCTCCTCGGAGGGGCTGGGGTGGGTATTACACTCCCACTCAAAACTCCACAACAAATGCTCCGGAGTCCGCTACATCAAAGTATGAAATGCCCAATGTATCGAGCTGCTGGTGCAGGCGCTTGCGGTACCAGGTAGCATTGGAGGCATCCAATATAACTTTACCGGCTTTATATGCCTGCAGCTGCTCAGGCCAAACGCGGATGTTCTGACGCAAGAGAAGGTAATCTACTTCAAAGCCTGCCTTCGGGTGCAGCTTGGGAGGACGAGAAAGTATAAGCCAGCGCTTGCCCTGCCACACCAGCAGTTGGTTGCTGTCAGGCAGCGTGACAAGCGGCGCTGTACCCGGGGCAGCATCCACAAAGGAAACGATATTTGCCTGCTGCACCCCCAACTGCCACAGGTGCGGCTGCACGTTGAAGGTGTAATTACTTTTGTTGTGGCGTAAGGCGGAATCAGCCAGCAGCACCGCTTGTTGCCCCTGTACTAAACCGACACCTGTACTGCCGCGCACACTGTAGACGACCAGCTGCTTCTGTCTTTGCTGCCGCTGCGCCTCCGTTATCTCCTGCACCACAAGTATGGCTACTAGCCCCACGGCTATACTTAGGTAGCGGAGCTTTTTAATCGCCAGGAAAAGGATAAAGGCAAGCAGCAACGCGTACAGCAACACCGCCTGCAGTAGCGTAATGTCGATGCCGTTGACGAGCGCCTGCGGCCAGCGCTGCACCCACAGGTTGAAGTCGTTCATGAGGTAGGTGAGCACCAGGTGCAGGTCGAAAAGCCAGTTGCTGACCACCGGCACCCAACTGAACAGCAAAGCCACCACACCCGAGTAGAGCACCAGCGTTGCCAGCGGCACTACCACAATGTTTGCCAGCCAGAAGTACATCGGGAACTGGTGGAAGTAGTACAGCCCCAGCGGCAAGGTAGCCAGCTGCGCCGCCACCGACACCGTAAAATAGGCCCAGACAAAATCGAGCAGCCAGTTATCGACCTCCAGCAGCTTGTAAAGCCGCGGCTGCAGGTACACGATGCCCAGCACCGCCAGGAACGACAGCTGAAAGCCCACCTCCAGCAGGTTGTACGGGTTGTAAAACAGTAGTGCCCCCGCCGCAAAGGCCACCGTGTTGTAGATGACCGTACGCCGCCGCAGGGCCAGTCCTATTGTTACCAAACTAAACATGAGCACCGCCCGCAGCACCGAAGGCGACAGGCCGGTGATGAAGGCGTACAGCCACAGCACCGCCAGTACCAGTATAGCCCCGAGCCAGCGCTGCCGCGCCGTGCTGTTCATCCGGGCAAGCACTACCATCAGCAAGGTATAGATCAGGCCCACGTGCAGCCCCGACACCGCCAGCACGTGCATGGTGCCCGTATCGGCGTAGGCCTGGCGGATGCTGTTGTCCAGTTCGTCCTTCACCCCAAGTATAAGTGCCGAGGCAATCATGTACTCCCGCTTCTCCCCTATCCGCTCGCGCAGCACCTCGTCGAGGTTGCGGCGCAGCTGTATGCTGTAGGATAAAATGAGGTTGTTTGGTTCGTGGCCGAGCTTCTGGTACTGGAAAGACTGCAGGTAATGGCGGTAGTGGATTCCTTTGTTGGCGAGATAATTCCGATAGTCGAACTGATTGGGGTTGAGCGGTGGTGTTACCTCCTGCGGCGCGCCTTTTACCAGCAGCACATCGCCATACTTCAGTTCATACTTCGCCTCCGAGTCGTGCGGCACCGACAGCTGCACCTTGCCACTGGCCTTTTGCCAGGCACCGTTTACCTGCACCTGCGTTACCTCCAGCACCGTGCTTTGGTAGCCGGGTTTTTGCAGCACATAATCGTCCACTACGCCGATGTAGAAGGCAGGTGCAGCAGAAAGATGAGCAAGGTGATTGGGCTGGTAAATTTCGGTGCGCTGCTGCGTGATCACGAAACCAAGTATAGCGAAAGTGAGCAAGGCAAGTATACCGGCCACATCATAGGCAAAGGCAGTTCTGTACTTTTTCGCAAGTATGGCGGCAAGTATAAACAGGGCAAAGAAGAAGGCAAGCAGTCCGGGGCCTATTCCTTCTTGCCTGCCTATTAACAGATACAGCAGAACGCCAAGTATAAAACTCAGCGTGACGCGCACAATTGGATATGGCGCCCACCGTAGCATCAGCCTCTGTAAGTCATTTTATAGTGCTGAATGTCGCACTCGCTGAACATCTCGCCCTCCGGCGCAAAGCCGTGGCGTTTGTAAAAATTAACAGCCGGTAATTGGGCATGCAGGTAAATCTTTTGCTGCGGCTGCTCGGCCTGTACATCCTCCAGCACCGCCTCCAGCACCTTCGCCCCTACGTTCTTGTTCCGGTATTCGGGCAGCACTGCAAAGCGCTCCAGCTTTACGCCGTTCTCTGTTTTGCGCCAGCGCGCTGCTCCGCACGGAACGCCATCATACGTAGCCAGGTAATGCCTTGCCGTTGGCTCGTGCTGGTCTAGTTCGGCGTCGCGGGGCACATTCTGCTCCTGCACAAACACCTTTTCCCGAATGGCAAAGGCAGCCTGCAAATCCTGCTCGTCCTGTATGCGTTTGAGTTGAATCATTCCTGTAAAGTATAAATAAGTAGAGACGCTGTTACGCGCCTCTACCTGCTTCTCGATATGTCTTAAATCAACCTGCTGTTATCCTTCCGGGTTGGCAGCTTTCGTGCTTTTGGCAGGCGCTCTTCTGCGGTCTACGGCTGGTTGCTTGGTTCCGGCACCGTCTTCGGCTGCCTTGGCCTCCTCGCGGGCCGCTTTACGCGCGTCCTCCACTTTGTCGTAGGCTTTGATGATGTCGCGCACCAGTCTGTGGCGCACCACGTCCTCGGCACTCATCTCCACGAAGCCAATGCCTTTCACACCCTTGAGTATGTTCAGCGCCTCGGTTAAACCAGAGCGTTGGTTGCGCGGCAAATCCACCTGCGACCAGTCACCGTTCACCATCAGCTTGGCCGTCGGGCCCATACGCGTCAGGAACATTTTCATTTGGGCGGGCGTGGTGTTCTGCGCCTCGTCCAGCAGCACAAAGGCGTTGTTCAGCGTGCGGCCGCGCATATAGGCCAGCGGCGCTATCTCAATGATCTTGTTGTCCTGGTAGTACTTCAGCTTTTCCACCGGAATCATATCTTCCAGCGCGTCGTAGATCGGGCGCAGGTACGGGTCCACCTTGTCCTTCATGTCGCCGGGCAGAAAGCCGAGGCTCTCGCCTGCCTCTACCACCGGTCTGGAGATGATGATCTTTCGGACCTCCTTGTTCTTTAGCGCACGCACAGCAAGCGCTACCGACACATAGGTTTTACCGGTACCGGCAGGTCCGATGGCAAACACCAGGTCGTTGTTCTCCACCGCATCCACCAGCTTTTGCTGGTTCGGTGTTTTGGCCTTGATGATGCCGCCTTTGCTACCATACACGATCACATCCGGAGAGGTAACGATCACGTCTTCCTCCGTAATGGAGTCGGCAGAAAGGTATCTATTTACGCTGTTATGCGTAATCTTCCCAAACTTGTGGTAATGGTCTATGAGTGATGAAAGGATTTCGTGGATCTTGGTGATCTCGGGCGTCTGGCCCTGAATCATGATCTCATTTCCCCTGGAAATGATTTTGCTGCTCGGGAATGCGGCAGCCAGCTGTTTTATGTTCTGATTCTCTGTCCCCAGAAAATCGATCAGAGAAACATTCTCTAGCGTTATTACTTTCTCAACCAAATGATTACCCTCGTATATAGTAGGTTAAAAATATTTTATTTACCTTAACTAAAATCTATATATTGATACAAATCTACTCAAATTATAGTTCGTAGTATGGCTGTAATTACGTTTCTGTCTGATTTTGGATATAGCGACCATTACGTGGCTGCTGTAAAGGCCAAAATCATCTCGCTAGACCCACAACTCACTGTTGTAGACATCTCGCACGCCATTGAGCCTTACAACATCGCGCACGCCGAGTATGTTTTCGGCTCCGTGTTCCAGGACTTCCCGGTTGGCACGGTGCATTTGATTGCTGTAGATACCCACGGCAATAAACAAGGCAAATTTCATGCGGCAAAGTATAAGGGCCATTATTTTTTAATGGCTGATAACGGCCTGCTCTCCCTGCTTACTGAGGGGCAGCCCGAACAGGTGGTGGAGCTCAAAACCGACCACCCGCTGATGCCCTCTCCCACCAGGGATCTGCTGGCGCCCGTGGCCGTGTACCTGGCCAAAGGCGGCGAGCTGGATGTGCTCGGCGAGAGCACCAGCAATTTCGTGCGGCTCATGAACCGCCAGCTGCGCCTCGGCGACCACGCCATTACCGGCCACGTCATTCACGTGGACCGCTACGGCAACCTGATCACCAACATCACCCGCGACAGCATTGAGACCATTGCGCATGGCCGTACGTTCACCATCCACTTTGGCCGTGAAACGGTGGGGCGCATTTTCCCGAACTTCAACCAGATAGACGACGGCGACTGCTGCTGTGCCTACAACAGCCAGGGGCAGCTCTCCATCGGCATCAACAAGGGCCATGCCGCCGAGCTGCTGGGCCTGGGTTTCGACTCGCAGGTGAACGTGCGCTTTTACCCGGGGAGTTAGGTTAATTCTGAATTTTGAATGACTGAATAACCGAATAAAGTAAGTATGAGGAGGCACAATCCGAAGCTGGCTACCTTTGTTCACCTGATGACGGTGCTGGTGCTGCTGCTGAAAGGCACAGACAAGCTTACGCACGAGTACTGGCTATCGGGAAGTATACTGGTGCTGCTCGGGCTGCTGGTGCTGGCGCTCGTTGTGCTGGAGAAACGGCTGCACTTAAACCACCACAACGTGCGGCAGACCTGTTTGCTCATCGAGTCTTTTGCCTTGTTTGTGATGGCCCTGGTGTTTTACCAGGAGGGCAGGCAGTACCTGCAATACGTGTTTGGTGCCTGCGCCCTCACCTACCTGGCCGTTGCCATTGTGGAGTATAGAAAGCACAAGGCAACAGGTCACTGATTTTTTTAAACAACATCAACCCGCTACGCATGATCATTCGCATTGTCAGAATGACTTTTCTGCCGGAGAAAACCGGTGAATTCCTGGAGATCTTCCGCAGCTCAAAAGATAAGATACGCGCCTTCGACGGCTGCCAGCACGTGGAGCTGTTGCAGGACGTGAACCAGCCCAACGTGTACAGCACCTACAGCCACTGGCAATCCGAAACGCACCTGAACGCCTACCGCGATTCAGAATTATTCGGGCAAGTATGGCCGGCTACTAAAAAGCTGTTCTCAGATAAACCACAAGCCTGGTCGCTGCAGCAGGTGGAAGTTTGAATTTTGAATGAGTGATTGAGTGGATGAGTGAATAATTAAATAGTGTCAATTCTTTCCTTGTCATTTCCACTCCACTAGTGTCATCTCGACGAAAGGAGAGATCTATTCAGGATTTCGAATAGTTTACCCAGAGCTACGCTCGCTCTCTTCGGCTCGCGCCTCAGGAGTGCTCGAAATGACAACAGTAAGTGGCTACAGCCTGAAGACCTCGCAGCGTGCGCAGCTCCTGCGAGCGTCTGGCCGGATGCAGGCTTAACTTAAAGCAACCCAAAACCTGCTTAGAAATTAACCCACCCCTACCCCTCCGAGGAGGGGAATTTCACTTCAATACTTACGCTGGCGCAAGTATTTATACTTGTGTCTTTTAATGATGTCGGGTTTGTAACCCGACGGGCTCGCAGAGACCAACAAGTGCAACTGCCTAAGTTTGAAAGCCAGCGTATGCCCCTCACCCTAGCCCTCTCCCCAAGGGGCGAGGGGATTTCATTCATGCTGAAAATTCCTTTATTCAATCATTCAAAACTCAGTTATTCAAAATTAACTTACCGGCTTGGTTTGATGATGCCCAGGTCGAGGGCTTTGACGATCATTTCGGCGGGAGACTTAATCTGTAGTTTGCGCAGGATGTTTTTGCGGTGGGAGTTGATGGTGTGGTGGCTCAGGAAGAGCGTGTCGGCTATCTCCATGGTGGATTTGCCTTCGGCGATAAGCTGGATGATCTCGGTTTCGCGGGCTGAAAGTGGGTGCAGCACCTGCGGTGTGTCGTTTTTGGCGAACACCGACTCCAGCACATGGCTGCACATGGAGCGCTCGCCACGGGCCGTGGCCTGCACGGCATATAGGATCTCCTGCTCCCCGCACAGCTTCAGCACATAGCCGGTGGCACCTGCCTCCAATGCCCCCAGCACTGTTTCCTTGCTGCAGTCGTCTGTAATAATGAGCAGGTGCGTGTTTGGGCTAAGCGCTGTTAAGGATCGCATTTTGGAGACCTCCAGCAGGCCCGGCTGGTTACAATCCAGCAACACAACGTTTGGCTGGTGCTGCTGCACCAGTTGCATCAGCTCCGCCTCACTTTCGGCCTCTGCCACCACCTCCAGCCCCTGCTGCTCCAGCAGTACGGAAAGGCCCTTCCTGATGAGCAGGTTGGCATCGGCTACAAGCACGCGGATGGGAGACATAGGGCAGTTAATGTTTAAACGTAGTTTCAGAACAAAGTTATTTAGAAAAAATCTAAATAGAAAGTCTTATTTCAATACAAAATTGTGCGCTGCTGCCGAGCTTAAAACTTTAGTGGGGCACTTTCTGTACCTTTGTAGAGCAATGCCTACTTAAAACCAAAGTATAAATGAGCAACTACTTCGAATTCTATAATATACCCGAAAGCTTCCTGCTGGACGAGAAAGCCCTGAAAAACACTTACTATAAATTGAGCCGGGAGTACCACCCCGATTTTTTCGCCAACGAGCCCCAGGAAAAGCAGCAGGAGATTCTGCAACTATCCACCCAGAACACCAACGCCTACCGCACCCTCTCCGATCCGGACCTGCGCATGCAGTACATCCTGAAGGAGCACGGGCTGCTGGAGGAAGGCGGCAAAAACGAACTCCCCTCCGATTTCCTGATGGAGATGATGGAGCTGAACGAGGAGCTGATGGAGCTGGAGTTTGACATGGATGCGGACAAACTGCACGAGATCGGCGAGAAAACCACCGGCGTAACGGCACAATTAGATAACGATGTGCTGCCCGTTTTGCAGCGATACCCTGAGCTCCATGGCGTTACAAAAGAAGAGGCGCTGAAGGAGGTAAAAACTTACTACCTGAAGAAGAAATACCTGTTGCGCATTCAAGAAAGTTTATCTAAGTTTGCAACTCGTTCCTGACAGGGGAACATGCCCGGATGGCGGAATTGGTAGACGCGTTGGTCTCAAACACCAATGAGGTTACACTCGTGCCGGTTCGACTCCGGCTCCGGGTACATTAACAACATAAAAAGCCTTGTAAGTTAATAACTTACAAGGCTTTTTTGTTTTCAGGGGATGGTAAAATACACTTATATGAATGAGGAATAGCTTTTACCAATTTCGATAAGGAATATCCGAGGGAGTTACCCTTCCTGACAATTCACTTCTAAACAGTTGACAGGCATTAACAGCCAAATCCATGTGCGGTGTTGGGCCTACAACTATTTCACCAACTTGAACAGGAGGTAAATTTCCTTGAGCATCTTTTTCTATTAATGTTATTTCCAAATATGGCACAATGAAGCCTTTACCTTCTCTGAACCTAGTTAAATGCTTATACTGCTGGATATTGCTAAAAGCAACAATACGCCATTCTTCCTCATCTTTAAAAGCATGATGCTTGATAAATGGGGCGTAAGTGACTATCCTTTCAAGGATACCCTGCAACGTTTCATATCTACCTCTACCTCTGGTTTCTGCGCGCTGAAGTTCATCCTCAGACCACCTAGTGTCATTCATATACCAAAGGAATGTGGCAAGATCCTGATGTATAATCACCTCACTCACTAGTACTTCATATTCGTCATCAGTGTATAAGCATTTACCAATGTATAAACTATGCTTTTTAATCATTTGGGAAAGCTGCGAATATTCATAGTTTCCTTCATCATAGAATGAAATAGCATACCCACCACGAGGGCAATAACCTCTCCATTGGCTTAGTGAGTCCTTACGCTGAGAGAGCGAAAATGAAAATGCTCCCACTTCTTTATTTAAATTTGCCAAATCAATATATGCTTCAACCCCATGGCTACGGGCGTAAATTGTAGATGTAAATGAATTTTCTGAAACAATTTCTATGTCTACTTCATACAGTTTAAGCTTTTCCTTGATACAATTCAGTGCCCATGTATACTCAGAAGTATCGTTCATGTACAGAAGATTAGTTAACCATAATGCACCATTCTGAGTCATGCCAAACATACCTGCCGGGGAGGTATAATGGTAGAGTGGAGGGATTGATACTTCCGGAGGAACAGTTTTATAGTAAACTTGCATATAAAATAATTCAAGCGTGAATTTTAAAACTCAGCGAGTCCTTCAATAGACTCAGCTCAAACTTATTCATTTCTAGAGGTAAACTTATATAGTTAACTTAAAATTATTCATGGCGCAAGCGTCCGCTTGTGACTTGCTTTGCAAAAAGCAAAAATTACATTCCCCACATTTCCCTTACCTAGCCCTGTAGCCAAAGCTGTTGGAGCACAAGCGGACGCTTGCGCTAGAGTTAGTATTGTTTTTAGAGTTGATATTTGTTGAAGCGAACTGAACCCGCTCGTAGCCAGTGCAGTATTTATAGCCGAACAGCAACTGTAGTTTATGAGCAGGAAGTATAAATTCAGGGACAACGACAAGTTATACTTCGTGAGCTTTTCGGTAGTATACTGGCTTGATGTGTTCATCCGCGACGAATACCGATTGGTGCTGCTCGATAGCCTGAGGTACTGCATGGTAAATAAGGGGCTGGAGGTGTACGGCTACTGCATCATGACGAGCCATGTGCACCTGGTTGTGGGTAGCCAGCAAGAGCCGTTACAGGATATTATGCGTGACCTGAAAAGCCATACTTCAAATCAACTTAAAAAGGCAATAAACGAAAACCCGCAGGAGAGCAGGAAGGAGTGGTTGCTGTGGCTCATGGAGCGGGCGGGCAAGAAGAACGGGAACAACAAGGGTTTTCAGTTCTGGCAGCAGCACAACCACCCGATAGAACTGCATAACAACGCATTACTCCAGCAGAAGCTGGACTATATTCATCAGAATCCGGTAGAAGCAGGCTTTGTGAGCAGCCCTGAAGATTTTACCTACAGTAGCGCACGCGACTATGCCGGAGAAAAAGGGCTGCTGGACATCATGTTAATTGAATAAGCCCAGCGCCACAACTATTCCTGGCGCAAGCGTCTGCGTGTGCCAAAATCAACCTGCTTTAACAGGAACAGCTATGGCCTAGGTATAAACTTGTCAGGATACTTTGCTTGGGAACGCACATAGCTGTTGGCAAAGCAAGGCACAAGCGGACGCTTGCGCCAGAATCTTATCTGGACACTCCTCAATCTCCCCTACCCCGGGCTCCACCACATACTAGGCTGAATACCCTTTGTCTTGTACTACAGTTGCATGGCAGAGTTGAAGAATACATGGCGCGGTGCTATATCCTTACACCAGCCTTAAATCTGCTCCACAAAATCTGAAAAGACTTTTTTATGAAGTTCAAGATCCATGTCTGGGGACAATGATACCCGGGCAATGTAATCTTTGTCGGCTTCTTTGGTCGTTCCTTGCGTGGAGGTGGCAGGTATTGTCCAGTAACTTCCCTTTAGCTGTCCATAGCTTACACAGTATTTACTTTCATGAGGGATTTCCCCGATCATCATAGAGATCAACTTATCATTCAGAGCCCGCTTGTAAGCTTCCCTTTCTTCAGCCGTGTTCCCCTTTGTCGGAAGATCCAGCGAAAACACGGATGGCGTAAACCCTTCCTGTGCCAGTTCCTCTGAAACAAAGTTGATTTTCGCCTCCGGCAACGTATCCTTTATGAAGTTTACAAACGCACGCGTATTCCTGTAGGCCGCCTCAATCCGCTGGTTCATGGAAGGCAGTTGTTCTGCCAGTATCTCCATTTGAAGATCGGTCGCCTCGTTATCGCAAAGCGTCAGATGCTTCTCTATCTTTTCCAACAGGGCTTCGGCTTTGGTGTTTGCTACACAGTAGCCGGCTGTAGCTTTTCCGCCACTCGGGAATTTCGATCCGCTAACGTAGGAAACAGCCCTGACCGTGGAGAGTATGCCGTCTTTACTTACAAATTGCACATTCGGGCAGAAGGTCTGGTCCAGAATAAAAACCGGATCAACAGCCACTTCCCCAGTTGCCGTCTTACGCGCTTTGCTCAGCACCTCCCTTAACTTTTCGAGGTCCGGAACTTCGACTCTAGGGTTTGTCGGAATTTCTGCGATAATGTACGGAACAGCATCCTGGCTGGCAATTTTCTCCAGCACCGTGTCTATACTCTGGACCATGTTGTTATCACCGTCAACGAGTAAATCCACCACTTCCACATTGTCCAGAACAGCAGCTATCCGTCTTGCCTGGTCGTTTGTACCACCGTAGCAGTTCGGAGGAACAACAAACCTGATGGCCTTTCCTGTATGATTTTCCAGGGCATCATGAACAAGCCCCATCATAATAGCATATTGAATAGACAGTCCGGAAGAACCAACCAGCGGCTTTGTATTGGTGCCGGTGATCTCCTTGATCAGATTCCGTACCTGTGCTTTGTTTGCTCCGGCGTCACCATTGTCTTGATCAACAGAAGGCTTCTTTAACAGCAGTTGCAAGGCAGCGAAGCAATTGGCCGGCGTCATGGCAATGCTCTCTCTTCTTCTGACATGCTGGATTTCTGAAACGTACCCGTTATTCTGTTCCCCATTTACCAGTATAACACTTCCCAGGTCAGCATGAACACTTACATAGAAGTCAATAGCTGGGGTGAGGGTAGCTTGCCCCACTTCAGCCTCTTGTGAAAAGAAAACGGTGCTTCCGTCAAACGCAGTAAGCTCCTCTAACTTCTCCACGCGCTTAAGTTCAAACTTATACCCATAGACATGCGCCAGTACTTCCGCTTCAAAAAAGTCGGGTAGCTCGCCGGTATAAACAATTCGGGTGTTCTTATGCGTCAGTAAATTTTTCCTTAGAACGGCTAAAACAGGCATCGTCCGGGAGGAGAAACTGATTACATTTTCCGGTTTCAGGTTGTGCAGGCTGGCAATTGCCCACTCCAGCACGGTAGACAAGGGGTGACCCAACCGGATATAATCGAAAGCCGTGGGTAGCGCACTGAGTGCTGCTGTCTCAGCATTACGCGCGGCAAACAAAGCTTCAAACTGCTCCAGGAATTGTGTTTTGGCTAATTGTTCGTTGTAAATATCCAGCCGGTGGGTTGTAAGCCGCAACCAGTCAGCTGGCATGTTTTCTAATACCTCTTCTATATAATTCAGAACCTTACTGTCTTTCATACTATCTGTATTGTGATAAGCCATTCTATTAACAGCTCAAATTTATCAAAAAAATGCTACATCCCATTTGCCATTGCCTGGCATCCTGATGCTCGATTGCAGCTATAAACCTGCTTCCTATAAACCATACAGCAGGTATCATGTTCAAGCTGAATGGGGCGAGGTAATTTAAGCAGTATTTTATTAGGGGAGTTAGTTGCCTCCGGAACAGGCCACGGAGCAACATTAAAACAAGCGAAGCAGGCGCCCCTGTTTCTAAAAATTTTTATTTGAAATTTTATAGCCCCAAATTGCCAACATGAAATTTTTACTTAGTCTTCTATTACTAGCCTGCGCGCTACTTTCTCCCGATCTACTTTTAAACGTTGCCTCTGCCCAGCAGCCCCGCATCAAGGACTACAACAACAACGGATGGTACATGTACTTCGGAGACCACAAGCTTTCGGACAGGTGGGGGGTGCATACCGAAGTTCAGCTCCGTCGTCACAACATTATAGCAGATCCGCAGCAGCTACTTATCCGGACAGGAGTTAATTACAACCTGACGCCCGGCGCCATGCTTACCCTCGGGTATGGCTTTATAGAAACGCACCCTTACGGAGATTATCCCGCGGCTGGTACTTTCCCGGAGCAGCGCATATACCAGCAGCTTCAGTTACAGGGCTCTCTTGCCCGACTGGGCCTGTCGCACCGCTACCGCCTGGAGCAGCGCTGGGTCAGGCAGCCAGAGGCGAGTGCTTATACGTACCTGAACCGGGCCCGCTACATGCTAAAAGCAACGCTACCATTCAGTGGAAATACGCTGGAGCCAGGAGAGCTTTTCCTGGCGGCTTACGATGAGGTGTTTGTTGGCTTCGGCAAGAATGTCAGGAAGAACATTTTTGACCAGAACAGGGCCTATGTGGCGTTAGGGTATAAAATTAGCTCCGGCGCAGCAGTGGAACTTGGTTACCTGAAACAGATCGTGCAGAAGGCAGACGGTGTTGTATTTGAGCACAACCAGACCCTGCAGGTAAGCCTTTTCCACAATCTTAACTTTGCCAGAAGCAATTAGGTCTCCAGACCTTGTCTAACTACCTAGAATGTGCCTATTCAAGCTAACCAAGGTGTATTCAGCAGGAGGTTCTACCTTATGGTCGCCCAGAATTATAATGCTGTTGCTATGCGTTGCAGATAAACCGTTGATGTAAGACTACATATTAAGTAGCGTTGCTTCATTCTATTACTTAAACAACAGCTTGCTTAAATTTTTTTACTGTCATTTATAAGCCAATTAAATCGCTTTAAACCATGAGGTTCGGCAGGGGACAGTAAAACAAAAGTGCCTGGCAGATGAAGATTTGCCAGGCATTTTTGTTTTTAAGAGACGGAGTAAGTGAATTCTCACCAACAGCCTACTTATGAGTAGTTAAATTGTAGTGCAATAACATTGCAAGTATACTCTAAGCTGAATTTTATGCAGGATTTTATTTAAAAGCGAGTACTTACCATGACTGTTGCCATTCAGGTGAGCTGGCTTTTCTAGGTTATAGTTCCTCTTTTATAACTCCTCTAAAAACCTTTGTTTCATTGTAGATATTGATGCCAAATAGTTTCCATGTGAGGATACCGTCTGCTGTAAAGTCTGCACTTTTATTCGGGTCTAAGTTGCGTGCCTGAATTGATTTTAACTCCCATTCGTAGCCAGAAACGAACCCAGTCAAATAGCTTTTGCTCTCTACGGGTATATAGTTATTTTGCTCAGCCGAATACTTCACATACATGTTAATATCAAGCGTTAGATTGTCTTCAAGTAGCACTTTTTTTATGATGACCTCATTCTGTTGGTCATAATCGTCAGTGATGATGAATTGGTGCATATTTTTCTTTGAGGAAGAAGCCGAAGCGATCTGCACAACACCAATAACCAGTATGATGGCTGAAACAACTTTAAATTTAGGATTAAAGATCTGTCTGCCCTTTGCTATAAATCCGACAAGCAAATAAAAAAAGTACAGTAAAATTATAATGTTTAGTGTTGACCAAATTAAGTGTAGCATAGAGTTTTTAGTTTGTTTTCAATTATTGTGTAGTAGAAGGTGAAATCTTATAAGCTGTTGCAAGTATGGCAACGAACCTGTAGCAGCTTACTGGATGATGTAATTCAAGCTTAAGTTACAAATTGATTTTACATATAGCCTCATTTTACTGACAATAGATTGAAATATTTTTATTTATGCTGCCGATTAGCAAATTAAAGGCATTGTGCTCCTTATCAACCTAACAGCAGTGCTTCACCCCCGCTCCACCACCACGTACCTGGCTGAATAGCCGTTGCTTTTGTACAGCAGTTGCAATGCAGTGATGAAGGAATCCATGGCGGAGGGTTTGGCGCGGTGCGTGCTGATCGGGTTGAGGTAATTAGTATAGCCCTGCCCGCTGCTGCGCCACACAAAGCCCCTGATTTCCTGCTCCTCCAGTTCTGTAAACCGCTTCGCCAGCTTCACGCTGCGCATGTACGGCAGGGCAGCTTTCATACTTTGGTAGTCGGAGAAAGCGTACAGGCGGTAGTTGGCGCTCAGTTTAACGGAGTTCATGCAGGCAAAAATAAGGTACAATTCCGAATCTATCCCCTCTCCTGCCGCGGCTATTTTTGCTCCTCAACCTGGGCCGTTCTCCCGTTCCAGCTTTCCGTTCACCAAGTATAGGCGCATTTCCAAAAACAGGGCAGTGTTTTACGCGTCTACTCCTACTTAAACAAAACAATTATGAGCCAGAACAACGAAAACAAACCGAACATGCAAGACCCGAAAGACCAATATGCCAAGCCGCCTTTTCCGCAGCAGGAGCAGGATGTGCCGGGCACAGAGGAAGAGATGACACCGGACGCCGACCATGGCGAGAAAACCTATAAAGGATCGGGCAAACTGGAAGGACGCAAAGCTATCATCACCGGCGGCGACTCCGGCATTGGCCGTGCCGTGGCTATTGCCTTTGCCCGCGAAGGAGCCGATGTGCTGATCTCCTACTTAAATGAGGACGAGGACGCAAAGGAAACCGCGCGCCTGGTGGAAGAAGCCGGCCGTAAAGCGGTACTGGTTCCCGGCGATATCAGCGAGGAGGAGCACTGCAAAAGCATTGTGCAGCGGGCCGTGGAGGAGTTTGGGCAGATTGATGTGCTGGTGAACAACGCTGCGTTCCAGATGGCGCGCGAAAAGCTGCAGGACATTCCGAGCGACGAGTGGGACCGCACGTTCCGCACCAACATCTACGCCATGTTTTACCTGTGCAAGGCTGCAGAACCGCACATGAAGCCCGGCAGCACCATCGTGAACACCACCTCTGTAAACGCCTATAAGCCATCACCGGTGCTGCTGGCCTACGCGGCTACCAAAGGCGCGATTCAGAACTTTACGGCAAACCTGGGGCAGATACTGGCCGATAAGGGAATCCGGGTGAACTGCGTGGCACCGGGCCCTGTCTGGACGCCGCTCATCCCGAGCACGATGCCGGAAGACAAGGTGAAGGAATTCGGAAAGAGCGTGCCGCTCAAGCGCCCGGGGCAGCCTGCCGAACTGGCACCGATCTACGTGCTACTGGCCTCGCAGGACTCCAGCTACATGACGGGCTCCACGGTGCAGGTAACAGGAGGCACACCAACTATTTAAAGTATAGGCTGCACAATACGTCAGCCATACTTGTTGATTAAAAGAAAAGCCTTGCAGTTTCCGCTGCAAGGCTTTTCTTTAAAGTTAATGCGGTGCCCGAAGCAGGCACTCCTGAATTTTAAATTTCTACTGCTTTAAAGCAGGCGCCATAAACGAATTCCTAAAATGACAACAGCTGCGGGTATGGCAATGGTGTTTATTATCTTTAGTGGGCTCATACGTCTAGTTTTTAGTTGGTTGTACGATGCGGCAGTGAGGACGGGTTGTGCCTTTGCCAAATTATTACGGCACCTGCCTCCTGTTGCTGCGGATCTGGCAGAAACTTACTCTGGCGCATTTTTTGTACCTTGTGTTCTGATTTATCTCAAACAAGGCCTGATAAGGCAAATTTATACCACACCAAACAACCTATGGGAAACCCGATTATAAAAGCAGGCAAGGCATCTGGCTTGTTTGCCGTGCTGGCGCTGGCCAGTTGCACCTCTGTACAAACACAGGAAAAAACAACGCAAATGCAGACCTCCGTAGAACAAAAGCAGGCTGAAACCAACCCGCTGCTGGCCGAGTGGAAAGGCCCTTACGGCGGCGTTCCTGCCTTCGACAAAATGAACCTGGCTGACCTGAAGCCGGCTGTTGAACGCGGTATGGCGCTGAACCTGGCCGAGATCGAAGCCATTGCTAACAACCCTGAGCCTGCCACTTTCGAGAACACCATTGTGGCCATGGAAAGAGCAGGCGAAGAGCTGGACCGCGCTATGACGTACTACGGCATCTGGAGCAGCAACGTATCGTCGCCGGAGTTCCGCAAGATTCAGGGAGAACTGGCACCGAAACTGTCGGAGTTCTCTTCCAAGATCTCGCAGAACACAAAGTTGTTCGAGCGCATCAAAACGGTTTACGAGAACTCAAAAAAGAACCCGCTGCCAGCCGATCAGCAGCGCGTGGTGGACTTAGTGTATGAAGGCTTCGCGATGGAGGGCGCCAACCTTGACGCGGCTGCCAAAGAGCGATACGCTGCCATCAACAAGGAGCTTTCGTCGCTTTATACTTCCTTTTCGAACAACGTGCTGGCCGACGAGGAAAACTACGTGACCTACCTCACCAAAGACCAGCTAAGCGGCCTGCCGGAGTCGTTTGTGAAATCAGCGGCCAAAGCTGCTGCCGACCGTGGCAAGGAAGGCATGTACGCCGTGACCAACACCCGCTCGTCGATGGACCAGTTCCTGACCTACTCCGACAACCGCGAGTTGCGCGAGAAAGTATGGAACACCTACTACAGCCGCGGCGATAACGCCGATCAGTACGACAATAACGCCAACATTGCCAAAATTCTGAAGCTGCGCGATGAGCGTGTGCAGTTGTTAGGCCATGATAACTATGCCGAGTGGCGCCTGCAGAACCGCATGGCCAAAACACCGGAGCGCGCCATGGACCTGATGAACCAGGTATGGCCGGCTGCCCTCGCCCGCGTGGATGAGGAAGTGAAAGACATGCAGGCAGTAGCCAAAGCCGAGGGAAAGAAAATCAAGATCGCTCCCTGGGATTACCGCTACTATGCCGAGAAAGTGCGCAAGCAGAAGTATGACCTGAACTCAAACGAGGTGAAGCAGTACCTGCAGCTCGACAACCTGACTCAGGCGCTGTTCTTTACCGCTGGTGAGTTGTTCAACTACAACTTCACGCCGGTACCGGAAGGCTCTGTTCCTGTTTTCCATGAGGATGTGAAAGTATGGGAAGTGACGGACAAAACCACCGGTGAGCACATCGGCCTTTGGTACCTCGACCCATTTGCACGCCAGGGCAAGCGCTCAGGCGCCTGGGCCACCACGTACCGCAGCCACACCACCTTTGATGGGAAAGAAACAGTGCTGGCCTCTAATAACTCGAACTTCGTAAAGCCCGCCCCTGGCGAGCCGACGCTGATTTCCTGGGATGATGCCACCACGTTCTTCCACGAGTTCGGCCACGCGCTGCACTTCTTTGCCTCTGACGTGAAGTACCCGACCCTGAACGGCGGCGTGCGCGACTATACCGAATTCCAGTCGCAGTTGCTGGAGCGCTGGTTGTCTACCGACAAAGTGATCAACCAGTTCCTGCGCCACCACGAAACCGACAAGCCAATGCCGGCTGAACTGGTAGCCAAGATAAAGAAGGCCTCTACATTTAACCAGGGTTTCGAGACTACAGAGTTCCTGGCCTCTGCCCTGATGGACATGAAGTACCACACCGTAGACCCGGAAGGCATTGACCCAGACAAGTTCGAGAGAGAGACACTAACGGCGCTTAACATGCCGGAAGAAATTGTAATGCGTCACCGTTCGCCGCACTTCGGCCACGTGTTCTCCGGCGAAGGCTATGCCACCGGTTACTACGGCTACCTATGGGCCGATGTGCTGACATCTGACGCAGCTGAGGCGTTTGAGGAGGCACCAGGCGGTTTCTACGACAAAGAGGTAGCAGCCAAGCTGCGCAAGTACCTGTTTGCCCCGCGCAACTCCATGGACCCGGCAGAGGCATACCGTCTGTTCCGTGGCCGCGACGCCAAGATCGATGCATTGATGCGTGACCGTGGTTTCCCGGTTCCAAAGTCGCAACCGAATAAGTAATAAGGCTTTTCCCTGATTGCCTTTTGAAGGTGATGTGCGGGAAGGGCAAGTATAAAAAAGGGTGGTGCTGGTTAGTCCGGCACCACCCTTTTTTGTTTAGTGGTTGATTAGGATTTATACTTTTTGAGGTGATTTTGTACGGTAAAAGCGAAGGTGTGTGACTAGCGACTGGAAGGCGTTTCAACTGCCAGTGTAAACCCACCCCTGCCCCTCTGAGGAGGGGAATCTACCTCACCCCAGCCCTCTCCTAAAAACAGGAGGGGGAGTTTCTGTAGAAGCATAAACATCCCCCTACCCCCTTCAAAGGGGGACTTAGCTTAAAGTGCATAGCAAAAGCAGTGGCTACTGGAGCTGATATCAGTCCTTGGGTTGAGTGCCTTTGGAGTTTTTCGGTCCCGCGGGAGCGGGATTGCAAAGCAAAGCGAGCAAAGAAAAGGTCCCAGCGCGATGCCCTTATCGAGGGCCCCTACCCCCAGGTCGGGGCCTCGCGGCCGTGAGCGCTCCAAAGCTGGAAGTGAAACATTAGGTGATTGGGAGCTGGAGGATGAACCGTAACCAGCATTAAACAGCAGCTAAAAAGAGTAGAAAAACACCCCTCTCTCTAACCCTCTCCCCAAGGGGCGAGGGGACTTTATACCTCTATAGATAATTCCCTCCTCGGAGGGGCAGGGGTGGGTACTTTGCAGGCAGAGCAAATAGTTTAAGCATTATTTAACTTCGCAGCTTACCCCGCTACTTATACTTGCTCAGACGTAGCCCGAATACACCGGCTCATCTCCTCCCCGATCTGCATCAACGCCTTAGATTCTTCCTCGGTGAAATCGTAGGGAACGGGTTTTGCAATGCCCAGGGTGCCGTACAGTTCGCCATCCAGCAGCATGGGTGCTGCGATGGAGCCTTCCACTTTTGTCTCTTTGGCAGCCGGGCGCGCCACACCTGAGCCGTCGGTTTGCAGGTTGCACATTTCCACCGGCTCTTTGCGCTCAGCCGCAATGCCGGCCATGCCTTTGCCGATCGGTATCTGCTCCATCTTGGGCAGCAGGAACGGCGGAATGCCTTGGTGCGCCTGCAGTTCCAACAAGCCTGTGGTTTTATTTAGGGTGTGGAGCGTACCGGTGGAGCAGTCGAATGCGTCGATAACATCGGCCAGCAGGGCCTGCCACGAAACTGTGGTTTGCTTGTTCTGGAGTTGTGCAAGTATAGGAGCGATTTTGGAATCCATCAGGTGGTACGGTTAGGTAAAAAACAGATTTACTTTTGGATATGCCATACGCAAAACCTGCACAGTACAGTTACTTTTTACTTGTTATTAAACTGCACGCACGAGCTTTTTATACTTTGTTCCTTCACACTTCGGCAGTCCGGCTTTGGTCCTTTATCGCCACCACCAGGTGGCAGCTGCTACGCTTACTTCAGTTGGAGCAGGAAACGGGTGCCGATGCCTATCTGGCTGTCTACTTTTATACTTCCGCCCATGGCCTCTAGATGAGCTCTCGTCAGGTATAAACCGATTCCACGGCCGTCGGCGGTCGCGTGAAAACGCTTGTAAAGTTTGAAAACATCCTTTCCCGCGCGAGTCATATCAAAGCCGGTTCCGTTGTCGGTGATCGCCAGAAACTTGCCCAGCCGCGTGTCGCCGTAGAGCTTTACGCTGATCTCCAGCGGCCGATCAGCTGCGCGGTACTTGATGGCATTGGTCAGCAGGTTATAGAAGATGCTGTATAGGTAGGCACTGTTTCCGCGCACGTACGTGTCTTGCTTTATGTCGAGGGTTACACTACCGCCACAGGCTTGCAGGGGCTCCCGAAGGCTTTCCAATACCTGCTGGCACTTCAGGCCCAGCTCAATCTGCTCCTGCTCCAGCACGTGCTTGCTGTCCCGGATCGAGAGGATGGCGCTTAGGTCCTTCAGCACAACATCGAGTTGCGTAACGCTTCTTTTCAGGTTAACCAACGACTTATCGTACATCTCCGAATCTCTGTTAAACTTGAGAAGCAAGTCCGAGAGGCCCATTACGTTGGCAACAGGCGCCCGCAGGTTGTGCGACACGATGTACGTAAACTGCTGCAGGTCGCGGTTGTGGCGGTACAAGTCCTTTGCAAGTTCAGAGAGCTCCAGTTCCGAATTTTTAAGCGCAGTAATGTCTGTCTGAGTGGTGATGAACCGCTGCAGCCTGCCCTCCTGGTCCCGGATGGGATTTACCTGCACTGAAAGCCAGATCTCCTCTCCATCCTTCCTGTAGTTCAGTATTTCAAAAGCCACGGGCTCTCCGTTCAGCATCTTTTCTTTCATCAACTCAAACTCCGATGTGTTAGAGTTGCTGCTATGCAGTAGCTCCGATGGCCGCTTGCCCAGGGCTTCTTCCAGGCTGTAGCCCGTCAGGTTTACAAAGCCCTCGTTCACCCACTCAATTCTGCGGTCAGGGTCGGTTATGATAACACCGTTTGTAGTGGTGCTGGCAACCAGCGACAGCTTTTCCAGCTCCTGCTTCGCCTTCACTTTTTCCGAAATGTCGCTGAAATACACCAGCAGCCCCTCTTCCGATGGGTAAGCTTTCAGGTCCAGCCACAGCTCCAGTTCTGGGGAGTATGCCTCAAAACTAACCGCATTCCCGGACTCCATGGCGTACGTATACTGCTGATAAAAAATACTTTTCTTTCCATCAGGAAAAACATCCCAGATATTTTTACCGATAATATCCTGCTGGTAGGGATTCAGGATTCGATCAAACTCGTGATTGGCGTATGTGTATGTCCAATCTTTACCGATGATGCAGAACGCGTCTTTTATACTTTGGAAAAGCGTGTTCAGCTTTTTTGCCTGCTGCTTAACGGTGTTGTGCGAATTTGTTACCGCTGTAATGTCTTTCACAATACTGTACACGGCCACTACTTTCCCGTTCAGGGAAACGGGAATTTTGGTAATGTCGAGTATGGTCATTCCCACACCCTCATAGTGCAGCGCCAGCTCCATTTTTACAGTTTGCCCCTCAAACGCCTGTCGCAGGTAATCAGCACATACAGATTTAGATTCAGGCGGCAGCATGTCCGAGTAATGACGGCCTACTATCTCCTGCTTGGGCAGGTTGAGGAGGGATTCCCCAGCCAGGTTAATATCCAGGATAATGCCCTGCTCGTTCTCGATCATCACCACATCCGGGTTGTTATCGAACAAAGCCCTGAACTGCTGCTCGCTTTTAGTAAGTTCGTTCGCACTTCTTCGCTGTTCGGTTACATCGTGTGAGTTGGCAACCAAAGCCTTGATGTGCGGGTTGTGCAACTGGTTGGTCAGCGTGGTTTCAAGCCACCGCCACTCGCCTGTAGCACTTTTGTAACGAAAATCCTGCTTCCTGATTTTTGAAGGTTCGCTCAGCAGCTTTGCAAGGCTTTCCTCCACTCTCGGCACATCATCAGGGTGCAAATGCTCGAAGGCACTGCGGCCGATGAGGTGCTCGGGCAGGTAGCCCAGGTCTTTCAGCGTAGAGCCCGCACTGTAGAGGTACGTTCCCTGCGCATCAAACAACGCCAGCATATCGGTGCCGTGGCTGATCAGGGCCTGGTGCAAGTCGTCTTTCTCGCGAAGCTTCTGCCTGGCAAGCATCAGTTCACTAATGTCGCGGCCAGTACAAAAGGACACCTCATCGTCTTCAGACCAAACCATAGACCAGAGCATTGGCACCAACTGACCTGATTTATGAATACAATTATGTTCGAAGGTGGTTGTTTTCAAACCCGCCAAGGTCTGCTCCGCCACGGCACGCGTCCGGTCATGCTCGTCGGGAGGAATAAAAGCGAAATAGTGGCGGCCCAGCATCTCCTCGCTGCTGTACCCAAGTATATGCTCGCTGGCATCGTTCACATATACAAAGCGTCCATTCCGGTCGATGGAGCAGATCAAATCAAGAGAATACTTCATCATATTCTCATAGAAGCCTATACTTCTACCGGAGCGCATCATTTTTCAATTTGTGTGGAGTGCTTACTTCTATTCCTTTTATAACTAAAATACTATACTTAACAAGCTGCTTTAACGATAGTCGTTGAGGCGCCTCGTGTTTCCCGGCGGCGCATCACTTTCATAAAGCAAAAACTTAAAGACTGAAATAAGCCGGTTTTGCTGTCACTTTTAAGTAGTACACGTATGGCTTTCATTGATCGGTTTGTACAATTCCGGCTTACTTAAGTCTACCTAAATCAGCTTGAATGCTTGGTATAGTAAAATAACGCTTAAAGTAAGATTAAATACCAGTGCAAAGCAACAGCAGCATCAAAATAAAACAAATGGTTATAACATTGGCTGAAAGCAACTGAGTCTACTTATTTTAGCACCACCTGCCTTGGTAGTAGTTACAGAAGCACATTACCTGCCTGTCCATAAATCCAATATAGTCTATGCTTTAAAATATCCAATTATAAAAAGCTTATCTATCTTACTCAAAAATGTGCATAATTCTGTAGAGGCACTTTCTGCGAACCCCACATACGTCAGCGCGTAACTCATAAGTATATACCAGACACCCAACTATGAGCAAGCAAGACAACATTCAAACCCAGCAGCAGTTTGGCGAAGCAATTAACAGCGGCAACCTCGAAAGATTCAAGGAGTTGATGGCCCCAAACGTGGTAGACCATGACCCTGCCCCAGAACAGGGACCGGGACCGCAGGGCTTTATCGACTTTTTCACAACGTTTCGGGCAGCCTTTCCTGATTTAAAGGTGGAGGTAGACCAGCTGGTGGCCGACGATGAAAACATATCAATTGCCTACACGGTAACAGGCACGCACAAAGGAGACTTTATGGGCATTGCGCCCACAAATAAAAAGATCAGCGCACGCGGGGTGCAGATTGCCCGCTTCGAGAACGGAAAAATAGTGGAGCGCTGGGGCAGTTCCGATGAGCTTGGCATCCTGAAGCAACTGGGCGCCAGCATCAGCGCCTGATTCAGGCACAGGCGCAGGTGGCTCACATCGGCTGCGCCCGTGTATTTCCCTCTCCACACTAAACATCAAAGCTTTTTGCCCGTTGTGTAAACGGACAGCCCTTACCCCCTGCCCTTTATTTTAAGCTATTGCGTACGTGAGTTTTTTTAAGAGAGCCTGGAGCATACTGAAAGAGGTAAAGCGGAATTTCCGCAACGGAGAACCTGTTGTACACAGTGCTGCCATTGCCTTCTTCACCATCTTTTCGCTGCCTGCCATCTCCATTGTCATCACCCTCATCGGCTCTGCCTTTTTTTCGGAGGATACGGTGCGGAAAGAGATTGTGAAAGAGGTGCGGAGCCTTGTAAGCGTGGAGGCCTCGGAGCAGGTAAACGTGGTGATACAGAATGCCCTGGAGGTTCCAGCGGGGTTTTGGGGTGTGCTGTTTGGTATTGTGGTGGTGGTGCAAAGCTCCTCCATCATGTTCTTAATTATACAAAAGGCGCTGAATGCGGTGTGGCAGGTAAAACCCAAGCGAAACCTGGGTATTCTGCGGATAGTGAAACACCGGCTGATTACGCTGGGAATGGTGATCGGCCTGGGTTTGCTGCTCACGCTTAGCTTGTTGCTTGATACCACCATCACCATGTTTGACGAGCAGCTAAAGTATGCGTTTGAGGAGTACTTCTCCGGTGCCGTGCGTGCCATCAACACCGTGTTCTACCTCCTCATCGTCTTTGTTTTCTTTACGGCGGTACTTAAGATACTGCCCGACGTGAAGGTTTCGTGGAAAGATGCGCTTGTGGGTGGGCTCATTACCTCCATTTTTTTTCTGATCGGTAAGGAGATCATCAACTACGTGTTGGGCAGCATCAGGATCGCGGGCCTTTATGCGGCGGCTGGCTCGCTGGTGGTGCTGCTGCTGTGGGTGTTCTACTCCTCTGTGATTCTCCTATTCGGTGCAGAGGTTACCAAAGCCTATGCCTCCAGCTACGGCAGGCACCCCAAACCCAGAAGTATAGCCGAAAGAATAAACGGCAGGTAATTAACCAACCGGGAGTTCCACATAAAAAGTGGTTCCCTGGTTCTCTACGCTCTCACACCAGATGCGGCCCCGGTGCAACTCCACTATGTTTTTGATGATAGACATGCCCAGGCCAATGCTTTTTTCGCCTTTGATGCCGCGCCTGCGAGCCTTGCTGAACTTATCGAAGAGATGGGGCTTTAAATCCTCGGGGATGCCGATGCCGTTGTCCGCCACCGAAACCAACACCGTTTTGCCCTTATCCTCGAGCGCCACCGTAATTATGCCGCCGTCGTTCGTAAACTTGATAGAATTGGAAATCAGGTTATTAACCACCTGCATAAACTTCATCTCGTCGAGGTACAGAAAGATGGGCTTCTCCACCGGATCAAACCGAAACTCCTTCGACACAAGATGCGTCCGCTCGCGGTAACTGTCTATCACCGTCTGTATTTTCTCCGCTAAGTCAATCCGCTCCATGTGCAGCACCACCTGCGATGACTCCAGGAACTCGTTGTCCACAAAGTCGCGGATCATGTCAGACCCTCTTTTCGAATCCTGCTTGATGAAACCGATGGCCTGTGTTATATCCTGGTCGCTGTTTTCCAGTTGCTCCTCAATCAGGTTGATGGCGCCCTGTATGTTGGCGAAGGGGGCCGCCAAGTCATGCGACAGTATTTCCAGCGTGGAATTTTTCTTGGCGTTAAACTTGAGCACATTGTTCAGGTAGGCTTTTTTACCCGTGATATCCTCTGCATAGCCTGCAACCATGCCTGTCTCGCCGTTCATGGAACTTGCCGGGGCAGCGGAAACACAGATCCATTTATAGCCCCCGGCAGTAACCATGAACCGGAACTCCAGGTGCTCCTGCACTTTCCCGGCCAGCAACAGTTTATAATGCTCCCGCACAAAATCAACGTCCTCGGGGTGCACCTTATCCAACAGCGCCCCAGGCGAGTCTACTACATCCTCCAGCGGTAGCCCGAACAAAGCTGTAAAGGCAGGGTTCAGGTACTGAAACCGCCCCTTTTCAGGGTGGTAAACAAAGTATACCTGCGAGAATTTTGCCGCTACCTCTTCAAGTATGGGTGCTATGTTAGGGTTCATCAAGTACGGGTTACTGGTTGGATGCTGCTGTAGCAGGTGTTGTTATATACTAGCATCTCAAAGCGCAAGTTTCTTTTAATTCACTCGCCGGCGCTTTGAGAGACAGCGATGGCGCGTGGCGCGCGCAGGTATCGCTTTAAAACGAAGAGCGCTTCCCCGGAACAGAGCGCCTTCTAAGCTATCAGAACTACAAACTACTTTGGCAGCATTTCTTTATCGATCACGTGGATCACGCCGTTAGACTGGCACACAACGTAAGTATAGATACTGGCTTTACTAATCAACAGAAACAAACATAACAATGCAATACAGACGATTTGGCCGCACAGGCTGGAACATCAGCGAAGTGGGCTATGGCATGTGGGGCATGGCCGGCTGGACGGAGTCAGACGACGCACAGTCGGAGCGCTCGCTGGACCTGGCCGTAGAGAACGGCTGCAACTTTTTCGACACGGCCTGGGGCTACGGTGCCGGCCACAGTGAGGAACTGCTGGGCAGGCTGCTCAAGCGGCAGTCGAGCAAACAGCTTTATGCCGCCACCAAGATTCCACCGAAAAACTTTACCTGGCCTTCCAAGTCGCACTTTAAACTGGAGGACGTTTTCCCGGCAAGCCACATTATGGAGTACACCGAGAAAAGCCTGAAAAATATGGGTGTGGAGACGATAGACCTGCAGCAGTTTCATGTGTGGGAAGACGCCTGGGCCGAGCAGGAAGAGTGGCAGCGCGCTGTGGAGCAGCTGAAGGCAGACGGTAAAATCCGACACATGGGCATCAGCGTGAACCGCTGGGAGCCAAACAACGTGCTGAAGACACTGGAAACCGGCCATATCAGCGCTGTGCAGGTAATTTACAACATCTTCGATCAGGCTCCGGAAGATCAACTGTTCCCGCTCTGCGAGAAGCTGGACATCGGCATCATCGCCCGTGTGCCGTTTGATGAGGGCACCCTCACCGGCAACATCACCAAGGAAAGCACCTGGCCGGAAGACGACTGGCGCAGCACCTACTTCGTACCCGAAAACCTGAACTCCAGCGTAGACCATGCTGACAGGCTAAAGCCACTGCTACCACAAGGCATGACAATGGCGGAGATGGCGCTACGGTTTATACTTAGCAACAGGCAGATCAGCACCACCATACCGGGCATGCGCAAAGCCAACCACGTGCAGGCCAACACCTCTTACAGCGACGGCAAAGGGCTGCCGCAGGACCTGCTGGCCGAGTTGAAGAACCACCGCTGGGACCGGGAGCCAACGGAGTGGTCGCAATAATAAAACTATAAATTAAAGTACAAGAAAGCCCCTGCCACGCAAGTACGGCAGGGGCTTTCTTGTACTTTAATTTATAGTTGCCTGATGATGCTTACAAACCCGGCAAGGCGATATCGGGTGCTTTGTTAGCAACCGATGCCCGAGATATTGTAGCTTTGTGGTTTATTTATACTTGTTATGGCGTTTACAAAAACCAGCAAGGCCTTTGCCGAGCTCACCCCTTTTGAAATGTATGATATGCTGCGCCTGCGCAGCGAGGTGTTTGTGGTAGAGCAAACCTGCGTGTTCCTCGACATGGACGATAAAGACCAGAAATGCCAGCACCTGCTGCTCTACCAGGGCGATACGCTTGTGGCCACCTCGCGCCTCGTGCCTCCCGGCCTCTCCTACCCCGATGCCATGTCGATTGGCCGTATCGTGACAAGTATGGCGGTGCGCGGCACGGGCGTCGGAAAGCTTCTGGTTGATTACTCCATTGAAGAATGCTACCGCCTGTACGGCAAGGGTCCCATCAAAATAGGCGCTCAAGTATACGCCAAGGGCTTCTATGAATCTTTTGGTTTTGTGCAGAGCGGCGAAGTGTATGACGAGGACGGCATTGATCACATCGAAATGACGAAGGCGTAATTATTTAAGGAAATCTCCTCACCCTAGCCCTCTCCCCGAAGGGCGAGGGAATTCCCTGCTTCTGCGGTCTCTTATATTTTTGAAGTTTAGAAGCGCTGCAAGGTATGACGTTGCAAGTCCCTCCTCCCCCTGGGAGGAGGTTAGGAGGAGGGTTTACAGGTTTGCTGTAAATTATTCGCACCACGTATAAAGCCAGGGCAAAATTGCCCTGGCTTTATACGTGGTGCCTTCTATTCTTAGTCCTGAGATACCTGCACCAGCACCGAGGGGTCTTCTTCTACAGCACGTTTGCTGGCCCTGTGGCGGATAGTACGCTTGCCGAGCAGCAGCAGGATCATTCCCACCACCGCACAACCCGCCATCACACTCACCATCGGCAGCGTGGTGCCGGTGTGCAGCACACTCACCGCTGCCGACATCAGACCTCCCATGGCCATCCGGAAACTGCCCAGCAAGGCGGCGGCGCTGCCGGTGTTTTTAGTGAAGGGCGCCAGCGAGAGCGCCGTGGCATTGGGGTTCAGCAAACCCTGGCCCGTCAGGAAAACGAACAGCAGGATGATGAGCGTGTACATGCCGAACCAGTCGTAGTAGGTGCCAACCACCAGCAGCACGCCCACCAGCACCTGGTACACCAGCGTGAAGTTAATAACCTGCTCGCTCGTAAACCTGTTCAGAATAACGTGGTTGAGTTGAGTGGAGCCGATCATGGCGAAGGCCAGGAAAGCGAATATCCAGCCGTAAGTTTGCTCGCTTACCTGGTAAATGTTCATGAACACATCGGCAGAGCCCGCGATGTAGGCAAAGGGAGCCGCCGTGGCGATGCCGCCTGCCAGCGCGTAGAGGAGGAACTGCTCCTGCTTCAGCACAGAAATAAAGTTCTTGAGCACCGGCTTGGGCTTCAGCGACATGGTGGTGTCGGGTTGCCTCCCCTCCGGCAGCGCAAAATACACCCCCAGCATAATAAGCGCCGTGATGGCGGCCAGAATGATGAATACCGCGTGCCAGCCAAAAGCCGCCGTAACGTAGCCGCCTACGGTTGGCGCAATCATCGGCGACACAGCGATAACGAGCGTGAGCAGCGAGAACGCCTGCGCCGTTTTGTTAACCGGAAAAATATCGCGCACCAGCGCCTGTGCGGCAACCATGCCCACACAGCCCCCGATGGCCTGAACAAAGCGCATCAGGATAAGCGAATCCACTGATTCGGTGTAGGCACAGGCCAGCGAGGCCACAATGTACAGCAGCAGGCCCACATAGAGCGGGTTTTTGCGGCCGAAGCGATCGAGCAGCGGGCCGTACAGCAGCTGCCCCAGCGAAATACCCACCAGATAGGCCGTCAGCGACAGCTGTACCTGGGCAATGGTGGCATCCAGATCCTGGGCAATGGCCGGGAAGCCCGGCAGGTACATGTCAATGGAAAATGGACTGATGGTGGCCAAAGCCCCCAGAATCAATATAATTATAATGTATTGCTTGCAAGTCATGTAATATCGTATTCGTCTCAAAGTTACAACATAAATTGGCAGCAACCAGTGCTTCCGTTGCAACATTTGTAGCTACAAATTTTTAGTATACTTCCTGATTTGCGTAGGGTTATCGCTTTTTAGTGAATAGGAGCCGCCAGCGGGTATAAAGTTTTCTTTGCCCACAACCACCGTTTTGCTACCTTGCCGCCCATGCAAACACCAGAAGCACAACCCAACCCGGCCATCCTGCTGGAACTGGTAAGCCAGAAAATGCCCTTCGGCAAGTATAAAGACGTGTTACTCTGCAACCTGCCCGTGTCGTACCTGGAGTGGTTTTACAGTAAGGGCTTCCCCGCCGGTAAACTGGGCATGCAGCTCGCCACCATCTACGAGATCAAGATAAACGGCCTCGAGCACCTGCTGCAACCCCTGAAGCGCCGGCGCTAAGGCAGCACTTTTCTGTTTCAGAACTGGCAAGCTCCTGTGCGCCAGCCTCTAAGTGAGGCACTATGAAAGGCAACTGCTGTAACTAAGCTTAAATAAGTATATTTATACTTCCAGATATTCTCTATCTTGAAGGAGTTAAACCAGCTGCACGCCTTCTATGAAAACACCGCGTCTTTTTTTGCAACTGTGTGTACTCCTGGGTATCGGAGGCATCGCCTTTCTGCTCACGGGCTGCCGGGAGTATCCCAACGATTACATCAGCAAGTACTGCCCCGGCTCCTGCACGGTCATCAAAGGGCGCGTATCTACCAACAATGGTAGCGTGCCCGTGGCGGGAGCTACCCTGCGTGTGCAGGTGGATACCTACACCGAGTACGGCAGCGGCATACGCAACAAGGCTATCGCCACCACGGATGCGAACGGCAACTACGAGCTGCGTTTCCTGATGCGCGACGATGAGTTACAGATAGGCGTCTACCACATTCTGACTGACCTGGACCCAAACCAGTACATCAGCTGTCAGCCACTTGATTTCATTCCTGCCAGCAGCCTTGCCCGCGACACTGTCATCATCAATAATTATACGGTAGCGCCATCGGCCTCCATAAACTTACAGTTAGTTAATGAAGAACTGATGCAGCCTGATGAGCGGCTTTACGCTACTTTCAAGTATAAACTTGTACCGGCAGATACCGACAGCTGCACTTTTGTGCTTGATGTCAGGCAGGCTTATCTTCAGAACATACTGGCTCTTCCGGCCAACTCCCCCATCGCCGTGCGTCTGGAAAAAACAAAGGCCGGTGTGACTACCACTGAAAAGGATGTGCTGGCGCTGCAGCCGGGGGAGGAAAGACTTTACGAAATAACTTTTTAAGGATGGACTACCAGATCATACACGAGGAGAAATACCAGCAGTTTACCGCTAAGCTGGAGAACGGGGAGGAAGGTGAACTCGCCTATGCCAAGCCGCAGGACAAGGTGCTGGACTTCACGCATACGTTTGTACCTGAGGCGTACCGGGGCAAGGGGCTGGCGCAGCAGCTGATTGAGACGGGTTTGGCCTATGCCCGCCAGAACAACTATAAAGTTATCGCCACCTGCACAGCCGTGCAAAAGCACGTAATCCAGCACCCTGAGCACCAGGACCTACTGCAGTAAAACACTACCATTCCGTATGAAAACAGCTATACTTCTGGCACTAGCCGCCCTTTGCGCTTTTTCCGCCACCGCCCAGACTGAAGCCGTGGATGAGAACAGGCACTATGTCGGCCTGCATACAGGCGCGGTGTTCCCGCTCGATGATTTCAAGAAGTCTTCTTTTGAGGATCCGTATCCGGCTTATGCCAAGGAAGGGGTGCTGCTGCTGGCAAGTTACCGTTACAGCCTTCATAAGTTGCTTGCAGTTGGCGGTTCGCTTGGTACAAGGTACAACAAGTATAAGATGGAGGAGCTTGTGCAAGTAGACGGAGACCTGCTGCTGGACGAAAAATCTGAAGCCTGGCGCTCTGTATTTGCCATGGCCGATGCCTATTTTACACTGCTATCGGAGGATTGGGTGAAAGCGTACGTGAAAGGATCGGCGGGCGCTTCTTTTAACCGCAGTGCATCATGGGAGTTAAACACCAAGTATGGCGACATCATCATGCCCGCTGATAAGGCCACCGCGCTGGCACTTGGCTGGGGAGCCGGTTTCGATTTCTATCCTGAACCACGATTTGGCGTGAACCTGGAAGTGGGCACGCTCTATACGAAGCCAGAATTTACAGTGCCGGATATAAAGGGCCGCCTTTTCCAGCACCAGCAGCCCATGCATACCGTTTTCGTAAATGTAGGCCTCTTTCATGCTTTCTAATGGTACTGTAGCAGGTTTGGCAGGAGCCCGCCTTCCATCTACCCGCCCCTAACAACCTTGGTACGCCAGGAAAAAAGCTTTGAAATAATCCAAATTATCACTTTACACACCCACTACTCCTTGTTTAAACTTCCTTTACGAGGTAGTAGATCAGCTTTAACAGCCACGGCGAACCCCTCCTGCCACACGCATCGCATTTACTTAACTTACATGTAGTTACATTTATTATTTGGTTGACACGTTGCGAGCTTTACAGTGTAACTACCAGAAGTGGAAGTACACGAAGCCGCTGCGCCTATGGCAACACTGGAAGAGGCTATCAGAAGAAAGTTAAAAAACTTTTTTAGTTATTTTCGGAACAAGCGTAACCTTAGCTTCATCATCCCCGTTTATACAAATGGCTAAAAGTTGAATTTATTCAATGAATGGCAACGGCTCCTTCTAGTAGGGAGCCGTTGCTGTTTATACCCGTTCCAGTACGAGCAGGATATGGCAAATCAGCCAACATTCTGCCTGAAGCCCCTCCATCCACACGTTTTACTGCTGTTACTGCTTTTCGGCCTGCCGCTCGTGTATGTTTGTCAGGTGCTCAAAACTATCCTTCAGCTTTGGATAGAGTGCTTTGAAAACCGCATACTGCTGCTGGTACAGCTCATGGCGCTGGCTGTCGGGCTCAAAGGTTTCGCTGATGCGGATCATGTCTTCGGCTGCCTCCAGTGAGGGAATCAGTTTTAAGGCAAACATTCCCATAATGGCGGCCCCGAAGGCAGAACCTTCCGGCGATTCTGTTAGCAGCACTTTTTTACCGGATACATCCGCGAGCATCTGCACCCACAGCTCCGAAAACGCAAAGCCGCCGTTGGCATAAATAACAGGCATCGGTCCGGCCACCTGCTCCAACGCCTCCACCACACTGTAAACCCCGAAGATCACCCCCTCCATCACCGCTCTTAAAAAGTGCGCCCGGGTATGGTTAAAATTCGCGCCGATAAAGCAGGCACGCGCCGCGCCATCCCACACCGGGGCCCGCTCACCGAGTAAGTAAGGCAGAAACAGCAGTCCATCGGCTCCCGGCGCGATACCCTCTGCCACTTCGTTCAGCAGCTCGTATATGTCCTGGTCCTTCGCCAGGGCTTCTGCGGTTTCCGCGGCGTAAAAGGCATCCCGGAACCAGCGCAGTGCCACTCCCCCATTGTTTACGGCGCCGCCCAGCACAAAATGGTCTTCGTTCAGGATATAGCTGAAAAGCCGCTCCCGCAGGTCGGTGGCGGGCTTGTGGGCCATGGTGCGCACGGCGCCGCTGGTGCCGATTGTCACCACCGCCTCACCTGGCCTGATGCCGTGCGAGGCAAGGTTGGCCAGGCAGCCGTCGCTGGCCCCGATTACGAACGGAAGCTGGTCGGGCACCTGCAGCAGCGCGGCGTAACCGGGTTTGAGGTTTCGGAAGGTGTAGGTGCTGGGGACCGGCTCGGGCAACTGCCCGGGCTCCACTCCCGCCATTTCCAGCGCCTTTTCGTGCCAATCAAAGTCAAAGATATCAAATAGCCCTGTTGCCGAAGCGAGGGAGTAATCTACTTTATACTTGCCGAACAAGCGGTAAAGCACATAGGTTTTGATGCCGATAAATTTGGAGGCGCTGCGGAACAGTTCGGGTTTTTCCTCACTTAGCCAGCACAGCTTCGAAAGCGGCGACATCGGGTGAATGGGTGTGCCGGTGCGCAGGTAAATCTCCCGCCCCGCCTCGCTGTTCTTAATAGCGCTGGCGCAGGACTGGCTGCGGGTGTCGGCCCAGATAATGCAGCGGGTAAGGGCGTTTCCGGTGGCATCCATGGCAATCAAGCTGTGCATGGCACTGCTAAAACTCACGCCCTCCAGCTTATAGCCATGCACCTGCAGCCAGGCCACCACCTTGCCTAACGTGCTCAGCACCGCCTCAAACACCTGCTCCGGGTCCTGCTCAGCCTGTCCGGGCTCCTCACTCAGGATAGGGTACTCCTCCGACTGCCTGTACTTTACCTGGCCATCAAGCCCGAAGGCTACGGCTTTGGTGCTGGTAGTGCCAATATCTAGGCCAATGATGGTGCTTTGCTGCATGTGTTTTCGCTTTAGCATTAACTTACGCAGCAGCGAATATATGTTTGACATAATTTTCTTTCGCTGCTGAAAATGGGCTTGCATTATACTTCATTCCCGCTATTTGCCGCCTTGCTCCTGCATATACGATTTGCTGCCTGTCCAGCTCCAACCTTATGCTTCTGCGCAAAACTTTCTCCGCTATACTTGCACCGGCCATACTTGCGTTGCTCGTATTTCTGCTTGCCACGGCGCCCCAGGAGAAGTATAAATTTGAAGTTGCCGCCACCCGTACCGCCTCCGGTAAAGACGAAGGCTTTACGGCAGCGCTACAGCAAACCGGACAGATAGCGCTGCTGCAGGATGTACCCTCACTGCAGTTACTAAGTACTGCTGCTGCTTTACACACCACCCTTACACAATCTAAGCTTGTTCTCCGCTCACCTACCCGCAGGTGCATAAAAGCCAGGGGGCCTTGATTAACTGCTTGTTTATACCTGGCATTACGTATAGGGTACACACGTTTCGGGGCTCCCCCGGTGCGCACATGCCTGTTTATGTTTCAGTAGCTGAAATAAATGTATGAGCACCCTGACGTTATTTGCCATGCTGGCTTTACTAGGCCTACTTCCGACACGATGAACGCCAGCGGCTAAAGTAAAAGAACCACAGCCTCCGGATTCAGCCGGTTTTTTTATACTTACTCTTTACGCAAACAGTAAAACGGGCTGTGGATAACGTCTCTAAATGTAGATAACGTATACTTGCCAGTGCTGCAGTTCAGCTGTTACAACCTGATAACCAGAAGCATACTCCCAGAACCTTCAGACCACCCCTGCTTGCCGTGTAAAATTTGTCCACATTCACATTTCGTACATGCCGATTACCTATTTTTGTATAGAAACTTATACTTACACAAACAGGTAACGTGCTGCAGACAATGATGAAAACTAACACACACAGGGGCGAAGTAATACGCGAGGCCATTAAGGCGAGTGGCGTGGCCATAGGCGTAGTGGCCGAGAAAATGAGCATCAGCCGCAAAACGCTTTACAACAAGTTCAAGGAGTCCAGCATTCCGTTCAGCTTTATCCTGAAGTTGGGGGAAGTGATTCATCATGACTTTGCACAGGATTTCCCGCATCTGAGTAAAACGGCGAAAAAAGAAGCTCCAAAGCCACAGCCGCAACTTAGCACCAGCCTGCAACTTTCCTTTGACGGGGAGCCACAGGAGGCATACAAGCCCAACAACCTGCGCGAATGCGAACAGGAGCTGGTAAACCTGCAGCGCAAGTATATCAACCTGCTGGAGAAATTCAACGACCTGCTGCTGAAGACACAGGCTTAGGCGTACCTGCAGCACCCGCATCCACCTATACTGTTAAAAGGCTGTACCACCTCCTGAATTGGTAGGTGGTACAGCCTTTTAACTTTTAATTTATACTTGTAACTCTTCTCCTGGTGCAGCGGAACTGTTAGTAGATTCCAACGCTGTCCACCTCTATATCCACCCGTTCCTCTATCTCCTCCGACACATCGTTGTCTATGCTCTGTTCGGTGCCGGACATAAAAGTGGCCACGGCTTTGCCGCCTGCATACATGGTTAGGATATTGTCAGAGATGCGGTAAGAATCCACGCGGCCCAGGATGTCCAGCAGCTTGTTTTCCTGCTCCAGGATCGGGCAGGCCATGCGGGTAGTGTTTAGCTTTGTGAGCCTCAGGCTCTCCTCTCCCATCTCATATTTACCGAACAGTTTGTTACAGCCCGTAAAGCCGACGATGTCATCGTCGTTTTCCTGGAAACGGATATAGGCCGTCATGGTGTTTTGCGGCCGCTGAATGTCTTGCCCTTCCAGGGCATACAAACTCCAGTAGGCATCTTTGATGGTGCTCACCTCTGCGGAGATGTCTTTCTGTTTCACGGTGCAGCCGGCCGAAAAGGCTAAAAGCAGCAGGGCCACCGGTAGTATGTTTATCAGTTTTTTCATAGTTGCTTGGGTTCATCTATATTCTGGCACTCAGCAAAGAGGCTAATCTTTTTTACGTACGCAGCCGGAGCGTGAAAGTATGGCTCAAAATAAAAGCCCGCAGCAGTGCCGCGGGCTTTGTTTATACTTCATCGGCTGTTAACCGCGTGTGCCGTCGTGGCCGTAGTCGGAGGCTCCTGAGCTGGCGCCGTAGTTCGGGCCTGAGCGCTCTCCCGGCTTGCGGTAGCGACTGCTTCGCTCGCTGAAATCGTAGTCGTCGCTGTCGTTATTTCTTTGGTCGCTGTTGTAGGCGCGGTTGCTGGCATAAAGGCCGGTTGCGTAATTGTCGTCGCTGCTGCCCGAGTTGCGGGTAGTGCCACGGTTGGTGCGTTCATCGTTGTTGTAGTGGCCCTCGTAGAACCTGTTGCTGTCGCTGCTGCGTCGGTAATTGTTGTCAGAGGCGCTTCGGCGGTGCTCTCCACGGTCTTTGTAGGCATCAATGCCCAGCATGTTATAACCGCTTTCCTTAGTCATCTTCTTGTTTTCGTCGCGGTTAAAATCTTCGTAGCGGCGCCCTTGCCCGCCATACTGGTAGCTGTTATCCTGCCGCGAATAGTCGCTGTTGCTGCGTCCGGCGCTGTAGTTTGTTGTTTGGTTGCCACCGGTGGTACCATAGCGGTCGTGTGAGTCCCAGATGCTGCCACTGTTATCGTTCGTGTTGCGCCTGTTGTTCATGTAAGGGTTGCGGTCACCGTAATGGTAATCGTCATCCTGGTTGTTGCTGTTGGTTGCACCACGGTAGCTGCTGGCTCCATAGCCTCCCACCGGGCCGCTGCCATAGGCATTGGAGCCGGTGCTGCGCACGTTGCGGTACTCATAGTTCTCATCTTTCAAACCATAGTAGTTACCGCGCTGGTTATCGTAGCGGTCTCTGTAGTTCTCAAAGCTTCTGTCACTGTCCTGCCTGCGGTCGTTATCGCGCGACCCGTAGGAGTTGCGGTTGCCGTACTGGTTGCTGTTCCCGTATCGGCCGCGGTCGGTGAAGCGGTCGTTATCGTTATGGAGCTTTCGCTCAAACTCGCGGTGGTAATTTCTATTGTCTCTTTCCATAGTTTCGGTTCGTTTATTTTATTCGTTTTTGTACTACTGTTATTACCCCTTTAAACGCACACCAGCCACTTACGTTTTCTTCCCTACTTTTCAACCCGGTGTATGCTTGAATTTTAAAGCATGGAAAGCTGCGACTTACACGCGTTACCGGAGGTTGCCCCACAGCACCAACTGCACTGGGGCACACTGGTGTAATATACTGTAAGCCACCACCTCTGAATAAAGCAAACCGTGCACATCAAATACAACTTTGCCACACCATGTAAAGTATAAGTAAGGTATCACCGCTGTAAGGGTTAGCTCACTGAAGGCAACCCTTTAAAGTATGTCCTTGCTGGCCCTACTTACATGCGGACATAGATACTGAACGCCACCAGCACCTCGGATGGTAATAGGAAACCCCTATGCATCATCAATACTATCTATTAACATTTACAGATATTATTGAGTAAGTTTATCACCAGTCAATCATTCAAAACCTCATACAGTTAAATTATGGAGTCAAACGGCAACGGCAAGCACCAGAATGGCAGCCAGCAAGGTGCAAAACATCTTACTACCAGGCAGGGACACCCCGTAACGGACAATCAGAACATCCGCACGATCGGTAACCGCGGACCTGCTACACTGGAGAATTATCACTTTATTGAAAAAATATCGCACTTCGACCGGGAGCGTGTTCCGGAGCGCGTAGTGCATGCCCGTGGCGCCGGTGCGCATGGTGTGTTTGTTGCTTACGGCAAAGTAGGCGATGAGCCTGTTGCCAAGTATACGCGCGCTAAGCTGTTCCAGGAAGAAGGCAAGGAAACACCTGTGTTTGTGCGCTTCTCCACAGTGGGCCATCCATCCGGTTCTCCGGAAACGCTGCGCGACCCGCGCGGCTTTGCCGTGAAGTTCTACACGGAGGACGGTAACTGGGATTTGGTTGGCAATAACCTGAAGATTTTCTTTATCCGCGATGCAATGAAGTTCCCCGATTTGATCCACTCTCAGAAGCCGGATCCGGTAACGAACATCCAGAGCGGCGAGCGTATTTTCGATTTCATCGCCAATACGCCCGAGGCGACACACATGGCCACCTTCCTGTTCTCGCCATGGGGCATTCCGGCAAATTACCGCCAGATGCAGGGCTCCGGTGTGAACACCTACAAGTGGGTGAACAAAGACGGGGAAGCCGTTATTGTGAAATACCACTGGGAGCCGGTGAAGCAGGGCATTCGGAACCTGACCCAGAAAGAGGCAGAGGAGATTCAGGGCAAAAACTTTAACCACGCCACACAGGATCTGTACGAAGCCATTGAGCGCGGAGACTTTCCAGAGTGGGAGCTGCTGGTGCAGATCATGAGCGACGATGACCATCCTGAGCTGGACTTTGACCCGCTGGACGATACCAAGCTTTGGCCAAGAGAGCAATTCCCGTGGTTGCCGGTAGGCAAGATGACGCTGAACAGAAACCCGGTTGATTATTTTAACGAGGTGGAGCTGTCGGCTTTCGGAACAGGTGTGTTAGTAGATGGACTGGAGTTCTCAGACGACAAAATGCTGCAGGGTCGTACGTTCTCCTACTCTGATACACAGCGTTACCGTGTGGGTGCCAACTACTTGCAGCTGCCGATTAACGCGCCAAAGAACAAGGTGGCAACAAACCAGCGCGGCGGACAGATGTCGTATAAAACCGATTTCGCCGAAGGCCAGAACATCCACGTGAATTACGAACCATCTTTCCTGGGCGGCATAGAGGAGGCCCCGAAAGCAGGCAAGGATTACACGCCGCGTTACGAGGCAAACCTTGTGCGCCAGAAGATAGAGCGTGCCAACGACTTTAAGCAGGCCGGTGAAACCTATCGCAACTTTGAGGATTGGGAGCGCGATGAGCTCATCATGAACCTTTCAAACACGCTGGCTGGTGCCGATGAGCGCATTCAGAAGCAAATGATTGAGAACTTCACCAAAGCCGACGAAGACTACGGACGCCGGGTGGCAGAAGGAATCAAGATGGCGAAGGAGGAAATGAAGAAGATGAAGGAGCACTCTCAGGGAACCGACGGACCGCAGGGTAACACATCGAGCAGAGAAGGCCTGAAGCAGTCACAGACCGACTCTCACTCAGCCAGGCCATACTAAGTATACTTCGTGTGAATTACATTTTAAAGGGGCTGCCAGCATTGGCAGCCTCTTTCTTTTGGCACCAGTTTCCGGAGTTGGTCGAGAAGTTAGCCAGGTTTATCTATTTCATTAGAAGATGGCAGATTGCTTTTCTAGCTTTATGCAGTCGAAATTGCCATTTCCAAGTATATGAAAAAACTTACCGCTGCTCTCGGCCTGTTGGCTCTCCTGGCACTTACTCCCAACGCCGAGGCTGCCAAAGGTCCTGAACTGACCTACCACGTAAACCTGAACGACCGCGCCGACGACCGCTTTAAGGTAACGCTGGATGTAAAAGGCCTGAAAGCCGCCAACAACATCTTTCAGTTTGCCGCTACCGCCCCAGGCACGTACCAGACCATGGACATCGGCCGCTTTGTACATGAATTCAAGGCATTTGATAAAAAAGGCCGTGAACTGGAGGTAAAGCAGGTAAGCGTGAACCAGTTCGAACTGAGCAAGCCGGACAAGGTGCGCAAGATCACGTACCAGATTTCTGAAACCTGGGACACACCCGTTACCGAGAAAAAGGTGTATGGCATGTGCGGCACCTCGCTGGAGCAGGACCACGCACTCATCAACGGCCAGGGTGTATTTGGTTACGTGCAGGGCCTGCAGGCGCAACCGATGCGCATTAAGCTGGAACACCCGCAGGAGTGGCTGGTGGGCACAGCCCTAACCAAAGATGCCAAAGGCTACTACACCGCCAACAGCTACGACCACATCGTAGACTCTCCGATATTGCTTGGCACCCTGACAAAGGCAGAAACCGTGTATCAGGGCACCACGATTGACATTTATACTTACTCTAAAACGGGAAAGATAAAATCTGCGGATTTGCTGCAGAACATGACGGACATGCTGGGTGCCGCCCACAAGTTTGTGGTTGATTTTCCGGTAGACCGGTATACTTTCCTGTATCATTTCGAGGATGTGTCGTGGGGCGCCTGGGAGCATTCCTACAGCTCTGAGTATGTAATGAAGGAGCAGGACCTGACGCCAGCTTATGCTAAAGAACTCACCGACATTGCTGCGCACGAGTTCTTCCACATCATCACGCCACTGAACATTCATTCAGAGGTGATCGAGCGTTTTAACTTTGTGCAGCCAACGCCTTCGCAGCACCTGTGGCTGTATGAGGGCACCACCGAATGGGCCTCCGATATGATGCAGCTGCGCGGCGGCATGATGGATTTGGCCTCTTACCTGAACGACCAACGTGAGAAGCTGGCCATGGATGAGCAGATGGACAGGAACTACAGCCTGCTCAAACTCGCGCTTACCTCCTACACACCAGCGGGGCAAAGCCAGTACGGCAACATTTACATGCGCGGTGCCGTGGTGGCTACGCTGCTGGATATCCGTTTGCTGGAGCTTTCAGGTGGCAAGCGCGGTCTGCGCGAGGTGATTAATGAGCTATCGAAGGAGTACGGCCCGAGCAAGGCATTCCCGGAGAACGAATTCTTCGACATTTTCACGGCGAGGACTTATCCAGAGATCGGTGACTTCTTCAACCGCTATATAAAAAATGCAGAGCCGCTCCCGCTGGCAGAGTATTATGCTAAACTCGGCATCAACTACCTGCCATCAGTTAAAACGGGTGAGAAGGCAAAAGCTTTGGGCTATACTTTTGCTGTGCCGGACGGCAGGCTTCGCCTGGTGAAGGTGGAGGAGAGTATGCAGCAGCTCGGGTTGCAGGAAAACGATGCACTGGTGGCACTAAACGGAGTTGCCATCAGCCTGCAGAATGCGAACCAGGAGCTAAGCAAGCTAGCCGTTCTGAACGCTGGTGATTCCTATACTTTCTCAGTAGAGCGGGACGGTAAATATATTGAATTGCATGCGAAGATGCTGGAGCAGGAAGCCGTGGTAAAGCACCAGTTTATAGTAAACGAGCAGGCCACGCCACAGCAGCTGGCACTTCGCCAGGCCTGGTTGCAAAACATGTAAAGTTGAGTTTGTTGTTTGTTTAATAATTTTCTTTGGGCTAACCCTTGTGCCACTGGTGCAAGGGTTTTCTTTTGCCCCCTCAGGAACCTTAGTCTACTTGCTGCGTGTATAAATGTATGCGCACGAAAGTATTTTCTATCAGCCACTTGCTGCTGTTTGTCCTCTTATTAGCCTCTGTTATTCCCCTGAAAGCCACATCGGTTGGCGAAGATGATACAGCCCCTGACCGGACACGGATTGCGTTTGGCTCCTGTAATAGCCAGGCAGAGCCACAGCCCCTTTGGCCAAGTATCGTAGCCGCCCAACCCGACCTGTGGGTTTGGCTGGGAGACAACATCTATGCAGACACGCATACCATGGACACACTCGCCAGCAAGTATAACCAGCAACTACGGCAGCCGGGTTATCAGCAACTGCTGCAGTCTACCCCTATTACAGGCACCTGGGACGACCACGACTTTGGCTACAACGACGCAGGCAAAGAGTTTGAGAAGAAGGCCCAGAGCCAGCAGAAGTTCCTGGATTTTATGGGCGTGCCGGCCGATGCCCCGGTGCGGGAGCAGGAAGGTGTTTACCGTACCTATACTATTGGCGAGGGTAACAGAAAAGTAAAAATCTTCCTGCTAGACGTGCGTTACCACCGCGACGAGTTTAACAAGCTGTTCGACCTGTACCTGCCCAACTACGGCGGCGATGTGCTGGGAGAGGCGCAGTGGCAATGGCTGGAAAGAGAATTGGAGAACAGCGATGCCCAAATCAACATCATCGCCAGCGGTATGCAAATACTGCCAAACGGCCTTGCCTACTCCAGTTGGTCTGCCTTTCCGAATGCGCGGGAACGCCTGTTAAACCTGATCCAAACCACACATCCTGCCAACCCAATCCTGCTTTCCGGCGACAGGCACGTGGGCGAACTGGCCAGGATAGAACTGGAAGGATACCAGCAACCGCTCTACGAGATCACCTCCAGCGGCATGACGCACCACCGCGAACCCAGCAAGAGCGGCAACCGCTACCGCATAGGTGAACAGGTTGGTGCACTGAATTTCGGCATATTCGACATTGCCTGGGGCGAAAATCTCACGCAGGTTACAATGCAGATCCGTGGTGTGGGCAACAAAGTACTGCTGGAGCAGAAGCTGCTGTTTGAGCCGTACACCTCTCCCAGCGCAAGCCTTTAAGTATAAACTACCAATAAATTACTCGCGCGGACAGGTCACGGCCTATCCGGGCGATAGGCCTTCCGGCGCAAGTGTTCGATTGTGCCAGAAGGACCTAATCAAGCAAACTTAAATCGAGTTTTTCCTATTGTCATTTCGAGCAAGGCGAGAAATCTATCTGAAATTTGTATAAGATCTCTCCTTACGTCGAGATGACAATGGTGGAGGTACTCAATAGTGGGTGCTGGTGTTTGAAAGCTTAACACGTGCCGGACAAGTATAAATTGCAGTATGCGTCTAAGAACGTTTTTGCTAACGCATGGCACCAGCGGACGCTTGCGCCAGAAATAAAAGTACATCCTGTAAATCAAACCTATCCCGTAAATCCTGATTCAGACAAAAGATGCACCAACAAAAAAGGGGAGCTGCCAAGTATGGCAGCTCCCCTTTTTGCATTTCATTAAATTATAAATTAGTTACCGGCAGATGAGGTCGCGCTGGTTGGCGCTTGCTGCTGGGCTTTATACTTGTCCTCAAACTTCTTGTACAGGATCTTCTGCTTGTCGTTCAGGTCCACATTACGGCCCTGAATGTAGGCGTGCGTTACGTTGTTGGTGCGCATGTCCAGCAAATCGCCGGCAGACACAACCAACGTGGCATCTTTGCCTACCTCTATGGAACCTACCTGTTTGTCCACACCCAGAATCTTGGCCGTGTTCAGGGTTACAGCTGCTAAGGCCTGCTCCTTGTCGAGGCCGTAGGCAGCGGCAGTTCCGGCAATGAACGGCAGGTTGCGGATACCGTGTATCGCCAGATCGTAATCCAGCGCGAACGGGATACCCGCCTTGTGCAGTAGGTATGGTGTTTTGTACGGCATATCCACATCCTCCTCGGCACGGGACGGCAGGGCGTGTACGCCGGAATAGATCACCGACACCTTGTTTGCCTTCAGGAAGTCCGCTACCGCTACGGCATCGCGTGCTCCTACCACTACAATATCCTTCACGCCGTGCTTTTTAGCAAAGTTGATGCCTTCAATCATTTCTTTGCCATAGTTGGCGTGGAGGTACAGTTTTCTGGAGCCATCGAACAAGCCTGTCATAGAAGCTAATTTAAGGTTCTCGCTGTTGTGCTTGCCGGCCTTGTAAACTACGGCATCGCGGAAAAGCTTCTCCATTTCCAGCATCGTTTTCTCACGCTCCTCAGTCATGCGCTTCAGGCGCTCATCGGTACGGCTGTTGCCGGTCTCGATCAGCATGCTTGGCCAGTTCAGGTGAATGCCCTCATCCGCCTTCACAATGGCGTCTTCCCAGTTCCAGGCATCCAGCTGCACCACAGACGAAGAGCCGGAAATGGTGCCGCCAACCGGCGTTACCTGCGTCATCAGCACGCCATTGGCACGCACCGTCGGGATGATGTCGGAGTCGGTGTTGTAGGCGATGACAGAGCGCACGTGCGGGTTCATCTCTCCTACCTCACGCCAGTCAATCGTGGCGCGAACGCTTTCCACCTCGTTCAAACCCAGGGCGGAGTTAGGCTGTATCAGCCCCGGGTAAATGTGCTGGCCTGTTACATCCACTACCTCATAACCACTTAGGTTGGCGCCATTTTGCGGACCGGCATACGTAATTTTTCCGTTAGTAAAGCCAACAGCGGCATTCTCTACCACCTGACCGTTGCCCACATGCAGTGTAGCGCCTTTTAGCAACACGGGCTTGCTTTGCTTAGGTGCCGGAGCAGGAACCTGCGCCATGGCGGGCACCGCAAGCAGCAGTGCCACAAAGGCAGAAATATATCTTATAGTTATCTTCATTATGTTGATTGTTGCATTGCTGCACTGTTAAATTGTTGATTCATGTATGGAAGGCAACAATTAAAGAACAGCAATTTAGCCATTAAACAATTTGACAATTAATACGCAAAGTATGACTCCTCCTCGTTGTGCTCCACGTCTTCGCAGTGTACCACCCGTGCTTTGCTGCTTTTTGGAGCCTGCGTTTTAGCACCGCCTGACTTCTCGTTCAGCATTTTCTGCACCAGGCGCATGCGCTCCTGCTCCAGGTCTTGGCGCATCTGCTCGTCACGCTCCAGATCGTAATAAGCCACACCATCCACAAATGTCTTCAGCGGCTTGGCATAGATTGAAAGCGGGTTGTCGTTCCAAAGTACCACGTCAGCGTCTTTGCCTTCTTTCAGGCTGCCGGTTCTCTTGTCGAGGTGCAGGAGCTTAGCTGGGTTCAGCGTCACCATTTTCAGGGCGTCCTCTTCGCTCATGCCGGTATACTTCACACTCTTGGCAGCTTCCTGGTTCAGGCGGCGTGCCATCTCTGCGTCATCCGAGTTAATGGCCGTTACGATGCCCATCTGGTTCATGATGCCAGCGTTCTGCGGAATCGCGTCTTTCACCTCCATCTTGTAAGCCCACCAGTCGGCGAAGGTAGAACCGCCTACGCCGTGCTCCTTCATCTTGTCAGCTACCTTATAGCCTTCCAGGATGTGTGTGAAGGTGTTCACCTTAAAGCCCATTTCATCGGCCACGTTCATCAGCATGTTAATTTCTGACTGCACATAGGAGTGGCAAGTGATAAAGCGCTTGTCGTTCAGGATCTCTACCAGTGCCTCCAACTCCAGGTCACGGCGTGGGGCAGCAGTTTTGGACTTCTCACGCTTGCTTAGTTTACTGTAGTTCTTCCAGGTCTGCTCATACTCTTTGGCACGGGTAAAGGCATCCACGAACACCTGCTCCACTCCCATTCTCGACTGCGGGAAACGCACTGTTTGCGTGCTGCCCCAGTTCGACTGCTTCACGTTTTCGCCCAGCGCGAACTTAATATAGCCATCGGCATTCTCTACCAGCATCTCTTCGGCACTTTTGCCCCAACGCAGTTTGATGATAGCCGACTGGCCACCGATCGGGTTGGCAGAACCGTGCAGCAACTGCGAAGTGGTTACCCCACCAGCCAGTTGGCGGTAGATGTTGATGTCCTCCGGGTTCAGCACATCGGCCATGCGCACCTCTGATGTTACCGCCTGTGCGCCTTCGTTCACAGCGTCCAGTGCTATGTGTGAGTGCTCGTCGATAATTCCCGGCGTTACGTGCTTGCCTGTTCCATCAATTACTTTGGCACCAGAGGCACTAAGGTTCTTGCCTACTTTAGCAATCTTACCGTTCTTCAGCAGTACGTCTGCATTTTCCAGTTTGCCTTCTTTTTCGTTTGTCCAGACAGTGGCGTTCTTGATCAGAACCGTTTCCTGCTGCGGCAATGTGGCTTGGCCATAGGCGCGGAAGGGGTAAATCATGTTGCCTACCGATGTATCCGTTTCTTTCTTGGCGCGGTCTTTTTTCTCCTGTGCTGTCATGGCTTCAGAGAAAGCGGCAGACCATTTTACAGTAGAAGCGTTTGGCAGCTGGCCCTCGCCCTGCAGGTTTTTATCGGCCACCCAGCCACTCAGCCGAATGCTTTCCTTGCTGTCTTTTTTCTCTGCAAAAGAGATCGTCACCAGATTACCCTTAAAGCTGATGTTGCCTTTCACGGTGTCCTGCGCGATCACTTTCAGATCAGGCTTCTCGGCCGTGCCCGCTACTAGCAACCTGCGGTCTGGCTGTCCGGCTACTTTCAGAGTATACATGCCGCGGTAATCGGCAGGCACGCCGGCAATTTTATACTGCTCGCCCTGCACCCAGTTCTCCAGAATGGTGTTGTCTTCGGAGAAAAGCGTTTCGGTAGTGATGATAAAGTTGGCCAGCATGCCTTTGTTCAGGCTGCCCACCAGGTTCTCCGCGTTCAGCAGCTTTGCCGGTGTGGCAGTTACGGCCTTCAGTGCCTCTTCCTCGCTCAGGCCATGCTGTACGGCTTTGCGCAGGTTCGGCAAAAAGTCTTTCTTGTCCTTAAGGTCATGGGCTGTGAACGCAATGGTTACGCCAGCTTTCTGCAGCAAGGCTGCATTAGAGGGAGCCATTTCCCAGTGCTTCATGTCCTCCAGCGATACACGGCGTGCATCAAACGGATCCTCTACGTTATAGGCGCTTGGGAAATCAAGCGATAAGATAACGGGTGCGTTGGTGGATTTGATCTGTGGCAGCATCTGGTACTCGTCGCCGGCACCTTTAATGATGTACTGCTTGTTGAACTCATCCCCTACTTTATCGGCACGAATGGCATCCAGCTTATTCTCTGCCTCAAAAATCTGCGGATAACTATTGGCCTGTGTAAAGGCTGTCAGCGATATGTTCTGCTCCTTGCCCGGGTTTTGTGCGTTCCACTGTGCATCCAGGTAAGTCTGGCGCAGCAGCGCAATAGAGCCCATCAGTGAGCTTGGGTAATCCTGGTTAGAGGTGCCTTTGTCGAATGACAGTGCGCCTGCCGCCTTGTCCTTCAGCACCACTTCGTTCTCGCGCTTGTCAGCCAGTGTTACGAGTGTGGCGGTTCCGCGGGCAATGCCATCGCGGTGCACGGCCAGCACTGTGCCGAAGCCCTGCTTGCGCAGTTCTTCTGCCTGTTTGCTATTCACTTTAAAAAGCTCCACCGCATGCGTCTCCGGGCGGATGGCCTGGTTCCAGTTAAAGGCTCCCTCTTTCTCCGACTCCAGTTGCGGGGCCGCGCGCCTGTTTCTGCGCTCCGGCTTTACCTCTGGCAGGCCGTACGTTGTGTACATGTCCACCAGACCCGGGTAAATGTGCTTTCCCGCTGCATCCATCACCACTGCGCCGGCAGGCACTTTCAGGTTGGTGCCGACAGCCTCTACTTTGCCATTGCGAATAATAAGCGTTGCGTTGGGAATGGTTGTCTTATAATCAGTATGGACAGTGGCATTGGTGAAGGCCACAAGTCCGGAGCGCTCATCATACACTCCGTTGCGCGGAAATGTCTCCTGCGCCATTACACCGCCTGCACTAAAGGCAAGACAGGCTGCAATGGTTAAGATTTTCTTCATTCTGAATTGGTAAGGTGATGTGTTAGATAGTAATATCAAATATAGGCATCCAATGCCTTAGTTTCTAATGATGTACTATATTTTCTCTGTGTTGCTCACGGCTATAGTTTCTGTGTTCAGAAGATAGTATATTTAGCTACAGCAAAACAGACCGACTGATTTAGGCACTGAACAGCAGCTGATTACAAATGATTCACTTACGTTACCGGCAGTATACTTATGAAGAAGCATCTCTATTTCCTGCTGCTGCTCAGCTGCTGGGGTTTCTGCTCAGACACCCACGCCCAAACAGCCCCTGACTCCACCGTTGCCCCAGGTGGTGCGACAAGTATAAAAGGCCTGATCCCGATACCGGTAGTTTATTACACCCCGGACACGCGCCTGGGTTTGGGGGCCGCCGTTATCGGGTACATCCGCCTGAAAAGCCGCACCGACTCCACCTATACCCGCCTCTCCACCGCCCGCCTGCTGGCCGACTATACTTTAAACAAGCAAATGGACCAGCAGCTGGAGTGGAACGGCTTCACGCGTGAAGAGAAGTTTCTGCTGCGCGGCGAACTGCGCCACCGCATCTACACCGACCGCTTTTATGGCATTGGCAACGAGACGGTGCTGGAGGATGAGGGCAAGTATGGCTACTCGCTGGTGGGCCTGCGTTTTGCCGCACTCCGCAACCTGGGGCACCAGATGTTCCTGGGCCTCGACTACCAACTGACCAATTACTACAGCGTCAGCCAGGACTCCATCAGCGAAAACAGGGAAAGTATACTTTCATCGCAACGCATACCCGGCTACAAGGGCGGCTTGAACAGCGGCGCAGGTTTGGTGTTTCTGATTGACACCCGCGACAACACTGCTTTTGCCAGCAGCGGCATTATGTTCGAAGCCTCGGCTTACCGCTACGGCTCTCCTTTCGGCGGCGACTTCGGTTACCAGAACATCAACTTAAGTTTCAGCAAGTATAAAGCGCTGCGGCCGGAAAGAGTTCTAGCATTTAATGCCGTGGTGAATCTGAACAGCGGCGAGGTACCCGTGATGCGCCTGGCTACGGCGGGTGGCGACAGAATTCTGCGTGGCTATGCCCGCAACCGCTTCCTGGACGATAATTTCGCCGGCACCCAACTAGAGTACCGTTTCCCGCTGTACCGCCGCTTGGGCCTAGCTACATTCGCTGGCATCGGCGACGTCTTCAACCAGACATCCGATCTTAGCTTCTCCAGCCTGAAATACTCCATCGGCTCCGGCCTGCGTTACGCGCTCAACAAAGAGCAAAAGCTGAACATACGCGTGGATGTGGGCTACGGCCGCGAAGGCAGTAACTTTTATGTGGTAATCGGGGAGGCTTTTTAAGAGAAAGTGAGCATTGCAGTTACTGTTACAATGCTGTTGTCATCTCGACGACAGGAGAGATTTCTATGGAAATCCTGTAGAGATCTCTCTTTGAGTTGTACAGCATTATTCTGCTTGCCCCTAATCGCTCATACCCCCACTTCTGTCTTCCCGAGTGCAACGAGAGATCTATACAGAATTCCAGATAGATTTCTGGCCCTGCTCGAAATGACAGATGCATTTTTTGTGTACTTCGGCACCAGGGGACGCTTGCGCCAAAATATGCCAAGATCGACGAGAAGCCTTTGTCGGCAAAACCTGGAACTAACCTATACTTGCGCAACTGGCACAAAAGAAAATCCCCGACATAACTGCCGGGGATCTTTTATACTTCACACACAAGACAAAGTCTTGTGTCCTGTGTCTTGATACTTATGTCTTATTAATAAGCGCGCACTAATTTGTTTTCCATGAAATTCATGAAAGCACGGTTTACCACACCTGTACCGCCTGGGGTTGGGTAGTTGCCCGTAAAATACCAGTCGCCTTTGTGGTTCGGGCAGGCTTGGTGCAGGTCCTCGATCGTCTGGTAGATCACCTGTACCTCTGCTTTCACGTCCGGCGCCTTCACGATTTCGGCTACCTTGTCAGACAGTTCGTAATGGGTGAACAAGCCGTAAAGCTCCTGCACAAAGTTAGTCTCCCTGAAAGCGGGTGTTCCCACAGCAGCAAGGCACTTGTCATAGGTCTCCTCCATCTTATACAGCTGGCCCCTGTCTTCGAGCAAACCGAGCAGTGCTCTGAATGCCACAAACTCCTTCATGCGCGACATGTCGATGCCGTAACAATCAGGGTAGCGGATCTGCGGGGCGCACGACACGATAATGATCTTCTTCGGCTCCAACTTGTCCAGCATCTTAATGATACTTTTCTCCAATGTGGTGCCGCGTACAATCGAATCGTCCAGTACTACCAGCGTATCCACCCCTTTCTTCACTACCTCATAAGTCGTGTCGTACACGTGCGTTACCAGGTCATCGCGGCTGTCGTTATCAGTGATAAAGGTGCGCAGCTTAGCATCCTTTATCACCAGCTTCTCGGCGCGTGGCTTAAACTGCAGAATCTCGTCGAGCTGCTCCTCAGTCAGGTCCTTGTTCAGGATTTCCTTTTTGCGGTACTCGCGCAGGTGGTTTTCGATGCCCTTCATCATGCCCAGCCAGGAGGTTTCGGCCGTGTTGGGGATGTAGGAGAAAACGGTGTTTTTGAGGTCGTAATTGATAGCGTCCAGAATCTGGGGGCAAAGCAGCTTACCCATGTTCTTGCGCTCGTTATAAATTTCCGGGTCGTTGCCACGGGAGAAGTAGATGCGCTCAAAGCTGCACGATAATTTCTCGCGCGGCTCGGTTACCTCCACCAGCTCAGGGTTGCCCGCCTTGTCCACGATCAGGGCGTGGCCCGGCGTCACTTCTTTAATCTCGCTGTAATCGATGCCGAAGGCTGTTTTAATGGCTGGCTTCTCAGAGGCCATCACCACCACCTCATCATCAATGTAATAATAGGCCGGGCGGATGCCGTTCGGATCGCGCATCAGGAAAGCTGCGCCGTAACCGGTGAGGCCCGCCATGGCATAGCCCCCGTCAAAGTCCTTGCCTGCGCGCTTCAGCACACGGCGCAGGTTCAGGTTCTGCTCAATCAGGCTAGTAATCTCCTTGTTGGTGTAATCGCCCTTCTTAAACTCGTCGAACAGCATCTGGTTCTCCTCGTCCAGGAAGTGGCCGATCTTCTCCAGCACCGTTACCGTGTCTGATTTATGCTTCGGATGCTGTCCCAGTTCCAGTAGCTTCTGGAACTGCTCATCCACGTTGGTCATGTTAAAGTTACCGGCAACGGCCAGGCTTCGGCTGCGCCAGTTGTTCTCGCGCACCATCGGGTGGCAGTTGTCCACGCTGTTGATGCCGTGCGTGCCGTAGCGCAGGTGGCCCAGGTATACATCGCCCAGGAAAGGCATGTTTTCCCACAGCCACTCCATGTCATCGGCGCGGTCCGGCTGCTGCTCCACCAGGTCTTTGTACTCTTTCCCGATCTTGCCGAAGATGTTGTCGATGGCACGGGTTTTCACCGAGCGGAAGCGGCTGATGTAGTCGATGCCAGGCAGTGTGTTGATCTTGATGCTGGCAACACCCGCACCGTCCTGGCCGCGGTTGTGCTGCTTCTGCATCAGCAGGTACAGCTTATTGATGCCGTACATGGGCGTGCCATACTTTTCAGTATAGTAGCCGATCGGTTTTCGGAGCCTGATTAAGGCAATTCCGCATTCGTGTTTTATTGCGTCGCTCATGAGTGCGTTTTTATGTCTGAGTCAGCAGTCTTTCTATCCAGTTCAGCAGCAGGTCGGGTTTAAAGAACAAGACCAGCAGCGGCAGGGCAAACAGTGCCAGCAGCAGTTTATCTGATAGCGAAATAACTAAATTTCCGTGAGATTGATTCCCTTTGAAGAAAAGGTAGAACGGTATCTTGATATAATAGAACAGGGCCACCCCCGTCAGCAGGATTCCGAGCACCAACAGCGCCAGCAGCAGCAGACTTCCGCTCATACTATAGGCCTCCCACACGTTGCTAAACACCAGCAGTTTGCCCATAAAACCGGCCAGTGGCGGCAGGCCCGTTAGCGAGAGCAAGTATAAAACTGCCATTACCCCCAGGTAGGGCTGTATCCTGCCCAAGCCAGCAAAGCCTTCCAGCGTTTGCACGCCATACTGCTCCTCGGCCACCTGCAGCACCAGGAAAATACCGAAGTTCATGAACAGCAGCACCGTGAGGTAAAACAGGATACTGGAAGTATAGTCGGTGCCAAAAGCCAGCAGCGCCAGCAGCAGGAATCCCGCATGCGACACCGAGGAGTAGGCCAGCAGCCGGCGCGGCGTTCGCTGCCACAGCGCCGTCAGGTTCCCCACCAGCAGCGTGGCAGCGGCGGCGATACCCAGCAACAACTGCACATCGGCAAAAGCCACCGCATCTGTAAAATTTGTCACAAAGCGGTAGAGAACTAAAACACCTGCCATCTTTGGGCCGGTAGAGAACAGCGCCACCACTGGCAGCGATGCTCCCTGGTATACATCCGGGGCCCAGAAATGAAAGGGCACCGCCGATATCTTAAAGAAGAAGCCAGCCAGTACAAGTATGGCCGCCACTGTTACCAGCATGCCATCAGCCGACAGCAAACTAAAGGCAAAGGCCTGCGACGTATAATCGAGCGTACCCGTAAAGCCGTAGAAAAAAGACATGCCGTATAGCATCACACCCGCCGACAATGCCCCGTACAGGATGTACTTCAGACCTGCCTCCATGGCGCGTTTCTCTTCCTTAAAGGTGAGGGTGAGGATGTAGGAGGCAATGGAAACGGTTTCGATGGCCAGGAACACCATGAGCAGGTTCACCGACTTAGCCATAAGATTGAGGCCAAGCACAAGTATAAGCACCAGCGCGTAAAACTCGCCCCTGCCCTCCTGCAGCTTCTCAAGCCGCTTGTGTTGCAGCGACATCAAAACCGTAAAAATACCTGCCGCACTGAATAGCATGCCACCGTACCTAGCAAGGCCGTCTTTTACCAGCAGGTTCAGAAAATAACCGTTACCGGAAGTATAACCGCCGAGAACTTGCAGCACCAGCACCGAAAACAAGCCGGTAAGTGCCAGCCAGGGCAGCAGCCTTTTTAGCGCAGGAGACTTGAAAAGGTCGAGAGTAACGAGCAGCAGGAAGAAGAACGCCAGCAGAAACTCGGGCAGCAGCATGCCTGCCCCGCCCATGATGGCGTCCAGCGTCTGCGATAAGTTTACTGCCTGCTCGTTCACTTACTTAAGCGTTGATAAAATTAATCCCAACTGCTCCTGACCGCGTTGTAGCACCAGTTCGGTAAAACCTGTGACCGTAAGGCCTATTTTGTCGAGGAGCAGGTGCGGGAAGATGCCGAAAAGCAGCGCCAGCACCGCCAGCGGCACCAGCATCAGGTATTCTCTCTTTGTCAGGTCAGTGATGATGGCGTTAGCGCGCAGCTCCGGGAAAATCCAATACTTGCCGAAGAACATGCGCTGCAGTGCCCACAGGTAGTAAGCAGCCGAGAGCAGCAAACCAAACACAGCCACCACGGTAAGCCAGCGCGGCAGCAAACCCGTTGCCTCCGGCGCACCAAAGCCACCTACCAGCACCAGCAGCTCCGCAATAAAGCCGGAGAAGCCAGGCAAGCCCAGCGAGGCAAAGAAAGCAATCACCACAAAGGCGGTATAAGCAGGCATCACGTTGGCAAGTCCCCTGAAGTTTTGGATCATGCGGTCGTGGGCGCGGTCGTAGATAATACCGACCACCAGGAACAGCATGGCAGAGATAATGCCGTGGCTGAACATCATGTAAATGGCGCCATTCACGCCCTCAATCGTAAGCGAAGCCAGCCCCAGCAGCACAAAGCCCATATGCGATACCGAGGAGTAGGCGATCAGCTTTTTCAAGTCGTTCATGGCCAGCGCGTTCATTGCCCCATAAATGATAGAGAGCACGCCCAGCCCTCCGACAAGTATGGCAAAGTAGGCACCGGCATCCGGGAAGATCGGGTACACGATGCGGATCAGACCGTACCCTCCTACTTTCAGCAGTATGGCCGCCAGCAGCACCGAAATAGGCGTAGGCGCCTCTACGTGCGCATCGGGCAGCCACGTATGCACCGGCACCGACGGCACCTTGATGGCAAAACCGGCAAACAGCAGCAGAAACGCGATAAAGCGCAGCGGCAAATCCCAAAGCCTTGAATCAGACAACACATGGAGCAGGCTATCTGGAATGAAGTTGGCCGGCTCCATCATGGCCGGAATACTGAAGGTGCGCACCAGGTTATAATTGCTCACCTGGTTGCGTTGCAGCATCTGCTGTACCTGCGCCAGCACCTCTGTGCCGGGCACGGTGCCTCGCTCCAGGAGTCCCATCTGCACGGCCGTGGCGGCAGGATCGATCACAGAAGTATAAAGCCCAATCATCACCAGCAAAATGAACAGCGAGCCAACCAGCGTGTAGATAAAGAACTTGATGGCCGCGTATTCACGTTTCGGGCCGCCCCAGATACCGATCAAAAAGTACATCGGCAGCAGCATGAACTCGAAGAACAGGTAGAACAGGAAGAAGTCAAGGGCCAGGAAACAGCCCATTACGCTCGTGAGCAACAGGAGCAGGAGCAGGAAATAGCCCTTTATGTTTTGGGTGATGGTCCAGGAGGAGATGAGGCCGATTACGCCGATAATGCCGGTGAGCAGCACCATGCTGATGCTGATGCCGTCTACCCCTACGAAATAGTCGATCTGGAAACGGCCCAGGCTGCCCAACGTGAAGCCAATCCAGTTCACCTTCTCCACAAACTGGTAGCCCTGCTGCCCGTTGGCGGCGGCGGCGCCATCAAACCAGAAGTATACAAGTATGGCCAGCCCCATTTGCACCAGCGCCCCCAGCAACGCCACCGCTTTTATTAGCTTGTGGAGACGCGCAGGCAGCAGCAGCACGAAAAGTGCCGCCAACAAGGGTGTAAAAATAAGGCTGCTAAGTATAAAATTCATTTCTTTATTTAGACACAAGTATCAGGTAGCAAGACACAAGACTTTTTCTTTTGATGACTACTTCTTTATGGTTTTGAATTCGCCCCGATGAAAACGTCTCGAATTTGAAAATTCTCACATCTTCAAATTTCCAAATCTTGCCCATCCTCACATCCTTAAATTCCTGCTCGCGAAATTAACATCAAAACAGGATGATATATAGCATTAGTAAAATAAAACCAAATAAGGAGTAGGCGTAGTAACTCTGCACTTTACCATTCTGCAGGCCACGCCCCACACGTCCCAGCACTTTAGACAGCGCCCCTACCAGCCACACCAACCCGTCTACCACCCAACGGTCGAACCAGGCGACGATTTTAGCAAAGATCACCAGCGCTTTGCTGCCGTTGTTCAAGGTGTAATCGATCACGCGCTTGTCGGTGCGGTAAAGGCCTTTGGCCAGCAGCAGCGACGGCTGCACAAAGGCTCTTTGATAAAATTCGTTCAGCTGAAACTGGTTATGCGACAGCTGTGCCAGTTTATACTTTGGCCTGACCTGCAGCAACTGCTGTGATGTACTGTTTTTATACTTGAGAACAGCCCAGCTAATACCCACCAACGCCAGCAGCGTCGACAACACGCCGAAGATGATATGCAAGGTATGGTTTGCCTCATCCTGCGCCCGCACCGCCTGCAGCAAGCCTTCCGAAAGTATGGCCGAGTTACTTAGCCTGCTCAAGCTGATGCCCTGCAAAAGCCAGCTGCTGCTGAAGTTTAGCGGGTTGAGCGAGAAAAAGATCCCGAGTGAAAGTATGGCCAGCAAAATGACCGGCAGCGCCATCACGCGCTCCACCTCCAGCCCTGCCTTCAGCCGCAAATCCTGCACGCGGAAAGAGGCTCTGAACTCCCCAAAGAAGATGAACCACATGTGCCGCGCCATGTAAAAAGCAGTGAGCAGCACCACCGAAAAGCCGATGATCGGCACTACAAAGTATAAACTGCTGCCGTTGGCGCTCATGGTTTGCGCCCAGGCCCAGCTACCGGAAAGTATAGCATCCTTAGAAAGGAAACCCGAAAACAGCGGCAGCCCAACCAGTGCGGCAGTGGCGGTAATATAGATATAAAACGTGAGCGGCAGTGCCTTCCGCAGGCCGCCCATGTGGCGGATATCCTGCGCATCGAGGTGCAGGTGGTGGCGGTGCAGCCCACGGTGCATGGCATGGATGATGATGCCCGCATTCAGGAACAGGGTCGCCTTGAAAAATGCGTGCGTGGCCAGGTGAAAAAGCGCGGCATCATGCGCGCCCGTGCCCATTCCCATTACCATATAACCCAACTGTGAAATGGTTGAGAAAGCAAGTACCGCTTTGATATCGTTCTGGTTGAGCGCGGCCAGTGCCCCGATCAGTGCAGTAAGAGCCCCTACAAAGGCAATCACCACCAGCGCGGGCGGCGTGAAAAAAGCATAGCAGCGGGCGACTAAGTATACACCGGCAGCCACCATCGTAGCCGCGTGAATGAGTGCCGAAACGGGTGTTGGGCCTTGCATGGCATCAGGGAGCCACACCTGCAAAGGGAATTGCGCCGACTTGCCCACGCAGCCCATAAACAGTCCAAGGCCCGCCAGTGTCAGAAAAATTGGCCCCAGTTCTACGATCCAGCCCTGGGCATTTAAAGTATAGGAGGAAACAAAACTGCCGCTTTCCCAGTTGCCACTGCCAACCAACGTGCGCAGCGCCTCCAGGTCAAAAGTGCGGAAATAAGTATAAAAGGCGAACAGCCCGAGCAGCAGGCCTATATCGCCCACACGGTTGAATAGAAATGCTTTTTTATTCGCGGCCACCGCAGCCGGCTTTTGTATCCAGAAACCGATGAGCAGGTAAGACGATAGCCCCACGAGTTCCCAGAACATGAACAGCAGCAGCAAATTATCTACCACCACAATACCGATCATGCTGAAGGTAAACAGGCCTAGGTAGGCAAAATAGCGGCTGTAACCTTTGTCGCCGTGCATATAACCAACTGAGAACAGCTGCACCAGCAGTGATATAAAGGTGACAATCACCAGCATCAGCACCGTGAGGTTATCGAGCAGAATGCCGGCTGTGAAATCTGTTAAGGAACTGGCTGGCAGATTGAACCAGGTGGTGCGGCAATGGAAAGTGGCGGTGTTCCAGGTTTGCAAAAACAGCCATCCGGAAAGTATAAAACTCCCTAGCGTGAGCCCGATGCTCAACCAATCACCGCGGCGTGGCAGGCGTTTTCCCAGGAAAAACAAGACCAGGAAGCCCAGCAGCGGCAGCAACAGCACAACCAGTGCGGCTGTGGTCTCGGTTGTGGCGGCTAATGGCTTTAAGAGGTCGGATAGCTCCAAAGTAGCGGTTCTGGTTTCGGGTTGTGTGGCTTTTCTGCCGCCAAAGTTAAATAGAATTTTAATTTATACTTACCCTGCCTGCTGGTAAAGACAAGGCTTGAATTCAACTGTTTTCCTTGCTCACGATGTCGGGAAGATTGGCGGTATGGAAATGCTGGTACACCCGCAAAACAATGGCCAGCGCCACGGCTGCCTCGGCGGCGGCCACTACAATCACAAACAGCGAAAACAGCTGCCCTTGCAGCAGCGACGGGTCGTAGCGGCTAAAGGCGATCAGGTTGAGGTTGGCCGCGTTGAATATCAGCTCTATACCCATCAGCACCACCACCGCATGGCGTTTGGTGATGACAGCAAGTATACCAATGCTGAACAGCACGGCGCCCAACAGCAGGATATGTTCTAACGGAATGGCTTCCATATTTAGGCTTTGGGTTTATCAGTGGCAATGTAGGCAGCGCCCATCAGCGCAATCAGCAGCAGCAGCGACGCCAGTTCAAAAGGTACCACCACATCCGTCATCAGCTTAATGCCTATACTTTGTACCGTGCTTTTCTGCAGGCCCAGCACGTTTAGCTCCGTGGTTTGCAGCCAGGGTAACGCGCTGATGTTGGCATGAAGAATGGTGTAGCACAGTCCCATAAGTATAAGCCCACCTACCAGCGTGCCCCATACTTTGTTTCCGCTCTCCGACAGTACCGATTTGTCGCGCACGCGGCTGCTCAACATGATGCCAAAGAGAATCAGCACCAGCACACCGCCCACATACACCATCAGCTGCACCACCGCTACAAAATCAGCGAACAGCAGCACATAAATACCGGCCACACTCAGCAGCGTGATCAGCAGCGAAAAACCCGCATACAGCAGGTTGCGCGTCAGCACCATGTACCCTGCGGAAAGTATGGCCAGTACAGCGAAGATGTAGAAAAGCATTTTTTCAGTTATCAGTTAACATTGATCAATTATCAATATGATTTCCTTGGAAGACCTCGCAGTGTCCGAAGGTCCTGCGAGCGTCTGGAGCTATTCGCTTCGTAGCAGGCAAGACACTTGCAGGAGCTGCGCACGCCGCGAGGTCTTTGCGCGTTTATGCTTGTTTTCTTGCCGCCAGCGCCGCCGCTTTGGCCGCTGCCATTTCCTCCTGCTGCTTCGCGTACAGCTGCTTCTTTTCCTCTGCCTGCTCCGGCGTAAGGTCAGTGAAGTGGTACACCATGTTCTTGATGTTGACTTCGGAGAAATCATACACGGGCGTCATGGTGAGGCAGTCGGTAGGGCAAACGGTGGTGCAGAGGCCGCAGTAGCAACACTGTGCCAGGTCGATATCGAAGGTTGGCGCGTAAAGGCGCTTTTTGGTGCCGTCTGATGTCATGCCAATCTCTTCCGTGGCCTTCACCGACTCGATGGTGATGCAGTTAACCGGGCAGATCTTGGCGCAAAGGTCGCAGACAATGCAATCGTCGATCTCGTTGTGCAGGCGGTAACGGCCGTTGTCGGGTATAGGCAGGGCTTCGTGTGGGTATTTCAGCGTAGCCTGCCCATCGGCCTGCTTAAAATAGTTTGCATCCGACACGTATTCGGGCGTGCGGCGATTCCTGGCACTCAAAAAGTGCCGCCAGGTCAGGCTAAGGCCACTCAGCAGCGACTTTACCACGCCCCAAAATCCGGCATTAGTTCGAATGGCTTCTTTCATCCTTTAAAGTTAAAATATTTAAATGCTCATAGCGCAGTTAAACAAGCATGGATTTATTTTTCAAATGGAAACTCCAGGTCATCAATTACGCTTAGTAGCTCACTCAACATCATAGCGGTGGCTCCCCAGACCGTGTGACCATCTACATCAAAATAAGGCGCAGAAACCTCCATATTACCTGATACGACGATGTTGGTGATGCCCCTGCTGCTTTTATCAAGCAGCGTTGAGAGCGGTACTTCTATCAGTTGGTCTACTTCCCTTGGGTCAGTCAGAAACGTAGGCCTGTGCTTCATATAGCCAACCACCGGATGCACCATATAGTTGCTGGCAAACACAAAGAGATCGCTTAGGTGGCCAATAACTGTAACGTCTGCCGGGTTGATGCCTATTTCTTCATTCGCTTCTCTTAAGGCTGTTTCAAAGAAATCTTTATCTCCTTCTTCCATTCTGCCGCCAGGCAATCCTATCTGGCCACTGTGCACCCCCACATAAACAGGTCTCAAAATAAGGGGCAGCTTTATTTTGTCCTCATCCTGATAGAACAACAGCAATACTGCACTCTCCTTTGTTTGGCTATCAGGTTTCGTTTTGAATTTAATATTACTTCTGGTCACACTTGCCATCAGGTTATGCGCTGCTTCGCCAGGTAAGGGCTCCTGCAGTCTTTTCCTAAGGGCTTCTATGAATTTGAGCATTGCTAAGTATGGAGACTAAATTAGTTTTAACCTATTTTTTTGTTGTCATCCTGAGAGTATCTTAGTTAAAGAGGGCCCCTACCCCCGAGAGCGGTAAAGCGCCAATTAAAGCTGTTCTCGTCCGCCCACAAGATCCTTTCAGGATGACAGTATAGTATAAAGTAATTCTGTCTTATGTCCTTATACTTGTGTCTAATTTATACCATCAACAACCGCCAGATGCCTGCCAGCAGCACAATCCCAAGCGCTATCGGCGTCAGCACTTTCCAGCACAGGTGCATCAGCTGGTCTACGCGCAGGCGCGGATAGGTCCAACGTATTTGTAACTGCAGAAACAGCAGCACAAAGGTTTTGCTTAGCAGCCAGAAAATTCCCCAAAGTACACCTAAAACTTCTCCGGGTGTTCCGGTGGTCCAGTTTGCCATGTAAACCGGCCCAATGTTTGGCAATGGCGTGTTCCAGGAGCCCAAAAACAGGACCACCGCTACCAGGCAAACCAGCACCATCATGCTATACTCAGCCAGGAAGAGCGCCGCAAAACGGAAGCCGGAGTACTCCACATGGAAGCCCGCCACCAGTTCAGATTCCGCTTCCGGAATGTCGAACGGGGCGCGATTGCTCTCGGCCAGCGAGGCGATAAAGTAAATCACAAAGCTCACCAGAAGTATGGGGGCGCGAAAAATGTTCCAAGTGGTGATGCCGCCTATAGTGGTGGTGTCGATGCCCAGCCCACGGATGCCGAACAACCAGTTTCTGTCGTATTCCAAGCCTGGAAGCAGGTTCATGAGCACGCCCTGCTGATAGCTTATCTCCTGAAAATCCAGCGACTGGCAGATCATCACCGCCGAAAGTATGGCCAGCCCGGCCGGAATCTCATAGGACACGATCTGGGCCACGGAGCGCATCGCTCCCAGCATGGCATACTTGTTATTCGAGCCCCAACCCGCCATCAGCAGCCCCACCACATCCAGCGATATAATGGCCAGCAGGTAAAACACGCCGATGCCGATGCCCGCCGGCACCACGGCGGGCGCAAACGGAATAACGGCAAAGCCTGCGAACACAGCGGCAAAAATGATGATGGGCGCCAGCTTGAAGAGGGGTTTATCCGCAGCGGCGGGCACAATATCTTCTTTCTGCAATAGCTTGAGCACATCGGCCACCGCCTGCAGCGAGCCCTGCGGACCTGCCTCAGTCGGCCCCATGCGATCCTGCATAAAGGCGGCTACCTTGCGCTCGGCATACGCCAGCACAATCACCACCCCCAGCAAAGCCCCTAATGTCAGCAGAAAAGCAAGCATACGTGTTTGATTTGTTGAGACAAAGGTAGGGCTTAATTGAGAATTATTAATTCAGAATGATGAATTATGCATTAGGGGGGCTGTCTTAGCTTCAGGCAATTGCTACGGTCTATTGGGGTAAAGGCTGATATAGGAAACAATGGAGTCTATCTGCTCATCAGTAAAATCAAATGCAGGCATTTGCATCTTACTGAATTCATTGTAAAGCTGTACCGCCGTAGAATCACCTGCCTCTACCATCTTCTGCGAATTCTTGATAAAGCTGTACACCCACGCACTATCTCTCCTTTCAATTATACCTGCCAGCGGCGGCCCTACAACCACAGACGTCATGTCGTGGCAAGGGCTACAGTTAGTATCGAACAATCTTTTACCTCCTTCAACCTCCAGCAACAGCACAGGATCGATGTCTGCTGCCAGGTAGCTTTCCATATAGCCTGTTGTGCCGCAGTACAATAGTTCTTCCTCTTCCAAAGCAGCATTAGCGGGTTCAAGTTTAAGGTAAAACCCCAGTACGAGCGCAGCCACTGTAGCTGTACAACAGGCTATCAGCAAAAAGTAAACTGTACTTACTGCTTTTCTCATACTTGTTGCTTATGAGCTGAAACGGACTTTTATACCTTTAAAGGTTCACTAAGTTAGCCTTAGCTGCGCGAAAACTAACATACCTAAACGCTATTTGAGGCAGCAGCTATTTGATCAAATCCCATTTTCCTTCGTCAGGATGATTGGCTCGCCGTCTGTTACAAGTATGGTGTGCTCGTGCTGCGCCACATAGGCACCCTCATCGGCCAGCAGTGTCCAGCCATCGCCTTTCTCGCGGGTATAATTTCCTTTGGTGGAGATAAACGTTTCTACGGCTACCACGCTGTTTTTCCGGAAGCGCTGCGTGTTATCTTTGTCGTAGTAATTCGGAATCTCATCCGGGTCCTCGTGTAAACTGCGACCAACACCGTGTCCCACCAGATTCCTGATTACCTTGAACCCATGTTTTTTGGCTTCCTGCTCGATGGTGCGGCCAACCTCCGCTATTTTCTTTCCGCCTTTTATTTCCTTCAGCGCTTTATGCAGGGCCGTTACAGAGGCATCAACAAGTTTGTTCAGCCCATGTATGTCTTCGCCAAGTATAAACGAGCCGCCATTGTCAGCATAAAAGCCGTTCAGTTCCGCCGACACATCAATGTTTACCAGATCCCCTTCTTTTAGAACAGTACTCTCCGAGGGGATGCCATGGGCAGCTTCATTATTCACGCTAATGCAAGTATAGCCGGGGAAGTCATACGTGGTTTTTGGTGCAGAGCGCGCTCCAAACTCTTCCAATATTTTATTCCCGTACGCATCAAGCTCTTTGGTGGTGATACCTGCTTTGGTGTATTCCCTCATTTTCCGGAGCGTAACGGCTACGGCTTCGCTCACTTTTTTTATTCCTTCCAGGTCTTCTTCTGAAGCTACTATCATGTTGACTTATTGATTTCCTTAGGTGAGCTACTCCACCAAATGCGGCACGAACTGCGACAGGTTAGTGATGATGCCTTTCTCGCGGCGGTACCCGATGGCGCAGCCCTCGCCTGCCCAGAACACGCCGGCCTGGTACTGGTAGCCCTTGTCATCTTCGGGCAGCTCAACCCAGCGCTGGTATACTTGCTGTTGCGCATCGTACTCGCCTTCTACCTTTGTTACCCGCACGCGGTCTATCACTTCCACGCTTTGCCCCTCGCGGCCGAAGTGTGGCTTGCGGATATACTTGCCGCTGATGGGCACCAGGTCCGTTTCAAGCAGCAGCGGGTGGTACGGGTACGCTTTCCAGAGCCAGGCCAGCATACCCTTGCTTTGGAACAGCAGGGAATACGCGGGATTGGCGATTACTACGTTTCGGGCGGCAGACAACTCGGCGAGGCTGCGGCAAAGTTCGGGCTCCTCCCAGGCAATCTGCTCCCAGGGCAGCAGCTTAAACAGAAACGGAAATTGCTGCCACTGCTCATTGTCCAGCTGCGCCCACACGCCTCGCTCCGCTCCTTCCGTAGACACGCTCATAGCCTCTACCGGGCACAGGTGCGGGTCGAAGCCGGCTTCGGCGGCGGCCTGGGCCAGTACGGCGCAGTTGGCCTCGTCTTCGGCGCTTGCGCCAATATAAGTCAGCAACAGCGCCGGCGCCAGCTCGTCGTTCAGCATGCGCCAGGTCCTGAACTGCTCCACCAGCTGCTCATACAGACCTGAGTACTGCTTTGCCTCCTTTTTTCCGGCCGCTGCCAGACTGGCCCACTGCACCACGGCTGTTTCGGGTACAGAGGTGGCCGTGTCGGCGTTAAACTCCAGCAGCTTCGGTCCTTCCGGCGTCTGCACCAGGTCAAAGCGGCCATAGAGGTGCCAGTGGCGCTCATCATTCCAGGAGTGGCGCACCAGTTTCCAAAGGTTCTCGGGTATGCCCAGCACGTTCAGAAATTCATCGGGCAGGCTGTCGGGGATAGCGTTTACCATCATTTCGTACAGCGTGTCTGCTGCCTCCAGCAGCGCGTCGGCCTGTTGCTCGGGCAGCACCACGGCCTCACCCGGCACATAATTGGCACAGCCATCCTCCACGCACCACTCCCAGCCAAGGCCGCGCACAGCTTTTTCCACATCACCCGTGTGCGACTGCAGGCGGATCTTACTTTTATCTTGCATGTATTTATTTAGTTGCTAGGCTCCTGCTCCTCCACTGCGGCCCCTGAAGAAACCGCTCCGGCCTGAACTGGGGGCTGTGGCACGCTGGCGGTAGGTTTGCACATTCTGGCGCCAGGCATTCGTGTTGTTAATAAGGCCGGGATTGGCGTAATAGCCAGCGCGCGGAGCCATGTTGCGGCCTGCCATATATCCCAGAGCGCTCCACCACAGCACGTTGCCCATCCCAAAGCCGCCCTGCTGGTACTGCTGTTGGTTGTTGGCAATGTTCTTCAGTTGGTTCTCGAGCTCCAGCCCTTTCAGCGTATCCACGCGACCGTCGCTATACTTCAGGATGGCCATACTTTGGCCGGGAGCCGTAGTTTGCTCATCCGTTATTTTCCACTGATCCGGGGCCTCTTCTGTCATTTCTGTGATCACGCCATCCGGTACAGCCACCTCCTCCTCCGCATTCCACTCCTCACTTTGGTTATTAGACCCGCAACCGGTAAGGCCCATGCATGCGGCAGCCGCCACGATAAAGGCATTGCGCTTCAGGTCGCCTATGGTCAGGTATTTTTTCTTCATCTTGATAAGGTAGGTATAGTATAAAGATAACCCTTTTTACGGGGAAATATAACTGAATGGCCGGTTTTGATTCGTAAGGATAGATTTTGAAGGGATTGTTTTGCGCCAGTGTGTCAAACCACCCCTAGCCCCTCCTTGTCTAAGGAGGGGGATTTTGTCTCATAAGTTAGAGAAGACCCACCAAGCCTCCTGCGCTACAAGGCTGCTCCCATTTCTAATTCCTAATTCTTAATTTCTAACTGGCGCAATTTCTAACTGGCGCAACGCGCCTTACTCCCAGAGCGGGTAGTGCTCCAGGTGTACCTGGCGCTTGAAGAAGATGCGGGTGCTCTCCTCGAAGGAGCGGGTGAAGTCCGACACATAGAATGTGTGGTCGCCGGAGAGCTTATCGGCGGCCAGGTTGTTTTGCTCGAGGTAGGCTTTCACGTGCTGGGCCACAATCTGGCTTGCATCCAGCACATCCACCTGGCCCTCGTAGTACTGTTCAATCTGCTTTTTGATGAGCGGGTAGTGCGTACAGCCAAGTATAAGTGCCTCGATGTCGTGCAGGTGCGGGTCCGAGAGGTAGGCATGTATAACGCTTTCGGAGATGGAGTCATTGAAAAAGCCCTCCTCTATCATGGCGGCCAGCAGCGGCGTCGCCAGCGACTGCAGTTTGATGTTCCGGTCCAGTTCGTCCACCTTCTTGCGGTACACGTTTGAGTTCACCGTCTGCTTTGTTCCGATAAGGCCTACGTGCTTGTCTGGGTACGATTCTCCAATATACCGCACAATCGGATCAATCACGTTCAGCACCTTTGCCTTGCTGCCCACGTACTCCTTCACCAGTTCGTAAGCCGCCGCGGAGGCAGAGTTACACGCAATCAGAATCACCTTGCACTGCTGCCGGATCAGCAGGTCGCATATCTTCACGGCATAGGCCTGAATGGCAGCCGTAGATTTATCGCCATAAGGCAAATGCGCTGTGTCGCCGAAGTATATCAGCCGCTCATGAGGCAGCACATTTATAATCGCCTGTGCCACAGTTAGCCCACCGATGCCACTGTCGAATATACCAATGGGCCCGTCCTTCTTTTCCATATTCATCATAAGCGAAATTAACTAAATCCGGACAATTGGCTTGTCTATCGCCCATTTATACTTGTCCCTTTGAATGAAAACCACTTCAACAGCTTCTCCTTTCTTCTAAAAGTATATACAGACATAGGTATATTCCATATTTAGATTTCACAGATAAATAATATTAAAATATTTGTTGCTTTTAAACAATTCGCTATTTTTATATTATCAAAGCTTCACATGGCTTTCTACCTGAAAGCTAACCTTACCAAAGGTGGCCCCCATGACGACGGAATATCCCTAAGGCATAAGCGCCTCTGCGCGCTATACTTAGCCTGAGAGCTGCTTAGAGCAGCAAACCCTTAACTTTTACGCTATGCAGGCAGCCTTTACAGTACATGCTCCCCCAACCATTAAGCGGTCTGCGCTTTATGGAAGCCTGACAGCCCGTCTTGTATCCTTTCTGGTAGATACTACCCTGATCGTGTTTTCGTACACCTTCGTACTGTACGGCATCAGTGGCTCTCAGGAGCAGCTCTACACCTGGGACGACCTTCTGAAAGGCGGCATTGACATGGTGGAACTCTGGCTCGTGTGCAAATCTATTTTCATTAACCCCATCTTTGCTGTTTTGCACTGGGCCTACTATACTTTTCTGGAGTCGTCGCTAAAGCAGGCAACAATTGGCAAGTTTACGCTGGGCCTGAAAGTGACCGATTTACGCGGGCGACGCATTGGTTTTCTGCAGGCTAACCTGCGCTATTTCGCCAAATTCCTGTCTGTCTTGCTGCTTGGCTTGGGCTTCCTGCTCATTCTTTCTTCTCGCCGTCACCAAATGCTGCACGACTACATTGCACGGGCCTTGGTCGTGGCTGATTAGCCGTTCACCATAAAAATTGCACTACTTTTCAACACAACATCCTCACTTCCGTATAAAACACCATATCAACAATTAGAAAGGAGGATTATTATGAGATTTATTCCAACCCGATTCCACGGGATACTAGATTATATTGTAGGTCCGTTGCTGATCATTTCACCATGGATCTTTGATTTTTCGGATGTGAGCTGGGCCACCTGGACTATGGTGATAGCCGGTGTCATTATCCTGATACAAACTATACTTACTGACTTTGAGGTTGGCCTTGTGCACAAAATCCCGATGAAGACGCACCTGATGATGGATTTTGGCCTGGGTGTGATCCTGGCCCTGTCGCCCTGGATGTTCAACTTCGATGACCGTGTGTACATGCCGCACCTGATAGCTGGTATCTTTGCCATAATAGCGTCACTTACCACGCACAGAACCCCTAGCAGGTCTTACACGACATCACACGCTACGCACCGCCACACCGATGTGTAAGCACGGGCGTACGATAGTAGAAAGCAGAAGGCTGGCCAATTGGCCAGCCTTTTTTTGTGTCGTAAACTTTCCGGTGCACTTGGTTTGTTTGCCTTTTATGCAGCCGGCATTATCTTTTGTGTCGGAGCATCGCTAAATTTGTCTCATGAATTACCTCTCGGCAGAAAATATTTCCAAAAGCTTCAGCGATCGCTGGCTTTTTAAAAACCTTAATTTTGGCATCAGCCAGGGGCAGCGTGTGGCCCTGGTGGGCGTAAACGGCTCCGGCAAAACTACTTTACTCAATGTGCTGGCGGGCAAGTTACCGCCGGACAGCGGCAGCGTAAGCCTGCGCAAGGAGATCAGCATTGGCTACCTTGGCCAGAACCCCGAGTTCCAGGAAGAACTGACGGTGAAAGACAACATTTTCGCTATGCAGAACGAAACGCTGGACCTGATACAGGATTACGAGGCTGCCATGGAGAACCCCAATACCAGCGGCGAGAAAATGCAGCACCTGATGGAGCGCATGGACGAGTTGCAAGCCTGGGATTTTGAAGTGAAGGTAAAGCAGGTATTGTCGAAACTAGGCATCAACAACCTGGATGTACCGGTGAACCAGCTTTCGGGAGGCCAGCGCAAACGTGTGGCCATGGCCCGCGTGCTGATTGAGGAGCCGGATATGCTGATACTGGATGAGCCTACCAACCATTTGGACCTGGAAACGATTGAGTGGCTGGAGGGCCTGCTGAGCACTCAGAACACCACCCTGCTGATGGTAACCCACGACCGCTACTTCCTTGATAAAGTGGCGAACGAAATGGCCGAACTTGACAATGGCGAGCTTTATACATACAAAGGCAACTACAGCTATTTCCTGGAAAAGAAGGCCGAGCGCGAGCTGAATGCCGCCGCCGAAACAGAGAAAGCGCGCAACCTGATGCGCAAGGAGCTGGAGTGGATACGCCGCATGCCCAAGGCCCGGGGCACCAAAGCCAAGTATAGAGTGGATGCCTTTGAAGAGTTGAAAGAAAAGGCATCCAAGAAAACCGCCGCGCCGCAACTGGAACTGTCAGTTAAGACGACGCGCCAGGGCGGCAAAATTATCGAGGTGGAGCACATCTCTAAATCTTTTGGCCAGAAAAAAATCGTAGACGACTTCAGCTATGTGTTCAAGAAAAAGGACCGCATTGGCGTAGTAGGCCCTAACGGAGCCGGAAAGTCTACGTTCCTGAACATGCTCACGGGCAAACTGAAGCCAGACTCCGGCTACATAGACCCGGGACAGACAACGGTGTTTGGCTACTACACACAGGATGAACTGGAGTTTAAGGACGACCAGCGCGTGATTGACATTGTGAAGGAGATTGCCGAGGTGGTGGAGATGGCCAATGGCGAGGTGATTACCGCCAGTCAGTTTCTGCAGCACTTTCAGTTTCCGCCGGCACAGCAATATACGTTTGTCAGCAAGCTAAGCGGAGGCGAGAAGCGCCGTCTGCAACTGCTGCGCGTGCTGATCAAGAACCCGAACTTCCTCATTCTCGATGAGCCTACAAACGACCTGGACATCATCACGCTGAATATTCTGGAGGACTTCCTGCTGAACTTCGGTGGCTGCCTGCTCATCGTATCGCACGACCGTTACTTTATGGACCGGCTAGTGGAGCACCTGTTTGTGTTTGAGGGCGAAGGCCATATCCGCAACTTTGCCGGCAACTACAGCGACTACCGGGAGTGGCAGAAGGAGCAGGAAAAAGTGCAGCAGGAAGTAAAAGCCGCTGCGCCGGCACCAGCAGCCAGAAAAGAGGAGCAGCCTAATGCCAAGCGCAAGCTGTCCTACAATGAGAAAAGGGAATACGAAGTGCTGGAGCAGGAAATCCGCAAGCTGGAGGGGCGCAAAAGCGAAATTGTGGAAACTATGAGCAGCAACACGCTCACCGACCATGAGGAACTCACTAAGCTGGCCCGCGAGCTGGAAAGTATAAACGAGCAGTTAGAGGAAAAAGAATTCCGTTGGCTGGAGCTGGCGGAACTGATGTAAATAACTTAAAGCAAAGGCCCCTCCACTTTAGGAGGGGCTTTTGCTTTAATCCAGCCCTTTTACCGCAACTCCTCCTCTCTCATTCCGCTGCCCTGCCTCCACAAAAGAACGCTCAAATTTTTTGGCGTTGTTTAGCGTCGTGTAAAATTCATCCAGGTACTTCAGGGTGCTCTTGCTGCTCTTTTCCTCCAGTAAATCAGCATTTTGATACAACCCATAAAGCGCCGCTTTGCGCAGGTTAAACAAATTTCGGACCTGTGCATACACCGTGTCCGGGTAACTATATCCGCGAAATAACCGCTCCTTCACCGAACTGATCTCTAACTCGGGCGGCGGCGCGGCATATGGCGCACTCACGCAGCCCGCATAATCAAAGTCATAGGGCACGGGGATGGCAAAGGCATTTATATTGAGCACCTTGATGTTGTGGCGGTAAGGAACAGACCAGTCGGTGTTGCCGATCATGTACTGAAAAAACGTCAGCACAGCCGTGGAAGGAAGGTGTGTACCGCGCATCCCAACCACAAGTTCATCCGGCAAAACAGTGGCGTTAAGCCGCTCAGCCAAGGCATCTTCGTCTTCAACCAGGAAAGCATACTTCGTCTCCGACTTCTTCTTTCCCTGCACATCTTCATAAGTCACCTGGCATAGCCTTACCCTAAAGCTACTATCCGTTAAAATGTTGTACATTTTATATGCCAGGTATTCCCTCAGCACATACTCCTCACCGGTGCAGTGGGTCACCAGTTTCAGCTTGTTTACCTTTCCGAAAACTGTGTTTTCCACCGTACTGCGGGAGAAGTTCAGCATGAGGGGCGGAAAACCACATACGGAGGGGTCGCGGCGGCGATTTCCCCGCACTTTAACTTTTAACGCCTGCGCTACCCGGGTGCCGGTGCTGTCTTTGTACCAGATGGTTGCCGGGTGGTACACCCTATCGTCGCCGCGGTCTTTCAGCACGGTTTTCATGTCCATGGAGAGCTTCAGGTGCAGCACCTCCTCCTCCAGGAAAAGCGGGTTTTCCTTTACCTGCCGTACTTCAACGGCAGAAGCAGCAGGCAGTTTCTGCACAGGTTGCGCCTGAGCGATACAGGGCAACTGAAGCAACACCAGCGTTGCAAGAAAAGAAAGAAGACACTTTTTCATACGTTGTGCCAGGAAATTTTGAAGAACCGCCGTGGGTTCCCGCAGGGGAGGTAACGAAATGATAACCAGACGCTACGGGTCTGGAGCGGAAGTATGGCAGCTGTTGCACAGGCGCTTTTAGCTTACCTGAACAGCTCACTTATCACATTGCCTTTTCGGGTGGCGCCTTTTAGCAGCGTTTTTTGCTGCACGCCGACGGCTACAGTATCTGCGGCAATGCCTGCCACAGCCGCCACGGGAACTGGTTCGAACACGACTGAATCCATTCTGAACTGGAGCAGGTACGCCACCGTGGGTGCAATATCAACCAACGTGTAGCGGCTTTTAAGCTTTCTGCCTTTCTTAAAGTCTGGTCCAATGGCCAGCAGGCCAATGTGCTCACAGCCGGCACAGTGGTCGCCGTGCTCCGGCCAGCCTTCGGCTACGCCGTCAAGGTGGCGCCCATGGTCGCTGGTAACCAGCAGCGTGGTTTTATCTTTATAAAAAGGATCCTTTTTCAGGAAGTCCCAAAGCTGTTTGATATACCTGTCGTTTCGGGCAATGCCCCGGACGTAGTTTGCCCAGTTGCCTGCATGCGCGTAGCCGTCCGGTTCCATAAAATTTAGCAGCATCAAACTGGGCCGGTGCGTAGCTAAAATCCTTTTTGCCTCCATTAAGGTAAGCGAGTCCATCCGGTAGCCTGTGTTTGGGCCGTTCACACCGCAGTTCAGCGATGGCTGGTAAGTTCCCTGCCACTCCGGGTGCCGGGTATCGCCGAGAATGTCCAGTTTGTCTTTGCTGGCCACCACCCAGGCGGCTGTGGCAGGCTTTCCCGAGGCTTTCAGGTAATACTGAAAGATAGATGGGTTAGCAGGCAGTTCATTCCCATAGTTGTCGATGGCCTGGTTTACGCCGGTGGTAAGGGCCGCATGGCCCGCGTTTGTGTAAGTATAGCCATCGTTATAGAAATCAGAAGCGAAAACACCCTCCTGCATCAGCTTGCCGCTAAGGTTGGGGGCAAGCTCGGCACTGTCGGCCCACAACTCAGAATAGCGAGGGCCGTCTATAACCACCAGAATCACATGCTCGGTGCGCAGCGGCTCCACATCTCCGCTATCCGGGGTATGTACGCCACAAGCAGAAGCTAGCAAACTGATGCCCCACAGTTGGCTTGTCCTGTAAGTGAAAGCACGGGCAATGAAAAGCAGGAACTGTATCATACTGGCGGCACCGCTTAATCCACGAATACCTCTACTTATTATACGCATAACCTTATTTTTAAGGTGATTTGTATGCTTTTAAACCATGTAAGTATCCGACACTGCTAGAACGGGAGGTATTTAACCAAATCAAAAACAACAAAATAAAACTTGCGTTTAAAGCAGAAGTTCGTATTATTGTAACCATAACATGCAACAAACAGCAGCCATAGCGACAAATCATTCCTCCTCTACCCCTTTTGGTGTAGCGCTGCTGCCTGCCATTTCTTCTTATTGCCTGAGCGTTTATAGCTATTGCAGCTATTATTACGGCTATTATTATTACCGTACGTACCGCGCTCTCTTTGGCAGTCACACCGATATTCTATCGTAAAAACAGAAAGGTCCATCATAAGGCCAATCTTCAGTGATACAGCAAAGCAGAGCGAAAGCCCTGCTTTTTTTATTTTATACCCATTCGAACTATTCAGATAAAAATAAACTTTCATACCCATGAGCTTAATTCAGAACTACAGCAGCTACACAGAAGAAAATCATAATGTATGGTCTATCCTTTTTGACCGCCAGGTGGAGAACCTACCGGATAAGGCCATTCCGGAATTTATGGAAGGCCTGAAAAAGGTTGGCTTTAGCCGCGAGCGCATTCCAAACTTCAACGAAGTAAACCAAAAGCTGCGCCCCCTGACAGGGTTCGAGGTGGTGGCCGCACCCGGAATTGTGGATGATGCCCTGTTTTTCCAGCTGATTGCCAACAAGCAGTTTCCGGCCACGGTTTGGGTGCGCCGCATGGACCAGCTGGATTACCTGGAGGAGCCCGACATGTTTCATGACGTGTTCGGCCACGTGCCCCTGCTGACCATTCCCGTGTACTGCGATTTCCTGGCGCAGCTTTCTGCCATGGCCCTGCAGCACATCGACAGGCCCGATATCATTGACCGCCTGACACGCATTTACTGGTACACCATTGAGTTTGGCCTGTTCCGCAAGCCGGGAGGGAAAGCGAAGATTTACGGTGCTGGCATACTTTCATCGGTAGGCGAGAGTAAGCTTTCGGTGTCGGATGAGAGCGTGAAGTATGATTTTGACGTGCAGCACATCCTGGACACATCTTACATCAAAGAGACTTTCCAGAGCCAGTACTTCTGCATCGAGAGCTTTGAGCAGTTGCTGCACAGCCTGCCGGCTATCAGCGAGGCCATTGAGAAGCTAAGAGAAGAGCCGGTGGAGGAGACGCTCTAGCCCCGGCTTAAGATAGATTTTTAAGTGAGTTATATACCAAAAACGGCCTGTGCTATGCGCAGGCCGTTTTTTCTTCAGGTACTTTTTAGCTTCTGTAGATACTTTTAGTTGGTAAGGGCATGGCTGATCTGGAAACCCAGCTTGCTGGGGCGCACCAGGTGCATGTTCTCGAGCTTCTGCTTATAGGTGATGCGCTCGATGTCGCTCACATCCTGGCCCATCAGGTCGTTGTTTACGGAGGCCACCATCGCGCTTTCTATAATGATCCTGAGCACCTTGTCGTTTAGCTTGTTCTTCTCGAAATTAGTCACTTTGTCCAGCGGCAGGTCCAGTTGCTTCACTCCCTCAATGCAAAAATGGTTTTCGATGTTCACGAGCATGCGCCCGATCAGGTAACCGGGGTCATCGAGCCTGTTATACTTTATGGTATCAGCCATAAAGTTGTAAGCCAGCACGTTGCCGAAGAACCTTCTCCTGAAATCCTCCTCCACATAGGCGCTCCGCATGATTTCATAATCATCCGGGAAAGTGATGATGTTGGTGTGCATCACAAACACGAGCAGATCGCCCGAAAACTTAATCTGGAACTCATGCTCCCCCACATTTCGGAACTCCAGCAACACGTTTGCATCCTGTTGCGTTACCCGGTCCGTTAGTTCGTCCACCAGTTCCTGAGCAATTTCCTTCATGCGCTCGAACGTTGCCTTGGTGTTGCGGTAAATGAGCTGCTTTGTCTTGGACTTGTGGTGAAGCCCGTTGATGATATCGTCTAATCTATCTTCCATGGTTGTCAATGCCTTTTGTAGTGCTGTCACAACTAGTGTTTTACCCGGTATAGCCCCTGTTTGTTACCGAATGGCCCTGCCAATGCTGTTTCTACCGCTGTACCCGCTCTCTTATAGAGCAGCAAGAATACTGTACATCAGGCAAATACCCAAAGTCCGGTCATCAAGTATGATTGTTATACTTTGGCGGCGGGCTTAGCTGCAGCGGCTCCTGGTTTTGCAGTTTAAACGCCACCTGGCGCAGCCCCGGCTTCACGTGTGGTTGCTGCAAGAGCATGTCCTGAGCCTGTGGCTGCGCAAATACCTCCGGAATAGAATGAATGGCACCCGCCGGCACATGCTGTTCCTGTAGCGCCTGCAGCCATACTTCGCGATCCTGATGCAAGAGCAGTTCCCGCAACTTTTGATTTATTTCCTGCCGGTGCTGCACCCGCGCGTAATTGGTTTTATACTTCGGGTCGTCGGCCATACGTGCAGCGCCAAGTATAGCGCATAGTTTCCGGAACTGCCTGTCATCGCCAATGGCCAGCACCAGTTGCTTGCCGCAGTTACAAGTATAAGCTGCACCATAGGGAACAATGTTCGGGTGCTCGGAGCCCATGCGCTGCGGCTCGTGGCCCGCCACCAGGTAGTTAGTAGCCTGGTTGGCAAGTGCCGACACGGCGGCCTGCAGCAGCGACACTTCCACCAGTTGCCCCTGTCCTGTCCGCTCCCGCTGCAGCAGGGCCACCAGCAGGCCCTCCTTCAGCTGGTGCGCCGTCAGAATGTCCATCAGCGCGATCGGCATTTTTACGGGCCCACCGTTTGCCTCGCCGTTCAGGTGCATAAAGCCGCTTTCCGCCTGCACCACCGCATCGTAGCCTGCCCGGTTATCAGCCGCGCCGTAGCCTGTAATGTGGCCGTATACCAGGCGCGGGTTTATACTTGCCAGCGTACGGTAATCGACCTTCAGCTTTTCGGCATCGCCGGGTTTGTAGCTGGCCACCACCACATCTGCCTGCTTTACCAGTTCATGAAGTTGCTGCAGTTGCCCAAGCTCCGTGAGGTTGAGCGCCAGTGAGCTTTTGCCCCAGTTGGCAGCCGAGAAATAGGCAGGCGTGTCGGTATCGGCCGGTTCGGTGGAAAGCTTCCAGCTGCGCGTCACGTCGCCGTGTGTGGCGGTGTTTTCTACTTTCAGCACCCTGGCGCCCAGCTCAGCGAAGAACTGCCCCACACTTGGCCCTGCCAGCACGCTCGCCAGTTCCAGCACCAGCATGTCTTTGAAAATCGGCTCCTGCATCGTTTGCCCCCGGCATGGTTATGTAAATTTATACTTGTGTCTCGCTTATACTTGCTCCGCTTACCCCAGCTCGGCCATTACTTCCTCGCTCAGCTCCAGGTTATGGTACACCTGCTGCACATCATCGTCGTCTTCCAGGGCATCTATCAGTTTAAGGATTCTGCGCACATCGTCCGGGTCCTCCACTTTTACGGTGGTGGTGGACAGGCGCTGCAGTTCGGCGCTTTCCAGGTCCAGGTGCAGCTCCTCCACTTTCTTCTGCAAGGCCCCGAAATCCTCCATGGCGCTGTAAATGGTGATGAACTCCTCCTCAACTTCCACTTCCTCGGCTCCGCCGTCTGCCAGTTCCAGCAGCAGATCGTCTTCAGCTATCAGCTGCTCCGGATTTCGCCTGGCCACAAAAACCCCTTTTCTGTCAAACAGGAATTCCACGGAGCCGTTTACGCCCAGGCTGCCGCCGCTCTTGTTAAAGATGGTGCGCAGGTTCTGCACCGTTCTGTTTATGTTGTCGGTCAGGCACTCCACGAACACCGCCACACCGTTAGGGCCGTAGCCCTCGTAAGTTACCTCGGTATAGTCGCCGGCATCGCTGCCCTCCCCTTTTTTGATGGCGCGCTCAATGTTGTCTTTGGGCATGTTGGCCGCCTTGCTCGCCTGAATAGCCAGCCGCAGGCGCGGGTTACCGTCTGGATCGGCTCCCCCACCCTCTTTTACAGCCACCGTAATTTCTTTGATAAGCTTGGTGAAGATTTTGGAGCGCTTGGCATCCAAGGCTCCCTTTTTACGCTTTATGGTTGACCACTTACTGTGTCCGGACATACGAAATGCTGTTTTTAACTTTACAAACGGAATTACCCAGGAACGGTAACAGAACAAAATAACTTATTTTTTGAGTACGCTGCATAAAAAAGAGCGGCTCCGCTTTTGGCAGAACCGCTCCTTTCAATGGAATCTTTAATCTAGTCTGTTAAAACTACAACAGGATAAAGATCGCATTAACAATGTTAAGGCCTAAAAGAAGGTAGAAGTTAGGCGACTTTTTGATTGCTTTTTTCATGAGTGTATATATGTGTTTTTATATATTGTTTCTTATTTTTTGTATCACTTTTCTTGAAAACATTTACGCTGGGGTTTTCTTTTAGTTGCGAATAATTTTCACTTTCCAGGTAAATATTAGAATATATAAATATGTCGTTCTATTCGATATCCAACTTGCTCTTCTTTTCCTTTTAGAACCGGCTGCTTTTAGTGGATGATTCTTATATTTTGATATCACCCGCACACCTTATTCATACAATCCGATACAAGATTAATGCATAATATTTTATATTCCAAATATTCTACAACAAATTGTCAATTAATTTCACATTATTAACCATAGCTATATTTATCGTATCTTTAGGATGTAAAAAGCGGCTGATGGAAAAGATGGCCGCCATGTAATTGAACCGTAATTTTTAGAAACATTGGACTTCCATTCTTTTAACCTACACGAAGACGTTCTAACCGGAATCGACTCGATGGGCTACAACCAGCCCACTCCTGTGCAGGAGCAAGCCATCCCACTTATATTGGAGCAACGCGACATGATAGCCTGCGCCCAGACCGGCACTGGCAAAACCGCAGCCTACCTGCTGCCCCTCATCGACCGCATTTCGCACGGAAACTTTGACCACACCAGCACCCTGATCCTGGTACCGACCCGCGAGTTGGCCAAACAGATAGACGAACAGGTGGAGGGCTTCGGCTACTTTGCCTCCGCCTCCTCCATTGCCATCTATGGCGGCAACAAAGGCGACGACTGGGAACAGCAGAAACGCGCCCTCACCACCGGCGCCGATATTATCATCGCCACACCGGGTCGCCTGATCTCGCACATGGCCATGGGCTACGTAAAGCTCGACCAGCTGAACCACCTGGTGCTGGATGAGGCTGACAAGATGCTGGACATGGGCTTTATGGACGACCTGCTGAAAATCATTCAGCAGCTGCCTAAGAAACGGCAGACGCTTCTATTCTCGGCCACCATGCCACGCAAGATCCGTGACCTGGCACAGCAGATCCTGCAGGACCCGGCAGAGGTAAACCTGGCTATTTCCAAGCCTGCCGAGGGCATTGACCAGCGCCTGTACCTGACCTACGACAACCAGAAGCTGCCTCTGCTGGAGCACCTCCTGCGCAGCCTGGACGTACAGAACATGATCATCTTTACTTCCCGCAAGTCTAACGTGAACCAGATTGTGCGCTCGCTGCAGAAAATGAAGTTCACGGCACAGGGCATCTCCTCTGACATGACGCAGGACGAACGCGAAAAGGCGCTGCAAGGCTTTAAAAACAAGCAGTACCAGATCGTGGTGGCCACCGACATCCTTTCCAGGGGTATCGATATCGACAGCCTGAGCCACGTGGTGAATTTTGACATGCCGCAGGACGCAGAGGATTATGTGCACCGCGTTGGCCGTACGGCCCGTGCCGCCTCTACAGGTATGGCCATCACATTTGTAAACGAAAAGGACATGTACCGGGTGCAGAAAGTGGAGCGCCTGATTGAGCGCGAGCTTCCGAAGCTACCGTTGCCGGAAGATCTGGGCGACGGACCTGCTTACAACCCTACCCGCATCGACGGCCACAGCGGCGGCAACCGCTCCAGAGGGGGCGCCAGAACCGGATCGGGCGGCGGAGACCGCAACAGGAGCCGCAGCGGTGGCGACCGTAACCGTGGGCGAAGTGGCCCAAGGCCTGCAGCCAACGCCGAGGGCACGACTGCCACGGCAGCACCACAGGCACAGGCGGGAGAGCCGGGAGCACAGCGCCCGCGCAAAAATAACAACAACCGCAACCGTAACCGTAATAACAACCGCAACAGAGACAAAAACGCAGGTGGTGCAAGCGCTCCTGCTGCCTCACCGCAAGAATAAAGGATAGCCATGCGCGCTTTGCTACTGATTGACATCCAAAATGACTTTTTGCCTGGCGGTGCGCTCGCTGTACCCGAGGGAAATGCCATTCTGCCTGTGGTAAACAAACTGCAGGAGCAGTTCGACCTGGTAGTGGCGACACAGGACTGGCACCCGCCGCAGCACAAGAGCTTTGCCTCCAGCCACGCGGGTAAAAATGTGTTTGAGGTGATCGATCTAAATGGGATGCCCCAGGTGCTGTGGCCAGACCATTGCATACAGGGCACAGCAGGCGCCGAACTTTCGGCGGAACTGGCGCAAAACCGGATAGAGGCGATCTTCCGGAAAGGCACCAACCCCGAGATAGACAGCTACAGCGGCTTTTACGACAACGGACACCTGAAATCAACGGGCCTGGCAGACTATCTGCGTGGCAAAGGCGTGACGGAGGTGTACCTGGTTGGGCTGGCAGCGGATTACTGCGTGTACTTCTCTGCCCTAGATGCACTACAGGAGCTTTTTGAAGTATACTACCTGGAAGACGCCGTGCGCGCCATCAACGGTGATGGCTTTGAGAAAGCCAAGGCTGACCTGCTGGCCAAGGGTGGCCACATCATCCAAAGCCACAACCTGCACGCTTAAGCAAGTATAGCATCAAAGTATAAGAAGCCGCCCCAACCATGGAGCGGCTTCTTTATTTATACCATGATGCACTATACGCTGCAATAGCGGCATCTATGACTTTATTTTGATGAATTGGTAAAATAAGTTTGTGTAACTATAGTTATAGTTAGATATAAAAATTGTTATTTAGCCGTGCTAACCCAAATATGTTGTGGGGGTGCATCTCCAATGTGCCTTTTGGGACTGAGGTCGGTATGGTAGCCGGTTGTGTAGAGGAATAGGGGGAGCCCTGGAGCAAAACTGTTCAGCTTAGGCTGCAGCGGGAGTATTACGCGCTTACACCTTAACCCTTTATACATGAAACAAACTTTTTTGCTGGCTCTCTGCCTGCTGGCATCCGCATTTTCCTGGGCGCAGGTTCCTCCTTCCGCCCCCGGCACCATCAAAGGAGTCGTTGTAGACTCTACCAACCAGCAGCCGCTTTCCTACGTCACGGTGGTGGTTAGTTTGCCTGATAAGGACGAGCCAGTTAAAACAACTTTTTCCAAAGACGATGGCAGCTTTGAAATCAGTGGCCTGCCGCTCGCACCGTACAAGCTTATCCTAACAATTGTGGGCTACAAGTCTTTCTCTCAGCAGGTTTCTACTTTGGAAGCCGGTAAACCCGTGGCGAACGTCGGCAAGATCAGCCTGGCCTCCTCAGCGAAGCAACTGCAGGAAGTGGAGGTGACAGCCGAGAAGATGCTTATCACCCAGGACATCGACAAGATCAGCTACAACGTGGAGTTTGACCCGGAAAGCAAAACGCTCACCGCCCTCGACATGCTGCGCAAAGTGCCCATGCTAAGCCTTGACTCGGAGGAGAACATCAAATTGAACGGCAGCAGCAGCTACCGGGTGCTCGTAAACGGTAAGGCCTCCACCCTCTTTGCCCGCAACCCCAAGGATGTGTTCCGCAGCATGCCCGCCAACACCATCAAGCGCATTGAAGTGATTACGGACCCGCCTGCCAAGTATGATGCAGAGGGAATCGGAGGCATCATCAACGTGATCACCCACAACGCCCCGGCCAATGGCTACAACGGCAGCATCTACCTGTCGCAGAGCACCCCCGACAGCCGGTATGTCTCTGCCAGCGTAACTGCCAAAATGGGCAAGTTTGGGCTCTCGGCCTACGGCGGCATCAACAAGTTTACCAGCCCTGGCTATATTTCCACCTTCGATCGCACGAACACGGCCACTGGCTCCAGGATGCTGCAGTCCGGTAGCGGCGACAGCGAGAATGACTTTACCTATGTGGACGGTGAGATGAGTTACGAACTCGACACCATGAACCTGATCTCGGCCAAGTTCAGCCTGAACGGGAGCAATTATGAATCCAGGAGCGCCCAAATAGTAGAGCAGTTCAATGGACTCGGGGCACTGACACAGGCATTCAGGCGCATCAGCCCCAATACAGGCCACTGGTACAACTATGAGTTGGGGATGGACTACCAGCATACTTTTAAGCGCAACAAAGAGCAGTTGCTGACGCTTTCTTACAAGATCGGAAACGAGGAAAACGCAAGTGAGTCGGACCTCCTTTTTGAGAATATACTGAACTACAACGGCGTGGCTGAAACCCGCACCCAGAACGACGGAAATTCTGTCGAGCAAACCTTTCAGGCGGACTACGTCCATCCCATTAAAAAGCACACCCTGGAGATTGGCGCCAAATCCATCCTGCGTGAAAACGGCAGCGACTATTTTTACCGCAACTACAACTCCGAAACCGACACCTATGTGGAGGTGCCTGAGCTAACCAACGAGTTCGACTACAGCCAGAATATTTACGCCGCCTATACTTCGGCCAGTCTTCGCTTTGACAAATGGGGACTGCGCATGGGTACACGCCTGGAGCAGACGGTGGTGGATGCCGACTTCAGGACCTCCTACCCAGTGGCAGAGCAGGACTATTTTAACCTGATTCCGAGTGTGACGCTATCACGCACGCTGAAGAACATGGCCAGCCTGAAGGCATCGTACACGCAGCGCATCGAACGCCCCAGTTTATACTACCTGAACCCGTATGTGGACCGCCAGAACGAGAAGAACATCTCCTTTGGCAACCCCAAACTGGAGGCGGCCACCAGCCATGTGTTCAGCCTGGCACACAGCTTTTTCAAGGGCAGCAACTCTTTGAACAGCACGCTTACTCACGCCTTCACCAGCAACGCCATCCAGAGCTACACCACCTACAACCCTGCCGACTCAGTAAGCAGCACCACCTACGGCAACATCGGCAAAAACGCCACCACCACGCTGTCGCTGAACGGCAACAGCACGCTTTTTAAGAAGCTTAGCCTTAGCGTAAACGGCTCCCTTTCGTATAGCCAGCTTAGCGGCAACATTAACGGCGAGAACCGGGAAAACAGCGGCGTGAGCGGGTACATGTATAGCTACGGCAGCTACAAGTTTGAAAAGAACTGGCGTGCCAGCGTTAACCTGGGCTATTATGCGCCACGCGTGTTGCTGCAGGGCGAGTCGTCGGGGCAGTTCTGGAGCGGTTTTTCAGTGAGCAAGAGTTTCCTGAAGGATGAGAAGGCCAGCATTAGCCTTTCGATGCAGAACCCGCTGTCCAAGTACATCACTACCTATAACGAGGTGAGCGGTGAGGATTTTTACCAGCGCAGCGAGTACCGCAACCAGCGCCGCCGCGTGAGCATCGGCTTCAGCTACAAATTCGGCAAGCTGAAAGAGGACATCAAACGCACCAGGCGTGGCATCAAAAATGACGACCTGAAAGGCGGCGAAAGCAAAGGCAGCAGCGGAAATTAGCAGAGAAGCCCCAAAGCAGTTGCGCTGCTTTGGGGCTTCTTTTATACTGAACAAATTAAATGAAGAGAAGACTTTACGTTTCTATCTGGCTGTTCCTCCTTACAGTGCTAAGCTCATCTGCCCAGCATACGGACCCGATGTTCTCCGGGGCTGCTGTAAAGGCTGATCTGGATTATTTGTACCGGACATTGCAGGCCGCGCATTATAACCTGTACGCGTATGTAAGCAAGAAGCAGTATAATGGCGCCTACACGAAGATCCGCACCTCTATTCGCAAAGACTCGCTGAGTTTGCTGGAGACAAGTATGCTGTTCCAAAAACTTGCTGCCGTCGGAAACACGGGGCATAGCGAGATCGATTTCCCGGCTCCATCTTACATTACATTCGCCAGAAACGGCGGCACCGTTTTTCCCTTAGAGGTAGCCTTTGAAGATGAGTTGGCTTATGTCCGGAAAAGCTATGCCAGTCACCCAGCCATCAAAGCGGGGGATCAGGTGCTAAGTATAAACAAAGTGCCTATCGGTAAGATTATCGGCCAAATACACCCTTACATCTCAGCAGAAAGGCCATACTATAAGAATGTGAAGCTGGAGTTCTGGTCCTTCCCGAGGTATTGCTGGGCTGTGTTCGGGGAGAAAAAAGCTTTTTCGGTAAGCGTGAAAGGCGCTGACGGAAAAGTAGCCACGCATACTATAGACGCCATTCCGGTAATGGACTCTGAATCCCAACGGAATGGGGAGATCGTAAAGAATGACCGCTTCTATAAATTTTATGGTGATGTGGCCTACCTGCATCCCGGTTCCTTCAGCTCAGCAGCGGCAGATGGCGAAGCAACATTTAAGGCTTTTGTAGATTCCGCTTTTACAGACATAAAATCAAAACATGCAAAGCAGTTGGTTATTGACTTAAGAAACAACGCTGGCGGGCACAACGCCTTTAGCGACTACCTGATTGCATACTTTGCAGACGAGCCTTTCCGGTGGTATTCTAAATTCAGTATAAAAACCAGCGCCGCCTTAAAAGAACAAACAAGGAAGCAGCCTTCAAACTCACCTTTAGATGCGTATTCCAAGGCCATACTTGATCACCCGGACGGAGAAGCCTTTGCCTATGATTTACCCATTCAGCACCCGATGCCCGAGGACAAACGGTTTACAGGAAAAGTATATGTTTTAGTGAACCGGCACACCTACTCCATGGCCGCCGTAAGCGCTGCGTTAATCCAGGACTACGGGTTTGGGGAAATCATAGGCGAGGAAACCGGGGATGTGCCGACGCTCTATGGTTCTGTGTTTTCTTTTGCCTTACCCCAAACAGGTATCGCGGTAAAAGTGCCCAAAAGCTACATCGTTCGACCTAATGGAGATGAAAAGCTGACCGGTGTGATACCGGATCACAAGGTAAGAGACCACCTGCTCGATGAGGAAGACGAAATCCTCTCCTATACCTTGAAGAAGCTACAACAGTAACCGGTATAAAAAGGGCCGCCAGCGTGTAAAGCACCAGCGGCCCTTTTTATACTTAGATTAAGCTACACCACCTGCCCGATCCCGAACAGCAGCACGAACAGCAGCGTGGTGATGGCCATTTGCTTCAGGTAGGGGTCGAGTTCTTTTGAAGTTTGCTTGCGCCATACGTTCAGTCCGTTTACCGCTACCAGCGGCAGAGCAAGTATAAACAGGAACTGCCAAGGGCTCTCATAAGTAAGCAGCACATAGGCGAAGGCACACAGCACGCCACCCAGCAAAAGCAGCAGGTGGTAAATGCGTGCTTTCTTCGGCCCCAGCCTTACGGGTATGGAATGCTTGCCTGCCAGTTTATCAGAATTGATGTCGCGGATGTTGTTGACGTTGAGCACAGCCGTGGAGAAAAAGCCGCATACCAGCGCCGGAAGTATAACCAGCGGCTGCAACTCCTGCGCCTGCAGAAAATAAGTACCCAGCACGCCCACTAACCCGAAAAAGACAAACACGAACACATCACCAAGGCCAGCATAACCATAGGGTTTGTCGCCGGCGGTGTAGTTAATGGCAGCCCAAATGGAGGCCAGCCCCAGCGCCAGGAACACCAGGAACAGCATGAGCCCCTCGGTACCAAACGCCACCCACAGCAACAGCAACCCCGACACCAGCGACAGCAAACTGAATACCAGCATGCCCTTCTTCATGTGCCTTGCTTGTATGTGCCCCGCCTGCACGGCCCGCATCGGTCCCTCCCGGTGCACACTGTCGGCTCCATGCTTGGAGTCGCCGTAGTCGTTGGCCAGGTTCGAGAGTATCTGCAGAAAGAGTGTGGTGAGCACACAAAGGCCCACCACCGTTGCGCTGAAGTAGCCGTTTGCCGCCGCCATAAACGCGCCCATGCCAATGCAGGAGAGCGCCAGCGGCAGTGTGCGGGGCCTAAAAGCCGAAATCCAGGCCTTCACAAGGCCTGGATTCGGTGTATCTGTGTGATGTGTTGTATTCAAAACAGGATGTTATACTTAACTACTGGCACAAGCATCTGCCTGGGCCAGGTGCGGTGTTAACTCGGCGGTTATACTTTCCGCTATACTTTAGTCGGCGATAGCCGTCAGCAGCTGCTCGTCCATCGGCTTCACTTTCGATGGGTAGAACGCCTCAACCTGCCCCTGCTCGTTTACCAGGTACTTGCAGAAGTTCCAGTCCGGCTCCTGGTTGTTTGGTGCGTTTTTCGAGAGCCACACGTAAAGCGGGTGCCGATCCTCGCCCTTCACCGAAATCTTCTCGAACATCGGGAAACTCACGCCATAGTTCTTCTGGCAGAAAGAAGCGATCTGCTCATTTGAGCCGGGCTCCTGCCCCCCAAAGTTATTCGCCGGAAAACCCAGCACCACCACGTCCTCGCCGTGGGCTTCGTGCAGCTTCTGCAGGTCTTCGTATTGATGCGTGTAGCCGCACTCTGAGGCGGTGTTCACGAGCAGCACTTTTTTGCCTTTGTACTGCGAGAAATCAACACTTTTGCCATCCAGCGTTTTCATGTTAAAGCCATAAAAATCGCTCGACTGGGCATTGGGATTTGAGGTAGTTGCTGTTGCCATTGCTTCTTGGTTAAGGTTCGCGTCATTCCCCTGCTTGCAAGACACGGCTATACTTAGCAGCCCTAGCAGAAAAATGAGTTGAACAGGGTATGTAAACTTTTTAAGCATACGTATTTTTGGTAACGTCTTGTTATGAAATATAGCAAGTGCAGGTACAACCGAAAACACTATACTTTGTTCGCCGGCCTCACAAATTTATATTCGTGTGATGCCTTACATACGCTCAGGCACCTCAATACCCAGCAGCTTCATACTTTCGCGCACGAAACGCGCCACCATCGCCGAGAGGGCAATGCGGAAACTGCGCGCCTGTTCGTCCGTCTCATTAAAGATGGAAACCTCCTGGTAAAAGCGGTTGTACGCCTTTGCCAGCTCATAAGCATAACTGGCGATAACCGATGGGGCAAACAGGTTACCAGCCTCCTTCACCACTGCCGGGAAGTTCACTAACTGTATGATCACCTCCTGCTCCGTTTCGTGCAGCTTCTCAAAATTCCCGAACGAGGCGGCATCTACACTGATACCCATCTCGCCTGCTTTGCGAAGTATGGCCGAGATGCGTGCGTGCGTGTACTGGATGAATGGACCGGTGTTACCCCGGAAGTCGATTGACTCCTGCGGGTTGAACAGCATGCGCTTTTTCGGGTCCACTTTCAGCAGAAAGTACTTCAGTGCGCCCATTGCCAGGGTATGGTACAGCTCCTGCGCCTGTGCCTCAGTGAAGCCTTCTATCTTGCCCAGTTCCTCTGTCTGCTGGCGTGCCGTGTCGATCATCTCCTGCACCAGTTCGTCTGCATCTACCACCGTGCCTTCACGGGATTTCATTTTACCGGAAGGCAGATCCACCATGCCGTAGGACAGGTGGTAGATGCCTTCGGCGTATGGCTTGCCCAGTTTCTTCAGTGCGGCCTTCAGCACCTGGAAATGGTAGTTCTGCTCATCGGCCACTACGTACACCGACTGGTCGTACGGGAAGTCGTTATACTTCAGTTCAGCCGTGCCCAGGTCCTGCGTGATGTACACTGAGGTGCCGTCGGCTCTTAAAAGCAGCTTCTCATCCAGCCCCTCCTCCGTCAGGTCAACCCAGACAGAGCCGTTGTCTTTGTTAAAGAAAACGCCTTTCTGCAGGCCTTCCTCCACGCGCTCTTTCCCTAATGTATAAGTCTGCGACTCGTAGTAATATTTATCGAAGTCAACGCCGATGGTGCGGTAGGTCTGATCGAAGCCGGCGTATACCCAGGTGTTCATCTTTTTCCAGAGGTTCACCACCTGCTCGTCGCCCTGCTCCCACTTCAGCAGCATATCCTGCGCCTCGAGCATGAGGGGCGCCTTCTTCTTGGCTTCCTCTTTTTCCATGCCGTTGGCCACCAGCTCCTCTACCTGCTCTTTGTAGGCCTTGTCGAACAGCACGTAGTACTTGCCCACCAGGTGGTCGCCTTTCAGCCCGCTGCTTTCCGGTGTCTCGCCGCTGCCCATTTTCTCGTAGGCCAGCATCGACTTGCAGATGTGAATGCCCCGGTCGTTCACCAGGTTCACCTTCATCACCTCGTGGCCATTCGCCTTCAGAATTTCGGAAACAGAGTAGCCCAGGAAGTTGTTGCGCAGGTGGCCCAGGTGCAGCGGCTTATTGGTGTTCGGCGAGGAATACTCCACCATCACCTTGCGGCCGCTTGCCTCGGCCTGCCCGTAATTTGTATTGCCCATAATGCCACGGAACAGCTGCAGCCACTCGGCCTCCTCTACCTCCAGGTTCAGGAAACCTTTCACTACATTAAAATCCCGGATCTCGCTGGCGTTCTCCTTCAGGTACTCGCCCAGCGCCTGGCCAATTTGCTCAGGGCCTTTGCCCACCTGCTTGGTGTATGGGAACGTGACGAAGGTAAACGAGCCGGCAAACTCTTTGCGGGTAGGCTGCAGGGCGATTTGTGCGGCATCCACAGAAATCTGGAACACGGCCTGCAGGGCCTGGCTGATGCGCTGGCTAATGGCGTTTTGAAGTTGCATTAATGTATAGCTGTACTTTTAGATTCTTTTTGTAAGATGGCCTCCGTGGCTGTTTCGAGTATATCGAACGCGTTTTCGGCCATCGTGTTCTCTGTGTCGAGCGTGGGGTTAATCTCCGTCATCTCGTAGCACACCACGCGCGGGTCCTGCAGCAGGAAGTAGTTCAGGTCTTTTGCCTCCTGCACCGTCAGGCCCACCTCTACCGGCGTACCTGTTCCTTTGGAGAACTTGGAGTCCAGGCTGTCCACATCAAACGAGATGTAGAGTATGTCGCAGTCCTTCAGGCGCTCCAGCGCTTCGCGCGCCACTTGCTCGGCTCCTTTCAGCGTGAACTCGGCATAGGTAAAGTTCTTGATGCCGTTCTTACTGATAAAGTGATCTTCGGGCTCCTCAGTATCGCGCACCACGATGTACACCAGGTGCTCGGGCTTCAGTTTTGGGCCGTCGTAGCCCAGTTTCTTGAGTGAGTTCCAGAAGAACACCGTCTCCGGCGCAGGGTCGTTTATCTGCCGGTCGAGGTTGTCTACGTTTAGGGCCATGGCCAGCGGCATGCCGTGCACGTTGCCCGACGGCGATGTATAGGGCGAGTGGATATCCGCGTGCGCATCTATCCAGATTACACCTAAAGTTTTATCCGGATAGGCCGCTTTTATACCAGCAATGGTTCCGTGTGCGTTAGAATGGTCACCGGCCAACACCAGAGGAAACATGTCCTGGGCGATGGTTTGCTCTACGGCCCTGGCAATGTTTTTCTGAACAGTCAGAATACTGTCGATGCGGTGGGCGTTCGGGAAAACGTCCGGATCAAATAAAGTATAGTTTAGATCGGGTACGCTAACAGAATTGAAACGCTTGAAATAATCGGATCCTTTGTCCCAGCAAGCAACCCTCAGCGCCTCGATGCCCATACTGGCTCCGCGTGTACCGGCGCCTAGTTCGGACCTTACTTCGATTAGTTTTATTTTTTTCATATGGCAGCAGCTTCCTCTCTTGTACCACAGGCAACGCAACACAGGAATTTATACCCCACGCTACTGATTCTGAATTAAAAGAAATCAGTTTACGTTGACCTAAAATTGAACAAAGTTTTTGCAAAGATGGTAAATAACCATCAATATTGCATGTTTTCTTAATTCTCAAGTATCCTAGATGGACAAATACACCGACCTCATACATCAAACATTCGACTTTCCGACAGAAGAATTTCAGGTAGAAAATAATGAGTTGCTATTCAACGGCATTCCGTTGATGGACCTCATCAAACAATATGGCACCCCGCTTAAATTAACATACTTACCCAAGATCAGCTCGCAGATACAGCGTGCCAAATTGTTCTTTAAGGAGAGCATGGAAAAGCTGGATTACAAGGGCACCTACACGTACTGCTACTGCACCAAGGCCTCGCACTTCTCGTTTGTGCTGGAGGAGGCGCTGAAGAACGATATCCATATCGAAACCTCTTCGGGTTATGATATGCAGATTATCAAGGCGTTGTACAAAAAGGGCAAGATAAGCAAAGGCACCTACATTATCTGCAACGGCTTTAAGCGCGAGCGGTACCGCCAGTGGATATCCGAGCTGGTGAACGACGGGTTTGTGAACTGCATGCCCATACTTGACCACCTCGGTGAGATAGAGTACTACAAGGAGCACATCAAAACGAAGACAAAAGTGGGCATCCGCCTGGCCTCGGACGAGGAGCCGAAGTTCGAGTTTTATACTTCGCGCCTGGGCGTGCGCTACAACGATGTGATTGACCTGTACGAGCAGCAGATTAAGCCGAACCCGAACTTTGAGCTGAAAATGCTGCATTACTTCATCAACACCGGCATTAAAGACACGTCTTACTACTGGTCGGAGCTTACGCGCTTTGTGCGCAAGTATGCCGAGGTGAAGAAGGTGTGCCCTGAATTGGACACGATTGACATTGGCGGCGGCTTCCCGATCAAAACCTCTATACAGGCCGATTACGATTACAAGTACATGGTGGAGGAAGTGCTGCGCACCATCAAGCGCATCTGCAACGAGGAGGGCGTGCCGGAGCCGAACATCTTCACCGAGTTCGGAATCTTTACGGTGGGCGAGAGCGCAGCCAACATTTACTCCATTCTGGATGAGAAACTGCAGAACGATAAAGAGCTGTGGTACATGATTGATGGCTCGTTTATAACAAATTTACCGGATGCCTGGGCTTTGAACCAACGTTGGCCGCTACTTTCCGTAAACCATTGGGACAAGGATTACCGTAAAATACAATTAGGCGGCATGACGTGCGACAGCCAGGATTACTACAATTCTGAAATGCACTCGTTCCAGGTTTTCCTGCCAAAGATCCCAAAAGGGGAGCCCCTTTATATTGGTTTCTTCCACACGGGTGCCTACCAGGAGCAGCTGAGTGGCTACGGCGGCATCAAGCACTGCCTGATCCCCTCGCCACAGCACATACTGGTAGACCGTGATGAGAACGGGGAGCTGAAAACATGGCAGTTCGCACCGGAACAAACCAGTGATGCCATGCTGAAAATATTAGGTTACGAAGTATAATTTGATTCAAACGAAGGATTTGGTGAATTCATTTTGAAGTTGGTGAAAATCAGCTATTTTTGATGCAGATCCCCCTAAACTTATGACGATCATGAAAAAAGGAATTTTAGTAGGCGCTGTATGCCTGGCATTGGGCATGGCCTCCTGCAAAACGTACTGCCCGGCTTACGGTTATGAGAAAACAGAGACCCAAAAGGTAGAGCAAACAACGGTTGTAGCTACCGCTGCTGAGAAGGCTACTGACCGCGCGAGCAGCTAAAGCGTTGCTTCACAGAATGACATATAAAACCGGCTTCAGGCCGGTTTTTTTGTTTCAGCAAGTATAAACTGGCTTGCCTCCCACAGGTCCTGCACTTGCCAGGCATGCGTATCGGGTGGGTATTTGTCCCCAACGAGTATTCCTCTCACACCCACTTTCGTAGCTGCCTCCAGGTCGCGCAGCGAGTCGCCTACCATCCACGAGGCCGCCGGGTCTAAATTGTACTTCGCGATGGCCTTTTCCAGCATCAGGCTATCTGGTTTGCGGGAGAGCGAGGCCGAAAAATCAGGGTGGTTCGGGGCGTAGTAAATGGCGTCGATCAGGCCTTCGCAACTGTCCTGCAGTTTCTGGTGGCAGGCCGCCACATCACTACCTTTGTAAAGCCCCTTGGCGATACCTGCCTGGTTTGTAACAACAACCAGCAAATAGCCGTTCCTCTTCAACAGCTTCAGGGCTTTGGGCACGCGCGGCAGCACTTCAAAATCTTCTAACGTATAGGTATAATTTCCCCGTTCGCGGTTCAGTACGCCGTCGCGGTCGAGGAAAACGCATTTTTGCACTGGCTTATGCATAGTTCAACTAGTTGAGGCGCTAAAATACAAATTTAAACGTTAAACCAGCGGCTGCTGCAGTAGCAGAGTACCATAATCACAGTTAAACCACATTTTGGGCACGGAGGCCGTACAACGGAGCACCACACGAACAGTAGCGATGAGAGTAGCGATAGTAGGAGCGGGCATATCGGGTTTGGCATTGGCTTATCACTTGCAGAAGCTAGGGGTACCGTACGACCTGTTTGAAGCGGGCCCTCACGTAGGCGGTAACATCCGCACGGTGCAGGCGGGCGACTACCTGCTGGAAATGGGACCTAACTCGCTACACCACTCGCCTGAACTGGAGGAACTGATCCGCGACCTGAAGCTGGAGCAGGAGGTGCTGCCCGCCTCTCCTGTGAGTGAGAACCGCTATGTGCTGCGTAAAGGCACTTATCAGCGGCTCCCCTCTTCCCCGCTCACGCTGCTCTCCAATAACTTTTTCTCCTGGAAGGCGAAGTACCGCATCCTGCAGGAAAAGAAGGTACCACCATCAGGCCATGCCTACGAAACCATTTCCCAGTTCTTCGAGCGTCGCTTTGGCCGCGATGTAGTAGATTATGCCGTCAACCCATTTGTGCGGGGAATCTACGCCGGCGACCCAGACAAACTACTGGTACACAAAACGTTCCCACTCCTGAAAGAGCTGGAGCAGGCGCATGGCTCTGTGCTGAAGGGGATGGTACTGGAGGCCAGGAACGCCCGCCGCAAGGAGGTATTCTCTTTTGTAAAGGGAATGCAGACGCTTCCCGATGCGATTGCCGGGAAGCTTATTTCGCTGCACCTGGAGCACCCCGTGGAGATGGTAACCCGCAGCCAGGGCAAGTATATCTTAAGCTGCTCCTCCCCCGGCGACCACGATACCGAAGAATACAGCACGTTGGTACTGGCATTGCCTGCCCCAAAAGCTGTGGACTTGCTGCAGTACACCTTTCCGGGCATGGCCGCAGCGATGCAGAATGTGCAATACCCGCCCATGGCTGTGGTGCACACCGCCTACAACCGCCGCGATGTGGCGAATAAACTCAACGGCTTCGGTGTGCTGCACCCCAAAGCCGAGGCTGCCTTTGCGGCGGGTACTATCTGGAGCAGTTCGCTGTTTGAGGGCCGCTGCAGGCCGCACGAGGTGCTGTTTACCACCTTCGTTGGCGGTGTGCAGTCCGAGCAGCATGCGCTTGCCGAGCCGGAGGAGCTTTTGCAGCAGGTGCATCAGGAACTCAAAAAGCACCATGGCATTGACGCTGACAAACCCAACTTCCAGCACGCACATTTGTGGAAGCAGTCCATTCCGCAGTACGACATGCACATTGAGGATGCCCACCTGATGGCCAGGGAACTGGAGGCCGAGGGGCTGTATATCGGAGCTAACTGGCTGTCGGGGGTGTCGGTGCCCAGCTGCATTAGGCACGCCAAGGAGCTGGCCCATAAAATTAATTTAAAGTTGCGGCATGCCCACAATAGCTGATTAGCTATATTTGGGGCATGAAAGACTCGTTGGTCATCATCCCAACCTACAACGAACGGGAGAATATTGAGGCGATGGTTCGCAAAGTGATGTCGCTGGACCACCCGTTTGAGCTGCTGATCATTGATGATGGTTCTCCGGATGGCACCGCCGACATTGTGCGGCAAATGCAACTGGAGTTTGCTGGCAGGCTGCACCTGGAGACCCGCCAGGGTAAACTCGGGCTTGGCACCGCCTATATCCACGGCTTTAAGTATGCGCTCCGCAACGGGTATGAGTTTATATTCGAGATGGACGCCGATTTCTCGCACAACCCCGACGACCTCATCCGCCTGTACCTGGCCTGCGCCGCCGACGGCTACGACATGGCCATTGGCAGCCGATACGTGCAGGGCGTAAACGTGGTAAACTGGCCCATGAGCCGCGTGCTGATGTCTTACTTCGCCAGCTCCTACGTACGCCTGATTACCGGCATGCCCATTCATGACACCACCGCGGGCTTCAAGTGCTACCGCCGCAAAGTGCTCGAAACCATTCAGCTCAACAAGATCCGCTTTGTGGGCTATGCCTTCCAGATCGAGATGAAATTCCTGAGCTACAAGTATGGCTTCAAGATAAAAGAGGTGCCCATCATTTTCACCGACCGTACCAAAGGCACGTCCAAAATGTCGTCTGGTATCTTTAAGGAGGCTATCCTGGGTGTTTTCAAGATGAAGATCGGCAGCTACTTCCGCCACTTCGACCGCTACTAGACAGCTATACTTACCGGTTCATCATTTCCCTCATTTTAAGTCGACTATCGCAAAAGGTGCAGCGGGACCTTCTATCCAGAGCAACCTGTGCTCATCCCACGTGCACAGGTTGAGAACCTAATTGCCTCTCCCGGCAGCTCTGGCTTCATTTTGCAATATCCCTGCTATTCCTTTTGCACCGGGTATACAAGCAATGGTATTACCGACTAATTTTACAGGCTAAGGTATCGCATAATGTACTTGCATACCGCTGAGTAAGACCATTCACCCTAACCTGTATGGATAATATTTATTTCTGGATCATATTTAACGCGTTTGTGCTCCTGCTCCTGGGCCTCGACCTGTTTGTATTTCACCGCAAAGAGCATGAGGTAAAGATTAAGGAGGCCTTGCTTTGGAGCTTGTTCTGGATCGTGCTGTCGCTTGGCTTCAACGCCTTGATTTACTTCTGGCGCGGCCCCGCTCCTGCCCTCGAATTCCTGACTGGCTACCTGATCGAGAAATCTTTGAGCGTCGACAACCTGTTTGTCTTCATCATGATCTTCAACTTCTTTAAGGTGCCGCTTAAGTACCAGCACAAGATCCTTTTCTGGGGAATTATTGGGGCGCTCGTGCTGCGGGCCATCTTTATATTGGTGGGCGTGGCCCTGATTGCCAAGTTCCACTTCATCATCTATATACTGGGCGCGTTCCTGATATTCACGGGTATCAAAATGGCCTTTTCGCATGGCGATGAGGAGGTGCACCCCGAGAACAATCCGCTGATCAAGTGGGTGAGCAGGCACATGCGCATCACTAAAACACCGGTTGGGGGCAAGTTCTTTACCAAGATAGACGGCAAGTGGTTTGCTACGCCGCTGTTCCTGGTGCTGATCATGGTGGAGAGTACCGACGTGGTTTTCGCCGCCGACTCCATTCCGGCTATCCTGGCCATTTCCAAAGATCCGTTTATCGTGTACACGTCCAACGTGTTTGCGCTGCTGGGCCTGCGGGCTTTGTACTTTGCCCTGGCCGGCATCATGCAGCTGTTCCATTACCTGCACTACGGGCTGTCGGTGATCCTGGTGTTTATTGGGGCAAAGCTGATGCTTAGCGATATTATCCACATCGACATGCGCTACGCCCTGCTGGGAGTTGGGGGTGTGCTGGCGATCTCCATCATCGCCTCGCTCCTCTTCCCTAAAAAAGAAAGTGAGTTGCCAGAGCCTCCGATCAAGGAATAGCACCGTTTACAACCTATTGAATATCTTAGGGTTATAAGCTGCATATTTTTAATCAGCAAAAAATATTTATTTGATATAATTTGCATTTCTGCATATTTATACTCAAAATTGCCAGAGATAAACACAAAGACATGCCACAACTGCTAGCCTGCATTTATACGAATTCCTTTAAGGTGCTCCATCCGGGGCTTCTGAGGTAGTATATTGTGCAGCGAATAAAGTTGTAAACATAAACCACCAAGGGAGCCCCGCCACAAGCGGGGCTCTTTTTTTTAAGGCCATTGTCAAACTAAACCAAAAGCAGCTAATTAAACATGCCGTAACCATGAGAGCAAGTAGAACACCCATCGATGTAGCACAGAAAAGCAGTTTCCGACACACTGGCGGTAAACTGGTGCTGATTGCGGGACCATGCAGTGCCGAAAGCGAAGAACAAATGCTGAAGACAGCCCAACAATTGAAAGCCATCAAGGGCATTACGGTGTTCAGGGCGGGTATCTGGAAGTCGCGCACACGCCCTAATTCGTTCAAGGGTGTCGGTACGGTGGGGTTAACTTGGCTCGAAACGGTAAAGAAAGAAACTGGCTTGCAAACTTCCTGCGAGGTAGCCAATGCGCAGCACGCTGAAGAGGCCGTGAAGTATGGCGTGGACATCCTGACCATCAGCGGACGCGCCACAGTAAATCCTTTTGCCATGGAGGAGATTGCGGCTGCTCTGAAAGGAACTGATAAGCCGGTGCTCGTAAACAACCCGGTTTACCCGGACCTTGGCCTATGGCTGGGCGCCCTGGAGCGCCTGAATGAGGCCGGCATCACGGATCTGGGATTGATAAACCGGGGCTTCGCGGCCGATGAGCAGTACCCGTACCGCAGCCACCCGCGCTGGGACCACATGCTGCAACTGCGCGAGATGCACCCGGAACTGCCGGTGTTCTGCGATGCCGCACACATAGCCGGACGCCGCAGCCTCTTGTACCCGGTGAGCCAGAAAGCGGTGGATTTGGGAGTGGAGGGTTTGCTGTTTGAGTCGCACACCAACCCTGCGGCAGCCCTGAGCAGCCCACAGCAGCAACTGATGCCACAGGAACTGGATTTGCTCATCAACGCCATCGAGACAAAGGTGAAACTGGACGGTACCAACCACCTGGTAGAGCAGCTCGACGACCTGAGCCAGCAAATGGATAATGTAGACAAGGCTCTTGTAGACCTGCTGCTGCGCCGCCGCGAGGTATCGCAGAAAATAAGCCTGCACCAGATGGGCGATGTGCAGGAGAGCCTGCAGGTAAACCGTTGGCAACAGGAACTGGATGCCTGGCTCAAGCGCGATGACTACACCCAGACAGACAGCAGCTTTGTGAAATCGCTGATGGAGGCGTTGCAGCAGCACCGCAAAGGCCCGCTGGGAAGTATAGCCTCCTCGGCGGTTGCTTAGAAAGTATAACCGATAATTATTTGATTTTCATTTAATACAGCTTACATTAGAAAAACAGAACGCATAGAACGATGTCGCACAGCACCTTTTATTATAGCTATTACTTTTTTGGTTCTCCGCCGGGGCTCCACAGGTAATGCTATTGTGTTTGCGAACACCACAAGTATAAACCAGAGAAGCCCCGCCACAAGCGGGGCTTTTTCTTTTTAAGCCTATATCAACCATGAACAGCATCAGAATTGCCATACAGGGAGGCCCCGCCTCTTTCCACGATGCCGCTGCGAGGCAGCTGCACCACGATCACTTGATAGAAACCGTGCCCTGCACCACTTTCCGCAGCCTGAGCACCGCCTTGGCCGGGGGAGCGGTAGATGCCGCTGTAATGGCCATTGAGAACACACTGGCCGGAAGCCTGCTCCCGAACTACAGCTTGCTGCAGGAGCACCACCTGCACGTTACAGCGGAAGCATGGCTGCCGATAGACCAGAACCTGATGGCGCTGCCGGGGCAAAAGCTGGAGGATATCCGCACGGTGCTATCGCATCCAGTGGCGCTGGCCCAGTGCAGCAACTTTTTTCTGCAGCACCCCCACCTGCAGGCACAGGAAGCCCACGATACCGCCGACAGCGCCAAGGCCATACAGGAGCAGCAGCTAAAGGGCGTGGCAGCCATTGCGGGCGCGGCGGCGGCTGCGCTTTACAACCTGGAGGTGCTGGAGGCAAACGTCGCCGACTCAACCAACAACTTCACTCGTTTCCTGCTGCTTCAGCGCGAAAAAACTGAGATTCCGGCCACGGCCGACAAAGCCATCCTGCTGTTCCGGAAGCCGCTCCATACTTCCACTCTTACTTTACTGCTCAGCCTGTTGCAGAAGCACCAGGTGGAAGTAAAGCTACTGCAGACACTGCCCTCCACGGATGCTCGTGGCTTTCTGGTAATGGAACTGGAAGCCGCTGATTTGCTGCAGTTGCAGGAGGCCATCGCGCAGGTAAAGCCGCTAGTGGAGAAGATGCAGGTGCTGGGGCCGCTGCAGAAAGCGGCGCTGCCTACAACAGCCAATACAAGACAGCACAAAGCTATACTTCCAACAGCATGATCATACCTAAAGCAAACAGGCTGGAGCACGTGCAGGAATATTTCTTCTCGCGCAAATTAGCCGAAGTAAGGGCACTGCAGGCACAGGGAAAAAGCATCATCAATCTTGGCATCGGCAGTCCGGATATGGCGCCTTCCGCGGCGACCGTGGAAGCTTTGACTCAATCGGCGCAACAAACCACCACACACGGTTACCAGCCTTACAACGGCACTGCCCGCTTGCGCCAAGCCATGCAGCAGTGGTACCAGCAACAGTACGGTGTTGCGCTAACGGAGCAGGAAGTGCTGCCTTTGGCCGGATCGAAGGAAGGCATCTTTCACATTTCCATGGCCTTTCTGAATCCGGGCGATAAAGTGCTGGTGCCAAATCCGGGTTATCCGGCGTATGCGGCCGCGGCACGTCTGGCTGGCGCGGAAGCGGTGAATTATACATTGGAGGCGGCTAACGATTGGCTGCCCCAGGAGGCGGAACTGGAGCAACTGGTGACGCAGGGCGGGTATAAAATGATGTGGATCAACTACCCGCACATGCCTACGGGCAAAGCAGCCGCAAGCCATACTTTACAGGAGCTTGTGGCATTCACGCAAAAACACGGCCTGCTGCTCCTCAACGATAACCCTTATAGCCTGGTGTTGCAGCAACAGGAGCCGATTAGCCTGCTAAGTATGGCCGGAGCCAAATCTAATTGCCTGGAGCTGAACTCGCTTAGCAAATCGCACAACATGGCGGGCTGGCGTGTAGGCATGGTGCTGGGCCAGCAGGTATATTTAGCCGCCATACTTGCCGTGAAAAGCAACCTCGACTCCGGCCAACTGCTGCCGGTGCAGGAGGCCGCCATTGCTGCGCTGCAGAACAATACTGCGTGGCATGCGGATCGCAATGCAGTCTACGCGGAGCGAAAGCAGCTGGCACAACTGCTGCTAGATGAGCTGGAATGTGTCTATCAGCCAAACCAGGTGGGCATGTTCCTCTGGGCACGGGTGCCGGAAAGTATTGCCGATGTAGAAGCATACCTGGACACGCTGCTTCATAAACAGGGCCTCTTCCTGACACCTGGCAACATCTTCGGCAGCCAGGGCGAGCGCTATATCCGCGTATCGTTGTGTGCGCCTGCCGCGCAAATCAGCGAAGCCATCAACAGAATCAAATCATCCAAAGAAACTTTAACACAAGTATACTTATGAACGCATCATCCTCAACCTTGAAAATAGTTGCTAAAACGAACATCCTGAATGGCGGCCCGCTGCCTACCGTAATTGCCGGGCCCTGCAGTGCAGAGACGGAGGCGCAAATGCTGCAAACGGCGCTGGAACTGAAAAAAGATCACCGCGTGTCCATTTTCCGGGCTGGCATCTGGAAACCCCGCACCCGCCCGGGTTTGTTCGAGGGCGTGGGCAAAGTCGGTCTGGAGTGGCTGACAACGGTGAAGCAGGAAACAGGCATGCTCACCGCTGTGGAAGTGGCTAACACACAGCACGTGGAAGAGGCCCTGCAGCACGGAGTGGATATTCTTTGGGTAGGGGCACGCACTACGGTAAACCCTTTCTCGGTGCAGGAGATAGCCGATGCCCTGCAGGGCGTGGACATACCGGTGCTGGTTAAAAACCCGGTGAACCCGGACATTCAGCTGTGGCTGGGTGCGCTCGAGCGCCTGAACCGTGCAGGTATTACGGATCTTGGGCTGATTCACCGCGGCTTCTCCACACCAAATAACAAGCCGTACCGCAACCACCCCAAGTGGCAGACCATTCAGGAGATCCGAAACCTGGCTCCCGGCATTCCGCTTCTTTGTGACCCAAGCCACATTGCCGGCCGGCGCGATTTACTGGAAACGGTAAGCCAGCAGGCGCTGCACCTGGGTGTGGACGGGCTGATGATTGAAACGCATATTAACCCAGATGTGGCGCTCAGCGATGCGTCGCAGCAGGTAACCCCGGCTGGCCTTGACAAGCTGCTGACGGCCCTGGACCTGGAAACGGAGCGGGTGGCACAGCCGGAGCAGCTGCAGGACCTGCGCACGCTGATTGACCGCCTCGACAGCGAACTGCTGAACGTGCTGTTCCTGCGCTCCGATGTTTCGAAGCGCATCGGGGAGTACAAGCGCGCCAACGGGCTGGACATTTACCAGGCCAACCGCTGGCAGCAACTGCTGACGGACAGGCTTAAGACAGCAAGTGAAACCGGCCTGGACGAGGATTTTGTGAGAGCCATTTTTGATTCCATCCACAGTTTTTCGCTTGGTATTCAAAACGAATTATTTGCAGCTGAGGCTACCAACAAAGCTGTAGTTCAGAAGTAGCACACTGCTTTTAACTGGTGGCGGGCACTTATGTTGTACAGCAATAGGGAGGTGCTATTTGTCGAAATATGAACCTTTTGCAGGGCACGTTTTATACCTTTGCAATGTTGCAAGGCAGCAACGTTTACCAAGAACCATAGCTTTCATGAAAACTCCAATTTCACGCCTGCGCACAGTGGGCATCTACGAAGGAATATCTTACCTGCTGCTGCTCGGCATTGCCATGCCGCTGAAGTACATGTTCGACATGCCGCTGTTTGTAAAATATGTGGGCTGGGCGCACGGCGTGCTGTTTGTGCTGTACATGGTGGCCCTGCTGCAGGTAACGCTGGTGCACCGCTGGTCGCTGCTAAAGGTGGCAGCCGGGATAATAGCCTCACTCCTGCCCTTCGGCCCATTTATACTTGACAAGAAGCTACTGGATAAGGAGGAAGCCGCCGCAAAGGCTCAAAAGCAGATGGCCTGATTCGCCTTATCTTATACTTCACAACGGCCCATTTGCTACAGCAGCAGGTGGGCCGTTGTCATTAATCATAATAAAATCCAGAATGTAAGATGCAAAATTTTGCGTCTCTACTCCCACCAATCAACCCGTCACTTAACCTGCCTTACGCGCCTCCCGCTGTGCGATGATGCTGGCAGCCAACAATTGCAGCGCGTGGTACAGCATAATCGGCAGCAAAATAATTCCCACCACCGTAGCGCCCGGAAAAAGCACCTTCGACATTACCGTGCCGTGCACCAGCGATTTTTTAGAGCCGCAGAAAATGGCCGTGATTTGATTTTCGCGGTTAAAGCCCAGCAGTTTGGTAACGCCGTAGATGATGCCGTACACCAGAAAGAACAGCCCGATCATCGCCCCGCCGAGTAGAAGCAGGTCCGTAACCCGGAAACCGCTGAACATGTTGCGCGCAAACGATTCGCAGAAAGAAGTATAGACAATGAGTAGAATGATGAGTTGGTCGAATACGCGCAGTCTGCCCTTATTGCGCTCGGCAAAGCCGCCCCAGAAGCGGTGCAGTACAATACCCAGCACCACCGGCAGCAGCACCTGCAGCACTAGTTTGCCCATCACGCTCCAGATATCAAACCCTTCCCCGCTCGTTGTCAGGAACAGGCCCATCCAGAGCGGCGTGATGAAGATGCCCATCAGACTGGAGATACTGGCGTTGAAAATAGCCCCCGGGATGTTGCCTCCCGCAATGGAGACCATCACGACTGACGAGGAAACGGTAGAGGGCAGCGCTGCCAGGTAAAATACGCCCAGCCACAGCATTTCCTGCGGGGTACCGGCAAAAAATCCGTGCAGCGGCAGGATGAGCAGTGGGAACAGCACAAACGTGCTCAACTGCACCACGGCATGCAGCCGCCAGTGGCTCAGGCCGGTCTTCAACTTCTCGGGGCTAAGGCGCAGGCCGTAGAAAAAGAAAATGAGCGACACACCGTAATTGGCCACATCTCCCAAGGAAACGGGTTCCCGGTCTACGCCCAGTTGTGGCCACGCGTAAGCCAGCACGATCATCCCGATCAGCGCGAGTAAAAACCAATCCAGCCCCACACGGGCAGCCAGGGCTCCTGCCCGGGGAATAAGCCCAACGGGTTCTTGCTTGTTGTTCATGCAGCTGTTTGGCAAGGCCAGAAAACCCTTCCCTGCCTTTCCTTTTTGATTTATATTAATAATTAACTATACTTATGCGACATTACACCTTTAACTGAAAACAAACATGAAGCATTCTTTACTTATCCTTTTACTTCTTGCCTGCAGCCTGGGCGTAACAGCCCAAACTTACGACGAATTGGTGAATAAGGCTTATACTTGCCTCGATCAGAAAGAGATGGATTGTGCCATCCAAAACTTGGAGAAAGCAATCAAAAAGGAGCCGAAGAACCCTAAGAGCCACCTCCACCTGTCCAACCTGGGCACCATGTACCGCAGGCTCGATAAAAACAAGGAAGCTATGGCCTGTTATGACAAAGCCATCAAACTCAACAACAAATCGGCGGCCGTGTACAACAACAGGGCCTCGCTGAAACGCAACCTGGAGGATTATAAGGGCTCTGTCGCCGACTACACCACCTCCCTTACGCTGGAACCAGCAAATGAGGAGGCCTTGCTAAACAGAGCTTACTCCAGAAAAATTTTGGGCGACCAGGCTGGGGCTGAAAGTGATTTACTGGAACTGCTTCGCGTTAATCCGGCCAACTATCAGGCAAAATCAAACCTGGTAAATATCAAAAAGCTAAAGGGCCAGTATGAGGAGGCCCTGCAGGACCTGAATGAGTTGATCGCCGCTCGGCCGGAAGACCCGCTGCTTTACAACAACAGAGCTGATCTTTTCCTGATGATGAAAGCCTACGATAAAGGCTTCGCAGACATTGAGACTGCCCTTAAAATCGACCCTGCCTACGGCATTGCCTACATAACACGGGCGGAACTGCAGCTGGGCCAGGGCGATAAAGCCAGCGCCAAACGTGACCTGGAGACAGCGCTGCAGCACGGGGTAAAGGAAGCACAGATTGCGAGCCTGCTGCAACAGTGCCGCTAACAGCCGTAAGCAAGTATGAAAAGAGCCCCTGCAACACACATTGCAGGGGCTCTTTTCATACTTGTTTCACTTAAAAATCGAGCAGGTCTATTGTTTCCAGTTCATAGCGCGTGGTATCTTCCTCCACCGCTGAGGTATCCTGCGCGGTCACGACCAGGTCGCGGGCGCGGCCGTAGAGCTGCACGTTCGGGTACAGGTTTTCGTACTCCTCCTGAGAGATGAGGCCGCGGCGGCGCATCATGCCCCCGATCATGCGGTAGTAACCGGCTTTATAGTTGCGCAGGTTGCCGTAGCTGTCGAAGGACGAGCGGTAGCGTTTCGGGCTTGGAATAATGCTGGTCAGGAAGATAGCCTCGGCCAGGTTTAGCTCAGACGGCTGCTTGCCAAAGTAAAAGCGCGAGGCATCCTTGGCACCGTATACATCCGGGCCCCACTCAATAATGTTCAGGTATACTTCAAACATGCGGTTTTTGGATACCAGGTCCAGGTTCTCCATCAGCCATACGATTATCGCCTCCTCCACTTTGCGGGCTACTGTTTTCTTACGCGACAGGAACACGTTCTTCACCAACTGCATGGAAATGGTACTGCCGCCCCGGGCAAATTCACCCTCTTCCAGGTTTTTGATGATGGCCTGACGGAATGCCTCCTCATGAAAACCGTTGTGGCTGTAAAAAAGGGCATCCTCAGCGGTAAGTATGGCGTTGCGCAGGTAAGGCGAAATCTGGTTAATCGGGCTGTAAAAGCCGTTGGCAGGCCCTACCGTGAAAGTGCGCACCGGCTTCCCGTACTCGTACACTGTATGGGTAAAAGAGCCGTTTATCTTCTGCAGGTTTGTATTTCCCCACTGTGTGATCTTGAAATCCTCGGAGGCATCCAGGTCTGAGTTAAATACCACCTGGCTCAGGCTATCCATGTTCACATGGAAGTCGAGGTCGTACTGCAGCCAGCCGTTTGCCTGTATGCCCTCCAGGTTCTCGAACAGGCCAGTGGGCAATGAGCTAAAGAAATCGTTGGCCGGCACCTGCTTTGTGGTAACCTTCAGGTCGATGATCTTGGTGGTGTCGATGGTTTGATACGATGCGAAAAGGTTGGCGCGGGCCTTGTTCACGCGCACTTCCGTCAGGCTATCGATCACGTAGAGGTTTGGCCCCAGCGTAACCACATAGTCCACCGCACTCTCGCCAACCTGTATGTCTTCGTCAGCAAGCTTCGGGTGGTTCAGCACCAGGTTATCGACCATGGCGTTGCCGCTTACAGTCAGCATGCCATCACGGAACTTCTTGTTGTCCAGGCTTAAGTGCAGGGTGTCAAAAGCGACCTGAGCATCAAACTTTTTCTTAACGTAAGGCAGCCGAATGCCCATGGTGTCGGCGGCGTAGAGGCTGGTGGCAATGCGATAATCGCCCGGGTCGATGGTGCCGTGCAGGCGCAGCCTGTTCTCCAGCGAATCGGCGCGCACGTATACTTCTGAGGCGATGTCTCCATCATCCATCCGCATGTAGGGCATTCGCACCACAATCGTGCGGTTAGGGGAAGTATAGGAAGCGTTCAGGTTCTTGAAGTCCACCTTGTCCGGCACGTTGTCAAAAGCGGTTTCAATCAGGCGGTTCAGCAGTTGGCCGTAGTTTCGGCCGGTGGTGGCAGTATCCTTTGGCTGTTCTTCCGTCTTGGTGTCGTCTTTCAGCAAAAAGCCGAAATTGGTCACGTCGCCATTTTTTACCGCCGTCAGGTAACCGTTGGTCACGTCCAGGCGCTTAAACACAATGCGGCCCTTGAAGATAGACCGCACGCTCACGCTGGCGTGCACGCTGTCGGTGGTGAAAAGGGTGTCGAGGCCGTGGGGGACAAACGAGATATCAGACAGCACCACGGAATTCCAGTCTGCAAACTCTGCGTTACCGATGTTCAGGTCGGCCGGGTACTTGTTTTCTACTTTAGCGATGACGCGGTCTATCGTATAGCTCAGTACTCTGCTTCTAAACACAAAAAGCAGTACTATGAGAAGTAAAAAGAAAGCCAGCACGCCGCCAACTCCTATCAGGATTCTTTTTTTCAAACGCTGGTCCAAAATATTACAGGTGCGAAGTAAGTGATAAGATTTGTATCAAAAAAGCGGCGCGCCCTTTAACTAGTGCTGCGCCATACTAAGGTGCTATACCCCACTTAGTACGGTTGTAACCCCGTTAGGATATAGTTTCGGTTGCCTTCCTTGCAAGCATAGTGCCAAACCTTGCCACTTAAACACTTTAATATTCATCTATATATATGCTTATCAACCGGTTACATATTTTGCCATTAATCCACCACACGCCTCAAGCTGGCACAAAGTATAAAACCCCTCACCCGCTTTTGGCTTAGTGCGCCAAAGCTGTGTATCTTTGAACGGGAGAACCATACCAGCTCATGAACTTAACACAACTTACTGCTATATCGCCGGTAGACGGCCGCTACCGCCGCCACACCGGCGACCTTTCCGCTTACTTTTCTGAATTTGGCCTGATCCGGTACCGGGTGCTGGTGGAGGTAGAATACTTTATTGCCTTGTGCGAACTGCCGCTCCCACAGCTGCAAGGCGTGGAGGCAGGTGTTTTTACCAGGCTGCGTGCCGTGTATGAGAACTTTTCGGAGGCGGATGCCCTGGAGATAAAGGAAACGGAGAAAACGACCAACCACGACGTGAAGGCAGTGGAGTACTTCCTGAAAGACCGGTTTGACCAACTGGGCCTGGAAGACCACAAAGAGTTCATTCACTTTGGGTTAACGTCGCAAGACGTGAACAACACCGCCATTCCGCTTTCGCTCCGGGAGGCGCACGAGCGCGTGCTGCTGCCTGTTTACGAGCAACTGCACCAAACGCTAGTGGCGCTGGCACAGCAGTGGAAAGACATTCCTATGCTGGCCCACACGCACGGACAACCGGCTTCTCCTACCCGCTTGGGAAAAGAAATCATGGTATTTGCCGAGCGCCTGGAGCTGCAGTTGGAGCTTTTGCGCCAGGTGCCCTTCTCGGCCAAGTTTGGTGGGGCCACCGGCAACTTTAACGCACACCATGTGGCCTACCCAAGTATAAACTGGCCTGATTTCGGCAATAATTTTGTGCAGCAGGTGCTGGGCCTGCGCCGCAGCCAGTACACCACCCAGATAGAACACTACGACAACCTGGCTGCCTATTTTGATGGCCTGAAACGCCTGAACACGATCCTACTCGACTTCTCGCGCGACGTGTGGCAGTATGTATCTATGGGTTACTTTAAGCAGAAGATAAAGGCAGGCGAAGTAGGATCATCGGCCATGCCGCACAAGGTAAACCCTATCGACTTCGAGAACGCGGAAGGCAATCTGGGCATCGCCAACGCACTGCTCGAGCACCTAGCGGCCAAACTGCCCATCTCCCGCCTGCAGCGCGACCTGACGGACTCTACCGTACTGCGTAATATTGGCGTGCCACTGGCGCATGCTCTGATTGCGTTGAAATCACTGGAGAAAGGCATTGGTAAGCTGGAGCTAAACGAAGCGGCCCTGCATGCGCACCTGGAGGATAACTGGGCCGTTGTGGCCGAGGGCATCCAGACGGTACTGCGCCGCGAGGGCTATCCGCAGCCCTATGAGGCGCTGAAGGAGCTAACGCGCAAGAATGAGAAAATGACCGAGGCACGTATCCATGACTTCATCGATACCCTTCAGGTAACGGACGCCATCAAACAGGAGTTAAAGCAGATATCCCCTTTCAACTACACAGGGGTAGACCTGGTATAAGCATAGCATCCAAACTGATTGCATAGAAACACCCGTGGATTATGGTTCACGGGTGTTTCTGCTTCTATACTTATACTTAAACCCGGTGGAATCGTAAATATGTGATAACAGCATATTTTCCACTTGGGAAGTAGTATAAATAAGAAAAGTCTTTTTGATACGTTACGAGGATAGGCCAGTGGGCGGGATGTATGCCGTGAACAAGCCTGGCCTTTTACATTTACGCTTAACCTCCCGCCGAAAACACGACTTCTGACCTGCCTGCGAGTATGTTCTTAGTAATATACTTGACGCAACGCATTTTATACTTAGTACCCGATTTACTGTGGCCCATGATAGCCGACAAGTTTGAAATAAGACAAGAACAGGAACGCCTGGAAGCACTCCGAAACTACGAGGTGCTGGACACCCCTGCTGAAGTTGACTTTGATGAACTGACGAGCCTGGCTTCGCAGATATGCGGCACGCCAATTTCCCTCATCAGCCTGATAGACGAAGACCGGCAGTGGTTTAAATCATCTGTGGGCCTGACAGTGCCGGAAACGCCGCGCAGATTTTCCTTTTGCCATCACGCCATTCAATACGACACTGTATTTGAGGTACAGAATACGCTGGAAGACAAGCGTTTTAACACCAACCCATTTGTTACAGGCGAACCAAAGGTGCGCTTTTACGCCGGCTCCCCGCTTATAAGCTCATCGGGCCATAAACTCGGCACGCTTTGCGTTATCGATACCATTCCGCGGCGGCTAACCCCGGAGCAAAAATATGCGCTGGAGATACTCTCAAAACAGGTGATCGCCAATATGGAGCTTCGGCGTGAGCGGCGGCGGCTGCTGCTGGAGAAACAGCAGTTGCAGGAGGCAAACGAGAAACTGGACCAGTTTGTAAGCATGGTGTCGCACGACCTGAAGGAGCCGATCATGAACATGCAGGCCCTGATAGAATGGCTGCAGGAAGACATGCAGGTGAAAGACTACGCCAACCTGGCAAGTAACCTGCACCTGCTCAAGGAACGCGCGGCCACCATGGAAAACCTGGTGTATGGCCTGCTGGAGTACTCACTGGTGCACGTGCAGGATATGCCTCGGGAGCAGGTAGACGTGCGGAAAATGGTGGAGCAGATCACGACCAGCCTAAACAGCACCAACAACTTTAAGGTAACGCTTTCCCCTGATTTGCCCTCTTTTGAAACAGAGCGCATTCTGCTACAGCAGGTATTTACCAACATATTGTCCAATGCCTTCAAATTCCATCATACCGGCAAAGGCCACATCCGTGTAGGAGTGCAGGAGGAGAATGACGAGAAGTATACCTTCTATGTGCAGGATGATGGACCAGGCATTGCACCACAGCACCACGAACGCATCTTCGGCATGTATGAGCGCTTGATCCGCGACAGCAGCAAAGTAAAAGGATCCGGCATCGGCCTGGCCACCGTAAAAAAAATTGTGCAGGACAAAGGTGGCCAAATCTGGATAGACTCTGACTTGGGCAAAGGCACCACGTTCTACTTTACCTGGGCCAAATAGTGTAAGGAACGGTTGCTGGTACTGCCGCTATTCCTCCGCGTGTACCCCTCGGGGCAGTTTCATTTTATGCTTTGGCATTCTGCAAATGGTCTTGTGGGTAGAGAACACTTCCCCCACCAATAGTCAAAACGCAATTTTACTTAACCAGGAAGAGCAACTGAACAACAAGCAATTTTCATCTCCCTAGTATTTCCACCTTCAGCGACACATCAAACAACAGCCGCAGAAAGCTCGTGCTCCAGAAAGTATTCCAGCGTGAATTTCTCGTGTGACGGAGCAGATGTGTTGTGACTCGTGCGCGTCTCCACCTCAAAATTGCCTTCGTTAAAGGGCCTGTAGAAGGCTTCGTTCTCCGGTGTGTAAGGCAACTGCTGGTACCTGACGCCGGCAGCGGCGGCAAGTTCGGCCATACTGTAGTCGCGCTCTCCCAACAGCACCTGTACCTGCTTCCCTTTTGTATCCTGCTTCTGCAGGTGCGATGCCGCCACGTGGGCTATTTCGTATGCCGAGATGTAAGGCAGTTTCAGGTCCGGGTGATAGGGCGTGTGCAGCCCCCAGTTCAGGTTTTCGAAAAAGTTGGCGCAGCGCAGGTGCAGCAGGTGCTGCGGCAAGCTGGCATTCAGCGCTTCCTCAAACGCTACTAAGCGCGTGGCTACGCCTCCTTTTCTGGTGATGCAGTTGCTGATGTTAAGTATAAACTTTACCGCTGTGCCCGCCAGCAAGTTCTTTAGCCGCGCTGCGGTGGCTGCAGGAGTTAGGAGGGCATTATCCGGAACCGTTAGAAAGAGGCTGGAGGCGTATGCCAGGGCCTGCTTCAAAAACGCATCGTCATCAAAGTCGCCTTCAAACAAAGTTGCGCGGCCTTCAAACTGCTGCAAACGGCTACGGCTGCGGCCAACTACCGCCACGTGCGCACCGCGTTCCAGCAATTCTTCCGCTATTTTTCCGCCCACGTTGCCGCCTGCGCCCAGTATTAATGTGTAGTGCTTCTTTTTCATAGTATTGTTTCGCGCCTTGTTGATGCGCGCAAAGTATAAAATCATACTTCAAAATAAAAGCACTCCTGAAATGCCGTGTTTGCCGCGTTTCAGGAGTGCTTTTAAGATGACTACGAGCTTTGGTCTACGCCTCTTTAACCTTCAGTTTAGATCAGGAACCTTATAGAAAAAAGCGCCGAAAACTTATTTTACAACGATTGCCCCACCTCAAAAGTAACGACCTGGCTGCCTGCCAAACCAGAGGTAGCTAGTCCCTGCACCACCATTACGTATTTTCCGGCCTGGTCAGAAGTATAGAAGCTAAGCGCTGCCTTGCCGTCAGCACCGGTCACGACTGTTGGCTGCCAGTGCAGCAGGTTTCTGAAATCAGGCAGGCGGCTGAGCTTCTGCTGTTCATTATCATAGGTGGGCGCGTAAAACTGACGCTGCAGTTGCAGGCCCTCGTACTCTACCAGCAGCGCCCGCGGGTTCAGCTTGAACCCGCCCAGATCGCCCTGGTAGGTAGTATAGCTCACGAGGCCCGGATAGGAATGAGGCCCCAGGAAATACTGGCTTGTAAATACCTCCAGCTTCCGCACTTTCAACGGATCGAAAGCCATAATTTTATCTATATCAAAAATGGGAACACCATCCAGCAGCACGAGCGGGTTACTATTGAAAATGCTGGAGTGCGGTGTATCGAATACCATAAAATGAAATTTGCCCTGGCGTAGCCGTACCTGCACACCCGGCACGTATTCGCGCATCACTTCCTCCATTACCTTAAAGCGGATGTAATCGTCCAGCAGGTAGGTTTGGTTAGCTTTCCCGTAGAAGGCAGTGCTATCAATGCCCGGGGCGTAAAACGCATTGAGTTTATCCGGGTAGTAAGTATAAGGAACCTGCAGCCCCACATGCCGCTGTGTCAGTTCCTGCCGCAGTCGCTCGGTTAGGTTAAGTGCTCCCAGCTTTGAGGTAGAAGCATGCTTTTCTGCAAAAGGGCTGAATATTTCAAAGTGATAGGTGCTGTCTCTCTGTAAATTGGACTGCATGATGAGTTCCTTGGTTCCATACAGGTCCTTCGTCTCAAACTGCACCCATCCGTTCACGTCGCTTATAGCCGGGTACAGCCGAATGTGCTTACTGGGAGAAGCGAGGTATGTGGTAATGCCCCGGGCATTGGCGCCTGTTGCCGCATCCGTAACCTTGCCCCGTATAACGTGGCCACCATACTCAGGCAGGTACTTATAGGTGGCATTTTGCTCCTGCAGCACATTCTCCCAATTAAACCGGCTCCAGCCGTGCGTGAGCATCAGGTTCTCTGTTGCTTCTTCTGCCTCGGGTCCGGTGGTTGTCAGGTAATACTCCGGCTGCTCTATTGTTCCTTTCAGGTCAGAAGTCAGCCACAGAAAAGTATGAATTCCGGTTTGCGTGGCGGCCTGCAGCGAGTCGAGCTTGTACACGGCAACCGAAAGGTCTGCCGCTACCGGCTGCCCTGCCTGCGCCTGTGTCTGGAGGCTCGTGGATACCTTTTCGCGTGTGCCATACAGGCGCTTATCGTTTTGCACCTCGATGGCCAACTGCTGCGCCGGGCGCTTAAAGTACAGGCGCTCGGCAACCGGCTTCTTTTTGCCGTTAAAGACTGTAAGGTGCGTAATGCCTTCTCCTAGTTTTTCTTTGTCAACCACAAAGGTGGCGTTCCCTTGCATCAGCCACATACCTTCAGCCACGCTAATCATTTGCCGGGCGTGCCCCAGCAAGTATACCTGCTCCGGCTGTGGGCCAAGGCCAACAGCAGAAACAGTGATTTTTAACTGCTTCGGGCTAAGTTCCTCCAGGTGTAAGCTATAGCCCTGGTCTTGTACCTGGGGTAGCTTCTGCCGCATCACCTGCCTGCCAGGCAGCTCGATGATGGCCGTGTACGTGGTGGCCGCAGCCGGTGTAAAGGTGAAGCTGCCCATGCCGAATTTGTGTGTACGCAACTGCGCTACCTCGTTTCCCGCTTCATCCACTACTTTCCCCGTAAAGCTGATGCCTTTGCCCGTTCTGTTATCCACAGCCTGAAAAGCGACTTTAGCAGGAATGTTCTGCACAAGATTTCCTCCCTCCGGAAAAAACTGAACACTGTGCGCCGCCACTGCCTGTGCCGGTACCGGCCCGAGTTTGTTAAAGGAGTTGACAATCGTGATGGGCGCATCGAAGTAAAATTCCGGATCAAAGTTCTTCATCCAGTTTGTATAGGCCCGCACCCTGTAGTTGCCTGATTTCAGTGTGAGGGGCAGCATGAGCGAACCGTTCCCCGTGCCGTTCTTCAACGCAATCTTACCCTGCAACACCGGCTGCAGCGCCTCATCCAGCACTTCTACATAAGCCACCTTACTCATGTCCAGCGGCTTGTGCAGGGTACCGTCGGTGGTGTATACTTTAAACCACATCGTTTCCCCGCACGCGTAAAACGGTCTGTCGAGGTGCAGGTACACTTTTTCCTGCAGCGCCTTACTGCGGTAAGCATCGAACAGCGGCAGGATGGTTTCCCCCAGTCCGGTCTGCGCCACTGCCTGTCCGCCCGCGGCAAGTATAAGCAGCGCAAGCAACAGCATAAAACGGCAGCTATTTAAAGCAGCCGTAGTGGCCGGTATGCGTGTATTCATCAGGTATCTTCTCATGTGTCGGTATTGCTTTACTGCCAGAAAAGGGGTCTTCTGGTGGTGCCGCGGAAACGGCAGTCTACGCAGCTAAGAGCAGCCCCAAAATAGCCAATAGGGAAAGGAGAGCTTCCATATATTTCATTTACCGGCACATAAAAGCCGCTCTCAAAGTATCTTGCCAAATCCCCAAAGGTTTCATCCGGAGGTGCTGGCAACACGGAGTCTAACTGGCAGTATGGTTGCAGTGGCCGCCACTCCCGCGGCAATTCCTCCCGGCTGATAAAAATACGTTTATCCTGCATCGTGGAGGCACTCACATAGCCAATCACAGGCTCCTCCGCATCGGATAGGTTGCGCACGTTACCTGTTAGCTGTGAAGGCAGCGGATCAAACAGTGTTCCAATGCTTTCGGTGTTCTTCTTCAGGGATTCCCAGTACTGGTATGCCTCGCGGGTAAGCGCATACTGCTTTACAAGTATGCTGTACTTAATGCGAAGCTTCTCGGAGTTGGAAGGCAGCAGCAGTATGGGCTCTTCAAAAATCACATCCTCGCTTAACCTGGTGGAGGTGCCTATTTCTATGGCTGTGGAGTAGTCAGTTCGCCAGCAGCGGTATGTCTGCTCGTCTTCGGGACCGCGTAGTACAACAGTTCCTGTAGCCGGATCATACTTATACAAGGCCTCGTAGGCCGCAGTAAAGGCCCAGGTTGCCTCATACTCCCAGCGGTAATAGCGCGTGTCGTTCTGTGGGTCGTGTGTGTTGACATAAATCTGCAGCCCTTCATTCACCACATCCCAACCCACGCCATCAATGGGCGGTGTTCGCTTTATGGCAACAAACTCTGAGGCATATTCACGCCCATTCTCCGTACGGATGTAGATCCGGTATTTTTTGTCCAGGTTCAGCCGAAGGCTATCGCTGGCGTAGGTGCCTAAATCAACCTCCGACATCACGTACTGCTCCCCCTGCTCCTCTTCCAGCAACAAGGTAGCCCCTGACTCCAGCAGCGGTGCTTTTGTATCGGCTATGTTCTGCGTGCGCGACAGCTTGATGGTGGTAACGCCAGTACCGTTGATGAAACCATCCACCACCAGGTACTGGTTGGGCGCCTGCAACACGTCCGGGGCATAGGGCTCCACACAGCCAAACAGCAGCAGGCAAAGGCAAAGTATACTTGTCAGACTTCTGATACGCATCTGCATTAAAATTTAAAGTTATAAGTGATGGTTGGGATAGGCTGCCCGAAGATGGACATCTTATACCCCCTGATTCTGCCTTCCTCCGACTTAAAGTAAATGGAGTAAGGGTTCTTACGCCCGGTCAGGTTGTAGACAGCCAGGGTCCAGGAGCTGTGCGCAAGCTTTTTGATTTTGTGGTTGCCCTCTATGTTCAGCGCCAGGTCCATGCGGAGGTAGTCCGGCACGCGGTAAGCGTTTCTGTCGGAGTAGTAAATGCGTTGGCTGTTGCCCATGGTGTACTTGGCAATGGGCAGCGTAATAGGCCGGCCGGTGCTGTAGGTAAAGTTTAGGGATGTACTGAAACGCTGGCTGAAACGGTAGTTGCTGATCATGGTGAAATCATGCGGCTTATCGAAGTTGCTTGGGTAGAAGTTTCCTCCGTTGATCTTCTCGCCGGTCTGGGCATCGTCCACGCGCACCAGCGTGCGGGAGTAAGTATAGCTCACCCAGCCATTCAGTTTGCCGGTTGCCTTTTTCAGCATCACCTCCACGCCATACGCCTTTCCCTCCGCACTGGCCACGTCTGTTTCGATGTGGTGGTTCATGATCAGAGAGGCCCCGCTCTTGTAGTCGAGGAAGTCCTGCATCCACTTGTAGTATCCCTCCACCGAGAGTTCCACGGTGTTGGCCCTGAAGTTACGGTAGTAACCCAACGCCACCTGGTCGCCCACCTGGGGCTTGATGTTCGAGTCGCTGAGCTTCCACACATCCGTTGGCGACATGGAGGTGGTGTTGGAAAGCATGTGGATGTATTGGCGCAGCCGGTTAAAGCTTAGTTTTACCGAGGAGTTGTCATTTAAACTATACCGTGCCGAAAGCCTGTACTCAGGGCCATGGTACGTGGCAAACGAGTCGCCTGCCCCGTAAACAGCTGTATCCTGAATAGTGCCTTCTGTTTTAGGCACTCCCGGCGCATACTGGTTCACCGTTCGCGGCCCCATGGCATTGAAGAACGAGTAACGCAGCCCCACCAGCACCGATAAGCGCGGCGTGATATCATATCTGTCCGATACGTAAAGGGCACTTTCCACAGCACGCTCTGTCTGCAGCTTATCGGGCATCACAAGTGATTCTGCGCTGTTTGGCGTCAGGGTGCCCGAGTTCACATTGTACAGTATAGAGCTTGCGCCAAAGTCGACTGTATGCTTGGAGGTTGGGAAGTAGCTGAAGTCCGCCTGCAGGTTCGATTGGTCTATGCCAAAGGTGAGTTTGGAGGCTGTAACAGGGTTCTTGTCACTAGCCATGTCATAGTCGTAGTGGCTGTACACCCCCGTGAACACACCGTACAGCTTGTTCTGGAAAATATGCTTCCACTTAAGGCTTGCCGCCTGGTTTGTGAAGCGGTACAGCGTGTCGGAGCCTAACTGAAACCTGTCCTTGCTTAGGTAACCGTTTAAGTAAAGCGTGTTTTTGTCATTTACCTCGTGGCTGATGTGGGCGTTGAGGTCATAGAAAGAGGCGGTGCTTTGGCTGTAGGTCTTATTTGGTATCTTCTTCAGCAGCCAGTCTGAATAGGTGCTGCGGCCACCGATGAGGAAAGAGGTTTTGTCTGTTTTGATCGGGCCTTCCAGCGTCAGCCTGCTAGTCAGTAAACCGATACCGCCCGCGCCTGAGATTTTCTTCTTGTTACCCTCACGGCTTGTCACCTCCAGCACCGACGACAGGCGCCCGCCATACTTGGCCGGGATGCCGCTTTTGTACAGCTCCACCGTCTTCAGGATATCCGGGTTGAAGGCAGAGAAGAAACCGAACAGGTGCGATGGGTTATAGATGGTGGCATCGTTGAAAAGCACCAGGTTCTGATCGGTGCTACCGCCGCGCACGTTCATGCCGGTACTGCCCTCGCCTACCGATTTCACGCCCGGCAACGTGAGCACGACGCGCAGGATATCTACCTCACCGAAGGCTGTGGGCACTTGTTTGATGGTGCGGATGTCTAGCTTCTCCACGCCCATCTGCAGCCCCGAAACGTTTTTGTCCTTCTCGGCCTCCACCAGTACTTCCTTCAAGGTTCGCACATCCTCGGCTATCTCGATATCGAGCTTGCCGTTGGAGTGGAGCATGATCTGGCGGCGGGTGTTCTGCAGGCCTATCGCTTTTACCTTTAACTCATGGCGACCAAGTGGCAACGTGAGGGAGTAGTAGCCAAACTCATCGGAGATCGTCCCGATGGTAGGTGACTCCACAAACACCGCTGCTCCGATAATTGCCTCTCCTGTTTTAGCATCGCGCAGGTGGCCCGCTATGTTTGCCTTACCTGTGGCGCCTTCTCTTTTTATGCCTATTTCATATAACTTCAGCTCCGAGCCTGCTGCTTTCTTCGTAACTTTTTCCTCCGCCCGCAGTTGCACACCGGCCAGTTGGGATTCACCCTCGGCTGTCGCCTCCTCACGCTCAAAAAATCCTTTCGGCAGCGCTACACTCAACTGCCTGCCCTTTGAAACGAACACCTGCTGCCTGGCATCAATGGCGAACTGAAAATCTGTTCCCGCAAAAGCCTGCCGCAGCACAGCAGGCAGTGCCTGCTCCTGTACCTTTAGGGTAATGGAAAGGCTATCCACAGCGGCGGCGTCAAAGTAAAAATGATAGCCAGTCTGGGCTTCCACCTGCCGGGCAAACTCCTCAAAGGTTGCGGACTGAAAGTTGCCACTGATCAGCGAAGGGTTGTTTTGCTGCGCCTGGCTCTGTAACGAACAACAGAATAGAACCAGGAAAGCTAATAGGGTGCGGTACAGGAAAATCATAGAGGTTTGTATTACAATGGGCACTCCGGCCGGGTTAGGTTGGGCAGGAGAATAGAGATTACTTGTCCTGCGGTTGCGCTGCGGCCAGGCTGTCGTAGTAGGTGACGATGGCAAGTATGGCGGCTTCTTTTTCTTTCCTGAACTTCAGCTGCTGCGAAGAGGCAAATTTCTTTAATTCCTTTTTTCTGTCTTCAAGCACCCTGTACACAGCCCGCTTGCTGCCTACCTGGTGATACACGCCGTCTTTCTTGATAAAGTATTTGTCAACATTTCTGAATTCGCCCTCCATGCCATCCTGTGTCGCCCGATCCTCCATCTGTTTAATCCGCTTCATCAGGAACTGTGTGTCGCCACTGTAAAGCAGATCATAAAAACCAGGCTGCAGCGCAGTTGCCCCGGCACTGTCCGGCTGGAGCCGCACGTACAGGTGGTCGTGCACCTGGAATGTATCTATCTTCGAACCAATCAGCTTCATTTTCAGGCCGGTGGTACTGTAGGGGATTATTACCTCATCCCGCACCAGATCATACAGTATGGGCACGTCCGTGTACCAGGTACCGTCGTAAAAAACGTGTCCGTTCTCAGCGGCGTTGGAAGCAAAGAACTGGTGCCCCTCAAAATAAGGAAGTTTGTAGTCGACGTATTCCGTTCCGTTGTAAAGCTGGGTTTGGGCACCAAGGGCCTTTTTGTACGCTGCCACCGCCTGTGCTTTGCTGCTTTGCAGAAAAGCAGTGTCTGCAGCGGCGCCTTGTGCAAAGGCTGAGCCAGCAGCAATAACGTAAAGCAATAGCGTTATGCCCCACAGGGCCTTACACGCTGATTTCAACCCACACATCTAGTATATTCTATATTAAATTTATTCTTGAGTAAGTTAAGTTTAATACCGAATATTCACAAATGTTATAACAATTATTCCGTGGAGAAAAGCATGGATGCCTTCCCGGCTTACGTAGCGGCAACGCTTATGAAGGAGGCCTGAGCAGGAAGTATAGCCTGTGCTTTGGTTTTGAAAGAAGCGGCAAGAACGGCTGTCCTGCTATAACTTGTCTACCAGCGCCTCTATCGCCTGCACAAAACGGCTCCAGCTAAAGCGCTTTTTATACTTGCTGCTATTGGCTGCAAGCACCGGGCCAGCCCCAGAAACATAGAACCGGCTGATGGCTGCGGCAATGGCTTTGGGCTCCGGCTCCACCACATAGCCCACTTCCCCATCCGGCACCAACTCCGGCAGGCCACCAACGCGCGTCACCACCATGGGCTTATCGAAGTGATAGGCCACCTGAGTAACGCCGCTTTGTGTGGCATGTTTATAGGGCTGCACCACCAGGTCGGCGGCGCAGAAGTAGTGGCGCACGGCCGCATTCGGAATAAACTCGGTGTGAAGTATGAGTTTGTCCTGCAGTTGCAGCTGTTCGATCTGTTGCAGGTAGGGTGCTGCATCCTCGTAAAACTCCCCGGCCACCAGCAGCTTTAGGTTTTGCAGCTCCTGCACCTCTGGCCGGGCCATCGCCTGCAGCAGCAGGTCAAGCCCTTTGTAGGCACGTATAAAGCCGAAAAAGAGCAGGTAGTTATACTTGGAATCAAGCCCCAGAGCAGCACAGGCAGCCTCTTTTGTTTCGGGCTCACCGAAATTATCGTACAGCGGATGCGGCAGGTAAATGCTTGGCTTCTTGGGCTCGAACCGCTCCAGGTCCTGCTGCACTGCACGCGACATAGTGATGAACCCGTGGCAGCCAGCCAGAAAATATTTGGTGAAGGGGACATCGCCGGGGCGCTTCTCATGCGGCACCACATTGTCGGTGATGGCAAGGATGCGGCTATACTTGTTTCGCCGGATGATGCGCGCCATCGTGCCCAACGCTGGCCCCATGAACGGCAGCCAGTACCTGAAAATAACCAGATCAGGCTTTTGCTTTCGGATATACTGCCCGGCGCGCCACCAGCTGATTGGGTTCACGGAGTTAATAAGCGATTGGATGCGCAGGCCTTCCGGTGCGGGTTCTGTGGTGAACTGGCTTTTGCCCGGAAAAAGAAAGCTGGGGTACTGCAGACTGAACGAGACAATCTCCACTTCATCGCCGGCTTCCTGGAAAGCATGCGCCAGCCGCTCGTTAAACGTGGCCATGCCGCCGCCCCGTAGCGGGTGCGCCGGGCCCACAATAATTACCCGCCTTGCCATTTACCTGTTCAGGGCGCCCACCCTGTCGCGGATCAGGTACTCGTTGCGCTTGTTGGAAGCCATGGAGATCATCTCGGCCAGAAAACCGGCCAAAAACAGCTGCACGCCAAGTATAACGGCCACGAGCGCCAGGAAGAACAGCGGCTGGTCCACGATGTCCCGCACGCGCACGCCCTGGTAAATCCCGAGCATCTTCTGCGCAATCAGCCAGATGGTAATACCCAGGCCCACCACAAACATCAGCGTGCCCATAGAACCGAAGAAGTGCATCGGGCGCTTTTTAAAGCGGCTGACAAAGGTGATAGAAAGCAGGTCGAGGAAGCCGTAAACAAAGCGCTCCAGGCCAAATTTGGTGGTGCCATACTTGCGTTCCTGGTGCTGCACCACTTTCTCCCCGATTTTGGTGAAGCCGTTCCACTTGGCGATAACCGGAATGTAACGGTGCATCTCGCCGTGCACCTCAATGCTCTTCACCAGCAACTGGCGGTAAGCTTTCAGGCCGCAGTTAAAGTCATGTAGCTGTATGCCGGACAGTTTGCGGGTGGCCCCATTAAAGAGTTTGGTGGGAATGGTTTTGCTTAGGGGATCAAAGCGTTTCTTTTTCCAGCCGCTTACCAGGTCGAACCGCTGGTTCTTGATCATGTCGTAAAGCCCCGGAATCTCCTCCGGGCTGTCCTGCAGGTCGGCGTCCATGGTAATTACCACCTCGCCTGAGCAGCGGCGAAAGCCCTCGTTAAGGGCAGCAGATTTACCGTAGTTGCGGTTAAAGCTGATGCCCTTAACCGCTTTGTCTTCCGCGCTTAAGGTATTTATCACGTCCCAGGAACGATCGGTGCTGCCGTCGTCCACAAGTATAACCTCATAAGAAAACTCGTTCGCATGCATCACACGTTTGATCCAGCGAACGAGTTCTGGAAGTGATTCCTCCTCGTTGAAAAGAGGAACTACTACCGAAATATCATAATTGTATTGCATGTTCTATTCAAACTCCGGCCGGTTTTTCTTCATGATAGCCGAAATGATAAGTGATAGGAGGAGGCCCATGAAGAGCCCACCGATAACTGCATTCGTCAACTGCTTCAGTGGTGTAAAACCTTCTGCCATCTGGTCGCGCTGCTGGTCCAGCATCTCCTCATCCAGGCCAAAACCGGCCATCTGTGCGACAGAAGCCTCAATCATCTTGTCGACAACGGAAGGATCAATGAAAGCGATGTAAATGTAAGAGAATATGCCCGAAATAATGCTGGCAATTACCATCACCACAATGCCTATGCCCAGGCCCTTGCCATACGACATGTAGCCGAAGTTGTGCTGCTTAAACTCCCGCATGGCCAGCACAATGCCTATTACGCCAATAGCCAGGGAAATTAAGAGATTAACAAAGAAGTTACCGAAATTGCCCGATATGTAGGTAAAGAGGCTGTACAGGATATAAAGTACTCCGGTCAGAGCGCCGTACTTCAGGGAAATCGGCCAAATGGAAGGCTCTTTTTCAGTCATGGTTGTTATGCTTTTAAGTTCAAAGTATGCTTATTTTCTGTAAAATACAGCTGCCACTACCGAAAACAGACTCCCTACTATCAACCTCCAAAGAAAAAAATCAGCTGCTTGCATGGATGGTGTTAAACTTCCCAGCGCATTATATACATTGTCGAACGACTCTTCCCCGATTATCTGAATTTGTTCTTCCCGCGTCTCGTCCAGCAACGCCTTCATTTCGGCGATGTGGTTCTGCAGAATCTCCGGCCCCACCAGGTGTATAAACAGGAACACAAGCATGGCAGCCGTCAAGGCATTGTAAAATGCCACCGAAAGTCCCACACGGGCGCCCTTGCCAAAACTTAGCTCCGCCTCGTTATAGCGCTTGTAGTACCGGATCGCCAGCACAATAAAAATGGGGATCGGCACATACGTCAGGCGGCCAATATCTCCGAAGGGATTGTACCCCATAAAGTAGATGGCGGCCACCAGCACAATGCTCACCAAGCCACAAAGCACGCCGTAGCGTATTCCAACCCTTACTATTGCCTGATTGAACATAGTATCTTCTAAAGGCAGAGTCAGCACGAGCTACCCCTGACCAAATATTCGTTTAAATATATTAAAAAGATTGTTGGAGGACTAATTGTCCCTTATGAATTATGCCTATCACTTTTCCGCGCAGCTCCTGGTCGTAAAACGGGCTGTTCTGCGACTTTGATTTTGTAGTGTCCATACGTGGTGCCCAGCGGGTTTCAGGGTTGAACAGCGTCAGGTTGGCCGCTTCGCCCACGGCGATTTTCGGCTCGGCTAAGCCTAGTATGCGGCGCGGGTTGGTGGTGAATTTCTCCAGCAGTTGCTCCAGTGGCAACTCCAGTGTCGACTGGGCCACGGCAAAGGCTGTCTCCAGGTTGATGATGCCGAACTCGGCCAGGTCGAACTCCAGCTTCTTCGCCTCGGTGTCCTGCGGGTTGTGGGCCGACACCAGCACATCGATGGTGCCGTCGCGCAGGCCTTCTTTTATAGCTTCTGCATCGGCCGTGGTTCTAAAAGGTGGGGCCACTTTATAAGCTGTATCAAAAGCTGAGATCGATTCATCAGTAAAGGCCGCCTGGTAGCTGGCCACATCGCAGGTTACCTGCAGTCCTGCTGCCTTGGCCTGGCGGATGGCTTCTATAGCCGCTGCCGTGGAAATGAGCGAGAAGTGCAGCTTCCCGCCCGTATAGGAAAGCAGCTGCAGGTCGCGGGTCACCATCACCTCTTCGGCCAGGGATGGAATGCCGCGCATCCCCAGGCGGGTGCTTGCTTCCCCCTCGTGCATCTGCCCGTTCTCGGTCAGGCGCGTGTGCTCAGGCTTGTTCATCAGCAAGCCATTAAACATTTGCATGTACTGCAGCGCCTTCAGCGTTACATCGGCTCCCTGAAGCGGGTGCGTGCCATCAGAGAAAGCCACTGCGCCCGCCTGGTGCAGGTCGATCATCTCGGTAAGTTCTTTGCCTTGGGCATCCACCGTTACAGCGCCGGCAGGCAGTAGCGTAACCGGCAGGTGCTGCGATTTGCTTTTGATGTAGTTGATGGCCCCTTTTGTCTGTACCACCGGATTGGTGTTGGGAAGGCATACCACTTCGGTAAAGCCTCCAGCCGCTGCAGCCGCTGCCAGGCTTTCCAAATCCTCCTTATACTCCAGCCCCGGCTCACCCGTATAGGCATGCATATCTACCCACCCAACTGAAACACATAGTCCTTCTGAATCAACTATTTGATCTGCCTCCTGCTCTTCCTGCCCGATGTAGGTGATGCTGCCATTTTCGATTAAGATGTTGTGCTGCTGCAGGTGGTGTGCTGTGTGTGGGTTGTGAATGGTTGCTGCTCGGAGAAGTACTTTCATGTTCGGAAGAATCTTATAAGTGCTATTTCGGCCATCAGGAAAAACAAACACAATATTAGGCAATATTTCCAAAGCTTTACGCCGAAATACCTTTTTTCGAATTCTCCTTTAATAGAAAAAGCATCTCCGTAGTCATACACATGCACATTTGGCTTATCCTCCCCTACCAACGCGCGCAGCTCATCCGGGGTATATTGCGCCAGGTAAGACTCCTCTTTCCCATAGTTAAAAGCCAACGTGGTAAGCGTGGAGTCCTGCAGTTGTAACGTATAAAAGCCCGCATTATCCATGCCAGCGGGCACGTTGAAGTATAACTTTCCGCCGCGCACCTGCTGCTCCGGAATAAAAGCCACCGTGTCTTGCTGCAACTGGTAAACGCCTTCCCGACTCTGCTGCGGTGCTGCCGGTAATTGAATAGTACCGCTCCCCAAGGTATAGGCCAACTGCTGTTGCTGCCGGTAACTTTCTATGGCCAGCCGGTACATGATCGGCACAAAGAGCGCATGGTTGGGCAACGTGCTGTAAGCATCATCCAGCGGAGCAGCCAAGAGATAAACGGCTCCATTGCCCCTGTCAAACCGCGACAGGAATGAGGCACCGCCCCTGTATTTTAAAATATCTTCCGAAGCGCGCGACCAGGCTATACTTCGCGCGGCAACGGGCATCTGCATTTTCGCATCAAACTCTGAGAAGATACTGCGGAAGAACGGGTTGTTGGGGTCCGGGGCGGCAAGGTTTGTTTTGGCTGATGCAGCGCTGGCACCTGTAAAGCTGGCGGCTATGTTGAGGTTCTGGAACAGGGAAGCATACGCACCAGTACTTTGCCCTACAGGCGGCACAACCACCAATGAACCGCCTTCCTTAACATAGTTGCTTAAATTAGCAGCCAGAGCACTTGAAAGAGACTCTACACCATTCAGTATGACCAGATCTGATATTGCCAGCTTTGCATAATCGATATTTCCGCTGTTGTAGCTACTGAAGTTGAAGAATGCCTCGCTGCCGTATAAGCGCCGCAGGGAGGCAGCGTCATCCGTTACCTCTGTCACGGTAATGGCCGCGGAAGGGGCAAGTATAAAATAGTAGGTATTGTCAAACTCCACTGGATAATCCTCCACCTGCACATAAGCACGTGTCAGTCCGGTTCCGGTGGTTCGGAAAGTCATAATAGCTTCTGTTACCTGGTTAGGTGGCAGATCCAGGCTTAGCGCCGCCACCTGCTGGTCCTGTATGAACAGCTTTACAGGTACATCCGCAGCGGCTTCGGCACCAGTGTTATGGAGCAACACGTGCAGGGTATTATCGGCACCCGTTCTGATGAACTCATCTTCGAGGTAAACCGAATCGATGGTGACATTTGCAGTAGAGGCCGCGGCAAGCGGAACGAGGTGCACCTGCGTCGCAGCATCTATACTTGTTAAATTCTCAAGGGAAAAAGTCTGCTTCTGGAAATCTGATAATACAAAGAGATGCGCCGGCTCTTGTCCTGACGCGGTAGGCATAGCAAACGTGTTGGCAGAATAAGCTAGCTGATCCAGCAAGGTGGCTGCCTCACTCCCCTGCACAACTGCCCCATGTTTGATACGTTCCGTACCTGAAATCTGAAAAGCTGTGGAAGCAGGAAAAAGGTTTACAACGGTTTTAGCCTGATCTGTGGCTACATTAAGCAAAGTAAGGTCTTCCTCCGCGTGCATGCGCTCCATGCTATAAGAGTTGTCGACAGCAATACTCACCTTAGCGTTTGTAGCACCAGCCACTGTGTCGGAAGCAGGCAGAAAAGGTTGCGCAAACGCCAACACCAGGAAAACGATAAACAGGATTCGACAAAGCAGGATCAGCAGTTCTTTCAGATTACGCTGACTGGCCGTGAGGTCTTTGGAAACCTGTATAAACTTTACATTACTGAACATAACCCGCTTCGCCCGCCGAAGCTGCACTAAATGCAAAAGTATGGGAACAGCAACAGCGCCTAGAGCAAACAGGAAAGAAGGGTACAGAAATGCCATAGCTCAAGTTAAGGAGGTAAAAGCAAAAAACAATATTTTGCCCTGAGCTATACAGGAAGAAGAAGTTTAAAGTTAAGGAGCACCTCCCTCCTAACTCCTCTAAACGCAGAACGCCCCCCTCGCTTGCGCAAGGGGGGCGTCTGATGTATGGGGTTGGCGGCCACCTACTCTCCCGGGTGTGACCCCAGTACCATCGGCGCGCCCGGGCTTAACTTCTCTGTTCGGGATGGGAAGAGGTGCTCACCGGGGCCATAGCCACCATTATCGTCGCACGGCTGTTATGCGTGCTAATGCTTGTTAACATGATTTGGGAAAGAGAGGGGAGGCGAAAAGCGGCGGGCCTTTTCGTGGCCGGACGCGCTCGGGCAATTAGTATGGCTCGGCTTTGGTGTTTCCACCTTTACACCTGCCACCTATCGACGTCATCGTCTTTGACGGCCCTTAAGGGAGATCTCATCTTGGGGCGGGTTTCGCACTTAGATGCTTTCAGCGCTTATCCCGTCCGAGCGTAGCTACCCTGCGCTGCGGCTGGCGCCACAACAGGTCCACCAGAGGCTCGTCCAGCCCGGTCCTCTCGTACTAAGGCCAGAACCCCTCAAATCTCCGACGCCCACAACAGATAGGGACCGAACTGTCTCACGACGTTCTGAACCCAGCTCGCGTGCCACTTTAATCGGCGAACAGCCGAACCCTTGGGACCTTCTCCAGCCCCAGGACGTGACGAGCCGACATCGAGGTGCCAAACCTCCCCGTCGATATGAGCTCTTGGGGGAGATCAGCCTGTTATCCCCAGAGTACCTTTTATCCTTTGAGCGATGGCCCTTCCATGCGGAACCACCGGATCACTATATCCGCCTTTCGGCCCTGCTCGGCTTGTGGGCCTCACAGTCAAGCTCCCTTCTGCTATTGCGCTCTGCGCACGGTTACCAAGCGTGCTGAGGGAACCTTTGAAAGCCTCCGTTACTGTTTTGGAGGCGACCACCCCAGTCAAACTACCCACCAAGCACGGTCCCCCACTCTGTGAGGTTAGGCGCCAAGCAACTCAAGGGTGGTATTTCAAGGACGGATCCACGACGCCTGGCGACGCCGCTTCATCTCCTCCCACCTATCCTACACATGAGTTACCCAGCGTCAATGCTAAGCTATAGTAAAGGTTCATGGGGTCTTTCCGTCCCGTTGCGGGTACTCGGCATCTTCACCGAGACTACAATTTCACCGAGCTCACGGCTGAGACAGCGCCCAGATCGTTACACCATTCGTGCAGGTCGGAACTTACCCGACAAGGAATTTCGCTACCTTAGGACCGTTATAGTTACGGCCGCCGTTTACCGGGGCTTCGATTCAATGCTTCGCCTTGCGGCTGACATCCCCTCTTAACCTTCCGGCACCGGGCAGGTGTCAGGCCTTATACTTCATCTCTCGATTTCGCAAAGCCATGTGTTTTTGTTAAACAGTCGCCTGGGCCTTTTCACTGCGGCTTCTTGCATTGCTGCAAGGAAGCGCCCCTTCTCCCGAAGTTACAGGGCCATTTTGCCGAGTTCCTTGGCCGTGATTCACTCGAGCACCTTAGGATTCTCTCCTCGACCACCTGTGTCGGTTTGCGGTACGGGCGGCAAGCCATTTAAACGCTTAGCGGGTTTTCTAGGGAGCCTGATTAGGGACGATCTCCGCCCCCGAGGGGTTGGAGTACTTTCAGCTTTCAGCTAGTCCGGCGTACTTCACGACCGGTCCAATACCTACGGCTTTAAACGCGCTATTCCGTCAGCGCGCCGTCCTTTCACTTCTCCGTCACCGCATCGCTATGGCGTGCCGGTACTGGAATATTAACCAGTTGTCCATCGAACTGCGCTTTCGCCTCGCCCTTAGGACCCGACTAACCCTGATCCGATTAGCGTTGATCAGGAAACCTTGGTCTTTCGGTGTGCGGGTTTCTCGCCCGCATTATCGTTACTTATGCCTACATTTGCTTTTCCCTACGCTCCAGCGCCCCTTGCCGGGACGCCTTCACCGCAGAAGGGAATGCTCCCCTACCAGTGCACATAGTGCAATCCGCAGCTTCGGTATCAGACTTGATGCCCGATTATTATCGATGCCCTCTCGCTCGACCAGTGAGCTGTTACGCACTCTTTAAAGGAATGGCTGCTTCCAAGCCAACCTCCTGGCTGTCTAAGCAAGTGGACCTCCTTTGTTCAACTTAGTCTGAATTTAGGGACCTTAGCTGGCGGTCTGGGTTCTTTCCCTCTCGGCCCGGGACCTTAGCACCCCAGGCCTCACTGCCGCGTATGTCAAGTGGCATTCGGAGTTCGTCAGGATTCGGTAGGATGTGACTCCCCCTAGTCCTATCGGTAGCTCTACCTCCACATGACTCCACCGCGACGCTGCCCCTAAAGGCATTTCGGGGAGTACGAGCTATTTCTCAGTTTGATTGGCCTTTCACCCCTACCCACAGGTCATCCAAATACTTTTCAACGTAAACTGGTTCGGACCTCCAACTGGTTTTACCCAGCCTTCATCCTGCCCATGGGTAGATCACAAAGTTTCGCGTCTGCCCCCCCTGACTGCGCGCCCTGTTCAGACTCGCTTTCGCTGCGGCTCCGTGCCTCGAAGACACTTAACCTTGCCAGGGAGGAGCAACTCGTAGGCTCATTATGCAAAAGGCACGCCGTCACCCAACTAATGGGCTCCGACCGCTTGTAAGCGCACGGTTTCAGGATCTGTTTCACCCCGTTATTCACGGTGCTTTTCACCTTTCCCTCACGGTACTGGTTCACTATCGGTCTCTCAGGAGTATTTAGCCTTACCGGATGGTGCCGGTGGATTCAGGCGGGATTTCTCCGGTCCCGCCCTACTCAGGGTACCGCTAGGGCCAAAGAGCTTACGCACACGGGACTATCACCCCCTATGGTCGTTCTTCCCAGAACGTTATGCTTCAATCTTTGGTCCCACATCGCGGCCCTACAACCCCAGACTTGCCGTGACAAGCCTGGTTTGGGCTGTTCCGCGTTCGCTCGCCACTACTTGCGGAATCACTCTTGTTTTCTCTTCCTCCGGGTACTTAGATGTTTCAGTTCCCCGGGTTCGCTCACCCTAAGGTGTACTGTGTCTTCAACACAGTGGGTTGCCCCATTCGGAAATCTGCGGATCAACTTGTATGTGCCAATCCCCGCAGCTTATCGCAGCTTGTCGCGTCCTTCATCGCCTCTGAGAGCCTAGGCATCCCCCGTGCGCCCTTCTCTGCGTCATCGGCCGGTCCCCCGAAGGCAACCGGCCCGCCTCTTTCGCACCAGGACCCTATCACTAGGGCCTAGTCAATATTTTATTACTTCTCTCTCTTTCCCATCATGTCAAAGAACTTCTTTCCAGTTAACAGTTGCCATTTATCATTTATCATGATAAGACCTTGTTGCCTGAAATTGGAAGTAAAAACCTGCCGTCTTTACTTGTGTGCTGTCGCCGTGCCGCTAGGGCCAGACTTAAGTGTGGAGAATAACGGAGTCGAACCGTTGACCTCCTGCGTGCAAAGCAGGCGCTCTAGCCAGCTGAGCTAATCCCCCAGGTAATCGTCATAGAGTGGGCCTGCGTGGACTCGAACCACGGACCTCTACATTATCAGTGTAGCGCTCTAACCACCTGAGCTACAAGCCCGCTTTGTTGGGCTCCATGCCCGCTTTTGGGCCGCTGTGCCCGCTCACTATAAAATGGGTTTTGATCGAATGCGAGAGACAGAGCAAAAAAAGGAGAAGGAAACTTCCGGGCCGGCGGTCTTCCCTAGAAAGGAGGTGATCCAGCCGCACCTTCCGGTACGGCTACCTTGTTACGACTTAGCCCCAGTTACCAGTTTTACCCTAGACGGCTCCTTTGACGGTCACCGGCTTCAGGTCTCCCTGACTTCCATGGCTTGACGGGCGGTGTGTACAAGGCCCGGGAACGTATTCACCGCGTCGTTGCTGATACGCGATTACTAGCGATTCCGGCTTCACGGAGTCGAGTTGCAGACTCCGATCCGAACTGAGACGCACTTTCTGGGATTGGCTCACCATCGCTGGCTGGCTACCCTCTGTATGCGCCATTGTAGCACGTGTGTAGCCCTAGGCGTAAGGGCCATGATGACCTGACGTCGTCCCCGCCTTCCTCGCTCCTTGCGGAGGCAGTCTCTCCAGAGTCCCCACCATCACGTGCTGGCAACTGAAGATAGGGGTTGCGCTCGTTGCGGGACTTAACCCAACACCTCACGGCACGAGCTGACGACGGCCATGCAGCACCTTGCTTTGTGCCCCGAAGGGAAGTACCATCTCTGGTACCGTCACGCGCATTCTAGCCTAGGTAAGGTTCCTCGCGTATCATCGAATTAAACCACATGCTCCACCGCTTGTGCGGGCCCCCGTCAATTCCTTTGAGTTTCACCCTTGCGGGCGTACTCCCCAGGTGGATTACTTAACGCTTTCGCTTGGACGCTGACAGTGTATCGCCAACATCGAGTAATCATCGTTTACGGCGTGGACTACCAGGGTATCTAATCCTGTTCGCTCCCCACGCTTTCGTGCCTCAGCGTCAGTTTCGGCACAGCGAGCTGCCTACGCAATCGGGGTTCTTGGCGGTATCTAAGCATTTCACCGCTACACCGCCAGTTCCGCCCGCCTTCACCGAACTCAAGCCCGCCAGTATCAACGGCAGTTCCAGGGTTGAGCCCTGGGATTTCACCGCTGACTTAACGGGCCGCCTACGCACCCTTTAAACCCAATAAATCCGGACAACGCTTGCACCCTCCGTATTACCGCGGCTGCTGGCACGGAGTTAGCCGGTGCTTATTCATCAGGTACCGTCAGTTACCCCCGCAGGGGCGTTTTCTTCCCTGATAAAAGCAGTTTACAACCCAGAAGGCCTTCTTCCTGCACGCGGCATGGCTGGGTCAGCCTCTCGGCCATTGCCCAATATTCCCTACTGCTGCCTCCCGTAGGAGTCTGGTCCGTGTCTCAGTACCAGTGTGGGGGACCATCCTCTCAGAACCCCTAGCCATCGTAGCCTTGGTGGGCCTCTACCCCGCCAACTAGCTAATGGCACGCATGCCCATCTTCCACCGCCGAAACTTTGACCATAAACCGATGCCGATTCATGGTGTCATGCGGTATTAATCCCGGTTTCCCGGGGCTATCCCCCTGTGGAAGGTAGGTTGCATACGCGTTACGCACCCGTGCGCCACTAACCAGGTTCCCGAAAGAACCTGATCCGTTCGACTTGCATGTATTAGGCCTGCCGCTAGCGTTCATCCTGAGCCAGGATCAAACTCTCCATTGTAAAGTTTTCATCTACTCCTAAAAGTAGAAATGTGTCTGTCAGACCCCGGCCCGACCTCATCCCCTAAAGGACGAGGAACGTTTCCTTTTTCTCTTTTTATTCTGTCTCAAGCAATCTCTCAAAGAACTTCCGGAGGACCTGTTGTCTTCCCTAGCGCACCCTACCGGTGCGTGTCACTCATCTTCCGCCCGAGCCGTTCGCTCTTTTGCGGGGTGCAAAGGTAAAAGCTTTTTTTCTTTTAGCAATACCCGATGCACTATTTTTTTCTCCCTTTTTGTTTCCCGGAAGAGCTGCCCTCTTCCCTGTTTCGCTCCCTCTCGAAGCGGATGCAAAGGTAAGAACCTTTTCCCACTTAGCAAGAAGTTTCTCACTTCTTTTTTTCGGCTCCGGATGCTGTTGAATCAGCGCCTGAACCCGAGCGCCTCCGGTTGAAGCGGGCTGCAAAGGTAGGAAACTTTCCCGTATCCAACGCAACTCCTTCAGCTATTTTTTTCAGCGCCACAGGATAGTTGATCCTGTGTTAGCCGCCCCCGTCCCTGCCGAACCGGGATGCAAAAGTAGGGAATGTTGTCGTAACTCCAAACGCCCGCCGCCAAATAACCTGCTCTTTTCCGCAAGGCGCTGATCCTCTGCCTGATTATTTTCCGGCGGCCCCCAAGGCCATGCCCGGGCGCTTGGGAATAACAGCGGCACAAGGGTTGTTTGTTCCCGGTAAGTGAAGAAAAAATAAGGCCCCGGCTACATAGCCGGGGCCTTATTTTCAAGTCATACTATGTTGTTAGGCATTAACAGCCTCTCGCTTCATGGTGCTCTTCCTGTCAGGGCCTACTGATACGATCGTTATTGGCACGTGCAGGTGCTTCTCCAGGAACTGCAGGTAGTTAATGAAAGCTTCCGGAAGCTCTTCGGTTGTTTCAATTTTATTTAGATCAACCTTCCAGCCCGGCAATGTCTCATAAATTGGCTCCACTTCTCCATCCTCCAGAGAATGCGGTACACGATCCGTTACCTCTCCCGAAACTAGCTTGTAGTGCGTGCATACTTGTATTGTATCAAACTCGGTCAGAATATCTGCCTTCATCATGTTAAGCTGAGTTACTCCGTTCAACATGATGCTATACTTAAGGCTCGGCAGATCGATCCAGCCACAGCGGCGTGGGCGACCCGTGGTAGAGCCGAACTCGCGGCCTGCCTGGCGGATACTTTCTCCTACCTCATCAAGGAGCTCTGTTGGGAAAGGACCACTGCCTACGCGTGTGCAGTAAGCTTTAAAGATACCGTATACTTCGCCGATGTGCTTTGGTGCCACACCCAGTCCGGTGCAGGCGCCTGCCACCACCGTACTGGATGAGGTGACAAACGGATAGGTTCCGAAATCCACATCAAGGAGCGAGCCCTGTGCGCCCTCGGCCAGGATGCGCTGCCCGTTCTGTATTGCATCGTTGATCATGTACTCGGAATCAACCAGCTTCAGGGTACGCAGGTAAGCAATCGCCTCGAAGAACTCGTCCTCCTGCTTGCCCAGCTCCAATTCCCGGCCGTAGAACTCAATTGTCTTCCGGTGGCGCGCTACCAGCTTGTCGTAGTTCTCCTGGAAATCATTTGCCAGTATATCTCCTACCCGCAAGCCAACACGTCCGATCTTATCCTGGTACGTTGGGCCAATGCCTTTTAAGGTAGAGCCAATCTTTCCACTTCCGAGCGCCTCTTCCGAAACACGGTCTAAGGCTTTGTGCGAAGGAAGTATAAGCGATGCCTTTTTCGAGATGTACAGGTTCTGCGCCGCATCCACTCCGCGGTCCTGCAGCTTCTGCATTTCCAGGCGAAACACAATCGGGTCGAGCACAACGCCGTTGCCGATGATGTTCTTTATATGCGGATGAAAAATGCCGGATGGTATCTGGTGCAGCACGTGCTTGGTGCCTTCAAACTCTAATGTGTGGCCTGCGTTCGGGCCTCCCTGGAAACGGGCTACAATGTCATAGGTAGGTGCAAGTACGTCGACGATTTTACCTTTGCCTTCGTCGCCCCACTGCAGACCTATTAATATATCAACTGCCATTTATGTATGTAATAAATTGATTCCTCTAAAGAAGTGTGCTCCAAAACCGTTATCACCCCAAGTATAAATCAGGATGTCGTCAGGCTTTTACAGCACAACCGTAATCAGTAGCCAGCCACTTTTTACTTTCAAATGTAGCAATTTTATCTTACTTGCTCTAAAGGCACGGGCAATTATGTAAGGTAGCATTTAGGACAGCCTTGGAAATGAACAGCGGCCATACTTGAAAATTAACCTAATTGAAAACAAAAAAGGCTACTGATTCAGTAGCCTTTTATTTTCTAATATATCGATTCCTTTAGGAATTGCGCGGCGAAGTCGTCGTTTTCGGCAATCGTGAAGATTGCGTTGAGTTTCGTGACGATGAGGAGTTTGCGGATGTGGTCGGATGGTTTGATGAGCACCAGCTCGCCGCCCCGGTTTCGAAACTTGGTAAGCAGCGACACCAGCACGCCCATGCCGCTGCTGTCCATATACCGGACGTTTGACAGGTCGACAGCACAGAGCAGCGAAACCAAAGGCTTACCACCATCCACGTCATCTATCATCTGCTGTGTGTCCGAACTGGCGATCAGGTCGCCCTCCATTCTTATATAAAGGATATCATCCTTCTGCTCTGTCTGGTACTTCATGTGTTGTTTCCTCTGACGCTTTTCTGGCTCGGCAATCGCCGCAGATACCGTACAGGTTCAGGGAGTGGTGCAAAATGCGGAAGTTAAGCAAGTCCCCTACCATGGTCTGTATGTTGTGAATGCGCGGGTCGCAGAACTCCACCACCTTGTGGCACTCAGTACAAATTACGTGATCGTGCTGTCGATAGCCGTACGATTTTTCATACTGTGCAAGATTTCTGCCAAACTGGTGCTTGCTCACCAAATCATTTTCCACCAGCAGGTCCAGCGTGTTGTAAACGGTTGCCCGGCTTACCTGGTAATTCTTGTTCTTCATGCTGATGTAGAGCGACTCCACATCAAAATGCCCGTCCCGCGAGTAAATCTCCTCCAGGATAGCATAGCGCTCCGGCGTCTTGCGCAGGCCCTTGCTTTCCAGGTAAGCGATGAAGATCTTTTTTACTTCTTCGAATTTTATCTGATTTAACGCCATCTTCTATTAGTATAAACAGCCACCCTTCTTAATCAAAACGCTCTACGGTAAGTATACCGTTCACTTTAGCCATGCGCTGAATAAGTTGGTTTAGGTGGCTCGTGTCATTTACAAAAACCATAATGTTCCCCTCAAAGATTCCATCATTGGAGTCTATTGTGATGGAACGCATGTTCACTTTTAAACTGGTGGAGATAACCTTGGTCAAATCGTTCACCAAACCAACGCGGTCGGTTCCCTTGATGTGGATGCCCACCAGGAAAGCTAGCTCCATCTGCTCGGTCCACTTGGCTTTGATGATGCGGTTGCCGTAGTTGGACATCAACTCAATGCCGCGCTTGCAGTTGGTGCGGTGAATCTGTATGCCGTCTTCCTCGGTCTGGAAGCCGAACACGTCATCTCCCGGAATCGGGTTGCAGCACTTTGCCATGCCATAGTCCCAGTTTTCGGCGCTCTCACCAATCACCAGCATGTCTGAATTCACGCCCCGTATCTTCTGCACTTCCTTGTCGAACGACTTCGGCCCCAGCATTGACGCGTTCTTATCAACCGACGCCGTGAAGATGATTTCTTTGATATTCTTGATGTCCGTGTGGCCGGTGGCGATTCTGTAGTATAAATCCTGCAGGGTGGACACGTTGAAGAAAGCCTGTAGCTTGTTCAGGTTCTGCTGTGTGTCGGGCACGCCAATAGCGGCCATGCGCGTCTCGAGCATGATCTTGCCCTGCTCGGCCTTGTTCTTGCGTTCCTCGCGCAAGGCATCCTTTATGCGTGTGCGAGCCCGGGAGGTAACCGCGTACTGCAGCCACTCTTCGTTAGGCTTCTGCTTCTGCGAGGTCAGTATCTCCACCTGGTCGCCGTTCTTTAGTTTATAACTCAGCGGCACCAGCTTCTGGTTCACTTTGGCACCCAGGCACTGCAACCCAATCTGCGAGTGAATTTCAAAGGCGAAATCCAGGGCGGTTGATTTATCAGGAAGTATGATGAGCTCGCCTTTCGGGGTAAACACAAACACCTCCTCCACGAAGAGGTTCTTGCGGAACTCATCCATAAACTCGAGCGCGTCGGAATTGTTCGTCTCCAGCATGTCGCGCACCTTGTTTATCCACATCTCCAGGCCAGACTCGCCTGTGCCGGGACCTGTTTTATACTTCCAGTGGGCCGCGTAGCCACGCTCGGCAATCTCATCCATGCGCTTGGTGCGGATCTGTACCTCCACCCACTGCCCCGATTTGCTCATCACCGTAGTATGCAGCGATTCGTAGCCGTTGGCCTTGGGCGTGTTCACCCAATCGCGCAGGCGGTCGGGGTTGGGCTGGTAGAAGTCTGTTATAATAGAGTACACCTGCCAGCAAGCCGCCTTCTCATTTTCAGGCGGCACATCAAGTATAATCCGGATGGCAAACAGGTCGTATATTTCATCAAAGGTGATGTTCTGCTTCTTTATCTTTTTAAGGATAGAGTAGATCGACTTCGGCCGGCCCTTGATGTTAAACTTAAAGCCATACTTGCGCAGCTCGTCCTCTATCGGGTGCGTAAAGTCTTTGATAAACTTGGTACGGGCAAGACGCGTCTGGCGAATTTTGTTGGAGATATCCTTGTACGTGGTGGTATCGGTATACTTCAAGTATAAATCCTCCAGCTCCGACTTAATGGCGTACAGGCCCAGGCGGTGCGCCAGCGGGGCGTACAGGTACATGGTTTCCGAGGCAATCTTCAGCTGCTTGTGGCGCGGCATGCTGTCGAGCGTACGCATGTTGTGCAGGCGGTCGGCCAGCTTTATAAGTATAACGCGCACGTCATCGCTTAGCGTTAGCAGCATCTTGCGGAAGTTCTCAGCCTGCTGCGAGGTGCCGTAATCGAACACCCCCGAAATCTTCGTCAGGCCCTCAATGATCTTGGCTACGCTTGGACCAAATTCCCGCTCAATATCGGCAGTTTCCAGCTCGGTATCCTCCACCACATCATGCAGCAGGGCAGCCACAATAGAGGTAGTACCCAAGCCGATCTCCTCCACCGCAATCTGGGCAACGGCAAGCGGGTGCAGAATGTAAGGCTCCCCGGACTTACGACGCATGTCTTTATGGGCCTCCAGAGAGGTATTAAATGCCTTTTTGATGATTTTGGCATCATTATCTTTCAGAAAAGGCTTCGCGTAACGAAGTAATTTCCGGTAGTCCCGTAAGATCTCTTTGCGTTCTGCTTCTACGTCAATCATGCTATACAACGGTTGTGTTGTGCCCTGTGGTTGCCCTGTCTATACTTATAAATAAGACTGCTGCCTTATAAGTTTCAAATATAACTGATTATAAGCTGCAACCAATATAGGAGTAGGGGGCTGCATTTAGAAGTATGAAAATATTTGAGAAATTTTTTGGGGTGATATTGCATTTACAAAATCGTTCCTTACCTTTGCATCACTAAAGCAAAACAGCACACAACAAGCGGATGTGGCGAAATTGGTAGACGCACTAGACTTAGGATCTAGCGCTGCGAGGCATGGGGGTTCGAGTCCCTCCATCCGCACAACAAAACGAACCCTCAACAGAACTTGTTGGGGGTTTGTTTTTAGTAGGTATTTCTAAAATCTAAAAGTTTAAAGCCTTGAATATTACATTAAACCAAACCGACAGCACCAACGGACAACTGAAGGTGGTACTGGAAGAGGCGGACTACGCTCCAAAGGTAGACCAGCAGGTAAAAGAATACAGCAAAACAGCCCAGATGAAGGGTTTCAGACCTGGTAAAGTACCTGCAGGCCTGGTGAAGAAAATGTATGGCAAGAGCATCCTGGTAGACCAGATCAATAAGACGCTGCAGGAGGAAATCTCTAAGTACATCCGCGAAAACGATGTAAAGCTGCTGGGTGAGCCGCTTCCTGAGCCAAACCAGAATGACATTGACTGGGACAACCAGAAAACATTCGAATTCACGTATCAGGTAGGCCTGCTGCCGGAAATCAACCTTCCGTTAGACAAAAGCGTAGACGGTTACAAAGTTGAACTCGACCAGAAAACAGTGGACGAGGCGTACGAAAACCTGAAGCGCCAGTTCGGCAAAACAACCAACCCAGAGGTTTCTGAGGCAGGTGATTTTATCTCCGGCACATTGAAGCAGGTGGATGGCGAGTTCGAATCAACCACGCTTATCCCGACAAACCGCGTAGTAGACGGACAGGATAAATTTGTAGGCCTGAAAGCCGAAGACACAATCCGTTTCGATATCCGCAAAACTTTCGGCGATGACAACGCTGCCCTGGCTCACGTAACCGGCCTGAGCAAAGAGGTAGTAGCTGACCTGAACGGTGAGTTTGAATTTGTAGTTGACAAAATTAGCCGTACTGAGCCAGCAGAACTGGACCAGGAGCTTTTTGATAAACTTTTCGGCAAAGACGAAGTAAAGACAGAAGAAGAGTTTGACGCCAAGCTGCGCGAGACCATCATCGAGAATTACGAGCGTGAGGCTGAGAACCTTGTTTTCCGCAACATCATCGACACACTGGTTGACAACGTAGAAGCTGAAATCCCGACTGAGTTCTTCAAGCGTTGGATTCAGGTAACCAACGAAGGCAAGCTGACACCAGAGCAGATCGAAGAGAACTTCGACAAGTATGAGCGTGAGCTGAAGTGGTCTATGATCAAGAACAAGGTTGTAGAGGAGAACGAGCTGAAGGTGACGAACGAGGAAGTAATGGACAGCACTATGGACAAGATGCTTGCCCAGTTCAACATGCCGGAAGTTCCTGAAGAACTGAAGGAGAGCATGAAGAACTACGCTCAGCAGCACCTGCAGCAGGACAACGGCCGCAACTACATTAACGAGTACGAGCAACTACTGGCTGAGAAGGTGCTCGCTAAACTAAAGGAAAAGATGACTGTTGTAGAGAAGACGATATCGTCAGAGGACTTCAGAAATTTGTCGCTCCAATAGAGAGCTACTGATATAACGTATAAAAAAGTCCTTCTACTTTCGAAGGACTTTTTTATTTTTGAGTAAACCGTAAACCTAAACACACTATGTTTAACAAAGACGAGTTCCGAAAATTTGCTGTAAAGGGCCAGAGATTAAGTGGCCTGGGCGTTGATCAATATATACACCACGTGGAAAGCCGCGCCATGAACATGGTAGAGAGCAGAACCGTAAACCCGGTGGAAAACATGACGCGCTCTGTAATTGAGGAACGCCCTACCAACTTCCGTGAGATCGACGTGTTCTCCCGCCTGATCATGGACCGGATCATTTTCCTGGGTACTCAGGTAGATGATTTTATTGCCAACATCATCACGGCGCAGCTGCTGTTCCTGGAGTCTGCAGATGCGAAGAAGGACATTCTGCTGTACATCAACAGCCCGGGTGGCTCAGTGTATGCTGGCTTGGGTATTTATGACACCATGCAGTATGTGAACCCGGATGTGGCCACAATCTGTACTGGCCTGGCAGCCTCTATGGGTGCCGTGTTACTGGCCGGTGGTGCCAAAGACAAGCGCTCTGCCCTGCCACACGCCCGTATCATGATTCACCAGCCAATGGGTGGTGCACAAGGCCAGGCATCAGACATCGAGATTACGGCCCGTGAGATCATGAAGCTGAAGAAAGAGCTTTATGAAATCCTGGCGCAGCACTCCGGCAAATCATACCAGGACATTTACGACAACTCAGATCGTGACTACTGGATGCGTGCCGAGGAAGCAAAAGAGTACGGCCTGATTGATGAGGTATTAACCCGCAAGGCTACGACCTAAGAATTCTTTAGCATTTAGTTTTAACGTTACAAAGCCCGCCCTTGAACAAGGGGCGGGCTTTGTCTTTCTATATTGCACTTCTTATGGCCCCCTTTCTGGCACTCGCTGCAGCGAAAACCGGTTAGATTCAAAAATTTATCCACAGCTCGGTGTGCATAGCCATGCCACATAATACATTGACCTTAAGCACCTTATTTAAAGATAGGAAAATATTTATCTCTAAATTTATACCCTCTTTCTAGGGTGTATGACTTGGTAGGATAAAAAAAATTGTGTTTGTTTAACTTTTCAATTTTGTACCTTTGCTTTACGCTTTTGAATAAAGAGCGTAAAATAATCAGGATCAAACATTTCTTATGGCAGAAATTACTTGCTCATTTTGCGGCAAAAACAAGAAAGATGTATCGGTGATGATCTCCGGTATCAACGCGCACATCTGTGACCGTTGTATCGGGCAGGCGCAGCAGATACTGAACGAGGAGAACAAGATTCGTGCAAGCAGCAGAACGCCCAAGTTCAACCTGATGAAGCCGAAGGAGATGAAAACGTACCTCGACCAGTTCGTGGTAGGGCAGGATGATGCGAAGAAGGTAATGGCCGTAGCGGTGTACAACCACTACAAGCGCCTGATGCAGCCAAACAACGACGACGATGTGGTGATCGAGAAATCAAACATCATCATGGTAGGCGAAACCGGTACGGGTAAAACCTACCTGGCCCGTATGATGGCCGGTATCTTACAAGTGCCATTCTGTATTGCCGATGCTACTGTGCTGACTGAGGCTGGTTACGTGGGCGAGGACGTGGAAAGTATACTTACCCGCCTGCTGCAGGCTGCTGATTATAACGTAGAGGCGGCAGAGCGTGGCATTGTCTATATTGACGAAGTAGATAAAATTGCCCGTAAGAGCGATAATCCATCCATTACCCGTGATGTGAGCGGTGAAGGCGTACAGCAGGCCTTGCTGAAGTTGCTGGAAGGAACAACCGTAAACGTGCCACCACAAGGCGGACGTAAGCACCCTGAGCAGAAGATGATCACGGTGAATACTGAGAACATCCTCTTTATTTGCGGAGGCGCCTTTGTTGGCATCGATCGTTTGATTAAAAGCAGGCTCAACACCCGCCCTATCGGTTTCTCCAAGTCGAAGACGGATGAGGAGGACGAGAGCGAGAACTTCCTGCGTTACCTTTCTGCCCAGGACCTGAAAAGCTTCGGTTTGATTCCAGAGTTGATCGGCCGTCTGCCAGTACTTACGCACCTGAACCCGCTTGATAAGGAAACCCTGCGCCTGATCCTGCTGGAGCCGAAAAACTCTATTGTGAAGCAGTACACCCGCCTGTTCGAGATGGAAGATATCAAGCTTAGCTTTGATGACAGCGCCCTGGAGTATATCGTGGAGAAGGCAGCAGAGTATAAGTTAGGGGCCCGCGGCCTGCGCTCCATTTGTGAGGGCATCATGACGGACGCCATGTTTGAACTGCCATCAGAGGAAGGCACAAAAGAACTGCTGATCACCGGCAAATATGCACGCGAGAAGTTCGAGAAGTCAACATTAAAGCAGCTGAAAGTAGCTTAAACTAAGTATAGCAAGCAGTTTTTAACTGCATCAAGTATAAACAGAAAGCCCCGGCAGTCGCAACTGCCGGGGCTTTCTGTTTATACTTGGTCAAGACCTCGCCCCAACGCAGCAAACTCTTAACTGCAAAGCATCAAAGAATTGTTTTTATTTTAGATTGTCATCCCGAAAGGAACTTGTGGGCGAGCCACAACTGCTTTTGCGCTTCGCAAACAAGATCCTTTCAGGATGACAAGGTGCGGATTAACACTACTGTGAAGGCCTAGCTACTTTTCTTCCTGCAGGTACTGCACCATCAGTTCAGCGGCGCGCTCGGCTGTCCGGAACTTTCCGATCTTCTCGCGGACGAGCGCATACCCCTCCTGCTGCTTTTTGGCATAGTAATTATCGAACAGCACCTTCTTCAGCTCGGCCACAATTTGCTTGGCAGTGAAATCATCCTGGATCAGTTCAGTAACCACGGGCTTATCGGCAATCAGGTTCACCAGTGAAATGTAAGGCACCTTGATCACCCTTTTGGCAATGGCATAGGAAACAGGACTGGTTTTGTAGCAAACCACCTGCGGCACCCCGAAAAGCGCAGTTTCCAGTGTTGCTGTACCTGATGTTACCAGGGCAGCCTTGGCGCTTGCCAGCAGGTCGTAGGTTTGGTCGTAAACAATCTTGATGTTCGTATCCTTGTTGTACTGCTCGTAATACTCTTTCGGAAAGTTGCTCACGCCTGCCACTACAAACTGGTAATCGCGGAAAGACGGCAACACGCTTAGCATCACATCGAGCATGTTCTCTATCTCCTGCTTGCGGCTTCCGGGAAGCAGGGCAATGATAGGTTTATTATTGTAGAGCTTGTTCTTAAGCCTGAAGTCGGTGGTTGGCACATGGTCGGTTACCGAATCGTTGACCGGGTTGCCCACGTAATCTACTTTGTAATTGAAGCGGCCGTAGAAGTCCTCCTCAAAGGGCATGATCACGAACATACGATCCACTGCTTTTTTGATGCCGTGCACGCGCCCCTGGTTCCATGCCCATATTTTAGGGGAGATGTAGTAGAAAACTTTGATACCCTGCTTTTTGGCAAAGCGGGCAATGCGCATGTTAAAACCGGCATAATCCACCAGCACCACCACATCCGGCTGGTAACGCTTCATGTCGGCCTTTGCCTCGCTTAGGAAGCCTAATACTTTTGGCAGGTTTTTAATTACCTCCAGAAAGCCCATAAAGGCCATCTCTTGGTAATGGCGCACCAGGTCCATCCCTGCCTCCTGCATCATATCACCACCCCACCCTCTCACCTGCGCCTCCGGATCTTGCTTCCGTAGCTGCTTAATAAGGTTTGATGCGTGCAGGTCGCCGGAGCGTTCACCGGCTATAATGTAATATTTCATGCGATTGGTATGCGTTTGAATTCAGCCGGTCGGGCATTGTGCCGACAGCCGGGGAGAAGTATGGCCTGCAGCCACACCTGATTTTATTCTCCGAAGTACTCTACGTAATTGCGCGGGGTTTCGTACAGCTTCAGGCTGTGCAAGGTGGCAATATTGTTAGAGATTTCACGCACACGCGGCTCCAGAATTTTCCAGAATTCCACCACCAGGTTCTCGGTGCTGGCCAACTTGTCTTCCATGAAGGCCACGTCGAGGTTCAGGTTCTTGTGGTCTACCTTGTCGATGATGTGGGTGCGGATGAGCGTGCTTAATTTCTTAAGGTCGATCACAAAGCCTGTGTCCGGATCGGGCTTGCCCTTAACCGTCACGATCAGCTCGTAATTGTGCCCATGCCAGTTGGTATTGGCACATGGCCCGAAAACCTCCTTGTTCTTTGCCAACGACCAGTTCGGGTTAAACAGCTTGTGGGCTGCGTTGAAGTGCTCTAACCTGCTAACGTAAATCATCTATCCTCTGAAATTGTAATTCTTTTTGAAGAGCAAATATACGAAGAAAGGAACACCAAAAAACGAAGTAATGATCCCAATTGGCAAACCAGCAGGCGGATATATTATTCTGGAAAGCAAATCGCACAGCAGCATAAATAAACCACCCACAAATGCGCAGAATAGCAGGTTGGCCCGGCCGGTTGTGCCAAGCAGCCCCCGCGTGACGTGCGGAATAATCAGGCCCACAAAGCCGATGGGCCCCGAGGTAGCCACGGCAAAACCCGTCACCACCGACACCGTGCCTAGGATCACCCAGCGGGTGCGCGCCACCTGCACGCCCAGCGCCTGCGCCCGCTCCTCCCCGAGCAATAGTATGTTTAGCTGTTTCTGGTAAAAGGCGAAGAACAGCAGCGCCAGCAGCAGGGCTACAGCCGGATAAGGCACCAAACTCCAGCTGGCCCTTTCAAAGCTGCCCATCGACCAGAACACCACCGACCGCAGTTTGCCCTCTGAATCCGACAGGAAGGTTAATAGGCCAACTATTGACGTGACCAGTGCACTTAGGGCAATGCCCGCTAAAAGCAACTGCGCCGGAATGATCTGACGCTTGCGGTAACCTAAAAGCACCACCACCAGCGTGACCAGGAAAGCGCCAGCCAGCGCAAACACCGGCGGCAGGTACACGCCCAACACCGACATCGGCACAAAGCCAAAAAATACAATCACGGCTCCGAGTGAGGCTCCGGAGGCGGTGCCCAGCAAGTATGGATCAGCAAGGCCGTTGTTCACCATCGCCTGCATCAGGTAACCACAGAAAGCGAGTGAGGCGCCTACCACCAGGGCAAGTATAAGCCGCGGGAAGCGCAGGTGAAGTATGGCAAACTGTGTGGTGTCTGCCGGATTGTAATGGAAGAAGGTGTCAAATATGATAGCGGCGTCGGTATCGAAGGAGCCAACATGCAGCCCCAGCACCAGCACCACTAGAATGAGCAGCAGGGCAAGTATGAAGTATAGGCTGCGCTGCATCATGGATAAAGAAAGCTCTCCAGTTCCCGCAACGACTCCACCACCCGTGGCCCCGGCCGCGACATCAGGTTGTCGGTTGGGTTGTAGATGCGGTTGTTTTGATAGGCCTTTATTTTACGCAGCTCAGGGTACAGGTTGAAAAACTTCTCCTCTAGTTCTTCTTTTGTGCCACCCAGCAGCACGTCGGGGTTCAGTTTGAGAATGTACTCGCGGGTGAGCGGTGGGTAAGGCTGTTCAAAAACTTCCTGAACGGCATTCTCGGCCCCAAGCAGGCGCAGCTTATCCGTGAAGATCGTGTTCTGCCCATACACGTAAATCGGGTCGCTCCAGGTGATGGCCAGCACCCGCTGCGGGTCCTGCTTTTGCTGCTGGTGCCGATTTTTAAGTTGTGCCACCTCCTGCCGTAGTGAGTCAGTTAGCTGCTTTGCCTGCTGCTCACGTCCCATGATGCGGCCAATATCCTCCAGCCCCGTAAAGATATCCTCCACCGTTCTATACTTCTGGTAGTATACCGGCACACCCAGTTCTTGCAAGCGCTCGGCCACTTCTAGGGGTGTGATGCCCTCCACGGTAAACACTAAATCTGGCTTCAGCGCCAGCACCTGCTCGTAATCAACAGGATAATTGCTGACCAACGGTTTTTGCAGTGCCGCTGCCGGATAATCATCGTGAGGAGTGCGGGCGATGATGCTGCTGGTGTCGAGTACAGCGAACAGCATTTCAGTCATGGAGGAGGCAAAGGAGAAAACCCGCTGTGGCTTCCGTTCAAGTATAAGCTCGCGGCCCAGATCATCTTTTAGCACCAGCTGCTCCTGCCCTTCCTTTGCTTCCGGCTGGCAAGATAGCAGCAAAAGGAAAAGGGCAAGTATGGGGAAGATGGTAGAAAGGTGGCGTCTTGTTCGTTCCAAAGTATAGGTTGCCCGTATGAACACGAGCGGCTCAGTTTATTTTTGTAAATTTAGCGCAATTTTAGTTACAGGCTTAACAAAGAAACATGATTGTAGTAACAGGCGCCGCCGGTTTTATTCCCAGCTGTCTCGTGGGCAGGCTGAACCAGGACAATTTCAACGATATCGTGGTGGTGGACAATTTCTCCATTGCTAAAAAGGAAAACAACCTGAAGGGCAAGAAAATAAAGGAATTCGTGGACCGCGAAAACTTCTTCGACTGGCTCGACGCCCACTACGAGGAAGTGGAGTTCATTTTCCACCTGGGCGCCCGCACCGATACCACCGAGTTCAACAAAGACGTGTTCGACCTGCTGAACCTGAACTACTCCAAGCAAGTGTGGAATGCCTGCTGCGAGTACCAGATTCCGCTGGTGTATGCTTCTTCTGCTGCCACTTACGGCTCCGGCACCCTCGGCTACGACGACAACGAGGCAACCATTCCGCTGTTAAAGCCACTCAACCCCTACGGCGATTCCAAGAACGATTTCGATATTTGGGCGCTGGAGCAAACGGCGAAACCTTTCTTCTGGGCTGGCCTGAAGTTCTTTAATGTGTATGGCCCAAACGAGTACCACAAAGGCAAAATGGCCTCTGTCATTTACCATACTTATAACCAGATCAAAGAGAAAGGCAGCATGACGCTGTTCCGCTCGCACAACCCTGATTACGCCGACGGCGAACAGATGCGTGACTTTGTGTATGTAAAGGATGTTGTGGAAGTATGTATGTTCCTGATGCACCACCGCAAGAACTCCGGAATCTACAACCTGGGCTCCGGCAAGGCCCGCACCTTTATGGCCCTTGCCCTCAATACGTTTGATGCCATGGGTGTAGCCCCTGACATCGACTTCATGGATACGCCCCTAAGCATTCGGGACAATTACCAGTACTTTACGGAAGCCAACATGAGCAAGCTGCGCTCCATCGGGTACCAAAGGCCTTTTTATACTTTGGAAGAAGGTGTAAATGATTACGTGAAGAACTACCTGATTCCAGGTAAGTACTACTAAGCTATCTATGGAGGGTTATAGTTCAGACGTACTAAAACAGCTCACTTCGCGTATGTGAGCTGTTTTAGTTTCTGTTGATCTGCTTGCCACTACACTGATTGTTAGCTTGTACTTTCGTAGTCGCTGCAGTCTGTAATTTGAAACAAGCTATTCTTTCTAGTTACTGCTGATCCTCTAGTTCCCAAACACCAAACGTTTCACCTCAAGCTTTGGAGCGCTCACGGCCGCGAGGCCTCGTCCTCGGGCATCGCGCTGTGCAATTGAAGCTGCCACAGCTACGCTGCAGGCTGCCCTTACGGGCACCGCATCAATTACAAGGCGCTCTACCCAAGGACTGGAAATAGTTAAGTTAGCCAAAACTGTAGCTATGCAAGAAGTTCAAGTGTCCCCTTGAGGGGACTACAGGGGTGTTTTACTACTGCTGAATATTCCCCTACCTAGAGTAATCAGAGGCGAGAACTCTACATCCTTGTTCAAGCAACAAAATAAGTTCGTCCAAAAACTTTCATCCTAAAACAGCACCGACACCTGCGTACGCCCAGTGTGCACGGCTCCGACGCCGTTGGCTTTGCGGCCATCATAGTTCAGCGAAATGTTGAGGCCGTTGCTGAGGCGCTGCTGCAGCACCAGCGACCAGGTCATGTTGTTGCCCGGGCGCAGCGCGTTGAGTAACTCATAGCCCACATAAGAAGCCTGGTCGCCGTCGAACACAATGTTCACGTACTTGATGTTGCCTGCCAAAGTGCGCTTGCCCACCTGGCTTAGCTTTGTTTCCAGCCCCAGCTCATGGAATATGCCCTCCTGCTCAGTTTCGGCTGACGGCAGTACATCCTGCTTGATAGAGTATTGGTACTTGCCCGTAAAGCGCAGAATGGTGCTGGGTTGGTACGCCAGCTCCGGCGACAGCTCCCTTGTCTGTATCTTAAAGTTTTTCGAAGTCAGGAAATTTGATTGGTTCTCCCTTACGTTGTAGCCAAAGTTTAACTGCGTACTTAGCACCTCATTCAGGTTCAGTCGGCCCAGCACATTGTGCATGAGCACATTTCGGGTTTCGGTGCCGTTTGTCAGCAGTTGCTTCTGCTGGTTTTGCTGTACCGTATACTCCAGGCCGTACTTGGGGTTGCTTCGGTTAAAGTATACCGTGTGGCGCAACTGCTTCACCAGCGACAGCAGAAAAGCATCCTCCACCTCCAGGCTAAACGGGTTAAAGCGCTGGCTCAAATCGCTCTCCGTTGTTTTTTTGTTGATGCTCACAAAGGAGAGCATCGAAAAATTAGAGAGTTTTGCCTTCAGGCCCGGTTCTGCTGCCCAGCCGCGGGGCGCCGTGGTGGTGAGGCGGTAGGTAAAAGTGTTGGTGTAGGCATTCACGTACTCATCGGTGGGCAGGTATATTTTGATGAAACGGCGCTGGTCCACAGTCTGCGCCTCCAGGTAATCGTTCAGGTTGTTGGGATCTCCTTCGTCGCGCAGGTAATGTGTGCCCTGCCCCGGCAGCGTCTCCTGGAAGATGTAAATGCGCTTCAACTCGCGCCCGGTGCCAGTAGCGTAACTAAGTTCCGAGCGCAGCGCCCCTGAAAGGAAGTTTCCGTTCCAATCTACCCGCGACTGAATCGTTTCCTCGTTCTTGCCGTTCACCACATCCAGCTTACGGTACGTTCCCTGCACCAACAGGTCCTGATCAGGGCTCAGGCGCTTTTGCAGGACGGCATTAAAGGTTTGCCCTACTTCTGGCCAGCCCATAGTGCCGTAGCCTGATGGAAACCGATCGGTGCGGTGGGCGTAGTCGAGGCGGAACTTGGTCTTGGTGGTGTCGCCGTTCTCCAGGTAGACCAGGTGCTGCTCAAAATACTGTGCAGAACCTACTACCGAGTCCGTGCCAAGGGCGGTGATGCGGTTTTTATCGAAGCTAAAAGTATAGCCGGGCGATAGCTTACCGAAATCATACTCCACGTTAACATCGCCCCGGTACCACTGCGACTCCCGATCGCCCTGCGTGCTGTTCAGCAGAAAAAAATGATTGCGCAACTCCACCTTTCCCAGCTGTTTCATCACATCCAGATAATGCTGTACCCCATCCAGCTGCTCCTCCCGTGCGCGGCGGCTGATGCGGTAGTTTATCAGGTTAGCGGGATTTTGTGCGGCTCCCACCGAAAAGTTAAAGATATGGTCTTCGGCCTTCTCAGTAGGATTCAAGCTCCAGTTCCGGTCAAACTCAATGGGGCGGTAACGGTCGATCGGCTCAAAGTATTCATCTGTGTACTCGTAATTCAGGGTGCTGTTCAATTTATACTTGCCCAGGAACTGCAGCTCCTGGTCCTGCACCGCATAGCCCAACCGCAGCCCTTTGCCCTGGTCATCTCCGGCATCCAGGTCTGAGAAGCGGTTCAGGTCATGCTCCGACACGGCACCCTCTGCAAAAAAGCTAACACCCTTTTGCAGCTCATAATTACCGCCAAACGTAACCAGCTGCTTTTTTCGTGGCGTGGGCAATACCCGCACGGGCGCATAACTCCCCTGCTGCACCCCGTTGATAGGTGCCACCCACCGGTAGGCTCTACCGTTCACAGCCCCATTTACCGCAACATAGTCGCCGTTGCCCGGTCCTACGTTGGTAAAACTCACGTTATAGTACGCCCGCTCCGGATCGGATGAGAAAACATAGATGGAAGCCGTGCTTAGCCCGTTGTCATACACCGAATCCTGCCGGGCATACAGTACCTGCCCCGGATCATAACCCACACTATCGGCGCCAGACGAAATAGCCAATTGCAGGCTATCGCCTATACCCGACAGCAGCCGCTTCTGCTCAGGACCGAGGCTCAGGTTCAGCAGACTGTTTGGGTTGTCGCTCTCGTTGTAATAGTTACCGTATACTTTCAGCTTTCCGATGTTCTGGTAATGGCTTAGGTTGTAGATGCCGCGGCTGTAGTTCTGGTCCGAGTACTCAAAATCAACCTTAATCCTGGAGTTCTTGGTGATGACGTGGCGCGTAGTGAAGGTGATCTCTGCCTGGTTGTAATCGATCACATAGTCAAAGTCATAGCCGCGCCGCAGCAGCACGCCGTCCAGGAAAACCCGCTCCGAGTTGGCAAGCACAATCAGGAACAGTTCATTGTTTGGCCCCCGCAAACGGTATGGCCCCAGCACGCCCTCCTGTGCCGGAATCACCTGCGAGGCAAACTTCCCTTTCGACACCGAGGCCGCCACCGAGGTTACGCCCTGCCGCTCCGGGTCCTTGCCCAAGGTATAGCTAAAGGCGCCGCCCTGCACGTTCTTGTAAAACTGCATGAAGTAGGATGGAGGACTTCGCAGCACCACATCACCCGCTGTCAGTTGCCAGAGCCGGTGCTTGAGTGTGATGTATACCCTGTCAAACTCCTGCAGCTGCTGTGTGTTCCCCTCCGGCTGAAACGGAATATTCTGATCCGTGATGGCGGCCGTTATACTTATATCATCTGTTATTTTACCATCCAGCTGCAGGTTCAGGGCCGAGTTTACAAACACATTCTGCGTGTTGCCAAACGACACGCCCCGCGAAATGCTGCCTGTCTTGTTCAGTCCGGGCGTGCTGAAGATCTCTTCCTTGGTGTTGATGTCCTCCTGGTAAAAGCCCTTTTGAAACGACTCCATTTCCAGCTTGGTAATATCGCGCCTGGAAGCAGGCTGCGTCAGGTTCAGCGGCATCACCCGGAAGCACACCAATAGCGAATCGGGCAAGGCCTGCATGGTGCCAAGCGAGTCGAGGGCCACGGAATCGGGAGGCGGAAAAGCCGTCAGCGTGAAGGTGTTGTAAGTATAATTGTAGTTGTAGGTGAACTGCTCCTGCCTGGGATGGTGCAGTGTGATGGTGCTGGGCAGCAAGGTCAGCGTATCCAACTGCTGCGGCATAGCGGAAACGGGTATCCATTTGCAACGCTGGTTGCTCACCGGCGACTGTGCGAGCAGCGGCAGGCTAAAGCCGCACAGCCACAGCAACAGGAGCAAGCCCCTCCTATTCATCTGCCAGCGGTAAAAGAATATAGAAGACCGTGCCTTTGCCTTCCTCGGTTTCAAACCAGATGCGCCCGCCGGCATTCTCGATGCCGCGTTTGGCCACAGCAAGCCCAATACCCGAGCCAGTATACTTCGTACTGAAATTCGGGATAAACACCTTACTCTGAATATCTTGTGGTATACCGCTGCCATTATCTCTGATCGAGATTAACACCTCGCGGGCAGGTTGCAGTTCCAGTTTCACGCGGATGTCCGGCTTCCGGCTGGCCGGCACCGACTGAATAGCGTTCAGCAGCAGGTTATTGAAGGTACGTACCATCAAACTCTCGTCTGACTTCACGATTACCGGCTGAGCCGGAATGGCTTTGGTAAGTATGGCAGTGGCCGGATCGTTGTGCAGATCAGCTGCTTTGTGCAGGGCGGCCGCCACATCAATTGGCTCTGCCTTCGGCTCGGGCATAGCCGTGAAGCTGGAGAACGAAGAGGCAATGTCGTTCAGGATATTGATCTGCGTGATCAGCGTGTGCGAAATCTTATCAATCAGCTGCTCTGTGTTCGGCCGTTTTTCAGCAATCGCCTTCTGCAAGTACTGCAGCGAGAGCTTCATCGGCGTAAGCGGGTTCTTTATTTCGTGCGCCACCTGACGGGCCATCTCGCGCCAGGCCGCCTCCTTCTCCTGCATGGCCAAGTCCTGCTTGTTCTGCTCCAGCGTGAGCAGCATGCGGTTGTACTCGTTCACCAGCATTCCTATTTCATCGGCTCCTTTGTAGGCCAGCATTTCATTTTTCCCTGTCAGCGAAGTGCGGTTTAGCTTATCAGCCAGCATGCGCAGCGGCACGGTCAGGGCGCGGGAGGCAAAGAAGGTGAGCACCATGAACGTGATGAACATCACCGTGAAAATGTTCATGGTGGTTGTCACCAGCTCAATCAGCTTCAGGTCCAACTCCTTTTCAGAGTCAAAAAACGGAATGCCGATAAAGCCGGCTAGCTCGGCTGGATTGCTCTCGTAACGGAGCGGCAGGTAAATAGCATTGAAGCTTAAATTGCCGGTTTGCTCCTCCAGCAGCACCCTGAGCGCCTGCCGTTCCGAAATGGCCGCAAAGGCTTCCGGATTCACCAACTTAGAAAGTAGCCCCGCCTCAAAAATCAGCGGTTGACTGGTGACCAGCAGTTTGCCGTGCCGGTCGTACAGGTTAATATCGGTTTCAGAGATGGCCGCGATGTCGGCTATACTTTGCTGCAATTGCTCGGGGCTTTGCAGCAAACGCTGGCTAAGTTGCTGCGACAGATAATCCTGTATCGCCTCTCCCCGCTGCTCGTACGTCTGCATCAGGTCTTTTTTATAGGAGGCAGTTACCAGGCTGGCCGTGGTGACGCTGATGAGCAGCATCGGAAGCAGAATTCCGAAATTGAGGAAAATCTGAATCTTGGTGCTGAAGTTCGGGCTGAACGGGCGCAAATGCCGTCGCCGTACCAGCAAGTATAACATACCGCTCAGAATCAACCCTCCCAGGAACAGCAAGAACAAAAACGAGAAATTAGACAGTACTTCCCGGCTGCCATACTTCTCGGTGGTGATAATGAGAACATGTCCTTTGCTGCTCTGTACGCCGAAATGGTGGTAGTTACCGTGCGCCAGACCCTGGCGGTAAAACTCCTCCTTTTCCAGCAAATAGGGATTGAAGTTTGTGGCGTAATCGTACTCGCCTTCGCTGTAGCGCAGTTTGGTGTCATCGTAAATGGCGTAGCTCAGCATGTCGCGGCGGAACGGCTGGTCATACTTCTGGTCGGTGAGAAGTTCCGGCACTACGCTGTTCGGCAAGAGCTTCTTCAGCGTAAGGCGCAGCGCAATTGTCCCGGTCTGCCTGTTGCCGAGCGGCACCTGAATCAGCTTGAGGTACACGCGCGCGTTATAGCGCATCGGGTCCTTCAGCAGGAATAGGTTTTCATGTTCTGTCTGCGTACCGGGCTGATCGAACTGGCGTCGCAGCTCCTGCAGTGTAGTGGCCGTTGTGTCGGCGCTTTCCAGTGTCCTGCCGTTCCCGTCGAAAAGCAGCACGCTGATCTCATACTTGTCGAAGTACTCGTTCAGGTACTGCTTTGTAATTTTACGCTTGATGAAAAAAGCATCCACATACGGTCCCATCATCTTCGACTGTATCAGCTCGTCTGAGGCGATCTGGGTCGCCACCTGGTTTAGTTGGTACTCGCCCAGCACGTCGTTATCCTGCAGGATATTGAAAGCAAGGTTCTGCTTGTACGTCTTCAGGTCGTTGTGGTAATGCGAAAACAACGACATGGCGCCCGTGATGGCACTCACGATCACAACCAAAAAGAAAAACAGGTACGTCCGGTAAGCCATACTTACCGCATTCTGGTGCTGCGCCGCAAAGATGATAATGGCCCAGAAAACGAAGCCCACGAAAACCACCGTAAACAGCTCCGTCACAAACCAGCCTGTCAGCATCAGCAGAATACCGGCTATCAGCAGCAACAGCTTGTACGGCCCGGTAGAAGGTTCCTTCGGCACCAGCACCGACACCACCGTAGCCAGCATGTACGTGAACATGCACAGCGCCAGTGTATGCACCAGCATAATGCCGTACATCAGAATCCGGTATCTTGTAAAATCAAGGGAGCGGGTGATGTCAAGCACCAGCGGGGTGTTGTGGTAAATGTTATAGTAAAAGCGGAAAAGCAGCAGCAGCAGAAAAAAGAAGAGCAGCATGCAGGCCACCAGCAGCGGCTGCGTTTTCTCCTGCGGCAACAGCGCTATGCGGGAAACGGCCCTGTTGCGGATAAATAAGTATAGGCAGCTGCCTGCCACCACCAGCAATAGCAGCATGTTCAGCAGCAGATCGCCTACCGAAGGCGACCAGATGGAGGCCGCATAGAACCTTGGGTCAAACAGCTCCACCTCGCCGAAAGCAAACGGAAGGTTGAGCACCAGCAGCAACAGGCGCATCGATATCAGCAGCGCTAGCAGCACCAGCACTCCCTTGCTATAGGCGTGCCGCCGCACGTAACGCCGGCACAAGGCTACGGCGAACAACACATAAAACAGCAATCCAAAGGTTAGCAACGCCAACTCCAGCCGGTCCATCTTGGCCGTATTGCGGCTTTTGTCAAAGTCAAGCGCAAAAAGGAACTGGCCATCGTAGGTGCGCACGTGCGGCAATGGAGCATCGGCATCCAGAATCAATTGCACGCACATTTCACTAAAAACATCCTCATCCAGTTTTGGTGTGAGGTATGCGTAATCCAGTTGGTAATCTACCTGCAGCGGAATATATACATCCACCTCATACTCCCGAACCTGGTGCGGCACAACCACAAAACGGCCATACTCATTTTCGATTGCCGTCGGGGTTTTAAGTGGAGAGGGCAGGCTCACCTGCGGCACGATGGAGTGGTTCGACCAGAATACCAGTTTACCAGAGCGGTAAATGAGCACCGGGTACTCTGAGGCTTTTAAAAGGGCAGAAAAATGAATAGTGTTTTTGCCGAGTTTAGGGGCCAACTGCGCCGCCTGAGTATGCGCTTCTTCAATGCAATGCTGCACGCTTTGCTCAATTTCCCGTGCCTCTGCCTTGTAATCCTCCTTTGTCTGCAGCGATGCCGGAATGCCAAAATACAGAACTGCTGTCGCCAGAAAGCACAGCAGCATCATCACTAAAAAAAACAGAAGAGTAGCTTTCCGATCCAAGGCAATGCGGTTTATCCACGAATTTAAGCAAAACGCGGCACAACCGCCACATGCGCAAGAATCATGCTAAGGTTTGCTGCACCTGAAGCGTAAACGCAGCCCAGGAATGTATATAAAGTTACCAGTTACAGGCTTTTGGAAGCGGATGCTGCTGAAGAAAACCTTTGCCTTACCTAGCTGCCCAATGTTGTACTTTTTGCTACTTCTTATACCATGAAACATGTCCATCTCAAAGGTATCTGGCTATACTTATCTTGGGTAAACAGGAGAACAAAAAAAAGCCATCTTTCCTACAGCACAGGCTGCTGCAGGAAAGATGGCCATTAATTTAGAGGGTTGATTATTATTTGGCTTTTGCCTTTTTGTTATTCATGTACCATAGGAAACCAACGGCACCGATTAACACATACGGAATAGCCATCAGGTAAAGTATACCCGTGTTCAAGCCAGAACCAACCTGGTTCTCAGGCTCCTTGCTACCGGTGCCCACGTTCGACTCCACCGTGGCACGGCACATGGCACACTGGCTGTAGGCATCCGTTGTGGCAAACACAAATATGAATGCTATACTTAAAACTGTTATGATTTTACGCAAACCGTTTTTCATAAAATCTAAAGTAAACTAGCGTTTAAAAATTAAGTGTAATAAGGCGATATCATCAGGTAAACCAGCACACCCGTAACGGCCACGTACAGCCAGATCGGGAAGGTCCATCTGGAGATGCGGCGGTGGCGCGCCAACTGGCTGCTGATACCATAGTATACGGACAACAGTACCAGCGGAACAATTACGACAGCCAACACAATATGCGTGAGCAGCACGAAGTAATAGATGTACTTTAAAACACCTTCCCCGCCGTAGATAGTTCGCTGCCCCAGGAAATGGTAGGTAACATACGAAACCAGGAAGATGGCCGACAAACTAAATGCCGCCAGCATGGCTCCGCGGTGCACCATCACGTTTCCACGCTTCACATTGTAGTACCCGATAACGAGTGCCACCGCAGTGAGCGAGTTGAGTATGGCATGAAGGGTTGGCAAATAAGAAACATCTACTCCCGGGTTATTGGCTTTCGGCATAAAAAAAAGCACCGCCACCACTACGGGTATGGCTACCGACAAGATGGCGATAAGCGTCAGAAATTTCTTGTCGTTACTGTTCGTTGCGCTATTTTCTCTTACTGTAGTCATCCAGCAAAACGTTTATTTCTAATTTTAAGCGATCAATTTCCTTATTCCCTGTACCATCGTAAATGCCGCGGACCTGCTTTTGCTTATCCACCAGTATGATTCTTGCCCCACTGTCTGCAACTGTAGAATCACCGCTCATGCCTATTGTTACAGCCTCACGGAAATCCGCTCTTTCAGCCGGGCTACCCGTCAGGAAGTACCATCGCTCCGGCTGCGCCTCAAATCTGTTGCTTAGCTGTTGCAACAGTTGCAGACTATCCTGCTGTTGGCTTACACTGATAGAAACAAACTTTACTTGTGGGATGTTTTCGTAAGCATCGTGTACCCGCTTCAGCTTAGAGAGCAGGTCCTGGCACGGATTCGGACAGGAAGGCTCAAAGAAACTGATGACGTAGATCGTGCTGTCCAGGTCTGTCTGGCTAAGGCTGTCTCCCTGCTGCGACACGAAATCAAAATAAGGAACCGTCTGAAAAACGGTATCGCCGGCGGCATTGTACACCACCTCTCCCCGCTCATCGAGCTTGGGATAGTAGGTTTTCAGTGAAAAATGGTGAACACCAAACACACTGATAAAGATAAAAATAAGAATAGGCACTAGCAGTAGGAGACCTAACACTAGTGCCTTTAAAGGTTTCATTTATAAGATGTACTTAGTTGAAGTAGTTCGTTATGGATTCAAAGTAATAGCTGCCTTCCGAAAGAAGTGCTACCATGAGCCATATCAGCAATGCAAGCGGGATAATGATGGACCAGATCAGGCCCTTTGTCTCATGCTTTAAGTGCATGAACTCCGCCACAATGTAAAACGCCTTGAACAGGGTAAGTATAATAAAGATGGCGTTACGGGCTGTGCCAGCTTCCATGAAGAACGCAAACACGAACTCCAGCGCTGTTAAGCCTACAAGTATGCCAAATGTTTTCCAGATGGCTTTGGTCTGAGCCTTTGGTATTTCACCCTGGTGGTGAAGGTCGCTATCGGTAGTATGGTGTGCCATAATATAGGAATGTCTTTTTTTTCGCGTTCACGCCGCTAGTATTTTATACTTAGGCGGAATGGCTTTTGTTATGCCTCTAAATTAGATCAGGTAGAAGAACGTGAATACGAATACCCACACCAGGTCTACAAAGTGCCAGTAAAGGCCTACTTTCTCAACCATCTCATAATGGCCTCGCTTCTCATACACGCCAAACACGGTATTGAAGAAGATGAGTATCAACAGCACTACCCCAGAGAAAACGTGCGTGCCGTGGAAACCTGTAATAAAGAAGAACAAGTTTGCAAACAGCGGAGGCCCGTACTGGTTATAGGTCATGTTAGCCCCGAATATGCGTGAACCATCAGCCAATACCATACCCTCCTCAGTACCTGTTATAAAGTGAGCCCACTCCCATGCCTGGCAACCCAGGAAGATAGACCCGAAAAGGATAGTCCAAAGTAACCACTTCTGCACATCGTTCTTGTCCATGCGGTGGCCGGCCTCGACGGCAAGTACCATGGTTACGGAGGAAAGAATGAGGATCATGGTCATTAAGGCCACAAACGCCAATGGCAGGTCTACTCCATGAAAACCTGGGAAGGCATTGTATACTTTTTCAGGAATCGGCCACCACTGCGTGGAAAACACAAATGCATCCGGCTCACCGGTATAAGGCATATGGTTATGGCGTGATAATCCATAAACGGTTAGAAGAGCCCCAAAAGTAAACGCATCTGATAGCAGGAAAAACCACATCATGAGTTTACCATAGCTCGCTTTCAATGGCTCATTGCCACCATCCCATGTACCTGCGTTAGGCACTTCCAGCGGAGTTGAAGTAGACATAGTTTATTAAATGAAAAACGTGTTTAGTGATTTATTCTTAAGAAGATGTACAAATATAGCCAAAGTCCACCTAAAAAGTGCCAGTAAACGGTACACAAATGTATCCGCAGCATGTTCTTCGAATGGATTTTATAATTCAGGCTGCTGAAAAACACGATCAGCACAAAGATAAGCCCGGTTACCAGGTGAAACCCGTGCACGCCTGTAAGTACATACAGAAACGAGCCGGAAGGGTTGGCTCCTGATCCGCCAAAGAACACTTTGTTATCCACCAGTTCTGACCATCCATTGAGCTGCCCGATCAGAAAAGCGATGCCCAAACCGATCGTCAGCAGCAGCATCAGCTTCAGCATCTTCATGTTATCATTTCTTGCCGCGTTATGTGCCAGCTGCATCGTAACAGAGCTTAAAATGATAATGATGGTGTTGATCAGCAGAATAGAAGGCAGGTCGTACTCTAACCAGTTTCCCTCCTCCCGCCTTACGATGTATGCGCTGGTAAAAGCTGCAAACATCATGATTATACTTATAATAATCAACCACAGCGAAAACTTTAGTGGGTGCACCCCACCAGAGTTGTTATGGTTATCTATAGGAACATTAGCCATAGCTGAAATTTAAATTTTATCTAACACAAAGGCTATCTGCACAATGGGCAGATACAGGAAAGATCCAAACATGATGCTCATCGCCGCTTTTTTAGAGCAGGTGCGCATCAGGTAAAACGTCTGCGCCAGAAACAGCACACCACATATCACCGCAATCATGGCTGATGTTGTTCCCGTCATACCAAACTGCAACGGCAGCAGGCTTAGCGGTATCAGCACAAGCGTATAGCTCATAATCTGAATAGCTGTTTTCAGGTTTTTACCACCAGCCATTGGCAGCATCTTAAAACCAGCTTTCTTATAGTCATCATCCAGCACCCAGGCAATGGCCCAAAAGTGCGGGAACTGCCAGAAAAACTGTATCCCGAATAAAATGATTGCCTGTATATCGATGGAACCGGTAGCGGCCACCCACCCGATTAGTGGAGGCATTGCCCCTGGGATTGCGCCAACAAAAACGCAGATCGGGTTAATTTGCTTGAGTGGCGTATAGATGAAACCGTACAGGACAAGGGAAAGCAAAGAAAGCGCTGCCGCAAGTGGGTTAAAGTATAAAGCAAGCAAAGCAGCCCCCGATACACCCAGCAGCACACAGAACACCACGGCCTCCAGTACGCTTACCTGCCCGGTTGGCAAAGGTCGTTTGGCAGTGCGCTTCATCAGCTTATCCAGGTCCTTCTCTATGATCTGGTTGATGATGTTCGCGGATCCTGTTACCAACATGCCCCCCAGCATCACCAGCGCAATATCATACCACTTACTATTGGGATAACCAAGTATAAAACCAATGGCACTAGAAAAAGCAACAGTTAAGCTTAGCCTGAACTTCAGTAACTGGAAATATGCTGCTGCTTTATGCATCATAGCGTATGGCTGCAGTAGTATGTCTGACTTTTGTGAATACATTAGTTATGAACAACTGCCTGCGGTTTAAATGCCCTTTTAGAGGCATAATGGTAAACGATAATTAGCTGAAACTGCACGCCGAACAAAAGCGACCCGAATGTCAGGTGCAGAGGCTGTAATACCGGTGGTATGGCAAAATAGGCCATAATAATACCGATCACAATCTCGGCACCAAGCAGCACCAGCATCAGGTGCGTAAGCAGCGTTATCTGCCTGCTCATGATTTTGTACAAGTGGTAGGCGATGTATACATGCAGCGCCAAAACTACTATGGAAAAGGAACGATGGAAGTAGAAGTAATTTCCCAACTGATCAACCCACGTCTCCCGGCCTGCACCGTTCATCATAAACGAAACAAGGTCCACTTCTTCCCGCACCTGTGTTCCTACCAGAATCTGCCCAAAAGTAATAATGGCCAATACCCAAAGTAGTGCATTTACCTTAGAGGAGTAGTCAACGTTCTCAGCGATATCCTCTTTATAAGCTCTGGCAACCACGTACTGCAACATGGCTACTAAAACTAAGGCCAAGGCCATGTGTATCGTTACAACTACCGGCAACAAATTGGTAGATACCACAATAGAGCCTAACCAACCTTGAAAACCAACCATAACAAAACTGGCCAGTGACAGAAAAAATACTGTTTTATCGGTTCTTAGGTAAGGGATGGAATAGAGAACCTTCAGAAAGATGAAAATTCCTATTAACGCACCAACCAACCTGTTTATGTATTCAATCCAGGTCTTTGTGACATTGAACTCTGTTTCAATGTACTGGTTCGGATGCGAGAATATGGCAGCGGATACTTCTTCAAAACCTAGTTTGTCCAGGTAAGCAGCCAACTTCTCGTTTTTCTCTATTCGCTTCTGCTTGTAAACCTCCAGGTAATCTTCTGGTAATTGACTGACATCAGTCGGAGGAACCCAACTGCCGAAGCATTTAGGCCAGTCTGGGCATCCCATTCCTGAACCGGTGCTTCGTACGATTCCTCCGACTAATATCAGAAAGTATACAGCCAAGACTGTAAGTACTCCAATATTTCTAAATCTTTTGTTCTTAAAAGATTTTGTAGACATCAATGCGTCTTATTCAAAGTCCCTCTCGTGCGGCATGTTCGACGACTGCGTTTCAGAGAAAGGCACTGTTTGAGGTATATAATCTTCTACGGAACCTGGCTTGCTATAATCGTATGGCCAACGGTGAACTACCGGAAGTGCTCCAGGCCAGTTGCCGTGTCCAGGATTTACCGGGGTTGTCCACTCCAGCGTGTTAGAATGCCAAGGGTTTGCTGTTGCTCTGCGACCGCGAACAATGCTGTACACAAAGTTGAACAGGAAGATGAACTGTGCCGTGAAACCAAGTATGGCGGAAATACTGATGAACGTGTTCATATCCGTAAAGCCACTGAATACCTCGAATCCTGTCCAGTTGTAGTATCTTCTAGGGAAACCAGCGATACCGATGTAGTGCATTGGCATAAACACCAGGTATACCGAGATAAAGGTTAGCCAGAAGTGAACGAAGCCTAACTTCTCATCCATCATGCGGCCAAACATCTTAGGGAACCAGTGGTAAACTCCGGCAAACATACCAAAGAACGCCGCCGCACCCATTACCAGGTGGAAGTGCGCCACTACGAAGTAGGTATCGTGCAACTGAATATCCAATGCGGAGTTACCAAGTATGATACCTGTTAAACCACCAGAGATAAAGAGTGACACAAAACCAACCGCAAACATCATGGCAGATGTAAAACGGATGTTACCGCGCCACAGAGTAGCCAACCAGTTAAATACTTTTACCGCAGATGGTACCGCAATGATCAGCGTCAGGAACATGAACACTGATCCCAGGAACGGGTTCATACCCGATACGAACATGTGGTGCGCCCATACTACGAAGGAAAGAACCGAGATACCGAACAGGGAGCCAATCATCGCTCTGTAACCGAAGATCGGCTTGCGAGAGTTTGTTGTGATTACTTCTGATACAATACCGAATGCCGGCATGATAACGATGTATACTTCCGGGTGACCCAGGAACCAGAACAAGTGCTGGAACAGAATTGGGCTACCACCTGTGTTAGAAAGTGCCTGTCCGGCGATGTAAATGTCAGACAGGAAGAAGCTAGTACCGAAGCTACGGTCAAAGATCAGAAGCAAAGCGGCAGAGAACAACACAGGGAAAGCAAGCAGACCAAGTATAGCTGTGAAGAAGAACGCCCAGATAGTAAGCGGCATCTTCGTCATCGACATACCTTTTGTTCTAAGGTTGATTACAGTTGTGATATAGTTTACACCACCCAACAACTGAGACACAATAAACAGGGCCATTGCAATCAGCCAAAGCGTCATACCGTCCTGAGAACCTTGTATGGCTTCAGGCAGGGCGCTTAGCGGCGGATACACCGTCCAGCCACCTGCTGCAGGCCCTGTTTCCACAAATAAGGAAGAGAACAGGATGATGCTTGACAGGAAGAAGATCCAGAAAGAAAGCATGTTCATGAAACCAGAGGCCATGTCGCGTGCTCCCAACTGAAGTGGAATGAGGAAGTTACTGAAAGTACCGCTCAGACCAGCCGTAAGCACGAAGAATACCATGATGGTTCCGTGCATGGTTACCAGCGCCAGGTAAAACTCCGGGTTCAGCTTTCCGTTTTCAACCCAACCACCCAGGATTGGCTCCAGGAAAGTGAAAGTTGCCTCTGGCCAGCCCAACTGCAGGCGGAACAGGATGGAAAGGAATCCACCTAAGAATGCCCAGGCAATACCCATGATCAGGAATTGCTTTGCAATCGTCTTGTGGTCCTGGCTAAAGATGTACTTCTCTAAAAAATTTTGCTCGTGATGATGCTCATGCTCGTCGTGGGCAGGATGCACATCATGGTTGATGGTAATATCTGTACTAGACATAGACAATTGTAATTTAAAAGCTACAACTCAGTTTTTACTTCAGCCTTATCCGCAGCAGCAGACTCGGCTACTAACTGTGCAGGGGCTTTCTTAGAGAAGCCAGCCACTACATCGGGATTTTGCTCTGCAAACGATACTTGCTCGGCTAGCCACGCCTCATATTCCTCGGGCTCGTCTACCACCACCACAAAGCGCATCGCAAAGTGACCACGGCCACAAACTTCGGCACAGGCAAGCTCATAGTTGAATTCAGGATTGCCTGTCTCGTTACGCATCTCGTAAGTTGTCTTGGTAGGTACAAACCAGAACTTAGTAGGCATTCCCGGAACAGCATCCATCTTCAGACGGAAATGTGGCATGTACACGCTGTGGATTACATCCCGTGCTCTGATCTTCAGCAACACCGGCTTTCCTTTGGGCACGTGGATCTCACGTGGCATGAAGTCGTCCTGGGCATTAGGATCAGAGAAATCGATACCGAATTCGTTCACAGCTGTGATAAGAGGTGTTTTGGCTACGCCAAGCTCACCATCAGCACCCGGGTAGCGCACCATCCAGTTAAACTGCTTGCCCATTACTTCCACCACAATGGACTCCTCAGGAGAGGCACTGGTGATGTTGGTCCAGGTTTTCCAGCCACCAAATACAAGTAAGGCCATCACAACCGCAGGAATCATTGTCCAGATAATCTCCAGTTTGTTGTTGTGCGGGTAGTAGTAAGCTCTTTTATCATCCTTGTGCTGGTACTGGTAAGAGTACCAGAACAGCAGGATTTGCGTGATCACAAACACAACACCGATGATAATCATCGTCGTCCAGAACAAGCTGTCCGTCCACTCACCGTGTACAGATGCCAGTGGCGGGTTCATTTCATCCCAGTAGGCGATGAAAGACCAGATAAATCCAGCTCCACCCAACACCAGGAAAAGAATCATTAGCGTGCCGTTAACGCGATTACTAGTTTTTGTTGTACCCACAGCCCGCTCTGTAGACCCCCTGAAGATGGAGGCGAGCGTACCAATCCTGAAAAGCAGGAAAAGGATAACAAATAATAAAACGACGGATAAACCTATGGCGATCGAAATCATTATATAACGCTTTTAGTATAATCTCTAAACATGATGGTGAACACTCTCCTCGAGGAACGGATGGTTTACCGGTACCAGAGAAGCCTTTGATAAACCTCTTGCGAATATGAACAGGAAGAGTCCCAGGAAAGCCAGTGCTGTGCCCAGTTCTATCAGACCAAATCCTGCTTCCGTACGAAGCGTTCCTGGCATCATCATCAGGTAAAAGTCTAACCAATGGCCGATCAGGATGGCAATTGTCACAATCTTCAGCATAATCATCTGGCGCTTTGCATCTCTTGTCATTAGAACAAGGAAAGGGAAGGCAAAGTTTATAATCAGGTTAGTAAAAAAGATCCATGTGTAATGGCCGTTATTACCCCCTAATCTCTCGATGTAGTAGATAACTTCCTCTGGAATGTTTGCATACCAGTAAAGCAAAAACTGCGAGAACCAGATGTAGGTCCAGAAGATGGAGAATGCGAAAACAAACTTTCCTAAATCGTGCAGGTGGTTTGAGTTTACCAGTCTTAGATAGCCGTTCTGCTTCAGGATGATTACGGTTAGTGTGATGGCAGCAAGACCGGCAATAAACCAACTCGCAAACACATACCAGCCAAACATCGTGGAGAACCAGTGCGTGTCAATCGACAGTACCCAGTCCCATGCTGATGTAGAAGAAGTAATACCGAAAACTACTAGGAACATGGCCGAAATACGGATGCTCTTGTGGTAATAGCTTGTTCCACCGTGAAGATCCTCATCAATGGAGTTCTTACGTAGCCAGTTAAAGAAGAAAATCCACAGGGCGAAGTATACGATCATTCTGATCAGGAAGAACCAGAAGTTCAGGTAGCCTGATTTACCAGCTATGATGGGGTCATAACGCGGGTCGTTTATATCGTACAGGTATTCGTGTGTCCAATGGAAAATATCGTGGTTGCCAAAAAGGAACGTAATCAGCATCAGGATACCACCAACCGGAAGGAAATAACCCAGTGCTTCGGGTATGCGCTTAATTAAAACGGACCAGCCGGCGTAGGCCACATACTGGAACGTCACGAAGAACACGCCTATCAAGGCGATGCCTGTAAAGTATACGTTGTTAAGCCAAAGGTTCATGAACAAGCGTTTTGTCCAGGAAACAGGTTCGTGAGCCGCCGCCGCAGCAGCGTCGCCATGTCCTGCAGCAGCCTCGTGGTGCTCCGCTCCTCCGCCTAAGGCTGATAAAATGATGCCTACTATAAGTAAAACTACACCTATAGCTATCATTAAGAAAAACTTGTTATTCGTTTTTCTGGAAATGATGAGTCTTTCTTCTGTCATTATCCTTATAAATTTTGCCTTAGACTTAGTTTTTAGGAGTTTCTCTTGTTGGAGTGTCTTCTGGTGTACCCGTTACCGGGTTATCAGTGATTGTCTCACCACCTGCTTCCTCTTCCACTTCTTCCTCCACTGCAGCGCCTACTTCGCCTTTCTGCAATTGCTGCACGTACATCACAATCTTCCAACGTTCTGTCGGGTTCACCTGTGAGCCGTGTGGCATCATGCGGCCTCTACCGTATGTAATCACGTGGTAAATATGGCCAGCAGGAAGTTCTGCTACTCGTCCGGCTGTATAAGAAGGAACGCCTTTGAATTTAATGCCTACCAATCCCTGTCCATCGCCCTGTTCTCCGTGGCAAGGTGCGCAGAAACGGCTATAAAGCACTTGGCCTTCTGCCAGGTTCAATTCGGTTCTCTTCAGCGGGTTTGCCAGTTCCACGCCTGCAACCTCTGCTGTGTCCACAGAAAGGTACAGGTTATAACCTTGCATGCCACGAGGCACGGTACCCTTTGCTGGCTCACGCATGTTCATGCCGGCCGGGTTGAACTTGTTTTCTTTTATCTGAGAGTAAGGATCCAGTGGAACGGAATGGTACATGTCTGGGGCATACTCATACCCTGGATTACTTTTGTCGCCGCAGGCAAACAGCACTGCAGATGAGAAAAATAGAGCAGAGGCTTTTAAACCTAGTGTCTTGTATCTTTTCATTATTTTACTACCTCCTTCTCATTAACCTCAATGGCCCCGGTAGAGCGCAGCAGGTTGTTAAGGGCTGACATATCTGTTACTCCTTCTTTCACTTCAATGGCCATCACAAACTTATCATCAGTTGAGCGCTTATCGAACACGTTCACGCGCAGCGAAGGCCGAATGTTGGTGACAATGAAGAAGGTGATTACCATGCTGAATGCAGCGAATAAAACGGTAAGCTCAAATGTTACCGGGATAAAAGACGGTAACGCGATGTGGGGTTTACCACCAATGATCATTGGCCAGTCAAAGCCCAGCATCCAGATCTGCATCCAGAGCGCAAACGACATACCGGTCAATCCACCCAGGAAGGCTACGATTGGCAGCCTCGAGCGCTTGATGCCTAATACATCATCGATTCCGTGAACAGGATATGGTGAGAACACTTCGTATATCTTAGTGCCGGCAGCGCGCATGTTTTCGATGGCTGTCAGCAGCACATCTTCATCATCATAAATTCCTAGAACAAACTTCTTATTCATTGTGATGTGTATTAGTGTTCAAATTCTTATCAGTGCCGTGCATAGTGTTGTGCGGTGTGTGCACCACACCAGACGAAGACTTCAGGATAGCCTTCACCTCTGCCATGTTGACAACCGGGAAAAACTTAGCAAACAGCAGGAAGAGTGTAAAGAACAATCCGATCGTTCCCACATAAACGCCCACGTCAACCCATGATGGGTAGAACATGGCCCAGGAAGACGGAAGGTAATCGCGGTGCAGGGAAGTCACGATGATCACAAATCGCTCAAACCACATACCGATGTTCACGAAGATGGAGATGATGAAGGTAGCTGTTAAACTTCTTCTGATTTTGCGGAACCAGAAAAGCTGTGGCGTAATTACGTTACACGTCATCATCGACCAGTAAGCCCACCAGTAAGGACCCGTAGCCCGGTTAATGAAGGCATACTGCTCATACTCTACCTGAGAGTACCAGGCAATGAAGAATTCTGTAGTATAAGCAACACCCACGATAGAACCAGTCAGGATAATTACCTTGTTCATCGATTCCACGTGCTCCAGCGTGATGTAATCTTCCAGTTTGAAGGTCTTGCGCGTGATGATCATCAGTGTCAATACCATGGCGAAACCAGAGAAGATCGCACCAGCCACAAAGTATGGCGGGAAGATAGTGGTGTGCCAGCCCGGTATAACCGAGGTTGCAAAGTCCATGGATACAATAGTGTGTACTGAAAGTACCAGTGGAGTAGCCACACCTGCAAGTATAAGCGAAACTGTCTCGTAACGCGACCATGCTTTGGCAGAACCTGTCCAGTTCATAGAAAGTACGGCATAAGCTCTTCTTGCTATCGGACCGGTTGCTCTGTCGCGGATGGTGGCAAAGTCAGGAATCAGACCGATGTACCAGAAAACAAGAGATACAGAGAAGTAAGTTGAAATCGCGAATACGTCCCAGAGAAGTGGGGAGTTGAAGTTAACCCAAAGTGAACCGAATGTGTTTGGCAGCGGTAGTACCCAGTAAGCCAGCCAGGGGCGGCCCATGTGCAGTACCGGGAACATCGCCGCGCAAATTACGGCGAAGATAGTCATCGCCTCGGCTGCACGGTTGATGGAAGTTCTCCACTTCTGACGGAACAGCAATAGAATGGCAGAGATCAGCGTACCGGCGTGGCCGATACCTACCCACCACACGAAGTTTGTGATGTCCCATGCCCAACCTACAGTCTTATTCAGTCCCCATTCTCCGATACCATAGAAAAGTGTACGGTAAACAGAGTAAATAAATATGGCCAAACCTACCAGTGCAACAGCCAGCGCCGCTGCCCAACGTGCGTTGGGCTTGGCTTCTACCTGTCTGCAGACATCTTCCGTGATGTCGTGGTATGTTTTCCCCCCGGTTACAAGAGGCTCTCTTATCGGAGATACATGCTGCATAACGCTCTCGAAGTTATATTTTAAGCTAAGTTTCTAATTTTTGTCAGGTATGTTACGTTTGGCTGCGTGTTCAATTCCTCCAGCACGTGGAAAGCACGCTCTCCCTGCTGACGGGCCAGAATCTTTGATACGCGGCTTTCCGGATCTAACATATCTCCGAATACAATTGCCTCTGTAGGGCAAGACTGAGCACAGGCCGTTACGATTTCTCCGTCCTTTGGTCTTCTATTCTCACGCTTAGCCTCCAGTTTGCCTAGCTGCACACGCTGCACACAGAAGGAGCATTTCTCCATCACACCACGCGAACGAACGGTTACATCTGGGTTCAACACCATCTTGCCCAAGTCGTTGTTCATTGGCTGGTTTACATCGAACTTGTCGTTGTTCGCATAAGCAAACCAGTTAAAGCGACGCACCTTATATGGACAGTTGTTAGCGCAGTAGCGTGTACCAACGCAACGATTGTAAACCATCTGGTTGATACCCTCCGAGCTGTGCATGGTAGCGGCTACCGGACACACTGTCTCGCATGGTGCGTGGTTACAGTGCTGACAAAGCATTGGCTGGAATACAACCGATGGGTTTTCAGCAGGATCCTCCATCGTGGCGTAATCCTTCTCCTCGTGCTCAACCGAGCTATAGTACCTGTCGATACGCATCCAGTGCATTTCGCGTCGGTTCAGCACTTCTGCCTTACCTACTACAGGTATGTTGTTCTCCACGTTACAGCTCATGGTACAAGCACCGCAACCAATACAGGAGTTAAGGTCGATAACCATACCCCAGTGGTGGTTCTTGTACTCATAATCATCCCACAAAGAGATGGTTGCCGGCTTGGCAGCTCCTTCGTGCGTGGCAATACGGATATACTCTGTAACTTCTTTTGGATTTGCCTTATAGTTGGCCAGTGTGTTCGCCTGCACTACCAAACGATCCATAACCGTGTGATGCGTCTGCGTTTGCGCAATTGGCGAGTGTGCGTCTGTTTTTTCGAGCTTTACCGTACCGGCATACAATACTGTGTTTCCGGATACCGTTGTGATTGGGTAAGCATTTGCACCTAAGCCATTTGCTACCGGGCTGCTCTTCAGATCACGACCATAACCCAAAGCTATGCCCACTGTTCCATTTGCCTGACCTGGCTGCATCAGCGCCGGAAGTTCAATGCTTTCTCCGTTAGCAAACGTCACCTTAATCACATCGCCCTGCTCTACTTGCATCTCCACAGCCATCTTACGTGGCATGGCGACATAGTTACCCCATGTTGCTTTAGAGATTGGATCAGGAAGTTCCTGTAACCATGGATTGCCTACTAATTCGCCGGTACCGATGTTAACAGACTCGTAAACAACTGCCTCTACAGCACCGGAAGCAATATTGATTGGCGTAGCAGAGGCCGCTGCCGGAGCAGAAGCTGCTATATTCAACATACTTACACCACCTTCGAATACGCCGTCATGCACCGTCTTGTCCCAGAACTGGTTGAAATCACCGCCTGTGGCTACTGATCTCCAGTTGTTACGCAGGTATTCGTAATAGTTCGTGTTCTGACCGCTCCAGGCTAGCAAGCTGTCCTGCATTTGGCGTGTAGTAAATATTGGGCTAATAGCCGGCTGTGCCAAGCTTAGGTAGCCTCTTCTCGCTTCAAAGTCGTTCCATGACTCCAGGTAGTGGTTGTCTGGCGTTACGAATTCAACAAGGGCCGCTGTCTCATCTACTTTGTCAGCAAAAGAAACCCGAAGGTCTACCTTCTTCAGTCCGCTCACAAGCTTGGCAGCAAGTGGGTGGTTGTAGGCTGGGTTAGCCTCTGCGAAGAATACCGCTCCTACTGTGCCCGCGTTCATTTCGTTTATCAGGCGGATCATGTTCGCGTCATTTCCACGCTTCACATAGAATGGCGCCTCTGTATTGATGGTAGTACCCGCAGCACCCAGGGCGCTGTTGATCGCTGCCACCATTGACTGGATTGCCGGGTCGTTAGAGCCTGCCACCACAAGGGCTTTGCCCCTGTTCGCCTGCAGTTCTTTAACAGCCGCAGCCAATATCTTAGACTCCGCTACAGCACCTGATGCACTGCCTTGTCCGGTAATGCCTCTGTACAGTGCCGTTACCAAAGCAGCCTCCTCTGAAGGCTTAATCGGCATGCGCACATCGGCGTTGGCACCTGTTAGCGAGAATATGGTTTCGAACTGATAATGACGCGACATCGTCGGATTATCAGCATCTACTTTTCTGTTTTGGATATACTGTTTCGCAAACGGCACTGGCGCTAACCAGGTACCCAGGAAGTCAGCGTTGATGCCAACAATCACATTTGCTTTGCTGAAGTCGTAGCCAGGAATGACACCACCGTTTGCCTGCAGTAAACCAGAGGCAGAGTTGGCATCATACATCACGTGCTCGAAGTTTCCGAAGCGCACCCCAAACTCGTTGATCAGCTTTTGTGTAGTTGGACTGATGATGGTAGAAGAAACAAAAGCTACTTTGCCGTTTACATTGGCTAAGCGGGCTCTAATTTGTCTGTCTACATCATCCCACTTCGCCTCTTCGCCCTTGATAAGCGGGAAGCGCAATCTGTTTTCGTCGTAGAGGCCCAGCAGGGAAGCCTGTGCTCTCGGGCTTGTGCCGTAAGGCGTCAGGAACGACATAGGGTTTGGCTCGATCTTAATCGGACGTCCCTCGCGTGTTTTTACAAGAATACTGTTGTAGTCACCGTTCTGGTAGTAGGTAGAAGCATACCAGTTGGCTACTCCAGGCTCTACATCAACAGGCTTGTTCAGGTAAGGTATAGCCTTGCGCACCGGAGCCTCACAAGAAGCCAGCGACACGGCAGCCATACTAAAGCCCAGAAGCTTCAGGAAGTCACGGCGCTGCGTTTTCCCCGCGCCACCCTCTCCATTCGCTTCATTAACCGGCAGGAATTCTGGAAACTCGTTATGAGCATTCTTCGCGAACTCAGGAGTGTTTTCCAGCTCCTCAATTCCTTTCCAGTATTTTATTCTGTCTTGCATATTATATCTAGAAAACTCGAATACTTTTCTTACTTATTCTAATTAATAGTGACACTTAGAGCACTCTGTACCACCGTTTGATGACACTGTGAAAGCTCCCTGTGATGACTGCTCGTGCAGCTCCACAAGATTGTCATAATACTCGTTACCCTCTGTGTTAAGAGGCGTTTCGCGGTGGCAATCAATACACCAGCCCATAGTTAAAGGAGAGTATTGGTACACCACATCCATTTCCTGGATCGGACCGTGGCAGGTCTGGCACTCAATGCCACCCACCTGCGTGTGCTGGGAGTGGTTGAAGTATGCCAGGTCGGGCAGGTTGTGTACACGCACCCACTCAATTGGCCTGTTGCGCTCAATGGCACGGTATATTTTCTGAATCTCAGGAGACTCTGTTTGAATCTGGCTGTGGCAGTTCATACAGATGTTGGCAGAAGGAATGCTGGCACTCTTACTCTTGTAAACAGTGGTGTGGCAGTAGTTACAGTTAATCTGATGCTCACCAGCGTGGAGTTTGTGCGAGAAGGCAATCGGCTGAGTTGGCTCATAGCCCTGCTGTATGCCTATACCCATGGCAGTACCCCAGGCCAGATCAAGCAGCACCACCACAAAGATGAGCGTCACCAACCCGCGAACAGCTTTTGATTTATATACTTTAGAAAAGTCGAAGCGCTGGTTAACTACCTCGTCGTCATACTCGTTCAGCTTGCGGTTCTTGTTCAGGTAGTTCTTCAGGAGTGAAGTAATCAGCAACAAGGTCACTACCAGTACAATCAACACAATGATCAACACGACCAGCACAATATCCAGGTAGCTTCCTATAGAACCAAGGGCATCTGTACCAATGTTACCCGGGCCACCCTCTTCCGCACCTACCGTAGTAGGAACCGAAGCCGCCACGTCAGATGCAGGACCTGCCTCGATGTAAGCCAGGATAGACTTTATCTCATCGTCTGAGAAGTTGAAAGAAGGCATCGCCTGCTTCTTATACTCATTGTAGACAGCCACAGCCTCTGGATCACCAGCCGCAACCAGCGCCTGTGAGTTCTTGATCCACTTGATCAACCAAGGCGTGCTGCGTCTTTCAGTAATACCTTGCAGGCCAGGGCCCACAATCACGTCAGTTCCGGCAGAGTGACAAACCACACAGTTGTTCTTGAACAATGCAGCACCTGCATCAATCACTGCGGGATCAGCGCCACCACCTACTGTCGCACCTTCAGTTGAACCAGGCTCTACCCCTTTTGTCGCCACTTCCGCCTGCTCGCTTTCCCCTTGGGCATAAGCACCAAACGAAAGCATCGTCGCAAACAAGAAGGCGAAGAAAATTTTAGATTTAGATTTAAGTATACAGCTACTCATAGCCAAGATCACGTGTGTGTTTAGTATGAAGAATTTACTTTACGGCCACAAATCTACTACTGGAATTCCATTAATCAAACATAAAAACTTTATTATTTGGCCTCTAGAGCCCCCTTCAGGCACCAGCCGCTCACTGTCAGGCCTTACACGGTTTATCATGCTTTCTAAGCAGTTTTATTTAAATTTATTCTAAATAAGAAGCCGATTTTTTACGTACTTATCCTCTGGAAAAAGTTATAAGTTCCCTTTGTTTCCGTATAAATCCCGCAGCCTACTTATTTGTTCGAAAATTAGGAATGTACAATACATTCAGAAGAGAGAACAAAGCGCCACCTTCTGCAGACTTTTCACTACTCAGAATTTAGATTCGAAATAGAAGATTTACTCCTTATTATATATAGTATCGGCGATTAACCTGCGACTGCCTTTTTATCTGCCGTTATTTGCCTGAACTTTACATATTTATCAGGCATACCCTTGCTATTACCAAATCAGACATTTACCTTTGCAGGCTAAAATTATAAATAATTCGAACCGATGGAATTGAGAAATTACGAAACTGTCTTCATCCTGACTCCTCTGTTGAACGAGGCGCAGATGCAAGAAACGGTCGAGAAGTTCAGAGAGGTGCTTAAGGAAAATGGCGCCGAAATCATTCACGAAGAAAACTGGGGTCTTCGTAAACTGGCTTACCCAATCCAGAAAAAGTCAACTGGTTTTTATCACCTTGTAGAGTATAAAGCTCCTACAACCGTTGTTGATCAGCTTGAGCTGGCTTATCGCCGTGATGAAAAAGTAGTACGTTTCCTTACTACTGCCCTTGATAAGCACGCTGTGGCTTACAATGAGCGTAGAAGAAACGGCGAGTTCAAATCACAAGCTAAAAAAGAGGAGGTTAAAGGATAATGAGCTTAGTTAACGAAAGAGTACACAAACAAGAAAACCGTCAGAAATACTGCCGTTTCAAGAAAAGCGGAATTAAGTATATCGACTACAAAGATGGTAACTTCCTGCTGAAGTTCGTGAACGAGCAGGGCAAGATCCTTCCAAGGAGATTAACAGGCACTAGCCTGAAGTTCCAGCGCAAAGTGGCCCAGGCGGTTGCCAGAGCAAGACACCTTGCGATTTTACCTTATGTTACGGATTCTTTAAAATAAGGAGGAACAACGATGGAAGTAATACTTAAAGACGACGTAAAGAACCTTGGCTACAAAAACGATATCGTTGAAGTAAAGCCTGGTTATGGCCGTAACTACCTGATCCCACAGGGGCTGGCAGTTATCGCTGACAAATCAAGCAGAAAAGTAGTAGCTGAAAACATCCGCCAGGCTGCACACAAAGCTGAGAAATTCAAGAATGACGCCCAGGAGCTGGCTAACAGCATCGGCGACATCACGCTTGAGCTTCCTGCAAAAGTGGGCGAGACCGGAAAGATCTTCGGTTCTGTAACTACGCTTCAGCTTTCTGATGCCCTGAAGGCAAAAGGATTTGATGTAGACCGCAAGCGTATCTCTTTCGACCAGGACGTGAAAACTGCTGGCGAATACACCGCAACACTTAACCTGCACAAGGAAGTGAAGCACCAGGTACGTTTCAATGTAGTGGCTGAATAAGCTTCTTCTGAACGATAAAAGATAAAGCGTCCTGCCAGGTATGGCAGGACGCTTTTTTTTGCCCTTTGCCGTACATTTGTCTAAAGCCACGCCCATACTTATGTTTCGCACCGAAGTAAACGTACCCTCTGCAAATCTTAACCTGACGTTACAGGACAAAGTAGTTACCATCGGCTCTTGCTTTGCAGAGGTGATTGGCAACAAGCTACAGCAGCAAAAGGTAGATGTGCTGGTGAATCCCTTCGGTACCATTTTCAACCCCATATCAGTGTGCCTGCTGCTGAAAGCCGCCTCGGGCCAGCCCTATAACTTCGAGAATCACCTGGTGGAGCACAAGGGCATCTGGTACGCCTACGACCTGCACTCTTCCCTCTCCTCCCCAGACAAACAGGAGCTGCTGCAGCAAATTCAGCATAGCCTGCAGCGCACCAGCGACTATCTGCAACAAGCCTCGCTGCTCATCATCACGCTGGGCACGGCTGTGGCGTACAGGCTTCGCGACACCGGCAAGGTGGTGGCCAACTGCCATAAGCTGCCCGGTAGCAATTTCTCCAGGGTGCTGTTAAGCCCGGGTGAAGCCTTGCCCGCGTTAGAGGATATGCATGGCTTTCTCAAACAGATTAACCCAAAGCTGAAGGTGCTGCTAACGGTAAGCCCGGTGCGCCATATCAAGGAAACCATCCAAACCAACAGTGTAAGCAAATCTGTTCTGCGCGTGCTGGCGCATCAACTGGAGGATGCCCACGAGGACGTGCTATACTTCCCGGCCTACGAGATTATGATGGATGATTTGCGGGACTACCGCTTTTACAAGCAGGACATGCTGCACCCCACCGAGCTTGCCGAAGACTATATTTGGGAAAAGTTTGTGGCTGCGTTCTATACTTCGGAGTTCAGACAATTTATGAGCGCGTGGGAGAAAATACAGCGGGCCGTGGCACACCGCCCGTTTCACCAAGCATCAGCCGCCCACCAGGCCTTTGTGCGAACTACGCTGGGGCAACTGCATACTTTGGCGCAGAAGTATAACATCGACATCAGCGCTGAAGAGCAGGCCCTGCAGCATCAGCTCCTCCCCTAGCCATACTTGCCACCCAAACACTTTTGCCAGCCTTCGCCGTAGAAATAAGCTGCTATACTTTAGTCGCGCACGTATCAAGTAGCACGATTTATAAATATCGTCATTCACACAAACCAAGGCCGAAGTCTTGTGTTTTGTGTCCTGATACTTGTGTCTAAAAACGAACTTATGGCCGAAGACAGAAAACCGAACCGACTCCTGAACGAAAGCAGCCCCTACCTGCTGCAGCACGCTTACAACCCCGTGGACTGGTATCCGTGGGGCGAGGAAGCACTGCAGAAGGCAAAGCAGGAGGATAAGCCCATACTTGTCAGCATTGGCTATGCCGCCTGCCACTGGTGCCATGTCATGGAGCATCAGTCGTTTGAGCAGGAGAAGATTGCTGAAGTGATGAACAAGCACTTTGTGTGCATTAAGGTGGATCGGGAGGAACGCCCGGATGTGGATGCAGTATACATGGATGCGATGCAGGCCATGGGTGTGCGGGGCGGCTGGCCGCTCAACGTGTTCCTCAACCCAGAGGCCAAGCCATTTTACGGCGGCACTTACTTTCCGCCGCAGCAGTGGGTAAGCCTCTTGGCTAACATTGCAGCGGCCTATGAGAAAAGCCGCTCGGAATTAGACAAGTCGGCGGAGCAGTTTGCAAAGCACCTGAATGTGAGCGAACTGGACAAGTATGGCCTGCAGCAAAAGAACTTCCACATCCGCGAAGACGACTTTAAGCTGATGGGCTACAACCTCAGCACCCGGTTCGACAAGAAACGCGGCGGCATGGGCGAAGCGCCAAAGTTTCCAATGCCCAGCAACTACCTCCTCCTGCTGCGTTACCAGCACCACACCAGCGACTATACCGCACTTAACCAGGTAGACCTCACGCTCCGCGAGATGGCCTATGGCGGTATTTACGACCAAATTGGCGGCGGCTTTGCCCGTTACTCAGTCGATGCGGAGTGGCTCGTGCCGCATTTTGAGAAGATGCTGTACGACAATGGGCAACTTATCTCGCTTTACGCGGAAGCCTACCAGGCCACACGGGAGACACTGTACCACGACGTGGTGTACGAGACTATCGGCTTTGTGGAGCGGGAACTGATGAGCACTGAAGGTGGCTTTTATTCTTCCCTGGATGCAGACAGCGAAGGTGTGGAGGGCAAGTTTTATACATTCACTAAAGATGAACTGCAGGAAATGATGGGCGACGAGGAACCGCTCTTCTCCAAGTACTACCACGCTACCGCCGCAGGCAATTTTGAGCACGGGCAGAACATCCTGCACCGCCGCATTTCCGACGAAGAGTTTGCACAGGAGAACCAATTGGAGCTGGAGGTGCTGCAGGAGATGGTGCAGGGCTGGAAAGAGACTATTATGGAGGTGCGGGCGAAGCGCGTGCGACCGGGCCTGGACGATAAGATCCTCACCTCCTGGAATGCGCTCATGCTGAAAGCCCTCTCCGACGCTTACTACGTGTTCGGAAACAAGCATTTCCTGGATCTGGCGCTGCGCAACGCCAACTTTATACTTGCAAACCTGAAGCAAGGCGAAAAACTCTACCGGAACTACAAACAAGGCCGCGCCACCATTGATGCGTTTCTGGAAGACTATGCCTTACTGGCTCGTGCGTTCATACGATTGTACGAGGTAACGTTTCAGGAGAAGTGGCTGCAGGAGGCAAAGCGCCTAACAGATTATGCCCTGGAGAACTTCTTTGACAGGACGGAAGGTATGTTCTTCTTCACAGACCAGCGCTCAGAAAAGCTGATCGCGCGCAAGAAGGAGATTTTTGACAATGTGGTGCCGGCCTCCAATTCGGTCATGGCAACCAACCTCCACTTCCTTGGTTTATACTTTGATGACGAACGTTACATGGCGCTGTCGGACGAGATGCTGGCCAAGGTAAAAGACTTACTGCTCAAAGAGCCGTCGCACCTGAGTAACTGGGCTTCGTTATACTTCCACAAACTTACGCCTACCGCCGAGGTAACCATTGTAGGCCCGGAGGCGCCAGAGCTTCGCGCAGAGTTAAGTGCTTTTTACCTGCCCAATATGATCCTGATCGGTAGTGAAACAGGAGAAGGCAGCAGCATTCCGTTATTGGAAGACAAAGTAGCCATCAACGGAAAAACCACCATCTACGTCTGCTTCAACAAAACCTGCCAACTGCCTGTACACACCGCCGCAGAAGCACTCGAGCAGCTGCGCGACAGGGAAGACGAACCGAAGTTCCCGGCGTTGTAGCGCATCAAGTATAATCGTATTTAAAAAGGAACCCACCCCTGCCCCTCCGAGGGGGGAAATTATCCGCAGAAGTAGAACATCCCCCTACCCCCTTCAAAGGGGGACTTAGCCTTTGTTGCATAGTCAAGGTAATTGCAATCTGAATAGATCGCACCATTGAGTTGAGCGGCTAATTGGAACAGCTTATTCATGTATCGTGTTACAGCAGCATCTTCAACACTTCGCTTTGTAGCTCCAAATGTGTAAATTAGAGCTTCAGAACTAATACCAACCGTAACCAATCATGAATAAACGTACTTACCTGAGTATGTTACTGGCCGCAGCAATGGCTCTCCCTTATAGCGCTGCAACGGGCCAGGACAAAAAAGAGGCCGCCAAGTGGAAAGTGGACGCCGAGCACGGCCCGCAGAAAGAAATATCTTTCACCACGAACGAAGGCACCTGGATGAGCGTGGATGTGAGCCCTGACGGCAAAGAAATCATTTTCGATATGCTGGGCGATATTTACATCATGCCTGCTTCCGGCGGCAAGGCAAAGCTTCTTCGCAGCGGCCGCCCTTACGAGGTGCAGCCGCGTTTCAGCCCGAACGGCCAGTATATTTCCTTTACATCTGATGCCGGAGGAGGCGATAACATCTGGGTGATGAAGCGTGACGGATCGGATGCCAAGCAAATAACGGACGAAAGCTTCCGTCTGCTCAACAATGCTGTCTGGACGCCGGACGGGGAATACCTGGTTGCCCGCAAGCACTACACCAACACCCGCTCGCTGGGAGCCGGTGAGATGTGGATGTACCACCGCTCCGGTGGCGCAGGCATACAGCTAACCAAGCGCAAAAACGACCAGCAGGATGCGGGTGAGCCCTTTGCATCGCCTGATGGCAAGTACGTATACTTTTCCGAAGACATGAGCGGCGGCTCTAACTTTGAGTACAACAAAGACCCGAATGGCCAGATCTACGTGATCCGTCGCGTGGACCGCAACACAGGAAAAATCGAAAACGTCATTACCGGAAACGGGGGCTCTGTTCGCCCGGTTATTTCCCGGGATGGCAAGCAGGTTGCGTTTGTGCGCCGCGTGCGCACCAAATCGGTGCTGTTTGTGCACGACCTGAAAACAGGCGAAGAGTGGCCGGTGTACGACAAACTGAACCACGACCAGCAGGAAGCCTGGGCTATCTTCGGCGTTTACCCTTACTTCTCCTGGACACCAGACAACAAAAGCCTCGTGTTCTGGGCTGATGGCAAAATCAACAAGTTGGATGTAGCTACGAAGCAGGTAAGCAACATTCCTTTCGAGGCAACGGCTACGCATTATATTACCGATGCCGTGCGCCACGACCACAGCAAGAACGGCGGTGTTTCGCCGAAGCAATTCACAGCAAAGGCAATCCGCCATGCCGTTACCTCTCCGGATGGCAAGACGCTGGTGTTTAACGCTGCCGGATACATTTACAAGAAAGACCTGCCAAACGGCAAGCCCGAGCGCATCACCTCTGGCAAAGACTTTGAGTTCTATCCTTCTTTCTCGCCGGATGGAAAGCAGCTGGTATTCACCACCTGGAACGATGACAATTTCGGGGGTGTGTACAAACTCGACATCCGCAAGAAGAACCCAAAAGCAGTTAAACTGACAACTGAGAAAGGCTTCTTTACAGAGCCTACCTTCTCGCCGAACGGCAAATACATTGTGTTCAGCAAAGACGGTGGCAACAACCACATGGGCTATGCACACGGCAAAGACCGCGGCATTTACTACATTCCAGCCGATGGAGGCAAAGCAACCCTGGTGCAGGAGCGAGGCGCTTCTCCCCTGTTCAACGCTACGTCGGACCGTATCTTCTTTACCGGCAGCGAAGGCGAGAAGTATGCTTTCAAGAGTGTAGACCTGAACGGAAAAAATGAGCAGACGCACTATACCTCTAAGTATACTGATCAGTTCTACCCTAGCCCGGACAACAAGTGGATTGGTTTTGTAGAGCTGTTCAACGGCTATATCGCCCCTTTCACCACGAACGGTGCCGGCTTGGATTTAAGCGCTGATACCAAAGCTGTTCCGGTTGCACGTTTCACCCGCGACGCCGGCACCAGCATCCACTGGTCAGCCGACAGTAAGAAGATCAATTGGGTGTTAGGTGATGAGTATTTCTCCAACGACCTGAAAGACCGCTTCACGTTTGTAGCCGGTGCACCGGATAAACTTCCAGCCATCGACACAACAGGTTTGAAAATTGGCCTGGAGCTGAAAACCGATATTCCAGAGGGCAAAGTAGCCTTCACCAATGCGCGCATCATCACCATGAAAGGGGATGAAGTGATTGAAGGCGGCACGATCATCGTAGACGGCAACCGCATTGTAGCCGTTGGCAAAGATGTGGCTGTTCCAAAAGACGCGAAAGTAATTGACGCTAAGGGCAAAACCATCATGCCGGGCATTGTGGACGCACACGCGCACTTAGGCACTTTCCGCCTGGGCATGAGCCCGCAAAAGCAATGGTCATACTTTGCGAACCTGGCTTACGGCGTTACCACTACGCACGACCCTTCTTCCACAACTGAGATGGTGTTCAGCCAGTCTGAGGCAGTGAAATCGGGCGCTATGATTGGGCCGCGCATTTACTCCACGGGTACGATCCTTTACGGTGCCGATGGCAATTTCAAGGCTGTTATCAATAGCCTTGATGATGCCCGCTCGCACCTGCGCCGTCTAAAAGCAGTAGGTGGCTTCTCGGTGAAGAGCTACAACCAGCCTCGTCGTGAGCAGCGCCAGCAGGTGATTCAGGCAGCCCGTGAACTGGATATGAGTGTGTACCCGGAAGGTGGTTCTACCTTCTTCCACAACATGTCGATGGTGCTGGATGGCCACACAGGTATTGAGCACAACATCCCGGTATCGCCGCTTTACAAAGACGTGCTGGAAGTATGGAAAGCCTCTAAGTCTGGCTACACGCCTACCCTGATCGTGAATTATGGCGCTACGAACGGAGAATACTACTGGTACCAGAACACAAACGTGTGGGAGAAAGACCGCCTGCTCAAGTTCACGCCGCGCTCTATTATTGATGGCCGCGCCCGCTTCGTGACCAAAGTGCCGAACGAGGAGTATGAGAACGGCTACATGGCTACTTCACGCGATGCCAAAGCATTGACCGATAATGGCGTGAAAGTAAACCTCGGCGCTCACGGACAGTTGCAAGGCCTGGGAGCGCACTGGGAGCTTTGGATGCTGCAGCAGGGCGGCATGACGAATCATGAAGCCCTGCGTGCCGCTACGTTGAACGGTGCTGAGTACCTTGGCATGGACAAGGAAATCGGCTCTCTGGAAGCAGGTAAGTTAGCCGACCTGATCGTGCTGGATGCGAACCCGCTGGAGAACATCCAAAACTCGGAGCAGGTGAAGTATACCATGATCAACGGCCACCTTTACGATGCCGCCACCATGGCCGAAGTAGGCAACTACGACAAGAAGCCGGGCAAATTCTGGTGGGAAAACGATAAGTATGCCTCTGCCTTTGATTGGCATGAGGGAACTGATACCCGTTTTGAAGGTATAGCCGGCGAGCACTGCGTGTGCCGCCACTAATTAACTACAATAGAACCATTTAGCTACAGGGGTCATCTCTATCGAAATGGCCCCTGCTTTTTTGATGTCCGGGTGCTACATCAACCTGCTGCATTCCTGCGTACAACAGGCTTTATTCCTACCATCAGAATGCGTAACTTTATTCTTTTGCAGCACCCTTAAGCAGCTAAACAGATACAGAATGCAGCCAGAAGCCGAACTGAAAAAATACTACGACCTTACCAAACGAATGGACGCCCAGGGAGGTCCTGAGGGCAGCACCAATCTATTTGAAGAAATTCTGTGGCAGGAGCAGCAAATCCTTTCCTTCTTTGGCCTGCCTAATTCCGATAAGTACCGGAAAATTCTCTGGGAACTGACTTACGACGAAAAGTTCGGGAAGAAGGCGGTCCAGAATATTGTGAAGCAGCTGCAGGAAGCCGCTGAAACACACCTGCTGGCCCCAGTGCACACAGCCCTTGAAATGCTGAACCAGGCGCAACGGGAGAAATCCAGTGCCTTTGATATTCTGCCGGAGCTTGGTTTTGCCACGCACATCTACACGCTCTATGTGTATGAGCAGCTGCTTCTGAAAGGCGAAATAACAACAGAGGAAGCGCTGGCAGCCCTGCAAAAAACGGCAGAGCCCGCGATCCTGGATAAACTGGGCGTGATGGCCAACAAAGAACAGCCCCGCCGCACGAAATCTTACCGCGAGCTAAAGGAGGAGATCCCATACATAGAAGGCTTCATCGACCATGTGCTGTATGCCGAAGAGGAAATGGAGGAGGACGAAGAAGAGGAGATAACAGTGGAGGGCGATGAGTTCGAGCCTGTCCCTTTCCTGCTGGGGCATCCAGCGGTGGTGGAGCGCATCATTTGCATCGAGCATACCAACATCAGTATGGTAGTGCGGGCCAATAACGAGGACAAACCTGAAATGTATACGCTGGGCATGCATGTGGATGAGTTCAAAGAACTCATGAGCTTGTACGAGCCACTTGGCGCCATCATTCTGGCACGCGGCGAACAATTAACTGCAGAAAACGGCACAGAGGAGCCTGTCATCTACGAAATAGACCTGGAGGAAGACCTGGGGCAAACCCTTGAGATTGACCAGCACTACCTGGAGGTGTACGCCCCGCAGATAAGGGATGAGCGGGGCCGGCTGGAAGAGAACCGCTTTGGCTTTGTGATGCTGCACGAGATTATCCCAATTGGTGAGGTGGAGGAAATTGAGCTGCAGGACGAGGAGGCAGCTTTGAACCAGGTAACCGGACAGCTTAAGCACATCCAGGCGTGGTACGGCTTTTACCTGAACAAGCTAAAATCGCTGAACAAGGTAACCAGCGAGTCCCTTTCCGCCGAAGAAAAGCAACTGATCGCGCGCCACTACGCTGGCCTGCAGGACGACAGCCTGTTTGAATTAGCGCGCCAGTTGCACGAGCTCTACAGCAGGCACCACATCAACTTTGAACTGCGGAATAAGAGCGAAGAGTAAGTTATACCTCTTCTGTCATTTCGAACGCAGTGAGAAATCTAGCTGGAATGTGCAAAAGATCTCTCCTATCGTCGAGATGACAATAGTGTGATTTGAAAATTATAAATTCCACATGCAAGTATAAAATAGGAGAGGCTGTGCGGTGTGCACAGCCTCTCCTATTTTATACTTGCTAAAGCATCTTTTACTTCACTGCCTCCAGCACTCTTTTGAACAGCTCATTCTGGTTGCCGTTGTGCCAGCGCCACACGATCACGATATCGTGCTCCGGGTCTACCCATACGGTGTTTTGACCGGCACCCAGGGCGGCGTAGCTGGTTTTTGGAGCGTCAGGCCAGGCCTCCCCGCTTGTGTTCAGCCACCAGAGGTAGCCGTAGTCTGGTCCTACCGGGCCGCGTGCTGTTGTTGCCTGCTTCACCCACTCCTCTGAAATAAGCTGTTTGTCTTCCCAGCGGCCGTTGCGCAGAAACAGGTAGCCAAAACGGGCTTCGTCGCGGGCGCTGATCCAGAGGCCACCGCCCCAGCGCGTGCCACCGCTCACCGAAGGCATCTGTTTGCCATTCACTGTCGCGATAGAATTTTGATAGGGCACCCAGCGCCAGGTTTCAGAAGCATCAATCGGGTCCATGATTTCATCTTCCAGCACCTCCGGCAGCGGTTTCTCCCACACCCTCAGCAGCGACAGCGCAAAACGATTGATGCGGGTGTCGTTGTACTCATAGAAAGTACCTGGCTCCTGCAGTTCGCGTGGCTTGCGTTCGCCGCGGCCATATTCCTCTTTTCCCACAAAATCATCCTTCTTGCCCCACAGCTCCCCCTGCCACTCTGACGTCTGCCGGGCGTGGTGCTCCCAAGTGACCTTGCTGTTCTGTGCGGAAGCATAGCCACCATCGTTCACATACCTGGCAACCGGGTCATTTATACTTTGAATCATCCCTTTGTCGAGCGTGAGGCCAAGTATGGTTGATAAGAAGCTCTTCGCCACACTGTAGGTCGGGTCCACCGCTTTGGTATCTCCCCACTCCGCCACAATGTAGCCGTCTTTCAGGATGATGCCGTTGGTATTGGCCCTGGTGGCGGGAAGCGGACCAAGTGGCCTGCCGAAGATCTCTGCCTGCGTAGAGAAGTCTTTTTCGATTTGCTGTGTTTCCTGGGTCTTGGCCCATTCCACTGCCGCCTGCAACTTTGCCGGATCCAGGCCTAACTCTTCAGGATTGCGACGCTCCCAGTTATCGCCCTCTTCGGGGTAATAGAATTCAGAGGCAGTTGCCTGAGCTGTAGTCGCATCAGAGGCAGAGGTCTGTGTGGTCGCTGTAGTTTGCTGTGGCTGCTGCTGGCAGGAGAAAAGGCTAAGTGCCAGCGTAAGTGCAAGTATGGAATTCCGAAGCATATTTTATTTAAGTTTGATGCCTGAAGCTACTAAAATTTGACTGTATCTACACTAATCAGGGGTCGTATCTAAAACAATAACACAGGTTAACTGGTACGTATAAACCAGCTAACGCATTAAACTATGTTAAAGATAAAAGTATACTCCGACTATGTATGCCCCTACTGCTTTTACGGTGAGGTGGTGCTGGAGCGGGCACTCAAAGGCCTGGAAGATAAAGTGGAAGTAGAATGGATGCCTTTCGAACTGCGCCCCTACCCGACCCCGACACTTAAACCCGAGGAAGACTACCTGCAGACTACCTGGAAAAATTCTGTTTACCCCATGGGCAAGCAACTGGATGTGCACATGGTGCTGCCCAAGGTTTCGCCGCAGCCGCACACGCACCTGGCTTTTGAAGGGTATCAGTTTGCAAAAGAAAAGGGTTTGGGCGAAGCCTACACGCACCGCATGTTCACCGCTTTTTTCCAGGAGGAGCAGGATTTGGGAGATAAGGCCGTGCTGGCGAATTTGGCACAAGAAGTAGGATTGGACGCAGTGGAATTTGCAAAGGCGCTCGACTCGGGCAAATATAAACAGGCGCACCTGGATGCCTTGAAGCATGCGTACGAAGAAGTTGGCGTTTCGGCAGTGCCAACGTTTATTATCGGGAACAAAAAACTGCGTGGGTTGCTGCGTGAGGAAGATTTAAGAAAGCTGATAGAGCAGGAACTAGGCTAAGTTCCTGCCCCTGCTTTTTTTACCAGCCTCCTCTGCTCCTGCCACCAAATAAGCCGCCCAACAGCGAACCTAAGCCGCCAGACCTGCGCATGTTGCCGTAGCCCCTGCTGCCGTTAAGCCCACCAAGTATAGAAACGATGGAACCGAGGCCGCCGCCACTGCGGTACATGCCGCCACCGCCCATCATTCCGCCGCCTAAAAGGCCGCCGAGCAAACCGCCGCCCATCATGCCGCCACCATAACCGTAGCGTCTACGGCGCCCTCCGCTTAAAAGGCTGGCAATTACGAGCGGAGCGGCCACGCCAAGTATACCTTTCACCATGTTCGGCGAAATACCTGCGTTCTTGAACATATCCCCGAAGCCGTTCTTGTTCAGAAAAGACTGCGACGTGGGGTCCTCCCCGTGCTTCTGTGCCTCATCGGCCTTGTTCACGTAGTCCTCAATAATGCTGTACTGCTTCTGGCTCACGCTCAGGTAATCAGCCATTTGCTGTATGCGCCGCTGCTCCTCCTGCGAGTACTCGCCATCGGCTTTGGCGAAGCTGATGATATCGGTGATAAAGGAAAAGCGCAGCTGGCTCCCCTTCAGCACATCCAGGCACTTCTGCACATTGATGATGGATGGCTCTTTGGCAATGGCGATTACCTCGCTGTGTACGTTCTCCGGCAGTTCAGCCGCTTCGCTCATCAAACTAAGAAACTCTAGTTCTTCATCACTTGCTTTGCCGTCTGCCGCGGCCATAGTAGCCAGCGCGCCAAAATAGGCTCCTTTTTCCTCCTGCGAGTATTCTTTAAGTAGTTTATCCTGCTGTTGCTCCATTTGTTCTCATAGTTTAGATGTGTGCTGTTTTAACGGATTTAGGCGCCGGTAAGTTAGCGGGAAGAAGCAAAGGCGCCCGTACGCCTTTTTTAAGTATAAAAGCAAAAGGCTGCTCATGTACATGAACAGCCTTTTGCCCTGAAATCATACGTTTTTCTGATGCAGTACTATAACAACCGCTGCAGCTGATGTTTTTGCCTTACTTTTTTGATATTTCATAACTGTAGGCCTTACTGGTCTTGGCGTCGCTGTAGTCATGCTGCAAGCCTCCCCAACTGCCATAAAGATAGGCCGTTACGGCTACTACAATTCCGATCAGCAGGAAGCGTGTCTTTGTTTTTCCAGTTCTCATGATGGTTGGTTTGATGATGTTGTGTTTTTGGTGTTATTAAGCAGAAACTATCTGCGGCACTCGCTGCTTTTCCCCCTTTGTTAAAGCATGGCCATGCAGGCAATAATCCGGCTGCGTTTGTACTGAAGCCTGAAAATGATGTGGTGGTACTAAATGTCACAGCTATACTTACAGCCAAGCTTTAACTAATTCCTAGCTCCCGCTGGACTTTTCTTCGCAATCCGATAGTAGTACTAAGCCAATAATGAAATTAAATACTTTTCTCAGGTATGGTTTAAAGGTGAGCATAGTTTGATTTGTGTTTTATCCAGCGTTATGTTAGTGTAAGGTTGTTTCCAGTTTATAAAATTGAATGTTATTCCCACTAGCCTCTCCAGTGGCTTTGTGTAAGTATAGCTTTGTAAGAAGAAACGCTTTAGCAGTTTAAACTGGCGTTAAAAAGATAATTATAGCACTATGAGCTGCACAATATAATAAAAGCTGACAACATAACATCATATTTATACTATATATATTATTTTTTATACTTAGACTCACCATCTGCCAAATTCTACGGCTGCCGTGCATTTAACCGGCGGAATGCTTAAATTCAGCAAACAAAACTAGAGCAACCCTAACCTAATCCTATGTTAAAAAAGAATAGCCTGCTCCAGGCAATGGCTTTGCTGCTGACATGCTGCCTAAGCGCCACGCTAAGTATGGCACAGTCCGTGAACGAAGACTCTGTGTATATCCGGCAGAATTATGAGAAAGCGGAGTATAAAGTGCCAATGCGCGACGGCAAAAGCCTGTTCACGGTAGTATACTCTCCAAAGGACAAGAGCAAGAAATACCCGATCCTGATGAACCGCACCCCTTACTCGGTGGGACCTTACGGCGAGGGATACAAAACCAGCCTCGGCCCCAGCCCAACCCTCATGCGCGACGGGTACATATTTGTATACCAGGATGTGCGCGGCACCTACATGTCGGAAGGTGAGTTTGTGAACATGACACCACATATTGCCAAAAAGAAAGGTAAAAAGGATGTGGACGAAAGCACCGACACCTACGATGCCGTGGAATGGCTGGTGAAAAAACTGGACAACGACAACGGCCGGGTGGGCCAGTGGGGCATCTCCTATCCTGGCTTCTACGCCGCCGCCGGTCTGATGAGCAACCATCCTGCCTTGAAGGCGGTTTCGCCACAAGCTCCCATCGCCGACTGGTTCTGGGACGATTTCCACCACAACGGCGCTTTCTTTTTGCCGCACGCCTTTAATTTCCTGGCCAGCTTTGGCCTGCCGCGGCCAGAGCCTACCACGCAGCGCAACCCGCGCTTCGACCACGGCACACCCGATGGCTATGAGTTCTTCATGCGCATGGGACCACTTAAAAACGCGAACGAAAAATACCTTAAAAACAACGTTGCCTTCTGGAACGACCTGGTGGCCCACCCGAACTACGATGCCTTCTGGCAAGCGCGCAACATTCTCCCGCACCTCAAAAACATTAAAGGCACCGCTGTGATGACCGTAGGTGGGTGGTACGATGCCGAAGACTTATACGGTCCGCTCAAGATTTACCAGACCATCGAGAAAAACAACCCGAAACTAACGAACATGATCGTGATGGGCCCCTGGGTGCATGGCGGCTGGGCGCGTAACGATGGCTCCAGCCTCGGCGATGTGCACTTTGGCCAGAAGAACTCGCCCTGGTATCAGCAGGAAGTGGAGGCCCGCTTCTTTAACCACTACCTGAAGAACGATGCGAAGAAGCCGGTAAATCTGCCCGAGGCCATCATGTTTGAAGGTGGTACCAACGAGTGGCGTGAGTTTGCAGTATGGCCACCCAAAGAAGCACAGGAGCGCACGCTATACTTCCACGAAAACGGCAAACTAAGCTTCGAGGCCCCGAAAGCCGGCAAGACACAAGCCAGTGAATACATTTCGGACCCGGCCAAGCCCGTACCTTTCACAGAGGCCGTAGCCACCGGCATGACGCGCGAGTACATGACAGACGACCAGCGCTTCGCCAGCCGCCGCCCTGATGTGCTCACCTTCCAAACCGATGTGCTGACTGAAGATCTGACGCTGGCTGGTGAGATACTGGCTCAGCTAAAAGTAGCCACCACCGGCTCCGATGCCGATTGGGTGGTAAAGCTTATTGACGTATACCCTGATACAGCCCGAGCTAACCCGCACCAGCCCAACAAGCCAATGGGCGGCTACCAGGCTATGGTTCGTAGCGAGGTATTCCGGGGCCGCTTCCGTAACAGCTTCGAAAAGCCGGAGCCTTTCACCCCGAACGAGGTAACGCCGGTAAACGTGGAACTGCAGGACGTGCTGTATACTTTCAAAAAAGGCCACCGCCTGATGGTACAGATCCAAAGCACCTGGTTTCCGCTCGCAGACCGCAACCCGCAGAAGTATGTGGACAATATATTTGAGGCCAACGAAGAAGACTTCATCAAGGCCACTCATAAAGTATACCACACGCCCCAGCAACCAACCAGCCTGAAGGTGAAGGTGCTATAAGTATTTGAGTAGTAACTAATAGATCATTGCGAAGCAGCTTTGTGCTGGTTCAGCAATGTTGAAGAACAGGCGCTGAAGTTATTGCTTCAGCGCCTGTTTTAGTTTTGGTGATTGTGGTAGCCATCCTCTCCTTCCTGTACATAGTTAGTTATCATGATGGCCACCAGCCCACTTCTCCATCAGGTTGTTCTGTTCTGTTACTGTCTTTCAAAAAGGATCTTGTTGATAGATCCCTTCTCCCCCGCCAGTAGCGAATGCTTACTCTCCCTGGGGAAGGGCACTTTATTTGAACAAAGCTTCAGTTTGGTGTTACATGCCTTGTCTTCACTTAGGTTAGTGTACAGATCACATTTGTAAATGGAAGCCACTGCAACATTCGGAGGCCGCCAATTATCGTACAGGAATGGGACCTGAGAACGATTGCCTCTACTATGACGACGCTTGTTGCCTGGAGTTGATCTGTTCTATCCTATAACCTTCTGCAACTTTGAGTTGGGTCCGCAGGCTTTTCCCATCGTATACCTTAGCTATAAAAGCAGCAGCGCCCGGCAAAATGCCGGGCGCTGCTGCTTTTATTCTATGATTGCTAAACTTACTTCTTCACTAATTTAAAGCTCTTCACAATGCCGCCCATCTCAGTGCGCAGGTAGTACACTCCTTTTGGAAGTGATTCTCCGAGCAGTATTTGCTCTTCAGACTGTCCTTTGCCAACAGCTATTGTTTTGGCTATAACTTCCGTACCCAAGCCATTCATCACTCTTACCTGAAGGCTGCCTTTCTCCTCTGCCTGCACTGCCAGTCGTATAGCTGCACCCTCTATTGGGTTCGGGAAGGCATTGATGCTGTAGCTTACGGCACCAAAGTTCACCGCTTTCACACTGAAGTATTCGAATTTGCCATCCGTATCCAGTTGCTTCAGGCGGTAATAACGCGCGCCATACTTGCCATTTTCGCGGTCAGTATAGGTGTACACCTGCTTCACCTGCGAGTTCCCATTCAGCGTAGGCACAAAGCCCAACTTGCGGAACACCTTTCCATCCTCAGATACCTCCACATCGAAACCAACGTTGCGCTCTTCCATCGCCGTCGCCCAATTCAACTGCACATCCTTGCCTTTTTTAGCCGCGTTGAAGTAGATGATTTCTACAGGGAGGGGGGTAATAGTTGAAGAGACAACCTGATAGGAAGAAGAAGTATAACACGCTCCTGGTTTGGCAGTGAGCTCACAAGTTAATGTAAACTCATAGTTGGGTACATTTTGTATGGTAAGTTCAGCTGTAGAAGTAGTACCTAAAGGCGTGGTTTGACCACCACCTGTCATAGTCCATCTAAAACCAACAGCATCTCCATTATTCTGCATATCTGAGCCCACCACATACTTTGCTGATTTTCCAGGTTCAACAACAGCTGGCTCAACCAGTGTGATACTACCTTGAGATGATTTAGTTGGATTCACCGTCACTGTTACTGGCTTGATATCAAAGCATCCTGAGGTATTGGTACCCTTTATGTAGTAAGTTCCCGAAGCAGAAACAGCTTTGGGATTAGCTAGAGCCGTAGTAGCCGCGGCATTTGTCCAGTAACTATAAGTAAGCCCTGCTGAGCTACCATTAGTGACTGCTGCAGCCGTTAGATCAATTGTTGTAGGTGCACAGACTGCCGCAGGATTGGTAATTAGTACTGTAGGAGCATTCACCGTCACTGCCACTGAGTTTGAAGGAACACTAGCACACGATCCAACAGGATTTGTAATGACAACAGTGTAGTTTCCTGATGTTGTGGCGCTATAGGTTGAGTTAGTAGCTCCATTTATGATACTATTGTCCTTTAGCCACTGATAAGTATAGCTACCAGCAGTTGGTGCTGTAGGATTAGCCACCGCCGTAAGCGTTACTGATCCTCCAGCACAGAACGGCGCTGTTGTTGTTGGCGTGATTGAAGCTGTAGGAATTGAGTTGATTACTGCTCTCACTTCTGTTCTAGCACTTTCGCAACCTCCTGATATCATGGAAACATAATAAGGTGTCGAGGTTGCTATAGATTCTGTTGTATAAGTTGCACCTGTTGCACCAGTAATTGCAGCCGTATTTGTAGGTGATGTATACCAACGGTATTCAACTCCACTTGGGGCACCTGAAGCCGTTAAGGTTACCTGACCGGGTCCACAACGAGCTACAGATGGTGCTGGTGTTGAGGGAGCACCTACAACTACTAAAGGTAAATAATTGGATACAGTTTCAGTTTTTCCAACTCGAATTCTGAAGTAAATTCTACGAACCTGGCTTACTAAAACTGAAGTTCCATCAACTATCAGCGTAAACTCAGAGTTAGAACCATTTTTAGCATTGAGAGTTTCTCCAGAAAGAAAGGTTGTTGCAAAATCTTCAGTAGCAGAAGCTTCAAAAAAGTTTTGATTTCCGTTTTTAAATCCTGTGCCACTAATATTTATAGTAAATCCCACGCCTTGGGTGGCACAGACATTTGTGGATGTTATAGTAATCTGTGCTTGAACACTTTTGATTCCAAAACTCATAAAAAGAAACAGGATCAAGCAGCCTACTTTGTAAGTAAAAAATGTTCTCATAAAAAGAGTATTAAAAAATTATAAGGGTTTGGGTTCAAACAGAAATAAGTATAAGTCAACTATTTTTATAAGGGCAAAGCAATACCACCCATCGCTATTTTGCGATGCTACTTTACATTAGATTAGTACTCTTTATCTAACAATAGGACACAATGATGCTGCTTTGCTTATGGCATAGTTTCAGAATTGGGATAAGTGCCTTTATTTCATAACTATTAGGCTCTACCCGAATCTTTTAAGGGATTAAATTGGTCTTGGTTTATATTAAAATGTGATACAATTATACAAAGGAAAAGTATATATACAATTATCCAGATAAATAAATTTTGTGATTCCTTAAACTAATTGCACCATTTTTCGTAGCGCAGCAAAACATTATACTTAAAGTAAAAAAGAAAAAGCCTGATGTACTGTCTTGAGATTTAGACAAGTATATCAGGCTCTTCAAATATCTAATTGATAGAATTTTCCGATCCTTTTGGACTAAAAATACTAACATAAAACAAAAAGGCCGGGATAATACCCGGCCTTTTTGTTTAGGAATTTAACAGCTCTATTGCTTCAAAAGCTTGAGGTTGTAAAGCTGTCCGTTCAGGATAACCCGAACGAAGTAGATACCGTGCGGCAGGTCTGAGTTAACTTCCAGCACTGCTGTGTTAAAGCCTTTCTCTACGGTGATCGTGCGCTCCATCATCTTTCTGCCAGCTGCATTGTACATCATCACTTGCACGTTGCCTTGCTGTTCAGCAGCAATATCCAGTGTTATCTCTGTGTTGAATGGGTTCGGGAAAGCTTTCACCAGGCTGGCAACGTCACCAAAGGTCACCACGCTCACTCCGAAGTACTCGAAGGTGCCGCTCTCGTCTATTTGCTTCAGACGGTAGTAGCGCGTGCCGTGCTTGCCATTCTCCTTATCCACATACTGGTATACTTGCTTCGTCATGGCGTTGCCATTCTTCGTTTTCACAAAGGCTAGCTTTCTGAAGTCAAGACCATTCTCAGACACTTGCACTTCAAACCCAGCGTTATTCTCTTCAGAAGCCGTCGCCCACTCAACCAAAACGTTGTTGCCTTGCTTGAACGTTCTCAGATAGAGCAGTTCTACTGGCAGCGGAATCGCTACTTCTGTAGAGTATGTTGCTGTGTAGAAGTTGTAGCAAATATTCGGGTCGCCTGATACTGTAACCCGCACCGCAAAAGCTCCTCCAGGTATATCCTGAATGGTAAGTATCGGACCTGTTACGTTGTCTACTACTGTCCAGGTGATATCACTAGGGTTTGATTCCGGACCGGTTCCAATTTCCCATTTATGGACTGCACTAGCATTCGCATCGCCGAATGTGGTATTCGCAGTAAATCTTGCAAACTGACCTGTTTCTAACTGGTTAGCAGTGATTACTGCTCCAGCCTCGTTGGTGATTACTATGTCTCCCACTGGTTGGATTCCCGGAGTTCTAGTGACTACTACATTAGTTGCCACAGTACTGGAGCAAGATGTAGTAGTATTAGTTGCCACCACATTATAAGTGCCCTCTAATACCGGACCAAGTGTTATAGCCGATCCAGTACCGACTGCCGCACTTCCTGCATTTGCACTTGTAGAGGCATTTACTAACTGATAAGAAACGTCGCTTTGAGAGTTGCTTAGTCTAACTGTTGCACCCGTTGAAGCGGTGCCATCAGGAAGCGTTGCACAATAGCTGCCGCCTGTAGCTGTAACCGCTAATGGTACTGGATTCACAACTATAGTCACATCTCCATTCATGCCACGAGGACAAGCAGCCACGTTAGGCTGATCTGCTACAGTAGTGGCAAGTATCGAATAAGTACCAGCTACAGTCTGGTTACCAAAGCTTATGGCACTTCCTGTACCAGCTATTGGGCTTCCGACATTTGTTGAAGTGGTACCAACCCGACGCACCAGTTGATAGGTCGTGTTCAGCTGTGAGCTTGCTAAGCCAACTGGCATTCCTTCTCCGCCAGCGCAATAAGTGCCTCCACCTGTCACATTGTAAGCCGCTGGCACAGAGGTTACATTAAGCTGTGCATTGTTGGATGTCACTGCCGGAGGGCAGGTACCGCTCACAACCACATAGTAGAGTCCTACATCAGCTGCTGTAGCATTTGCTATCCTCAGGGTAGCAGTGGTTGCACCTGTCACGTTGCTGCCTGTTACAGGAGAACCCGCACTGGTAGGAGCGTCACTGGCTCGCTTATACCACTGGTATGTAATTCCTGTGCCCGTTGCTGTTACGCTGAATGTTGCTGTGCTGCCCGCACATACTGCTGTGCTAGCAGGCTGGCTGGTAATAGCTGGCAAGGCATTCACTGTCATCGTAATTACATTGCTTACAGGCTGCAGGCCGCAGATAGTTTCTGCTGATCCAAAAAGGACACTGACCTTATCCCCATTTTTCAGTGTGCTGGTTGTAAAGACATTAGTCGTTTGCCCTGCTACATTTTGTCCATTAACCTGCCACTGATACACTGGGTTAGCATACGTTGCATTGGCTGTGGCTGTAAATGTAACGCTCGTGCCTGCACAGATTACGTTTCCTGGATCGGCTGAAACCTGAACGCCGTAACCTTCTGGGTAACCTAAGTAAATCCTGTTAGAGTAGAGGTCAGCTCCTGTTAAACCTTCAGAGAAAGTCTTCTCAAAATAATTACAGGTTAGAGAAGACCCTGTATAAGTTGCTCTTACAGTATAGTAGTCTGTTGAAGACAAACCTGCCTGGTTTACAACTCTTCCTGTTCGTCCGCCCTGGTTATCAACCCGGTCATTTTTCCACCAATCAAATGTGAACTGATCAGATACATCTCGTCTAAAGCTGATTACATCTACTGAGTCACGTCTGTCGGTATTCCAAACAACCACGGCATCTTCATAAACAGTAGCTTTGTAACGTGTATTCTGACCAGGGCATACTGGGAATGGATCTGCTTCAAGCACCAGGGTCAGCTTTCTGCGCTGCGTGATGTTAATAGTTACATCACTAGGAGTTGAACAGTTATCTGTAGCAGTGGATGCTAATCTCAATCTTACACTTCCATAACCCGTTATGGTTACGTTTGATGTAGGAGAGTTGACGTTGCTGAAGGTTACGCCCGTAACAGTAGCTGGCTGGTCAACAACAGTCCATGCACCAGAACCTACACTTATAGAGCCGTTCAGGGCAAGTGTTGTTGGTGCTGGCAGACCATTAACTATATTTTGACAGCTGGTTATACTTGTTCCTGCGTTCACAACTGGTCTTGGATTTACCGTAACCCTTACGCTCTGCGTGCTGGAGCAGGTAGCTAAAGTGCTTGTGTACACATAGGTTACTACAATTGGATTTGCAGTCGTGTTAGTCAGTGTTTCACTAATACCACCTGAAACGTTAGTTCTGGCTGTATTGCTTATGCCTGTCACGGCAGCACGGCTCCAGGTGAAGGATGCCCCACTTGGAGTGCTTGTAGGAGTGTATGTGAATAACGATCCGCTACATACGGCAGCTGGCGACAGTGTGCTGCTTAGCACTGGTGTCGGGTTCACTGTTACTGTTATATCACGGCTTGCAGGGCAACTGGTTGGCTGTGGGCCAGTGGCAGAATAACGTAGTGAAACTACACCATAACCAGTTACTGTAACATTAGAGCTTGGCGATACCTGGTCGCTGAATGTTACTCCAGTAATTGTACTAGCTTGGTTTAACACAGTCCAACTTCCGGTTCCTCCTGTTACAGAGCCTCCCAAAGCTACCGTTGTCGGTGCCAATGCCCCGTTTACAAAGCTCTGGCAAGCTGTCTTGTTTGTAAAGTTACTCAAAACAGGCAGCGGGTTCACAGTAAGAACTGTTGTGCTTGTTGCTGTGCCGCAGGCTGGGTTTGTGTTGCTGTTCGCTGTCAGCGTTACGCTAACCGTACCCGTTCCTGTCACACGAACCTCTGGTGCCATGGTGTTAGCTCCTGACACTATCGTGGCAGTCGCGCCGCCCGTTGTCGTGCCTATGCTCCAGGTCGGTGTTCCGTTGGTAATGCTGCCGTTGGATAGCGTGAAAGTGGTCGTATTATTGGCGCCCACGCACTGTGCAGCATAAGTGCCTGCAGTTGCCGTTGGCAGCGGGTTTACTGTGAGTATTACGTCGTCTGTGGCCGTGCCGCAGGCAGGGCTCTCGGTGCTGGTGGTGGTCAGGCGCAGGGTTACTGTGCCCGTGCCGCTCACCGATACGCCGGTGTTGAGCTGGTTGACATTGCTGATCGAAGCCGTCGCGCCTCCAGTGGAGCTCAGAACAGACCATCTTCCGGTACCGTTCGTGGCCGTGCCGTTGAGCGTGAAGGCCGTTGCTGTGCCCGTAACGCACTTGGCCTCGTCCGTGCCGGCGTTAGCTAACGGCAGCGGGTTCACAGTAAGAACTGTTGTGCTGGTTGCCGTGCCGCAGGCTGGGTTTGTGTTGCTGTTCGCTGTCAGCGTTACGCTAACCGTACCCGTTCCTGTCACACGAACCTCTGGTGCCATGGTGTTAGCTCCTGACACTATCGTGGCAGTCGCGCCGCCCGTTGTCGTGCCTATGCTCCAGGTCGGTGTTCCGTTGGTAATGCTGCCGTTGGATAGCGTGAAAGTGGTCGTATTATTGGCGCCCACGCACTGTGCAGCATAAGTGCCTGCAGTTGCCGTTGGCAGCGGGTTCTCCATCAGTACCACGTCGTCTGTTACAACGCAACCTTCTTCGCTTCTTACGGTCAGTCTTATTGTTGCAGCGCTTCCTGTCACAGCCACAGAAGGTCTTAGTGGATCTGTGTTAGCGGTGATGGTAGCAGTGCCACTAACCACCGACCATACTATGCCATCGGTAGCAGCAGCAGGAGCACCTTCAGGACTAATACTACCTGCTAAAGTAAAGTTTGTGGTTGTTCCGTCAGGACAAACTCTCTGGTCGGCGCCAGCGCTGATTATAGGGAGAGGGTTTACTGTAGCCACAACTGCCACTCTGCTAGTACTCTCGCAATTGTTGCTAACAGCTGCTACATAATAAGTGGTGGTTTGGTTTACAGACACTGTGAACGAACCATCTGAATCCAGCACTTGTCCGCCAGAAGAAGCAGCATACCAACGGTAAGATACTCCTGCCGGGGCGCCTGAAGCAGTCAAAGTCACATTGCCCGGTCCGCAGCGTTCCGCACCATTTACATTTGCTGCTGTTAACGGCTCAGGCAAAGGTGTAACCACCAGGTCAAGCACCTCAACATCCGGGCTACAAGAACTTCCCTCGTTAGCTACAGTAAGTTGTATTCTAACAGTACCCGGCTGAGTAACAGTTACCTGTGGCGCTAGCGTATTTTCTCCACTTATTGTAGCAATTTCGCTACCACTAACAATTGCCCATGTAAATGTTCCGTTTTCTGCTGTGCCTGTAATGCCAAACACGTTATTTCCGCCCGGGTTGTCGCACTGTGGTGTTTCTGTACTGATGGTGGCCACCGGAACGGCCTCAATAACAGCTGTTATAGGAACTCTGCTGTCACTCTCGCAGCCTGTTGTAGCCGTAGCTGGTATATATGCCGCTACATAATATGTTCTGGAAGCAGTTAGATTAGGAGTAGCAAACGATGCACCCGTGAATACAAGACTACCCCCTGTTGGCGCTGTATACCATCGGTAAGAAACGCCTTCAGGCGCACCAGAGGCTACTAAAGTCACAGATCCGGGGCCACAGCGTCTCACATCTTCTACGTTAGCATCTGTTAATGCATCCGGCACCTGGTTTACCACCAGGGCAACCTCAGCAGTAGCATCGCCACAATTAGTGCTTGATACAGTCAATCGAACCCTTACAGTACCTGGTTCTGACACAGACACTGTAGGAGTAGTGGAAGTCGCGTTCACAAGTGTAGCTCTGTCTGCTCCTTCAATGATTTCCCACACAAATGTACCGTTTGCGATGGTACCGGTTAAGGCAAATAAAGTTGGTCCATCCGTGTTTTCGCACTGTGGCGTCTCTGCAGCTATACTAGCCTGTGGCAGTGGATTTACAGTGGCAGAAACTGCTACGCGCGGGTCGCTTTCGCAACCAGCGCTGTTTACCGCTGCCACATAAAATACGTCTGATGCTGTTAAAACTCCTGTTGTGAAAGTAGCACCTTCTCCGAGGGAAGTACCTCCTGTTGCAGCTTCATACCAACGGTACGTAATATTTGCAGCAGGCTCTATAATAGACAAGGTAACTCTTCCCGAGCCACATACTTCTCCCCCGCGTACATTTGTAGTAGCAACGGCTTCAGGCAGCTCGTTCACTACCAGCTCAATCTCATCAACTGCAGGCTCGCATCCTGGTGCAAGACTCGTAACCGTTAGGCGAACAGTAACAGTACCCGGTTGGGAAACAGTTACCTGAGGTGAAAATGTGTCTGTGTTGCTGATGGTGGCGATGTTGCCACCACTCACAATTTCCCACACGTGATTACCGTTTTCGACGGTGCCATCAAGACCGAAAACATTGTTTCCGCCTGGGTTATCACATTGTGGTGTCTCGGATAGGATATTAGCGACAGGAGCTGGTCGTACTCCGGCAGTAACAGCTGTTCTGGTAGCGCTCTCACAATTACCGGCTCCTACTGCGGCTAAATAATAAGTGGTAGAAGAGGTCAGAGTTGGCGTGGTGAAAGACACACCCGTTGCTTGCAGTATTCCCGTAGAAGTATACCAACGGTAGGTTAAACTTGGATTAGGACTGGAAACTTCTAACGTTACCGTTCCAGGTCCGCAGCGTTCTCTGTCTTGTGCGGCAGGCGCGGCAGGTATAGCATTTGCTGTAGCTGTAACAGCAGTTCTTGTGCTCTCACATCCTGCAGCACTCCTGGTGCTTACATAGTATGTCAAACTACTTCCGGCAGCAATACTTGGAGTGGTAAGTGTAGCTGTTGTAGCCCCATCTATAGGTGTAGTAGCATTAGGCGAGGTATACCAACGGTAACTTCCATTTGCAGGCGCTCCTGACATTGTGATTGTTACTGTACCAGTACCACAGCGACTCGTTGGAGTTGCAGTTGAAACTGTTGGTGCAGTTGGAATTGGGTTAACAACGGCCTCTACGCGCGTTCTTGCGCTTTCACAGCCACCCGGGGCAGTCATTGATACCCAATAAGAAGTATTAGCTGTTATTGATGGAGAATAAGTAGCACCTGTTGCTCCACTAATAGCATTACCTCCAGTCTCTACACTATACCAGCGATAGGCCGCCCCTGCTGGAGCACCTGAAACAGTTAACGTTACCTGACCAGGACCACAACGAGTTGCGGCTGGAGTAGACACTGCTGTAGGAGCTCCTATAACTCTTAAAATAAAAGTGTTAGAAGTCTGGACTTGTTGTCCTTGTGTTTGTCTTACTACAACATCATAATTACCTATAGAAGAAATAACTGAACCTGGAATATCAGCTACGACTTGGTTAGATGATACACTTACTCTATCAGTTGCTGTTCCATTTATTAAAATTACTGCAGCGTTAGATCCACTTGTATTGAAACCACTACCATTGACAGTGATCCTGAATCCAGTCCCAACAGTAGCACACTCGGGATTGATAGAGGAAATCGTCTGCGCTGAGGTTACATTAGCCACCAGCAACAGCAAAAGCAGGAGCCATCCTGCTGCGTGTGCTTTGTAAAAGCGGGTGATAAGGGCTTTCGCACTTAAATGGGTAGAGAGTTTTTTCATAAAGGGTTTGTTAACGTTGGGTCTAGGCGTTCATAAGGGTGCCTTTGATTGATAAAAGCTTGTTCATATATAACAAAAGCATTATATGCTTTACCGTAGGGCAAAAAAGTACTAGCCGGTTCAGAAAGCCTTTTTAGCGACTTGCTGCACCAGATGATGACCTTTCAGTCATAATCGCCTGAATTTTAGGCGGAATGAATTATGTTTCTACTATTTGAACTGCTTTTACAATGCTGTGCCGGTTGCACTCCGATTCTACTTGCAAAGGAGCAGGTTTTAATACATGCTTAAACTTTATAAATATTGCATTAGGCTATTTAAAGAATAGATACCCTTTTGACAATAAATAGTTGCACTCATTATTAAATATTTTATTGGAAAGGGACAATTTATTTTTTGCGATATTCCCACTATCTTGTGAAACAGCTTGCAATGTGTTTAAACAAGCTTTTTTAGCAGATTACTCTCTTTGCTTCTCTTAAAGTTGAAACGTTAAATTACCCTATGATCAAGAGCAAACATTACCTTATCCGTAAATCGCACCGCTACCTGGGGCTGTTCACCGGTATGCAGTTTATTTTCTGGACATTGGGTGGGCTATACTTCAGCTGGTCGGACATAGACGAGATACACGGCGATTACCAGAAAAAAGCGCCGGCTAATTTCAGTGCCGCCATGCCGCTTGCCTCTCCGGCTGCAGTACTGGCACAGCTGCCCCAAGCAGACTCGGTAAAATCAATAAAGCTGGTGGAGGTGTTAGGGGAGCCGCTTTACCAGGTGGTGTATTACAGGCATAAAATGGCCCATACACAGCTGGCAGAGGCTGATTCAGGGCAGCTACGCATGCCGCTCACCGAGCAGGAAGCAATTAAAATGGCCTTGGATCGCTTTGCCGAGCCAGTACAAGTGGCGCAGGTGGAGTTGCTGACTGAGGGCAAGGTGGGCCGGCACCACGAATACCGCGAGAGCCCTTTACCGGCCTACGCCGTTACCATGCAGCATCCTACCAACACCACCGTGTATGTGGCTGCCGAGCGCGGGGAGGTAATCAGCTTCCGGAACAACAAATGGCGCCTGTTCGACTTTCTGTGGATGCTGCACACCATGGACTACGAGGGCCGCGACAATTTTGGAAACGTGCTGCTGCGCCTTTTCTCCGTGGTGGGGCTGGTGACGGTGCTATCCGGTTTCGCCTTGTACTTTGTCAGCTTCCGCGGTGGCCGGCGCAGGAAGAAGGCTGCCGCCAGCAGACCGAAGGTAGCCTCATAATTGTACTGTTTAGACGTAGGTAAAGGAACATTATACTTGATCTGACTCAAAGCAAGTATAGCTGAGGCTGCCTGAAATTTTTATCTTCGCTGTGCTTTCTTTCGCATTTGTGATCCCACCCCCAGCCCCTCCAGGGAGGGAAATCTTCTCCCGCACTCACATCTTTAATCTATGCATTTACTTGATTTCACGCTTATACTTGTTAGTGCGGCTTAACAGCGTTTACAAGTATAAATATGAGCTTTCACAACGTCCCTGCCGCAAGCTCCCGCTTGTGTCTTGCCTGCTCACAATGTATCCTCCCTTGCGTTCCAAATCAAGTCATCCTACTCCATAATTATTTATCCTGCCGATCCTAAAAATCCTGTAAATCCTGATGCAGACAAAAAGACGTTCATCCTGTTTATCCGAAGCAAAGCATGCACAACCGGATTAAGCGCATTCATACTTGCAAAAGCCTTTCTAAAACAGGAAATTGCAGAAACAACCTGATCTATACTTTATCTACAACCTGATTACATGAAAAAATTCTACGCACTGGCTGTGGCAGCCATGCTGGGCTTTGGTCCTGCAGCTGAGGCACAGCAGTCTCAGACGGCCCTCTCCTACTACCTGCCTGCCGGCACCACCTACAACAGCAGCATTCCAACGCCCCACGACATCCTGGGCTACAATGTGGGCGAGTGGCACGTGAGCCACGACCAGTTGGTGATGTACATGCGCCAGATGGACGCAGCCTCCGACCGCATCACCCTGACAGAATATGCCCGCACCCACGAGAACCGGCCGCTGTACCTGCTTACCATCACCTCTACCCAAAACCAGCAGAACATCGACCAGATAAAGCAGCAGCACCGCCAGCTTACCGTTCCGTCCGAATCGGGCAAAGTGGACATCAGCAAGGTGCCTGCGGTGGTGTGGATGGGCTACAGCGTGCACGGCAACGAGCCAAGTGGCGCCAATGCTGCCCTGCTGGCCGTATACCACCTGGCAGCGGCACAGGGACCGGAAATTGAGAAGCTGCTGAATGAGACGGTAATTTTGGTAGACCCCTCCATTAACCCGGACGGGCTGAACCGCTTTGCCAGCTGGGTGAACACGCACCGCGGCAAAAACCTGGTGACCGACCCGAACAGCGCCGAGTTTGACGAAGTATGGCCACGCGGCCGCACCAACCACTACTGGTTCGATTTGAATCGCGACTGGCTCCCGCTGCAGCATCCTGAGTCGAAGGGCAGGTTGGCGAAGTTCCACGAGTGGAAGCCGAACGTGCTGACGGACCACCACGAGATGGGCACTAATGCTACGTTCTTTTTCCAGCCAGGCATTCCGAGCCGCAACAACCCGCTCACACCGGAGAATAACTTTAAGCTGACGCAGAAGATTGGCACCTACCATGCCAAGGCGCTGGACAAGATCGGCTCCTTTTATTATACTGAGGAGAGCTACGATGACTTTTACTACGGCAAGGGCTCTACTTACCCGGATGTGAACGGCGCGGTAGGCATCCTGTTTGAGCAGGCGAGCTCGCGCGGCCATGCGCAGGAAAGCGATAATGGTGTGCTCACGTTTCCGTTCACCATCCGTAACCAATTCACCACTACCCTCTCTACCCTGGAGGCGGCCCAGGCCATGCGCGAGGAGCTGCTCACGCACCAGCGCGACTTCTATAAAAACGCTTTAAATGAGGCGAAAAAGGCGAAGACAAAGGCCTATGTGTTTGGCTCTGAGCTGGACAAGGCACGGGCCTTTCACCTGGCCGAGATCATCAGGCAACACCAGATAGACGTGTACCGCCCGAAGGAAAGCTTCACGATCAACAACGTGACCTACACGCCGGAGAACGCCTACATCGTACCGACGGAGCAGCCGCAGTACCGGCTGATCGAGGCGATGTTTGAGAAGCGTACCACGTTCCAGGATAGCCTTTTCTACGACATCTCAGCCTGGACTTTCCCGCTAGCCTTCGATTTGGAGCATGCCGCGCTATCGTCACGCAATTTCAAGGGCAACCAGTTGGGTGCGAAGGTAGACAGTTTGACCTTGCCAAAAGGTGAGGTTGTGGGCGGAAAAAGCGACTACGCCTACGCCTTTGAGTGGCACGGCTACTATGCGCCGCGCCTCCTGAACCAGCTGATGGACCACGGCATCGCCACCAAAGTAGCCACCGATAAATTCGCGACTGCCGGCGGTGAGCAGTTCGACTACGGCACCATCCTGATACCTGTAACCGGCCAACCGATGGATGCTGACAGGCTCCATACTTTGCTACAGGAATTGGCGCAGCAAAACGCACTGCAGGTACACGCCATGAACACGGGCTTCAACCCAAGCGGCATAAAGCTGGGGAGCCCGATGATGCAGAACCTGGTGCAGCCAAAGGTCATGATGCTGATCGGCGACGGCGTGAACAGCTACGATGCGGGCGAAGCCTGGCACCTGCTCGACAATCGCTTTGACATGCGCCCAACGCTGGTGAAGACCGACGACTTTAACCGCATGGCCCTGAACAAGTATAACGTGATCGTGCTGTCAGACGGAAACTATGGCAGCAGCATCTCCAAAGATAAGCTGCGTAGCTGGGTACAGCAGGGCGGCACGGTGGTTGGCCTGGGCGAGGCAGCCCGCTGGCTGTCGGATAACGGCATCGGCAACATTACCTTTAAGCAGAGCGAAAAAGACACGGTGGCTCAAAAACCGTACGCCATCATGGATAACACCAATGGCGCACAAGTGATAGGCGGTGCTATTTTCGAGACGAAGCTGGACCTGACACACCCGCTGGCCTACGGTTACACCGATGCGCAGATGCCGATTTTCCGCAGCAACACCTTGTTTATGGAACGCTCCAAAAGCCCTTACGCCAACCCGGTGATGTATACTGCTAACCCGCTGATGGCCGGTTATATCTCCAAGCCTAACCTGCAGCAGCTGAAAAACACCGCTGCCGTGGATGTATCGGCGCTAGGTGCCGGAAAGGTGATTGTGATGCCGGATAATCCAAATTTCCGCGCCTTCTGGTATGGCACAAACAAGTTGTTCCTGAACAGCATCTTCTTCGGCCAGATCATCAGCGGTGGCTCTGCCCGCACAGAGGACGCACATTAAGGTTTGATGGAGCGGGTGGAGTCCTAGAAATCATGCGCTACCCGCTTCTATCATAACCACTGTTATTCCACAACATGACTGTCATTTCGACGAAAGGAGAAATCTATTCACAAGTCCGGATAGACCTCTCACTTTTTTCGGGATGACAGTTTTTTTGTTTGACTGAGTTTAAAGTACAGCTTCTATACTTCGCTGACAGCCGCTATACTTGTCCCTGCGGGCCAGTGGAGTCGGAGACTCCACCTTCACCCTACGTCACGAATCTGGAGATTCGCGCCGTTGGCTTTGCGGCAAGTATAAGTATAAGTATAAGTATAAGTATAAGTATAAGTACAGTAGGAGATAATTCCCCTCCTCGGAGGGGTAAGGAGTGGGTTGATCATTCCAAAAAATCACTTGTCCCCACACCCGCTACCCATTTGCAGATAATCCCTTACCTTTGCACTTTCTAAAAGAGAAGTACCTAAACACTACCAATATGAGCGCCAAAAGCTTTGAACTGCTCCTGCAAACGGCCTTCGACACAGACACTCCCAATGTAATTGCCGAGGGTGCCCCGGCAGTTTACCAGGAACTGGAGCGTGCCCTGCGCATGGCACAGACCGCCAAAGGCGATAGCCGGGACAACCTGAACTTCCGTTTTGAGCGCCTGCGGCTGGGCATCGCCATTGCCTTTGTGAAAGCGTTCCTGCGCCTGGCTGACAACGAAAAGAGCCAGGAGGTACTGGAGGTGCTACAGGACGCCATTAAAGCGAAGAGCACGCAGGAGATCGATAAAGTGGTGCAGAAGCGCATCGCAGCCTTCGATCACCTGTACCACGAGATTTTTGTAAACCCGGCGCGTGAGGAGATTCTGCATCTGTTTGAGCGCACACTGGATGCTGGCTCTAAAGAGGAACTGGATGAGCTGATATTTGAAGGCCTGGAGTTGTTTGCCCAAATTGACTGGGATGCCCAGCATTCGGAGGAGGACGATGATGAACTGCCACCGCTGGACGAAGATTTCCTGAAAAGCCTTTAAGCGCAATTAAGTTATACTTACATTTCACAATTGCATGCTGACCGACCCAAAGAAACTGGCGATAAAGGATTTTGTGTACGACTTGCCGGACGAGCGCATCGCTAAATTCCCGCTGCCGGAGCGTGACCAGTCCAAGCTGCTGCAGTACCACGGCGGGCAGATCTCCGATCATACTTTTACTGACCTATCCGGCCTGCTGCCTCCGCACACGCTGCTGGTGTTCAACAACACCAAAGTAGTGCAGGCAAGGCTCCTGTTTCAGAAAGAGACAGGCGGCGTGGTGGAGATTTTTTGCCTTGAGCCCGTAGCCCCGCACCGCGAGGTACAATTGGCCATGCAGCAAACCGGTAGCTGTACCTGGAAGTGCCTGGTAGGCAATAACAAGCGTTGGAAGAGCGGTCCGGTATCGCTATACTTTGAAGGTGGTATGGTGCAGGCAGAACGCGAAGCGCAACAGGAAGGGCATTTCCTGATACGTTTCACGTGGGACCCCACCGATCTGACCTTTGCCGAGGTGCTGGAACGCTGTGGTCGCCTGCCCCTCCCTCCTTACCTCAACCGCGAACTTACCCCCGACGACCATACCCGCTACCAGACCATTTACGCCGATCAGCAGGGTGCCGTGGCTGCCCCTACCGCAGGTCTGCACTTTACGGAACGCGTGCTGACGCAACTGCAGGAAAAAGGCATAGACACAGCCTACCTGACGCTGCACGTGGGGGCGGGCACCTTTAAACCGGTGAAGGCCGATGTGATGGAAGCCCACGAAATGCACGCCGAGCAACTGTACATCACCAAGCCGCTGCTGCAGCGCCTGGTTCAGCAGTTGGCCCATCCGATTATACCTGTTGGCACGACGAGCATGCGCTCGCTGGAGAGCATTTACTGGTTGGGCGCCAAAGTGCTGGAGCAGCCAGATTTATTAGAGCAAGCGCTGCACGTAACGCAATGGCAGCCTTACGAAAGTACAAACCCACCCACTCCGGCAGCCGCTATACAAGGGTTGTTGGATTACATGGAGCGCCGAGGCACTGACTACCTGCACGCCAGCACCCAGATCATTATTGCGCCAGGTTATGCCTTCAGAATTTGTAACGGACTGGTCACCAACTTCCACCAGCCGGAAAGCACGCTGTTGCTTTTGGTATCTGCCCTGATCGGGGACGACTGGCGCAAGTTATACCAGCACGCTTTAGCCAACGACTACCGCTTTTTAAGCTACGGAGACAGTTCTTTGCTGCTGCCGTAAAAGACCTCGCAGCGTGCGCAGCTCCTGCGAGCGTCTGGATGAGTTGTAATGGCTCAACAAGATAAATGAAGTCTTAGCTATAAATAGAAAAGGCCGCTGCAGTAAACTGCAGCGGCCTTTTTTTGTTGATACAGATCTTTGCTGTACATCGACCTGTCTATTATAAATTCCTACAAGCCATACTTCGACAGCAGGTATACGAGTGAGGCCATGGAAGCGGCCCCTAACTGCATCTCGCGGCGGTTTACCTGCTCAAACGTATCAATTACCGTATGGTGGTAGTCGAAATAGCGTTGAGAGTCCGGGCGGAAGCCGATCAGGGCCACTGTTCCCTGGCCTTTGAGCGGGCCGATATCAGCACCACCGCCACCACGGGTTAAATCGTGCAGACCGTATGGTGCCAGCAACGGTTTCCAGGAAAGCACTTTTGCGTACTGCCCGTCGTTGCCGTCAATACCGAAACCGCGTGGCGTAAAGCCACCTGCATCCGACTCGATGGCGGCAATGTGCTTCTCGCCTTTTGCCTTCGCTACCTCAGCATACTTACGTCCGCCGCGCAAACCGTTTTCCTCATTCATAAACAGCACCGCACGCACTGTGCGTTTCGGTTTAATGCCAACATCATTAAACAAACGCAGCACCTCAATCGACTGCATACAGCCCGTGCCATCGTCGTGCGCGCCTTCGCCTATGTCCCAGGAATCGAGGTGCCCGCCCACCACGATGATCTCATCCGGCTTCTCTGTGCCGCGAAGTTCGCCGATCACGTTGTATGACAGCACATCAGGCAACGTTTCAGAGGTCATGCGCATGTAGAACTTCAGGCTCGGATCGTCCTTCAGCAGACTGCTAAGTTGCTCTGCGCCTCTTGTGCTGATGGCCGCCGCCGGAATTTTCGCCACACCGTCTTCGTAGCGCGTGCTGCCTGTGTGCGGCACATCCTGAATATCGTTTGTCATGGAGCGCACCAATACGCCCACTGCACCAAGCTTTGCCGCCGCCGCAGGGCCACCGCCACGCTGGTCTACCGCACCGCCGTAGGCAGCGCCTGTTATTACGTGGGTATTATCGAAAGGCCGGTTGAAGAACACGATCTTGCCTTTTACCTTCTTCTTACCGAGCTTCTCCAGTTCCTCAAAGCTCTTCACCTCCACCACTTCAGCGCTTAGGCCTTGCTTGCCTGTACCCACCGTACCGCCTAAAGCGGCAATGTTCATATCTGCTGAGCCTATTAATTTAGAGTTTGTGATACGTCCGATCTCTTTGTCACCACGCACCCAATGCGGCACCATTACCTCCTGCAGGTACACCGTATCAAGGTCCATTCTTTCCATCACCTGGCGGCTCCACTCCACTGCCGCAGCCGCCTGTGGCGATCCGCTCAGGCGGGCACCAATCTGCTTCGTCAGGTAGCGCAGGTTTTCGTAGCTCTCGTAGCTGGTGAGGGCGTTGTCGTATATTTTATCGATAATGACAGAATCCTGCTGTTGGTTCTGCTGGGCCATGGCAGGCGGGGCAAGCACCGCGGCCGCCGCCACTGCCAAATGGCGAAGGGTCTTTTTATAAAGCATTTTGTGTTTTATAGATGTAGGTCTAGTATTGCTGTTTAAAGCTTTAAGTTAAGAATTTTTGTGCAATGTTGTTGTGTGGAGGTTATAAGTATGAACAGCGGGTGTGCTGGTCTTCATGGATCAAGTCTTCAGACTTGTGTCTTACTATGGTGTTGAGTTTGCAACTCGACTGGCTTAATAAGCCACACTTCCATAGCTACTGCTGATTACAGCTTCAGCCAAGCTATCTTTTCTAGCTGCCTTTCACCCTGTAGTTCCCAAACACCTACTGTTTCACATCATACTTTGGAGCGCTCACGGCCGCGAGGCCCCGTCCTCGGGCATCGCGCTGGGACCTTTTCTTTGCTCGCTTCGCTTTGCAATCCCGCTTCCAGCGGGACCGAAAAACTCCAAAGGCGCTCAACCCAAGGACTGGAATCGGTTCAACTAGCTACAGCCTTTGCTATGCAACAGGAAGAATTGTCCTCTTGAGGGGACTATAGGGGTGTTGGGTTATAGCTCGGGCTACAGAGCTTAAGCTTGTGCCCTAACTACAGCTGCCAAGTTCCCCTTTGAAGGGGGTAGGGGGGATGTTTATACTTCTGCTGGTAAATTCCCCTACTCGGAGGGGTAAAGGGTGGGTTAATCGCGTACAGAGGATTTATCAACACTAAAAAGCTTGGCAGACCGTTCTGTGTTGTTGGAAACAAGCAAATACTTGCACCAGTTAACCCTGCACCATAAAAACACCATAAAAAAAGGCAGCAACTTTACAGCTGCTGCCCTTCCTTTATACTTCCTAATCCCTATTTCAGAAGCTTCTCCATTTGCTGCTTGCTTACATCCAGCAAACCAACTTCCGGGAGACGGGTGGTGAGCTCGCGCCAGTTCGGGTCTTTTTTGTAGACGTCACGCAGAATTTTGGCGGCTTCTTCCACCTGGCCGCTGTTGGCCAGGCCGATGGCGTGCCAGTACTTCATCTCCAGGTTGTTCGGGAACATCGCCTCTGCTTTGCCATACTCCTCCATCGCCTTTTGCATCTGCCCTTTCTCTATGGCCAGGTCACCGGCATTCATATGCTCGTAGGCGCGGTATACTTTCAGCAGGCGGGCCAGTTCTACCAGTGGCTGGTCATGGTCATCCACACGCAGGTCGATCGTCTTGTCGTCCCAAGGCTGATCGCTTTTCTGGCCTTTTACCACCACCAGCGCCGCCGACTGCTTACCCCGGATGTCGCCGCCCTCGCGCTCTGCTGCCTGCATGGCCAGCAACACACGCTCTGCCAGCGGCTGGCCTTCGCTTCGTTCAAAAGCCTTGGCCATAGCCGGCCATACTTTGTCGGTTAGCATCATGTTGGCTTGCACCGAGAAATTCTTACCTGTAATGTGCCCGGCATAGCGGATGCACTTGTCACCGGTGTGCGTGGCTACGCGGCCCTGCGCATCCAGGATCGACACCTGCCGCACCTCACGCGCCTCGTCATCAGCCAGAAGTATGGCCAGCGCCTCTTCCGGAGTTTTGCCTTCTTTCAGCAGCGCCAGCCCACGCAGGCCGAACGATTTGTTAGTGAAGGACTGCGTGGCTACAACGCCTACACCTGCCTCCACCCAAGGCACAGCCGTACCCACAGAGAACCAGTGGCTCTGCACGCCAACGGCCATTTCTCCTGTCTTCGGGTCGCGGGCCACGATAGAATATGTGTGCGCCAGTGGCTCCTCTGCCTTAAAAACCTGTGCCTTCACGGTGGTTGTTCCCAGCGAGGCAATTACTGCTACTCCCATTGCTACCAATGTTCTTCTAAACTTATTCATGTTCTGGATTTATACTTATGTTGCTGTTGATTCTTTGCAAAAAGCTTTCGCTTGAGCTTTGATGGCCAGTCAGGTGCCGCAACACCTAAAACTTTGTGATGATGGGCTCTTGTACGGCGTAGGCATGATTTTGCTGCGCCATTTTGCCTCGTTCTGCTCGTGTTACGCAACCGGCTGCAGTCGCCTTAACAAATATAGTTTTTTTATGCATTGCTGCGCCAGAGTTTGTCCTGCAACAACCTGCTTTAAAAATAGCAGTATAACTATGTATAAAATCAGCCTGCCTGAAGTAGTGCGCAGGCTGTTGAACAAACCCTTTCTAAATGAATAATTCTCAAAAAGATACGAAGTCGAACAAGATGGCCATGCTGATTGACGGCGACAACGCTCAGCCCAGCCTGATTGTAAAACTGTTAGCCGAAGCCGGCAAGTATGGTGCACCCACCATCCGCCGCATTTACGGCGACTGGACTACCCCACAAATGAACGGCTGGAAAGATTGCCTGAACAACCACGCTATCCAGCCTATCCAGCAGTTTCGCTACACGGTAGGCAAAAACGCCACCGACAGTGCCCTTATCATTGATGCCATGGATTTGCTCCACTCCGAGCTGGTAGACGGTTTCTGCATCGTCTCTTCTGATAGTGACTATACCCGCCTGGCCACCCGGATTCGGGAAGAAGGCATTTTTGTGATGGGCATTGGCCAGCGCAAGACACCCAAGCCTTTCGTAAACGCCTGTAACATCTTTATCTTCACCGAAAACCTGACCGATAACATTGACGAGCGCAAGATAGAGGTGGCTGAGAAGATAGAGGAAAACGCCTCAAACCAGCAGCGCCTGAACCCAGTGCCTATGCTGAAAGAAGCCTTCACGATGTCGGCGGATGAGGACGGCTGGGCACATTTAGGCGCCATGGGTACCAACCTGCGGCAACTGGACCCCAGCTTTGACCCCCGCACCTTTGGCTACGGCCAGCTGCTCCAGCTCATGCAGGCGCACAAAGACATTTTCACGATCCGGAAAGAGGATGACAAAGGACGCTCGGCCGTTTACATCAAACGCAAGGACAAGCGCCGCGCTAACCCCCAGCCCCGCAAGAAGGCAAAAGCAGAGCAAGGCAAAAAGCCTGATGCAGTAGAACAAGCATAGAACAAAGGCCGGCTGGTAAAGCCGGCCTTTGTTGTTTTACGGTTTATCATCCACCCACCCCTAGCCCCTCCGAGGAGGGGAATTCTCTTCTGCTATACTTAACTGGCGCGAATCTCCAGATTCGTGACCTATGGTGCAGGTGGAGTTTCCGACTATACTGGCCCGCAGGGACAAATGTGCTTGTCCCAGACAAACTTTCTGCACTTTTCCGCCCGCTCCTCCCCTATAACTGCTGCCACTTCCGAAACCACCCCAGGAACAATTAGGGCGCCACTTGTTGTTTTTCAGGCTAATTATGCTTAAATCAGTTTTTAAACACTGATTTCGACAATTCCACCAGGAAACCCTAACCTCTTTCACCTTAAAACATTCACCATGAGAACAGCATTACGCGCTGCACTTTCACCCAAACTGCTGCTAGCTGGTTCGCTGGCTTTGCTCCTGGCGGGGCACCCGGCCGAAGCCCAGAAGCAGAAAGCCAAGAACAAGAAAAACAATACCACCGCTACCGTAGACCCGGAACTATACAACGGCCTTACCTGGCGCTCTATCGGACCCTACCGTGGTGGGCGCTCTGCCACGGCAGTTGGTGTACCGGGCAAACCAAATCTATACTACTTCGGCTCGGTGGGTGGCGGCGTGTGGCGCACCACCGATGGCGGTGCTACCTGGGAGAACATCTCCGATGGCTTCTTTGGCGGCTCCATCGGGGCGGTGGCTGTGAGCGAGTCTGACCCGAACGTGATTTACGTGGGCGAAGGCGAGAAAACGGTGCGCGGCAACGTGTCGTCGGGGCATGGTGTGTGGAAGTCGGTGGATGCCGGCAAAACCTGGACGCACATGGGCCTGAAAGACTCCAAGCATATCGGCCGCATCCGCATCGATCCCAAAAACCCGGACATTGTATATGTGGCGGCAATGGGCGATCTGTACAAATCGCATGAGCAGCGCGGTGTGTTCAAGAGCACCGATGGCGGCAAAACCTGGAACAAAACCCTTTTTGCGAATAAGGATGCCGGTGCCGTTGACCTGATCATCGACCCATCCAACCCGCGCAACCTCTACGCCACTACCTGGAATATCCGCCGCACGCCCTACAGCCTGCTTTCGGGTGGCCCGGGCTCTGGCATCTGGAAAAGTACCGACAGCGGCGAAACATGGAAAAACATATCTGAAAACGAAGGCTTGCCGAAAGGCACGCTTGGAATAATTGGTGTAGCTGTGTCGCCGGTAAAATCGGAGCGCGTGTATGCCATGGTTGAGGCGGACGAAGGGGGCCTTTTCCGCTCCGACGACAGCGGCATGACGTGGAAAAAAGTAAACGACGACCGTAACCTGCGCCAGCGTGCCTGGTACTACACCCGCGTGTATGCCGACGCGAAGGATGAGGACGTAGTGTACGTGCTGAACGTGGCCTACCACAAAAGCAAAGACGCCGGCAAAACCTTCGAGAGCGCCTATGCTCAGCACAGCGACAACCACGATCTTTGGATTGATCCGGCCAATTCGTCGCGCATGATTATTGCCAACGATGGCGGCGCACAGGTGACCAGCGACGGAGGTATGAACTGGAGCACTATGAACAACCAGCCAACCGGGCAGTTCTACCGCGTTACCACAGACAATCATTTCCCGTACCGCATTTATGGTGCACAGCAGGATAACTCTACTGTGCGCATCGCACATCGCTCCAACGGCTACGCTATCACAGAAGATGATTGGGAAGAGACAGCAGGATCAGAAAGCGCACACCTGGCGGTAGACCCGAAGAACCCAGAGGTTGTGTATGGCGGCAACTACGGCGGCTTTTTGTCGCGGGTAAACCACAACAATATGCAGGAGCGCGTGATAAACGTGTGGCCGGACAACCCGATGGGCCACGGTGCGGAAGGCATGAAATACAGGTTTCAGTGGAACTTCCCGATCCTGTTTTCTCCAAATGACCCGAACAAACTCTACACCACGTCGAACCACGTGCACGTAACGCAGAACGAGGGCCAGACCTGGGAAACCATCAGCCCGGACCTGACGCGAAACGATTCTACCAAGCTCGGCCCGTCTGGCGGACCGATTACCAAGGATAACACCAGCGTGGAGTACTATGGCACCATCTTCGCCATCAACGAATCGAAGCTGGAGCCGGGTGTAATCTGGACAGGTTCGGATGACGGCCTGATCCATGTGACGCGCGACGGCGGCAAGAACTGGACAAACGTAACGCCGAAGAAAATGCCGGAGTGGATCATGGTGAACAGCATCGACCCGCACCCAACCATTAAAGGCGGTGCCTACGTGGCGGCTAGCATGTATAAATCAGGCGACTTCCGCCCATACTTATACAAGACCACTGACTACGGCAAAACTTGGGACAAGATAACAGACGGTATTCCGGAGAACCACTTCACCCGCGTGGTGCGTGCCGACCAGAAACGCCCGGGCCTGCTTTACGCCGGTACCGAGTATGGCATGTACCTTTCGTTTGATGATGGCAAAAACTGGCAGCCGTTCCAGATGAACCTGCCCCTCACGCCAATCACGGATCTTACCATCAAGAACGATAACCTGATTGCCGCCACGCAAGGCCGTAGTTTCTGGTTGATAGATGACATTACGCCACTGCACCAACTTAACGCAAGTATGGCCAACAGTAAAGTACACCTTTACAAGCCGCTGGATACTTACAAACTGGATGGCGGCAGCCGCGCTGATTTAAAAGTTGCCGGCCAAAACCATCCGGGTGGCGTGATGGTGCATTACTACCTGCCTAACAAGCCAGATACCGCTACTGTGGTGAAGCTGGAGATTATGGACCCAAGCGGCAAGCTTATCCGTAGCTACGCCAGCAATGCGAAGGAGAAGAACGAGCAACTGGAAGTAAAAGAGGGTTTGAACCGCTTTGTGTGGAACATGCGCTATCCGGATGCCAGCAAATTTGACGGACTTATACTTTGGGGCGGCGGCACACAGGGACCAGAGGCAATCCCCGGCACCTACACAGCCAAACTGACGGTGAACAAGGAGAGTCAGGAGCAGCCATTCGCCATTCTGCAGGACCCGCGCACCAAAGCATCGCCGGAAGACCTGCAGGCGCAGTTTACGTTCCTGATGGATGTGCGCAACAAACTGACCGAGACGCATGATGCGATCAAGGACATCCGCACCATGCGCGGCCAGCTCAAAACCCTAACGGGCAGCTTGAAGGGCAACGACAGCTACAAGGACATTGTGGAGCAGGCCAACAGCATCGAGAAAAAGATGACGAAGATTGAGGATACGCTGTACCAGACAAAGAACCGCAGTGGCCAGGACCCGCTCAACTACCCGATTCGCCTCAACAACAAGCTCGCGAACCTGGTGGGCCAGGTCAGCACCGGCGACTTCCGCCCAACCGATCAGGCTTATGATTTCAAGAAAGAAATCACCGCGCAGATTGATGCGCAGTTGGATCTTCTGAAGCAAGTGATGGAGCAGGATGTGCCTGCGCTAAACAAGCTGATCCAGCAGAAGAATGTTGATTTTATCAGTGTTGAGAAAAAGGAGGAGAAAGTAAAGGAATCCGAGCCCACTTCGTCTAAGCAGTAAGTTTATACTTGCTTGGTATTGAAACACCCCGGCCATACTTGTGGTCGGGGTGTTTTTGTTTATAGATGATTCTATGGCTGCTGTTCACCCTCTGCTAGCGCGAGTCTTCAGACTTATGTCTAATAATGATGCTAAGTTTGCAACTCAATTGACTTGCAAAGCCATACTTCCTTAGCGACGGCTACACTTGTTGCGGCCATACTACCATAGGCTCTGTTCTATGCAACCTCAGCCAAGCTGTCCTTGTTAGTTACTGTTCATCCTCCAGCTTACAAACACCAACCGTTTCACCTCATACGTTGGAGCGCTCACGGCTGGGTTTGGGGCCCTATAGGAGCGAGGCCTCGTCCTGGGGGTAGGGGCCCTCGATAAGGGCATCCCGCTGTGTGCCTGAAGCTGCTCCGGGGGTAGGGGCCCTCTGTTCGCTCCGCTGCGGGCTGCCCGAGCGGGCACCGCAACATGCACAAGGCGCTTAACCCAATGACTGGAATCAAATCGAACAGCAAATGCTTTCGCCATGCAACAAGTATAACTGTCCCCTTGAGGGGACTACAGGGGTGTTTTACTTCTGCTGAATCAAAGGCGCCTAAACTTACAGCAAAGTTCCCTCGCCCCTATGGGGAGAGGGTTCGGGAGAAGGGGCAACTACAGCCATAACTACACTACCCATACTTCAGTTACAGAACTCTTCCTCTAGTTGCGGAGAGGCCGGAGGTAGTTTTACTGGCAATTTAAACACTACTATAGAACTAACTCAACACTCAGAATTTGAGACTCTGAACTTAAAACGCTATTGCCTTACCGTTACATAGCCGCTCAAACTGGCACCTACAAACTTTTCCCAGGTGCCCAGGCTGGATTGGCGGGAATAGCTGCTGCCGCCGAGCTTAGCACCTAAGGCGATAGCAAACTTATCGGCGCCCGCTGCCGGCAGGTACTCAATCCCCAGAAAGAAGTCCTCATCAGCGTAAACTCCAAAAGGCTGTAGGTCAATGCTGATCCAGCCGTCTTTGGTTGTCAGGCGCTGCATGATGTTTTTATCCGCCAGACGCTCGCCTGGAAATCCGTTGTTGTTTTTGTACAGGTTAATGCGGAAGAGGACCGAATCCAGTTTGCCGCTGGCGAGGTAAAAGTGCGCTGAGAGTAGCTCTGTCGGCTTGCCCTTTACCCTGATAAAGTTGGCAAACTCATACACATCTTTGCCCTCCTTGTTCTCAGGCATGCCCCATACACCCGGTAGCCGCCCGGTATTACCTAACTTTTTGATTTTCATTTTACGGCTTGTCACCACCACTTCCTGCAGGGCATTCTCCTTTTCCCGAAGCTTTATCTCCAGCGGCTGGGCCTGCGCCAACTGCCGCACTGGCACCGACAGCTCCTGGTAGCCTATAGCCGAGAAAGTGAGCGTGTCCTGGCTTCGCTCAGCCGGCAGCACAAGTATAAAACTGCCGTGCTCGTCAGTGGCGGTACCGATGTTCTTGTTTCGTATGCCGATGTTGACATAGGACAGATGCTCAGAACTGCCTATTGCCAACACCTTGCCCTGTAACTTTATAGTTTGTGCCGGGGCATAAAGCGAAAGCAGCAGGAAGAAAAGGGTGAGTAGTTGCTTCATGGAAGGGAAGGATGTTGAGGATAAAATTAAAAAGCGAGCTGTACACAGCTGTACTTTAGAATGTGTTCTGCTTCGCTCCGGAACGAGATCAGCCGACAGGCTCCACCAGCACTTTCACCTGCTTGGCCTCTTCCGGGTTTTTAGAGTTTGGCAGCTGAAGCACCTCCAGCACAGTTATGTCGTATGCCTGCTGGCCCAGTTCCGTACGCACGGTATGCTTGTTGCGCACCGGGTCGGGGCGGCAGTCGCCGAGGCAAAACTGCAGCTGCCTGTTCTTTTCGCTGGCGTTGGAAACGGTCAGGCCTACAACCGCATTCCCCATCCACACACAAACCACATCCTCCGGGCAGCGCGAGTCGGCGAGGTTGCTGAGCCGGACCGTCAGCTTTTCGGCGGCCTTACCGCTTACCGCTACCTCCTCCCCCTTCTCCAACACAAACGATTTCCCGAATGCTTGTTCCTGTGGTTTTACATCTCCCGTTGGGTCGTGGTGGCACTGCCCTAGCAGGAGCAGTCCCATAAAAGCGAAAACATAGTTCATCATAGTTCTTTTGTGGTAAAAGGGTCTTCACAAACAAGAGTAGCAAACGGCGACAAAGGTTGCTTTGCTCTTGCGCCAGATGTAAAGTTTTATACTTGTTACAACAATAAACCCCAGCTACAAGCCCTGTCATAATTGGAATAGTGCCTGAATAGTGGGATATTTAGTTTCAGAACCCCTTGTAGCGTATCAACCAAAGAAGAGGCCGCACTTGAGTACCAACCCTACGTCTAAAAAAAGTATAAGCCGCCTTGCAGGCATGCTGCGCAACTACCGTGTATACCATCGCTACCTGGGGTTGTGCCTGGGCCTGTTCCTGCTGATAAGCAGCATAACGGGCTTGTTGCTTGGCTGGAAAAAAAACGTGGACCTGCTGCAGCCCCCAACACAGGATGGCCTGACCACAGACCTGACGCAGTGGATTCCGCTTGCGGACATGGCCAGCGTGGCTACCGCTGCGTTGGATTCTGCCCAGGGGATGCCGGATGTCCCAATCGATCGCCTGGAGGCACGCCCGGATAAAGGCATTGTGAAAGTGCTTTTTGCGGAAGGCTATTGGGAAGTGCAGTTGGATGGTGGCACCGGAAAGGTGCTCTCGGTGGCGCAAAGGCATTCTGATTGGATTGAGCACCTGCACGACGGTTCTATCATCAGCGACGGCTTTAAGCTGGTAAGTATGAACGTGCTGGGCCTCGGCCTGCTGGTGCTCACCCTAACTGGCGTGAGCCTGTGGTTCTTCCCGAAGCAGATCAGGAAGCTGAAAAAGTAACTTCAAGGCCTTAGCTATTCCTTTCTTAACAGCGCCTGAACCTACACACTGCGCTATCCTGCATTATCCTTTGCTCCTTAAGGCGTTCATGCTTTATTTTTCGCTCAAGGTATTACTATAATGTTAGAGTCGCTCTTTTACGGCCGTACTTCTCTCACTTGACGATCTATTTTTTATCCCTCACATACTGTGACTTATCTGTGTAACATCCTTTTTAATTAGTGGAGATATTATTCTATTTAGCTAAAAATGAATCATAAATATTTTTATTATTTTTATAACAATTTACTTATAATTATTTGTTAGGAATCGTATTAATCCCTAAATTAAACCTAGAATAATTCTCTTTTTAGCCTTTATGTCTTCTCGAATGAAGTCCTACAGTTTTATAGAACCTGTTCTTGTTGTTGCGCTGCTATTGCTTGGTTGCTCCTGTGCAGGTACAAGCGAAGCCATCTACTTCAATAACATCCAGGCTTCAGAATTTGCAGACAAAATAGAGACGCTAGAGCCCGTAATTCAGGAAAATGATTTGCTGAGCATTACCATCAGCAGCCTGAACCCTGATGCATCTGAGATGTTTAACGTCTCCAGCAACAACTCCATTCGAAACGCCAATGCCACTAACACCATCTCGCCAGTTTTCGGATACCTGGTGGAGCGGGATGGGTTTATCCAGATTCCGCTACTCGGAAACATAAAAGCCGCTGGTTTAACAAAGGAAGGGCTAAAGAATAAGATTCGACAGGAGATACTTGACAGGAAGCTCTTGATAAGTCCGATTGTCGACATCAGGTATCTGAACTATAAAGTTTCTGTTTTAGGAGAGGTAGCACGCCCATCTGTTCTTACTGTGCCGAACGAAAAGCTGACCTTTCTGGAGGCGCTCGGATTGGCAGGAGACCTTACCATTTATGCGAAGCGAGACAATATACTTCTGATAAGAGAAGAGGAGGGAAAGCGCGTACTGACGCGAGTTGATTTAACCACAAACGAGTTGTTTACCTCCCCCTACTATTATTTGAAGTCAAATGACATCATTTATGTGGAGCCTAACAAAACAAAAATTGCAAGTGCGGGTGCCCTAAGGCAGTGGTTGCCGTTGGCCCTAAGCGGCCTTACACTGGTTGTTGTTAGTATCGACCGTTTGACAAGATAAGCACGATGGAATTATGGAGAAGGCAAAACTTAATGATAACTTAGTAGGCTATATTTTATTTAAATATCTGCCTTTCTGGCCGTTGTTTGTTATTTTACTCGCAGTATCCATGCTAGGCGCATGGGGCTACCTGCGGTATTATGCCACGCCTGTTTATTCAGCCACTGCTTCTCTAATTGTGAAAGACGAGAAGAAGGGGGTGAACGACTCGAAAATGACGGAATCGATAGATGCCTTTACTTCTAACAAGATTGTAGAGAACGAGATAAATGTGCTTAGTTCTCATGAGTTGATGAACAAAGTGGTAAACAGGCTAGGCCTATATGCGCCGGTTTTCGAGGACGAAGAGTTTAAGTCCGTTTCTGCCTACATCACCTCCCCTATCAACATAGAACTTCAGTCGCCGGAAAAAGTAAAGGAACAGGCGAAAGTTTACTTTACTTTTGATGAGCAGCGGCGGCAACTGACAATTAACAACAAAATTTACCCGCTAAACCAGTGGCTGAATACCCCCTATGGTGTAATTCGTTTTACCAGCAATGCCCGTAGAACCATAGTCTCCCCTAACTCCGTTTTTTACTTCTCCCTTGTTAATCCTAAAGCAGCAGCCAATAAGCTGCTTGGCAACGTGATCATAGAATCACCGGGTAAGCTTTCCAGCGTTGTTAACCTTTATGTTAGGGACGAGGTGCCCGAGCGTGGAGAGGATGTTTTAAACACCTTAATCTATGCCTACCAGGAGGAAACACTTAACGACAGAAATAAATTGGCAGCGCAGACCCTGGAGTTCGTAGAGGGGCGAATCCAGATTATAGAAAAGGAGTTGGATGAGCTTGAAAAGAAAATCGTGCAGTATAAGTCTGCGCAAGGAGCCGTAGATTTAAATGAACAGGGCAAACTGTTTCTGCAGAATGTCGGCAACAACGACCGCCGCATATCAGAGATCAACCTGCAACTAGCTGTGTTGGATCGGGTTGAGCGGTACGTGATCTCGAAAGAGAACACAACAGGAATTGTCCCCTCTACATTAGGAGTAAATGATCCGGTGCTTTCCCAGCTTTTGCAGAAACTCTACAATACTGAGATCGAGCACCAGCAACTAAGCAAAACAACGGCTGAGAACAACCCTATTATCCTGTCGCTGACGCAGGAAATCAGTAGCATCAGGCCAAGTATCTTGGAGAACATACAGAACCAGCGCGACAACCTCCTGGCAAGCCGCATCAACCTTTTATCTACCAACAACAGGTATAACGCGGTTATACAAAACATTCCGCAGAAGGAAAGAGAGTTGCTGGAAATTAGCCGGCAGCAGTCTGTTAAGAACAATGCCTATAGCTTTTTACTTCAGAAAAGGGAGGAAACGGTACTCTCGTATGCACCAACTGCCGAAGATATCCGGATTGTGGATATGGCTTCATCCTCCAAGAAGCCGATTAGCCCAAAACCGCTGTACGCGTATGTGGCAGCAATTCTGTTTGCGCTTGGGTCTGGAGTGGCCTTGGTAGCCGGTAAGGAGATGCTTAACAGTAAACTGCTGTTTAGGTCAGAAATTGAAAACCACATAAAGTTTCCGATTGTAGCGGAACTGTCAACTTCTAAGTCCAAGATGAAAGCGCCATTTGAGAAGCCAGTAGAGGTTTCGGTTGTGGAACAGTTCCGGCAGTTAAGGGCTACAATGGGTTTGTACGGGCGCACCTTCACAAAAAAGAAGATTATGGTAACCTCCAGTATACCGGGTGAAGGCAAGAGCTATGTCAGCACGAACTTAGCCTGTAGCCTGGCCTCTTCAGGAAAACGGGTAGCACTCCTTGATTTCGACTTAAGGAATCCAAACGCATCCAACCTTTTCGAGATGCGCGACCAACCCGGCATTATCGAGTTCATGAATGAGGAGGTTGCCCTTGATGAGATTATAAGAGATACCTCTTGCTCCAATTTGTACTTGGTTCCGGCTGGGATGGATGTTGGCGACCACACAGAACTGTTGCTGAACGGTAAACTGGAGCAGTTGTTCGGCTACTTGGAGAGTGCCATGGACTACATCATCATCGATACACCACCTATCGATTTGATTTCGGATGCTTATCTCCTTTCTGAGTACAGCGACATTACGCTGCTGGTGATGCGTCATGCCTATACTCCAAAAAACATTGTGCAGCGCCTGTCGCAGAGCAATAAGTTAGCTTCTCTGAACAATGTAGCCATCATCTTTAATGGGGTAAAACCCAGGGGCTACATCAAGGGGCAGTACGGCTACGGTTACGGGTATGGCTACGAGAACAGGTATGGCGACAAAACATACATGTCCCGGAAAGTAAAAGCATAAACTCCTGCTTCTCCCCCAGTCATACTTTAGGAGAAGCGCGCAATTTCAAAACTAACACGGTGGCAGTTATACTTGCTGCTACCACAACCACGTGGCTGCTCAGAATATATTATGCAAGCAGCTACTCCAAAATCCCCTCAACCCGGTTACGGCATGTGACTGAGGAAGGCGAAGCCTTATACTTCTGTGACGGATTATTCAAATTTTAAAGACGTGGCTATGGATGAGAGATGGTATGCGGTGTATACAAAACCGCGCTGGGAAAAGAAGGTAGCTGATGCTTTAACGCAGATAAACGTCACAAATTATTGCCCGCTGAACAAAGTGATGCGACAGTGGAGTGATAGAAGGAAATTAATACAGGCGCCCTTGCTACCGTCTTATGTGTTTGTAAGGCTCCAGGAAAAACAGTTTCCGCATCTCCGGCAGGTGCCCGGCATCATCAACCTGGTGCATTGGCTGGGCAAACCTGCTGTTATCAGAGATGAAGAAATAGAGGCCATCAGCCAGTTTTTGAAGGAGCACAGCACTGTTAAGGTCCAAAGAGCCGCATTCAACGTCAACGACAAGGTAAAGGTAACATCGGGTTCTCTGATGGATAAAGAGGGCACCGTGGTAGCCGTCAAGAACAATCAAATCAAGGTGGCGCTTCCATCGCTCGGGTTCTTCATGTATGCAGAGCTTGATACGGCAAGCGCAGTGAAAGTATAGAAAGCCTAATAAAATAATATGTAGCGTCGGGATTATATTAACAGCTAGCACATGAAAATATTAGTTACAGGAACAGCAGGATTTGTCGGTTTTCACTTGGCTGAGCAATTGTTAAGGAGAGGGGATGAAGTAGTAGGAATAGACAATATCAACGACTACTACGATCCAAAACTAAAATTTGCCCGCCTGGCTGAAAGCGGTATTGACCAATGCCTAGTAGACTGGCACACGGAAGTGCAGAGCAGCAAGCACATCGGCTATAGGTTTATCCGGATGAATCTGGAAGACAAAGCAGCCCTGATGACACTTTGTGCGAAGGAGCACTTTGATGTAATCGTGCACCTGGCTGCGCAAGCTGGAGTCCGTTATTCCATCACAAACCCCGATGCTTACGCCCAGTCTAACCTAATCAGTTTTCTGAACATACTGGAGGCAAGCCGGCACAACCCGCTCAAGCATTTGGTGTATGCCAGCTCATCCAGCGTATATGGCTTAAACGGAACTATGCCCTTTTCGGTAAAGCACTGCGTGGATCACCCCATCTCTTTGTATGCGGCCAGCAAAAAGGCGAATGAACTGATGGCCCATACCTACAGTCACCTGTACAAAATACCGACTTCCGGACTACGCTTCTTTACCGTTTATGGCCCCTGGGGCAGGCCGGACATGGCTTACTTTTCCTTCGCAGATGCCATCTGCCATAATAAGCCTATCCCGGTGTTTAACTACGGCAAAATGAGGCGGGACTTCACTTACATTGATGACATTGTCAAGGGTGTAGTAAATGTGATAGACAGTCCTGCCGCTGCTTGCCAAGGGTGGGACAATACACAACCAGACCCATCCCGCTCATCTGCCCCTTACTGCATTTACAACATTGGCAACAACCAGCCGGTAGAGCTGCTAACGTTTATCAGGGAGTTAGAAAAGTGCCTGGGCAAGGAAGCTATACTTGAACTGAAGCAGATGCAGCCTGGCGATGTGACAGCTACGTGGGCTAATATTGATGATTTGATAGAGAAGTTTAATTACAGACCGGATACTACGATAGAGGAAGGCCTCCGGAAGTTCACGGATTGGTACAAAGCCTACTACGCAATAGAGAAACTACAGGAAATCAGTATTGAAGCAGCCTAGTAATAACTTAACTCCCAATTTCTGACCATCTAGCGCATGAATTCTCATCTAGCTCTGCTGTTTGGCACATTAAACAGTACTAACATAAAGTACTTCTTGTTGACAGATTTTGAGGGTGACTTCGAATCTGCTGATGTGGATCTTTTTGTTCGTGCCGATGATAAACGTGTATTCGAGGAGCTACTATTCTCCCTAGGGTGGTATAAACGCAAGGAGCCTGCACGGCACCTCAACCATTTCTTCTACTACCTGCCAAACTCAGAAGTGTACCTGGATGTAAAGTACGCCTTGTCCTTTGCCCATGGCCACAACGATTGTTTTACCTATGCGCAGCAAGATGGCGCCTTGGCAAAGGCAACCTTGAACAACAAAGGAGTTTGCCGCCCTACTGGCCTGGATGCGGTGCTGCTGTATGCTGCCCATCTGGCTTATAAAGAGAGAGGGAAACTGGAGGAGAAGCATCGCCATTACCTTAGCTCCTACATTACCCGCTATAAAGCCGAATGTGAACCTACAATGCTGCCGCTACTGGAGGAAATGGAAAGCTGGCTGAACCGCTCCTTCCCTTTGCAGTTACAGGAGCTTCAGCAGCTGGTGGCGCCATACTTCAGGCATGAGAAAAAGGAAATGGTCAGGAGCAACAGCAGGTTTACCAAGTATGGCTATGGTCTGAATGTGCTCTTTTTAGGAACCGACGGTGCTGGCAAAACCACATTGATCAAGGAAGTAAGGCAGCAGCTAAACCTTAAATCCAGCCTGCTATACTTGGGGATGGGAGAAAACGGCTGGACCACTCCCCTCTTCAAAAGATTTTACGCGCGCAGATCACAGAATAAACCACTGAACAGGGTGCTGGGCCTGCTACGAACACTGGTTATACTTCCTTCTGAGTTTATGCTCCGGATACTGCCTGTAAAGATGAAGTCTAAGTACTCAGTCGTGCTAATTGACAGGTTTCCCGGTTTTGTCTTTTCAAACGGCAACCCTGGTAGGAAACTGCTCTATAAAACCATACTTCCCAAACCGGATCTGGTGTTCTTTCTTCATGCTGATCCGGAGGTTTTGGTCAGCAGAAAGCCTGTAGAGATTACACTGGAGGGAAGCAGGGCCAACATCACCAAATTCAAGAAAGTGGCAGAGGTAATTTCCAAAGGAAAGTACGTCAGCATAGACACCTCTAAGTTGACAATTAGTGAAGCAAGGGACTGCATCATCTCTGAAATCTATAAGCACTCCAAAGTATACGATAACCTTTTTACCCTAAAGCTCGACTAGAGACTTTCCCGCTAATGGCTGTAGCAAGTATAAAAAAGAACATTGCCTCGGGCATAAAGTGGAACACGATTAGTGTAATCGGTACGCGCAGCACTGATTTTGTAGTAAAGCTTATCCTTGCCCGCCTCTTGCTGCCGGAAGCCTACGGCATAATTGGGATGGCCATGATCATCATCAACTTCCTTCAGGTGATATCGGACATGGGGCTGTTCAACGCCTTAGTTCAAAAGAAGGAAGACGCACTGACAGAAACACGCTACTCCAGCGCTTTCTGGTTTCTCTTAGCCATAGGCACCGGCTTCATCGCGTTGTTTTTTACGGTTATCTCACCGTTTGGAGCATCTTTTTACCAGGAGCCACGGCTGGTGCCTATACTCAATGCCCTAAGCTTATACTTATTTTTCAACATCCTCACCATTATTCCGAGGGTTATACTTACTAAAAAGCTCGCATTCAAAACACTGGTCACCATTCGTTTCTCCGGTTCTGTTGTGAGTTCTATCGTTGCGATTACGTTAGCTTTTTCTGGGTTTGGCGTCTGGAGCCTTGTGATGAAGTACCTGCTTGGATCAGGTATCATTTTCATTTCCTACTGGGCCAGGGTTGGATGGAAGCCAAGGTTTACATTCCAAGGTAGCTCGCTGCGGCAGTTGGCCGGTTACAGCACCTATACACAGGTAAATGGCATCCTGTTCTTTTTCAGGAACAACGTGGATTACCTGATTATTGGCAAGCTGGTGAGCGCGCACATGTTGGGTGTCTACACGTTAGCATTTACGCTTTCAGAAGCACTGCGTGGGCAGCTGTATTCCATCTTTAACAAGGTGCTTTTCCCTGTTTACAGTAAGATGCAGGATGACCTGCCGATGATACGGGAGTACTACCTCAAGATCATGACACTGACGGCAACCGTTACCTTTCCGGTTTCTGTTCTGTTCATTGGCTTATCACCGGATATTATACTTGTGCTGTTTGGGGAGGAATGGGTAGAAGCAGCTGCACCACTGCGTATCCTGTCTGTCGCATCGATGATTTTTGCCATCTCAGGAACACCCGCCGAAGTATTAAAGAGCATAGGAAAGCCATCTGTAAGCTTCTACCTAAACATTACAAATACTTTTCTGGTCGCGCTCCCGGGCATCTACTTCGGCCTAAAGTACTTTGGATTGACTGGCGTTGCCTACGCTGTTTGCCTACACTACACCACGTCACGGATTACATTTCACTATTTCATGAAGAAGTATATCCATGTATCTGACAAGGATGTTTTTGCTGCTTTAAGTAAGCCCGTACTTGGAGCTGCCATGATGCTGTTCATCATACTTCTGATAACACGCATTGGTATGCCGCCGCTACCCAATATGATCATTGCAGGGGCTGCAGGAGGCTTAGCTTACGGACTTTTGTTTGCCAGGGATCTGAAACAAGGCGTAAAACTCTTAAAGAAAAGTTAGATGCAGGGTATACTGAGAATTGGTTCTAAATTAGCTAGAAAGCACTCTTTTATCTTTCACACCGGAAGTATAACGCATAAGTTGTTCATGCCTGTTGGCAGGACTTCTAAAGGCATGGAGGAAGCGGGAAACAAGTGTGCACTTAAAACCCATTTCTGGAAGAAGGATGTAATCCAGGTTAGGCCACATTTCCTGGGGTTATCTATGGCAAAGGGAATACCTGCAACAGGTGCTGAGGCTGAAGAAGTAGAACGCTTTGTGGCGTCGAAACTGGAGCAAGCCCTGCACTACCCAACGCAGCGGGCATCTAAATCTTTTGATTTTAACAAGCTTCGCTCCCTGGAGTTGCATGGCATGGAGAAAGGGCTAATTCAAAAAATCGAAGCATTGGTGGGCTGTGTTCAGCTGCCTGCTACCAGTGCCCATGGCGATTTCCATCTGGGCAACATCTTGTTTGTTGGATCGGCAATAAAGATCATTGACTGGAGCATGTTCTCTTGCAAAGGCTCTTTTATTACAGACTACATCCACTTCTACAATTTCAGGAACGCAGTAGCCCATAAAGAAAGCTGGTCAGTCGCCATTTTAAAAAAAGCGGCTTACCTGGAGAGTATAGCCTCCCTTTGCTCCACCTCCCCAAGGCACCTGCGGGCAGTATATTGCCTCTCAAGGATCTCCGGGGAGCTTGGACTTCGAAAAGGTGCAGCACACGTGCATCTAAATCAAATTAAAAAGTACAACCGCATTTTAAGCTTTCTGACCAATGAATAGTGTACCGCTGTTATTTAGCGTCATCATTCCGCTGTATAACAAGGAACGAACCATTGCTGCGACTCTTATATCTGTCTTAAGCCAGAAGCTGCGCAACTTTGAGGTAATCGTGGTGAACGATGGCTCTACCGATGGTAGCCTGCAAGTGGCGGAGTCGTTTTCAAACCCGAAGCTGAAGGTGCTGTCAAAGCCAAACGGCGGTGTGTCGGATGCTCGGAATTATGGCATACAGCATGCCCAGTTTCCTTATGTCACCTTCCTGGATGCAGACGACTGTTGGGACGAGAACTTTCTGGAGGAGATGGCCTGCTTGATAAGCAGATTTCCTGATTGCGGCATGTACAGCTCAGCCTATCGAAGGGTAACCAAGCTGCAAACAATCCTGCACGGCAGCAGCCTACCCGAGGGAGTTGTGCCGGACTTCTTTCAGATGAAGTTTCTGCACTCTGTGCCGTGTTCCTCTGCAGTGGTTGTGCGCAAGAGTGTGTTCGATTCAGTTGGCGGTTTCCCGATTGGCATGTTTGGCGGAGAAGATGAGTTCACATGGTCAAAAATCGCCATCAAATATAAAGTAGCCTTTACGCCGCAGGTCCTGGCGCAGTACAACTATGTTAGTTCGGTAAACGCTATGCGCAAAGGCAAAATGGATACCTGCAAAGAATCATGGTTTGACCTTTACAAGGAGGGTGACTTTTACAGAAACGAATTCATTGCCAAGAAGGCTATCAACGCGGGTATCCGCTATGCATTCGGTCAGCCCCAGAAAAAGAGCGTTGAAATACAGCAACGCACAAAGTACACGGAGCTTTCGAAAGAAGACTGGCAGTACCTGGCATACCTGAACCGCTTGCCTTACGCAGGCATTGTCTTGCTGCGAAATCTGCAGCCACGCTACAAAGGCATCAAACGCTGGTTAAAGCAGAAAAAGCTTCTGCTATTAGCCTCCCGGTGAAACATCACCAAATTTCCTTTACCTTAAATCAGAAATAATACCAAAATACTATCGCACGGTGGGCACAACTGACGGCCTATTCTCGCCAGCTCATACTTAGACAGGTTCAGTACCCGATATATAACATGAACGCCTTCTTCCATATCTTAGAACTATTAATGTGGGCTTTTGCTGGCTACCTTTTTCTGAAGAAAAAGGAACTGTCCTTGCTTTACGTCCCTGTTCTGGTATTCGCAAACACGGTAATTGAGGTGCATTTGATTCCTTCGCTCGGGTACTATGCGCTGGTGTCGTTCCTGCTGCTTACCGCTATCAATAAGAACGCGTTCTTTCTTCGGCATAATGTCTTCTCCATCTTCCTCGCTTTATACTTTGTCGTGCTGATGTTTCAGTCCAGCGATTTGATTGCCATCAGACCCTTTTTGCTTGCGGTGATGTGGTTCTTTCTGTCTCTGCCCTTGATAGTCTCGATATACCAGAAGCATTTCAGGAAAGAAATTTTTGATAATCTTGCCAATGCTGCAGGCATAATACTGGTGCTCTTTGTCTCAAACGTGGTGGTGTCTTCCTACTTCAGGTACTCTGCCCACTCCATGTATGGCATTAGCAGCGGCATATTGTATGGCAACTTATCGGCTACAGATTTTAACATTATTCCCATCGCGGCTTTCATTGTGCTGCTGAAGCTCCTGCAGAAGCGAAACTTGGTTTACCTGGCTGCTTACACGCTCTCACTGGCATTTATCATGCTGTCTATGCGGCGCTCTGTTATAGCCATATGCATTATGGGAATTTTTGTACTGGTGCTCATCCTGATAGCGCAGAAGAACCTTAAAATGGTGGTGGCCTTTAGCGGCATTGCCCTTGTGCTGGGCTTTCTTGTTATCGCAAACACAAATTTTCTTTCTGTTTTTGAGGAACGGTATGCGCTCCGGAAGTTAGATGAGCGTGAGCTGGAAGAAGAGAAACGTTTTATGGAGTATGAGCTCCTCTACAGGGACATGTTCGTTTACAACGACTATGATCCTCTGACCGGGTTCGAGCTCTTTAACAGCAGCGGCAATTACAGCAGAGGCGCACTCGAGGAGCGAAGCCTGCACGGTGACCTGAACAACATTGCGCACTCCAGCGGGCTGATCGGAGTTGCGCTTTACCTGTTGATGGTGCTTACGCCATTTATCAAAGCAAATCGTGCAGTTGGAAACAGCACCGATAGGCTAATCGTTTTGTTTTGCGCCATCGCGTTTCTTGCTTACACCATTACTGGCCGCTACACAGAAGTTGGCTGCATGATTCTACTGTTTCTGCTGTTAAACCTGCCCCTTTGCAAAGAGGAAGACAGCACAGAAGTAGAGTTGAACGAAGAGAAAGAACACCATCTGATACATGCGTAGGCAGCTCTCGCTGCAGCCAACACCGCACATACTTGCACATTTACCCAATGCACCAGTAAACTAACGAAACTATGGCTAGATTCTTATTTTTCGATGACAAGCTCATGAACATCCTGCTACAGGAGGAAAAGCCCTCTGGCGGAGCGGCAGTGCAGGCGTATGGCTGGATTCGAGGGCTGTCAGCTATTGGTCAGGAGGTGCATGTTATCACGAACACCACCCACAAGGAATCAGTAAAAGAAGACTGTAAGGACATCAAGCTGGTTCCCCTATACGATAGAAAAAAAGGAGTTCGCTGGTTACGGTGGGCTTATTATCGCTTCCCTTACATCTACCGGAAAGTAAAGCAAGTGAAGCCGGACTATCTCTACCAGGGCATTCCTGGCTGGACGTCCTTTCTGCTGGCCTTGATCTGCCGTCAACTCAACATCAAGTATGTGCTTCGCATCTCTTCTGATGTGGTACTAGACGATAACTTTTATTATAAGAATCCATCCAAAGTGCAGATGCTATTTCAGAGAGCCGGTTTAAGATTATCCTATTGCATCTTATGCCAGAATGAGCACCAGCTAAGTATAATCAAAAAAGCGTTCCCAAATAAACTGGCTGTAAAAATAACCAACCCAATTATTATAGAGTCTGCCCAAAACGCTACTATTCAGGAGCGACAATACATAGCGTGGCTGGGCACATTCCGGTATCCTAAAAACCTGAAGCTGCTTTATGAAATTGCCTCAACCTTGAGACACGAGCAATTCATAGTGGCAGGAGCAGAGACAACCAAAGTGGATGAGGAAACCGGCCTATACTTGCCAAAGCTTAGGGAGTTGCCCAACGTGAAGTTCATCGGGTTTTTAAGCCGTCAGGATGTGTTGCCTTACCTTGCAAAGGCGAAATTCCTGCTAAATACCTCCCGCTATGAGGGGTTCAGCAATACATTCCTAGAAGCCATGTCAGTAGGCACTCCCATACTTTCAAGCGACAATGTAAATCCAGATGGCATTCTAACAAACCACAAGTTGGGTATCGTGTACAGCAGCCCTGAAGGTTTACTGACACAGTATGCGACCATCACTCCTGCAACTTACCAGGCCATGTCAGAAAACGCATCTGCCTATGTTTTAGAGCACCACAACTATAAAGCACTTGCTAAAAGCCTGCTACTTTTCCTAAACTCTAATTAGTTATACCTTATTCACCTGGTAAATTTCCCACCGGCGCCTTCTTAGGAGCAATCTACTTAACGATTGTAAATCAAGATTAAACAAGTAAGATTATGCTAAAAACTGTAAAAAGCAATTTTTTCGATTTGGCCATAGATCGGAAAATGTATTCAAACAAACCGAATCTGGCATTTCGCCTTAACTACATTTTTGAAGGTGTAAACTTTGTAAATAAAACCGTATTGGATGTAGGAGGTGGTGCCGGTTTACTCACTTTCTATGCCGCCGTAAAAGGCGCTAAGAAAGTGGTGTGCCTGGAGCCGGAATTCGACGGCTCTAACTCCGGTATGATAGAAAAATTTAAAGAATTCAAGTCAGCTCTCGCCACGTCTTTTCCCATAGAGCACCTGCCGCTAACGCTACAGGATTACGTCGGGCAGATTAAGGATGAATCTTATGACATTGTCCTGCTGCATAACTCTATTAACCACTTGGATGAGGAGGCTTGCATCAGTTTTTTGGAGAAAGAAAGCAGCTACAACACCTATAAAGAAATTTTTACGGCGGTGTACAGCAAAATGAGCAAAGGCGGTAAGCTAATTGTAGCAGATTGTAGCCGCGATAATTTCCTGAACGCCATTGGAATGAAGTGCTACTTTAACCCAACTATAGAATGGCACAAGCACCAACGGCCCGAAACCTGGGTGTCGCTTTTGAAAGAAATTGGCTTCAGAAAACCAGTGATTAAGTGGAGCACACCTAACAAACTGGGTAAACCGGGAAGAGTGTTAATGGGAAACTCCTTTATGTCCTATCTCACACAAAGCCACTTTAAGTTTACCATGGAAAAATAAAGCCATTACCCCGCAGGCTGCAGGTAAGCTCTTTTACTACTAACTGGCCAGGCGTGGGGGCCTTTTTGATTTCTTTCACGCTATATGAATGAAACTATACGACGTTAACGCGGTCCCCAAACCGGTGAGGAGGCTTTACGCCCTCGGGAAATGGCGCCTATTACGCATTCCGTTTGCATTGCAGTATGAGGCTGCCCTGCTTCAGAACGCTCCTATTGAGAGGCTGGTGCAGTTGCTTCCTACCCCAACTAAACCTACCATTTATTGGGTTGAGTTAAAAAAGGTGAAGCTGCACGCAAGCTTGCACTACCAGCCAGGAAAACTCTGCATGGAAGGCGATTGGGATATAAACATGACACATCCCCTCCCCTCCATCTTTAAGCCTGCTCCGAAAAGCGCGAAGAAGTGGGACCTGCACGAGACAGTTCGCGGCATGTTTCTGTTAGGCAAAACGTACAAAGCTACTCCCCAGTATGCCTCCATGGTTGAGGCAGTTAAGCGTAAGTCAGTTAACCCGCCGCAAGGGTGCCGTACTATGGAACAGGTGCACCTATACTTCAGGCAGCTGATCAAAGCTTTTGACTCCATGCAAAAAAGCGGTTACCTGACACAGGAAGAACTAGGTATGCCCAGCAGCGGAGAGATACGCCTCCACCTTACCCGGAACGGTAGCCTTTGCCTGGGAGGCGGGGGCAACCACCGCATTCGTATGGCAGAAATACTCGGGATACAGTGGGTGCCATTTATACTTCGCGGAGTGCACCCGGCGTTGGTAGTGCAACTCAGCCAGCAGTATACGCTACCGCCGCACAAAGCACTGGCACACTGGCTAACCTCTAACTTTCCTATAATAAAACCCAAAGCTTCAGAAGCACATCTTACCAGCCATGGAGAAAGATCATAAGCTCCGCATTCTCTTCTTTATTGGCAGCCTGCGGTCGGGAGGAAAAGAAAGGCGCATGATAGAACTGCTGACTTACCTGAACGGCAAGGGGAGGTATGAGCTCCTGGTCGCCCTAACACAGAATGAAATTCACTACCCGGACTTCTTCAAATTAAACATACCCCATGTTGTGCTTAAAAGAAGGTGGAAGAGAAGTGACCCTACACTACCACTTCAGTTTTACCGCATCTGTAACCAGTTTCAGCCACACATTATACATGCGTGGGGAAGGATGCAATCGTTTTATACCCTTCCGGCAGTAATAGCACAGGGTGTACCGTTAGTGAACAGCCAGATAACGGCTGCTCCTCCTAAGCTTAAGCGCTGGTCTTTACCAAACCTCATCGACAGGTTAAACTTTCGTTTCTCCAAAATCATACTTTCTAACTCCAAGGCGGGCATCGATACCTACAAGCCACCGGCAGCAAAATCGAGGGTGGTCTACAACGGCATTAACATGAACCGGTTTGCTGAGCTACCCAGCATTGATGACATAAAGCGCAAGTATGGGATAGCCACTCCCTATACAGTTATTATGTCGGCCTCCTTCACTCCGCACAAAGACTATAATACCTTTTACCGCATTGCCGAGCAGATTACCAATGCCAGAGATGATGTCTCTTTTATTGGCGTGGGTGGGGTTGATAAGGATGATTCTGAATTCAGACGGCTGCAAAGTATAAGTTCAGGCAACTTAAGAATTCTCTTTCCGGGCAGAATCAATGATGTGGAGGCGTTGGTGAATGCGTGCAGCATTGGGGTTCTATTCTCTAACAAGCAAGTGCACGGAGAGGGTATATCTAACTCTATCATGGAGTACATGTCTCTGGCCAAGCCCGTTGTGGCAAACGATGCAGGGGGAACGAGAGAAATAGTGCATCATAATCAAAACGGCTACCTGATCCTAAACCAGTCGGAGGAAGAAATAATAGCTCTCATAAACGACCTGATTAACGACCAGGAGAAGCGTGCATCTTTCGGCAGGGCAAGTAAGAAAATTATAGAAGAGACATTCTCGCTCGAAAGTATGGGAAAAGCCTTTGAGCAGGTTTACCAAGAAGCCATTACTTAGATAAAGCCGTATCCACAGGAATTCACTCGTATAGTACCTGCTTCCTATGAAAATAATTTATGTCAGCCGATCAAAAACAGGTGTACCTCACCCTTTCGTGAAGGAGCAGGCAGATGTTGTGTCTAAGAACTTCAAGGTAAACATTCAGCACTTTCTGATATCAAAGGGTGGTATCAAGGGTTACTCAAAGGCAGTTTTGGAACTGTTGGGCACCATAAAGAAAAGCGGTGCGGATATTATACATGTGCACTATGGTTTATCTGCACTGGTTGTTGTTCTAAACAAGCTCCTTTTTTTCAAAGACTATAAAATCATTATCACCTTTCACGGCAGCGACATCAATAAGAAATCAGAGCGTAAACTATCGTTACTAGCGGCACAGTTCTCATCGCACAATATACTTGTGTCAGAAAAAATGGCACCTTACTTTCAAAAAGACTTTTCTGTTATACCGTGCGGCATTGATACAGACATAAAGTTAGGCTGTAGGCAGGCTACCAGAGAGGAAAAAGGCTGGGGTGAAAACGATTTTGTAGTACTCTTCTCATCAAACTTTAGCCGTGAAGTAAAGGATCCTGCCTTCGCGTTTGAGGTGATAAACGCTTTCTCCGCCTCCACCTCCAGACGTGTGCAGTTTATAGAGCTAGCCGGCTATTCCCGCACAGAACTGACGGAACTAATGCAAGCTGCAGACGCGCTTATACTTTGCAGTAAGACCGAAGGCAGTCCTCAAGTGGTGAAAGAAGCTATCCTGAACGCACTTCCTGTTGTTGCAAATGATGTTGGAGATGTTGAATCCATCTGCTCGGGAGTAGATAATTGCTTTATTGTACCCAAGAAAGTAGAGGAGTTTGTGCGATGCCTGCACCTCATCGCTTCGAAAAATGCGAGGGTACAGAACAGGCACCCCATCATTCGTAAGTTTGACAACAACATGATTTCAAACAAGTTATTCAATATATATACGAAAGCTATTAAATCAGATATGCGTTAAACAGCAAGCTTCAAAGCTGAAGTTTCCGGCCTTTTAGTCGCTGAAAACGCTGTTTATTTCTTCGCTCCAATATTCCAACCAACACGTTTACAGTACGCTTCCCCCAATGCGAATACTTATTGATATCAACCATCCTGCCCATGTGCATTACTTCAGGAACTTCGCTAGGCTGATGGGCGAACAGGGGCATAGCATTCTTTTTGTTTCGAGGAACAAGGAGATGGAGCACGCCCTGTTAAATTTATACGGTATAACGTTTGTTAACCGGGGCAAAGGCCGAAACGGCAAAGTTGGTAAGTTTCTGTACATGATTTACGCAGATATGAAGCTGATTCAGGTTTGCCAGCAGTTTAAGCCAGACTTGTTTCTTAACTTTCTGCATCCCTATCCTTCGCAGGTGGCCAGATTGCTGGGCAAGCCCTCTTTGGTGTTCAGCGATACTGAGCACGCTGGTCTCCATCACAAACTCACTGTTCCCTTTGCCACAAAGGTGTATACCCCCTCCTGCTACCGACTTGACCTCGGCGAGAAGCACGTACGGTTTAACGGGTATATGGAGTTGGCCTACCTGCACCCAAACTATTTTACGCCCGACCCTAGCATTTATGAAATACTAGGTATCAAACCACACGAAAAGTATGTGATCGTCAGGTTTGTCTCCTGGGCTGCGGCACATGACTTTGGCCATACAGGCATGTCCCTTGAAAACAAAAGAAAGGCTATCAAAGCCATATCGAAGTATGGGCGGGTCTTTATTACATCCGAGGCAAAACTGCCTGATGATTTAGAGCCGTACCGCATCCGTATTCCTATAAACAAAATGCACGATGCAATTTTCTACAGCACCCTGCTGTTCGGTGAAAGCGCCACGATGGCATCTGAGGCTGCTGTGCTCGGCACCCCATCTGTTTTTATAGATAACGACGGGAGAGGCTACACGGATGAAGAAGAGCGTAAGTACGGGATTGTCTTTAACTTTACTGAAAGTGAGCAGGACCAGCAAAGGGCTATAGAAAAAGCTGAAGCCATACTAGCGTGCAAGGATATGAAGTATAAATTCAAGCAGATCCGGGAAAAGCTTCTGGCAGAATGTATTGATACTACTGAGTTGATGATGTCCGAAGTCCTGAAGTATGCCAAGTAACAGTATTTACTTATCCAGTGCATGCTGTACAGTAGCTGGCTTGCCCCGTTGTTGAGCAGTGGTAGTTGCAACTACTGCGCCCTTTCCAAGCCGGCTTTCCAACTGGGCTAAGTATAGACTTCTCGGCTGCACCTCTTCTCCAAAAGCTTCCCGATGTCCATTTCCGCTTAGCTGGTCGGCTTTGCCACCCACAATCCAGTTTATACTTCCGGGTGGGCTTTCTACCGTTATTCCCTTTTCTGAGGTACTTGTGCAGTTCCAAAACATTGTCTGCGCTCCAGCCCAGCCATGCCCGGTCCCGCTCCCCTTTCTGTTTCGTACCCGCATTTCTCCGCCTTTAATATTATCGAAGAGTGTACCTGTAGCCCATCGGTGGTGTGGCCCTATGTCAGAATGTGTTTGAGTCGCATAACTGTCTAAGAAAACATTAGGCCCGGCCACCCGTGCACCGGTTACATAGTCATGGCGCCCGCCTCTTGTAAAGCAGCGTTGAAACAGGTTAAAGCTGCCCGACTCAATGGAAAAGGAGTATTTTCGCTGCCCCTTTGTATGTGACTTTGGGTCTAACATGGCACAGTCTTCAATGGTATTGAAGACTGACTTTTTCTCGATGGTAACACAGGAGCGGCCAAAGTACTGCGCAGTCACTTTTTTAACCCAGCAATTTTCAGCCATCCGTAGCTTTACAGCATCCCACCCGTGGAGTTCATCGGTAGCGTGTTCATAAGAGGAGACAAGGCGAAGGTTTTCGACGCCTGATTTCTTTGTCTTCCGATCTATTTTAGCTTTCAATATCTGCCCCCCTCCCTCTTTCAACTTGACAGGGTCTACAACCGGGATGTTAACGCTGATGTTGTTGTGGTCTATATCCGTTATCACTCTCTCGTGGGGAACAGCATACTTCTTGGTCGTCCACCCGTACTGGTGCATGTCAAGCATGATTATCCAGGTCATATTAGGTGTTCTTTGCACCAGAATGGTATCTCCTACCTGATAGTCTGAAGCATCTTGAACTTTAAAAGAAGTGGCGCCGGTAGGAACATATTCAGAAGTGATTCGGATAGCAGTCTCCTCTTCTTTATTATAGCTAGAACGGTCATCCCCAATTATAATAAACGTATGCTGTGCCTCTTTTACAGCCTTTAGAATAGTACCTCCCTCATCCTGACCTTCCCCGGCCAACACCACCCCGCCTGCTTTAATCTCTAGTGTGCCCGCTACTGCATATGTGCCAGCCTTCAGCAGCACCTTTCCCCTGAATCCGTTTGAATCTGCAGGCATGCTGCTTACCTTGTCTATAGCATTTTGGATCAGAGGCCTGCAATCTCCTTCTTGTGGTTTAAGCGTTACCTTTACTGGAAGATTGGGCAATGCAACACCGCCTCCCATGTATCCGGCAAACGAAAAATCAGGTAAAGTATGGATGGCGTCTGTCTCGCCCTCATTCGCATAATGTCCGTAAGAGATGCCACCGTCCGAAGTCAGTGTCACAAGCCTTGTTTTCGGCTTTTGATATATCTGATCCGGTAGATAAGTATGGCTTTGCTCTTCATGGTTTAGAATGACAAATAACAACACGCCGGTAAAGAGCGAAACAGACACTTTTTTCATGCTATCGCTGCTCCACAAGTTTCCCATGAGCTAGGTCTTAACCTTTATCAATAAGCGCTTTTGTACGCCTTGCGGCTGAAAATTGTAAGGTAAACAATTTTTAAGTCAAGCCATGGTGTCCAGTTTTCCATGTACCATAGGTCATGCAGCGTGCGCTGTGCGCGCTGTTCTTGGGTTTCTGTCGGACCTCTCCAGCCGTTTACCTGTGCCCAGCCTGTAATTCCAGGTTTAAAGTAGTGCCTGAGCATGTACTTGTCCACGCTTTCCTGCAGTTGCTGATTCAGGTAACTTCTATGCGGCCTTGGGCCAACCACACTCATATCACCAAGAAGCACATTCAGAAACTGTGGGAGCTCGTCGAGGCTGTACTTTCGCATAAACTTCCCTAACCTGGTTATTCTAATATCATTCACTTGCGTGGATAAATACCCTCCTGATGCCGCGTCATTTTCCCTCATGCTTCTGAACTTGTATACCCTGAAAGGTCTTCCCCCCTTTCCTATCCTGATCGGGCAATAAAAGATCGGTCCGGGTGAGTCCAGTTTCACCAGAACGCTAAGGATAAGGAATATAGGCAACAGGAGCACAATGGCAACAAATGAGAAGATTTTATCAAAGCTGCCTTTAAACAAAAATGCGCTTGTTTCATCTAAGGGCAACTGCCGTACATTTACAGCGTCTAAGTGCCCGAACCTGGTTACTTTATACTGGGTCCCGAGCAAATTCTGGTAATCCGGAATGTATTTAACCCTTACTCCATGGTAGTCTGCAGCGCTAAGTATGTTCCTGACTTTTTTTGATACCTTAACAGGTAGCGCTATCACAATTTCATCAACCTGGTTGTTCTTCAGGTAGTCGTGGATGTGCTTCAAATCACCTACAACCTTGTCCTGCCCAACTACACAGTCCTCTTTTTTACACTTAATGTAACCGGCTATCTCATAGCCGGGTTTCAGCCTACTGTTCAAACGTTTCTCAACATCGCCGGCTAAGCGCCCTATACCTGCTATGAGCGTTCGTTTAGTACTGTTGTGAGGAACAATCTGATTGTCGATGTTTGCCATAAGAAGATTTATGGGGATAGCCACCACCGGAAAGCCTAGTATAAAGGCAATGACTACGTTGACGTTAGGCAACTCAAATGGGACCACTGAGTACAGCACAAGAACAATGGCTATAAGTATGGGATAGGTCCTGAAGTAGTTAAGAATACGTAAGTTGGCTGAGTTATTTATCTCGTAGAGTTTTCTCCAATACCCGATGAAAAACCAAAGGAGGACCAGGGCCAGCAGTATGCTCCATTTCAGGCCCTGAAAATTTTTGTCTTCAAATAGATAGAAGGAGAAAATGAACGTCATGAATAGAGTTAGCACATCCCCTCCCAAGTACAGGACAGGAATTCTGTGTCTTAATTTAATCATAACTTTTTACCTGATAAACGTTTACTCAAATTGCGTCGTCACAAAGTCGTTATAGCTTTAGTTATAAATTTTACTAGCGCGCTTAAACTAAAGCAAAGCACATCCTCCCTATCCAATGTATTTACATGCATTGGATATCACTAACCGCTGTCTCAACACTTAAATATCTATATATTATGTTGCTGAATAGCCGGTTCCCTGAAAATTCAGTTAGTAACTAAGAATATTACTCGCGAGATTTTATTTAACTAATTTAATATTTTTTTTAATTAAATATGTATTTAAATTTACTAAAGAGGCTAAAGTTAGGCAAAGGAGTAATTTAGGAGGTGAATGAATAGTTATACTATCGTCAGCTACTGAAGGTACACTCATCAGCTATTGGAATATAGAACCAAAACAGCCAGTTTCCCTCTATAAGAGGTGCTTGAGTAAGCTGTGAGGAGATAAATATGGCGGGGGTATTGCTTGGATAAGGTGAAAATACCAGTCTTATATTACGATGTATAGAGAGCGGCATCTATGGAGCTGCTGAGACTTATCAAGGCAAAGGGCGATACTATTACATTACAACTGTGCGTCGTGCAATGACTACTTCCTGGCTGCCACCGGTAAGGTGCATAACTTTTCTGTTTGCCTGATACTGATTTAATGCTCAACTTGAGCGCGCATAAAAAAAGCAGCTGGAGATCCAGCTGCTTTTTTATTTTGTTAAATAATGCCTAAAGCTTCTTTACTATGCTAAGTGGCAATACTCTGCTTTTTAAACTGATGATTAACTAATTTAATTTTTGATGGTGAAGTTAATAGTGATTGGTGTACCAGCAGTACCTCTTCCTTTGGCTTCTGAATAAGGAGTCGCCGTTAGTGTGTAGTTACCAACTTTAGGCACCCAGCCACCATGATAGTAATTACCGTCCCCACTGTCACCGAAAATAGCATATGGCGCAGCATTATCAGCATACGTATGGCTTTGCGTGCCACTTAGAACAAACTTAACACTGCCAACAGAAGCTGTCTGCTCTATGTCAGCACGGAAATTAAGCCTTGTGGTGTTCAAAGAACTTAAGCTAATGGTAGCGCCATTGGTTAAAGGCATGATGCCAATTTCTCTTCCAGCATCTATCAGCGTAAAGCCATGCGCTGTTGTATTAGGTACATCCAGAGCAGGTGTAGGTGCTGGAGCAGGTGCAGGGGCTGGAGCAGGTGCAGGGGCTGGTGCAGGCTCAGGCTCAGGTGTCGGAGCCGGTGCCGGAGCAGTTGTTCCGGTATTTGATACCATCTCCGCATAGGTGGCTTTCTCATTTCCCATTCTAACATTGTCGAAATAGAAAGCCCTTACTTTCGTATCTGTTGTACCGCTATCGTTCCAGCTTGACTTATAGATACCCACTTTCCATCTTGGCAGGAACGAATCATACATGTTGCCACCAGAGCGAGTAAGTTTCTTGTTTCCGTTGATCCATACTTCTACCAGTCCGTCGCTCTTGGCAGAGTGAATTACGTGAAATACGAAAGTATGCCATACACCTTTTGTTACAACACCCAGGTCAATGTCTTGTCTGTTATCTTTCGTGTTACCTACCTTAAGGTGAAACCTATCATCCTCGGTTCGCAGTGACATGGCTGGGCTGGTGCCTTGGTGCCACTGGTTGATAATATCATTATTGCCGTCTTTTGCATAAGTGTCCGCAGGGAAATAGGCAGAAAACGAGTACCATCTCTCTCTGTTATCTTGGGCAGGGAAAAGAACTTCCGATCGCGTACCGCCACTTGTCAGCGGATCTGAATCTCTTAGCTCGAAGCGTCCTGATTTTGACCCTTCAAATACAGGGCTAGTTGCCAGGTTGAAGGCGTGGGAGGGGCCGAATTGTTTGTGTACTGTTGAGAATGCAGAGCTTCCCTCGAAAGTCTCATTGAATAAGAGGTTGGCAGATGTGGCGGCACTAACTACTGATGTTTTAGCTAATCCGTCTGGGTTTACTTCTTCAACTTCTTTTTGGTCACATGATACTGCTATTACACCTAGCAGTACAGGGGCAATTAGGTTACGGAATTTAAAGTTCATTGATAAGGGTAATTTGGCTAAAAAAGCTGTTAATAAATAGGATAATTACTTGATTTAATTAAAGAACATTTTCTACAAAAGAGGTACTAAACCTTTCTTTAAAGTGAACTACAGAATTGTATGTCTATACTTGCTGTAAACCAGCTCACTCTTCGCGGACCCATCTCTACTCCTCTCTTAAGAGTAACTTCATCAAAAAAAATCAGCAATTACGGTAGCTACCTTCGCATGCTAATCAACAGTGGAGTTGTAAAATTTTAGGCGATACTGAATCCTTCTCCTAAGTACTTTCGTATAAAAGTACTACTTCAAATGTCCTCGCACCGCTGCAATTTGGGAGTGCGGTATAGAAGAACCGTGCCAAATACTGCCAAATTTTACAACAGTCTAGTGCACAACCACTTATACCACAATCCATAAATTCCTAATTTCTCTGAATAAGTTACATAATGTGTATGTTTTCTACAGTATGTAGATATTCGGCGCACAGTGTAGATTGCACTGAAATGTTTACTCTGATTATAGTTATAAAAAAACTAATTTATATCAAGGTACCGTTACTTGTATTTTGGTTATTCTTGAAATGATCTATAGTGAAACCGACAGCACCTTGGAAATTTATTTTCTGAGTGTGCTGGAAGTAATGGCGGGACAAAGCATAACTAGTTAAAAATCAAAACATTAAAATATTTTAATGAGAATTATAAGGACCTATACAGTGGCTACTGGCTTTCTTTGTCCATATTCACCTATTTGACTTATTCTAATATATAAATAATTATAATAATTATTTATATACTTAAGACTTATTAGCCGTTAATTCTGTAATGCTGTACATAGGTTACAACAGAAGAACAATCAAAGCAACAAGTCTGGATTATGCGTTCTTGTTCAGCGGTAACAGCAGTGGTAAATGAGCATAGTAAAAGTTCTATTCACATCTAAGTGTGGCTTCTTTGAAATGCATGAGCAAGAGCAGCAGCTATCAGCTTAAAGCGTTTCTGTTTACTTCTACATGAAGAAGGTTCACATCATAATCTTCTCCAGAACCTTAATAACAAGCATTTGTAACCCTCCCCACATTTTAATAATCTTCTGAAGAATATTCTCAAATTCCAGGATAAATAATTTTCCATATTTACTGTGAATTAATGCAACTTTTTATTATAATTAACATATAATTCTTACACTACTCGTTTACCTCTTATAACCTCTCCAACTACGAAGGGCGGGGGCTATTTAGCCGGCGAAGCATGTACCTGATAAAAGCATCTAAAAGTTTTAAGCAGGTCCAGGAAAACTACACTCTACTATATCTTATGAAGTTATTGCTAGAACCTGATTAACATGATTAAACAGTCTACTCTTTTCATCGCATGCGCGTTCTTTACAAGCCTCTACGCCATAGCACAGGACGGGCAAATCATTACCACCCACACCCCTTTAACGCCACTGGCCACCACAGAGGACACAGGAGATAAACCGCAGTCGAAGGTTTGGTCTTTTGCCTGCTCACAATGGGCTGTTTTTCCAGATGCAGAAGGCACACATGTTTGGCGCCTTGACGGTACAACCTGGACAAAGGTACTAAAGCTGTCAGGGAAGCAGACCACGAAAGCTGATTGCAAAGTTGTAGGCAAGGTCACCCATATCCTCCTGTTTGCCCAAGGATCCACTACGCAGTTGCTTTCTGTTGAATATATGCCCGGTTCCAATACCTACCAGTTGTGGAAAGAGCGGCCCGATGCCGTAGACATTAACCTCGAAAAAGAAGCCGAAACGGCCACAATAGATATAGATGGAACCGGCAGGATGTGGCTAGCGTCTGATGCAACGCCTGAAGTACGTGTACGCTGGAGCGATGTCCCCTATACTGACTGGAGTGCTCCTATTACTGTTGCCACAGGCATTGAAGAAGATGATATTGCCGCAGTAGTGGCCCTTCCGAAGCAGATTGGCGTAATGTGGTCGAACAAGGACGGAAAGAGGTTTGGCTACAGGGCACATGCAGACGGGGCAGCACCTACTGCCTGGTCTGCCGACGAAGTTCCGGCTTTCCAATCAGGACTTCCGTTGCGTAAGGGTATGGCTGATGACCACCTGAACATGGCCGTAGCGCGTGACGGCACCTTGTATGTGGCCGTCAAAACGAATTACGAAGCTCCCGGTCTCCCAAGTGTAGCCCTCCTGATTCGCCGCTCATCCGGAAAATGGGACGACCTGTATGAGGTATCAGGAACCGGATCCAGACCAATAGTGCTTTTGAATGAGGAAGTGGGCATGCTCAAAATTGTCTATACTGCAGCAGATGAAGGGGGTAACATTCTCTATAAAGAGTCCTCAACAGCTAATATCTCGTTCGGCCCCGAAACTTTACTCATAGAGGGAAATTACAATGACGCTACCAGTAGCAAAGATAACTATACCTATGATGCGGTGATTTTGGCCTCAAACAAAACACATGTTGTCGGTGTGCACGCTACAGTTGGTGCTGCGCCTGCTAGCTGCAGGATGTTGAATAAGCTTATAGCAGCTCCTAACCCCTTCCTGACACAAACGACAATCTTTTTCAGTGTTCCGGAGGGAGGCAAATTTTTGCTTCAGCTTTTTGATGGGAAAGGTGCTTACATCATGACCATATTGGAGGGCACAGCAGAAGAGGGAGTGTTGAATGCAATTCCTCTGGATGCCAGAGAACTTCCAGCCGGTCTGTATATAGCTCGGCTTAAGACAAGTTATAGCACAAGATCACTAAAACTAGTGTACGTTCCCTGATGCCATCTCTGGCACAAAGTATAAAATATGATGGTTAAGCACCTTCTGTAAGACCCTTTCATCTTTACTCCTATGAAACAAATAATTGCAAGTACTTCCTCTGCAATACGTTCTGAAAAGAAGAATTTCCGCGTGTCAAACAAAGCTGTGTCTGTATTACTGCTCACGCCGATGCTTGGTGTGCTGTTATTTACTTTGGCATGGTTTAGCCCAATCACCACCAAGTATGTGCAATGGCTGGTAAAGGAAAATCATCCTGTGGAAATGCTCACATTCATTTTCCTGATGGTTGGCAGTATTCTGGGTGCATACTTAGCCTACTGGATTAAATCCGAAAAGAGAGAAGCGCCGATCATTGGGCTATTTCTGTTCCTGTTCTCGTTTGGTCTGTTTGTAATTGCGATGGAGGAGATTTCCTGGGGGCAGCAGTTCCTGGGCTTTTTAACTCCCGACTCCTTGAATTTGATAAACGAACAGAATGAAACAAACCTGCACAACATTAAGGGGCTTCAGGGCAACTCCGAGTACTTCCACCTGTTCTTCGGGTTGGCTGGCGCTATCGGTGTTTGGCTGAATCTATTCATTCTGAATAAAGTACGGGTGCCGTTAATACTATCAACCTGGTTTCTCACAATTGTGGCGGTTTCAGCCGTTGACCTGTATAATGACTTTGTTCCTTTTGAGCCTGAAGTAGGGTACTTTCTCCGCAGGCTATCGGAGGTAAATGAGATGATGATAGGATTTACGGCGTTTGCCTATGTGCTACTGCTTTCCAGGAAGTTCAGGAAACCAGCGCCTCCTGCGTCGCTTGAGAGCAAAGTTGCAAATGAAAAGTTCTCGCCATACATGAACATTCCTTTATAAACATCGCTAGGGCAGCAGCTCCATATATTACATACAGAAGGCGAAGTTACGCGGGCTTTACACTGGTTTAGTAATTTATATGCTACACTTTAGGGTTTTTCTTTCAGGCACTCTTTCTTTCCTCGTGAACTTGCATCCTTGGCAATATATAAACTACCCTTATAAGCTAATGGCTCAGGCATGTTTAAAGCGTACTTCTTCCTTTAGCTATAAGCCATATATAAGAGTGTTTTAGCACAATTGTAAATTTGTAGTTCTGGATCAACGTTTAGCTTTAAATATCAATCTGTATACCCGTCAAAAGCAACTACTCCCAAAATAGTATCATATTATCGCAAAATATTGTTAAAATAAGTATAAATTACCACTTCTATACATCAGTGTTCTCCTCATTTGGCTATGCTTACATTTATGTGTAGTTCAGCCAAGCCAGGTAAGATAGTTCATGTGTACTACTTACAGGCCATCCCTTCGCTGCACATTGCTTTACTGCTCATACACAAGATTTACTTCTCCATTGTTACTATAGCTTATGAAAAAACACATACTACTGTTGGCTTGCACTATGCTTTTTGCATTTAACTTAGCAGCTCAGTTTACGTCCGTAACAAATCTTGCTCCTGTGGCTGTATCCACTAATACAGGGGAGAAACCACAGTCAAAGCCCTGGATATACAATGGCAAGTGGTGGGTTGTTTTACCGAATTCTTCGGGCACACACCTTTGGCGCCTGGATGGCACCTCTTGGACACATATGCTAAGGATATCACCCAAGACAAATTCCAAGGCTGACTGTAAGGTGATGGGAAACATTACACATGTGCTGCTTTACACTGGATCATCTTCTTCCATTGTGTCTCTGGAATATGTTCCGGCATCAGGAACCTACCAGCTCTGGTCTAAAAGGACATCAACCGTTGGCCTGACGCTTGACAAAGGCGTTGAAACCGCCACGATCGACATAGATGGAACAGGCAGGATGTGGCTGGCCTCGGCAGGGGTTAGTGACGTGAAAGTACGCTGGAGTGATGCCCCCTACCATAGCTGGAGTGCTCCGGTAATTGTGGCAACGGGAATCAGTGACGATGATATTTGCGCAGTTATCGCCTTACCCGGCAAAATAGGCGTACTCTGGTCGAACCAAAACACCAAAAGGTTCGGCTTCAAAACCCATGCCGATGGTACGGATCCATCCCTCTGGACATCTGATGAAGTGCCGGCGTCACAGTCAGCGGCGGATGTTGGCAATGGCATGGCTGACGATCACCTGAACATGGCAGTCGCAAGTGACGGCACCTTATACTGTGCCGTCAAAACAGAATATAGCAACACCCAATATCCAGAGCTTGCCCTTTTAGTGCGTCGGCCTTCAGGCAGTTGGGATAATCTTTATCCGGTTGCAACTAAAGGCACAAGACCTATAGTCATTCTGAATGAGACGGCAGGCAAGCTAAAGGTTATTTATACCGCTTCCAACAGTGGTGGCAATATTCTGTACCGGGAGTCCTCCGTTCAAAGAATTTCGATGGGTTCTGAGAATGTTTTAATTAGGGGAACATACAATAACACAACCAGTAGCAAAGACAACTACACATCAGACATCGTGGTACTAGCCTCCAACAGCACCCATGCAGTTGGAGTGCTGGCATCCGATGCCGCTACAGAAATTACGGCTCCGCAGGCACCGCTGTTGGCTTCGCCACAGCATGCATCTACAGGAGTAGCACTCTCTCCTACTCTGATGTGGAACGCAGCGGATGGTGCTGCCTCTTACCAGGCACAAGTATCCACTAGCTCAGGTTTCTCTTCTTTAGCCTTTGATCAGGCCAACCTTTCGTCTACATCTGCCTACGTCAGTGACCTGTCGGCAAATACCACCTACTACTGGCGAGTAAGAGCGTCTAATGCGGCTGGAACCAGCAGCTGGTCTGCCACATGGAGTTTTACCACAGCGCCAGCGCCAGTAGAAACCACCACACTGGCCGGGCACTGGAAGATTGACGAAGGTAGCGGCTCGAGTTTGGCTGATGCTTCTGGCCGTGGGAATAATGCTACCCTGCAAAGCAGCCCTACCTGGATAGCAGGCGTATCCGGAGCGGCAATTAGGCTTAATGGCTCTTCTCAGTATGCTACAGTATCCGATCATAGCTCGTTGGACATCACTGGTTCCGTTACATTGGCAGCATGGATCAGGCCAGAGAAAATTGGAACAATGTATGTGATCAGGAAAGGGATTAACAATGTAACCGATGGGTATGAACTTTCCCTCTCCGGTAACGGCCAAGTTTTCTTCCGCTTTAACCAGGCCTCTGCAGACGACGCTTATAGACTTAATTCCACAGCCACCTACCCTACTGATGGGGCTACCTGGATGCACATTGCAGCCACCTATAATGGTTCAGTTATGAAGATATATATAAACGGTGTTGAAAACAGCTCCAAAACCTTTAATTCTCCTCCGCCTATCAACACAAACAATCTAATACTGGCAATAGGGGCACAAAGCGATGGCTACAGAAGTTTGAAAGGAGGAATAGACGATGTACGCCTCTATACTACTGCTTTAAGTGCTGCCGAAATAAGCGAGTTGAGCAACCGGTTCTCTTCCACCTTTGCAGCTAAGCAAAAGGTGAGCGTAATCCATCCTGAGGATGGCCTACAAGTGTACCCGAACCCCTTTGCTGCTAATGCGACAGTAAGGTTCACCATGCCGCAAGATGGAGAATATTCTGTTGTATTGTATGACATCAGAAGTGCCAAAAGCCTCACCCTAAAGGCAGGCAACGCTGTAGCTGGAAAAATTAATACAGTTGAGATAGATGGCTCTAACCTGGCCAAAGGCCTCTACATTGTGAGATTACAGGCAGCGGGCTCAGTTCAATCGCTAAAGCTGATGCATGAAAGATAAAGCATTAAACTATACTTAATTAAAGAGCGAAAAGTCATTTCTTAGCATAATGGGTCCGGGCTTCCTCAGATGACGAGGAAGCCCGGACCCGTTTAGGGATTTCTGTTCGAAAGTGCATGCTGGAAAGGCATTTCAAGTAGGGTTGCAATGTATGTACCCAGAGCACTTTGCCTTATAACGGCAAGTATTTTAGCTGTTCGTCTTGTATCTTGCGGTAATTCACGTTTAAACAACATGATAAAGCTTTTACTCCCGCTCCTACTTCTAGTGTGCCACTTAAGTATGGCGCAACGGGTAACAGTGCGGGATAGAACGACACTCGAGCCGCTACCTGGCGTCACCATCAGCTCAGAGAATAGCTCGGCCCAGACCGATGCCAGTGGACAGGCCGAGCTACGCGCACTGCTTTCTCCTAAGGCTAAACTCAGGTTTCATTATATTGGCTACCAATCAAAAAGTTTCACGGCGGCTCAGCTACAGCAACAGCAGTATGAGGTTAGCTTAACACAGCAAAGCCATGGCCTGCAGGAGGTGGTGGTATCAGCAGGCAAGTTTGCCCAGGAGCGGAACTTTGTACCGCAGCAGGTGGCACTTATAAGTCAGCGCGAGTTGGAGTTCATGAGCCAGCCCACCACGGCCGAGGTGCTGCAGCAAACCGGAAAAGTGCTGGTGCAGAAAAGCCAGATGGGCGGCGGTAGCCCGATCTTACGGGGTTTTGAGGCAAACAAGGTGTTGCTGGTGGTGGATGGAGTGCGGATGAATAACGCCATCTATCGGGGAGGGCACCTGCAAAACGTGATCACCTTGGACAACAGCATGCTGGAGCGTGCCGAGGTGATTTTTGGCCCAAGCTCCGTAATCTATGGCTCTGATGCGTTGGGTGGCGTGCTGCACTTCCACACACTGCAGCCGCAGTTGGCACCCGACACGCTGGCCCGCAGCATTAGCGGCAGTGCGTTTACCCGCTACGCCTCCGCCCCAAACGAGAAAACCGGGCATGTGCAACTGAACTACGGCCGCCAGAAATGGGCCAGCCTCACCAGCATCACCGTATCTGATTTCGGCAACCTTCGCCAGGGCAGGTACCGCAGCAGCACGTACGGCGACTTGGGCATCCGCAACTTTTACGCCGCGCGCACCGCCGCTGGCCGCGATACAATGCTGCTGAACCCGGAGCCGCACGTGCAGCGCCCAACCGGGTACACTCAATACGACCTGCTGCAGAAAATAAGGTTTCAGCCCACATCCAGCCTCAGCCACACACTGAATCTACAGTTAAGCACCAGCACCGATGTGCCCCGCTACGACCGCCTCACGGAGTTTTCGAGCGACAGGCTAAAGTATGGCGCGTGGTACTATGGGCCGCAGGAGCGCTTGCTGGCCGCCTATACTTTAGAACAAAAAGCGCCGGCCAGCTTGTATGACGAAGCCCGTGCCATTGCCGCCGTGCAGCGCCTGGAGGAGAGCCGCCACAACAGGCGATTTGGCAACAACTGGCTGTCACACCAAACCGAGCAAGTATGGGTGTATAGCTTGAATGCTGATTTCTCAAAGAAGCTGCGCACGCACCGCCTGCAGTATGGCTTGGAGGCAAATTATAATTCCGTGCAATCGGAGGCGGATGAGCAGAACATTATGAGCAGCGAGCGCCGACTGCAAAGTACCCGCTACCCCGATGAGGGCTCGAGCATGCACAGCGCCGCGGGCTACCTCACCAACACCTGGGATGTGCGGCCGTGGCTGGTGCTGAGTCAGGGAATTCGCTACAGCTATGTGGGGCTGGATGCCCGGTTCGAGGACAAGACCTTCTTCCCGTTTCTGGAGGATAAGGTGCAGCAGCGCCACCATGCCTTATCCGGCAACCTGGGGGCCGTGGTGCTGCCGGGCAACGGATGGCGCTTTGCCGCACTTGCCTCCACCGGTTTCCGCGCTCCCAACATCGACGACCTCAGTAAGGTGTTTGATTCGTCTCCGGGCAACGTGATTGTTCCCAACCCAGGCTTGGGCCCTGAGTACACCTATAATTTTGAAGTGAGTGCCTCTAAAAGTATAGCCGAGCGCCTGCACCTGGAGGTAGTCGGTTACCGCACCTGGTATCGCGACGCCATTACGGTGCAGAACTTCAGCTTGAACGGACAGGATTCTATACTTTACAACGGGGAACAGAGCCGCGTAACAGCGAACGTAAACGCAGGAAAAGCCTATCTCTACGGCTACAGCGCTAACCTGCAAGCTGACCTAACCAACTACCTCAGCCTAAGTTCTTCGCTCAACTACACCTACGGCCGCATCAAAAATGAGACAGGAGAGATTCCGCTGGACCACGTGCCGCCCCTTTTTGGACGCTCAAGTATAAACCTGCAGCTCAAGCGCCTGCGGGGCGAGTTCTTTGTGCTGTACCACGGCGTAAAAGCACTGGAAGATTACAGCCCCAGCGGCGAAGATAACCTGCAGTACGCCACGCCGCAGGGCATGCCGGCCTGGCACACCCTCAATCTGCGCGCAGCCTATCAGATCACCCCAAATCTGCAGTTCCAGGCGGCGCTGGAGAACATCTCCGACAGGTATTACCGCGTGTTTGCCTCCGGCATCAGTGCACCCGGCAGAAATGTGGTGCTAACCCTCAGAGGAGAATTTTAAGCTGTATCACCATGCAAGGCAGGAGCAGGCTATAACCTGCTCCTGCCTTGCATGGTGATTTTTCCTATTACTTCTCTCCCATCGCATACTTAACCCCGCCCCACACATGCTTCAGGAAAAGCGAGTCACTGTAGCTTTCGTTGGTGTGGCCGAGGGCGGTGTAGAAGGCGCGACCGCCGTCGTAGGCGTGGTACCAGGCAATGGGATGATTTGCGCCGTTCTCGCCTCCGCTGTAGCTTTTCTCATCCAGGTTGGCCAGCACGTATACATCCGGGTTCATACTTTTGAAATTGTACCACTCATCTTCCCGCTCCCACACGTCAGGCAAATGCGTAGTGGCAGGATGGCTTTTGTCCAGCACCCTGATCTCTGCTTTTTGTACCTCCGGATGGCTTGAGAAATAGGCCCCAACCAGTTTGTTGTACCAGGGCCAATCGTACTCCGTATCGGCAGCCGCATGAATCCCCACATAGCCTCCGCCGCTCCTGATATACAATTCAAAAGCCTGCTGTTGTGCTGCATCCAACACATCCTTCGTCGTACTTAGAAAAACAACCGCATTGTACTGCAGCAGCGAATCAGGCACGAAGAAAGCAGCGTTCTCTGTTGTATCTACCTTTACCTGATGCTCCTGCCCCAGTTGTTGCAGTACTGCCACACCTGCCGGGATAGACGCATGCCGGTAACCGCTCGTTTTAGAGAAGACAAGGATGCGCGGTATACTTTCTGATACAACTGGGGCATCTGGTTTGGAAGAGGTACAGCCGGCAAAGCCAAGGCAAAGGAGCAGGGCAAGGAAAGGTAGCAACAGGCGGTTTTTCATGCGTTGAATAGTTCAAATTAATGCCATCCAAGATAACACTAATCTTTAGGGAGTCGAAAAACAGCCAGAATAAACTGCTACTTCAGTATCTCCTTCGCCTCGGGCAAGGCCAGCAAGGCCCACTCCCGGTACATCTTGCCCGAGTAGTGCAGGCCATCGCTCGCAACATAAGACAAATCGCTTGCAGCCTCCCTGGTGAGTGGGGTGATGTTGACAAAGGTGACGCCGGCGTTAGCAGCCTCCTCCCTGGCAACGGCATTGAATGCATCTATCTCAGCGGCAATCTGCTCGCGGTTCTGGTTACGGGCAAAAGGGGTGGCTCCCCAATCGGGAATAGAGAGCACCAGCACGTTGGAGGCGTCTCCCTTCGCCAGTCGGATGGCTGTTTGCAGCAGCTGCCGTAACTCGGATCGGTAGGTGGCAAGCGACTGGCCCCGGTATTGGTTGTTCACGCCAATCAGCAGCGACACCATGTCGAACTCCGGCTTAAGCTTGGCAGCGGCAACAGCCGAAGCCAGGTCACTAGTGGTCCAGCCGGTGCGGGCAATCGTAACGGGATTAGCCACATCCACGCCTTCGGCACGAAGCAGCTCCGCCAGTTGCATGCCCCACTGCGCACTTGCAGGCACCCCCTCGCCTATGGTATAAGAGTCGCCGAGGGCCAGATACGTGTAGGCGTGACCCGATGGACTGGGATCAGGCGTAGGCTCTTCGTCGCTGCACGAGGTAAGGATGGCTGTAAAGAGAAGTATAAGTAGCAGAAGTCTGTTCATTATGTCTTGGTTTCCCTTATATACTCTTTTCAGGGAGTTACAGATTTACAGCACACTGTTTTCTAGTCGCCGTAACGATTTGGTATGGAGCGAATTCAGCACAGCTGATAGGCTTACTTAGAACCCAGCTGTACTGCCCAACCTCGTTTTCCCGCTACTAAAATTAGCCGCAAATCTGGTTTTTGACTGACAGGCGACGCTATATAGCAATATTCATAGCCCGATATATCAATTTTCACTGAATATTGGTCTTCTGTTATACCTTTTAATATAAAATCGGTATTTTAACTATGTTCAAACTGTGATATGGTATGAAAGTAATCCCGTTCAAAATAGCAGCTTCACAGGCAGAGTCAATCATTGTAAGTGAGGATATTCTACCTTACTTCTATGGGCACATGCACCGCCACAAGGAAATGCAGCTTACCCTTATACTTAAAGGTACAGGCACGCTGATTGTAGGCAACTATACACAGCCGTTTGCCCCTGGCGACTTCTATATCATCGGGGCTAACCAACCCCATATCCTTAAGTCTGACCCTATTTATTACCAAAATAATGTGGAGGGGAGTGTGCATGCGGTGCACATCTTTTTTGAGCATGAAAACACCCTTAGTCACCTGATTAACCTGCCGGAGATGGAGTTTGCGAAAAGTTTTCTGGAGAAGACGCGACAGGGCCTGCAGATACCGGAGGGTTACGCTCCCGAAGCCGCCCGGCTATTCCTGAAGGCCAGTCGATCATCCGGGCTTAAAAGGCTGCTTATCTCCATCAAGCTACTTCAGTACCTGTCGCGGCACGTAAAGGAGTATAAGCTGCTGACAACGGATTTCGCAGCTGCCCCTTTTCCGGCCGTGGAGGATATCCGCTTGAATGAAGTATACCAGTACACCCTGGAGCACTACGCCGAGAACATCACACTGGAGCGCATTGCCGCAGTGGTGCACATCACGCCGCACGCTTTTTGCAAGTATTTTAAAAAGCACACGCGCAAAACATACAATGCCTTCTTAAACGAGATCAGAATAAACGAAGCCTGTAAGCGCATCGTGAACGGCGATGCCACCTGCATTGCTTCCATTGCCTATGCAACAGGCTTCAACAGTGCCATCAACTTCAATAAGGTATTCAAGAAAACAACTGGGAAATCTCCGAGCGAATTCATGAAAGAGTACCGGCATAAATGGGATAACGCACTAAAGTTACTCAGGCAGCCCGCGTGCCTTATACCTATGTTCGCTTCTTCCTTGTCAGTCTTACCTGCTTCATCTTCCATCGCCGCACAAGGGCTGGTTTGGCCTGTCTAAAGAGATGGCAGCATCATAACAGAGAGGCCCCCTTCACCTGGTTCGTGGAGGGGGCCTCTCTGTTATGATGCTGCCTTAGTTGGCCCGGGTAGTTGCCCGGTCTTTGGCGCCGTCTCTTTTATACTTTGCTGGCTGCCCCGGCTTCGGAACCGACTCTAGGATAAACTGCCGGATGTCCTGGTTGGCGTTGGCCAGGTCCTCAGCGCGCAGGTACATCATGTGCCCGCTTCGGTAGCCCTTAAAGCGCATGCGGTCCTGCAGTTTGCCGCCCGGGTCCATCTGCCACATATTATACTTGGCGTTAAAGTAATCGCAGGCGCCATCGTAGTAGCCGGATTGCACCATCAGGTGCAGGTTGGGGTTCTGAGCCATGGCCTGGCGCAGGTTATCGCCGGTATTGTCGTCGCTGTTGTCCCAGGGGCGCACCGGCCCGAACATGTTGTACTTGATGTCGGTTTTATACTTGAGGTGGTCTTTAATGTACAGGTTTATGGCTGGCGTAAAGGAATGCAGCCACGAGGTAAGTTCAGGCGCATAGTCAGGCCGTAGTCCCGCATCCTGCTTGTCGATGCCAATGTAGCGGGAGTCCAGCCTGCCCACGGTAAAGCCCTCGTCGCGCAGCAGCTCTTTCCAGAAGAAGGCAGCAGGCACATCCAGGTTATGCTGTAGAATCACCTCCTCCGACAAACCGGAGTATTTTGCCATTCTGGCCGCTACCGCCTTTTTCTGCAGCTCCCCTAAAGACCATCCTTTGGCGATTGCCGGGATCAGTTCGTTGATGGTAAACTCCTCCACCTCCGGCAGCATCGCGGTTAAATCCTTGCTCTGCAGCTCAGGGCTTAGCTTGTTATGGAACCAGGCGGTGGCGGCATAGTAAGGCAGAATATTGGCCGAGGCAACGGGGCCGTCGCGCTTGATGCCCAGCTCCGTGGGTGACACAAGTATAACGCCGTTCAGGTACATCCAGTGCGCGTTCTGCAGTTCCAGCGCAAGCCCCGACACGCGTGTGGTGCCGTAACTCTCGCCGATCAGGTACTTAGGCGAATCCCAGCGGCCTTTACGCCCCACAAAGGTGTTGATCCAGCTGGCCAGGTACTTGATATCCGCGTTTATTCCAAAGAACTTCTTCTGCGCATCTTCCTTGGACAGGGTAGGAACAGCCCGTGACAAACCCGTGTTAACCGGATTCACAAACACAATGTCGGCCACATCAAGTATAGAATGCGGGTTTTCCTTGATGCCGTAGGGCTGCAACGGATAGCCTTCGTCATCGATGTTCAGGATTCTTGGTCCGGTGTAGGCAATGTGCATCCACACAGAGGCCGACCCAGGGCCGCCGTTAAAGGAAACCACCAGTGGCCGCGATGCCTTGTCCTTCACATCAGACCGTTCGTAGTACGTATAAAAGAGGCCTGCCACAGGCTTGCCGTCCTCATCCCAGACAGGTTGTGTACCGGCCGTGGCCGTGTACGGAATACGCTTTCCGTTGATGGTGACAGTATGCTTGGTCGTGACGGTTGAGTCGGTTTTGAGCTCCAGTTTCTGCGCTGAGACCGGAAGGGCTATCACGCAAACCAGTAGCAATAACGTATAGAGTTGCTTCATTTCATGTATCATTTAACGGCCAATTCTCAATTTAAAAGTTTAAACAAGCGCTAAGGGTGTAAAAATAAAGCATTACCCGCCGCAGCGGGTAATGCTTGTGTAAATTCTACTGGCGTACATCCCAGAACACCCTTTCCAGCATCGACTCTTTCTGGTCGATGTTAGGGTTGCTGGTTACTTCCGAAACCGGGTAAAACAGCGATCTTGGCACTTCGTTGTAGATAGCCAGCGGCGCTGGGATCGGCTTTATATTTGGATAGCCTGTTCTGCGCCAGTCGGTCCAGTTCTCCATCATCACCCCAAAGTTTGCAATATACTTCTGGTTGATGATCTGCTCGAGTTTCGCTTCCTGCGATCCTGTGAGCGTGCCATACCTGGCAATATAGGCGGCAGCCTCTGCCTCTGGTACACCGGCATCTTCCATCGAAGCCCTGATGCCTTCTTTGAAGAAAGTTTCAGCATCGCCAGGGGCACCAAATCTTAGCGACGCCTCAGCTCTTATAAAGTTATACTCAGAGTAAAGCAAGAGCCTAGAAGGAGCATCACCTCCATACGTTATGGCACTGCCCTCGATACTTCCATCCGGGTTCACGCCTGCCTGGTTTACAGCAGAGGGAGTACCTTTGATATAGCTGTGCAGCCGCGAGTATTTGGTTGACGGTGCCTCATCCAGTATGGTTGATCCCTTGTAGTTACCTGAATTGAAGGGGAAGGACACAAAGTAAGAGGCACGCCGTGGGTCCTCCCGCTCATTCATCAGGTCCACGATGAACTCGTTCGGGAAAAACTGGTTTCTGAACTGTCCCCCCTCAATACTTGTAATCGGGTTTTGCCGCTGGGACTGGTCCAGGAACATCATCTCGAAGTTATCGTCGGTAGACTGCATAAACTGAGCGCCGCTGTTTACCAATGCGGTGATCTGCTGCGAGGCGAATCCCGGGTCAACCTCGCTGTAATGAATCAGTAGCCGCAGCTTCAGTGTGTTTGCAAGCCGCTCCCACTGCACCCGTGAGGCCTCCCAGCTTGTGTTCGGGTAAAAGGTGGAGTAAGCGGTAGGTTCCAGCACCGAAGACTCCGCATTGATATCAGCGATCCCCTCATCCAGCAGCGCCAGGAGCTTCGGGTAAATGGCCGCATCATCATCGTACTCCGGGTACAGCACTTCACCGAATTTGGTAGCTTCGGAGTAAGGCACATCGCCCCAAGCATCCACTGTTACCTGGTAGGTATACGCCTTCAGAATTTTGGCAACGCCGGTGTAGTGCGGGCTTTCCTGCTCAGTCGAGATAACAATCAGCTGCTCCAGGTCGGCAAGGATGTCGGCATAAATGTTGTTCCAGTTGTTGTTCACGTCCGAGTCCGTGATGAAGTAGCGCTCGTAGTTTGTGAACGTGTTGTTCAGCACGGGGCCGTGGCCCGAGAACTGCTGCATGATCAGATTGCTGTAGCGCATCAGGTCGCTGGCCCCCATATACCCGATATTTACGGTGGCGGATGGCAGTATCTCAGAAACGCGGGCCTGTGTGATGTTATTCGGGTCTTCGTTTACATCATAAAAATCGCACGCTGGGAAGGTAAGCCCACCACAAATTAAGGCGATATATAGAAGTTTCTTATTTTTCATATCCAATGAGTTTTCAGTAGAAGGAATTAAAAAGTAGCCCGTAAGCTTGCTCCGATAGTGCGGGCAATTGGCTGGATGCCAAACTCGAGGCCGCGCGAGTTACTTACGCCCTGCAGGTTCTGCTCCGGATCAAGGTCAGGATAGTTTGGCGCGTGCGTCAGCAGGTTCCGGCCGTAGATGGAAAGTTGCAGCGCATCAATAAACCCGGATTTGGCAAGCAAAGCCTGAGGCAGGTTATAGCTGAGCGTGGCTTCGCGCAGCTTTACAAACGAGGCATCGCGCACATAGCCCGCCCAGGCAACATACTTGCCGCGCAGGCCCCAGTAATCCTGCGACGAAACGTAAATGTCGTTTGGTCTGCCGTCTTCCAATACGCCGTCAAACAAGTATGGCTTGTTGCGCGACCCATCTTCGTTGAAGCGTGGGAACTCGGCTGTTTCAGCTGAAACGCCTTGAATTCTAAGGTCGCCCACTGTTCTGGAAAGAATGTCTCCCTTGTGCTTCCAATCAACCAGGAACGACAGGTTGAAAGCCTTATAGGTGAAGCTGTTGGTGAAGCCCATGGTGAATTTTGGATTCGGGTTACCTGTGGCGGATACTCCAGGAGCCGTGAGCGGCAAACCGTTGGTGCCGATGATCATTCTTCCCTGCTCGTCTCTTCTGTAGTCGGTAGAGTAGATAAGCCCATACTGCTCTCCTACCACCGCCTGTGTGTTCGGTGAGGTAAAGCCACCGATTGTCAGGCGCTGCACGCCAGGGGCCAGTTCTTCCACAATTGTTTTGAAAGTGGTGAAGTTGACAGTTGATTCCCAGGTGAAGTTTGTGTTTACAACAGGTCTTCCGGATACCAGCACTTCCAGGCCTTTGGTGGAGAGCTTACCGGCATTCGTGATGGTGCTGGTAAACCCTGATGATGCAGGAACCGGCACTGCGAAGATCAGGTTGCGCGTGTCTCTTCTGTACACCGAGGCATCCACATACAGGCGGTTGCCAAAGAAGCTCAATTCAGTGCCCAGCTCTATTTCACGGGTAAACTCCGGCTTCAGGTCAGCGTTGCCGGAGGAGTTGTCGTAGGTAAAGCCAGCCAACCCGTTGAATGGAAAGTTAACGGCCGTAGAGCCAAAGCCGTCGCCGGCATCTGCCTGTCCCCAGTACGTAGTGGTGTTATACACCCCTGCGCCCTTTCCTACCTCGCCCACGTTTGCCCTTATTTTAGCTGTTGTCAGCACATCGCCGGACAAGCCCGGGAAAGCCGACGTTGGCACAAAGCTAACGGCCACTGCAGGATAGAAAATAGATCTGTTCTCTTTGGTAAGGGTAGACGAAAAATCATTTCTGCCTTTCACGTTCAGCGTCAGGAAGTCCTTGTAGTCTACAATAAAGTCGCCGAAGAAGCCCATCAGCCTGCGCTGCGTAATGCTTGCCGAAGGGTTGTAAGTCAGGAAGTTCTTCAGGTTATCAAAACCCGGCACCACAATACCCAAGCCTACCGCGGCCAGGTTGCTGCTGTAGTTGGCAATCACCTCGTTACCCAATGTGGCGGTGAGCTTAAAGTCCTCACTTATTTGCTTGTCTCCTGTTACAGTCAGGTAAGAGTTCAGGTCACGCGAAAATACTTCTCGATCGCGTACACCTCCTGCGCCTGCCGAACTGGTGTTACCGTTGCTTCGGATGCCCTTTTCGTCAAACCCCTTGCTGTTGGTGGTAAACACGTCGCCACCAATCCTGAAATCAGCTCGTAGCCAGTCACTGAAGTCATAGGCCAGATGCAGGTTACCGTAAATCCGGTTAGTTTCATCCTCATACTTTACATGCTTGATGGCCCAGTACGGATGATCTTCGCCGGCAAACCACAGTTGGTTCCCCAACTCATCCTCGAAAGGCAAACCAGACAGGTTATAGCTGCGTGGGGCGTAGATGCCTCTCCATAAAGGGTTGGAGCCCTGGTTGCCTGCCTGTGTTCTTTCTGACTGGTTGTTGATGTAACTGATAGAGGTGTTGATGGTCAGCTTATCGGTTACACTGGTGCCGGCGTTGATGCTGAAGGAGTTTCTGAGCAACTCGTTGTTAGGCACCAGGCCAGTCTCGTAGGTGTTGCCGTAGGAGATGCGGTAGTTATACTTTTCGGTAGCCCCAGAAAAGCTGATGCTGTTCTGGATAAACTTTGAATTCTGCAGAATATCCCGCACGTTATCCGGATAGGCTTGCAGTTGCTCTTCCTCGCCAAACCAGTTGGTCACCGTTTGCCCGGCAATGCGCGGCCCCCAGGAGCCAGGCACGTTGTTGATATAGTTGCCGTTGCTGCCCTGTGCATACTCGTTCTGGAACTCCGGAAAGCGATTCATGGTACCAACACCGTAGTTAGAGGTGAAATTCACTTGGTTCTTGCTTCCGAACTCCCCTTTCTTGGTGGTGATCAGGATAACCCCCGAAGCCGCCCTGGAGCCGTAAAGCACCGTTGCCGCAGCACCTTTCAGCACGCTTATACTTGCAATGTCATTCGGGTTGATGTCGGATGCCCTGTTTGAGTTGGCCACGCCCGCATTCACGCTGTTGCTGCCACCGCTGTTGTCTATCGGCACCCCATCGATCACGAACAGCGGCTGGTTGCTTCCGGTGATACTGGAGAAACCGCGGATCGTGATGTTAGAACTGGCAAGTCCGCCGCCAGTACCGGATATCTGCACACCGGCCACCTTACCCGCCAGCGAGTTCGTTACATCCGTTACAGGCGCCTTGTTTATCTCTTCGGAGCTTACGCTGCTTACCCCATAGCCCAGCGACTTTTTATCGCGCTCAATACCGAAGGAGGTAACCACTACTTCCTGCAGCTGCTTGGAGTCCTGCGCGATCGATACGTTGTAGACATTCTGTCCGGTTACAGGAATCCGCTGCGTGGTAAACCCGATAAAGGACACCATAAGCGTAGCCCCTTCCGAGGCTGTCAGGCTGAAGCGGCCATCAGCGTCTGTTTGCGTTCCACGGGTTGTGCCCTCCACAACAATGGTCACACCTGGCATCGGCGAGTTATCAGCCGCTGACACAACTCTGCCCGTGATTTCCTTGTCCTGCGCGTAGGTTATACTATAGATACCCAGGCAGAGAAAAAATAAGAGTAGCTTTTTCATCATAACATTAAAGTTTTATTTCCCAATGGAATATAGTTTTTTATGTGTTATGATTTATCGCCCAGAACGCCAAAACGGGCCTTATGCTAATTTTGGTTTATTAATAGACAATATTGATTAATTACATTGGCTTATATTTGATTCAGGTTCAAGTTTGAGCTCAGGCCTTTAGGACTGTTTGAACCTGACAGGCAAGCTTCCTTAGAAAGCACGCGCTTACACAACAGGAAAAAGCGGTAGCAACAGCAGCGAAGCCATACTTTAGGAAGGCAAAGAAATTTATCGCTTCTTGTATAGGAAAAGGATTCCTGGCACCGCAGCAGGTGGTGCTAAGTATAAATCCAGCCCTTTGTATGGTAGGAGCTGGCAATGGTACAGGAATCTATTCAACCCAGATATCACCTTCAATTAAAACTAACCCACAATTGCACATGCAAAAACGTATACTTTCCGTAGCGCTTCTAGTAGCACTTTCAGGTTGCGCCGTAGCCCAGAAGAAAGGGAAACAACCAGCCCCAACCCCGGCCAAAGAGCGCCTGGATGCCTTACAGAAAAGGCAGCAGCTAATGCAGAACTCGTTGGTAAACAACCTAGAGCTACGCAACACCGGACCGTCAATCATGAGCGGACGCATTACCGATCTGGAGGTATCCCCAACTGACCCGACGACCTTTTACGCGGCATTCGCCTCAGGGGGCCTCTGGAAAACCACCAACAACGGTTTGTCTTTCGAACCGCTTTTTGACGAGCAGGCCGTGATGACCATCGGCGATATTGCCGTGGACTGGAAAAACAACGAGACCATCTGGATTGGCACCGGCGAAAGCAACTCCAGCCGCTCCTCCTACTCTGGCGTGGGTGTGTACAAAAGCACGGATGGCGGCAAAACCTGGCAGCACATGGGCCTGGACGATACCCACCACATCGGCAAGGTTGTCCTGCACCCCAACGACCCGAATACAGCCTGGGTAGCGGCTCTGGGCCACCTGTACTCGCCAAACAAAGAGCGCGGCGTATACAAAACAACCGATGGCGGCAAAACCTGGAAAAAGACACTCTATATAGATGATAACACCGGCGCCATCGATTTACAGGTAGACCCGAAAGACCCGAAAAACATCTATGCGGCCCTGTGGCACCGCGAGCGTCGTGCCTGGAATTTTGTGGAGGGCGGCAAAACATCCGGCATTCACAAGTCAACGGATGGCGGCAACACCTGGAGCGACATCAGCACAGCGAGCAGCGGCTTTCCGGATACAGAAAACGTGGGCCGTATCGGCCTGAGCCTCTACCCGGATAACCCGAACATCCTCTACGCGCTGGTAGACAACTACGACCGCCGCCCCGCCGAGCAGAAAACAGATCAGCCGGAAATGCTCGACAACGACCTGTTCAAGGGTATGTCGGCAGAGGAGTTCCTGAAGCTGGATGACAAAAGCCTGAATGAGTTTCTGGATCAGAACCGCTTCCCGCGCGAGATCACGGCAAAGAGCCTGAAGGCCCAGGTACAGAGCGGCACCCTAAAGCCAGAGGCTATCACCGCTTACCTCACCGACCCTACCGTGGAGACCTATGCGACTGAGGTGAAGGGCGCCGAAGTATACCGCACCGACGATGGCGGCAAAACGTGGAAGAAAACCCACGACGACTTCATCAACGACATGTATTCGAGCTACGGCTACTACTTTGGCGTGGTGCGTGTAGCTCCTACCGATCCAAACAAGATTTACATACTGGGTGTGCCGCTGCTGCTGTCAGAAGATGGTGGCAAAACATTCCGCAACATAGAAGGCGACAACGTGCACTCCGATCACCAGGCCCTGTGGGTGAGCCCTGAAAAGCCCGGCTACCTTATCAACGGAAACGACGGCGGTATCAATATCACGTACGACGACGGCAAATCGTGGTATTACGCCAACGCGCCGGCGGTGGGCCAGTTTTACGCGGTAGCCGTGGACATGGCCAAGCCTTATAACGTGTACGGGGGCCTGCAGGACAACGGCACCTGGTACGGCCCCAGCAATTACAAGTACAGCCTTGCCTGGACGAGCAGGGGCCAATACCCGTACGAGCGCATTGGCGGTGGCGACGGCATGATGGTACAGGTAGACTGGCGCGATAATAACATCGTATACCTTGGCTCCCAATACGGCAACTACACCCGCCTAAACAAGGCCACCGGGGAACGCACCTTCATCAAGCCAAGCCATAAACTGGGCGAAACGCCGCTGCGCTTTAACTGGGAATCGCCTATTCACCTGAGCCGCCACAACCAGGACATTTTATACTTTGGCTCCAACAAATTCCACCGCTCCCTGAACAAAGGCGAGGACATGGAGACGCTCTCCGGCGACCTGACCAACGGTGGCAGAAAAGGCGATGTGGGCTACGGCACGCTCACAAGTATAGACGAGTCGCCGCTCCGCTTCGGCCTGCTTTACACAGGATCGGATGATGGCGTAGTGCAGACTTCCAGCGACGGTGGCTACAATTGGACGAGGATATCAGACAAGCTGCCGCAGAACCTGTGGGTATCTACAGTGGTGGCCTCTGCGCATAAGCAGGACCGTGTCTATACCTCGCTGAACGGCTACCGCTGGGATGATTTTACGCCATACCTCTATGTGTCGGAAGACAGGGGCAAGAAATGGGAGCGCATTGGCGGCAACCTGCCGCAGGAAGCGATAAACGTGGTAAAGGAAGACCCCAAGAACCCGAACCTGCTGTATGTGGGCACCGACCATGGGTTGTACATCTCGTTGGACAGAGGCAAAACCTTTATGGCCATGAAGCAGGGCATGCCGGCTGTGGCTGTGCATGATGTGGTGGTACACCCGCGTGAAAACGACCTGGTGGTGGGCACGCATGGCCGCTCCATTTACATTGCAAACGTAGAGCACCTGCAAAGCCTGACGCCGGAGCTGATGAACCAGCCACTGCACCTGTTCGCCTTGCAGCCAGTTAACTTCAACAGCAACTGGGGTAACAAAGGGTATACATGGGGCGAAGCGAACAAGCCCGAATTAACTATCCCATATTATACTTCCACGGCAGACAACACCACTATCCGAATCAAAACAGAAAAAGGGCAGGTGGTGAGAGAGCTGCAGGACCAGGGCGAGAAGGGCCTCAACTACGTGGACTACAACTTGTCGGTAGCGGAGGCAAACGCGAAGGCCTATGAGGCAGAGCTGAACAGCGCGAAAAAAGAAGGCTCCGATGCCGTAAAAGTGAAGGCGGCAGAAGACAAAACAATTTACCTGCAGCCGGGCAAGTACACTGTGGAGGTGACAGCCAATGGTGCCACCAAAACCCAGGAGCTGGTTATCAAGGCGCCGGAACGCAGAACAAGAGGCTAAGCCATATCTGCTTTGGTTCTATCAAAGAGCGACGACCGTTACGGTCGTCGCTCTTTTTTTTTGCCCTTTTCCATATAAAAAACATCGGCTATAAAAATATTTTCAGAGGTAACTCCGGAGCTACAGCAGCATCCTTTCAGAAAAGAATAACATGGAAATTTTATATTATAAACTTTATTGATTCTCTATATGCTCTCTCTATAATAAAATTTCTGTTCACAAAAACAAGTCTTTATTTTATACTTAAACTGATGTTGCAACACATTATATAGCAGGCAACTAATTAGTTTAAAAGCAGGAAACCTAATTTAATATTTTAAGTAGAAGCTTTTATTACTGACCCCACTCCTACCTACACACTATATGACAACAGGGATGAGCATGCACCACAACTAAAACTGTGCTATTCCTGACAGTCTATTACCTTCTTAAATACCATTTATATATGTAACACTTTTTACACTCTCACCATGAAACAACTCTTATCTCTCGTTGTGGCACTTGTCCTGTTTGCAGGTACAGCGCTGGCACAGGCAACCGTTGACAAGGAACTGAAGCAGCTCTTGCAAGGCACCACCGGCTCGCTCCAGGTTATTGTCACCTTCCATGGCGACGGGGCTCCTAGCGCAGCCAATTTGGCTGTTCTAAGCTCACTCGGTATCACCAAAGGAGTCTCTTTTAAATCGCTTCCGATAGCTGGTGTTCTAGCTACCGCCGCACAGGTGCAGGGCCTGGCCGATAACCCTGCTGTAAAGTCCGTTTACCTGAACAAAGAGCTTAGCTACTTCAACTACAATGGCACCAGCCTAACGGGTGTGCAGCGGCTTAGAGGCGATAAAGTGATGACAGCCCGCAACAACGGCATGCCTGTTTCGGGCAAGGGCGTGGGTGTGATGATCAACGACAGTGGCGTGGATGGAACGCACGACGACATTAAGCTAGGCACGCACCTGGTACAGAACGTAATGGGCACCACTAACCTGAACAGCTTGGATGCGATGCTACCGGTAACCTGGCTCGAGAACGTGCCGAACACCGACACCAACTCCGGCCATGGAACGCATTGCGCAGGCAGCGTGGGCGGCAACGGCTCCAGATCGGGTGGCCTTTATGAAGGTGCAGCACCCGGCGCTGACCTGATCGGTTACGGCTCAGGCGGCGCGTTATTTATTCTTGATGCGATTGGCGGGTATGATTATGCCCTGACGCACCAGTATGAGTATGGCATCCGCGTGATCAGCAACTCCTGGGGTACTTCCGGTGATTTTGATCCAGCCAACCCTGTGAACGTCGCTTCAAAGAAGGCGTATGACCGCGGCATTGTTTCTGTATTTGCGGCTGGCAACGAAGGTCCTGGATCAGACACGCATAACCCTTACGCCATTGCGCCATGGGTAATCTCTGTAGGTGCCGGCGATAAGTATGGCCGCCTGGCTGAGTTCTCTTCCAGAGGCGTGAAAGGGGAAGGTGGCACGTTTGTGATAGACGGCGAAACCTGGACGTATGAGAACAGACCAACCATCGTAGCTCCCGGCGTGGATATCATCTCTACCCGTGTGGTGGCTCCGGTTACGTCTTTAAGCGCCCAGCAGGACGTAGAGGGACTTGAGCCTGCACACGTACCTTTCTATGCGCACATGAGTGGTACTTCCATGGCTACGCCGCTTACAGCGGGTATCGTGGCGCTGATGCTGGAGGCAAATCCATCGCTTTCACCTGCCGAGGTGAAGAATATCATCCAGAAGACTGCTACCAACATGCCCAATCGCGAGTCCTGGGAAGTTGGCGCCGGTTATGTGAACGCCTATGCCGCTGTCGACTACATCTTCAGAAGCGTACCGTTTGGCACAGCGCTCAACCTAAACAGAAAGTTCAACAGCAGCATCAACACGGCCAAGGAAGTGCAGAACTTCACTATCGACTACAACCCGCTCCTGGCGGCTAACAACCAGATGACGTTCAACGTGGCGGAAGGCACAACCGGTTTCGAAGCCAAAATCACCTCTGGTGGATTGGCCGGATTGACAGGCAACCCAGTAAACCTGATCCTGTTCTCCCCGGATGGAAAAGAGTACCGCTCCGGCATTCCGGTGCTGTTCGCACAGACGTTTGATAGAGGCATGGCAGTAGCTTCGCCAATGCCCGGAACCTGGACACTGAAGATTGAGGGACTGCAGGGCGTCGCATTGCCAGAGGCTATCTCGGGCACTATTACCAGCATGCAGCTTACGGGCACCACCGGCCTAAGCGACATTGTGGGGCATCCGGCAGAGGCATCAATCAAAATGGCGGTAAGCGCCCGTCTGGCCGATGGCGTGGGAACAGGCTACAAGCCGGACGAGCCGCTGAAGCGCATTCAGTTAGCAGATTACCTGATGATGGGACAGGCCGTGCGCCAGTTCTTCCCAACTGACGGAGCGGTAACCTTCAGAGACGTAAGCGGAAACGAGCTGTTACTGGCTGAATCGGTAACGGCAAAGGGAGCAGCGCTCCGTGACCGCATGCACGCTTACAATGGCGTAATGCTGAAAGATGGATCAGGCAAATTCAACCCTAAAGGCGCCGTTAACCGCGCACATTTAGCTTACTCGCTGGTGCAGAGCCTGGGCCTGCAGGAGTATGCCCTGGAGCGCAATGGCAAAGCTGTAACGGTAACTGTTAATGGAAAGAAGATTGCCGTTGAGGATGCCAAAGATATTCCGGCTGGCCTGGAAGGGTACGTGAGCGTGGCACTGGATATGGGCCTGATCAACGCCTTTTATTCTGTAACACAGGGGCCGTACGACCTGCTGCCACAAATGCACGCTACCTTTAAGCCGCTGCAGAACGTAACCCGTGGCGAGTTCGCTGTGATTATCACGCGCACGCACACCAACTGGGAGGCAACCACGCAGCCAGTAGCTTCTACTTCTACTACATCTGAGATGCAGGCCGCATCGGCGCTGTGGGAGAAGAGCTTCTCTTACCCTAACCCGTTTAATGGCGTGGCAACCATCAATTATGGACTGGCGCAGGATGGCTTTGTGTCGGTAGAGGTGTTTGATGTGCTGGGCAACAAAGTACAGACGCTCGTTGCCGAAAACAAAACGGCAGGCAAGCACAGCCTGAAGTTTGACGGCAGCAACTTGCCTGCAGGCACCTACGTGTACCGCGTGAAGGCTGGCGACAAAGTATACTCCAATAGAATGGTATTGGTGCGCTAAGCCACCGGGAAGCCTTATTTAGCAAGTATAAAAAGAGCCGCTCCTGTTAGGGAGCGGCTCTTTTTATACTTGCTAAATAAGGCTTTACACGTTACAGCACCGCGAGGCTTTGCTCAATGGCGTTTATCTTGGCCTCAGCATCTGCTTTCTTCTTGCGTTCGCTGGCAATCACAGCTTCAGGGGCACCGCTTACGAAGCGCTCGTTGCTCAGCTTCTTATCCACCGACGCCAGGAAGCCCTTGGTGTACTCCAGCTCCTTTGTCAGGCGCTCGCGCTCGGCGGCTACATCAATGTTGCCTTCCATTGGAATAAAGAACTCGTCTCCTGCCTCTACGAAGCTGATGGCACCTTCCAGGTTATCGTTCACATAACTGATCTCGCTAATGCCCGCCAGCTTACGGATAATGCCCAGGAACGGCTCGTAATCAATGCCGCTCATGTTTTTAACCGACAGCTCCAGTTGCTTCGAATTGGCGATATTTTTGGAGTTACGCACGTTGCGGATAGCGCCCACGATGTTCAGCACGCTTTCCATCTTTGCAATTACCTCCTTATCGAATTTGTCCTTCTTCGGCCAGGCAGAAATGATCAGGTATTCCTTGTCCTTGCGCTCCTTCAGTTCGTGCCAGATTTCTTCTGTGATGAACGGCATAAACGGGTGCAGCACCTTCAGCACCTTCTCCAGGAAAGCCGAGGTAGCGTCTATCGTCTGTTTGTCGATCGGTTGCTGGTAGGCAGGCTTGATCATTTCCAGGTAATTGGAGCAGAAATCATCCCACACCAGCTTATACACGGCCAGCAGCGCATCCGAAATACGGAACTTGCTGAAATGGTCTTCTATCTGAACAAATGCCTCGTTAAAGCGCGACTCAAACCAAGCCACAGCAGTTTCGTTCGGGAACGGCAGGCTCTCGTCTATCTCCCACCCCTTTATCAGGCGGAAAGCGTTCCAGATTTTGTTGCTGAAGTTACGTCCCTGCTCTACCAGTTTCTCGTCGAACAGCAAGTCGTTACCGGCTGGTGAGCTGAACAGCATACCGGCACGCACACCGTCGGCTCCGTACTGCTCGATCAGGTCGAGCGGGTCTGGGGAGTTGCCCAGCTGCTTCGACATTTTGCGTCCCTGCGTATCACGCACGATGCCCGTCAGGTACACGTTTTTGAACGGCAGCTCGTTTCGGAATTCATACCCCGCCATAATCATGCGCGCTACCCAGAAGAAAAGAATCTCCGGAGCTGTTACCAGGTCGTTGGTTGGGTAGTAGTATAGAATGTCTTTATTGTCCGGGTCTTTGAAACCGTCAAACACCGAGATCGGCCACAGCCACGACGAGAACCAAGTATCCAGCACGTCTTCGTCCTGACGCAGGTCCGAGAGTTGCAGGCTGTCGTTACCGCTTTCCTTGCGGGCTAACCGCAATGCTTCCTCGGCAGTGGTAGCCACAACGAAAGAGCCATCCGGCAGGTAATATGCGGGGATCTGCTGGCCCCACCACAGCTGGCGCGAAACGCACCAGTCGCGTACGTTCTCCATCCAGGCGCGGTACATGTTCTTGAACTTCGGCGGGTGCAGGCGAATCTCGTCGTTCATCACGGCATCCAGCGCCGGCTTCGCCATCTGGTCCATCTTGCAGAACCACTGCATCGACAAGCGCGGCTCAATCACAGCACCCGTGCGCTCTGATGTCTGCAGCACACTAGCGTACTCCTCGATCTTCACCAGCAAACCGGCTTCCTGCAAATCTTTCACGATGTTGCGGCGGGCGGCAAAACGATCCTGGCCCACATACAGCTGCGCCTGCTCGTTCAAGGTGCCGTCGTTGTTCAGGATATCGATGGTAGGCAGTTTGTGCTTCTGGCCCAGTTCATAGTCGTTCAGGTCGTGGGCCGGCGTTACTTTCAGCGCGCCGGTACCGAAATCTATACTTACATACTCATCAAGTATGATTGGAATTTCTTTGCCCAACAGCGGAATGCGCACGCTCTTACCGTGCAGCTGCTTATAGCGCTCGTCGTTCGGATTAACGGCTACAGCCACGTCGGCCATGATGGTCTCCGGACGTGAGGTAGCCACGGTAATATAGCCTGGCTCTGCTGCACCATCTGCCACGATCTCGTAGTTCAGGTGGTACATTTTGGCCATAGTATCCTTCGGGATTACCTCTTCGTCAGACAGTGCTGTGCCGCCCAGTGGGTCCCAGTTTACCATGCGCACGCCGCGGTAAATCTTGCCTTTGTGATACAGGTCCACAAACACCTCGATTACGGCGGCGCTCATGTCATCCTCCATCGTGAAGCGGGTGCGGTCCCAGTCGCAGGACGCGCCCAGTTTCTTCAGCTGGTCCAGTATAATGCCGCCATACTTCTCTTTCCACTCCCAGGCATACTTCAGGAATTCCTCGCGGGTAAGGTCGCTTTTGTTGATGCCTTTCTCCTTCAGCATCGCCACCACCTTTGCCTCAGTGGCAATGGAGGCGTGGTCGGTGCCCGGCACCCAGCAAGCTTCCTTGCCCTGCATGCGCGCACGGCGTATCAGGATGTCCTGAATCGTATTGTTGAGCATGTGGCCCATGTGCAGCACGCCCGTTACGTTTGGCGGCGGAATCACGATGGTGTAAGGCTCTTTGTTCGGGTTGGGCTCAGAATGGAAGAAGCCGCGCTGCATCCAGCTGTCGTACCACTTCTTCTCTACTTCCCTGGGGTTATATTTCGTTGAAATTGACATCGTATTGAGGTTATCTTCGGCGTGTTGTGCTAAAAAGCAAAATTAGAGAATAAAAGACAAAAGACCAGTAGCCAATGGAAGAAAGACAGGAGCCACTCAGAAGTTAAACCATTTTTAATAAACGAGTTGATACACAACATTACTCGAGGCTATACTTGGATATGTACTTAACTTCCTTACATTTAGATAATGCTATGCCATCCCGGATAAACTAATGTTAAGAAGTATGAAAAAGAAGGTGATTCTACTGCTACTTGTGCTAACCGGTGTTATTCCCATTGCCTGCTGCCCCGACCCGGTTGAGGGCCCGTATAATTTTAATCTGTATCAACTCACACTTCTAAAGGAGAGCTTCCTGCAACGTTCTTATCCAGGTGCGACTGAAAACCTACTCCAGGAGGGAGATGCTTATGCAGAAGACACGCTTATACTTTCCATGAATTTTGAATACTTGCTGGCCCAGCATAGCGCAAGCTTTTCTTTGCAGCCAGCAGCGTTAGCTTTGAGTTGTGGGGATGACCTTGTTTTGAAAGAGCTAAAGGACAAGGTGGAAAGTATAACCGTTACAAGCAACAAGCCTTTTCGGGGTGTACCTGCCGGGCAGCCGCTAAACAGCTTTATCAATGCATTTGAGAGGTCTGATGATAAGTTTAACAAGCCCATTACCTTAAATCAGCTGATTTCGCGCATCAACTCCATAAACGGCCATGAGTTCATGGGCAGCAACGAGCTAAGCACCCTTGCCATTTCGGGTAAACCCGCCGACGCGCAGGAACGCACGTTCACCGTGCATATAACCTACAAAAGCAACAAGGAAGACACGGTTGAAACCTACCCTATCACCTGGTAAATAAAAAACGCCTGCCCCCTTTCCGGAGCAGGCGTTCTGTTGAAGCGTTTTATACTTAGGCCTCCTGGTGCAACCAGGATTTTTTAGCCAGCAGCTCGTCTTCTGTTTCGCGGTAGTCCGGGTCGTCTACGCAGCAATCCACGGGGCAAACGGCAGCGCACTGTGGCTCTTCGTGAAAGCCCATGCACTCGGTGCACTTGTCGGAAACGATATAATAGAACTCGTCAGAAATAGGCTGCTGTGGGGCATCGCCCGGAATCACTTCGCCATCTTCAATTTCCACCTCTTTCAAGGCAGTACCACCGCCCCAGGTCCAATCCATACCGCCTTCGTATATTGCAGTGTTCGGGCACTCTGGCTCACAAGCTCCGCAGTTTATACATTCATCGGTTATCATTATAGCCATAGTCGTATCTCCTGTATATTTTTTATACTTTTGTAATCATGTTTCTATCAATGAACAAAATTAGAAACAATCAGTATCCCTATCAAATAAATTTTTACCACGCACCGCACTGCCATGACACTTGAGAACAGGATCGAAGCCTTCGTAAAACTCGGACAGCAACTGCAACAACTTACCCCTGAACAACGCCAGGAGTGGGCTTTTGTAGCCGGCTCGGGCAATAACTGGTTCACAGAGGAGAACGTGTCTTTTGCGATTGACGGCCTCATCCTGCTGCTCGATGAGCAGTACCTCCGTGAATGGCTTTACCCGTACCACCTCAAACAGGTTACACCAAAGAAGGTTGGCGTGGTGATGGCGGGCAATATTCCGATGGTGGGTTTTCATGATTTCCTGTCGGTGCTGATGAGTGGGCACTACCTGCTGGCCAAGCTAAGTTCCTCCGACGAGGCGCTGATCAAGCGCCTGGCCAACATGCTGATCTCCATTGAGCCGGCCTTTGCCAACCACATCGAGTACGTACACCTGCTGAAAGAGGCCGATGCCATCATCGCCACCGGCTCCGACAACACGGCCCGCTACTTTGAATACTACTTTGCCAGCCGCCCACACATCATCCGGAAAAACCGTACCAGCCTGGGTGTACTGACCGGCCATGAAGAGGCCGACGACCTGAAAGCGCTCGGAGAGGATTTCTTCCGCTATTACGGCCTGGGCTGCCGCAACGTGTCTAAAGTATATGTACCGGAAGGCTACACGTTTGATAAGTTTTTCGAGGCAAACGAAGTTCGCTCCAACATACTGGACCACCACAAGTACCAGAACAACTACGACTACAACAAATCCATACTGCTGGTAAACCAGGTGCCCCACTTCGACAACGGCTTTATGCTGGTGCAGCAGAGTCAAAACCTGGTATCCCCTATCTCAGTGCTGTTCTACGACACCTTCAGCTCGCTAACTGACCTGCGCCAGAAGCTAGCCTCGGTGAAGGATAAGACACAGGTGGTGGTGTCGGCGCACGGTTGGCTGGAAGGAAGCATTCCGTTTGGCGAGGCACAGCGCCCTATGGTGTGGGACTATGCGGATGGGGTAGATACGATGGCCTTTCTGCAGCAGTTGTAGATTTTTTCAATACAGCAAGCGCTATAAAGCAGAAGCGCCAGATGTACTTATACAACTGGCGCTTCTGCTTTTAGCAGTTACATCCCCAACGCCTGCTATTCACAAACTTGGGATGCTATTGTGATTAAATCCGGTCCAGCACTTTCAGGATCAGGTCGTCAATCACCTGCTCGGCATTTTCAGCGAATTTATGGTTCACGCGGTCGGCTACGATGGCGTTCAGCGACAGTACTTCGTGCCCCAGGATGCGGCCCATGCTATAGTAACCGGCTGTCTCCATCTCAAAGTTGGTAAGCATGTACTCGTTGTGGCGGAAGCTGTTGTAGGTCTTCAGCAGGTTGGGGTTACGCAGGCCACCGCGCAGCGTGCGTCCCTGCGGTGCATAAAAGCCCGGGCAGGTCAGGGTATTGCCCGGAAGCATGTCGTGCGCTATTTTCTGGATCAGCTTCTGGGAACCCGTTACGCAATATGGCCGGAAACCAAGGCCCAGTTCCCGCTGCAGGGCCGTGGCTATACTTGTCTCCTCCTCCGATTGTGCCAGCGGATAAAACTCCATCAGCGAATCCAGGCCTATACTTGTGTGTGACGCCAAATGGCTGCCCAGGGGCACCGAGTTCTGCAGCGAACCGGAGGTACCAATGCGCACGAGGTTCAACGTAATTTTATCCTCATTCTCCTCGCGGCTCTGGAAATCGATGTTCACCAGGGCGTCCAGCTCGTTCATCAGAATGTCGATATTATCGGTGCCCATCCCCGTGGAGATCACTGTCAGGCGCTTGCCTCTGTAGTAACCCGTGTGCGTCACAAACTCACGCTTGGCCACCTGCACATCCATCTCATCAAAATGCCGGCTTACTTTCGCCACACGCTCGGGGTCGCCCACTGTGATGATGGTATCGGAAATATGCTCGGGCAGCAGGTTGAGGTGGTACACCGTGCCATTGGGGTTGATGATCAGTTCTGATTCAGCTATAGCCATGGGTAGTAGTTTTATTTTGTGTTGATGCGGATAACAATATCCTGATTTATACTTGTAAGCAGCCACAGGGTTAGCTCAGGTGCGGCGGCAAAGCAGGCAAAAGTAGGAAGCCTACACGTAGGATGACACTTCTTCGTATGTTTTCTTCCTGCCCTGCTAGATTAGCGGCAAAGCAAGTATGGATAACAGCTTAAATTCGCGCCGATCAAACGGAACAGGAATAAGTATAACTAGGGTGAAATAGCTGTGATATTTCTGCTATTTTTATGCTGTATGAGAGTTACTACAGCATGAGGGTAATCTGGATAGTTTTACTGATGGTAAGTATAATGTCGCAGGCACAGGGCCAGGAGCGCAAGCATGCCCGGGCGTATGGCCTTAAAATTGGCGTGCTGCCCACGGGCCAGCTAAACGCGATAACTGACGTGCTAGGTGTGCAGGTAGGCCATACTACGCTTATCCAGGGCAATACAGTGCGTACGGGTGTTACGGCCATCCTGCCGCACTCCGGTAATGTATTCCAGCAGAAGGTGCCGGCTGCTGTGTATGTGGGCAATGGTTTCGGCAAGTTGGCAGGCACCACGCAGGTTCAGGAACTGGGCAACCTGGAATCGCCCATCATACTTACCAACACGCTAAGTGTGGGCACAGGCCTGAATGCGGTGGTGGATTATACTTTAGCGCAGCCGGGCAACGAAGAGGTGCGGTCGGTGAATGCGGTGGTGGGCGAAACGAACGATGGCTACCTGAACGACATCAGGGGCAGGCACGTAACCGAGGCTCACGTGAAGGAGGCGATAGCACAGGCAAAAAGTGGCGCTGTGGCTGAGGGCAATGTAGGCGCTGGCACCGGCACCGTTTGCTTCGGCTTTAAGGGCGGTATCGGCACCTCGTCGCGCAAACTGCCGGCAAACCTGGGCGGCTACACAGTGGGTGTGCTGGTGCAGACAAACTTTGGGGGTGTGCTGCAGGTAGCTGGTGTGCCGATTGGCGAAGAACTGAACCAGTACTACCTGAACCAGCAGATCAAAGACAGCGCCGACGGCTCCTGTATGATTGTGGTAGCCACCGATGCCCCCGTGGATGCGCGCAACCTGGAGCGGATGGCTAAGCGTGCGATGTTGGGCCTCGCTAAAACCGGTGGCATCGCCTCTAATGGCAGCGGTGACTATGTCATCGCTTTCTCCTCAAATCCCAGTGTACGCATTCCCTATACTTCCTCCAAAAAAACACAGACAGCCACTTTCCTGCGCAACGATGAGATGTCGCCGCTGTTTATGGCAGTGATCGAGGCAACGGAAGAAGCGATTATTAACTCCCTTTTTAAAGCAGAAACCATGGAGGGGCAAAACCAGCACGTGGTGGAGGCGCTTCCGATTGATAAAGTTGTCAAAATCCTAAAGAAACACCATGCCCTCAACCGCTAAGCTCCACGCCTACATCCACGGCCAAATACAACCGCTCGAAAGCGCTTTTCTTCACGTCAGCGACCTGTCCATACAGCGGGGCTACGGCATCTTCGACTACTTTAAGGTACAGCAGGGCAGACCTGTTTTCTTAGCTGATTACCTTAGTCGGTTTTACAAATCCGCACAACTGATGGAGCTACGCGTTCCACTAAGTATAAACGAACTTGAAGACGTGCTGCAGGAACTGATTGTGGTGAACAACCTGCCGCTATCAGGCGTGAAGATGATCCTCACAGGTGGCTATTCTGCCAATGGTTACGATCCTGGCGAGCCTAACCTGATCATTTTGCAGCAGCCTCTTACACTGCCCACACAGGAAATGATTAACCAGGGCATCAAGATTATCACGCATGAGTTTGTGCGAGAAATACCAAGGGCTAAAACCATCAACTACTCCACCGGCATTCGGCTGATCAAGCAGATTCAGGCGGCCGGCGCGGCGGACGTGCTGTACCATCAAAATGGCGTGGTGACAGAGTTTCCGCGCTGTAACTTCTTTATTGTCACCATGGATGATGTGGTTGTAACGCCTGCAGAAGATGTGCTGCTGGGCGTGACGAGGAAGAATGTACTGGAAATAGCCCGCCACAAGTATAAAACAGAGGAACGCGCCGTCACGCTGGAGGACATCGCACAGGCAAAAGAGGCTTTCCTGACCAGCACCACCAAACGCATTCTGCCCATCGTGCAGGTAGATGACCAGGCGGTAAGCGATGGCAAACCCGGGACTGTTACAAGAGAACTGTTACAGGAATTGATAGCGCTTGAGAACAAACTCGCGCTGCAAGTATAAACGGGAACAAAAAAGGAAAGCGTGGCCTTTGGGGGCACACGCTTTCCTAAGCTTTAGAGAATACTTATACTTGTACGTCAGATTGCTTTTTGCGGTTGAATCCTTTTAGCGGATTGTAGCCGTTCATTTCCTTTTGATAATAGCCGGTCCCGTCGTACGGACGCTTCTCCGGATGCTCCTTGCATTCCGTAGAGCAGGCGCCGTCTAGTTCCCACCCGCAATTCTCGCAGATAGGCACGTGCAGGTTGCACACCGGGTTGGCACAGTTTACCATGCGGTCGCTCTTGGTGCCGCACACGTGGCACTCTGATACCACCGTTGGGTTCACCTTGTTCACATCCACGGCTACACGGTTGTCAAATACATAGCACTTGCCCTCAAAGTCCTCACCGCCGGCCTCCATGCCATACTTGATGATGCCGCCGTGCAACTGGTACACATTCTCGAAGCCCTGCTCCAGCAAAAAGGCACTGGCTTTCTCACACTTGATACCGCCGGTGCAATAGGTCAGGATTTTCTTGTCCTTATACTTCTCTTTCAGTTCGCCCACCTTCTCCGGAAACTCGCGGAAGTTCTCGATATCCAGCGTCACGGCATTTTTAAAGCGACCCACGCTGTGCTCGTAATCTGAGCGCACATCAAGCACCACCACGTCTTCGCGGTCTTTCATGGTCTTGAACTCCAGCGGGGAAAGGTGTGTGCCGGTGCGTTGATTCGGATCGATGTGCAGCATGCCAGAATGCACAATCTCAGACTTGGTACGCACATGCAGCTTCGCGAACGCATGCTTGTCTGAGTAATCTACTTTGAAGTCGGTTTTGGCAAAACGAGAGTCAGCCTTCATAAACTCCATGTACTTCTCGCAGTCCTCTTTCAGACCAGAGATAGTGCCGTTCAAGCCTTCTTTCGACACGATAATGCGGCCAAGCAGGTTAAGCTCCAGGCAAAGAAGGTGGTGTTGCTCCCGAAACGCCTCCGGGTCCTCGATTGGCGAATAGCAATAGTACAGGAGTATGCTGTGTGTGTTGTTCATAACTGCTAAGTTTCAGCTTAGTGTTTGATTTTGATTGTTCTATTGTTGAATTGCTAAATTGTTGATGGCTAATTTGCTTGAGTAAAGTTTACCACCACAATTAAATAATTTAGCCAATTACAAATTGGTACTACAAAAGTATAGACTTCCGCCAAACTGTAAAATGACTTTCATCATCCCTTAACAGCATAGGCAAGTATAAAAGTTTACTTGATGGGCGCAGCCGGATTACCGAAAACTGTTGCTTTAGCAGCCACATCGGCCACCACCACAGAACCAGCGCCTACACGGGCGTTTTTACCGATCTTTACACCGGAAACCACCACGGCACCCGAACCAATGAAGGCTCCCTCCTCTATCACCACATCCGCGTTGATAATGGCACCTGCTCCGATCTCCACAAAATTGCCCACTTCCGCTTTTGTGTCCACCAAAGCTCTGGAATTGATGATGCAGTTATCGCCGATTTTCGCGTTGTTGTTAATGATGGCTCCCGCTCCGACCATAATGCCGTGGCCCATCCAGGCATTTTCGGACACGGCGCTAAACTTATGGATGGCGTTTACCGGCACCACCTCGTGCTCAGTCTTCAGCATTTTGATCAGGCCTTTGCGGGCAGCCGTATCTTCCACAGCCACAAACACATCGCACTTCTTCCCGATCAGCTTTAGGAATTCGCCATCCTCGGTGTTGCTCATTACCGCCACATTGTTCACTTCCTCCTGCTGCAGTTTCTGGTTATCATCCAGAAAGCAGTACACGATTACATTGTTACTGTTAAAGATATCTAACGCAGTGGTACCTAACTTATCGGCACCAAGTATGATGACAGGATTTTGCATAACTTCAGTTTAAATAAGGCGCAAAGGTACGAAGAAGTGCGGGAGTTTAAAAGCAGGCTACCGCAGACGCAGCCAGTACAGCAGGCGCTGGGCATACACATTCTGCAGCAGCAGGTATACCAGAAAGGGCAGAAACACAAGCCGGTAGCGGCTCAGCGTGCCGAAGTTAGGCGTCGCCAGCCCCACTACGCCCGCCATTACCAGCACAAACACCAACAGCACCACCTGCAGCAGTGTGATGTCTAAATGGGCACCCTTCCGGAACGCCGCTGCCAGGGCAAGTAACGTAAGGCCGAGCAACAGCAGGTTCTCCAAGCTGCTCAGAACAAAGAGAATATCCCACGATTCGCCTAGGAACGGGCGGTAAACTGCGCTTAATGCCGCCTCTGGATAGTGCAGCAGCAGGCTCTTTATACTTGGCTCGAAGCCCTCCAGCAGCACGTGCGGCCGGTGCTGGGCACGCGGCAGAATTCCGGTGTAGCTTTCATAAATAAACTGTGGCACGTAATCTACCAGCAGCTTCTCCCGGAACACAAGAGCTGTTAAGACCAAGGCACCTGCCACCACTGCCCCATAACAAATAACCTGCGCCCGTAACGTCTGTAAAGAGGTAAACCGCACCTGCAGCCGCTGTACCAGAACATATACCAGCAGGAGCGGCAGCAGCAGGGCAGCATAGAACATTTTAATTTTAAGCAGGATGTAGAGTTGCAGGGGCAGCAGCAGTAGCTGCCAGCGCCTAAACCTAAACCCATGCGCCAGCGAAACAGCCGCACCCGTCAGCCAGCACATACTGCCATACATTACTGGGTCTTTCATCAGGCCTACGCTCCAGTACAGCACCGTCGGGAAGAAAAGGAAAGCCACGGCGCCGGCTGCTCTATACTTTGGAAACAGCCGCGCCAGCACCGCCACCAGGTAGGCACTGCCCCAGAAGCCATAGATGGTCAGGTACAGGTTGTTGAGGAGATAACTGCCGCCGGTAAGCAGGTTGAGCACGCTTACCACTTTTATAAAGTAAAAGGAATTGGAGTAGTCCGGGTATTGCGTAAAGGGTAAGGCGTTTCTTAGCGCTTCATTTTCAAATGAATTGAAGAAGAGCAACCTCATATAGGCAAGCGGCTCCTGCTGTGCGTACTCCCACAATTTTATACCTGCCAGGTGATAGGTATGGCGGTCCCCTCTCAGTATACCAGCGTAGTAGAGATAGGTAAGCGCCACAACGAGCAGCAGTTTGAGCCCCAGCGCCGGCACGAAGTATGGCCGCAGCTCCTGTGCCCACGGCTGCCGCCACATCCTCCACACCAGTGTGCCTAGCACGAGCAGGTTCAGCAGATAAACCAGCAGCATACTCACGCGGCAGAGCTGTTTTGCTTCATTATTTTGTTGCCGACGGCGCAGTGCATGCAGTTCACTGGCTGGCAGTAGCGCTTGTACAGGCTTAGGGCTGCCTGGTTATCGGCAGCTGATTTGGCGTGCCAGCGAAGCGCCTCATAAAGGCGTGTGTACTTGTTACTGCTTTCCCGCAGCTGCTCCAGCAAGCTAACAGCCCGCTCTAAATAGGTATTCTCGCCACTGAAATTGGCGCAGGCGGCCAATAGCGGCACGGCAATATTGATGATGAGATTCTGTGCGCTGCTTTTGCCCATGCGTGTAGCAGGAGCTTTGTTCTCCCTGCCAAACAGGTAATGCCGCTGCCAGTAAGCCGACACCGGCGCCTGGAAAAGCTGCTCATATTTTTTGACGGTGTCCGCTTCGAGCAAGCGGGAGAAGAGCGCCTGCTGTTGGTGCAGCAACGCCGCTAGTTGGGCCAGTCTTACGGTCGGGAAGTTGGCGGGGCGCATCCGCAGGAAATTCCACTGGTGCCGTTGCAGGGCTAGTGGCTGCAGGTTATACTTGTGGCTCAGGAACGTGTACTCCCGCTGCAACTGCTGCGCGTACGCATCTGCGGCATCCGCTAAAAAGCCTGCCTGCCCCAGCAGAAGGGCCTCCAGTTGCAGCAGATTCTGCTGGTGCCTGCGCACCACGGGTAGCGGCAGGGCTTTAGCCAATTGTTCGAATGGCGCTTGGTTAATCTTAAAGCCAAAGCTCCGTAAAAGCGCCTCGTAAGTTGCCTGCTCCCAATCGTTGCCGTAGCTGCGGTAGCTTTGCAGCACCTGCTCCCCTTTTTCCTCCAGCCGCTCCACCAGTGCCCGCTCCAGCATTAGCTTCTTTGTGATCTCCGGCACCTCGGGCCAGAAAGCGGCACACGGAATAGGATTCTTCGCCTGCTGCAGCATCTCGTACGTCTGCAGGAGACGCAGGTCCACGCGCTGCTGCAGTTCCAGCACCGGCACCAGTGTGCCATCTGTGCGCGTTACCGGCACGTCTGCCTCCCACACCACGTGCAGCACCACCTGGTCGTACTTCTGGTCGTGCTGGTGCTGGTGGCGGTGCCAATCCGAAGCGTTCAGGTGCACCTCCACGCTGCCCGACCACTCCACCTCCCCCACCCGAAGTAAGGCCTCCCTGAAATCCGGCCCGGCATCGGTGTTGTAGAACCCCACACGCAGCACCTGCAGCGCCTGGCCATCTGTGGTGGCCAGGTCCGCTTTAGCAAAGTACTGATGCTGCCAGATATAGTGCAGGAAGTCCTCTTTCACATTTCAAAAGTATGGCTGATGGGCTTGCTTAAGGCGCTATCGTTTAGTTGGTGCCGTCGTGGTATTTAATTTGCATGCCGTGCAGAAAATTGCGCAGCACCTGGTCCTTGCAATCGCGGTACTGGGACTGGCTTGGGTTGCGGAAGAACGCACTCAGCTCGTGCCTGCCCAGGCGGAAATTTGCCAGTTCCAAAATATGCAGAATATCCTCGTCTTTCAGATCGAGGGCGATCTTCAGTTTCCGGAAGATGATGTTGTTGTTCAGGCGCTTCTCCGGCTCCGGCTGCGGCCCCTCTTTCTTGCCGCGCCTGTCGTTGATGAGCCCGTTCAGGAAAACAGCCAGGTGCTCGTCGTCCAGTTCCTTCACTTCCGGGTCTTCGTCTTTCTTGAGCCAATCGCTGACCTGCGCCCGCGTTACCTCACGGCCCGCCAAGCCAAACAACTCTATCATTTTAGAATCGCTGAAGTCAAAAGTGTACCGGATGCGGCGTAGTATATCGTTATTGTTCATGGTTTAAAGGATTTTAACGGTACTTGACTTTGCGGTGGCGTAGCTACCGTAAAGATGTGGTTATGCTTAATTAGTTTATGTAAATATTGCTATGGGTACTACCTGAATTACTGGAGCTTCTACTTCTCTTTTGAAATCCGCATTTTTCAATCCGTGCTGGTCAAGATTTTGGAACCCAGAAAACATTTGACTTAACAACACATCATTTACTTTACTTAGACTTGTCTTTCTTAGAAGATTGATAGAGCCGCCAGATTCTTGATTGATTACCTTTATCACTTTCCCTAGAATTGTAAACTCACCATCTGCAATGTCGCTTAGTGAGGGGTCATTTAGATAATCTCTATCAATTGTTAATACTGTGCTGAAGGCTTCTTCCCCCAAATGTTCACCTACTAGATCTAGACTGCCTTCCGTTTTGAGTTGATTAACCAAACCTTCAAACTGCTCAAGCATTTTTCTGTTGTTCTGCTGCTCTTGTTTTTGAGGTTTACCTTGTGGTTTATCATCAAAACTCAAAGCCATTCTAAATATTGAAAAGTAACTTTCTAAGTTATCAATAATGGGATTTTTCCTTAATATCGCTTTGAATTCGACAAACTCACCTGAAGAACTTTGCATGAAATTCTCTTTTCTTATTATTCCCGTTTCAGTTAATGATGCTCTCATTTTCGCAAACAAAGAATTAGGCGTGTGTACTTTTTGAAATTCTAATTCTCGGGAATTGCCTTGTACCCTTTTATTAGCATTATCACCACCGATAGAGACTCCTAAAAAAGCAAAAACATTATTTAAACCTACTTCGCCTTTTATGCGATTTTCCTTTGAGTTTTCTGCTGTATCGGAAGACTTTATAGTTTGTATAGATGAAAACCCATCTTCAGCAATTGCAATTATATCAAAGACAAACTTCTGATTAAGATAGAAAGGGATTGGATATTTATTCATAAGTCTATTTTGCATAACTAGAGTATAAACGGAGTATTCCGTTTAGCCACCTAATATAAGCAGCTAAACGAAACCGGACTAACTAATATACTATATATCAAAAGCTTATAAATCTTTAGAAAATCGAACGTTACCTCACCAGCAACTCCTCCAGCAACGCCTCCATCTCCCGTTGCACTTCCAGCGCTGCCGCGCGGGCCTTTTCTGCGAAGTCTTTGCCTGAGGAGGCGTAGATGATGGCGCGGGTGGAGTTTACCAGCAACCCGCATTGTTGGTTCATGCCTAACCGGGAGATTTCTGCCAGGCTGCCGCCTTGTGCGCCTACGCCGGGCACCAGCAGGAAATGATTCGGAATTAGCTGGCGTACGCGCTGCACATAGTCTGCCCGGGTGGCTCCTACCACATACATCATCTGGTCGGCGGTGGCCCAGTCGGAGCTGGTTCTGAGAACCTGCTCAAACAGGTATTCTTCGTGGCCGTCGTGCAGGCGCAGCATCTGGAAATCCTGGCTGCCGGCGTTGGAGGTAAGGGCCAGCAGTATCACCCATTTCCCCTCCTGCTTCAGGAACGGTTTCACGGAATCGGCTCCCATGTAAGGGGCAACTGTGATGGAGTCAAAAGCCATCTGCTGGAAAAAGGCGCGGGCGTAGAGCTCCGAGGTGTTGCCGATATCACCGCGCTTGGCATCGGCAATGGTGAAAATATCAGGCGGAATTACCTCCAGTGTTTTCTGCAGGCTTACCCAGCCCTGTGGCCCCTGTGCCTCATAAAAAGCGATGTTGGGCTTGTATGCCACACACAGATCGGCAGTGGCCTCTACAATCTGGCGGTTAAACTCGAAAACGGGATCTTCGGTGTCCATCAGGTGCTCCGGCAGTTTCAGCGGATCCGTGTCGAGGCCGACGCACAGGTAAGATTTCTTTTTCAGGATTTGCTCAAAAAGCTGCGCTCTTGTCATGGGTGTGCCGGCTGTATGGTTTGTACAAAAGTATAAATTTGAAGCCAAGGGAGAAACTTAAATCCGCCTTTCCGTACTTGCAACCTTTTGCCCGGCAGCGGGGTCGTATAGATAAACAGGATACTATGAAAGCAGCATACTTTATACTTGTAGGAATATGCATGGCACTCTTTGCTTCTTCGTGCAGCAAAGAGGAGGCTGCTGTCGCGGATGAGTGGCTCAACGATTCCGAGGCTCTTTATGAATTAAACAGCGACAAAATAACCATTGAGGAGGGAATTGCCGGAACACTTACTTTAATCGAAGGCAATTGTATGCCTATGGTCCCCGCCAGTACCACATGCAAAGAGTATCCCGTAAAACGAACAATCAGGATTTATTCCTACACCACGCTGCAGGAGGCAAAAACACAGGAGCCGACTTATTTCAATCCGCAGGGCTCGCCTATACTTTCCGTGGAAGCAGACGAAGAAGGATTTTACCAGGCAAAACTGGCACCGGGTAAGTACTCTGTTTTCATCGTAGAAGAAGGAAAGCTGTATGCCAACGGTTTTGATGGGCAGGGCGGCATTAATCCAGTTCAGGTGCAGCAGAGCCAGGTGAGCCGTATGAATCTCATTCTAAATTATGCTGCTTATTAGTGCTTAAATTTCTCTGAACGAACCTATATTTCATCAACTCACTTAAAGGCATACTCTTAAAGTATAAACTCATGATACGCATCCTGTCACTCTTCGCCTTATTCCTGCTCTGCGGCTTTAGCTGCTCCAACGATAATGAGGAGGTAAAGCCACGAAACGAATATCCGGCAATGGTTTCTAAAGTAGACGTACCTGAAACGGCGGTGGTCGGAGAGCCCGTGACCGCCACGGTATACTTTGTAGTGAACAACAGCTGTGGGCAGTTCGGTGAGTTTGCGGTAAGTATGGATCAACTGGTTTACACTATCAAGGTATACCCTGTTTATGTGGGCGAGGCCTGCGCCATGTACCTGCCCACCCGCGAGGTTTCCTACCGCTTCACGCCTGAAAAGCCCGGCACCTATACCTTAAAATTCTGGGCTGGGGAAGACAAGTTTATCACCAAAACCATTGTTGTATCTGGTGCAGGCGCTTAAAACGCGCTTCACACCCCAACCTAAAACAGAAAAGGCTGCCCCAACCGGAGCAGCCTTTTCTGTTTTAGGTATTTTTATACCTGATTATCTTAAATCAACCACCGTTACGCCTTTATACTTGGCCTTGTTAAAGGAGAAAGCATCCGAGGCAAGGGTTGGGTTGGGTTGGAAGTTGCTGATAGTATAAGTATAGCGGTTGCCGTTGCTACGGAACATCTGCCAGCTCTTCAAGGTCTTGTCTTTCTGGCTGATGTAGAGACGCACCTTGTAAATCGGGTTTTTACGGTCTTCCGGCGCCAACTCAATTACATCATACTTCACGCCATCCTTCGTCTCCGGGCCAACATAGCTATACTTGTAGCCCTTCTTGTACATGTCGAAAATGCGGCTCGGCGCCATGGCCTCTGCCTCAGGATCAGATTCGGTAATCGTCACTTCGTTGGCATCCTTCAGGTACGTGTACATGGTCTTGCCATCGCTGATAATCTCCTGGCCACTCACGCCCAAACGGTACTTGTCGCCGCTAACCGTAACGCTGCCCTTCATAGTTTCCTTTACATTGGCCGAAGTATTTTCCAGCGTCTGAGCGAAGTCGGCCTTGAAAGCCTTCATCGACTTATACTTCTGGCTCATGGCATTCAGTACTTTTGTTGCCTGAGGGTCCTGTTGTGCACTTGCCACCGAAGCGAATAAAAGCACAACCAGCAATAGAGAGAATAACTTTTTCATATCGTTTTTAGGTACCTGTTATAGTTCTACCCAAGGGTATTCAATAACTGTTCCAAACTGTATTCGTCCGGAATTAAAACTTCGCGCGCCTTGCTGCCCTCAAAGGCGCCCACCACACCGGCAGACTCCAACTGGTCGATCAGGCGGCCGGCGCGGTTGTAGCCCAACTTCAGGCGGCGCTGCAGCAGCGAGGTACTGCCCTGCTGGTGCTGCACAATAATGCGGGCTGCCTCCTCAAACAACGGATCGCGGTTGCTTGGATCGAAGTCGGCTTTCTCGTTGCCGCTTTCGTCGCCCACAAACTCAGGCAGCAGGTAGGCATCACTGTAACCCTGCTGGTTGCCGATATGCTCACAGATGCGGTCTACTTCCGGCGTATCCACAAACGCACACTGGATACGAATCATGTCTGAGCCAATGGAGAAGAGCATATCCCCCTGGCCAATCAACTGGTCGGCACCACCGGCATCCAGAATCGTGCGGGAGTCAATCTTTGAAGTTACTTTAAAGGAGATACGCGCCGGGAAGTTGGCCTTGATAATACCCGTGATCACGTTCACAGAAGGACGCTGCGTAGCCACCACCAGGTGAATTCCAATGGCACGTGCCAGCTGTGCCAAACGCGCAATCGGCGTTTCCACTTCTTTGCCGGCGGTCATCATCAAGTCAGCCAACTCGTCAATTACCAGCACGATGAAGGGCATAAAGCGGTGGCCCTTTTTCGGGTTCAGCTTGCGCTCCACAAACTTGCGGTTATACTCCTTCAGGTTACGGCAACCGGCATCCTTCAGCAAATCGTAGCGCATGTCCATCTCCATACACAGCGAGTTGAGCGTGTTCACCACTTTCTTCGTGTCGGTGATGATGGCCTCGTCTGTATCCGGCAGCTTGGCCAGGAAGTGGCGCTCAATCTTGTTGAACAGTGACAATTCCACCTTCTTCGGATCGACAAGCACAAACTTAAGCTGCGATGGGTGGCGCTTGTACAGCAGCGAAGTAAGTATAGCATTTAATCCAACGGACTTACCCTGTCCCGTGGCACCCGCCATGAGCAAGTGCGGCATTTTGGCCAGGTCCGTGATGAACACTTCGTTGGTGATGGTCTTACCGAAAGCGATCGGCAGGTCCATATCGCTCTTCATGAACTTCTCGGTAGAAAGGATTGACTTAATGGAAACCATCTCTTTCTTGGTGTTCGGCACCTCAATACCGATCGTTCCTTTGCCCGGAATCGGAGCGATGATACGAATACCGAGCGCTGCCAGGCTAAGCGCGATATCGTCCTCCAGGTTCTTGATCTTGGATATACGCACCCCGGCGTCCGGCACAATTTCGTACAGCGTAACGGTTGGGCCGATGGTGGCTTTGATGCTGGCAATACTGATGTTGTAGTGGCCCAGCGTATCCACAATCTTATTCTTGTTTGCCTCCAGTTCCTCTTTGGTTACCTGTATTTTGCTGGCGCCGTAGTCGGTCAGCAAGTCGAGGGTAGGGTATTTGTAGCTGGCCAGGTCAAGTGTGGGGTCGTAGTTCTCCATTGCGCCGGAGCCACTCTCCTCTTCCTCTACCGCCTCTACCTCCAGTTCCATTTCTGGTTCTTCCTCGTAGTACTCCTCTTCCAGTTCCAGGTCTTCCGGCAGCTCTATATCTAATTCCAGGGCAGGTGCAGCAGGCTTCACAGGCGCAACAGGAGTTTCTTCCTTTGCGGCAAGCGTACTGAGTTCCATCTCCAGGGCACGGTTTATCTCCTCGTCCTCCTCCTCATCAAACAGCTCATCTTCGTATTCTTCCTCCTCATACTCCAGAGAAGCAGTTGGGTCAGCATTGTGGTTTACACTGTTTGCCCGGCCACCCAGCACGTCGCCCAGGTTATCGGCGTAGTTTTTATCGGCACCGGCACCCTCCATAGCCAGAGTGGCTGGCGCAGCAGATGATCCCCAGCTTATACTTGTCACGTTGAAGTAGCTTACTACAAAAACCAGCAGCAAAAAGCCCAACAGCAACCAGGAGCCCCAGCCAATCAGGCTGTTAAGCCAGATGGCCGTTTCGATCCCGATGGAGCCGCCCAGAAAGCCATACTTGTCGATGGCCTGTGAGGCAAACACCGCGTAGCCCAGGGCCAGGCTTAACCACAGCATACAGAAGCTGCACAGCCCCAGCACATAACTCAACGACACGTTTACGCGCTTAAAAACGATTTTAGCCCCTGTAAAGAAGAAAACCGGGATACAGAAAAAGGCGCCAATGCCCACCAGGTCGTTTATAAAGATGTGCGACAGCCAGGCTCCAAAAAGCCCTAGCCAGTTCTCCGCCTCTTTGCCCGACTCTTTCAGCCCGGTTCCGCTCACGGTCTCCACCACACTCTGATCGGCATGGCCGGTGAACAGGTACGATACGAAGGCGATGGTCAGGAAAAGGGATAACAGCAGAAACGTGAACCCAATCGATAATCTGAAGCGGCGGTCCTTGAAAAAGGCGGGTGTCAGGTTCAGTTTGGGCGTGGGAATACGGAAAGACCATTTTTTCTTCGCCTTTTTCGGCTTCTCCCCCTTGGGCACGTTGGTCATGCGTGGCTCGTTCTTACTACGCGCCTCGTTTCTCCGCCCTGCCTGCACTGTGTCGTTTCTGTAAGTGTTCTTAGCCATACTATCTGCTACTTTAGAATCTCAAATTTACACTTTTTAGTGGCATTGCCTTGCCCAAAGTGTCTTAATCTGGCTTATCTGGAAAGTAATTTTTTATTGATCTGGCTGATCAGAGATGGCCCTTCATAGATAAAGCCTGTATAAAGCTGCACCAGGTCGGCACCGGCATGGATTTTCTCTACGCCGTCCGCTCCCGTCATAATGCCGCCTACGCCGATCAGGCGAATTTCCGGCGGCAGAAACGTGCGCAGGTGGCGGATGATCTGCGTGGAGTGTATGGTCAGTGGTTTCCCGCTCAGGCCACCCATGCCAATTTCCTGCACCCGCGCTTCCGGTGTCAGCAGGCCCTTACGGCTGACGGTGGTGTTGGTGCCGATGATGCCGCTCAGCCTGGCCTCCGTGGCGATCTCGATGATGTCGTTGAGCTGCTCGAGGTTCAGGTCGGGGGCTATTTTGAGCAGCAGCGGCTTTGGCTTACGCATTTTCTGGTTCTGCTCCTGCAGCGCTACCAGCAGCCGCTGCAACGGCTCCTTGTCCTGCAGGGCTCGGAGGTCAGGCGTGTTAGGCGAACTGACATTCACCACAAAATAGTCCACCACATCAAACAGCGCCTTAAAGCAGTACATGTAGTCGCTAAGGGCCTCCTCGTTTGGCGTTACTTTGTTTTTACCGATGTTGCCGCCCACAATCACATTGCTTTTGCGCTTCTCCAAGCGCCTCACAGCCGCATCCACTCCCTCGTTGTTGAAGCCCATGCGGTTGATGATGGCCTGGTCCTGTGGCAAGCGGAACAGGCGCGGCCTGTCGTTGCCTGACTGTGGCTTCGGAGTCAATGTTCCGATCTCGACAAAGCCAAACCCCAACTCTGCCAATTCATCCACCAGTTTGGCGTCTTTATCGAAGCCCGCGGCCAGGCCAACCGGGTTCGGAAACTTCAGCCCAAACAGTTCCCGCTCCAGCCGTGCATTCTCCACCTTGAACATTTTTTGGCTGATGTTACGGGCCAGCGGCAGCTTCATGGAAGCACGCAGGGCATCGGTGGTGAGGTAATGGACTTTCTCGGGATCGAGTTGGAAGAGCAGCGGGCGCAGCAGGCTTTTATACACGGCGTTGGCGGTTAGTTATACTTGCCTGCAAAGATAAGATGCCGGGGTTAGGATAGAAGGTGATGAAGGATAAAGTTTTGCTCAGAACAACTTTATCTTGATACAACGACCTCACTCATAGATTATTCGACGAAGGTTATCTTAAAGAATCCCCTCGCCCCTTGGGGAGAGGGTTAGGGAGAGGGGACCTGAGAAGCTGTAGCATTTATACTTAAAAGTACTTTTCTTATGCTGATCCTCTTGGATTACTTACCTGGCGCAAGCGTCCGCTTGTGCCTTTAGCTGCCTTTGCTTACTGCAGTTTATACTTCCATAGCCGCTGCTCCTTGTAACTTCATTCAAGCTATCTTATCTAGCCGCTGTTCATCCTCCAGCTCCCAAACACCAAACGCTTCGCTTTATACTTTGGAGCGCTCACGGCCGCGAGGCCTCGTCCTCGGGCATCGCGCTGCGCAATTGAAGCTGCTCCTCGCTCCGCTGCGGGCTGCCCTAGCGGGCACCGCATCAATTACAAGGCGCTCAACCCAACGACTGGAATCGGTTCAGGTAGCTACTGCTTACGCTCCCTTCCATTATAGAACTTGTAGGGACAGGTCGCGACCTGTCCGCGCCATACCGTCAGCTATTAAACTCATACTTGAGAAACAGCAGTTTCAGAAATTCCCCTCCTAGGAGGGGCTAGGGGTGGCAAATTCCATTGAAGGCAATTAATCGTACACTAAGCCTGCTACCAACCTATACTTACTCCACTCTGATTTTATACTTTGTCAACAAGCCGGGGATACCGTGCAGCGAGAACCTGGCTTTGGTGAGGCTGTTGATCTCCGGATCGATGTTGAAATTGTAAGCGGTGAGAAAGTTGGCTTCTTTCAATTCTGTCCGGCTGAAAACAGCGCCCTCCAGGTTCGTGTTGTCGAACATCGCTCCGGCGAGGTTAGCGTTTGAGAAGTCCACGTTTTTCAGGGAAGTATGGCTGAACTTCGTTTTCGGCATTTTCTTCTTCATAAAAGAAGCATAGTCCAGAATGCAGCCCTCAAACTGAACGGAAAACAGGAAATCCTCGCACTCATGGAAGTTGATTCCTGTCAGTTTACAGTCTTCAAAAATTGCATCCCGCAGCGAAGTACCGTTCAGCTTCATCATGGCGAGGTTGCAACCAATAAACTGGCAATCCACAAAACGGTTATGCGAGAAATTGCTGTTCGAGAAGTCACACTGCCTGAAGGTACAGCCTTCAAACTCCCGGCCCTTTACCTCCTTTCCCGAATAGCTGATCTTTTCGAACGTCTTCCCCTCGTGCAGGAGTGCCTCCATAATTTTTATACTTTACTCCTTTTTATACTTTAATTAACCTCCATTCTACCGTGCTTATGCCTTCTGGCTGACTATACTTTGCCAGGCCGAGTATAGGGAGTTTATACTTAGCCCCTGCGTCTCTCCAGCAAAATCATCATCATCAAACTAAGTATGGCGCGCTCCTCCTCGCCCTCCTCAAACTCGCCGATCTTGGTAACGGTAAAGCGGCGCCCAAAGAGGGAAGGCTTCTTCTCCAGCCTTGCCACCGCATCGCCATTGGGGCGGGTAATCAGGTAAGACGGGTTGAACAGGTAGCCGGTGAAAAACCCAAGTATAGGAATCTCCCCCAATATACCGTCAGCTACTTTTATCCATCCATTTTCTTCCTGAATGAGCAGGTCCTGGTTCTTGTGCGCGTCGTAAATTTCATAGCGGGCTTTCCACAGCGACGCCCACCCTTTTCGGGCTACGCTGCCCACTTCCCTGCCCGAGGAGTCGGTAAAGGCATAGGCCGCTGAGAAGTCCAGCCACTTGTTTGCCCGGATGCTGTACAGTTCCTCCGACTTGGATTCATCGCTGTACACGTTCACTTCCTCAATAAATTTGAAAAGCTTCTGCCGCACAAAACTGATCGTGTCGCCGCTGGCATCCTGTATGACAAAGTCGTTGGAAAAGGTGGAAATTTTAAAGGTAAAGGTGAGCGGGAACTGAATGTTTTGCATGTAGCGCGTGTATGTCAAAAAGTGTGAGTTGCTGTTGTCCTGTTGTACTGCTTGAGTCCGGTAACAGTAGGAAAGGCAACCTATACAGGTTGCCTTTCCTACTGTTAAATAGCTGGATCTGCTGGCGTATTTGGATTATTTATACGTTCCTGATCCGGATAGGGGTAAAAATTCCTGTTTCGCTCCGGCATGGGGTCCAGGGGGCCTGGTCGGTTGAACCTGCGGTTGTCTTCCCACCGCTGCCCGGATAGGTAGAGCTCTGCAGACCGCTGCTTGTATACCTCCAACAACAGTGCTTCGACCGTAACCGGCCCACTGTAAGCTGGCAAAGCAGCATTTACGCTAAAAATATCCCCGGATGCCTGAGTTCTCACCTCGTTTATTAAACCAAGCGCTTCTGTTAAAGAACCATTACTACGTAAAATGGCCTCTGCCTTCACTAATTTAATTTCGTCTGGTAAGTAAACAGGTATGCTTGACGTCTGGGTATTGAAGAACCCCTTCAATGTTTTTACAGGGTCTCCGTTCACAACGGCATTTGGCTCAGAGAAGTAAAAGTTATAGCGTTCATCCCCTGCCTCAAACAATTCTGCCGGCAGGCCAAACTTATCGCGTGGGCTGTAATAAGCCAGCACAAAAATGGTATTATAGATAGGGTTTACGCTTAAGGTACTATACACATATTCAGACCTTACGGACAGATCAACCAGGTTTGCATTTGTGATGGCTGCGGCATAGTTACCTGCATATAAATTATACCTGGCGTTCATGGCGTACAGGGAGTTCTTTAAGTTAAAGGCCGGGCCTGACACCAGCGCAGTAAACTCGGGAGAAACTGGATTTGCATCGAGTAAGGCTATTCCCTGTTCCAAGTGAGAGATAGCCTCCGCCAGTACTGCTGCTCTAGGCTTGAAGGTTACGTTTCCGGTAGCGCTTGTTTCGGTATTTGCCTGTTCAAAAGAAGAGGCCAACGTACCTAACGCCACCGCCTTAAAAAAGTGAGCTTGCGCCAGAACACCACTAAGGGTGCCTCCCGTTAAAGTAGGAATGTTAGGTGCGTTTTCCAGAATCTGCTCGCTCATGCTCATTGTGCGCTGCATCCTGGACCACAGGTTTAGGATGTTGCCATTAAATGTAGGCAAGGCAGCACCTCCAGCTTCTAATTCCAGGATGTTGGTGAACGTAGCCACGCCTTTTAGTTCTCTGCCAGTAACGGCGGTGTACAGATAAGCAGCCTCTAACCCTGAGGTAGAATAAAACTGCCTTACCCCTACACTCAGGGCAATAATACCGTCTCTGGATGAAAGCACTTCCTTGTCGCTGGCGGCATTGGGATTAGTGATATCCAGTTCGCAACCACTGGTAAGCAGCAGCCCGGCCGAGAGGACACCCACCTTAAATAAAGAACTTATATTTTTCATACGATTAGTCGTTTTAAATAAAATAGATTAGAAGGATACTGCTACGCCTAAGGCATAAGTTCTTGGTATCGGCACCTCCACAAAGTCGAACCCGCGCACGGCATTAGTTTGACCAGCAGCATTTACTTCCGGGTCGTAGCCACTGTAATCATCTATCGAAAAGAGGTTACGACCTGCTAAGTTTAACCGCACAACAGAGCTTCCTAAGAACGCTGGCCTAAACTCGTAAGCAACAGAAACTTCTCTTAGCTTGATGAAAGATCCGTCTTCTATGTAGTTTTCAAATATACCAAACAAAGCAGCAGAGGTACCTTTGGGCACTTCTCCTCTTAACTCTGGCTCATAACCAGCTAAGCCACCATACAAATCACGCTCCCCCACACGGCGGGTAAAATTGAAAACATCAAAGCCATAGGAAGCATCAAACTGTGTTCTGAACGACAACCCTTTTCCTACTGACAATTCATTTATCCAAGAACCTGTCCAATCCGGGTTGGGGTCGCCAATTACTTTCGGCTTGGTAGCACCTGCTGGCTGTCCCGTCTCCGGATTGCGGCCTACGCGTTCTGCCTGAGGCAAACCAGCCGCGTTTAACAGTAGCGAACCATCTTCATTGCGGGCGAAATAAGTACTGTAAAACGCCCCGATCGGGTACCCGTTTACAGCAGCCACCTGCCCGAAACCACCCGGGAAAGTGAGCACACCGCCCGGAATATTGTTCACCTCGTTTTCGTTTCGGGAATAAATGACAGTGGAAGTCCACTTGAAATTTTCACTCTGAACTGGCGCTCCCGTCAACAACAATTCAAAGCCTTTATTTGTCATTGTTCCGATATTGGCATATTGGTTAACGAAGCCACTGGAAGGCGCTAAACCCACAAACAGAAGCAAGTCCTCTACATCTTTTTGATAGACTGTGAATTCAAAGCCCAGCCTGCCATTAAAGAAGCTGGCGTCTGCCCCAATCTCTGTTTCAACCTGTCGCTCTGGTTTGATGCCGGCATTGCCCAGCAGGGTAGATGAGATTACTCCCGGTAAACCTGGCAAAGCAACTGGTGTATAGTTGGTATATCGGTCAAAAGCGCCAATAGCCGTTAAATTACCTGCCTGACCATAAGAGGCCCTAAGCTTTAAGATAGGGACAACGTCTTCTAGACTTTTCCAGAACCTTTCATTAGAGATGAGGTAAGAGCCACTCACTTTCGGGTAAAATTGCCACCTGTTTTCTACCCCGAAAACAGAAGACACATCGTACCTACCAGCACCGGTTAGGAACAGGCGATCGCCAAAGCCAAAGGTTTGTTGCGCAAAAAAGCCAAGTATGCTAATGTCACTCCTACTTTCCCCGGAAACAATCGTCGCGCCGCTAGTAGAAACCTGTGCAATCGGGCCTAGCTGTGTTCCCGTAATACCAGTAGTAAAGGCTTTCTCTACTTGGGCAGTTGCACCAACTCCCGTAGTCGACTCTAACCAGTCTGCCAGTTTTGTCTGATAGGAGATGTTTAAATCGTTGTTCAGGAAATACGAAGTTCTGTCGGCCCGGCGTGAGTAGCCGGCATCGTAAGAAGGCGTGGTATTGCGAACAGGAATAAAACCAGTAGCTATTTGGGTAGCATTATCATATCCCAAAGTATAATTGATGTTCATGCCCTTGAGCGGTGTCATGTTCACCTGAAAATCACCAATAAAACGGTTTGTTCTTTGTCTGAAATCAAATCGCTCGATTGCCTCCAGCGGATTGGTCCTTCTAATAAAGGATGGGGCCGTTGATGGAAAAACACCATTTACCGGATCAGGATTAATAAAATTATTACTGAAGATAAAACCGGTTAACGCACCATAAGCCTCACTTAAACCGCCATTCGGAATCTCAGAACTAGTGCTTAGTACATAGTTGGCACCCACTGAAATCGAAATCCAACTATTCAGGGTCTGATCAACGCGAAGACGGACTCCAGCTCTTTCAAAATCTGTATTGTCGATAATCCCTTGGTTGATCAGGTAATTTCCACTCATGAAATACTGCGTATTCTGACTGCCACCCGATACGGATACGTTATTCTCAGAACCATAGGCCGTACGGAAAATCTTATCCTGAAAATCGTAGCGTTGTACTGGCTCCTGCGTTAGATCAGAGGCGAGGTTATTAACAAAACGGAACGGATGATCATTATAATCCAGTGTTTTCCGCACCTCGTTCACCCTAAATTGGGAGGAAACATTTATTTTGGGTTTCCCCTCTTTACCGCGCTTGGTGAAGATCTGCACCACCCCATTGCTGGCTCTTGAGCCATAAATGGCCGCCGCTGCAGCTCCTTTAATGATTTCCATACGCTCAATATCGTTCGGATTAATATCTACCAAACGGTTTTGGGCGTACCCTCCTAAGTCAATCAATTCAGCAGAGGAGTTGTTGATGATAACGCCATCTACAATGTAAAGCGGATCTCCGGATCCTACTACCGTACTAGTTCCCCTGAGGCGCACACTTATACCTCCGGCAGGGTTGCCAGAGTTCTGGGTAATTTGGGCACCGGCCACTTTACCGGCCAGGGCCTGATCTACGGAAGTGGCTATACTATTCTCAAGAACCTCTCCGGATACCGTTGAAATGGAATTCCCCAGTTGCTTTTTACTCGTTGCCACTGAGGTACCCGTTACGATTACTTCATCCAAACCCACAATGTCCTCTTTTAGCGTTACATCCTGCGTTACAGCCGGTGAAGTACCAAGCACTACTGACCTCGTGGTAGGTTGATAGCCCAAATAGGAATATGTTACAGGGTATGTGCCGGCAGGTACATTCAGGACCAGACTATAGTTGCCATCCACGTTTGTGGCAGTGGCCGTGTTACTATTTCCCAGCTTTACAATCACGCCAATAAGCGGCGCTTTTGTTCGCTCATCTACCACTGTACCGGTAAGGGTATAGTTGTTTGTTGCCTGTGCAAACACAACCTGCTGAACCAAGGCTAGCAGGAACGTCCATAGCAACGCTGCCCTTAAGCTGGCAGCCCTTTTGAAGTAAGTTTTCTTCATAGTACAATTGCTTTAAAACCAACACCTAATGTATTAAAAATTAAAGATATCCAGGCTATTTAATTTATTCAGGAAAGCTTATTTTACCCATGTGCACAGAAGGTAAGCGGGTTTGGTTCTGACCAAAGCTGAGACCATTGCCTACTAGCGTTTCATTAGCGAGTGTGGCAAACAGCACGGCTTCTTTGGCATCGGGTAAAACGCCTAGTTCTGCTGTGTCGCTTATGGTATCTTGTCCTAGAATTTCTTTTATACTCGAAAGCAATAGGGGGTTGTGCATACCGCCTCCACTCACAAATATTTTATAGCTGTCTTTCTGCACGGTTCTCTCGATGGCATCACAAATGCCAATGGCAGAAAATCGGTTAAGGGTAGCTAAAACATCCTGTACCGAGATACCCTTTGTATTAGAAGTCTTTTGCGCATTCGCTAAGTATGACAGGTTGAACAGTTCTGGGCCCGTGGTCTTAGGGAACCCTTGTGCAAAAAAAGAATGGTCCAGCAGTGCGGCTAACAAAGGTTTGCTACAAGTGCCGGCTAGGGCAATCTCTGAGTTAGCGTCATAATATTTTCCAGGTAAATTCGCCTGCACATAAGCATCCATCAAGGTATTGCCGGGCCCAACATCCGTAGAAAAAATTCTGTCTGTGTTAAGGTCGCCGGGCAGAAAGGTAAAATTGGCAATTCCGCCTATGTTTAGCATGATTCGGTCCTGCCCTTTTTCTGAAAATAACAGGTAATCCCCATACACGGCCAAAGGAGCGCCTTCGCCTCCGGCAGCAACATGCTTTTGTCTGAAATCGCTTAAAGTAAGTATGCCAGTTTTTACTGCTATACGATCGCCATCTCCTATTTGCAGCGTAGCGTTAGGCATGTTATGCTGCTGGTGCAACGAAAGCGGGGCATGGTAAATGGTTTGCCCATGGCTCGCAATAGCATCTACCTCGCTTGGGGCTATTCCCCACTTTTGTAAACAATTCAGGATAAGGTCGGCATGATAACTTCCGATGAAAGCATTCAGAAGGCAAACTCTTTCTAGGTCTACCTGCCGCTTAGCAAATATGGATTTTATACTTTCTTTGAATTCACTTCCGTAAGCCATGGTTTCGAAGGCTCGAACAACAACCTTGGTTTCCAATCCATGTCCGCTGAATTCACACAGCGCAATGTCAAGGCCATCCAGTGAAGTGCCAGACATAAGGCCTATGATAGTTCGTTTTTCCTTATTAATTATTTCAAATAAATGACTTAAATTCTTATTCATTGTTAAGAGAGAAAAGGTACATCACAGACCTAATTTATGAGGAATATTCAGTAGAAGCTTCAATAAATACTTATAATTTTTATTTATATAATTTCAAAAACTACCATTCATCACTAGTAATTAACTCCTGAATTATACTTACAGGTGACAATACTGCTAATGCAATGCGAATAGAACCAAAACTACATGATTAGTAGAGATGTTAATTTGAAAGTATAAGGTGGCTTACACTACCTTAGTGCGGCTAACTGATGTTTCTTTACACCGAGAATGACTTTATCCAACCTTCGCTTATTGTACTGCTGCAGTAAAACGGGATAGAGGTTAAGTATAACATTGAGCAGCAGCAGCGGCACCACCTGTCTATATAGCCCCTGCACCAGTGTTATAGGAATACCAATTGTAACAACCAGCCAAAAGGCTATCCTATGCAACCACTCAGAATGCGTCATCGCCTTTCGCACCTCAGTACATTCATCCAAAGTGGGCGTGGCGCTTAACTTTATATTCTGATTCAGGTGGCGATAAAAAGTTTTGGTTACAATCCACTTAAATGCACCTATTCCTATAAATGAGTACCTGGTATTGCTGCCTATAATCCGAAAGTTGGCTATACCGTAATACTGGCGGCGCCTCAAAAAATCTGCCATCAATAACCCTAGTAGCCAGGATATCATGATGATGGCAAGCAGTCTGAATATCTCGGCTATCACCCCTTCCTTATCCCTAAAAAAAAGTATTATGATGAGCAGGAACTACACCCGGTAACCAGGTGCCGCTCAGGCTTAATGCTAAATCAGGAGCGGGCTTGGGAGGGGGTACCTTGGCCGAAGGAGAAGAGACTACTTCCATGGAATTTAAGTTTGTTTGGTTGTTAAAGTTATGCCGGCACAGAATGCCCAGCATTTATACTTGCTGTACTTACAAATATAGAATCTTTACAATACAAACCTAGCCCGACAAGGCATTTAGCTCCGCGGGTGGAAGTCTTTGATCACCTGCTTCAGGTAGTCTCGGTCGAGGTGGGTGTAGATCTCGGTGGTGGTGATGCTCTCGTGGCCCAGCATTTCCTGCACGGCGCGCAGGTCAGCGCCGCCCTCTATCAGGTGGGTGGCAAAGGAATGGCGGAACGTGTGGGGGCTCACTGTTTTCTGGATGCCGGCTTTGGCCACCAAGTCTTTGATGATGGTGAACACCATGATGCGCGACATGCTGGTGCCCCTCCGGTTCAGGAACAGGATATCTTCGTGTCCTTTTTTAATAGTGAGGTGGCAGCGAATGCCCTCGCGGTACAGGTTGATATGCTTCAGCGCATCGCGGCCAATCGGTACCAGGCGCTCCTTCTCGCCTTTACCGGCAATTTTGAGGAAGCCAGCATCGGCATACAAATTACTGATGCGCAAATCGAGTAACTCAGACACACGCAGTCCGGAGCTGTAAAGTGTTTCGAGCATGGCGCGGTTGCGCACGCCCTCCGGCGTAGACAGATCGATGGCGGCCAGCAGTTGCTCAATCTCGTGGAAGGCAAGCGTATCGGGGAGTTTACGGCTTAGTTTGGGGGCTTCAATTGTGTCGGTGGGGTCAGTCTGCATCATGTCTTCCATGATGAGGAACTTGTAATAAGCGCGGATACCCGACAGCGTGCGGGCCTGTGAATGCGGTGTCATGCCCAGTTCATTCACCCACTGCAGAAACTCCCGAAGTATGGCCGGCGACACCTCCTCAGGGCTCACCTGCATTCCCTTCAGATCCAGGAAATCGATCAGCTTGCGCACATCACGCACGTAAGCCTCCACTGAGTGCCGCGAAAGCGATTTCTCCAGTTTCAGGTACTCCTCGAATTGCTTTATGCTGATGCGCCAGTTCACTTTCTGAATTATGAATGATGAATTAGGAATTATGAATGGGAGCACAAAACGAACGCTTCACACTCAGGCCGCCCCTAATTTATTCCTCTAAAGAATAGAGCAAAGGTAGTTAATCCTTACCTTTGTAGCTTCTGAAATTTGCGAGAAGTCTGAAATGAAAATACTCATCCTGAACGGCCCGAACCTGAACCTGCTGGGCACGCGCGAGAAGTCGGTGTACGGTAGCCGTTCCTTCGAAGATTACTACAAAGAGCTGGAGGAAGCTTTTCCGGGGCTGGAACTTTCAACCTTTCAGTCGAACACCGAAGGCACGCTGATTGATAAGCTGCACGAGGTGGGTTTCAGCTACAAGGGCATCGTGTTTAACGCTGGAGCCTATACCCATACGTCGGTGGCGCTGTCAGACGCTGTGAAGGCCATTGATACACCTGTAATTGAAGTGCACATTTCGAATGTGTATGCGCGGGAGGCTTTTCGCCACAAAAGTATGATTGCCCCGCATTGTGCTGGCAGCATCATCGGCTTCGGTTTGGAAAGTTACCGGCTTGCTTTACTGCACTTTGAGCGGATGAAACCAAAACAAGTGGGCTTTCGGGTATGATATCTGAAACTTGCGCCGTTATACTTTCGTCAAACTAACATTATTTTAAAATATAGTCATGAAACTATATTAACTTGCTTCCTATGCTTAACTTCTATCCCGGTCCGTCTAAAGTATACCCTGAGGTGCGCCAGTACATGGTGGACGCTTATGATGAGGGTGTTCTGAGCACGCCGCACCGGGGCGAGCAGTTCGTGCAGCTCTCGCGTACGGTGGTTGGCTCTATGAAGCGCAAGCTCAACATCCCGCAGGACTACCACATCTTTTATGCCTCCTCGGCCACCGAGATCTGGGAAATCCTGATTCAGAGCCTGACCAAGCACAAAAGCTCGCACATCTACAACGGCTCTTTCGGGGAGAAATGGTTTCAGTACGCGCAAAAGCTGCGCCCGGCTTCTGAGGGTTTTCAATTTGATGTGAACGAGCCCATGCCGGTGAGCGACCTGCAGGTAAGCCCGGACACGGAACTGATCTGCTTTACGCAGAACGAGACTTCCAACGGTACGCAGGTAGGCCCTACTACCATCCTGAACCTGCACAACCGCTACCGCGACACGCTGATCGCTGTGGATGCTACCTCCTCCATGGCTGGCTTAAACCTAAAACTGATTAAGGCAGACATCTGGTACGGATCAGTGCAGAAGTGTTTCGGCCTGCCGCCGGGGCTTGCCGTAATGGCCTGCTCTCCGCGCGCTATACTTCGGGCCAAGCGCATGGGGGAGCGCGCGCATTACAACAGCCTGGTAACGATGCATGAGAAAATGCTCAATTACCAGACCACGCACACGCCAAATGAGCTGAGCATTTACTTGCTCAAGCGCATGCTCGAAGACCGCCCGTTTATCAAAGGCATTGATCAGCACCTGACCGACCGGGCACTGGACCTCTATACTTTCTTCGAACAGTTCACCGACATCAAGCTGCTGGTGGAGAACGAGGAGGTGCGCTCTAAAACCGTAGTCACGCTGCAAGCCAACGACAGGCTGATAGAGGATATTAAAAAGCGGGCGCTGCACCACAACATCCGCCTTGGAAACGGCTACGGCCAGTGGGCCAGAAATACCGTGCGCATTGCCAACTTCCCAGCCATACAGGACGAAGAGTACGAAGAGCTGAAACGCTTCTTCCTGCACTATTACGCTTGACCTGTGTCTACGCGGGCGTATCCGCTTGCAGCCATTTTACGCTTCCCGCCCATTCATAATTCTTAATTCATCATTCATAATTCGAAAAAGTGTTCAGTTTAAAAGAGATCGCGTCGGTTACACTCACGCTGTTTGCCGTGATTGATATTGTCGGCTCCATCCCCATCATCATTGACCTCCGCAAACGCGAAGGCAAAATAGAGTCAGAGAAGGCCACTGTTATTTCGGGTGTGCTGATGATTGCATTTCTGTTTCTGGGCCAGTCCATCCTAAAGCTTTTCGGCATTGATTTCGAGTCATTTGCCATGGCAGGTGCCATTATCATTTTCCTGATCGGTTTGGAGATGATCCTGGGAAAAGACTTTTTCCATTCTGACCCTGAGTCGCAGAGCGGCTCCATTGTACCGCTGGCTTTCCCGCTCATCGTAGGCGCCGGCACCATGACAACGCTGCTTTCGCTGCGTGCCGCTTACTCGCTGCCAAACGTGTTGGTAGGTATTGTGCTAAACCTGGTGTTCGTATACCTGGTACTGAAGGGCAGCAGTTGGATTGAGCGCAAACTCGGCAAGGCTGGCGCCAACGTACTGCGCAAGGTATTCGGTATCATCCTGCTGGCCATCGCCATTAAACTTTTTAAGACGAATTTATAATTTTGAATGAGTGGTTGAGTGAATGAGTGAGTATAATCTATTCTCTCATTCACTCAACCACTCATTCACCACTTATACTATGATCGAACTATACACAGACGGTTCTTCACGCGGCAACCCTGGTCCTGGCGGCTACGGCACCATTTTGCGCTGGAAACAGCACGAAAAGGAGCTGTCCGAAGGCTTTCGAAAAACCACCAACAACCGGATGGAATTGCTGGCCGTGATTAAGGGGCTGGAGGCCATCACCAAGCCCGGCATGCCCGTTACCGTTTACTCCGATTCCAAGTATGTGGTGGATGCCGTGGAGAAGCGTTGGGTATTTGGCTGGCAGAAGAAAGGCTTCAAAGGCAAAGCCAATGGCGACCTGTGGGCGCGCTTCCTCCGCATCTATGCCAAGCACAACGTGCGGTTTGTCTGGATACGCGGCCACGCCGGCCACCCTGAAAACGAGCGTTGCGACCAACTCGCCGTTGCCAGCGCCATGTCCTCTAACCTGCTCATCGACGAAGGCTTTGAATCGGGCATGTATAACGGGGCGGGAGTTTGAGTTCAATTTTGAATAACTGACTTTTGAATAATTGAATTCAGCATGATTGATTCACTGCTAGGTTATCCCAACATGTTGCGTTCCCTGTCATGTCGACGATAGGAGAGGTCTTCTTAACAATCCAGATAGATTTCTCGCCCTGCTCGAAATGACAGAGAGAGAGTGAAACAAGTATGACAAAGCATAAATTGTCATCTTGGAAAGATCTTGGTGGCGGAGTGCAAAAGCAGTTGCAGCTCGCCCACAGGATCCTTACAGGATGACAAAAGAAGAAAGTCAAAGTATAAATTCACGCATTCACTCATTCAGTTATTCAATCATTCAAAATTAACCAGTGCGCAATTCATACTTCCAGTTTAAGCAGTTCCGGGTAGAGCAGGACAAGTGCGCCATGAAAGTGTGCACAGACTCGTGCGTGTTTGGGGCTTTTGTGGAAGTGGCTGAAGCGAAGTGCATACTGGACATTGGCGCGGGTACGGGTTTGCTCTCGTTGATGGTGGCGCAGCGGAGTAACGCACGTATAGAGGCTGTGGAGATTAACCCCGAGGCGCAGCAACAGGCGAAGCAGAATTTTGCCGCCAGCCCCTGGGCAGAACGGCTGCACCTGCACCCGGTTTCCCTACAGGAATTCAGCAAAGAGGAGCAGCCGAAGTATGACGTCATCCTGTCGAACCCACCCTTCTTCCTGTCCTCCCTTAAGTCGCCGGACGCAGCCCATAATACCGCCCGCCATACCGGAGAACTGCTTTTTGAGGACATCGTAATCTTTACCCGCGAACGTCTTTCAGAAAGCGGGAACTTATACTTGCTGCTGCCTCCAGCCGAGGCTGTTTATTTTGCCAAATTGGCCCAAGCCTCGGGTTTATACTTGTCTGATACACTGCAAATTCACACCTACCACGGCGGCAAATGCATCCGTCATATCCAAACTTATACTTTCAAGGTTCCCGCCTCTCCCACTATTCAGGATTTCTTTATTCGGGAGGAGGATAAGGTGACGTACACACACGATTTTGTAAAACTGCTGCGGGAATACTATCTGGCCTTTTGAGCTTGCCCCAGACGCTCACAGGAGCAGCGCATGCTGCGAGGTCTTACAATCGCTTTCCATGGCACAGAATATCTTTTTATCATCTTCCTGCAAGTATGGCTACTGAACTGACTTAGCTGATGTCCTGCAGTTTAATGATCTTGCCATCCTTAAAATAGAAAATTGATTTGCCCTGCAAGGTTAGTTCATCGCCTGCTTTCATGCCGTTGGGAAGGTCTGCTGCCAACACGCCACAGTAATTTATACTTGCTTCAACAACATCGCCACGAAAGTCTATACTTTCCAGTTGCTGCTTCCTTTCTGTGAAGTAAGTTTTGGCCTGCTCTGCCTGCTTTCTGAAGGCACTGATTCCTTCCGTTCTAAAAGTCACCTCACCGCCTGCTCTATTCTCGAAGATGACGTTGGGATGCAAATCCTGGATCATGCCCGCTACATCAAAAGCATTGTAGGCTTGGATGTAGTTCTGTATTATTTGCCGTTTGCGCTCTTCCTGATTCATGGGATTGCTATAAAACAGAGCAGGCGAGACACCCTGCCTCACCTGCTCTGTTTTACTTTCCCATTCTCCTAAATGTTATCCTGCCTTCTCCCCCACTACCTCTTTCTCTACAAATCTGATCCCGTACGCCTCCAGCTCATCCAATACCGGCTCGTACAGCTCCGGGAAAATCGGAATCACCACGCCGCGGCGCGTAATTTTGCCCTGTAGCAACAGCTTGGCAAGTATGCCCACAGGCAAACCCACTGTTTTCGCCATGGCCGTCTGCACCTCATCGTCGCCTTTGGCCACCAATGTAGACGTCACCTCGCGCTGCTCTCCGTTCAGGGTATACCCGAACTGGTGCTGCATCACAATCATGTCTTTATCGCCGGGCGCCAGTGTCCATTTCTCCTTCAGGATCTTCTCCAGAATCTGCGCCGGCGTAGCGGCAGCCAGTGCCACAGGCGTTTCTTCAAACAAACCAAGCCACTCCAGCTTCTGCATCACGTCGCCATCGGCAGGGATGCCTAAGTATAAGCTGATGCGCTCGGCCATACTTTGCGTGGCCGCACTGGCAGGAGGCAGAAAGGCTTCCACAAACGTGCGGTACGTCATCTGGTCGGAGCCGTCCAGGTCATAGCTGTCGTCGGTGAGGCCGAGTTGCACAAACACATCCCACGCTTCACAGTAGCCCTGCCGGCGCAGCGTACCGCGCAGCATCGTCGGGATATCGAGCAGCTCGTATGGCTCGCGGTAACTGAGCGAATCGCGGTTGGCATAGCCCTCAAAATGGCCGTAGCCCTCCACATAAAAGGTATCGGTGCGCTTAAACAGCTTATGGTACGGAATATACTTGTACTGTCCCTTCTTGATGTACTTTGCCGTGCCCTGACCGGCCAGCACCACGTTGCGCGGGTTCCAGGTAAACTTGTAGTTCCAGGGGTTGTTGTCTGATTCGGGTGCCACCAGCCCGCCCGTGTACGATTTGAACGTGGTAAGCTTGCCGCCCGCCGCCTTTATACTTCGGATCACCCGCATGGCCGACATGTGGTCAATACCGGGATCGAGGCCAGACTCCATCAGAATGGTGAGGTTCTTCTGCTGTGCCTCCTCGTGCAGCGCCAGGAAAGCCGCCGACACATAACTGGCCGTGATCAGGTGCTTCTCCTGCGCCAGGCACTCTTTGGCCACCTCAATGTGAAAGACAGCCGGCAACAGCGAAATTACCAGGTCGGCAGCGTTTACTTCCTGCGCGCGCTGCTCCGTATCATGCACATCAAAGGTAATGGTTTTGGCAAAAGCGAGCGGCTCCACCAGGGGCTGCAGGTGCGCCACGTTGATGTCGCCGATCGCAACCTCCCAGTTTTCGGCAGGGGCATTATCGAGTAAATAGCTGATGAGGGAAGAGGCCGAGCGACCAGCTCCGAGAAGCAATATTTTTTTCATAGCGTGCTGTTGGGTTCAGCTTGAAGATAGAAATTACCCGAGCCATGGCCAAATTATTATGGTTTTGTCAGATATAAAGGGTAATTTTATAGCCCTTTTCTAATATTTGAACCTACTTGTGACAAAATGGCAAGTGAACTGAACGTACAAATAAGTGTAGCGGTGTTGGAGCCGCAGGAACTGACGGCACAGGAGCAGCAGGCCATGCAACTGGCCCAGGAGGCCGCCAACGATGCCTATGCACCCTACTCAAACTTTTTGGTGGGCGCTGCCCTGGTGCTGGAAGACGGCACCATCTTTGAAGGCAGCAACCAGGAAAACGCCGCTTATCCCTCCGGTCTCTGCGCCGAGCGCACCGCCCTTTTTGCCCTAAGCGCTCATCATCCCAAGGCTAAAATAAAGCTTTTGGCCGTAACCGCACGCCGCCGCCACGAGCAGCACCATTTGCCCGCCATGCCTTGCGGCGCCTGTCGGCAGGTAATGTCGGAGTATGAGTTTAAGCAAAAGGAGCCGATCCCCGTGCTGCTGCAGGCTGCCGATGGAAAGTTCTACCGCTTCAGAAATGTGTCTGACTTACTGCCTTTCCAGTTTACTCCAGAACACCTTTAATTTAATTATGAATTAAGGATTAGGAATGATGAATTGAGGCTGCTCATCAGTATAACCATATGAACGAACATAGCCTTACGGTACCCCGCACTGCCCGTTATTATACCTTGGGCACGCCTTCGGCAAGTATAAAAGACCTTTGGATTGTGTGCCACGGGTACGGCCAGCTGGCGCGCTACTTTTTGCGTCATTTTTCTGCGCTGGATAACGGGCAAACGCTTGTTGTGGCACCCGAGGCATTGTCTAGGTTTTACCTGGAGCGCTTTTCCGGCCGCATCGGTGCCACCTGGATGACGAAGGAAGACCGCCTGTCCGAAATAGAGGACCAGGCCAGCTACCTGAACCTGCTCCTGCGTGAGCAACTGCAGCAGCTACCGCAGGATGTGCGCATTACCGTACTTGGCTTCTCGCAGGGTGGCGCCACGGTTAGCCGCTGGCTGGCTACGCAAAACGTGCCCGTGCACCGCCTCATTCTCTGGGCCGCCTCCTTCCCCGAAGACATCGACTTCTCCTCCGGCAAGGCAGCCTTTGCCAACCTTCCTGTCGCCGTGGTGTATGGCATGCAGGATGAGTTTATCACCCCCGAAGCACTTGCGAACAAGCAGCAACTCATGCATCAGCTCGGTATAAATTCGCAGGTTTATACGTTTGAGGGCGGCCACAGCATAGATGCAGCCACATTGGCACTGGTGAACGAGCAGTTGCATGTGATGTAAACTTTCACTACAGCTTCCTACTAAAAGTTATTGAAGACTAAGCAGCTACTGCAATTATAGCGCTACTGACTGTTAGATTTATATTGTAGCCTCTATATAGTATATTCGTTAGTCCGATTCCGTTTATCTAGCTATATTATAATCCCGTTTATACTCTAGTTGTGCGCAACAAGAATGTATAAATAGAATTAAATACACATAATTCATGAATACTAATTCCCTATCAAGCACCTAAACTCATGAAAGCATTTCTTACCATTATTCTGCTTACAGTTATATCTGGCTGTATGGGTAAGCAGGATGAATTGAATTTCTATATAAAGAGTAGAGATGGTGAGAATGATAGGCAGTTAAATGTATTCTTAAACCAAGAGCCAATAATTGAGATGGAATTGGCTGATAATGCAGTAGAAGAAAATTACAGTATTTTCAGAACGAAGGCCCCGAAAGATACTGAAAGAATAGTAGAAGTGATTTTAGAAGACTCAATAACACAAAAGATAAAGATACCTTCGAAAGGGTCTTATAATATATTCATCATTGCTAATTCAACTCTATGGTTCCGAGATTATGGCAACCCTAGAATATATGACCATTTAAAAAACAGGGAAACTTCTGATTTCAGGGGATTTGCAGATAGCTTGTATGACAATGGCATCATAGACCAAAAACACATTCAACTGTACGAGTTAAACAGTAGTGCTGCTATTGAAGTCTCTTTTGATAAAATTAACGCTCCTGCCAAATAGCTTAATAGTTTTAGAAACAATATTAGAATCTAAGGTTAATTTAGGAGTATCAAAATTATAAAAGGGCAAAAAGATACTCCGCACAACAAAACCTATAAGGTAGCTTCGCCACCTCATAGCAAAGCCGTTATAAATTTACTAACACAGCTGCTCCTTCACCGCTCCCACATGCCCCCCATTACCACCTCCAGCAGGTGCCGGTCCGGGTCGCGGAAGTAGAACGACAGGAAGCCGCCGCCCCAGTCATACTCCTGCTCTATGGCAATGCCCAATTCCTCTACTTTCTGTTTCCAAGGCGCATACTGCTCCCGCTCCACCTCGAAGGCCAGGTGCAGCTCGCCTGAGCCGAAATGAGGCGGCAATTTTTTGGATTCCTTCGAAACCTCTGCCAGAAAGCACAACAACACCGATCCCCCGGCCCTGAAAAACACATGCCTGTTCTGCACTTCCCCTATCAGCGCAAAGCCTAGTTTGCCGTGGTAGAAGGCCTTGCTCCTTTCCAGGTCTGCCACATACAGGCAGGTCTCCTTTATTTTCTTTATCTCCATGTCTGCAGGTTCTTGGCTGTTAAGCAAGTGTGCTGTCAGCCTATTTTAAAGTTTATACTTCGGTTATGTTAACGTCTGCCTAAACTTCTCGTTAATAATAGGCCGTCACTAAATAACGTACATGAAACTGATGATAAAGATTGCTGTAATCATGCTGGGCCTTGTGGGCCTTATAACTTTCTTCCTCCGGGACACGCTTTTTGAAGAGCGCCCGACCGCTGCCACGTCCACCGCCGCTGCTGCCGGTGAGCTGCAACAGGTGGCTTCGCTGCCAAATGAGGTGGAAGAGAGCTCGGGCCTGATTGTATTGCCTGATGGAAACTACCTTACCCACAACGATGCTGGCAACAAGCCACACCTGTACCAGTTGGATGCGCAGGGCAAGCTGCAGGCAACTTTTAAGCTTAACCTGCCCAACGTGGATTGGGAGGATCTGGCAAAGGACGACGAAGGCAACATCTATATTGCCGACTCGGGCAACAACAACAATTCACGCCGCGAGTTGGCTGTGTATAAGGTAAACCTGGCACAGCCGGAGCAGGTGCAGGCCATCCGCTACACCTACGAGGACCAGAAAGAATATCCGCCCAAGAAAAAAGACCGCAACTTCGACAGCGAAGCCATTTTCTGGAGTGATGGCAGTTTATACCTGATCTCTAAAGACCGTGGCCAGGGCGCTACCGCCAAAGTATACCAACTGCCCGACCAGCCCGGAACGCACCAGGCCAAAGTGGTTGGGAGCCACCAACTGAAGGCCGAGATAACAGGTGCCGCCATCAGCCCTAACGGGAAAATGGTAGCGCTTGTGAGCGAAAGTGCCCTGCACCTGTTCAGCGACTTCAGCAGCGCCGACAAATTCTACGAAGGCACCTATGAGAAGCGCCAGCTAAAAAATGCCGGCCAAACAGAGGCGCTGGATTTTATGAATGACGAGGAACTCGTAATCACGAGCGAAGGTGGCAACCTGTACCGCTATACTTTGTAGAAATTCATACCTGCTGAAAACGAAGAAGCCCTTTTGCCATGGTGGCAAAAGGGCTTCTTCGTTTTATAAAAAATCAGTACTACGCGTTGCTGCTTTCAGGAAGCCTGCCTCCAGGAAGGGCTTGCGTAGGCCGCAGCCATACCCAAACAAGTATGGCAATGCCAATGATGATCAGCGGGATACTTAGCCATTGGCCCAGGTTCAGCGTCATGGTTGCCTCCTTTGCTACCTGGTCTTCTTTGAGGAACTCCACCAGGAAACGGAACGAGAACAGCGCTGTTACAAAAATGCCGAAGAGCAAGCCCTTGGGCAGTGCTCCCTTGTACTTGCTCCAAAGCCAGTACAGCACCACAAACAGCAGGAACACACTTAGCGACTCGTACAGCTGTGTGGGGTGGCGCGGCACCACGGGGTTCTCGCCCAGGCGCACAAACTCAAACGCCCAGGGCACGGTAGTTGGGTGACCGATAATCTCCGAATTCATCAGGTTGCCCAAACGGATTAAGGCACCGCCCAGTGCCACTACAATTACAATGCGGTCCAGCACCCACAGGTAATCAAACTTCTGGTTGCGGCTAAACAGCCAAAGCGCGAAAAGTATACCAATGGTGGCACCGTGGCTGGCCAGCCCGCCCTCCCAGATTTTCAGTATCTCGATGGGGTTGCTTAGATAGTACTCCGGAGAGTAGAACAGTGTGTGGCCCAAACGCGCTCCCACCACCGTACCGATGATCATGTAAATGGTAATCACGTCCACGTCGCCTTCAGTGCGACCCTCGGCCACGTATATTTTCGTCAGGATGCGCTGGCCAATCACAAAGCCCAGCGCGAAAAGCAGGCCGTACCAACGGATGCTCAACGGGCCGATGCTGAAAATCTCCGGATCAACGTTCCAGGTAATGTAGTTCAAAATGCTCATAATGCGAGATGCTTAGCTGGCAAAGTTAAGATAAATCGGCCACGGAAAAAACGAAAGCAACCTGCGGCGCGTGTTATATAACGAGAACCTGCTATGTATGCGTATGCTCCTGCTGCACCTCCTCCCCGGCCTGCTCCTGTTTATCGCCGGCATCATCTTCCGGACATGGCCACCAAAACAAATTAACTGGCTATACGGCTTCCGCACGCACTACTCCATGCGCGACCAGCCAAACTGGGACGAGGCAAACCGCTACCACCCCACGCTGCTCATCGGCATTGGCATGATAGCCACACTTGCCGGAGGTCTTAGCTACCTTTTCGTTCCGCCAAAGCTTGGGATACTGCTGGTGGTGGCGCTGATGCTGGTGCTACTAATGGGCAGTATTGTGCTCACAAACGAGCACCTGAAGCGCAAGTATGGCAAGTGGTAAGCAGCAGGATGCGCAATATAAAAAGCGGCGCTGCCGGGATGGCAGCGCCGCTTGTGCTATCTGTCTTTGAGCAGTTGCAGCTCTTCCCGGAAGCCTCCGCTCAGAATCGGGAAGCGCAGCCAGCTGCGGGGGTCCAGGTTGTAATCGTCGAGGTGGAACGATGGCGCGTAGCGATCGCGCTTCCACTGGTTTCGGGACCACAGGCTGTAGTATTTCGTGATCCAGCCCTTCAGCGTTGCGCCGTCTGCCACACCGTCCTTCAGCAGAATGTCGTATACTTCCAGCGGCGAGTAGCGGTCGTGGAAGGCCAGTCGCTCAATCTGGTTCAGCACCTCGTACGGCATCAGGTCCTTCTCATCCGTCTGCTCCTCTTCTGCAGGCCGAAGCTCAGCACTTGGCTGCAGGTTGTTCACGTACTGCAGGCCAATGTAGCCCAACTCCTGCTGCGCCCAAATCAGAAACTGCCGGATAAAAGCCTTATCGATCCCGGCGATAGGCGAAATACCGCCGGCTGTGTCACCATCCATCGTAGCATAGCCAACAGAGGCCTCGCTGCGGTTAGAGGTGGCCATCAGCAAGCCGTTCTGGATATTCGCCAGCATCCAGATGCCGGGGGCACGCACGCGGGCTTGTATGTTCTGCAGCGTCACGTCGTCCTGCTCCCATGTCAGGTCGCGGCCCAGTACTTCCTCTATTGTGGAAGTATAATTGCGCACCACTTCGTCAATCGTCCAGTTATAGAACTTCGCTCCGATGGAAGCAGCCAGTTCCTTCGCTGACTGGTAGGTATCATCCGAAGAGTTCACGGTGCCCTGGTAAGCGGTTGTCAGCAGTTTCTTTACGAGCGCTTTCTGGGCCTGTTCCTCTGGCAGCGCGGAGACTTCCGCTATTTCCGCTGGCGAGAAAAGCAGTGCTTTCTTCATGAAGGGTTCCAGACCCAAACTTTCCACGCCACGACGTGCTACCTCGGCCACAGCCACAGCACACGCTGACGAGTCGGCGCCACCGCTAAGCGACAGCACAAAACCACGGCTGCGGCTCTTGCGCATGTAATCGAACAGGGCCAGACTAAGGGCCGCCATCAGTTCCTTGTTCTCATCAATCGGCGGCAGGTACTCAATCACTTCTTCAATAGTTGGATTCCTGGAGAAGCATACTTCCGCGCACTCCAAATCCACATCCTTAAAGCAAAGCAGCTCGTTGCGGCGAATCAGTTTACCGTTCTGCGCAATCAGCACCTCGCCGTCATAGATCATGCGGCCCGCCTCGTTGCCCAGCAGGTTGGCGTACATGTAGGCGCACTGGTATTTCTTAGAGGCATCCACCACCAGCCTGTGGCGCACGTCTGTTTTGCTTAGGGCAAAGTGGCTGGCGCTGGGGTTAAGTATAAGCTGCACACCTTTTGGCATGTGGCGCTCTGCGGGGCGGTTCGGTCGCCAGGCATCTTCACAAATCTCAAAGGCATACTTCACACCCTTCTCTTCGTAAATGATGTCGCCTATAGGATAGCGCTGTCCGTTTACTTCAAATTCTTCTACTACATCGGCAGGCCAGGGCGTAAACCAGCGCGGCTCGTAGTGCACGCCATCGTTTGCCAAAAATTGCTTTGCCGTGAAGCCCACAATCTCTTTGTTCTTGATTACGCAGGCTGTGTTGTACACTTTCAGCTTGTAGAACACCGATACGCCCACCGCTACCGTTATGCCATCGCACCACTCCTTTAGCTGCAGCAGGTGCTCAAAGGCCATCTCCGAGAGCCAGGGGCTCAGGAACATGTCTTCGCAGCCATAGCCGGAAACAGCCAGTTCGGGGAGCAGCAGAATATCAGCGTTGTTATTTTTCGCCTTGGTAATGGCGTCTTGAATGTTTTTCAGGTTGCCGTCCCAGTCCATAGGGGTTTGGTTGAGGGCTGCGGCAGCCAGTACGAGTCTCGTTTCTTCCATAGGGTTATATAACGCAAGTATGCAAAGGCAAGTTAAGCGCAGGATTTCAATTTAGGATATTCGAGTGCTGTGAAACGGAATGATTCCAGTCTGAAAGGAGATTTGGCGAACAGCATCAGGCCCTAACAGGCACACCTATTCAGTCAATGAAATGCAGCTGTACTCTATGGCAGGCTTAGCTGATCTTCAGGAAGGTGAGCCCCTTTTCAGCGGCTGCCTGATCGGCTTTTTTCTTGGAGAGGCCTACGCCTGTGGCAATAGGTTTGTCGTCGATGTATACCTCGGAGGTAAACTCGGTGGTGTTTCCCTGCTGCTTCCGCTTCACAATCTCAAAGCGGATGTCAAGGTTCTGGCTTTGCGCCCACTCAATGAGCTTGCTCTTGAAGTTGGCCGTGGTGTTAACCAGGTTATGCAGGTCGATGTGCGGTTTGATGAGCTTGCCAAGTATAAAGTCGCGTGTGGTGTTGTAGCCCTTGTCCAGGTAAATGGCACCCACTAACGCCTCTAGTGCGTTACCGTTTACCGATTTGTGACGCATGGAGTTACTGGTTGTATCTACCTTCACCAGCAGGTTCAACCCAATTTTCATGGCAATCAGGTTCAGCGACTCGCGGTTAACGATGCGCGAGCGGATCTCTGTCAGAAAACCCTCGTCTTCGTACGGAAACTTCCTGAACAAAAGCTCTGCCACCACGGCGCCAAGTATGGCATCGCCTAAAAACTCCATGCGCTCGTTGGTCTCATGCTTGCCTGCCGCGCTTTGGCGCGCAAACGAAGTATGGGTGAGCGAGAGTTTGTACAGTCGGATGTTATCAGGTGTGCTGCCAATAATGCCAGCAAGTGCACGTACTAAGGCTCTATCTTTATTGAATAACCTATGGTAAATGCGCCGAACTGGTTTAATGGGTCCAAACACTAATTAGTCCTTGTATTGACGGAAAATAACGGAGGTGTTGTGGCCCCCAAAACCGAAGGTGTTGCTTAGTGCAACTTTAACTTCCCGCTCCTGCGCCTTGTTGAACGTGAAGTTCAGGCGGTTGTCGATGTTTTCATCGTCGGTGAAGTGGTTGATGGTGGGTGGCACCACGTTGTGCTGCACGGCCAGGATAGAGGCAATGGCCTCGATGGCACCGGCGGCACCCAGCAGGTGGCCTGTCATGGATTTGGTGGAGCTGATGTTCAGCTTGTAAGCCTGGTCACCAAAAACAGTTTTGATGGCCTTGGTTTCACTGATATCGCCAAGCGGTGTGGAGGTTCCGTGTACGTTGATGTAATCTACCTCCTCGGGCTTGATGCCTGCATCACGCAGCACGTTCTTCATCACGTTCAGAGCACCCAATCCTTCCGGATGCGGAGCGGTGATATGGTGTGCGTCAGCAGACATGCCGCCACCGATGATCTCGGCGTAAATTTTAGCGCCGCGCGCTTTGGCGTGCTCGTACTCCTCCAGAATTAAGGCACCGGCACCCTCGCCTAATACAAAGCCATCACGACCTGCATCAAACGGACGGGAAGCGGTTTCCGGAGAGTCGTTTCGCTCAGAAAGAGCTTTCATGGCATTAAAACCACCGATACCAGCCTCTGTTACAGCGGCCTCTGAGCCACCACTCACGATCACATCAGCCATACCCAAACGGATGTAGTTGAAGGAGTCGATCAGGGCGTTTGTTGCCGAGGCGCAGGCAGAAACAGTAACGAAGTTTGGCCCACGGAAGCCATACTTGATGGAGATGTGGCCGGCACTGATGTCGGCGATCATCTTCGGTATGAAAAACGGGTTGAAGCGTGGTGTTCCGTCGCCGTTGGCAAAGTTCACGCACTCTTCCTGAAACGTGCGCAGGCCGCCAATTCCAGAGCCCCAGATTACCCCGATACGGTCAGGGTCAATGTTCCCCTCCATCAGTTTAGCATCCTGCACGGCCTCCTCGGCCACCACAAGTGCAAACTGCGTAAACAAGTCCATTTTGCGGGCTTCCTTACGATCAAAGTATTTCTCCGGATCGTATCCTTTAATTTCGCAGGCGAACTGCGTTTTAAACTTACTTGCGTCGAAACGTGTAATGGGCGCAGCGCCACTCACGCCATTGATCAGGCCGTTCCAGTACTCTGAAACAGTATTACCAATTGGCGTGAGTGCGCCTAACCCAGTAACTACGACTCTCTTAAGCTCCATAAGCTGTTAGTAGAGGATAGACAGTAGAAAAAACTTTTATAGAAAGGGGAGGATGTATTACTTCGCGTGCTCTTCCAGGTAGCTTACCGCCTGACCTACAGTAGAGATGTTTTCAGCCTGATCATCCGGAATAGACACATTGAATTCTTTTTCGAATTCCATGATAAGCTCAACAGTATCTAGTGAATCGGCACCCAGGTCATTTGTGAAGCTTGCCTCTGGTGTAACCTCTGCCTCTTCAACACCAAGCTTATCGATGATGATAGCTTTTACTTTTTCTGCGATTTCTGACATTTTATTTTATAGTTAATTAAAACACTGTGCAAAGAAATGGAAATACACTTACAATGTCAAAAAAAATTACGGGATGTGGAGAAGTAGCAAAAGTTTTATGGGCTAATATTCCGATTTACAGGCAGAGGTTCTTACTTTAGCATTTCAAAGCCACCCATGAAAGTTCACCGCCTGCAGATAGCGTACGATTATAGCTTCGACCTGTACGGGCTTGCCTCGCCTGTAAAGGACTACAAGCTGGCGTGGGTGCTGAACAAGGTGCTGCAACTGCACCTGACCCGGCGAAAAGACATTTGCTACGACCACACGGGCGAGGCAAGTATGCTGATCTCCAATTTTCAGTATGAAACAGAACACAGCGAGGTGCGTTTGTTCAGGAACAGAGCTTTAGGCGGCACAGGCTTTAAAAAGCCGTTTCTGCTGCCCGATATAAAAGAGTATGATTACGTGCTGCAAATAAGCGGGGCAATGCAGCAACTGTACCCGCAGGAGCTGCTGAAAAACCTGCTGCGGGTTCCGCTGGTGCAGTATGTTAAACGTTTTGACCCTCTCACACTTAAATTCAAAGAGAACCTGATCTTCTAAAGTATGGACATTTCATTTAATAAGACAAAAGTGCTGGCCACCGTAGGCCCAGCCAGTAACTCCTACGAGCGCTTGGTTGAGCTTGTAAAGGAGGGTGTGGATGCGTTTCGCCTGAACTTCTCGCACGGCGAGCATGCGGAGCATCAGAAGGTGATTGACCACGTGCGCCGCATCAACAAAGAGCACGGCACCTACATTGCCCTGGTGCAGGACTTGCAGGGCCCGAAGATCCGCATGGGCGAGATAGAGAACGGCGGTGTGGAGATACGTGAGGGAGAGATCATCAAACTAAGGAGCGACGGCTCGGTGAGCAGCAGCGACCATTTGGCCACCAGCTACACCGAACTGGCCAGAGACGTGAACGTGGGCGACTCTATACTTATCGACGATGGCAAGTTGGAGGTGATCGTTACGAAAACCGACAAGGACCAGGAGGTAGAGGCGAAAGTAAAGTATGGCGGCATCGTGAAGCCCCGCAAAGGCATTAACCTGCCTAACACAAAGGTATCGGCTCCGTCGCTTACCGAGAAAGACATGGAAGACCTCCTCTTCGGCCTCGACAACGATGTGGAGTGGGTGGCGCTTTCTTTTGTGCGCACAGGCAAAGACATACTGGAGATCAAACGCATCATAAAAGAGCGCGGAAAGGACACCCGCGTTATTGCCAAGATCGAAAAGCCCGAGGCCATCGAGAATATTGATGACATTCTGCGCGAAGCGGACGCCCTGATGGTGGCCCGTGGCGATTTGGGTGTGGAAGTAGGTATGGAGAAAGTACCGATGATGCAGAAGATGCTCATCGATAAGGCTAACCAAGCGGGCAAGCCGGTGATTGTGGCTACCCAGATGATGGAAAGTATGATCGTGAACCCACGCCCTACCCGCGCAGAAACCAACGACGTAGCCAACGCGGTAATTGACGGGGCCCACTGCCTGATGCTTAGTGCCGAAACTGCTGTTGGCGCGTGGCCACTCGAGACAATCCGCAGCATGAACCTTACCATCCAGATGGTGGAGGAGCAGCACGAAGGCATCTTTTACAGAAGCAACTTTCAGTTAGATCCTACGTCATCCACCTTCTTCAACGACAGCCTGGTGGCCAGCGCCTGCTACTTAGCCCGCGACACCAAAGCCAGCGCCGTTATCGGCATGACCAAGTCAGGATACACGGCTTTCCAACTGGCAAAGTACCGCCCGAAGGCCAACATTTTTATCTTTACTGAGAACAAGCAGCTCCTGAACACGCTGAACCTGGTGTGGGGCGTTCGCGGCTTCTACTACGATAAATTTGAGTCAACTGACGGCACCATTCAGGACATCAAGCAGACGCTGCTGGACAGCGGCTTCATCAAGAAAGGCGATGTGTTCATCAACACGGCCAGTATGCCGATCAACGAGCAGAAGCGCACGAACATGATTAAGCTGAGTGTAGCGTAAGTATACTCTTTTATACTTTATAAGAGAGGGCCTGAAGCAGTAGCTTCAGGCCCTCTTTGTTTTTGGCTTATCATTCCGGTTGCCGCTATTGTCATCTCGAATGTAATGAGAGATCTATCTAAAATTCTGTAGAGATCAAGTGATTAACGCAACTTCAGCCAAGCTATTCTTTCTAGCTGCCGCTTATCCTCCAGCTCCCAAACCCTAAACGCTTCGCTTCAAGCTTTGGAGCGCTCACGGCCGCGAGGCCCCGTCCTCGGGCATCGCGCTGTGTATTGAAGCTGCTCCTCGCTCCGCTGCGGGCTGCCCCTGCAGGGCACCGCAACATGCACAAGGCGCTCAACCCAAGGATTGGAATCATTTCATATAGCTACAGCAGTAGCCATGCAACAAGTATAGCTGTCCCCTTGAGGGGACTATAGGGGTGTTCTACTATTACGAAACATTGACGCTTCTACTGCTGACTATTCCCCTCCTCTGAGGGGCAGGGGTGGGTTTACAACGGAAGGTATAGATTCCACTTATTCACCTTAAACACAAAAAGCCTTACACATGGCGTGTAAGGCTTCTGATAAGATACCAGCAAAAATTAAGCTGCTGTTGCCAGGCTATTTACGAACTTAGCCAGTTTAGACTTGTTGTTCGCTGCTTTGTTTTTGTGGATGATGTTTTTCTTAGCCAGACGGTCAAGCATTGAAGAAACAGTTTTGTACAGTTCCTGCGCCTCGGTCTGGTCAGTAGTGCTTCTTAGCTTCTTGATAAAAGTACGGGTAGTTTTCGCCTGGTACTTGTTACGAAGACGTTTAGCGTTGTTCGCTCTGATTCTTTTTAATGCCGACTTATGGTTAGCCATGTTATTCTATAATATTAAATCTTTTGATTCCGTTTCCTGAATTAGTCTGCAAAGGTATATCCTTTACAATTAATTTCCAAAGCACTCCTCACAAAAATATGTGAAGCGCTCCTCTTTCACAAAGATAGGGAAATAAGTCCGCTTAACCTACGGCTGCTCCACAACCAACGCTGCTCGCAAGGAATATCCTCTCCTACCAATCGCGTCTGCCCCTGCCCTTTTAGCAAGTATAAACTATGCTCTATAATCTCTTCAAGGAAACATTCAGGTAAGTTTAGCTAGAACTGCCTAAATGGCAAGAGCCGCTGCAAAGAATATTGCAGCGGCTCTTGCTGTATAATTATCTGGTAGAGTTACGAGTGGAATATTAGTTATTCTCGCGCTGTACATCTATATCCGCATCCACATCAATGTTCCCCAGTCGCTGCTGCACGCTGTTTTCGAAACCACTCCACTCCTGCTTCGTTCTCTCCCATTTCTCGCGGGTATCGTCATCCCAGTTTACTTTTTGCTGATCCAACTCGGCTTCACGGCGCTGGTACTCAGAACGCATTCGCTTGAACTCGTCCTCTGTCACTTCATCGGCACGGGCGGTGTTGGTGGTTACCCAATTTCGGGTGTCGTCGTAAGTTGTTGTGCTTGCGTTTTGTACTTCTCCCCCTTCCTGTACCAGGCCTCTCTCTTCCTCTGGCACGCCAATTGGTGTTTCAGTTCCTGTATTTTGGTCGCAGGCCACCAGGAAACTTCCCATGGTAACCGCTAATGCTATCGTTTTAAACTTTGCTATCAATTTCATAGTTCTAGAGTATGTTGTTGCCTGTTACATACGACAAATACCCTTATAATGATCTGCTCTTAGTGCTTTCTATGCTATTTTTGCTGTACTAGAGCACAATTCATACTTACAGCGTACCCTCATGCCACTTGTTCCATCCTCCCACAAAGCCCCTTTTTATCTTTTTAACGGACACCTGCAAACCGTTGTCCCCAGCTTATTCCGGCAGGTGGAGGGGGTGCAGTACAAGCGGGAGCGCCTGTTAACGCCTGACCAGGACTTCCTAGACATCGACTGGTCCTGCGTGGGTTCAGATTCCCTGATCGTGCTCTCGCACGGCCTGGAGGGAGACACGGCGCGGCCGTACATGATGGGCATGGTGAAAGCCTTTAATGCCCGCGGGGTAGATGCGTTGGCCTGGAACTACCGCAGCTGCAGCGGGGAGCCGAACAAACTGCTCCGTTCCTACCACCTCGGCGCCACCGAAGATCTGCACACGGTCCTGCACCACGCGCTGGCAAAAAAGCAGTATTCCACCGTGTTCCTGACTGGCTTCAGCGCCGGAGGCAATATCACCCTGAAGTACCTGGGAGAAGCCGCGGAGCAGGTACCGGCGCAGGTGAAACGTGTGGCTGTTTTCTCCACTCCGGTTGACCTGAAAGGCTCTGCGCAGAAGATATCGCGTATTTACACGCAGCGCTTCCTTCGAACGCTGGGCAAGAAGCTGGAGCAGAAACAGCAGATGTACCCCGACCAGCTGGACCTGAGCGGGTACAGCCTGCAGTGGTCGTTTCCCGAGTTCGACGATCGCTACACGGCGCCTATCCATGGTTTCAAGAACGCCGAAGATTACTACGCCCGCGTCAGCTCAAAGCAGTTTCTGAAGAACATCCGCATCCCGACGCTGCTGGTAAACGCTAAAAACGATCCCTTCCTTTCGCCGAGCTGCTACCCAATACAGGAGGCCGAGGCGAATCCGAACTTTTACCTCGAAATGCCCGAGCAGGGGGGCCATGTGGGCTTTGCCGTAGGCTTCCGCCGGAAGCGTAACTATGCCGAAGAACGGGCCGTGCAGTTTCTGCTGGAAGGCTAGGTCTAATCCAAAAACAGAACTACCTGGCACAAGCGTCCGCTTGTGCCGACGCGCAGGAACAAGCCTGCTAAAGCACATTGCTCCACTACTGTCATTTCGAACAGCGTGAGAAATCTATCTGGAAAGCGTAGAGATCTCTCCTTCCGTCGAGATGACAATATTAGGAGTAGTATGGTTGATGTCAAAGGAGATTAAGCAAGACAAGTATAGTTCTGCCATCGTGAGGCACAAGCGGACGCTTGAGCCAATTCTGTAGATTAAATTTTCCTACCCCTACTTCAGCGGCACGTACACCACTTTCTTCGTCTCAAAAAACTCCTCGTTGAAATAATCCTTCAGCTCGAACGTGCGGGTAATGAGGCCGGATTCTGCCAGCTCCTCCTGCAGGTCGCCGCCTTTCAGGTAGTATAGGCCCTCCGTTTCCAGGCCGGTTTTCTTAAAGCTGTTCATAATCCAGGGCCAGAACGAGGCAAGGCGCGTAACGGCGCGGCTCACCACAAAGTCATACTTGTCGCGCACCTGCTCGGCACGGGTGTGGGTGGCGGTCACGTTGTGCAGGTGCAACTCGCGGGCAATCTCATTCACTACGTGTATCTTTTTACCGATTGAATCTACCAGGTGGAAGCGCACCTCCGGAAACATCACAGCCAGCGGTAAACCGGGCAAGCCGCCGCCGGTACCCACATCCAGCACCGCCGTATGCTCCGGAAAAGCAACCACCTTGGCAATGCCCAGCGAGTGCAGGATATGGTGCACGCCCAGCATGTCCATGTCCTTGCGCGAAATCACGTTTATCTTCTGGTTCCACTCCTGGTACAGCTCTCCCATCTGCTCATACTTCTGCAGCTGGTCTTCGGTGAGTTCCGGAAAGTAGCCGGAAAGCAAAATACGGATGGCGGTCATTTTAATTAGGAATGAGGAATTAAGAATTATGAATTGGTTTTAGGAGACAAAGAAGTAAAGTATGGCTGCAACTACACTTACTACGACTACCACGGCTAGGGCCATCAGCAGGTCGAAGAGTAGTGAGAGTCCGGCATTTTTATACTTGCCCTCATACTTCAGCTCAAGCTCGCGCACTACCCGCTCTTGGCTGCGCAAGCGCAAGTATAAATACTGCTTTCCTATACTTGAAAGTATGATATCGATAGTAGTGGGCATCATCGGTATACTTGCACAAGTACAGGTCGTGTGTCTTGCTACTTGTGTCTCAAAACAAAAGTACGAAACAAGTATGGAAATAACTTGAAAGTAAAAAGCCCCGGCTGCACAAGGCAACAGGGGCTTTCAACGTAATCAATATATTAACCTTAATTTATTCGCTTAAATGAGGTGCTTTTTGTTTTTCACCATGTCGTAGAGCAACTCGCGGGCGCGGTGCAACTGGGCTTTCACAGTGCCAAGCGGCGCATTCAGCTCAGTGGCGATCTCCTCGTAGCTCAGCTCGTTAAAGTAGCGCAGTGTAACCAGGCGCTGGTATTTTTCGGGTAGCTTGGCCACCACGTACTGCATGATTTCGATTTTCTGGTTTTTGATCGCCTCTTCCTGCGGGTTCAGGTTCTTGTCCTTGAAATCGATCGTGATCTCATCGCCGTTGTCGATTTTGATCGCCGAGTCGATGCTCATGGTCTTTATCCTGTTCTTGCGGATAAAGTCGATGCAGTTGTTGGTGGCGATGCGGAACAACCAGGTACTGAAAGCGTACTCGGGGTTGAACTTGTGCAGGTTGCGGAAGGCCTTTGCGAAAGCCTCTATGGTGAGGTCCTCTGCGTCGTCGGCGTTTCGCACCATTTTCAGCACCACGTGGTAAACCGGCTTTTTGTAGATACTCATGAGCTCGGCATACGCCTTCTCATCTTTTTCTTCAACTGCCGCCTGAATTAACTTAAAGTCATGCTTAGCTTTAGCAGAGAATTGCTTATTTACTTCCATCTGAATTTTTTATACAGTAACACAGATATCCCAAGGAACAGGTAGTTTACAAAGTAAACCACATCCAGCACAGGCATCAGCAACAAGGGAATTTCATCATCCAGTCTGCGGGCCACCGCAAGGTAAACAGGAAATACTGCCAGGTAACGGACTATAACCAATACGCTTAATATAGCGAAATGGCTATTTGAAACCACAAGAATAACGAAAAGTAGGTAAAAAAGTATGTTCGATACAACAAATACTCCGATTCTTCTTCTGTCCGCTGCTTTGTACTGGCCCCCAACCGACAGGTGCCTACGCTTTTGAACAACCCATTCCCGGTAATTGTTTTTGGGCACGCTGAGCGTCTGTGCTTCCTTGTCGATAACAACACTAACTTTACTATTTCGGGCGGCATCGCGGACAAAGAGGTCATCGTCGCCGCCCATTTGCTTGATATGTGAAGCAAAGCCTTTGTTCTTAAAGAAACACGCTTTGGTGTACGATAAGTTTCGGCCCACGCCCATGTAGGCCCGACCCCGGTTTGCCTGAGACAAATACTGGATTCCGGTCAGCAAGGTTTCATATCGGATCAGGCGATTCAGAAATCCTTTTAATTGTGCATACGGAGCATAGCCCAGTACCACTTCGGCTCCCGTGCTGTAGCCGCTTTGCATCTTTTGTATCCAGTTTTTGCTGCAGGGGCGGCAGTCGGCATCGGTAAAAAGCAGGTGCTCGTACTTAGCCGCGCGAATGCCGAGCGCGAGCGCGTACTTCTTCGGGTTCAGGTAATCGGGCGTTTTCTTGATGGTCACCACCCGGAAGTTCGGAAACTGCCGCTCCAGCTCAAAGGTGTAGAACTCGGTGTCGTCTTCGGAGCGGTCATTCACCAGCAGCACTTCAAACTCGGGGTAGTCCTGGTCCAGCAGCTGCGGCAGCAACTCCACCAGGTTCTCCAGCTCGTCGTGGGCCGCCACAATCACCGACACCGGCCGCTGCACATCCGGCTCCGGGTCCTGGTGCTTGGAGAGCGGCAGAAACCTGAATAAAACAAACCATAGCTGCACCAGCACACAGAGGGCCAGTGCTCCGAGAAGTATAAGAGTGATCAAGTATGAATTACGAATTAAGAATGACGGATCAGGATTGATGGCAGAGTGATTCGTGTTTCCCCGCACCATTCTTCTTCAAAAGTAGGCAAAGTATGGGCATTTCCGAAACGGGTTCTAATTTTAAAGTGGGCTATGGTTTGTGCAGCGGTAGTTTGTATCTTTGCCGGTTGATAAAATTACCGGAACTTAAAGAAATAGAAGCCCTTGGGCAGGCTGGCTTTGCGCATTGCTTTTGCAAGACAAGGCGCCAGCACCGATACAACCATGCAGTTTAACTTAGTAGCGACAGACGCGCAATCAAAAGCACGCGCCGGTGTAATCCAAACTGACCACGGCACCATCGAGACACCGATCTTTATGCCCGTAGGCACAGCAGGCACCGTGAAGGCCGTGCACCAGCGCGAGCTGAAAGAAGACATAAAAGCCGAAATTATACTTGGCAACACCTACCATTTATACTTGCGCCCGGGCCTTGATGTGCTGGAGCAGGCAGGCGGCCTGCACAAGTTCAACGGCTGGGACCGCCCCCTGCTCACTGATAGCGGCGGCTACCAGGTTTTCTCGCTGGCCGGCACCCGCAAGATCAAGGAAGAGGGCGTTAAGTTTCGATCTCACATCGACGGCTCTTCGCTTGATTTTACCCCCGAGAACGTGATGGACACGCAGCGCATCATTGGTGCCGACATTATCATGGCCTTTGATGAGTGCACTCCTTACCCGTGCGATTACGGCTATGCCCGCAATTCCATGGAGCGCACGCACCGCTGGCTGCAGCGCTGCGTCGACCGCTTCGACAGCACCGAGCCCAAGTATGGCTACAGCCAAACCCTCTTCCCGATTGTGCAGGGCAGCACCTACAAAGACCTGCGCGTGCAGTCTGCGGATACCATTGCCAGCTTTGGCCGCGAGGGCAATGCCATTGGTGGTTTATCGGTGGGTGAGCCAGCCGAGATGATGTATGAGATGACGGACCTGGTGTGCGACATACTTCCCAAGGACAAGCCGCGTTACCTGATGGGTGTGGGCACGCCAGCCAACATCCTCGAGAACATTGCACTGGGCGTGGATATGTTCGATTGCGTACTGCCCACCCGCAATGCCCGCAACGGCATGCTTTTCACCACGCAGGGCATCATCAACATCCGCAACAAGAAATGGGCCGACGACTTCAGCCCGATTGATGCCGAGCTGGGCGGCTACGTGAGCACCTTTTACTCCAAAGCGTACCTGCGCCACCTGATCCATAGCACTGAGTACCTGGCCGGCCAGATAGCGAGCATCCAGAACCTTACTTTTTACCTGTGGTTGGTAAAGCAGGCCCGGCAACGCATTATAGATGGAACTTTCCGAGACTGGAAAGATGTGATGGTAAAGAAATTAATGACACGATTGTAAGAGTTATGAATTATGAATGCTGAATTATGAATGACTAGAGGCTGTCGCTGAACGAACACATAATTCATAATTTATAATTTCTAATTCATAATTGAAGGTAGATGAAGCTCCTCGACAAATACATACTTAAGAAGTTCCTGACCACGTATGTGTTCACGGTGCTGATACTGGTGGCGGTGATTCTGGTGATTGACTTCACCGAGAAGAACGACGATTTTATCAAGACCAACCCGAGCATTAAGGAGATCATCTTCGATTATTACCTTAACCTGATCCCATTCTGGGCGAACACCCTCAGCCCCATCACTGTGTTTATCGCCACTGTGTTTGTGACGGCGAAACTGGCCTCACATACCGAGATTGTGGCTATCCTGAGCAGCGGGGTTAGCTTCAGGCGTTTGCTGGTGCCTTACATAATGGGCGCTACACTTATTGCAGCAACTATTTTTGTGCTGATCGGCTGGGTAATTCCGAATGCCAATAAGGAAAGCGTGGCGTTCCAGGTAAAATACATCAAGAGCCCCTTTACCTACGACAGCCGCAACATCCACATCAAGATAGGCCCCGAAACCTATGTGTACATGGAGAGCTACAACGTTAATGCGCATGTGGGCTACAACTTTGCAATGGAGAATGTGGAAGGCACCATACTGAAGCAGAAGCTTTCGACCAACAGCATCTCCTGGAACGCGGAAAAAGAAAAGTGGCACATAGACCGCTACACGTTGCGCACCTTCAACGGCGAAAAAGAAACCATCTACAAAGGCGAAAACCTGGACACCACCCTGAACTTAAGGCCCAAGGACTTTGAGAGCACCTACAAGCTGGAACAAACCCTTACCCTCCCCCAACTGAACGATTACATCCAGGAGAAGAGAGATCGTGGCGCAGATGACATTGAGATTTACCTGATCGAGAAGTATGAGCGCTTCAGCTACCCGTTTGCCATCATTATACTTACCATAATCGGGGTGATTGTGAGTGCCAGAAAGGCACGTGGCGGCGTGGGCTTCCAAATAGCGCTGGGATTTCTGCTCGCCTTTATATTTATTGTCTTCGTGATTACGAGCCGTAGTCTGGCTCAGGTCGGCGATATTGCCCCGCAAATAGCCGCCTGGATTCCGAGTGTTATTTTTACAGGCATCGGCCTGCTGTTGTACCGTTACGTTCCGCGTTAAATGCCACGTTTAAAGAATTACCTGGAGCTTCACTTCGTCATTTTCCTGTGGGGCTTCACGGCCATACTTGGCAAGCTCATCAGCATACCCGCCGTTGAACTGGTGGCGCTGCGCACGTTTATTACAGCACTTGCCCTGGGAGCCATCATCTACCAGCGCGGCACGCCGTTCTGGATGGGCCGGGCCATGGCGCTGAAGATTCTGGGCGTAGGCTTCATTATCGCGGCGCACTGGATCCTCTTTTTCGCTGCGGCGCGGGTATCGTCGGTTTCAATCTGCCTGGTGGGAATGGCCACCGCCAGCCTCTGGACGGCTTTCCTGGAGCCGCTTGTATCCAAAAGCAAGGTGAAGCCGCACGAGATTCTGCTGGCGCTGCTCATTATTCTGGGCCTTTACATTATCTTTCAGCACGAAACCAGCTTTGATAGCATACTGGGGATAAGTATGGCGGTGGGCTCTGCCTTCCTGGCCTCCATCTTCACCATCATCAATGCCAACCTTGTAAAGAAAATCCCTTCCACCACCATTACATGCTACGAGATGGCAGGCGCCTGCCTCGGCACCGTGCTGTTCCTGCCAATTTATGAGGCGTATTTTGCAGCGGATGGTACCCTGAACTTTGGTCTGGAGATGATGGATTGGGTGTATCTGATGGTGCTGACGCTGGCGTGTACCGTGTATGCCTATACAGCGGGTGTGCGCCTGATGCAGCTTTTCTCTGCCTACACCATGAACCTGACGGTGAACCTGGAGCCGGTGTACGGTATTATACTGGCGCTGATTATTTTCCCGGAGACCGAGAAACTTTCATCAGGCTTTTACCTGGGCGCGTCGGTTATTCTGCTCAGCGTGTTTATTTACCCCGTGCTCGACTCTATCGACAAGCGCCGCAAGCGAAAATTAAAGCAGGCCTTTCCAGACAGCGTAGTGTCCCGGAAAGACTAACTCACCAGGCGCCTTCTCCTTAAAAAGGCCGTAAACTGCCGAGCCGGAACCCGTCATAGAAGCATAGGTGGCGCCTGCCTCGTAGAGCTTGTTTTTTACCTGCTGCAGCTCCGGGTATTTGGGAAACAGCGCTTCCTCAAAATCGTTGTGCAGCACACTGCGCCATACTTCTACGTCCTGCTTCAGCAGCATGTGCATGTCGCAGGTGGGTAGCTTTGGTTTGATGCTGCCGTAGGCCTCGGCTGTGGTGATGTGGATGCCCGGATACACCACCACACAAGTATAGCCTTTCAGGTCTACCGTTGCCGGCTCAAACACATCGCCCCGCTGGGTGGCGACCACCGGCTTGTTCCGCACAAAGAAAGCGCAGTCGGAGCCCAGTTGGCGGGCATAGTTCTCCAGCGTATCTGCGCTCAGGTTCAGCTCAAACAGCTTGTTCAGAATACGCAGCGTGAAGGCCGCGTCGGCAGAGCCACCGCCTAAACCGGCTCCCATCGGGATTACCTTGTGCAGGTGCATGTGCACGGGCGGCAGACTGTAATCCTGCTGCAGCAGTTTATATGCCTTTAGGCACAGGTTGCTCTCGGCGCTTCCAGGCACCGGTAATCCACTCATATCAAACTGTTCCCGCTCAGAGGGCAATATCTCCAACGCATCACTCCACTGCACCGGGTAAAAGCACGACTGCAGGTTATGAAAGCCGTCAGGCCGCTTTTCGGTAAGGTAAAGGCCAAGGTTGATTTTCGCGTTCGGGAAGTCGAGCATGGTGTGCACTATACTTTGTTAGGGTTGCAAGCTATGAAAATGTGCTGAAAAGGTGGCCATCACTGTCTCCTTTCTCTGCCTTGTACGTACTGTAACTGCAACGGTGGGCGCTAAAACCACGGCGCCTGCCAGCCACGTATCTTTACCGGTGCTACGCAGCCAAAAACTGCCTGCGCCGTTTAACAAATTCACAACCAGTTTTGTTGGTTTCACCCATCAGCCACTTGACCACACAGTATGAACTACAGGCCAGGACGGATCTTCCTTTCAGCACCGCACATGGGCGGGCACGAGAAAAACTATGTACTCAAGGCGATTGAGGATAACTGGGTAACCACTGCTGGACCGAACCTGGCGGGCCTGGAGCACGATATCTGCCAGCACACCAACGCACGTCATGCTGTTGCCCTTTCGTCGGGAACGGCCGGCCTGCACCTGGCGCTGCGCACGCTCGGGGTGAAGGCGGGTGATGACGTGCTGTGCCCTACGCTTACGCACGTTGCCACAGCTAACCCCATCTTATATGTGGGAGCCACGCCCGTGTTGATAGACAGTGAGCCTGAAACCTGGAACATGTGCCCGGGTGCTTTGCGTGAGGCCATTACCACGCGGCAAAAGCAAGGTAAAAAGATAGCGGCCATAATGTTAGTGCACCTCTTCGGCATGCCTGCCAACCTAAAGGAAATTATGCAGGTGGCAGAGGAATTTGAAATTCCGGTGGTAGAGGATGCGGCGCACGCATTGGGTTCCCGCTACAGTGGCCATCAGGTTGGTACGTTCGGGCAGGCGGGTGTCTTTTCCTTTGATGGAAACAAGATTGTAACTACCTCCGGCGGCGGCGCTCTGATTACCGGATATGAGCACCTGGCTAATGAAGCGCGCACCTTAGCGGCACAGGCAAACGATGCAGCCGAAAATCCACAGTACGACCAGGTGGGCTATAATTATCGTTTGAGCAACATCAGCGCTGGCATTGGCCGCGGCCAAATGGAGTTGCTGGAAATGCGTGTAAAGCAGCGCCGGAATATTTTTGCGTACTACGAGCAGCAGCTGGCACCCATCGAAAACCTGGCGTTTCAGGCAGAATCAAAAGTGTGCTTTTCTAACCGCTGGCTTACCATTATCCTGCTCCCGGGAGAGCACCAGCCAGCAAGTATAAAGCAGGCGCTGGAGGAAGAAAACATTGAAACCCGTTTGCTCTGCAAGCCTCTGCACCTGCAGCCGCTGTTCCAGAACAGCCCCTACTTTGGCGATGGCCTAAGTGAAAGGCTCTACAACCGGGGCCTGTGCCTGCCCAGCGGCAGCAGCCTCTATGAAGAGGAACTGGAGAAGGTGAGCAAAGTGCTGAAGCGCCTGCTGGAGCCTAGCTGATCTGACGCCAGATTTATGCTTATACTTACACTGCCGCCAAACCTGCTTCCAGTTCTGCAATCAGTTCCTCCGGTTCCTCTATCCCCACCGACAGGCGAATAACGCCTGCCGTGATGCTCATCTCCTGCTGTTGCTCCGATGTTAAGGAGCGGTGCGATGCGCCCAAGGGGTAAGAGATGGACGTAGTCACACCTGCCAGTGAGGGCGCAAACGGAATAGTAGGCAAAGCCTGCATAAAGCGGTTTACAGCCTCTTTGTCGTCCTGTATCTTGAAGCTCATCATGCCCCCGAACAGGCCCTGCCCCTGCTGCTTTGCCAGCGCATACTGCGGGTGTTCCTCCAGGCCCGGATACCATACTTTCTCTACCTTCGGGTGCTGCTGCAGGTATTTAGCTACGGCCACGGCATTACTGCAGTGCTGTCGCATGCGCAGGCGCAGTGTTTTCAGGCCCCGGGCTGCCAGCCAGGCCTCAAACGGGCTTAGGTTCAGGCCATAGACCATCATTACCTTCTGCACCCGCTGCAGCACGGCTTCCTCTTTGCATACTACCACACCGGCTGTCACGTCGCTGTGGCCTGATAGGTACTTCGTGACGCTGTGCATTACTATATCTGCGCCCAGTTCCAATGGTTTGGTAAGTACGGGCGTGGCAAAGGTGTTGTCTACCACCAGCAGGATGTTGTGCTGCTTTGTTTCCTGCGCCAGCCTTGCCATGTCAAACACCTCCAGCAGCGGGTTGCTCATGGTTTCGAGCAACAGCAGACGCGTGTTTGGCTGCAGGTAGTCTTTTAAAGTGTAAATGTCTGCTGAGGGCACAAACGAAACGCTGATGCCGATGCGCGTCAGTTCCTGCGAGAGCAGCGCCGACGAGCCGCCGTAAATATCCTCGGCACACAGCACATGGTCTCCTGCCTTACATACTGCCAAAACAGCCGCCAGAATCGCGGACATACCCGAAGAGGTTGCCACTGCTCCTGCCCCACCTTCCAACTTGTTCACCTGCTGCGCCAGTTCATCCGTGTTGGGGTTTCCGTAACGGGTGTACATGTAGCTTTGCCCCGGTTGCCCAAAATATTGCTCTAGCGCATTCAGGTCCTCAAAGGCAAAAACGGAAGTTTGGTAGATAGGCGTGGTTTTGGGATGTATGTGCGGCATGGGTAGTTTAAAGTTTGCCTCAAGTTAAGGAGGTTTTTGGTATATTGTAAAGATGTGGGGGAAGAGGTACGGTTTTTTGTACCCTAAGGCAGGATAGCTTCACACCTAGTGCAGAAAGCTGGAGTATTACTCCTGCTACACGAAAGTTGTACGGCAGCTAAAAGAACAACCAAGCAATAAAAATGGGATTTGGGTTTAACTTATTCTTCATTTTGATTCTTGTCCCATCCACAGGAATACTTTTGATTGCTTGGCTCTTATCGAGAAAGCTCTTAATAGGAAAAATACTTGGAATTATTTGGCTCGGGGTTTTTGGACTAGTCTTGTTGTCAGGCATTTTACGTTGGTTGACTTCAAAAACAGAATTAGAAAAAGACGATTACTACGGAGAATATGTGGTAAACAGAGACTACTTCAAGGGAAGACAAACAGATTGGCAATACAATCATTTTCGTTTTGAAATAACTGACCAAGACTCAATCTTTTTTCACGTCACGGACAAAGAGAAAATATTGAATACTTATCGTGGAACGATCAAAACGACCGACCCTGGAAACTACCGCTCGGACAGACTGATTATCCAAATGGATAAACCGACACACCATATCATGACAAGTAATCCGACAACATACAGAAGTGCCTGGAGTTTTTATTTGGTATTCAGTTCGCCAGAATTTTATAATGTATTTTTCAGAAAAGGAAAATGGATACCAATAGACTAAAAAAGAAAGTCGACCACACAACAAAAGCTATAAGGTAGCTGCGCCACCTTATAGCAGAGACGTTAGCGCCAATTGAAGTATGTACTTTTGAAGAGTACGCCAAAGAAATATATAAATTAAGAAATACATGCATGATCCGGGGAATATCTGTTTGGCTTGTGGGTTGTGTTGTGACGGTACCCTGATCGGTTTTGTACAGCTCGAACGGGAAGAACTGCCTGCATTGAGAGACGTGTTGGCGATTGAGGAGGCAAATGGTGATGGTTTTTTCCTTCAACCTTGCATTAACTACTGTGATGGGTGTGGCATTTACTCTCAAAGACCTAAACAATGCGGGCTTTACAAGTGCGGTCTTTTAAAGTCCGTCGAGCAAAGGGAAATAGAGTTTGATTCGGCTGTTGAAACCATTCATGCGGTAAAACAAAAGAAAGCCGCTATTGAGGAAAAGCTAGCGCTACTACAGCTTACGCTGCAATCCAAATCATTTTACTTTAAAATGGTCGAGTTGAATACGTGGTTGCAGAAAAACAAGTCTGAACCGTCATTCATGCAACTCCATATGGACTTGATGTCGGACATCAAGCAACTTGACAGTCTGCTATCTGAAAGATTTGATGCAGCAATGTTTTAAACAAAGATTAATTGGCTTTAAAGATTTTGTGTAATCAACACTGCCTTCAACAGCACAACTCTTGACATGAAAAAGTACGGCCTACACGGCAAACTAAGCGCAACAGCTGGTAACGGAGACAAACTAGCTGCCATTCTACTGAAAGCCTCGAAACTTGTTTCTACAGCCAAAGGATGTCATTTATACTTGGTCAGCAAGGATAAAAACACGCCTGACGCGGTTTGGGTAACGGAAGTATGGGACAGCAAAGAAGACCACGACAATTCGTTAGCAGTGGCAGGCGTGAGAGAGCTTATTGCCCAAGCTATGCCCTTGCTTGCTGGCATGCCGGAGAAGGGGCAGGAACTGGAGATTTTAGGAGGAGCCGGAATCAATCAGCAGCAATAATTTATTATCAGGTTTAAGAAGCATCCACACTTGCTCCAACCCTTGCTTGTGCTGCCCCTGCTGTTGCTAGACAATCTTCAAAAACAACAACGCCTCCTGCTCACGAAGAACAGGAGGCGTTGTTTTATACTTGTTTAGAAGCGAAGGTTACGCTATCACAGATTCAGCGAGTACGATGATCTTGTTGTTTAGCACTTCTACCACACCACCGTCTACCGTAAAGAACTCTTGCCCTGTGTTGGTAGTGATACGGATGCTTCCTTTCTCCAGCGTACTGATAAGGGGAGCGTGCAGGTCCAGCACCTCGAAAGAGCCATTGGCTCCCGGGAACTTGGCAGACACTACCTCGCCGGCGTATACCTTTTTATCAGGTGTGATTATCTCTAAATACATCTTTATTAGTTATGAGTCTTGAGTTCCGAGTTCCGAGTTAAAAGTAGCAGTAAGCTAACTCGTAACCCGGAATTCGTAACTCGTAACTAATTCAAATTATTTTGCTTCGGCCATCATTTTCTCACCTTTGGCAACAGCGTCTTCAATAGTTCCTACCAGGTTGAAGGCTGATTCAGGAAGGTGGTCATGCTTGCCGTCCATAATCTCGTTAAAGCCACGGATGGTGTCTTTGATATCAACCAACACACCCTTCAGGCCTGTGAACTGCTCTGCCACGTGGAACGGCTGCGACAGGAAACGCTGCACACGGCGCGCTCTGTGTACAACCAATTTATCCTCGTCAGAAAGTTCGTCCATACCAAGGATGGCGATGATATCCTGAAGTTCCTTGTAACGCTGCAGAATCTCTTTCACGCGCTGCGCGGTATCGTAGTGCTCTGCACCTACTACATCCGGCGTCAGGATACGCGATGTAGAATCCAGTGGATCCACGGCAGGGTAAATACCAAGCTCGGAGATCTTACGGGAAAGTACGGTTGTTGCGTCCAGGTGGGCAAACGTTGTTGCCGGGGCCGGGTCAGTCAAGTCATCCGCAGGTACGTAAACGGCCTGTACCGATGTAATGGAACCACGCTTAGTAGACGTGATACGCTCTTGCATGGCACCCATTTCAGTGGCCAGCGTTGGCTGGTAACCTACTGCTGATGGCATACGACCAAGAAGTGCTGACACTTCTGAACCCGCCTGAGTGAAACGGAAAATGTTATCTACGAAGAACAGGATGTCACGACCGGCATCGCTTGAACCCGGCTCACCATCGCGGTAGTACTCCGCCATCGTAAGTCCAGAAAGGGCCACACGTGCACGCGCCCCAGGAGGCTCGTTCATCTGTCCGAACACGAAGGTAGCCTTAGACTCCTTCAGTTCCTCTAAGTCTACTTTAGAAAGGTCCCAGCCGCCGTGCTCCAGCGACTCCAGGAATTCGGCGCCGTAACGCACGATACCTGCCTCAATCATTTCACGAAGTAAGTCGTTACCCTCACGCGTACGCTCACCTACACCGGCAAATACAGAAAGACCACCGTGTGCCTTCGCGATGTTGTTGATCAGTTCCTGAATCAATACCGTTTTACCCACACCGGCACCACCGAACAATCCGATCTTACCACCTTTTGCATAAGGCTCGATCAGGTCGATTACTTTGATACCTGTGTAAAGGATTTCGGAAGAGGTAGCCAGGTCTTCGAAGCGCGGAGCGGCTCTGTGAATTGGCAGACCACCCGTGCTGATAGGCTGAGGGATACCGTCAATGGCTTCGCCGATCACGTTGAAAAGACGGCCTTTGATGCTTTCGCCTGTCGGCATTTTGATTGGGCCGCCCAAATCGGTCACTTCAATGCCACGGGAAAGACCTTCTGTCGAGTCCATCGCGATGGTACGAACACGATCCTCACCAAGGTGGTTCTGCACTTCCAGCACGATAATCTGGCCGTTGTCTTTCGTCACCTGAAGGGCATCCAAAATATTTGGTAGCTTATTGTTTTCCCCAACAAAGCTAACGTCCACAACTGGACCGATAACCTGGGTAATTCTGCCAATATTCGCCATTTGACTTTATTATATGGATTAACTAGTGTACGGTGTTATTTCAGGCTGCAAAACTAATGGATAAAACTCTGAAATCCATGCAAGGACCCCAAAAAGTTTCAGCTCTTTTCCTTATAGTATACCAGCTTAAAACTAAAAAAGCGTAGGCCTTCCGGATTTGACAAAGCAGAGGGGCCACTCTTTTGCCTGAACAAGTGATGCTATATTTCGTTGTGCAGGCACCGCAGCAGTCTTTCTGCCTTATTTGGTTGAAGTATGACGTGCTGCTTATACCCGGTATAAGCAGCACAAGGCATCAAGGTACAACATAACACACTAGCAACCAATACAATTGCAGGATAACACTTACTTACAGGTTTTTCAGCAGCTCTATCTGGTCGTCGTTCAGCAGAATGTAGCGGTTGTTGAAGGGGTTGGCGTAAAACTTCTCAGCAATCACATACTCCCCCGACTTTAGCTTGTGTATGTTGTAGCTGAAAAGGCTGTTGGACCGCTCTATAACCAGTTCGGTGTTGCTTAGGTCGAGGGCGCGGCCACAGGTTGTCACAATCAGGTCGGGATTCGTTACTGTCATAGGTTGGAATACGGTAAGATGTACGGCGAATTTTTTGTACGCATAAACTTCCGGCGGGTGACAGATTCAACATAGAAAAAACTAAGTATTTTTCGCGATCCGGAGAGGTTGCAAAATCATACCTCTTTAATACAAAACACTCTTAAAATTCACCCTCCCTCAGGGCGGGTTTGCAAAAAGCCGCATGTTCTGCTGTGGTGTTAAAGTATAGTTTCCTACTTTTGTTAATCCGTTACATAAGCCAGACAAAACGTGGAACAACAACTCACAACAGTAGAAACAGCACAGAAGCTTGGCCTTCTGGAAGAGGAATATGAGCGCATAAAGGAGATTCTGGGCCGCACGCCTAACTTCACTGAGCTAAGTATATTTTCGGTGATGTGGTCGGAGCACTGCTCATACAAAAACTCCATTGTCTGGCTCAAGAAACTACCGAAAGACTCTCCGCGCATGCTGGCCAAGGCCGGCGAGGAGAACGCCGGACTAGTGGATATCGGCGACGGCTACGCCTGCAGCTTCAAGATTGAATCACACAACCACCCATCCGCCATTGAGCCTTATCAGGGCGCAGCTACAGGCGTGGGCGGTATCAACAGAGATATTTTCACGATGGGTGCCCGCCCGATTGCGCAGCTGAACTCGCTTCGCTTCGGCAACCCGAAATCAGAGAAAACGCAGCGCCTGTTGCGCGGTGTGGTGAAAGGCATCGGCGACTACGGCAATGCCTTTGGTATACCTACCGTGGGTGGCGAATTGTTCTTTGACGAGTGCTACAACATTAACCCACTGGTAAACGCCTTCTCGGCAGGTATCGTGAAAGTGGGCGAAACAGCCTCTGCCACTTCTTACGGCGTAGGCAACCCGGTATTCATTGTGGGCTCTGCCACCGGCAAAGACGGTATGGGCGGCGCGGCTTTCGCCTCTAAAGACATTACCGAAGACTCGGCTAACGACTTGCCATCAGTTCAGGTAGGAGATCCTTTCCAGGAAAAGCTACTGCTGGAGGCGACGCTGGAGATCATACAGTCGGGTGAGGTAATTGGCATGCAGGACATGGGTGCTGCCGGTATTACCTGCTCCACCTCGGAAATGAGCGCCAAAGGCGAGCACGGCATGGACATCTGGCTCGAAAAAGTGCCGATGCGCCAGAAGAACATGGTGCCGTTTGAGATTTTGCTGTCAGAGAGCCAAGAGCGTATGCTGATCGTGATGAAGAAGGGCTCGGAGGAGACGATCAACGCCATCTGCGATAAGTGGGACCTGTATTGCGAGCAGATTGGGGTGGTAACCGAAGGCGGCACACTGCGCTACTACATGCACGGTGAACTGGCAGCCGAAGTACCTGCCGAAGACCTCGTATTGGGTGGCGGCGCGCCGGTGTACCACCGTGAGTACCGCGAACCTGCCTATTTCCAGGAAGCCAAGAAATTCAACATAGACCAGGTGCAGGAGCCAGAGGATTATCAGGCTGTGGCCGGCTTCCTGACTACGCACCCGAACATCGCCTCTAAGCGCTGGGTGTACCGCCAGTACGACTCCATGGTAGGCACCGCCACCATGACGACTAATTCGCCATCTGACGCAGCGATTGTTAAAGTAAAAGGCACAGATAAGTCAATTGCTGTAACTGTAGACTGCAACAGCCGCTACGTGTACGCTGATCCGGAAGTGGGAACATCCATTGCCGTAGCCGAGGCAGCCCGCAATATTGTGTGCTCCGGGGCAGAGCCGGTGGCCATCACCAACTGCCTGAACTTTGGCAACCCCTACGTGCCGGAAGTGTACTGGCACTTCGTGGGTGCCATCAAAGGCATGAGCACGGCCTGTGAGGCGCTTGGCACACCGGTAACGGGTGGCAACGTGAGTTTCTACAATCAATCGTCTGATGAGGGTCCGGTGTTCCCTACGCCTACCATCGGTATGTTGGGCATCCTGGAGAACAAGGCCAACAAGATGACACTGGCCTTCCAGAACGCAGGCGACGCTATCTATATGCTGGGCGATGCGCAGAATGACATTGCCTCTTCTGAGTATGTGTACTCCTATCATAAAGTGAAGCTCTCCCCTGCCCCATACTTCAACCTGGACGAGGAACTGAAGCTGCAGGCGGCCGTGAAGGAAGTAATCGAGCAGAAGCTTATCCAGTCGGCGCACGACGTGGCAGACGGTGGTTTATACATTGCGCTACTGGAGTCTGCTATGCCGAAGGAGCTGGGCTTCGACATCGAGACAAATAAAGATTTCAGAAAAGACGCTTATTTATTCGGCGAGAGCCAGAGCCGCGTGGTAGTTTCGGTTAACCCGGAGAAACAGCAGGCGTTTGAGCAGGCACTGCAAAATAAAGGCGTGAATTTCACGAAATTAGGAACCGTAACAGCCCACGACTGCCATATCGACGGTGAGCTTTTTGGTGGCATTACCGTAGCCAAAAAGCACTATGACACGGCGCTGGAGCAGATTTTAGACTAAAATTTTCTGAAATATTTTGCAGCAAATGTTTGCAGTTTAAAATCGTCTCTCTATCTTTGCATCACCAAACAGCGACGGGGCTTCCACCCTTAGCTGGGAGGTAACTTGTCCGATGGTGTAACCGGCAACACGTCTGATTTTGGTTCAGAAGAGTCCAGGTTCGAGCCCTGGTCGGACAACACAGGAAAAAGAACAACACTTGCTTTAAGTGTTGTTCTTTTTTGCTTTCAGGGGAACGTAACTAATTAAAAATCAGAAATATTTGATGCCTGCCATCAGTAATTTTGGTAGCTTTGCTGGCATAATCAAAAAACCTACAACCCAAACACGTTAGTTTTTTAGCACCATTATGCCACACGTTAAAATATTCTCTGGTTCAGCATCCCGTTACCTGGCCGAGAAAATAGCTGCCGCTTATGGCACTAACCTCGGCGACCTGACCATCTCCCGCTTTAGCGACGGCGAGATTGGTGTGCACTACAATGAGTCAGTGCGTGGCGCAGAGGTGTTCATCGTTTTGTCTACGTTTCCGCCGGCTGATAACCTGATGGAACTGATGCTGCTGGTGGATGCAGCCAAGCGCGCATCGGCCCACAAAGTGATCGTGGTGATGCCGTACTACGGCTATGCCCGCCAAGACCGCAAAGACAAGCCTCGCGTGGCCATTGGCTCCAAGGTGGTGGCCAACGCCATACAGTCTTGCGGCGCAGACCGCCTGATGACCTGCGACCTGCATGCCGGACAGATACAGGGATTCTTTGATATCCCGGTGGACCACCTGGATGGCTCCGCCATCTTTGTCCCTTACCTGCGCAAGCTGGAACTGGGCGCCGATCTGATCTTCGCATCGCCAGATGTAGGCGGTGTGGTTCGGACAAGGGCGTTTGCCAAGAACTTTGGCGCCGAAATGGTTGTTTGCGACAAACACCGTAAACGCGCCAACGAGATCGCATCCATGCAGGTGATCGGTGATGTGGAAGGAATGGACGTGGTGTTGGTGGATGACATGGTGGATACCGCCGGTACCATTACCAAAGCCGCTGAACTGCTGAAAGCAAAAGGAGCGAAAACAGTTCGCGCCATTGCCACGCACCCAGTGCTTTCGGGGCCGGCTTACGAGCGCATCGAGAACTCTGTGCTGGAAGAACTGGTGGTGTCTGACACGATACCGCTGAAGCATGAGAGTTCTAAAATCAAGGTGCTGTCTTTTGCAGACCTTTTTGCCCGGGCGATCAACAACGTGGTCACACACGAATCGATCAGCTCACTTTTTATTTAGTTATTCGTTTTCCGTTGCCCGTTATTCGCCTGGTGAATGACGAACAACGATAGACGACTAACGATCAACGAAAACGGCTATACTTTTGTAGCGATATATATTTTAACAAAACATTTTTATGAAAACGTTAGAGATTATAGGGTTTAAAAGAGCAAATCTCGGCAAGCAGCAGTCGAAAGAACTGCGTAATGAGTCTTTTGTACCGGGCGTACTTTACGGTGGCCAGGAGCAAGTTCATTTCTATGCCCCTGCTATCCTTTTCCGTGAGCTTATCTACACGCCAGAAGTACACGAGGTAGACCTGAACATCGAAGGCACACACTACAGAGCTGTATTGCAGGCCTCTCAGTTCCACCCGGTAAACGACATGCTGCTGCACGTTGACTTCTTGGAGCTGAACGATAACAAGGTGGTAAAAGTAGACGTGCCTGTTAAGTACGTTGGCAACTCTCCTGGTGTAATGGCTGGTGGTAAGTTGGTAACTAAGCTGCGCACGATCAAGTTGAAGGCGCTTCCTGCTAACCTACCTGACTACGTGATGGTAGACATCTCTGGTCTGGAGCTTGGCAAGTCTATCAAGGTTTCGAAGATCACACCTGATAACTACGAAATCCTGACTAACCCAAGCGCTCCAATCGCTACAGTAACTATTCCGCGTGCTCTTAAGAGCGCACAGGCTGAAGAGTCTCGTGGCAAAAAGTAATTTGAGCCAAGGCTCGGAATACATTCAAATCCTGCCCTGCTTCCAAGCGGGGCAGGATTTTTTTTAACTACGAATGCTGTAGAAAAGCGTAAGACACAAGGATTTTACATATGGAGGCCTCTAACCATCCGTATTTGTGGTTGCCGACGTATTTAAACCGTATTCCTGCTTTCACTGAAAGTCTTACATCTAGCGTCTTATGTCTAACATCTCATTCAAAAGTATAAAACAGTGGCTGGGGCTATCGCCTGAAGCCGCTCCTGATGAAGATACAAGTATGAAATACCTGATCGTGGGTCTCGGAAACATTGGCCCGGAATATGCTGAAACCCGACACAACATCGGTTTTATGGTGTTGGATTACCTGGCTAAAAAGTACGAGGGCAATTTTGAGGTGAGCCGCCATTCTTTTGTGACAGAGATCAAAACGAAAGGCCGCACCTATGTGCTGGTAAAGCCGACAACTTACATGAACCTGAGCGGCAAAGCCGTGGGGCACTACCTCAACAGCCTGAAACTGCCGCCCGAGCAGATGATGGTGATCACCGACGACATCTCCATTCCGTTTGGCAAGCTGCGCATACGCGCCAAAGGCAGCCCGGGTGGACACAATGGACTCAAACACATTGAGCAAACGCTGGGCCACGGAAACTACCCGCGCCTGCGCTTCGGTGTGGGCGACGACTACTCCAAGGGCAAGCAGGTAGACTACGTGCTCAGCAAGTTCAGCGCCGACGAGCAGGCCGAACTGCAGACGCTGATTGAGAAGGCCGCCGAATCAGCCATCGCCTTCGGAACCATTGGCCTGGAGCGCACCATGAACCAGTTTAACACGAAGTAGTGCCGGCGACGCTATGTTCGTTCCAATCCACTATAAAGCCTCACCCAAGTATAAATGGGTGAGGCTTTTTGATAGTCAGCGCTAAATTTTCAGGCCAAAAACTTACATTTGCCACAACGCACCTGCCACGGCTATGAAAAAAGTACTGCTGCTCTACCGCAACGCCTTTGGAGGCCTCTCCCGCCCTGCCTGGATGATGTCGCTGGTGATGCTGATAAACCGCAGCGGGGCCATGGTAACGCCGTTTCTGGGCGTGTACTTGACGGAGGTGCTGGGTTATACTTTACGCGATGCCGGGATCATCCTTAGCACCTATGGCCTTGGCTCCGTTTGCGGCTCTTTTCTGGGCGGCTGGCTGACCGATAAGGTGGGGCACTTCAAGGTGCAGTTCTTTAGCCTGACGATAGGCGGCAGTTTATACTTTGTGCTGCTGAGCCTGCGGAGTTTTGAGGCGCTGGCAGCCGGCGTGTTTATACTTAGCCTGGTGAATGACACGCTTCGCCCGGCCAACTCCTCCTCCATCGCCTCTTACGCCCGCCCCGAAAACGTGACGCGTGCCTTCTCCCTTAACCGCATGGCCATTAACCTGGGCTTCTCCATTGGCCCGGCGCTTGGTGGCTTGCTGGCCGCTGTTTCCTACCAATGGCTTTTTATTGCTGATGGCACTACCTGTATCATGGCGGGGCTGTTCTTCTTTTTCTACTTTCGCAACAAGCAGGGGCACCAGCAGCAAGAAACGACGGATGCCGCGCCGCCAGCCAACGCGCGATCTCCGTACCGCGACGGCTACTTTCTGTTGTTCGCTGTGTTTTGCTGCTTTTTTGCCGTGATGTTTTTTCAGCTTATTTCCACGTTGCCCCTATACTATCGCCAGGTATATGCACTGCCCGAAAGTAAGATCGGTGGTTTGCTGGCCCTGAACGGTTTGATCGTGTTTCTGCTGGAGATGATTGTGGTTTACCTGCTGGGCGAGCGCGCGCGGAAGTCGTTGCTGATTGTGGGCGGTACGCTGGTGCTGGGCCTCTCCTTTGTTCTGCTCAACCTGACACAGCACCTAAGCGTGCTGTACGCAGCCATGCTGCTGCTAAGCATAGCCGAAATTCTGGCCATGCCCTTTATGGCCACCATCACCGCAGAACGCTCCGGCCCTACTAATCGCGGCGCGTACATGGGTTTGTATACCATCTCGTATGCCGCTGCCCATGTAATTGCCCCTTACTTAGGCACCACCCTGGCCGCCAAGTATGGTTTTAACACGCTCTGGTGGTGCACTGGCGGCTTGTCGGCTGTTACGGCGGTAGGCATTTATTTCGTGGTGCAGCACATGGAGCGGGAGCGAATGCAAAAAGTTACCGTAGCGGCTGCTTAAAGTTGAAGTACAGGCTGGAAACTTGCCGCTGCATTAGAACAAGAAAACAGTGCCAACTGCCCGCGGAAGTATAAAGCAGCTTAACGCCTGTACTTTCAACTGGCATATGCCTACTACACTGTCAGTTTGTTCGGGGTGCTCATTTTGTCAAGCAGTTTTTGGTAGCGGGGGTCGTTGCGGACTGCGGGTGCCACCCAGCTTTCGTGCTTTAGCGAAAGCAGCAGCGGGTCGTGCTCCTCGTAGCCTTTCTCAAAGTAATAGAAGGCATCGTCCAGATCCTGGCTCAGCCAGCCGGCGGCCACCCCGATAACGGTACAGATGATAAACTCCCGCTTCGCCCTTTCCTTCAGGTCGTTGAGCAGCGCTTTTGCCTCGTCATACTTCTCCATTTTGCACAGCGTCATGATCAGCGCGCCCTGCACCAGGCTATGCTTGTTAGAGAACTTCATCAGCCGCTCCAATACCGTGTGTGCCTCCTCGAGCCTGCCCAGGAAAAGGTAGGAGTAGGCTAGGTACAGGTGGCACAGGAACGACCCTGAATCCAGTTCCAAGCCCGTTTCGCAGGCGGCCAAGGCTTCCTTATACTTGCCACCCGCGTGCAATATCTGGGCGTAAATCCCAAAGCAGATGGCGCTGAGCGGCTCCAGTTTGATGGCGATTCTACCGTGCTCTTCTGCCTTCGCGAAATCACCTTTCATCCAGGTCAGGTAGTTAAGGCCGTACCACACATGCGTCTGCGCATACCGCGGGTTAATCTCCAGCGATTTTCGGAAATACTTCTCCGCTTCCTTCTTGTTCCACTCATAGCAGTGGTATAGCCCCAGCGAGCAATAAGGCTCACACAGCGTCGGGTCAAGCTGCAGCGCCTTCTCAGCCGAGTTTTTTGCCTTTAGCATCACTTTCCTGGGGGGCAGCAAGCCGTAGAGGCCGGCCATCAGGTTCGCATCTGCGTAGCCGGTGTGCGCCAGGGCAAAGTTCGGGTCCAGCTCAATGGCCTTCTGAAAGTAGTCGATGCCGGTGAGGATGGAGGCACCGCGCCTGTTCACATAAAAGCGGCCTTTCAGGTACAGCTCGTACGCTTCTGTGTTTTGGGTGGTGTTCTTGCTGATTTTGCTGCGCCCCTTTTCCAACAGCGTCACCTTCATTTTCTCGGTAATGGCCAGCGCAATCTCATCCTGAATGGCAAAAATATCATCCATGCTTCTATCGTACCGCTGCGACCAGATGTGGAAGCCATCATCCACCTTTATCAGCTGCACCGTAATGCGCAGGCGGTTGCCCTGCTTGCGCACGCTGCCCTCCAGCACGGTGCTCACGCCCAGTTTCTCCCCTACCTCACGCAGGTCCACATTTTTCCTGTCAAACTTAAACGAAGAGGTGCGCCCAGCCACCTTCAGGTCCTTCAGGCTAGACAGGGAGTTGATGATTTCCTCTGCCACGCCGTCGCCGAAGTACTGCTGCTCCGGATCGTTGCTCATGTTGACAAGGGGCAGCACGGCTATACTTTTGGAAGGTACTTTTTTAGAAGTCCGTAACCCCTTCTTCTTTGGTTCCGCCGTTTTTCCGTGCAGTGTATTGGGCTCCGGCTTCACCAGCCCCTCATGGTCCAGCGCAAATACCTCCACCTTCCGCTCAATGTTCTTGAATTGGTAGGTTCCAACCGATCTTGTCTTAAATTCAGGATGATTCAGTATCTCATCGTTGATCTTATCAGAAATGAGCACGCTGCCAGCCACGCCAAGCGTCTCGATGCGGGAGGCCAGGTTAACGCCATCCCCGAACAGCTGGTCGTCGTCAAAGATCACATCGCCCATATGCAGGCCCATCCGCACAGGTACATGGGGCTCCTGCCGGAAAGCGAGCTGCATGGCTAGCGCGCACTCCACCGCCTCCACGGCACTCTGGAAAATACTGAGAGTGCCGTCGCCATAATACTGCACGATGCGCCCATTGTACCGCTCATGCTCTTGTTGCAGCACTTCGCGGTGCCGGTTCTTCAGAAATATAGCCTGCTGTTCACTGTACTGCATGGTAGCACTGTACCCCTCAATATCGGTGAACATGATGGCTGCAAGCTGTCGGTGATGACTCATGATATGAGCTTAAGACGAAATATTTAAATTAATTCAATAGCAATACGTTATCTTTTACATTTACGGTAACGGAAAAAAAACGAATAATCTGGTGTTATACATTGTTTTAGCAGGTTTTGAGCTTTGCCTGGTAATGCCTGGGCCGCAATTGGCAAGTTGCCCTGAATTTGAAAAACAGCTAGAAGGGCAATATTTTTTAGCTCCGATAGGGCGGCCCCCACACCTTCAATACCTCCGTTTACCCTATAATCCCCACAAGTACCTAAAAACCTGACACTTTCGCCTCCTTACAACCTGTTCAATACTATAAATATAGTAGGAATTTATTGTTTTATACATTATTTTCATGCATCAGTTCATTCTTTGGGGCATAAACCAATTCTTAATAATGACTGGAATGTTCAAGAGAGCGATCTTCGGAAAGTTTAAGCCTGGTTAGCCATGATGGAAGATGATATACTGCAAAGGGCGCACGTTTACGTAGAGCGCCAGTTACCTATGGACGGCGTTAGTGAGACTGCCGGATTTGATCTGGAGCACACGCGCACGCTGGTGGCCGTGGCTGAGGTAATCGGCCGGTTCTGCGATTTCAATGAGGACGACATGCGCATCCTGCTGCTGGCGGCCTGGCTCCACGACCTGTGCTACGGCGAGTCTGGAGAATTGCTGGACGACAGCAAGATTCTGCCCGTGACGGAGTTTTTAGAGAGCAGCGGCCTGTCAAAGCCTGAGATAACTAAAATAAAGCAGAGCATCGCTGCGACACAGTACCCGCAGCAACCAAAGGATGCGCTGGAGGAGGCGCTCTGTGACGCTGTATCAAGCTTTTTTGCTTCCGACGATTACCTGGAGCAGGCCGAGAAGAGAGCAAAGGATGTTGCGCCCACCAAAATAGGGCAGTTCGACTGGATTGACCGACAGCGGGCATTGCTGAAGAAGCACTACTACTTTACCAAATATGCCAAACGCGCTTTCTCGAACGGCAAGGAAGCCAACCTGAACCTACTGAAGCAAAAGCGAAAGGACCTGAAAAAGGACAACGTAGAACTGGAGGCGCTTTGGGAGGAGAACGTGGACCTGAAAAAGGACCTGAAGAAGGAGAAGGAGCAGAAGGTAAGCAAGGGCATCGAAACCATGTTCCGAACCACCATGGCAAGCCACCTGCAGCTAAGCGTTATCGCCGACAGCAAAGCCAACATGATGATCTCGGTAAACGCCATCATCGCCTCTATTATGATTTCCTCCTTTTTCAGTGAGTTTGAGGGCGTGCCGCACCTGATTGTGCCGTCTATCCTGCTGACGATTGTGTGCGTGGTAACTGTTATCTGCGCGCTGCTTTCCACGCGCCCTAATATCAAAAATACCACCCGCCCTGAGGACAAAATAGACTTCCTTTTCTTCGGAGACTTTGTGCAGCTGAACTCTGATACCTACCGTGAGGGCATCCGAAACATCATGCGCGACCACAACCTGCTTTACAACAGTATGGCCGACAATATTTACCTCCAGGGAAAGGTGTTATCAAGAAAGTACCGGCTGCTGAAGCTTTCCTACACGGTGTTTGCCGTGGGTTTTGCGCTCGTGCTGGCCAGCTACCTGGTTGCCTGGCTGTTTTTTGACAGGGGCTAAGGGTTTTTCCTGTAGGAGTTAACCCACCCCTGCCCCTCCGAGAAGGGAATTCACCTTCAATACTTACTCTGGCGAAAGTTTTCAAACTTGCGTCTTTTGATGATGCCGAGTTTGTAACTTCACTGGCTTGCAAAGCCATACTTGCATAGTGGTTATACTTGTCACACTTTCTGGCGTAAGCGTCGGCTTGTGCCTTAAACTGCTTCAGCCATACTTCCATAGCCACTGCTTACTGCAAATCTGACTAGGCTATCTTTCCTAGCCACTGTCCATCCTCCAGCTCCCAAACACCTCATGTTTCACTTTTAGCTTTGGAGCGCTCACGGCTGGGGTAGGGGCCCTATGTGAGCGGGGCCCTACCCCCACCCAAGGACTGGAATCAGTTCAATTCACAACTGCCATCGCCATGCAACAGCGGGAACTGTCCCCTTGAGGGGACTACAGGGGTGTAGGTGCATCTACGGACTATTCCTCTACTTGGAGAATTTACCTAAAACTGATAATTTATACTTCCTTAAACTCCTCCTTTATTAAAACCACGACACCAAAAAGCCTCACCCGCCTAAGTGGCGGGTGAGGCTTTTGAACACTTTAAACTAACAGGCAGCGCTTTTCCTTACGAAACCGTGCCGCCGTTCTTTACTTCTTTGCTTGGCTGCACGAAGGCTAATGAACCATCGGCGTTCTCGGCCATCAGGATCATGCCCTGGCTGGTGATGCCTTTGATATCGCGCGGGGCCAGGTTAACAAGTATGCTCACCTGCTGCCCAATGATTTCCTCCGGATTGAAGAACTCGGCAATACCGCTCACAACAGTGCGCTGATCGATCCCGGTATCAATCTTCAGCTTCAGCAGCTTCTTGGTTTTGGCAACTTTCTCGGCTTCAAGGATGGTGCCCACTCTTATATCCAGCTTGGTGAAATCATCAAACGTGATGTCGTCTTTAGCGGGTGCTACCACGGCATTGGCGGCCTCGTTTGCTTTCTTGGTATCCAGCAGCTTCTGCACCTGCGCATCCACGGCAGCATCCTCCACGCGCTCGAACAGCAGCGCTGGTGTGCCGATCACATGGCCGGCAGGCAGCAGTTCTGCAGCGCCGGCATCAGCCCACATGCCCGGGCTCATACTCAGCATGTCGCGCAGCTTACCTGCAGACTCCGGCAGGAACGGCTCCATAAGTATAGCCAGGCTTCCGGAAATCTGCAATGCAATGTTCATGATGGTTTTCACGCGCTCTGCATCTGTCTTAATCAGCTTCCAAGGCTCGGTATCGGCCAGATACTTGTTGCCTAAGCGGGCCAGGTTCATCAGCTCGCCCAGCGCATCGCGGAAGCGGTAGCGCTCCACATACGTACCGATCACCAGCGGCATGCCTTCCAGCACCCCCAGCACCTCTTTGTCGTAATCCATTAGCTCCCCGCGGGAGGGAACAGCGCCCTCATAATACTTTTGGGTAAGCACCACCGCCCGGTTGATGAAGTTACCAAGTATGGCCAGCAGCTCGTTGTTGTTGCGGGCCTGGTAATCTCTCCAGGTGAAGTCATTGTCTTTTGTTTCCGGCATGTTGGCAGCCAGGGAGTAGCGGAGCACGTCGGCTTTGCCCGGGAACTCCTGCAGGTACTCGTGCAGCCACACGGCCCAGTTGCGGGACGTGGAGATCTTGTCGCCTTCCAGGTTGAGGAACTCGTTGGCAGGCACGTTGTCCGGCAGAATATAGTCGCTGTGCGCCTTCAGCATACTTGGGAAAATGATGCAGTGGAACACGATGTTGTCTTTGCCAATGAAATGCACCAGCTTTGTTTCCTCGTCTTTCCAGTACTTCTCCCAATCGTCCGTCAGCGCTTTGGTGGCCGAGATGTACCCGATCGGGGCATCGAACCAAACGTAGAGCACCTTGCCCTCTGCGCCTTCAACAGGCACCGGAACGCCCCAGTCCAGGTCGCGGGTTACGGCGCGCGGCTGCAGGCCCTGGTCTATCCAGCTTTTGCACTGGCCGTACACGTTCGATTTCCAGTCGGCTTTGTGGCCTTCCACAATCCACTCGCGCAACCAGGGCTCATACTCGTTCAGGGGCAGGTACCAGTGCTTCGTTTCGCGCATAACCGGCACGGCGCCGCTCAGGGTGCTCTTTGGGTTGATCAGGTCTGTTGCGTTCAGGGAAGTGCCGCAGTTCTCACACTGGTCGCCGTAGGCATTCTCGTTGCCGCACTTCGGGCAGGTGCCCACAATGTAGCGATCGGCCAGGAACTGCTGTGCCTGCTCATCGAAGTACTGCTGCGTGGTCTGCTCGATGAACTTGCCCTCGCTGTACAGCTTCTTAAAGAAATCACCGGCTGTTTCGGCGTGTATTTTAGAGGATGTGCGGTCGTAGATATCAAACGAAACGTTGAAATCGGCGAACGACTGCTTGATCAGCTCATGGTACTTATCAACGGCCTGCTGCGGCGTAATGCCCTCTTTCTTGGCGCGTATGGTGATCGGCACCCCATGCTCATCGGAGCCGCAGATAAATTTTACATCGCGGTTTTGCAGGCGCAGGTAGCGCACGTATATATCGGCTGGCAAGTATACCCCCGCCAAGTGACCGATATGAACCGGGCCGTTGGCATAGGGTAGCGCTGCCGTAACAGTATAGCGTTTTGGTGTTGTCGTCATGTCTCGTCTTAAAAAAAACAAATATACAAATACCCCGCGGAAAGTGCCGCTAAGTGCCGCTAATCCCGTAAGAGGAAGTATAGCTGCATACTTACGTTTTGCGTAAGATGGTGCACAAACTTGGTAAAGCAGCCGTTTATACTTGTGCTGCTTTGCTCAACACCCGTTAACTAAACTATACTTCCTATGAAAAACAAAGATGGCGCAAGAACCACCAAGCGCGACGGTGACAGCCTTGGCAACCAGGACAGCAAGAAGAAAGTATCGGACAACCCTTCGCAGCGCGGAACGGGCCGTGAATCTGAAAACACACCTCCAGAAAACGAGGTGTACGTGAACCTGGAGCCGGATGAACTGCACCTGAGCGACGAGGAGAAAGCTATAAATGTGAGCAAGGGCAAAAAGAAGAAGGAGGATAAATAACTGCTTCTAATTTATACACGAAGGCCAGCGCTAAAGTATAGCGCTGGCCTTCGTGCTTTTTACTGCCTTGTAGGCAGGGGCTGAACAAACGGGTAAATTGGCCAATAGATGTTATGCCTGGTCGAGTCTATCGGAGCGTAAGGCAACTGCCGTGGGCGCAGGGCATTCGGTGTCATGGCTGGCTTGTTGCGGTCGAACTGCTCTATGTTTCGCTTACGGTTTATCTCGCTGGACTGCTCACCCATACGGTCGCGCAGGGTCTCGGTGTGGTTGGTATGGAGCGTTACCCGCTCGTTTACCCGTGCCGGCGGCGGCATATTTGCCTGCCCCTCCGACAGCGAAGTACAGGCACCCAGCAGTGCCAGCAGGGCCACCATCTCCGCCATCAAAATATATTTAAACTTCTTCATCTTATCAAATTTCTAACTTGTACATTGCCTTAGCTTTAAGGCTTATACTATAGTATACGGGTACAATTCAAAATGGCGGCGCGCTATACTTCCTGTTCCTCCCGAACCTTGTTCTAAGTAGCACAACATATTTAGTTGAGGAGGTGAGAAGCACAAAAAAAGAGACGCAGTAACCTGCGTCTCGCAAAATATCCGGTGCTAGCGTCAGGGCTTACTGGTTACCCCATACATGCTGGTGGCCCACCTGCGTGAGCATCAGTCCATCCGGGGCTGGGTTAACGTAGCCTTCTTTTGACAGGTGATGCTCCGCCTCCTTCTGCACGTCTTTGTAGTGCGGGTAGCGCTCCTGCAAGTAGGGATACAACTGCTGGTAATGTAGTGTGCTTCCCTCGCGGACCTCAAACTGTTTGAAAGCCTCTATAATGCATTGTGCGGTGTTTTCTATATTATCTGCTTCTGAATGTAGCTCTACCATGGTTTTATTCTTTTTGGTTTAAACATAACGTACGGCAGCCTGCTTTTAATAGTTAAAGCTGCTAACCAGATTACGCATGCTATTTCTGCTCCTTTGCCTTATTTATTTGGCCTTAAAGCTAAGCGCGGCAGAGTTCAGGCAATAGCGCAGGCCTGTCGGCTCCGGGCCATCCGGGAAAACATGCCCGATATGCGAGCCGCAACGGGCGCACTCTACTTCGGTACGCACCATGCCAAGGGCTACATCCTCCACTTCTTTCACTCTTTTTTCAGAGATGGGCGCGTAAAAGCTTGGCCAGCCGGTGCCCGACTCAAACTTAGTTTCGGATGTGAACATCGGGTTGCCACAGGCGGCACAGCCGTAGACACCTTTTCTTTCGTTGCTGTTATACTTGTTGTCGAAAGGACGCTCGGTGCCTTCCTCGCGCAGTACGTAATACTGTTCTTGCGTGAGTACCTGTCGCCACTCTTCCTCGGTCTTCACCACCGTGTCCTGCAACGTCTGGTCATTGAGTTCTAATACTGTTCCGTCGTCTAAAGGCTCATCTCCGGCCAGCGCAGTAGAGGTCGCGGCATCCGTGGCCGTTTCCTGCTGTGCGCAGCCCATCAGGCTCATTATACTTGCAAATGCTATCAAAAATAGTGTCTTCATACTTCTACCTACGGGTTAAAAAGCCTCTGGCCTTTGGGTTTATGCAAATTCTTGTCCCTATTGAACATTCTTTGCTCCCCCAATGTTTGCCCCTTAACTAGGCATAGGCTTGGTTTTTAATAAATTAATAGTACCCTAACCTGTTTATTTCGAGCGAACTAGTATAACTGTGAAGGCTTTTTAGTACTTTTGCGGCTCGAAAACTCAATTCAATGCAAAATATTCGGAATATTGCGATTATCGCACACGTTGACCACGGCAAGACAACCCTCGTGGACAAGATCATTCATGCTTCTAAGCTGTTCGCAGATCACCAGCACTTTGATGACCTCATTTTGGACAACAACGACCTGGAGCGCGAGCGTGGCATCACGATCGTTTCTAAAAACGTGTCGGTACGTTACAAAGACGTTAAAATCAACATCATCGACACCCCTGGTCACGCCGACTTTGGCGGTGAGGTAGAGCGCGTACTTAAAATGGCCGACGGCGTACTGCTGCTCGTGGATGCCTTTGAAGGTGCCATGCCACAGACACGCTTCGTACTGGGCAAAGCCATCCAACTTGGCCTGAAGCCGATTGTTGTTGTAAATAAAGTAGATAAAGAAAACTGCCGCCCAGACGAGGTGCACGAGCAGGTGTTCGATTTGATGTTCAACCTGGACGCCACCGAAGAGCAGCTTGACTTCGTGACCCTGTACGGTTCTTCGAAGCACGGCTGGATGAGCACCGACTGGAAGCAGCCAACGGATAATATCACGCCCCTGCTGGATGCCATCATCGACGTGATTCCTGCTGCCCCGTTCCGTGAAGGCACGCCGCAGATGCAGATCACTTCGCTTGACTACTCTTCTTTCGTGGGCCGTATCGCGATTGGTCGCGTTCACCGTGGAACATTGAAGGAAGGCATGCCGATCAGCTTGTGCAAAGCCGATGGCAGCACCAAGAAAGGCAAGATCGGAGAAATCCAGGTGTTTGAAGGACTTGGCAGAAAGAGCGTTTCTGAAGTATCAGCCGGTGAGATTTGCGCCGTAACGGGTATTGAAGGATTCGATATCGGTGACACCATCGCTGATGCCGAAAACCCGGAGCCACTGGCCCGTATCTCTATCGATGAGCCAACCATGAACATGCTGTTCACGATCAACAACTCTCCTTTCTTCGGTAAAGAGGGTAAGTTCGTGACATCACGCCACCTGCGTGACCGTCTGTTCAAAGAGACTGAGAAAAACCTGGCACTGCGCGTACAGGAAACTGATCGTGAAGATACCTTCCTGGTATTCGGTCGTGGTATCCTGCACTTGTCTGTACTGATTGAGACAATGCGCCGCGAAGGATATGAGTTACAGGTGGGTCAGCCACAGGTAATTTTCAAAGAAATTGATGGTGTTCGTTGCGAGCCAATCGAGCACATGGTAGTAGACGTTCCTGAGGAAACTGCCGGTAAGGTAATTGAACTGGTAACGCAGCGTAAAGGTGAACTGACCATCATGGAGCCTAAGGGCGACCTGCAGCACCTGGAGTTCAACATTCCGGCGCGTGGTTTGATTGGTCTGCGTAACAACGTGTTGACAGCAACAGCTGGTGAGGCGATCATGAACCACCGCTTCAGCCGTTATGAGCCGTTTAAGGGCAACATCCCAGGCCGTAACAACGGTTCTATCATCTCTATGGAGACGGGCCCAGGCACTGCTTATTCTATCGATAAGCTGCAGGACCGTGGTTTCTTCTTCGTTGATCCGGGTGTGGAAGTATACATGGGTCAGGTAATTGGTGAGCACAGCCGCCAGAACGACATCACGGTAAACATTCAGAAAGGCAAGAAGCTGACGAACATGCGTGCTTCCGGTTCTGACAACAACGTGAAGATCGCGCCGGCTAAGAACTTCTCGCTGGAAGAAGCCATGGAATACATCCAGAAAGACGAATTGCTGGAAGTAACGCCGAAAAGCATCCGCATGCGCAAGATTTACCTCGACGAAAACGAGCGTAACCGCATGTCGCGTGCTGACTAAGTATAAACAGCGCTAAGCTATACTTACAGAAACGCCTGCCGCAGCAATGTGGCAGGCGTTTTTTTGTGTGCTACAGATAATGGTGATATTTAGATCTCAAAGATCAGGGCTATAGCTTTATATTCTATAATGCTGCTTTCTATAAGACTTATTTCATTTTTTTCTTAGCGTGTTGAATAGTCACTATATTAGCCATAGGTTAGCTTAAGAGTATAGTAGTAGTTAGAACCAAAGCAAACTCCATACATAGTGTATAGCAGGAGTAGTACTCCTGCTATACTGTAGTTAGCAGTAAATAAACCATTACAAAAAATTTGCTATAGGATATTCTATATGAACATCAGAGGCATTGCTAAAACAGCATCAATTTACTTTGATATCAAGTACGCTATATTACTTGTGGTACTGTTCTTTTGCATTACTATAAGTGCTAATGGACAACATTATAAACTTCTGAACTTATCCGAAAAACAGGTAAGAGATGAAGTAAGAAACTATCATTCTGTTATCAGAGACTCCTCTGAACATGAATTTGCAACTACTCTGATTTTTAAGGACAAAAACAATGAAGTACAACTTCGGCTTAACTTCTTTGGAGGCAAAAGCTATCAAGTAGAATGCTTTTCGGCTAAGGAGTCCTTTGATTCAGCTATAAAAACTGCAGATAAGCTGTACGATAAGATTGGGGATAATTATTGGAGGGACAAGGACAAAAAATTTGAAGTCCGAATATTTAGTATCCAAGACAAAGTAATCACTTCATACAACAGAGGTGTCTCCAGATACTGATAATGGACATCTGTAAACGGAAAGACATCTAGCTACAACAAGGCACATAAGTCATACTTTGGCTACGCCTCGTTCGCCTTTTATACTAGCCGTTAGGTCCAATTCTAAATAACTAACTAATGAAGTTATTAATTTTAGTTTTCATGACATTCAGCTGGCTATTAGGGTTAGATGAATGTAATTCCTTAAAAACAGGGGTTTTTAAGATGACAAATGAAGTGGAAGGCTCTGCTCCAATTACATCAGTAATTGAAAGAACTGGAGAGTTTCAGTACGAACGGGTTAAAGAACTAGGGCTTGAAATAAAATATAAGGTTGAGTGGGTTAATGACTGCACCTATAAACTTGTTTGGCTGGAAACAATAAAGGACGAAAACAATTTTGGATACCCCACAAACCAAATTATAACAAATACAATCACTGAAGTAACACCTGAATACTACATAATTATATCCAGTTCTAATCTCTTTGAGGAAAAGTTTGAAGGGAAAGTTGAAATAGTAAAAAGGTAGAAGGCGCACAGAGCAAACAGCTTTCTATCTCTTCTACTGAAAGTAAACTAGATCCATGTTTGCGATAAATGCAATGAAAAAATAGAACTAACAGAACCTAAACATCAGGTTCGGCCGATGGCCTCGCCCACCTCTTATTACTCATTTCGTAACCAATCACCCAGAATAGCCTTAAAAACAAGTCACTAATCCTGCTCAAAATCCAGCTGGTATACGAGCTCATTGTTGGTCCTCAAAGTATAAGTCAGGTGCGTCTTGTCTGGTGAGAATTCTATCGTCCACACACTTGTGGCATTGCGGGGGCTAAGCTGCGAAGTATGCGCATCGGCCGGAAAGCTTTGCCTGAGCGCGTTACCGCTCGTGTCTGCAAATCCGCCATACATCGTCATCGTTTCCGGAGAGCCGTCGGCATGGCGGTGGTCGTGCTTGAGCGAGAGGCCCTGCTTTTTGTGCAGCGTCAGAAGCAACGTGCGGGATTTGTTGTCACCCACCCAGAACGGCACCCGTATGGAATCACCAGATACTTTTTGGATAAAGAGCTTAAGCTCCTTTCCGGCGATGGAGGTGTTACCCGGCGGATGCACAGTGGCCGTACCAGTATAGGATTGGCCTTCCTTCGCGCGAAGCGCTTTGAAGAACTGTTTCTGCTCTTTGGTAGCCGGCGAAAAGGCCAGCAGGAAGGTGAACAGGTAAGATACAAAAAGAACCATAGTAGCAGCGTTAGAAAGACAAGCTTAATGCAGGCATAAGGTAATCATTTTAAGCTAGACGCACATCTGATTCTGCTTCAGGGAGAGCGATCGAGGTACTTTGTCTGGCAAGTAGGGCTACAAACCGCTGGTTCAGGTACAGATCATCACATAAAAAACCAGTTGAGCCACAAAGTATAAACCCTTAACTTTGGTTTCAAATTGAGAGATATGAGCAAAGCAAATTGGAAAACCGTAAAGGAATACGAAGATATCACCTATAAAAAAGCGGATGGCGTCGCCCGTATCGCTTTCAACCGGCCAAACGTGCGCAACGCTTTCCGCCCGAAAACGGTGGCGGAGCTTTTCGAGGCTTTCCTGGATGCCCGCGAGGATACTTCTATTGGCGTAGTATTGCTGTCTGCCGAGGGGCCCTCTACCAAAGACGGCATCTACTCCTTCTGCAGCGGCGGCGACCAGAACGCACGCGGCCACCAAGGCTATGTGGATGAGGCAGGCATGCCGCGCCTGAACATACTGGAAGTGCAGCGCCTGATGCGTTTTATGCCCAAGGTGGTAATTGCCGTGGTACCAGGCTGGTGCGTGGGCGGTGGCCACAGTTTACACGTGGTTTGCGACCTGACGCTGGCGAGCAAGGAGCACGCTATCTTTAAGCAGACGGATGCCGATGTGACCAGCTTCGACGGGGGCTACGGCTCTGCTTACCTGGCCAAGATGGTAGGCCAGAAACGTGCGAGAGAGATCTTCTTTTTGGGCCGCAACTACTCCGCGCAGGAAGCTTACGACATGGGCATGGTAAATGCCGTGGTGCCGCACGATGAGTTGGAGGACACCGCCTACGATTGGGCACAGGAGATCCTGCAGAAATCACCGACTTCCATTAAAATGCTGAAGTTTGCCTTCAACGCCACCGACGATGGCATGGTAGGCCAGCAGGTGTTTGCCGGAGAGGCCACTCGCCTCGCTTATATGACCGACGAGGCCAAAGAAGGGCGCAATGCTTTTCTGGAGAAGCGCAAGCCGAACTTCAAGGATATTCCCTGGATACCGTAACCTGCAAACAGCAAAGTAAAAGGGAGACACAAGTATAAATCAGTCTGACTGGAGAAGTGTAAAAAAGGCCAGCTACCCTGTAGGTAGCTGGCCTTTTTTATTTTATTGTATGCTACTTATACAGGTCTAACGGCATCCTCTCCGGTTGAAGCCAGATCTTTCGGCTCTCCGATCTTGCCACCTACAGCTGCCGCAATGGCACCAAGCAACAAGCCAAAGAAAGCATAAATAGCGGCCTTCGAAACAGCCGAAGCCACATCGCCTCCAATTTGCTGTGCCTGCTGCCCTACCTGCGCCTTCGTTTCCTTAAACTGCGACTTCGCCTGCTCATAGGTAGACACCCAGCTGTTCACAATCTCGTTAGCCTCTGCCCTGCTCTTACCGGTGCGCTCCATAATCACATTTACGGCCGCCTCACGGTCTGCCGCACTCGCAATTTCGGAGCCCTGCCCATAGAGTTTGTCCATCACCGCATCAAAGGTTGAGCCGGCCGACTGCGGGTCTGCCGCTGCCTGCCCTGCTGTGTTCTGAGCGGCATTGCCTGCTTCTCTTGCCTCCTGCTCTATGTTCTCGGGCTGCAGTTCCGCTTTGCCCGTCTGCTGCAGAATCTGGCGTGCCTCCTGCTTTATAGACTGGAAGTTGACGCCACTTTCCTGCAACTGCGACTGAATGGCATTGCCTGCTTCCGGTGCCACCGCAGCTATTCCCTGCCCTGCCATCGACAGTGTGCGACCCACAACACTACCCACACCACTAATAATGCTCCCAATGGCTGTCGTGAGCAAGTAGAAGGTAAGGAGCGTAAATAAACTCCATGTCAGGATGCCGTGCAGAATGCTATCGAAGGCAGTAGGCATACCTGCTAAGCGGCCTGCTACCCAGCCGCCCGCAAAAAGTGAGAGCAGCATACTTACAATCCACCAGATCAGTGTGCCGGTACCAAGCCCTGCCATGGGGTTCTGCTCCTGGGCAGGATCAATCGAGCCAAAGCCGATGCCCAGGCCCAACAAGCTTAAGGTTAGCTGCAGCACCATGGCCACTACAAGCCCTCCAAATACTGCTCCCCACGAGATCCGCTTTATCGCGCTATAGCCGGCGGCGTGTCTGGTTGCTACGGGTGTAGTTGTTCGGTATACTCGTTCTTCGTGTAAATCATCTTTCATAGTTATTCAGTTTATAAATTTTCAAGATGTTACTTGTAACGTCAGTGGCAATAACAGGTTGTATTAATCCTATTTAAGGAGACTTTATAGTAATTATTCAAGTGGTAAAACAGCATGTACAGCAACAGTGTTTTCTAAACTCATGTTGCAACAATAACAATAATCCTGATATTCAATTATTTAAGAACAGTCTAGTAAAAAACAGAATTGATGCCACAACTCAAGGCAGTAAAAGACTCAAGTCGCAGAGCACTAAGTATAAATTGTACTTTACAACTCATATGCCTATTACCCTGCTGCAAAAGCAGAAGTACCCTTATACCCTGCCTTCCATGTCCTTCACCTGCAAAATCATTTCATTAAATAAATATTCTTTTATATAGTATAATTATATAATTAAATCATATTCCTTTGGTACATCATCAATTGCAGTTACTACTATGAAAAAAAGTGTATTTACAATGGGTTTAGCTACGCTACTGCTGGCGCTTCTCACTATTCCTTCCCATGCTCAGTTAAATGTTGGTAAAAAGCTGCAGGACAAACTCAATCAGAAAGTGAGCCAGCAGGTAGACAAATCCATAGATGGCGCACTGGAGGCTCCCCAAAAAGCAACAGAGAAGGCAGCTGCAAACAAACAGGAAGCTGCTATAGACAATAGTGCAGATACAGGAAATTCACCAAAAGCAGAAAAGGGAAAGGCAAAAGCATGGTCGAGGTATGATTTCGTGGCCGGCGACAAGGTGATGTTTGATGACAACCTGGCTGGCGAGGAAAACGGGGAGTTTCCGTCGCGCTGGGATTTGATCAGCGGCAACGCCGAGGTAGCGTCGTTCGAGGGCGAATCCGTGATCAACCTGGTGCAGTCAGGTACGGATATCACACCACTTGTGGCAACTGAAAACTGGCTTCCGGAAACTTTCACCATCGAAATGGATCTGTTTTTCGACAGCGACAACCCGAATGTGGCCTACGAGATTTTCCTGATACCGGAGGGCAGCAAGTATAAAGAGGCGGTACACAAAGAGCTTTGGTATCCCATCGACATCAGGGCAAACGCCGCGAGGTTCAAGACATTCGGGTCTGAGTCGGAGGAGTTGGCGGCTGCCGGTGTCAGTAACCAATGGCGCCATGTGGCCATCTCCTTTAACAAGCGCAGCCTGAAAGTATACCTGGACCAGTACCGCCTCATCAACATCCCGAACCTGGAGGGAAAACCCGGCGGTTTACGCATTAAAATTGACAAAAGCGTTGACGCCAACTCAATGGTGAAGAACGTGTTTATCGCCGAGGGCGGCAAAAAGCTGTACGACCAGATCATGGCAGACGGCAAGTATGTTACCCACGGCATTAAGTTCGATGTGAACAAGGCCACTATTCGGCCGGAGTCGGTGGGTACGCTGGCAAGTATAGCCAAGCTGATGCAGGAGCAGGCAGACCTGAAATTCAGCGTGGAAGGCCATACCGACACGGACGGTGACGACAACACCAACCTGAAACTGAGTCAGCAACGGGCGGAGGCGGTGCGGGCATACCTGTCGGAGCAGGGAGTGGCACCCGACCGTTTGATTGCCAAGGGCTGGGGCGAGTCTAAACCCCTGGACAGGAACACCACACCAGAAGCCAAGTCTAACAACAGAAGAGTAGAGTTTGTAAAGCTGTAACTAGCTCTCTCTTTTACCATACTTCTTTCATGAAAGTCCAGCCTTTGCGTTGGGCTTTTATGTTTAGGTGCTAAGATATTAAGTCGGTAAAGCAAGCGCGGGCCAGGGTAAATGCGGCTTCAGTATAGTAATATGGTTTCATCAAACGCAAAGGGCTCGCTATGTATAGCGGGCCCTTTGCGTTGAATTATTAACTGATCCTCACAGCTTAAACTGAAGCGAGAATTTCAGGCCAAACTTACGGGCGCCCTCATCCAGGTGCGTCAGGCGGTGGAAGGCATCCACGCGCAGCACCTTGAAGATATTTTCGATGCCGTAGCCGACTTCTACGTACGGTGTGCTGCCCAAAGTCTTAAACGTTTCCTGCGTGGCACCCGACGGCGTCGTTACCGGAATCAGGTCCAAATTCTTTTGGCTTAAGCTGCCGTACAGCACGTTGGAGCTAGCCAGCACGCGCCACTTCAGCTTCTTGATGAGCGGCAGGCGGTTGAACAGCAGCCCCTCGAAGTATTGCTCGTAGTGCAGCGAGGCGTAGGTGTCGCTCGCAAACTCGAAATAGTCCATCAGGTTGTAGGTGGCATCGTAGTAGAAAGGGCTTTCGTTGCCGGTGTGCACCTCCAGCAGCGGGTAAGGCACCGGCGAAAACACTTTGCCAGCCTCCAATCTGTAAAGGGCATTGCCCAGGCGGCCCATCACGAACTCCTGCTCTACGCCAACATCCACCCGCTGGTAATCCACCGTCGAGCCAAGGGCGTTGTTCAGGCCCAATGTATACTTCATACTTAGGATTGGCCAGTTGCCGCTACCCAGGCTGATGCGCTCGTTGTCGTTCTCTACAAACACCTCGTTGTTTGCATAGCGGGTGAGCACGCTTACCTCTGTGGCTGTAAAAGAAGTGGCAACCTCCTCAGGCTGCTCAGGTCCTGCCGTGTAGTAGGCAAAATCATAGGCCGGGTCGAAGTGGCGGGTACTCAGGCTGATGCGCTCGGTAAAGCCGCGCAGCACATCGCGCTGCAAGTATAAACTTGTCTCGCGTACCAGCATCGGGCGGCGCAGTTCGCCGAAACGGGAGAAGCCCAGGAAGAACGGGCTGGACTCCAGTTTGTCAGACATCAGGCCCACCTGCTGCAAATCCTCCTGGTGTTCCACACCGATCTCGCTCCAATGCCGGCGGCTCAAAATGTATTTAGCCCCCACGTTATACTTTATCTTCGCATCCTCAGTGCCGTAAGCTGCATAGCCGCGCAGTTCCAGCTTATCGCTGAAGTTGATGTTGGTTTTGCCGCCCACCTGGAAACGGTGTCCTTCTATGTTGTTATAGGCGTAGGTGTACGGCCACGGTCCCCAGCTTACCTTTCCAAAGCTCCTGTAGCCCGTTCCAAGTATGGTCGCAATGCTGGTAAAGCGCTGTATCCTGGGTGTATCGCGGATGGTGTTGATGGTGGTGTATACTTGCTTGTCGGCTACAGAAAGCGAGTCGTGGCGGTTGGCTTTCCAGAAATCATCCGTCTGCTTTGTTGCTGCCTTCAACAGCTCCACCGGCTTGTCAAAGAATCCCGCTGTCTGTGGCTGGTTTACCACTACCTGCCGGTATGAAGTGTGCACCTTCGCCAGCACACCCGGCCGGCTCGGTGTCAGGCCCACCAGCTTTATCCGTACATCCGATACCGAAGGCATCCACGCCTGCTCCCCTACCGGCTGCAGCTCCTGCTGCAGTGCAATGCTCTCCACAAAGTTGATGTTGGCCGATTTGCTGACGGTGGCGTCTATCTTGCGCAAGGCATACTCCTTGGCTGTCACCCACATCGTGCCGTTGAAGGCAAGGTCCTGCGGGCGCTTCTGCTTAAACGAAAGTTCGTAGCACCAGTCCTCCCCGATAAAGGTACTGTCCTCCAGTTCGTAGCTGTAATAGCCTTTCCAGCCATCGGCAATGGGGCTGATGAAGTTCTTCTGCAGCACGCTTACCCAGTTCTGGTTAAAATTGTAATCCTGATAGCTGCTCCCGATCACCTGCGACACCAGCGTGCCGTCCTGCAGGCCAATGCCCGTTACCTTGGAGGCTTTTATGATCTCTTTGCTGCGCTTAGGCTCACGGTTGTAGTAGTAATCCGACAGCGACTCGGAGATGAAGAACGGTAGCAGCTTTTTGCCGTCCTCACCGGCCAGGTACAGTTGCGAATCCACGGCTGCGGTCACCGCCTTGCCTATCAGTCCTTTTCCTTTCTTCTGCCCCAAATTGCTTACATCAAACTGCATACGGGTATAGGCTTCGTATTGGTAGGCGGCGAGCTTGCGCCTGTCGTTGCTGTTCTTGTTTTCCACCACGCGGCGCATAATAGCCCAGGCGGGGTTCTCTCCGGGCCTGATCACCACCTCCTGCAGCTGCTGGGCATTTGTGCCGAGTTTAAAGGTAAGTACCTGAGTGGCCACTCCCTCTGCCACAGGAAGCGATTGTGACAGGTATCCCACAAAGGAGGCTGTGAGTGAATCAGGCGTGCTGCTTAGCTTGATGTTGAATGCCCCATTCTCATCTGTGGAGGTTCCGATGGCGGAGTTTTTGACGTAGATGCTGACAAATGGGAGGGCCTCGCCCGTTGTCGCATCCAACACTTGCCCCGAGATGCGGGTTTGCGCGTGGCTTACCACGGCAGCAAGTATAAATAGTATTAGCAGTAGAGACTTACGCAAAGCAATAGGATAAAATGCGCGCAAAGGTAATATGATTTTTCATCTAAGCACCAACTTATTTGTTTAAACAACAGTTGTACGAAACACGGCTTCCCTTCTCCGCTGCTGTAGCGGCTATGGGGCACTATATTTGAACTTTTAACCCTCCATATTCTGGCCTTTAGCCTATAATTCTTTCCAGATGCTTTGCTACTGCACCTGATCCTTTAAAGTAGCATTAACTAGTACAAGGTAGCTTTTGCCTTACCCATATCCTCCCTTCACATGAAAACTTAATATAGATTTTACGTTAGATAAGCCATGCGATCAGACGAACCCAACCCAATGAAGATACGCCACTGGCAGGCCTTCCTTTTTTTGCTTGCCTTCCTCTCGACTGGCTGTGCCCGTAAAAATTTTTATGCAGAAACGCCGGTCGTAAATCCGGAGGTATATGAACAACTTCAAACCGCTCCTGGCCCGGTAGACAGTGTAATAGTGAAGGCCGGAAAACAGTACAAGCGCGGGTTGCTGCATAGAATATTCTGGGGCACACACCACCGCCCCCTCTGGAATGCACCTGTCAAAGTGCCTGTCCTTAATATGGATACACTTAAGATAGAAGAGTTGGGCGGAGGCCAGCAAACTACCAGTATGGATTTAATGAGCACCGACAGCTCCACCTATGCCCTTCGCTCGCTGGACAAAGACCCCAAGGAAGTATTGCCAGAAGGCTGGCGCAAAACATTTGTGCTGAATGTGCTCCGCGATCAGATATCCGCCATTAACCCGTATGCAGCGCTTGTGCTGCCGCCTATGGCGGCGGCGGCCGAAATTCCTCACTCCACGCCCAAGCTGGTGTACGTAAAGCCTAACGACGCTGACTTTGGGGAGCACGCCGATCTCATGAGCGACAAAGTGTACCTGATCGAAGAGAAGTATAACGACAAGCGGATGGTGCACCTGATGCCCGGAAATGCGGTGGATATCGTGGGAACCGGCAACGTGCTAAGCAATAGGTTTGAGGAGGACGACCATTTCATCGACCAGCTCGCCTTTGCCAAGGCCCGCCTGTTCGATGTGCTGGTGCACGACTGGGACCGCCACGAGGGACAGTGGGAATGGGCAGAGTACGAGGAGAACGGCAACCACTACTACCGCCCCATCCCGAAAGACCGTGACAATGCGTTTTACCGCTTTCAGGATGGTATCATTCCCTGGCTTTTCAGCCGCAACTGGGGCATCCGCAAGTTCGAGTCGTTTGATGACGAATTTAATGATGTGAAAGCCCTTACCGTGAATTCAGAGTTTATAGACAACCGTGCTTTATCGGAAGTCACCAAAGCGCAATACGACTCGCTGGCCCTTGTGCTGCAGAACAGTATTACGGACGAGGTAATTGAGCAGGCAGTGCGGCAGTATCCGGACTCGGTGTATGGTCTGATTGGCGAAACGACAAAACGCAAGCTCATCAACCGCCGCAACAGCCTGCGCGAAGCCGCCGCCGAATTTTACCGCATCATGGCAGCGGAAGTGCTGGTGGTGGGAACAGACCAGGAGGATCTGTTTGAGGTAAAGCGATTGAATGATAAAGAGACTGAAGTAACCGTGCGACGGGAATCAGACAGTAAAATCGTGTACCACCGCATTATTAACAACGCTGACACCAAACAAATCATGCTGCATGGCCTGGCTGAGGATGATGTGTTTGAGGTAAGCGGGGAGGTTTCGGAAGGGATAAAAGTTGTGATTGTAGGCGGGCGCGGCGAAGACGAGATTAAGGATACCTCGAGGGTACGCGGTTGGGGCAAAAAAACATGGGTATACGACACCAAGCGTGGAACAGAACTGGAAGCTGGCCCTGAAACCAAAGACAAGCGAACAAAAGATGTACGGGTGCACGCATTCGACCGCGAAGGCTTTTGACCTGCGGCTGAACTGCCGCCGCTTTCAGTTTCCTTTGCTTGCCGCTGGCTGCCCTGGTCGCAACTCTTTATCCGCTTTCAAACCTGATTTATAGGATTATTTGTGCAAGAAATCTGACAAGGAAAATTTCTTGTTTGATAAAATGCAGGAGGGGTTGATTTTTTGCATTTTGTTTCTACCTTTACATAAAATTAAAAAATTAATAGAATGAACAAAGGTATTGTTAAGTTCTTCAATGAATCTAAAGGATTTGGTTTCATTAAAGAAGACGGATCAAACACAGAGTATTTCGTACACATTTCTGGTCTTGTTGACGAAGTAAGAGAAGGTGACGAAGTAACTTTCGATCTAAAAGAAGGAAGAAAAGGATTAAATGCAGTAAACGTTAAGCAAGCTTAGTTTAGCCGTTTACCCATATTCATAACTTCTAAGCCTTACATTTATTGTAAGGCTTTTTTTTGCCCTTACCCCTCCTGCGCTTGCCGTTGTTATAAGCTATTTCAAAACGGCGATACAAGTGTGGCAAGTAACTTCTGCCGGGTAACCGCTACTCCGACTCCTCAAGTATACCGCCGCCGCACACGGCACTGCAGCCCTTCCGGGTACTCCCGCTCCTTTGCCTGCGCCTCCCAGTGCTGCTGGAAACTGCTGCTTGGGCTAGGTTATACTTTATCTAAATTTATGCCCATAGTCCTAAATTTTCAATTTTTGATAACCATAGGTTTGTTAATACGTTTTGTAAGGGATAAAGCAATTTCTTAACAACTAAAATAAAATTATGGAAGCACAAGACTTAAAAAACAAAGCAGATAGAGCAAACCCAGAACATAAAGAAGGACCAGTAGCAGCAGCTATTGAGCAGTATACATCTAAGGTACCATCGGATGTGTACCTGTGGGCCGCTCTTGGTTCAATGGCTATTTCTGCCACACTTAAGGTTCTGAAAAAAGATGAGGAGGCATTATTTGTGGGCCAGTGGGCACCGTCTTTCCTACTATTAGGTGTATACAACAAAATAGTGAAGGAATTCGGATACGAGCGCGATAAGTAAGCTCCCGCAAAGTACCTGTTTTATCAAAGAGGAAGCTTAGGCTTCCTCTTTTTTTGTGCCTCTCTTAAGGGAGCAACATGTTTACTTACCTGCTTTTTTTCTTACCTGCTTTATTTATAACACCGGTCATGCAGCTACTTCAGAGAACCATATTACTGTGTACTTTTGCGCACATGTTTAGATAAATTAAGTTAGCAGATGATAATCGATAAACTGGCTTGGCTGGAACTGAAGGAAGGCAAAATACTGAGCACCAGGAGCAGCGGAAAAGACACGTATTATATTCCGGGCGGTAAACGTGAGGCGGGAGAAACAGACCAGCAGGCGCTGATCCGGGAGATACAGGAAGAGCTAAGTATAACCCTCATTGAATCGACCATCGCGTATGTGGACACGTTTCAGACGCAGGCGCACGGGCATCCAGAGGGGGTAGAGGTTAAAATGCAGTGCTACCGTGCCGCCTATAAAGGCTCCATTAAGGCCGCATCAGAGATTGAGGAAGTGGTATGGCTCAGCTATGGGGACAGGGAACATGTGTCTCCGGTTGATAAAATCATTTTTGACTGGCTGAAAGCAGAAGGACTTCTGAAGTAGCACCTGCCTTAAAGTATAAATCCCGGCCTTGCAGTAAGTATGCTGCAGGACCGGGATTTATACTCTTATTTCTTTAGAGCTACTGCTTGTGCACAATGGTGGATGAGGCCTGTGCGGTAGGCAGCACCAGCACTTCAGCCAAATTTACGTGTGCCGGGCGCGTAACGATAAAGCCGATCAACTCGGCAATATCCTGGGCCTGCAACGGTTCATAGCCCTGGTACACAGTGGCGGCACGCGCTGAGTCGCCTTTAAACCGCACCTCCGAGAACTCCGTTTCCACCAGCCCCGGGTTCACCTCTGATACTTTGATACCCTGTTGCACCAGGTCCAGGCGCATGGCCTTAGAGAGTGCATCTACGGCATGCTTGGAGGCACAGTACACGTTTCCGTTCGGGTACACCTCTTTGCCCGCTATGGAGCCTACATTCACGATATGCGCTTTCTTTGCTTTCTGCAGCAACGGCAGCACAGCCTTGGTGACATAGAGCAGGCCCTTCACGTTAATGTCAATCATTGCATCCCAGTCATCCAGGGAGCCATCCTGTATCGGCGACAGGCCATGCGCGTTTCCGGCGTTGTTTACCAGCACCTCCACATTGCGCCACGCCTCTGGCAAACTATCTATTGCCTGCTGCACCGTTTCCCGCTCCCGCACGTCGAACATCAAGGGGTACACCTGCTCCGCGCCCAGCTTTTGCTGCAACTCCTGCAGGCGCTCCTGCCGTCGACCGGTGGCTATGATACGGTATCCTTTGCTGGCCAGTTCCAGGGCTGTGGCATTGCCTATCCCGGAAGTGGCACCTGTTATAAGTGCGATCTTCGTCATTTCTTATTCAAAGAAAAGGATGAGTGAAACGTTGTGGTTGGTCAGTTTTTGGATGTAGGCGCTGTACTGGCTGCCCTCCACCGGCTTGTGCTGGTTAATCAAGCCATGCGAGAAACGCAGTTCCGGCGCGAACTTGAAGTATGGGTAAAAAACATCAAGCCCTATTCCGTATTCCAGCGCCAGGTCATACTGTTCCACTTCCAGCAACATGGCGCCACTCGCACCGCTATTGCCTTTGCCCAGATCTATACTTGGCTTTACACCGGCCACTAAGTATGGCCTGAAGTTAGAGCGGCGCTTTGATTTATACTTCAGCAGCAGCGGTAGCTCAACCATTGTGTTTGCAATCGTCTCGATCATCAGGTCCTCTGTTTCCTGGTTGGGCACCTCTATGTTTCTGAACTCGATGGTACGGCCGTAAAAACCCACACCCGGTACAAAACGAGCATCCAGGTACTGCGCCAGGCGTACGTTCAACACCAAGCCGGTATAAAACCCTATATCTGTTTTAGTCCGAACCGAGATATTAGGGTCTACGCTTCTTATCTGGTCCACATAAGCCTGCGAATGCTGCAGGTTATACTTGGTGAGGGGAACAGCCAGGTAAAAGCCATAGTGCACCGGGCGATCGTCGTAGCCAGGCTTGTTAAGGGCTTTGTCTCTTTGCTGCGCCTGCGTAGTGTTGCCAAGCAACAGGAGTACGGCCAGTAGGCAAAGGGCTACTTTTTGCCTGTGTAGATGGAGCTTATTCCAAATGTGAGTGAATGCCATTTCGTGCTTCTAAATCCGACTTTTTGGTAAATATTAAGAAAATCCTGCCCATCCGGAAACGCCTGAACCGATTCCGGCAGATAAGTATAGGCAGCATTGTCCTTAGAAACGAGTTTGCCTACCACCGGTAGTATATTCTTGAAATAAAATTGATACAACTGCTTCATTGGGAAGCTGCGCGGCTTGGAGAATTCTAGCACTACGGCTGTCCCGCCCGGCTTCAGCACACGGTGCATCTCCGACAGCCCCTTCTCTAGGTGCTCGAAGTTACGCACGCCAAACGCCACCGTAATGGCATCAAAGGAGTTATCCTCAAAGGGCAGGTCTTCCGAATCGCCGTACAGCAGCTCTATTTTGTTTTGCAGCCCGCGTTTGGCCAGCTTCTCCCGTCCTACGGCCAACATACCCTCAGAGATGTCGACTCCCGTAATTTTATCTGGGTTCAGGCGCAGTGCTTCAATGGCGAAATCAGCGGTTCCGGTGGCAATATCCAGTACTTGCTTCGGCTTTTCAGGTGCCAGCAGGCGTACAGCCTTTTTGCGCCAGACGATATCAATACCAGCACTTAAGAAGTGGTTCAGGAAATCATACTTGCCCGCAATGTTATTGAACATTGTCGCCACCTGCGACTTTTTATCGCCGTTCTGGTCTTTGTAAGGTACTACCGACATGGGTTGAAATCGAGTGAGTGATGGAGCAAAAATACTGTACCTAAAACTATAATCCGCAGAATATGTTCCGAAATATAAAAAAGCAGGCCGGACAAACGTCCGGCCTGCTTCAGGGATATAGTATAAAGAACCTTTCGGCTTCGCTTGCTACTGTATGCTTTTCTGGGTCTCGCCCTGGCGTGGAACCACTTTGAACTCTGTTCTACGGTTAAGCTGCATGTTCTCCTCTGATGTGTTTGGCACTACAGGTCTGCTTTCGCCAAACGAAGCCGTTACCAGGCGCTTCGCTGAAATGCCCTTCGTCATCAGGTAGTCATATGCTGCATCCGCACGGTTCTGGCCCAAGGTCATGTTGTAGGAATCAGAGGCGCGTGAGTCAGTGTGGCCTTCAATGCTGATGTTCAGCGTTGGATTGGCTTTCATGATCTCAGCAATTCTGTCCAGCTCCTGGATGGCCTCTGGCGTCAGCTTGTACTCGTCTGTATCGAAATACACAGGCTTCATGTTGTAAGAAGAAGCATTTGTGTTTCTGGCAAGCACACCGGTAGAGTCAACAAAGTTGATGTAGAAGTTCTTGGTGATCGTGCTTGTGTCGTTCAGTACCACCGGTACCTCAAACTCCTGCGTTTCCAGCACACGGCCATCCAACGACAGCTGCACCTGGTAGTTACGGCCAGACAGCACCTGCACGTTGTAAGTGGCAGAGTCAGGCTTGGTTACATCGCGGTAAGTAATTGGGCGCTTGTCAGCCTGCAGGCCGTTAAACACCAGCTCGATACCCGGTATGGCAATGCTATCCGCCTGTGTGAACACCTGGCCTCTAACAGTTGCGTTCCTGATGTAGTTGATGGTATAGATATCCTTTTCGCCGTAACCGCCAATGCGGTAAGAAGACAGGTAAGCGTAGCTTCCGTCCGGAGCAAGGCGGTAGTACGTGTCATCGTCCGGCGTGTTGATAGGCGAACCCAGGTTTACAGGGCGCGACCAGCGGCGGGCAACTGAGTCATACTTGGCAGCAAAAATATCGTAGCCACCCATGCTGTTGTTACCGCGCGATGAGAAGTAAAGTGTTCCATCGCTTGAAAGGTACGGGCTGTCATCGTCGAATGGTGTGTTGATGGTGTTGCCCAGGCTTCTTGGGTTGCCCCAGGTACCGTTCGCGTTGCGCTTGATCGTGTAAATATCCAGGTCACCGTTTTCAGAGTAGTGGCTGGTAGAGTAGAACAGCGTCTGCCCATCTGGCGTAATGTACGCGTCAGATTCGAAGTCACGTGTATTTACTTTGTCGCTGATGCTGGTAGGTGTTCCCCAGCTACCGTCAGGCTGGCGCTCAGACACCATGATGTCGCCGTTGTTGACAGACTGGTATAGCAACAGTTTTGTGTCGTTGTCGAAAAGCTGGATAGAGGCATCGTGTCCGGCGCTGTTCAGGTTGCCTGGCACAATGCGGGTCTGCGCCCACTCATCTTCGCCAATGCGGGTTGTCTCAAAGATATCCTCGTAGAACTCACCGTCACGCGCTTCCTTGCCACCTGTCGATTTCTCTCCACGGGAAGTATAAAGCAGGTAGTTGTAATCAGACGAGATAACAGGGCTGTGCTCTGAGTACGCCGTGTTCACGGTACCACCCAGGTTTTTCACAAACACGTCTTTCGGGTTGGCTACCTCACGCTTTGCGTTTTTGGAGTACTGAATCAACTGGGCTACTTCCTCTTTCAGGCCGTAGTTGCGGTTCGGAATCTCCTTCTGGTAGTTCTGGTAGTGCGCAATGGCCTCGTCAAATCGGTAGTTGATGTGGTCTACACGGCCCAACCAGTATTCCAGGTCACGGTCTACGTTAGGCTTTAGCTTCTGAGCGCGGTACAGGTAGTCAGCGGCCTTCTCTTTGTCGAAGGTCATGTAGCTGATACCGGCAAAGTAAAGCGCCTTCGCATTGTCGGGGTCCTGTGCAAGCACCTGCTCGTAATAAGGGATTGCTGCACGATAGTTTTCTTTGTCGAATAACTTGTTTCCTGTTCGCAAAAGCTTTCTGGTGCTTTGCGCCGAGGCACTTGTGGAGGCCAGAAGGCACACCATCGCCAGCAACAGAGAAACCCGTGAGAACGATTTGGCTAAATGATTCATGTGTAAAAGGGTTTGTTATAATTTCTTTGTTTGTGTTGGTAATAATTACTGATACCAACTGTCAGGCACAGGGCCACAGCAGCAGGATTTGCTTCTATACGTGATATACTATTTTTAGTATATCTTTAGTTTGTATGCTTAACTGCCTACGTGTTGACTGCACGCAAAGGTTTAGCTAAATAAAAGAATAGATATAATTAATTAAGTTAATCACAAATATATAAAATTAAAAATATTAGCAAGCTTTAATTTGGCTTTCATACTTTTTTTGATGGTGTACAGCTGCTCAATCGTGATAAAAGCAAGATTTTAAGGTGTAAAGAAAAAGGCGCTCAATCAACAACCGCATTGCTGCCACACCTTATTCTCCACGGCGGCCTCCTGTAGTATCCATAAAACGGAGCCTGATGTAAGCAGAAGTGTAAAGGGCCGCCCTCTCACAGGCGCTGAAAGCACCTGGCTTTGAAAACCACTTGAGTGAAACACTTCTATGCTACAGCCCCGGTACCCTTATACCAGATCACCGCAACCTGGCAGTCTTACTCAGGCTTAACATGACAGAGGCGGCAATCCCGATCTATACTTGCCCTCTTTATAATCTGAAAGTACTTCCTGCGTTAAAGTATAAGCAGGCCACCTGCAGAGGTGGGATTTAAATGCTTACCTTTGAGGTTACATAAGGCCCCTGCAAACAGGCGGCTGAACTGATACGCTTACCGCTCTGCACCAAACACTACCGCTTGGACGGCAGAGCCTCAAACCCAAAAGGCATGATTATAAAGGACGCGAAATTTTTGATGAGTAATACCAAGGTGGAGGCATGTCCTGCCCCCAACAAACCGGAGTACGCCTTTATTGGCCGCTCTAATGTAGGCAAATCATCGCTCATAAACATGCTGACTGAGCAGAAGAGTTTGGCCAAAACATCGGGGCAGCCGGGTAAAACGCAGCTCATCAACCACTTCCTTATTAATAACGAGTGGTACCTGGTCGATTTACCAGGCTACGGCTATGCCAAGGTGAGCAAAAGCTCGCGCGAGGAGTGGCGCCGCATGATCAATTTTTACCTGCAGAAGCGCGAGAACCTGACCTGCGTGTTTGTGCTCATCGACTCGCGCCATGAGCCCCTGCAGGTAGACCTTGATTTTATTGACCACCTGGGAACCATGGGTGTGCCGTTTGTGATTGTATTTACGAAGGTAGACAAGCAGTCGGCGCTGAAGACAGACTCAACCATAGCTGCCTATAAGCGTAAACTCGCTGAAACCTGGGACGAGCTACCGCAGATGTTCCGTACTTCCTCCGAAAAGAGCACGGGTCGGGACGAGGTTCTGGGCTTTATTGAGCAGGTAAACGCACAGATGCAGAACCAGCAATAGCGGGCCCGCCAAGGAAGCATTTAGACAGGTGCCGTAGCTTTTCCCGTGACGTAGAATTTTAAATGTTTATCCTTATGAAGAGAAAAATCTCATTTTTGTTTCTTTTATTTGCCGTCGCTACCCTAACGGCAAGCGCCCAGACCATCGACAAGCAGACACCGCAGGAAGAAAAGGTGTGGACTCCAACCAAAACACCTCCGGTAGCGGAGTATTACGAGGGCGGCGTGGAGGCCATGTATAAAGCCATCAACAAGGAGCTTACGTACCCTACGCTGGCAAAGCGCAATCGGGTGCAGGGCGAGTCCATTATCTCGTTCACTATAAACCCCGACGGCTCTACCGACAACTTTAAGGTCCTGCGCCAGCCAGGGGCCGGAACAGGAGACGAGGCGCTGCGCGTGGCACGACTGCTGAAATTCAAAGCCCCGGGTTATGCTGTGAATGGCAGCATCCCAATTATGTTTAAATTATAAACAAAACAGAGATACCTTTACTATGCCTATCGATTTAAGACAAGTTGCAGCCGTATCTGGCCAGTCAGGCCTGTACCGTGTGGTAAAACCAACACGCACTGGTGTAATTTTAGAGAGCCTTGAGGAGAACCCGAAAACGATGGTAGCGCAGGCCCGCCACCGTATGTCGCTGCTCGACGAGATCTCTATCTATACAACCGATGAGGAAGGCACTGTGCCACTTGCCGAAGTTTTTGACCTGGTACACCAGAAGTATGGCGACGAGCTGCCACTAAGCGAGAAGCCCGACAACGAGGAGTACAAGGAGTTTATGGCAAGCGTGCTTCCAACCTACGATGACGACCGCGTGTATGTGTCAGACATGAAGAAGCTGGCCGCCTGGTACCACATCGTAAACAAGCATGTTGGCTTCACAGAAGAAGCTGCAGCAGCTGGATCGGAGGACGCAAAAGGCTCTGAAACATCCGAAGAGGCCTCAGAAAAAGACGCTAAATAACAAAGGAGCCTTCCACAACCGGAAGGCTTTTTTGTTTCTGCACCTGCAGCCTTTGCTCCCAATATCATTACCTGGCCCTGCCGCATACCGCACAAACATGCCACAGCTTTCGCCTGCCATACTTGCCAGCACTACGAACCACCTGATCAAGGTTTTTGAGGTGGACAACCTGCCCGCCAACAACGTGGATGCGCTGCTCCAGAAACTGGCGCGTGTTGTGCTCCACCTGCTTCACACCGACCTGAACCGCCTGCTGCACCTGCTCTACCGCATTGATGTAGACGAGCACCGGGTGAAAAATGCCATGGTGAACGCTGATGAGGAGACCATCGCGTATCGCATTGCCCAGCTTATTATAGAGCGTGAAGTCCGTAAAGCGCAGATCAGGCTGCGGTACAGCGAGGGCAGGTAAACAGTGCGGCAGCAAGTATAAACCAGCTATGCTTCCCTTCGCCTGGCCGGATCATGCGCCATTCTTGATTTATACTTTCAGGCTTTTTTTTACACGAGCCATACTTCATCTCGAAATGGCAGGGTTTCTATACTTCTAACACTAATCTATGATGCTCAAGCATAGCGCTACACCTGGGCAGCATGAAAAAAGGCAGAAGACCTTTCAGCCTCCTGCCTTTGATGTTGTGTTTTAATGATCCAGATTAATAAAGCGCTCGATTAATTTACTTCTACTTCTGCCTTCAGGTACTCCTCTACCTGGTCTACCATCTCGGTGGAGCCAATGTAAAGCGGGCAACGCTCGTGCAGTTCGGTTGGTTTGATTTCCAGGATTCGCTGGGAGCCGTTTGTGGCTTTGCCGCCAGCCTGCTCTACAATAAAGGCCATGGCATTGCACTCGTACATCAGGCGGAGCTTGCCTTTTGGTGCCTTTGCCGTTGCCGGGTAAATATAAATACCGCCTTTCAGCAGGTTGCGGTGAAAATCAGCTACTAAAGATCCGATGTAACGGGCAGAGTAACCGCTTTCTTTGCAGTAATTCACGTACTGTTTCAGGCCCTCAGGAAAAGAGGCTGCACTTCCTTCGTTGATGGAATAGATAGAACCTGTTTTCGGGGAGGTGATGTTGGGGTGCGATAAAAAGAACTCGCCGAGCGACGGATCATACGTAAAACCGTTCACGCCATGGCCTGTGGTGTACACCAGCATGGTAGAGGAACCGTAAATTACATAACCGGCACCGACCTGGCGCGTACCTTCCTGCAGGCAGTCTTCCATGGTGCCGTTACCACCCTGCTCAGAAACACGGCGGTAAATCGAGAAAATTGTTCCGATCGACACGTTCACGTCGATGTTGGAAGAGCCGTCCAGCGGGTCGATGGCCACAATGTACTTGCCTTTGTGGTTACCGGTTTGGATGATGTCGTCCTCTTCTTCCGAGATGATGGTGCAAACCTCGCCCCCGTTGCGGAGGGCACGGATAAAGCGGATGTTGGCGATCACGTCGAGTTTCTGCTGGTCTTCTCCCTGCACGTTCTGTTGGCCGTAAGCCCCGGTAACGTCCAGCAAGCCAGCACGGTTTATCTCGCGGTTAACGATTTTGGCCGCCAGTGCAATGTCGCGGAGCAGCTGCGACAGCTCTCCTGTGGCATAAGAAAACTCTTCCTGTTTTCTCATGATGAACCTGTCCAGCGTAGTGCCTACAGGTAGCGCAAGTTTGTCATTCATACAGTTAAATTTAACCTTCTAGTTACAAAAATATCATTTTTAGGCAATATTCCGAATGATGCCTAATTTTACGACCTATGAGTAAAGACCGGATAAGTGTATATAAATTTGGCGGCGCCTCTGTAAAGAGCGCCGAAGCGTTTCGTAACCTGGCTCAGATAGTGCAAACAAACGGCAGTGAACAGCGCCTGCTGCTGGTCGTGTCCGCGATGGGCAAAACCACCAATGCCCTGGAAGAACTTTTAAACCTGGCAAGCCAGCAACGGGAATATGAGCAGGCGTTCCTGCAACTGAAGGCGTACCACCAGGAGGTACTGCACGAATTGTTTCCGGACCGGGACCATCCTGTTTACCAGCGGCTGGACCACTTGTTCGAGCTGCTGCACCTGCAATTGGGCAGCACACCCCAAAATGACAACTTTGACAAGGTATACGATCAAACCGTAAGTTTTGGCGAACTTTTTTCGTCCTCAATTTTGCACCATTTTCTGGAGGCGCAAGGCTTTCCTAACACCTTGCTGGACAGCCGGAAGTATATCCAGACAGACAACAACTGGCGGGAGGCGCGGGTAGACTGGGGCTGGAGCGAGCGCCTGATCAAGCGCGATGTGTTGCCGCTGCTGCAGGAAGGGCTGGTAGTGACGCAGGGTTTTCTGGGTGGCACCAATAACGGCCTGACCACTACGCTTGGCCGCGAGGGCTCCGACTTCAGCGCCGCTATTTTTGCCTTTTGCCTCGATGCTGAAGGCATGTATATCTGGAAAGATGTGCCGGGCCTGCTCAACGCCGATCCCAAGTACTTCCAGGAAACAGTGTGTTATGCCGAGATATCGTACCAGGAAACGGTGGAGATGGCGTACTACGGCGCTTCGGTTATTCACCCAAAAACAATCAAACCACTGGCAAATAAACAGATACCGCTGTACGTGAAATCGTTTCTGAATCCGGCTGGTGCCGGCACCAAGATAAGCGACTGCCGATTCGAGAAGTTTGCCCCCGCCTATATCATAAAGGAGAACCAGTGCCTGGTATCGTTCAGCGTAAAAGACTTCACCTTTATATCTGAGCAGAACCTGGGCACTATTTTTAATGCACTGTCGGAGCTGCGCATCAAGATCAACGTGATGCAGAACTCGGCCATCTCCTTCTCTATCTGTACCGATTACCACCCCACGCGCCTGCACCGCCTCATCCAGACGCTGCACGACCAGTTTGTGATTCACTATAACACTGAGCTGCGCCTGTACACTATCAAAAACTACGATGCGGATAGCCTGGCAAAAATGCTGCAGGACAAAGAGGTGCTGCTGGAGCAGCGTACGCGCACCACGTTTCAGTTCGTGAGCAAATAGAATTTACTTAAGATGGCGCTGCCCCAGGTGGGCTTTTTCAGAATAAGCTTAAAAACCGTAATTTCAAACATCAACAACAGAAACAGATTATACTATGGAATTTATACTTGTAACCCCCCAGGCGCAGCCTCAAGTAGCCTTGATTCAGCTAAACAGACCGAAAGAACTCAATGCCCTGAACCTGCAACTGATGGGCGAACTCCGCGACGCGTTGAAGGAGTTGGACGAGAACGATGACGTGCGTGCTATCATTATTACCGGTAATGCGCGTGCTTTTGCCGCTGGCGCCGACATTAAGCAGATGGCTGGCAAAACGGCCATTGACATGCTGAACGTGGACCAGTTCTCCACCTGGGACCAGATCCGCAAGACAAAGAAGCCGATCATCGCTGCCGTTTCCGGTTTTGCACTGGGTGGTGGCTGCGAGCTGGCCATGACGTGCGACATGATTGTAGCCTCTGAAACGGCCATGTTCGGGCAGCCGGAAGTTAAGATAGGTGTGATGCCGGGTGCAGGCGGCACGCAACGCCTGACCAAAGCCATCGGCAAAGCCAAAGCCATGGAAATGGTGCTGACAGGCAAATTCATTACGGCCGACGAAGCCGAGAAGCACGGCCTGATCAACCGCGTGGTGCCGGTGGAGTTATACTTGGACGAGGCTTTCAGATTGGCTACAGAGGTAGCGCAGATGTCGCCGGTGGCGGCTAAGTTGGCGAAGGAATCGGTGAACCGCTCGTTTGAGACCAACCTGGACGAAGGCCTCCACTTCGAGCGCAAGAACTTTTATCTCTGCTTCGCCTCCGAAGACCAAACAGAAGGCATGAACGCCTTCGTGGAAAAACGCAAGCCCGAGTTCAAGGGAAGGTAATTTGGAGTTAGAAAGTTTTGAGTTAGATGGTTAGAAAGGCGGACAAAGTATAATCTTGTTTGCACCCATACTTCTAAAGCTATCATACTTGTCAGAGTGGCTTTGCTCCCTTCAAAATACTTGTTTCAACAACTATTTAACTTTCTAACCTTCTAAATTAGAACTTTAAGCCTTACCTTTGCGCCATAATTGAGGGGCAATCGCCTCTTAAAAGAAATCAGATTTATCAACAACAGTAAAAACGATTTAGATATGGCAGTATTAGTAGGCAAAAAAGCTCCTTCTTTCAGAGCTACAGCAGTAGTAAACGGCGAAGAATTTGAGGAGAATTTCTCATTAGAGCAGTACCTGGGCAAGAAGCACGTACTTTTCTTCTTCTACCCAATGGACTTCACCTTTGTTTGCCCAACTGAGATCATCGCTTTCCAGGAGAGAATGGAAGAGTTTGAGCGTAAGAATGTGGCTGTAGTAGGTTGTTCTACCGACACGCATTTCTCGCACTTCGCATGGCTGAACACGCCACAGGACCAGGGCGGTATCCAGGGGGTGCAGTATCCGTTGGTAGCTGATGCGGCAAAAACAATTGCTACAAACTACGACGTGCTGGCTGGCCACTACGATTATAATGATGCAGGCGAGACAATTTTTGTTGGTGAGCCGGTTGCTTACCGTGGCCTGTTCCTGATCGACAAAGAAGGTATCGTGCGTCACCAGGTGGTGAACGACATGCCGCTTGGCCGTTCTATCGACGAGGCGCTGCGCATGGTGGATGCCCTGCAGTACTTTGAAGTGAAAGGTGAAGTTTGCCCTGCCAACTGGGAAGAAGGCAAAGAGGCAATGCAAGCTACAAAAGAAGGTGTATCCAGCTACCTTGCTAACAAATCAGTGAGCAACTAGAAATAGGATCCATCATAAACAGAAAAGCCCCTGCCTCGGTAGGGGCTTTTCTGTTTATGATGGGTTTTGGCTGATTGGTCTTGATAAAACAACTGGCGCAGGCGTCCGCTTGTGCCGACGTGCTGGAATGAGTTTGCCAAAGCTTTTCCAGCACTACTGTCATTTCGAGTGCAGCGAGAAATCCATTCATAATTCTAACTAGAGCAGAAGTGTCCCCTTGAGGGGACTACAGGGGTATTTTAAAGCTGCGAGTTATAGAAAGCTCAAGTTCAGGCTTGTCACTTCAGAATTAAACACCCCTATGGTCCCCTCGAGGGGACAGTCGTTCTGGATGATGAATCTTTCAGGTCTAATCCAGTAATGTTGTGGAAAAAAAGCAAACCACTACACCGCCTGCCAATAGCTGCAGCCCTGGCTCTGGAAGGCCGTGGCGAATCCTGCTTTAGCGGGCAGGTCCAGGTACGGATAAGTAACCTTAGAGAGATAGAGACCCTGCGGGTGCGCAACAGAAAAAGCGTCCGGCGGCTGCAGGGTGGCCAGATAACTCTCAAACTCTGCTACACTCAAGGTGCCAGATCCGACTTTCAGCAGCTTTCCCACCACCAGCCGTATCATCCGGCGCACGAACCTGTTTGCCGAAATATGAAAACGCAGCTTGCCGCCCTGTGCATCGGCAAACCACCCGGCTTCGGTGATGTGGCAGATGGTGTTATCGTGCTGGGCCGGTGTTTTGCAGAAAGCCCTGTAGTCGGTATACTTCAGGAGCAGCGCCGTCGCCTCCTTCATTTTATCCAGGTGCAGGTTGGGCTCCAGGTAAAGCGTGCTGCTGTCGTTCAGGAACGGGTCTTTGTAGGTGTGGATGAAGTAGTCGTAGCTGCGGTGGGTGGCATCGAAGCGGGCGTGCGGCAGCCCTTCCATCGGAATAATATCGAAGATGGCAATGTCGGGCGGCAGCACTTTGTTCAGCCTGAACAGCAGGTCGTACGCCCATTCCTGCTCCAGGTCGAGGTGAAAAAAGAACTGGCTGGCATGCACCCCGGCGTCTGTGCGCCCACAGCCTACCAGGTTCACCGGCACCTTCAGCACCTGCTTTATACTTGTCTCCAGCACCTGCTGCACCCCCAGCCCGTACGGATGCCGTTGCCAGCCGCTGTAGTTGGTGCCGCTGTACCCTATATGAAAGAAATATCTCAAGTTGATATAGTCTTAAAAACTTATAATTGAGTACGAGTCACATTAACTCCCAACTCTTGCTTAAATAAGTTATCAAGTAAATATAAGGTTAATGTTCCAACTCCTGCTCTATAGTTCACTTCATAAAAGCAGGCTGATGTACTTAAAAAACTTTCATGATAGACTATTGTGTGGTATGATTTTCTTTCAAAATAGATACCAATTTATAAGTTATCATTCTTTTAAAATCTTCATTTTTTTGTTACCGAGAGAAATGATATACAACCCTGGTGCAAAATCTTTAAATGAAATCATTCCGGTGCTATTGAATGGCCCATGATATACTGTTTGCCCTTTGGCATTAACAATTCTAAGAATTTCATTATTAAAGCTTCTCCATTCAATCATTAAGTAATCACGAACTGGGTTAGGATATATAGACACCAAGGGATCTTGTTCAAAAATACCCGTTGGTTTACTGATAGTAACCGATACAACATTGGAATAGGTTGAGAAACCTCCTGCCTTCGTAGAGGCAACTCTATAGTAGTATGTGCCACTCCCCTGTAGTTCGATATCAGTAAAGAAATTATCATTCTCCGGTACTACGGAGACAGGCTTAAAGCTACTTTCATTAGCTAACGACCTTTCTACCCTAAAGCCTATCTCATCTGATGAACTATCATCCCAACTTATCTTAACCTCTCCTATACCGGCTTGGATTGCGGTGAGGTTTTTAGGAGCTTTTGGGAAATCTGCTTCTGTAACTTCAATAAATTTGTTTATAGGATGATTAATAAACTCCTGAGTGCCATGATGTGGCCATATCACTTGAAGCGTATCAATCTTTTTCGCCGACCCTAATCCAAAATGTATATTAAGAGAATTCTGAGAGTTGTTACCAGTTTTTGACTGAACTGTTCTCATCTGCCATTTCCCTCCACTTTTAACTTTAACAACAGCTCCTATAGCAGAACGGTTAGAATTAGTACCTTTTAATTTGATATTTATCCAGCCATTTTCATTCGGTTTATTCTCATAAAGGATATCATTGGCTGGCAGTCCATTTCCATGAGCGTTCGCAACAAAAAAATCCAGTGAGCCATCTTTATTATAATCTGACCAAGCTACAGCCCAAGAATAGTTTTTATTGGTAATACCTTGTTCTAGAGATACATCAGTGAAAGATTTCCCTTCATTATTCTTAAGTAAGCGTGTACTCCCCTCTTCGTCACTACCTACTATAACAAGATCAATCCAGCCATCATTGTCAAAATCACCCCATGCTGAAGAAGATGCCCCAAAATTAGTTGCCGCATTACGTACTTCTGTAAATGTTCCGTCACCATTATTTGCAAAAAGTAAATTGTTGCCGTTTACATTGTTTTGAATCAGCACATCAAAATCGCCATCGTTGTCATAGTCGGCCCAAGATGCCCCAACAGAGCAACTTGACTGCAGCAGAACACTTTGTGTTACACTTATAAAAGTGCTATCGCCTTGGTTAGAATATAGAAAGTTATTAGCGCAGTAGTTGGGAACAAACAGATCCAAAGTGCCATTGTTATCATAGTCTATCGCTGATGGATCAGTTCCACTTCTTGCTGTGGAAAAATTTTTATCGCCCGAAACTTTTGTAAAAGATTCGTCTTTGTTATTTAAGTAAAGTATGTTTCGAGCATTATCAGAATGTGGGGAGGAAGTCACAAATAAATCCACGTATCCGTCCCCGTTGAAATCTCCCCAAAGCCCCCCGCTGTAGAGGTTATCAAATGAGAAGGATGTAGTAGGAACTGACATTGTTTTCGTAAAAACTCCACCTCCTGCATTCTTAAATAGAAAGGCCTCGTGTTGGTTGATTATAAAAGCATCTATTAAACCATCATTGTTGAAGTCTGCCCATGTTGAACTCCTGCCTGTCCCCTCCTCATCAATCAGATTACCAGTTGTGACTTGTGTAAAAACACCCTCTCCATTATTATTAAACAATACATCCCGTGTTGAAAGCTCTCCTTGAATAGGATAAGATACAGTAATGAAGAGATCATCATCTCCATCATCGTCATAGTCAGTCCATGAAATCCCCATAGATTCTACTTCGTCACTGGAAACCGGGCTGTTAGAAACAACTTTAAATTGAGCTGAAGCAACCAACGCTCCAAATTGAAGCATAAAGACTAAGAATGTTTTCTTTAGCATAAAGGGAGAAGTAAACGGAATGATTAATAGATAGTAATTCACGTTAATAGTGAAGATCAAATATATGAGTCATGCAATAAACTAGCAACTGCCAATTAGAATCTAGGCTCAATGAGTTCTAATTGGCAGTTTTATTTTTCGCAAACTATGATTCTCAGCACTACAATAAAATTCTTGGTAAAGGAGGTTATCTATGTATAAAGATGTGCTTCAACAGGTAGTTTGGGGCAATTCTAAAAACCTCTACAGTCCGAGTACAAACTTGTATATTTGCAGCCACAATCAAACTACACCATACTTGCCAAAATTACTCTACGACATCGGGCTGAAGGCTTACGAAACAGGCATGGCGCTGGCGGCTCCTTTTAACCAAAAGGCGAAGCTGATGCGGCAGGGGCGTGAGCGGCAGTTCGATAAGTTACGAGAGGCACTGCAAATCAACAAGGAGCCGCTCGTGTGGTTTCATTGTGCCTCGCTTGGCGAGTTCGAGCAGGGACGGCCAGTGATGGAGGCGTTTCGGGAGGCTTCCCCCAAGTATAAGATCCTGCTCACCTTCTTCTCCCCTTCCGGCTATGAAGTGCGCAAGAACTACCCCGGAGCCAACTACATTTTCTACCTGCCGCTGGACAGCGCCTCAAACGCACGCCAGTTTCTTGATATCGTGCAACCGAAACTGGCTGTATTTGTGAAGTATGAGTTCTGGCATTATTACCTGCTGGAGCTGCAGCAACGCCAAATACCCATTCTTTCCATTTCGGCCATTTTCCGGCAGGAGCAGGTTTTCTTCAAACCTTATGGCGCTTTTTACCGCAACATCCTGCAGCGCTTCACGCACATTTACACTCAGAATAAATCCTCGCTGGAGCTGCTGCAACGTATAAACATTTCCCACGCAAGTATAGCCGGCGACACCCGCTTTGACCGGGTGCTGCAAACAGCGGCCTCCGTAAAGACGATTCCGAAGGTTGAAGCCTTTGCCGCCGGGCAGTTAGTGTTTATGGTAGGCAGCAGCTGGCCTGTAGATATTGATGTGCTGTTGCCCCTGATTCAGAAGTATAGCGCAAGTATAAAATTCATCATCGCGCCGCACGAGGTGAATGCGGCAAGTATAAACACGGTGATGAAAACAGTGGGAGCCGGTGCCATTCGTTTCTCGGAGGCCAGCGAGGCAAGCGTGGCCAGGTATGGTGTGCTGGTGATCGACAACATCGGTATGCTTTCCTCCCTCTACAGCTACGGCACTTACGCCTACATTGGCGGGGCGTTTGGCAAGGGATTGCACAACACGCTGGAGGCAGCGGTGTTTGGTCTTCCGCTGTTCTTCGGGCCCTCCTACGGCAAGTTTCAGGAGGCGAAGGACCTGGTGGAGTTGGGCTGCGCCTTCCCTGTGAACAGCAGCGAGGAATTGCTGAAAGCTTTCGAGGAAGTCCATGAAACACCGGGGCTGCGCCAAAGTATAACAATCAAAGAAAAGACATACGTACAAGAGCAGGCGGGCGCCACGACCAGGATCATGGCCGACATAACGCGCCTGCTTAACGAAGCCAGATGAAGGGAGTAGTAGTAAAATCGACGGGATCGTGGTATTTGGTGCGCGATGCGGAAGCCAACCTGCACCGGGCCAGGCTGCGCGGCAAGTTCAAGAACAAAAACCTGAAAGTGAGTAATCCACTCGCCGTGGGCGACCGCGTGGAGTTCGACGTGGAGACAACCGGCGAGGACACAGCCGTAATTTACAAGATTGAGGACCGCGAGAACTACATCATCCGCCAGAGCACGCACAAAACAGCCTATTCCCACATCATTGCCGCTAACCTCGACCAGGCGCTGCTCATTGTTACGCTGGTGTCGCCGCGCACCTCCTTTGGCTTTATCGACCGCTTTCTGGTCACCGCTGAGGCTTATGATATTCCGGCCATACTTATCTTCAACAAAACTGATTTGTACGATGAGGACGTGCAGGAATACCAGCGGCAGATTGCGCACATGTACGGGCAGATCGGCTACGACAGTTTAGCTGCCTCGGCCGCAAACCAGGAAGGCATAGAGGAGATTCAGGCGCTGCTGCAAGGCAAAACCACGCTGCTTTCCGGCCACTCCGGCGTAGGCAAATCCTCGTTGATCAACCTGCTGGTGATGGACCTGGCCCTGAAAACCGCCGAAATCTCCGACTTCTCCGACAAAGGGGTGCATACCACCACCTTCGCCGAGATGTTTGAGGTGAACGAAGACACCTACATCATCGACACGCCGGGCATCAAGGAACTGGGCATTGTGGATATTCCGGCGGCACAGCTAAGCCATTTTTTCCCGGAGATGCGCGAGCGCATGAACCAGTGCCGCTTCAACAACTGCACCCATTTCAACGAGCCGGGCTGCGCCGTAATTGAGGCTGTGCGCGGCAGCGAGATTTCCCTTACCCGCTACGAAAGCTACCTGAGCATGCTCCACAACCAGGACAACCGCAAGTAGAACCGGTATCTGCGTACGTACTCATAAACAGAAAAGGCAGGCACTTTACAGTGCCTGCCTTTTCTTATGTTTTTTTAACGTTACTGCTTGTTTACGGCAAGCACTTTATCGATCACATGGATCACACCATTTGCGCTCATCTGATCCGCCTCCGATACCTTGGCACCGTTAATCATCACATCATTGCCTCTTTTGGTTACCTTCAGCGATTCGCCACCCACAGTTTTCAGCATGGCACCGTCTTTCAGGTCGTTCGCGGTTAGCTTTCCAGCTATCACGTGGTTGTTCAGGATTTCGACCAGCTGAGCTTTGTTCTCTGTTTTAGTCAGGTCCTCCAACACGTTTTCCGGCAATCCCTCAAAGGCGTCGTTTACCGGGGCAAACACGGTATAGGGTCCTGTGGCATTCAGGGTTTCCACCAGGCCTGCCTTGCGAATCAGCGATGCAAGCGTCTGGAGTTTGTAGTTAGAGGTGATGTTCTCGGTGATAATCTGCGTCGGCATCATCTCGTGCCCGCCTATTTTCGGGTTGGTGTCGTCCAGGTTGCCCTCGTCGTTTTTAGCGGATGCGGTAGAAGGGTTTGTGCCACGGGCATAGGGTTCTTCACGGCCGGTTGGCTCAGAGCTTTGCTCCTGCATTTCGTTCTGGCTGTTACTCTCGTCAGTGCCGCAGCTCGCGAGGCCGAAGCCCATCAGCAGGGCGAAAGCGTATGCTATTATTTTGTATGTCTTCATAGTTTTTATACTTGTTGTGCGTTGCGTTTTATTTTACGTGCCAGCGTGGTGCCGGCACAGCCGTATACCAGAAGCAGACGGTCTTTAGCTCTCTTAAACTATAAAATCCGTACTTTTGTTATCAACATCAATAAAACACATAACGACACATACCATGAAAACTGCAGAAATACATACCGGCAAAGGTGTAATGAAGGTGGAGTTTTTTGAAAAAGACGCTCCAAAAACTGTTGAGAACTTCACCAAGCTTGCCAATGAGGGCTTTTATGATGGCCTTACGTTTCACCGCGTAATTCCGGACTTCGTAGTGCAGGGCGGCTGCCCGAACACGCGCGAAGGAGCCAAAGGCGTACCAGGAACAGGTGGCCCAGGCTATAAGATCGACTGCGAACTGACCGGCGAAAACCAGTACCACGACCGTGGCGTGCTAAGTATGGCGCATGCCGGCCGCAACACCGGTGGCTCCCAGTTCTTTATCGTGCACAGCCGCAAGAACACTGCCCACCTCGACAGAAACCACACCGTTTTCGGTAAAGTGGTGGAGGGCCTGGAGGTGATCGACCAAATCCGCGCCAACGACCGCATCGAGAAAATAGTAGTGAACGAGGCTTAATTCGTTAGCCTATCAAAGTATAGCGCCGGCTCCCCAAAAGGAGTCGGCGCTTTTTATTTGTACCTGCTGCACACCGAAGAACTACCATATCCTGCGTCTGCCCATAGTTCCGCCATACCGGAATATCCTTGCATAAAAGAGCAAAATTACCGCTCCTGCCATGCATCCTGCGTATTTATCCGTAGCTTTACCCTAGAGCTGTTCTGTACCCAAAGGGGATTATCCTGTTTTGCCCTCCCCGGCTTTAGTTGGTGCTAGGCTTCTGTATAACTAAAACCATACTTTACGATAAAGTGGCCGCAGCCTTTGCGCGGCACACAGACCTAAACTGTGCGTATGAAGAAACTTGCTTTACACTGGCAGATCCTGATCGGCATGGCTCTTGGCATTGCCTGGGGAATGGCCGCCAGCTACCTTGGCTTCGTGGACTTTACCCTTGCCTGGATCCAACCGTTCGGTGTTATTTTCATCAACCTGCTTAAACTCATTGCCGTGCCGCTGGTGCTTGTCTCGCTCATTACCGGCGTCTCCAGCCTAAGCGATATCAGCCGCCTTTCCCGCATCGGTTCCAAAACCATCAGTATTTACCTGGGCACCACGGTGCTGGCCGTTACGCTGGGGTTGGTGCTGGTTAACATCTTCGATCCGGGCAAAGCCTTCTCGCCCGAAAAGCGGGAGGAGTTTAAAGAGCAGTTCGCCTCTACCACCGTCCAAAAATCATCCGACGCGGCCGCTGTGGAGCAGCAGGGGCCACTGCAACCGCTCGTAGACATAGTGCCGAGCAACATCTTCGGCTCCCTTACCGATAACGGTGCCATGCTGCAGGTTATCTTCTTTGCCCTCCTTTTCGGCATAGCCCTCATCATGATTCCGCCGGATAAGGCTGCCCCGGTAAATGACTTTTTCGAGGGTGTAAACCTGGTGATCCTGAAGATTGTAGACATCATCATGAAAACCGCCCCTTATGGCGTGTTTGCCTTGCTGGCGGGACTGGTGGTAGATTTCGCCGGCGATGATCCCGGGTCTGCCGTGGAACTGCTGCTGGTGCTGGGCTACTACTGCCTGGTGGTGATTGCAGGCCTGGCCACGATGATCTTTATCGTGTACCCGCTGCTGGTGGTGTTTATCGGCAAGACGAAGTATAAAAGCTTTTTCGAGGGCATATTCCCGGCTCAGATGCTGGCTTTCTCTACCTCATCGAGTGCGGCCACGCTGCCTGTAACAATGGAGTGCGCCGAAAAGAACCTGGGCATCAACAAAGAGATTACGAGCTTTGTGCTTCCATTGGGAGCAACCATCAACATGGATGGCACCAGCCTTTACCAGGCAGTGGCCGCTATCTTTATTGCCCAGGCTTACGGCATTGAGCTGGATATCATGGCGCAGTTGGGTATTGTGATGACGGCAACGCTGGCCTCTATCGGAGCGGCCGCTGTGCCCGGTGCCGGTACGGTAATGCTGGTGATTGTGCTGCAGCAGGCAGGAATTCCTGTGGAAGGCATCGCGCTTATACTTGCCCCGGACCGTATCCTGGATATGTGCCGCACCACGGTGAACGTGACCGGCGACGCGACTGTAGCGATGCTGGTTGCCCGTACTGAGGGGCAGCTGCACCCGCCTAAAGAGATAACAACAACGTAGCGTACAACCCTGCCCCGAGCGCGAAAGCCCAGTAGCGGCTTGCGCGCTCCTCGGGCAGTTCCTCCTTCATCACGTTCAGGATCACGCCGCCACCCACAAACGCCATGAGCAGGGCAATGGCTGATTCTGATATCTGCAGGAGGTAACCTACTACCCAGCCCGCTACCAGCGCCACCACCAGTACCCAGCGCCCGATGCGCTTGTAGCGCTCTTTGTGGTGCTCCTGCAACGCGTAGTCGTTCACGATGAAGTGGAGGGCCATGGCAATGGAAAACAAGATCAGTTCCTGCAAAGCACCTTCTTCCCGCTGAAACAAAAGGTAGCCGATCAAGGCATTGTAGATGGCAAAAGAGCCGATGTGTATCCAGAATACGCCTCCTGATGGCTTTTGCCCCTTTCCCTGCTCCTGCTTGTCTTCGATGACAGCCCGCTCCAGTCCATAGAAAAAAGCCAGGCCTATCAGTGCCATCAGGTACACGTGGTGCTCCAGAAAGCCACCCAACCCGCCGAACTCCTTAATATGCGCCTGCCCCTCGCTGAACTCCGGGAACAGGTGCAGGAAAACGTAGGCTACAGACACGCCACCGGCAAGCGAAAGCCACACGCTGCGCGGCAGCCCTTCCAGAAATCGAAGCCGCGTACCAAAGAAGTGAATAAGCGCCAGCACCAACACCGGCCAGATCGAAACGTAGTTTTCCATACCCCCTGCTACTTTGATTCTCCCCATTAAGTTTTCCGGAGCAGCAGCGTAGCCAGCAAGTATAAAAGTGGGAGCGGATGTGCTTAAAGGGAAGCTCAGTGTTTATACATGACCGCCAACCGTTGTTTTCGTAAAGGGGAATGAGTATAAACATATAGAAAGGATGTATACTTAGAAAGTTACCAAAAGCATCCCCAAGAAAGCGCTAATATGAATTTACAGAGCTTTAAAGAGAGCCTGCAGGCCAGTTCGCCACCTGCAGGAGCTTCGGTATACTTGCAGGCGCTGTGGTACGCAGCGAAGGGCGACTGGAACAAGGCACACGTGCTGATTCAGGACCTGCCAGACCAGAACGCCGCTTGGATACACGCTTACCTGCATCGCGAGGAGGGTGACACGTGGAACGCGGACTACTGGTACCGCAAGGCAGGCAGAAAAAGAGCAGAAGTTACTCTACAGGAAGAGTGGGAAAATATTGCAGCAGCACTCATTGCCCATTAGAAAAAGAGTGGCAGGTGCTGATGCAACTGCTACTCTTTTTTAACTCAAAACTTATAAATCAGAACTAATCAATAGTCCTCGTCTTCCTCCTCTTCTTCGCCGAAGCTTGGCATGGTGAACATACCACTTAGCAGGTCTTTAAACTGAAGGCCGGTGCTGAGGCGGTTTTTACTTAACTGGCTGTGCTCAGCAAGGCCGTGTAAGGCAAACTCCATCATAAACAGTTTCTCGTCGCCTTTTGCCTTTGGCTGCTGCTTCTCAACCAACTCGGCTAGGCCCGGCACTTTGTTCAGCGCATTCTTGTATTCCTCGCCCGATGCATCACTCAGTACATCCAGCGTATTTCCATCGCCAAACCAGCCGGTAATGGTTTTGTAGGGATTTCCCTGTTTTGACTTCTTGGCTTTGTCCGGGTCCGGGAAGTAGGCAAGGAATTGCGTGCGGATGGCCTTGCCCATGAGCACCTGCGCCACATGGCCCGCTCCCTCCTGCTCGCCCTCGTACACCAACTCCACCTTACCTGTTACCGAAGGAATGGTGTTCAGGAAATCAGACACGCGCACATAGGTTTTGCTTTCGCCGTTGAGCAGCGCGCGTCGTTCGGCGGCACTTAGTAGGTTCTCAAAAGCAGATATTGTCAGTCGGGCTGATACACCGCTTTTGGCATCCACATACTCGCTCTCGCGCGCCTCGAAGGCCACCTGCTCTATCAGGTCGCCGATGATGTCGTTGGTTTTCACGAGGGAATCCTGTCCGGCCTTTACTCTTGCCTCCTGGCTCGTGATCTTCTTTCCCGTTTGAATATCTTTCGGATAGTGCGTGATGATTTGCGAATCGATACGGTCTTTCAGCGGTGTCACGATGGAGCCACGGTTGGTATAGTCTTCCGGGTTGGCCGTAAAAACGAACTGGATATCGAGCGGCATGCGCACCTTAAAACCACGTATCTGAATGTCTCCTTCCTGCAAAATGTTAAACAGCGCCACCTGGATGCGCGCCTGCAGATCGGGCAGTTCGTTAATAACAAAGATGCCCCGGTGCGAACGCGGGATCAAGCCGAAATGAATCACCCGCTCATCCGAATATGGCAGCTTCAATGTGGCCGCTTTTATCGGGTCCGCATCACCAATCAGGTCAGCCACCGACACGTCGGGTGTGGCCAGTTTCTCGGTGTAGCGCTCCGAGCGGTGCAGCCACTCAATGGCCGTGTCGTCGCCGTGCTCATGCACCTGGTCTTTGGCAAAACGCGAAAGCGGCTGCAGCGGGTCGTCGTTCAGTTCAGAGCCTTTTACTACGGGTATGTACTCGTCCAGCAAATCGATCATCTGGCGGGCAATACGCGTCTTCGCCTGGCCGCGCAAGCCCAGCAGGTTCACGTGGTGCATCGACAGAATAGCGCGTTGCATGTCCGGAATCACCGTTTCCTCATAGCCCCAGATGCCCGGGAAAATCTCCTCCTTGTTCTTCAGCTTCTGAATCAGGTTACGGCGCAGCTCCTGCTTCACGCTCTCCGGCTCGTATCCGGCTGCTTTAAGCTGGCCTAATGTTTTTAGCTGCTGTAGTTTCTCTGCTGGAATATCTCGGTAGTTCATGTATCAATTATCATTTATCAATTAACACACCAACTGATGTGGTATGTCATAAATCAGTTTTATGTTGATTTGTTTTTACGGCACGAGCCGGTTTTAGTCGGAAGTGGTCAGGCTGCGGCTGTTTTGCAACCTGCTTTGCCACCAGATCCACACCAGGCGCAGCGCTTCTCCCAGCAGCAGCACGTCCACCACCTGTGGCACCACCGACACCACCACATGCGCCAGGCTCAGCGTATAGCCGCCGCTGTTGCCCGAAAGGTGCCAGATGCTGTATTCAAACACCAGCCAAAGTATGACGGCAAGTATGGCAAGCAGCATCACCACAAACAAGGAGGCAACGAGCTGCTGCAGCACCTGCAGCCACCGCTCCTGCCCTGCCGGCAATAAACTTTCAACGCCCCTGATAGCCAAGTGCGTGCCTAGCTGAAAAAGCAGGAAAACACCTAAAAGCACCAGACCCGGTAATTCTGTGAGTATGGCAAGTATAGCACCTCCCGTAGTCAGGAAGACCAGTACTGTTTGCATCAACAGGTGCGGGAGTATAGTAGGTGCGGTTAGCTGCTTCATGTAAGTGCCGGATAATGCGCTTTGCTGTGAAATGGCAGCGGGTAACGTTAAAATGTCTTTTTGCGGTTCTGCCGGTAATCCCGGAACACCAGGTGCCCTAAGCCTTTGAGACTGCTGTAATAAGCCTGCCCGTTGTTTACCTGAGTAAACTCATCCACAAACGCCTTCAGGTACGGGTCTGAGGCAATCATAAAGGTGGTGATCGGTATCTTGATGCGGCGGCACTGTGCAGCCAGGTTCAGCGTCTTGTTCACCACTTTGCGGTCCAGGCCGAAGCTGTTCTTGTAATAGTGGAGCCCTTCTTTAAGGCAGGTTGGCTTGCCGTCGGTGATCATAAAGATTTGCTTGTTTGGTGTCTTTCGCTTGCGCAGGATATCCATCGCCAGCTCCAGCCCCGCTACGGTATTGGTGTGGTACGGCCCAACTTCCAGGTAGGGCAGGTCTTTCACCTCTATCTGCCAGGCGTCGTTTCCAAACACAATCACATCTAGCGTGTCCTTCGGGTACTTCTGGCGGATAAGCTCAGCCAGGGCCATGGCTACCTTCTTGGCAGGCGTAATGCGGTCCTCGCCGTACAAAATCATGGAGTGCGAGATATCAATCATCAGCACGGTAGCCGCCTGCGTTTTGTGCTCCGTCTCGTTTACCTCCAGGTCCTGCTCCGTGAGTTGCAGATCACCGATACCGTGGTTTATCTGGGCATTGCGCAGCGAGTCCGTCATTGAGATCTGCTCGATGGAGTCGCCGAAGCGGTATTCGCGGCGGTCGGTGCTGGCTTCGTCGCCGGTGCCGGTGTGCGGTGTAGCGTGGCTGCCTTTGCCGCCTTTTTTCAGCTTGCCGAAGATTTCTTCCAGCGCACTTTTGCGGATGCCCTGCTCACTCTTGGCCGTTAGGCTGAAGCTGCCTTTCTTCTGCGGGTCCTCATCCAGGTAGCCTTTCTTGCGGAGGTCTTCAATAAAGTCGCCGATGCCGTATTCGTCACCAGTCAGGTTATACTGCTTGTCCAATGAGCTGAGCCAGTTCAATGCCTCGCCCGCATCGCCGGAGGTAATGGTTACTAACTGCAGAAATATCTTGAGCAGCGACTCAAAGCCGGGCTTATCGTCCTGCGGGGGTACAAAATCAGTAAATCGGTATCCTATTGCCATTTTATCAGGGTTTCAAAGTATAACACACGGCGCTTGCGCATTGTTCGGTAGTTGCCGCTGTAAATGGTGGAAACTATTGCCCGCGATGCAAACATTTGCCACATGTTGCTAGTAGTACATCGTAGTGCGCCATCCTCTAAAACGAATTTAAGTATGAAAGCGATATGGAATGAAAAGGTAATTGCCGACAGCAACGACACCATTGAAATTGAGGGAAACCAGTACTTCCCGCCTGAAAGTATAAACAAGGCCTATTTCAACGAAAGCCACACGCACACCAGTTGTCCCTGGAAAGGCGAGGCCTCCTATTATCACGTAAACGTGAACGGCGAAACAAACAAAGATGCCGCCTGGTATTACCCTAACCCCCGCGATGCAGCCAAAGAAATTAAAGGTTATGTTGCTTTCTGGAAAGGTGTGAAAGTGCAGGAGTAATGGGTAATGAATATTGATAAATTAAAAGGTTCTTCATACTAGCCCCGATTCGGAACCCAAGCAAAAAGGCCAAAGACGCTTTCGCATCTTTGGCCTTTTCTTTTTATTTAAACTCTTTCTAGCTAGGCGATCCAGCGAAATTTGTACTCCAGCGATGGTACGCGCATGCGCTCTGCTACGCGCTTCAGGCGTGCTGGCAGGGCCATCACGTAATCGCGGGCACGCTCACCGGCTTCGTCCAGCCCGGAGAGGGCCTCAATCTTCCACTCGGCTATCAGGCCTTCCAGAATATCGGTGTAGTCGGCAGAAGTATAAACGCCTATTCGCTGCGCCGCATCGGTGAAGTGGCCGAAGGTCTTGCCCATGTCCACACCCAGCTCACGCATGTAGTGCGCTGGCATCACAATCTTTTTGCGCATCATATCTTCAAAAGCCAGCATCATCTCGTTCGGGTCGGCCTCAAATATCTTGCTCACAAATGCCTTGTACGCCTTTGCATGGCGTGCCTCGTCTGCTGCCACATGGCCGCAAAGTTTAGCCAGCTGCAAATCGCCCTGGCGCTTGGCTATCTGGGCTACGCGGCGGTGCGAAATGTTGGTAGCAGTTTCCTGGAAGCTGGTGTACACAAAAGAGCGGTACGGATCGCTGTCCGTCATCAGGTCAAAGCCATCGGCGATCAGGTACTGGGTAGACGCCTCCATTTCGCGCATGTTAACGCGGCCACTCAGATACAGGTAGCGGTTTAACGCATCGCCGTGGCGGTTTTCTTCTGCTGTCCAGCCGCGGTTCCATTTCATCCAGGGGCCGTTCGGGTCCTGTGGAAGTCCGTCTATGGTCATCAACCAGCTTTCGTAGGTTGGAAGTGCTTCTTCTGTTATCGTATCGCCGACTAAAACGGCCATCAGGTCGTAGCTCAGGTCGCGGGCGCGCTCACGTAAATCCTTTATCTCATCCAGGAAAGTATCCATGGTGGCATCAGGTAAAAGATCTGCAGGCTGCCAGCTATCTTCCACAGTTTTCAGAAACTCGGAGAGCTTTTCGCTTACGAAGTCTTCCATCCATTTTATGACTTCTGAACGAGAGGCGAGTGCTGCTGTAATCATTTTGTTGTTGTTTGATTGAGTGCCAAATATAATTAATTATCCAATATATAGTTTGTTATAACCATAAATTGGATCTTAAAAAAGCCTAATAGGCATGATTTTAGGCCTTAAAATAGTGTTTACGGATTTTACAGCTATTGTTTACCGTACAATTGAAATTATAGGTACGGCAGGTAGCAAAGCAGGATGTTACGACTTATGCCGTAGGCGGTAATATAACTCTCTAAGGAAACCCAGGTCGATATTATACTTGTTTAACACTTCGATAAAACGGTACAAAACCTGCTTCCCGGCCACTTGCTGCAACATCTCCAAGAATTGCCCGGCCTCCTTCCGGTTTCCGGTGAGGTAGGCATGTCGCGCCTCATACTTCAAGCGGACAGTCAGGGCTTCCCGTTCTTCCTGTGTTTTGATCAGCGTTGCCGCTTTCCTACACACCACAACAGTGGAGGCCAGTAAAAGGTTGCCTTTCTGGTACCAACCACTGGAAAGCGAGCGGTTGTGCACCCGCCGCTGGGTAGTAACCTCCGGCAAATAGGCATATTTATACTTGCGCGCCGACCGTACCCAGAAATCAAAATCCTCATAGGCGAGTGTTTCATCATAGCCGCCCAGTTCCTCGAACACCTCCCGGCGAATCAGCATGGAGGGCGGGCAGATAAAGTAGCGCCGCAGCACCTCGGCAAACACATCGCCATCCAGCGCAGGGAGGTGCTTCTGGCTGTGAAAGTACAGATGCGCCGAGTCGTCGGAGATGTATTCGGCATCAGAATACACAACACCATAGCTGGGGCCAAGTTGTTGAAACAATTGCACCTGCTGTGCCACCCGCTCGGGCAGCAGCACATCGTCGGTAGCGAAATCAAGTATAAACCTGCCGCTGCTGCCCCGCCAGCCCATGTTAAAAGCGGTAGTGTTGCCTCGGTTATACTTGGTGCTGATAAAGCGCAGCTGCGGGTAAGCCTGCAGGTATTCCTGAATAATGCGCACGCTGCCATCGGTGCTGCAGTCGTCCACAATCAAAATTTCCAGGTTGGGATACGTCTGGGCCAGAACAGAATTCAGGGCAGGCCGCAGAAAGCGCGCATGGTTGTAGCACAGGCAGATAATCGAGACCAATGGCAGCTGCTCCATACTTAGTGTTTCGTACTATAGAATTGTTTGATTGCCGCTATTACCCGCTGCTGCTCATGTTTGGTTAGCCCCGGGAAAAGCGGGAGACTTAAGCTGGTGCTGGCCAGTTCTTCCGCCACCGGAAAATCGCCGGGTTGGTAGCCGAGCGAAGTATAGGCAGGCTGCAGGTGCACCGGCAAGGGGTAATGGATGGCGGTGGCAACGTCCTGCTTCCGCAGCCACGCCTGCAGTTCGTTTCTGTGCTTTGTCCGGATGTTGAAGATGTGGTACACATGTCCACAATGCGGGGCGCTAGCTGGAAGTATAAGATCGCCGATTTGACTTAAGTTTTGGAGGTAAACCTCCGCCAGCCGCTGCCGCTCGCTGTTCATGGCCTGCAGGTGCCGGAGTTTTACCCGCAGCACCGCCGCCTGCAACTCATCCAAACGCGAGTTGATGCCCACCTGTTCCGAGCTATACTTCTGCGCCTCGCCGTAGTTCCGGTACTTGCGCGCAAAGTCAGCGATATCTATGTGGGAAGAAACAACCGCGCCGGCATCGCCTAAAGCGCCTAGATTTTTGGTTGGGTAAAAGCTGAAGGCGGCGCCATGGCCGAAGCTTCCGGCGAACTGATTTTTATACCTGGCCCCGTGTGCCTGAGCAGCATCCTCCAATAAGAAAACATTTCGTTCCTGCGCCAGTTGCTGCAGTGCGTCCATGTCGCACACCTGCCCGTACAGGTGTACGGCGATGATGGCTTTTGTTTTGGGGGTGATGTATTGCGCAGCGCTTTCGGCAGTGAAGTTATACGTATGGACATCCGGCTCAGCCAGTACAGGCATGGCCCCTACCTGCAGCACCGCATTCACTGTGGCGATAAACGTATTGGCCGGCACCACCACTTCATCGCCTGCTCCCACACCCAAGGCTTTCAGAAGTATAACCAGCGCATCGTAGCCGTTGCCCACGCCAATGGCGTTTCCGGCTCCCAGAAATGCGGCAAACTCTGTTTCAAAAGCCTGCACCTGTGGCCCCAGCACATACTGCTTTCCCGCTACAGCATCCAGTAGCGCCTGCTGCACCTGCGCCTCCAAACCCCTCGGGAAGTCTCTAAACTGAAAGTATGGAATCGGCTGCATGGGCTAAATCAAACAAATATTGAAGTATGGATTAGACAAAGGAGGAAAGACGTAAGGCATCAGGCCACAGGCCGTGCAGCTTATACTTACCCCAAGTTGCGCTATATGATACTAATTGGTTTCTGATAACTGGAAACCCACCCCTAACCCCTCCCAAGAGTGGAGTCCCACATAAACGGGAAATAATTCCCCTCCCCGGAGGGGTTAGGGGTGGGTTATGTTTCAACGGCGTAAGCAAATCGCAACTTAAGTTACTTATACTTTCTTAACATTATACTTTACAGCGCCCCGTGTGTCGTCAGTTTCTTAAAGTAAGCATAATCGCGGATGTAGTCTTTCTTGCTATAGTCGGTGGAGGTGAGGCAAAGGGCCGTGGCTCCCTCCGAGAAGCGCAACTCTACCCAGCACATGGCCGGCACGTACAGCCCCTGCTGCGGATGCGTCAGCTCAAACTCCTGCCGCGCATGGCCCGTGTCGATCAGCACTTTTATACTTCCGGTCAGGGCAACCAGCACCTCCTCGGTAGCCATGTTGGCGTGGTGGCCGCGGGTTGTCTCCGGGGGCGTTCCCTGCGTCCAGAACACCCGCTTTATCACGAAGGGAATGTTATCGGCCAACTGGGTGCTGGTGATATAGCCGCTCTCCGGGCTACCCACGTGGTCGAAGGAAAGCAAGTATGGTGTGGCTGGCAAAGGTCAGGCTGTTGGTATACCCGCAAAAGTAAACCATTTTAGAGAGATACGATAATTTTTACCCTTGCAAGGCTTTGGCTAACTTGCAGGTTGCCAGCAGCAGCAACCATGGAAGACACCTACAGAACCATAGAAGCGCCCTCAGAGGGTTTGTACAAAGAAAAAGGAAGTAAATTCATTGCCCTCGCTTTCCCCGTTTATTCTGAGGAGGACGTGAAGGACACGCTCGCCGAGCTTCGGAAAAAGTACTACGACGCCCGCCACCACTGCTATGCCTACATCCTGGGGGCCGACCAAACCCGCTATCGCGCCAATGACGACGGCGAACCCAACCACTCGGCCGGCGATCCCATACTTGGGCAGATGCGCTCTGCTGGGCTTAGCAATGTGCTGATCGTGGTGGTGCGTTACTTTGGAGGCACGAAACTTGGTGTCAGCGGCCTGATCAATGCCTATAAAGTGGCCGCTGCGGAAGCCATCGCTCAGGCCACTATTCTTGAAAAACACGAAACAACGCTGCTGCAGGCGCATTACGACTACCCGCAAATGAACGACGTGATGAGCCTGGTGAAGGAGTATGACCTGACGGTGAGGGAGCAGCGGTTTATGCTGGATTGCCGCCTCACCCTGGAAGTACGGAAGAGCCTGCAGGAGGAAATCACACAAAAACTAGAAGAGATGGAAGGCGTTAAAGTCGAAGAACTAGCCGACTCCCCCACTACCTGATGCCTGCTTCAACTTTATAGCTTTCTAACCTGAACTCTTTAACTTTACTTTTTCCTATACTCCCCTGATGGCCAAACGCAAGCACAACCGCTCCCGAGACAAGATCCTGCAACGCAAAGCCGGCGTAAAACCGGGCTCCCTGTTTATTCCGTTTGAGGCTTTTGCGCCGCGCTTTTTCCTGATGTCGTTTAGCGAGGACTTTTTTGAGGAGCTGGAGGTAAAGACTTACCCGGAGCTGGTGCAACGCGTTACTTCCAGACCGGATGCGCGGCATTGGATTGATATTCGCGGCTACCGGGATGAGAAGATGCTGGAACAGTTGGCCGTGGATTTTAACCTGCACCCCTTGCAGATGGAAGACGTGGTAAACGACTACCAGCGCCCCAAGGTAGAGCAGTTCGATAAAAACCGCCTGTTCATCATCTCGCGCATGCTCCGCTGGTCCACCGAAAACAAGACGCTGGAAGATGTGCAGCTCTCGCTCTTCACAGGACCCAACTATGTGCTTAGCCTGCAAAGCGATTACGAGGATTGCCTCGACCCGTTGCGTGAGCGCATCCGCGTGGGCAAAGGCGTGATCCGGAAGCGGCCAACCATCTACATGGCCTATGCCATGATGGACGTGGTGCTGGATTACTATTTCCCGGTAATTGCCGACATGGGCGATTATATCGAAGACATGGAGCAGCAGGTGCTGTTGCAGCCATCGCGCAACAACCTGGCGCTCATCCTGGACCTGAAAAGCGAGCTGGTAAAACTCCGCCGCATTGTGTGGCCAGAGCGCGATAAAATGACCGAGCTGCTGCGCATGGACGAGGAGGTAATTCACGAGAGCCTCAAAGCCTACTTCCGCGACGCCTATGACCATACCATCCAGCTCATCGACCTGATAGACAACCACAAGGAAATGGCCTCCAGCTTGGTGGACCTGCACATGTCTACGGTGAGCAACCGCATGAACGAGATCATGAAAGTGCTCACCATTATCTCCAGCATCTTTATTCCGCTAAGCTTTATTGTGGGCTTGTATGGGATGAACTTCTCACGCGAGGACCCTGAGACAGGCCGCGTATTGCCCTACAACATGCCAGAGCTGTATGAGCCGTATGCCTACCCGATTTTAGTCAGTTTAATGGGACTCCTGATCGTTTCTCAACTGATTTTCTTTTACCGCAAGGGCTGGTTCAGGAGTTTTTAGAGTGATGTTATACTTGCCGTGCGGCAGAATAAAGCTGCTCCTTACTCGCCTACCGTGAACTCCAGTTTCATTAGCTCGTTTCGGTGTACTCGGTAGAGGGTGTAGCTGTTGCTGGTTTCGTTGAAGTAGATGGTTACCGGCTGGTAATTCTCCAGCGTACGATTACCGATGAGGTTGCCTTTCATATCGTAGAGATACGTTTTCTGAGGCCCGCGCTCAGTAATGGCCACAATCCTATTGTCTCCCCCGAAGTTAAAGTACTGCACAATTTTAGAGGCTGAGGTAACGTAGCGCTTCTCGAACAGCTCATTCAGGTCCTGGTCGAACAGGGCCAGTTTTCCCTGCTCCTGCCGCGCAATCACAAACGAACGGCCATTGCTCGCCTCAGGCACCAGCTCAAACAAAGCGCGCTTGCTTGGGCGCAGCAACTGTTCAGTGTTCAGCACCCGGCCCTGCAGGTTAAAGGTGACCACATTGCCATACCGGGTCACGGCGGTGATCTCGGTGCGCTTCAGGTCTGCGCCCACCTTGGCCACTGCCCCGGAGGTAAGTGGTGCACCCAAACTGATCGGAAAACCCGGCAGCGTTTCGCCGCTGCGGTTCAGGGCGTAGATGTAGCCGTTCTCCAGCAATGCCAGGATTACATCGTTGCCGCCTACGCGCAGGTGCTGTGGCTCGGCTGCCAGGCGGTAATCCAGGCGGCGCGGCTGCCAGCCCTGTATGGCCGTGCCCTGCATGTCGTACATGTACAGGTTGCCCATGTTATCATCCACCAGCAGGCGGTGGTTTCCGTTCTTCTCATAGTCAAACACGGCCAGGTGCTGCACCGTCAGGGAATCGGGCAGGTTGAAGGGGAAGTTATCCAGCGGCTGCCCCTGGTTGTTAATGGCGTGTATCTGACTGGAGGTGGCAAACAGGTAGCGCAGTTTCTTGTCCGCGCCATACTCTATCTGCTTCACATCGGTCTGCAGCGAAGCACCGAGGGTGTCCGTCCAGCCGCGCTTGCCGCCCGCCGTAATATTATGGAGCACAAAGGAGGAGTCCTGCACCACTACCTCCCGGCTCCTGTCCACGGCGTTCTGTAGCGGGAACGGACGCGTAACCAGGCGTGAATTAAACCGGATGATCTCCTCGGTCACCAGCGTGTTCTGCCCGGCATTGTTAATCTGCTCGGGCTTGCGCACCACCATGCTGGTGTAGTACTCTCCCTCCACAATGGAGAACTGCAGGCTTACCTGCGAGAACCGCTTGATGAGCGGCGCGTGCCGCAGCAGGTTGTCCCGGTCCTCCTCGGTAATATAGCGATTCAGGACATACCAGGCATTCACCGTATTCAGGTAAACGCTCATGTTCGCCTCCTGCAGTGTTTTGGCTATAAAAGCCGTTTGTCCAACTGATTTACCCCATACCTTCTCCTCCGAGATATCATCCAGCAGGTGGCGCAGCGTGGCCATCTCTTCGGCAATGAGCAGGTAATCGCCTACTTGCACCACATAGCTTTGCTCAAACCCGGAGAACACACGGCCTAACAGCTGTGCCGGCAGTTCCGGAACGTTCAGCAGTTGCAACGTATAGCTGCCATACTTCTCGGTGAGGGGCTTTTGCTGGCGCGCCGCCGACACCTGCTTGTTCAGCTGCGTCAGCAGCCTTTGCGCCAGCATTGGTTGGCCCAGGTGCACATAAGCCACTTTTTCAGGGCTTTGGTTGATGCTGCCAGACTCCAGGTACGCGAGGGCCGCCTCCTGGCTAAGTGTCTGGGCCAGGCTGTCTACCGTAGTGGCGTAGGTTGATTTGTTATGCTGCAACGGGAGGCGCAGGCGCTCGATCTCTTCCAGCCCGAAGTGCAGCAACAATGCCGTCCGGTTGGGCAGGTAGGCCTTTACCCCCAGCGGCTGTGGGGCCTGCGGCTGCATCACCTGGTGCAGGGAGTTCTTCAGCTTCTCTGGCGTGGAGAAGCCGTTCAGGAATATCTCCCCCTTCTCCAGTTTCAGTTCCAGCATGGCATTCTGGCACAGCGTAGCCAGGTAGCGCACAGTCGGCATCACCTCATCGCTTAAGAACAGGCCCAGCAGGTCGGGGAGCACGCGGTAATTCACAAAAACGTTGGCGTATACTTCGGGCTGTGCCAGGTAGTTGGTGTTCTTGAATTCAGCGGCTATGGAAGTGGGGTTGCCGCGCGTAATGCGCCGCACAATCTCCTCCACCAACACGGGCGAAGCACTAAGTATGATGTTGTTGTGATAGGTGAAATACGTAAAGCTACGGCCGGTGCGGGTGTTGGCGATGTCGGTTAGCAGGTGGCCCTGGTACTCGCGGGTGTCTTGTGTGAAAATCGGGCTTTTGTCAATGTCCTCAGTGAGTGACCGTAAAAAACGGTGCTCCCCCACGGTGCTGACAGGAACGTAGAAGACAAAGGCCACGTCGGTTTTGCCGGCAATGTGCACCGAGGTCAGAATATCTTTCTTGTCCAGGAAGCGCTCGAGGCGCTGACTGCCCGGCGCCACGCTGTCGAGGTACATGATGTCTTCCTCCAACGTCTGAATGAAAGGCAGCACCGAAAAGCTCTGCCACAGCTCTGTCTCCTCCAGGTGGTCTACCAGTGCCTGGTGGTTGTTTGTTTCCACCACCACCGCTGCATCCTCGGGCACCAGCGCCCACAGGTCAACTATCTCCCTGGAGCCCTGCCAACGGCTGAATCCGTAAAAGACCAGGGAGGCAAGTATAACTAACCCAATAAATATGAATACTATGCGTTTCGGCATGGGCGGTGTTTTCTGTCTACAAAACTAAGCCTTTTTTTGAACTTACCCGAAGGCCCCGCTCCCCGGTTCGCGTAGAAAAATTTATAGTATGGTGCATTGTTTCAGGTGTGGGGATAACAACATGCGGCGCACACTGCGTATACACCTCCCAAGCCATAACCCCATTCCCATGTTCAAAATCCTGATACCCGTAGATTTTACCGATAATTCCAGAAACGCCTGTAAATACGCCCTGCACCTGGCCGCACCTTACCCGGAAGCCGAGATACTGCTGCTGCACTGCTTCAGCGACTACCTGCTGGACCCTGAACTTGACGATCCCTTCGCTGACACGGGCCGCAGTTCGCTGAGTCCCGCCTCGGAGGCCATTACGGATCGCGTGCTGCACCGCAACCAGGAGGACGGACATGCTCAGCTGGATGCCCTTTACAAAGAAATCAAGGCAACGGGAGCAGCGCCGCACGTGCTGCTAAAGCGCGCTTTTGTCAACGGCATGCCCGAGGATGTTATTCCGGAGCAGGTAGCTGAGTATAAACCCGACTTGTTGGTGATGGGCACAAAGGGGGAGGATGACTACTCCCGCTCCCTGTTCGGCACCATCACCACAAAAATGGTGGATGAGGCCGAAGTACCACTTTTAACCGTGCCCGGGCACTACCGTGGGCATGGCTTCAGCCGCATTCTTTACGCCACTGATTTCAGCAAGACCGATGCACAGGCAATCCATTCGCTGCAGGAGTTGCTGCAGCCGTTTAACGCCCAAATCCTGTGCGTGCACATCGGCTCTGATGACACTGAGAAGAAGGACAGGCAGCAACTCGAACAGCTCCGTGAAAGCCTGCAAGGGAGTGCATCAACTCAGAACATCGGGTTTAAGCTGTTGGAGGGAGATGATGTAGCTGATGCCTTGGAGGAGTTTGTAACGCAGGAGCAGGTGGAGCTTATTGCGGTTACTAACCACCAGCGTTCGCTACTCAGCAGCATCCTGCACCCCAGTCTCACCAAAAAACTGGTGCTGGAAGTGCAGGTTCCGATGCTCGTATTCCACAGCCCGGATAAGGCTTAAGCTATGCTGGCCTCAGGCAGTTGCAGTTGTGTCAGTAGTGCCTCGTAGTAGCGTTCGAAAGCACCTTCGCTAGTGGCCATAAAAAGGAATGGCTCGATCAGTTCCAGTTCCATCAGCACCAGTTCTCCATTCACTTCCACACCGTCCACACGGGCGTACAGGCAGCCTTGTGCGTAATTGTCCACGATGTTATGCGCTGTCTCCAGCAAGTGCGCGGGCGGCTCTGGCGTATGCACCGTGCCACCGAAGAAATGTTGTACCCGGAAGTCGCCGGGCTTAGCAGTTTTAAGTACGGTGTGGCTGTACTCCCCGTTAAAGAAAAGGAACGACCACTCCCCTTTCGCCTGCACCTCGGGCACAAACGGCTGCGCCAGGAAGCTCTCCTGCTGCAACAGCGCATCTATGCTTGCCGCTTTGTCTTGGGCCTCGGCCTCTGTCAGGGCAAAGGTATTTTTGGCGGCACCGCTCACAGCTGGCTTCAGGATTAGTTTACTTGCCTGCAACTGCTCAAAAACAGCAGCGACATTTAACGAAGTACCCTGCTCCAACCAGAATGTTGGCACCACCCCTACCCCCTTTTCCTGGAGCTCGAGCAGGTAGCGTTTATCGGCGTTCCAGCGCACCGTTTTGATGGGGTTCAGCACCCGCACCTCCAGTTGCTCCAGTTTGTTCAGCCAGGCATAAAAGGCGTTAATTTTTTCAAAATAGTCCCAGGGCGCCTTCAGCAGCACCACGTCATACTTGGCCCAATCCACTGCCGGGTCGTCCCAAATTTCCAGCGAAATATTTAATCCTTTTTGTGATAACAAATGGAGCAGTGTGCTGTTTTCCTCCTCGGATACGCTTGTGTAATTTCCTTCGCTTTTATAAGTGATCAGCGCTATTTGCGGTGTGTTCATTTTTCATCATATTTGCCACAAAACTATACTTAATCCTGAGCCGAAGCAAATCAGCAGGTACCGATTAATCATAACTATTAGAGGGCAGATTCTCGTATACAAGCATAGTTTACTACCTCATTTTCATAACCACGACGTTCAGAATGTTCCTCCGCTTCCACAGCAGTATACGCTATAAGTACAGCCTTTCAGTACGGTTGCTCGTGCTGCTGTTGCTGGTGCATTCCATTGCTACTGCCTGTTCTGCCGATACCGCCACCGAGGCAGAGGACGAACCGGTGCGCCAGCGTCGTTTCGCTGCAGAGCCCGACGACACCGCTTCTGTCCGCCGCTCCCGCGAAACAGCCACCATCAGCTTGCTGAGTAACCCATTCGTGGCCAACCAGAAGCAAAGCAACAACCTGGCCTCGTACTTCGACCGCATCGACGCTGACTTCACGCTCGATGCCTATGCCATTGAGAACCGCCACAAACCTGATATTTCTGACACAATCTATACGATTCGGTTTGGCAACTCTATGCTGGAATTTTATGCTCCTACGCATTCTGGCGAGCTGCATCTGCAAACAGCCGATATCCGCAGTGGTGCCATTACGCTGCGTAACAACCTGCGTGTGGGCATGAGCCAGGCCGAGTTAATGAACCGCCTCAAGAGCCAGGGAGAAGACCTTAAAATTACCCAGACTGCCAATGAGGTGGTTGCCTCTAACCGTGAGGGAGCGCCCATCACCCTGCATTTCTTTCTAGCCAAAGGAAAGGTGCAGGAGATCAAGTATAATGGGTATGTGGATTAGGGTTTAGGTGATCTATTCCTGATGCTTCTTATAGTAGCTGTGCTGGCGCATTAGTTAGGCTATACTTTCTAGCTGCTGTTCACCTCTATACCTTGCCTGGCGCCAGTGTCCGCTTGTGCCGGCTACTGCTAGTGCTTCTGCCATACTTGCATAGCCACTGCTTACCGCGACTTCAACCAAGCTAACTTATCTAGCTGCCCTTCATCCTTCAGTTCCCAAATACTTATCGTTTCACCTTTAGCTTTGGAGCGCTCACGGCCGCGGGGCCCCGTCCTCGGGCATCGCGCTGGGACTTTTTCTTTGCTCGCTTCGCTTTGCAATCCCGCTCCCGCGGGACCGAAAAACTCCAAAGGCGCTCAACCCAAGGACTGGATTCAGTTCAGGTAGCAGAAGCCTTCGCTCATCTTCTTGTACAGGATTTGTAGGGACAGGTCGCGACCTGCCCGCCGAACACCATTTGCTACAGCGCTTGTACCTGAGTATGACCAATGCTGCTACTCCCTCTCCTGTTTTTAGGAGAGGGCCGGGGTGAGGTAAAACTCCCCTCCTTAGACAAACAGGGGCCCATCGTGGTTAGATCAATCAAGCGGCTGCACAGCACCTCCGCTCCACAAACAAGACTCTTCACTTTAAACTTATAACTCTAAACTCTTCCACCTATATTTGCTTCGAACAAAAACAAAGCAAACTATGCGAGTTGTGATTCAGCGGGTAACACAGGCTGCAGTGGAGGTTGAAGAAAACGTAAAAGGGCAAATCGGGCTGGGGTTGCTGCTGCTGGCAGGATTCACGGCCGAAGACACCGAAGAGGACCTGAAGTGGATGGCCGCGAAAGTGGCTGCCCTGCGTATCTTCTCTGATGCGGACGGTAAGATGAACCTGAGTGTGCAGGAGGTGCAGGGCGATGTGCTGGTGATCAGCCAGTTCACGCTGTATGCCAGCACCAAGAAAGGCAACCGCCCGTCGTACGTGAATGCGGCTCCCCCGGCTGTGTCTGTTCCGCTGTACGAGCGTTTTGTCACGCTGCTAGAGCAGGCCTTAGGCAAGCCGGTGCAAACGGGTGAGTTTGGCGCGGACATGAAAGTGTCGCTGCTGAACGATGGTCCTGTTACCATTGTGATGGACACCAAACAAAAAGACCTATTTTAAGTATGACGATAGCCGAAGCACAGGCCACCGTAGACAAGTGGATAAAGGAGAACGGGGTGCGTTACTTCAACGAGCTCACCAACATGGCCATACTTACCGAAGAGGTGGGCGAAGTGGCCCGCATCATCTCCCGCCAGTACGGCGAGCAATCATTTAAGAAAAGCGACGAGGGCAAAGAGTTAGGCGATGAGCTGGCGGATGTGCTGTTCGTACTGATCTGCCTCGCAAACCAAACCGGTATCGATCTGACTGAAGCCATGCGCCAAAACCTCGAGAAGAAAACCTCCCGCGACAGCGACCGTCACAAGCAAAACAGAAAATTAAGTTAGAAGGTTAAAGAGTTAGAAAGTCAGTGGTAAATATTACTCCATCCTAACTATCTAACTCTCTACCTTTTTAAATTTCTAACTTCAAAACTCTCAAGTCTACCAGTCGGTCTTCGCGCCACACTGGGAGCACGTTGTAGGCGTCGTGGCGCAGGCAGAATTCGATGTCTTTGAAGATCTCGAGGTGCTCCAGCCGGCGTACGTGTGAGGACTGGCGCAGGAAGCTGAGCAAATCAGCTTTGGCGTTCTGGTACAAGTATAAAGCCGCAAGGGCACTGTCGTGCTCGTAGGAGAACTGCTGCTGCAGGCGCTCTACCAAGGCTCCGGCAAACAAGGTATCCTCCAGGTTAAACTGCCCTTTCCAGCCAGCGCATACTACCAGCACATCCAAGCCCAGCTCCGCTAAATGATCTGCCACCGCCTGCAGGTTCAGGAAAGCACCAATTACAATCTCATCAGCTCCTTCAGACAGGCGGATGGCACGCGTGCCGTTGGTTGTGGTGATCGCGATCTCGCGGCCCTGCACGTTGCCATCCATGTAGGCAAAAGGCGAGTTGCCCAGGTCAAAGCCCTCTGCCTTAATCCCGTTCCGCTCGGCGGCGGTCAGGCAGCCACGTGCGGCAAAGCTTTGGCACTCCTCCAACTCCATCACAGGGAAGATCGTGGCGGCACCTTCGGCAAAAGCCGTTACCATGGTCGAAGTGGCCCTTAGTACATCCACAGCCACCACGGCCTTGCCTTTCAGCTCATACAAGTGCAGCAGCTCAGGGCTGAAGCACACATCTATACTTGGCATTTTAATTCGATTTTTGTTACTCGTTATTCGCTGTTCGATTCATAACTACCGAGCAACGAATAACGATTAACGATCAACTACTTCTTATAGAAAGGAAGCTTCACCACTTCGGCTTTCATGTCTTTGTTTCGAACACGGATAAATACCTCTGAGCCGGTTTTGCTGTAATCTTTGGCTACGTAACCCAGGCCAATACCTTTGCCCAGCATCGGCGACATGGTGCCGGAGGTTACTTCCCCGATCTTCTCGCCCTCCGCGTTTACGATCTCATAATGCGCGCGCGGAATGGCCTTATCCACCATCTCGAACCCAACCAGTTTGCGGCTGATGCCCTGCTCCTTCTGCGCTTTCAGGTTGGCAGCATTGGTGAAATCTTTGTCAAACTTAGTCACCCAGCCCAGGCCAGCCTCTATCGGAGAGGTGGTGTCGTTGATGTCGTTACCGTAGAGGCAGAAGCCCATCTCGAGGCGCAGCGTATCGCGGGCACCCAAACCAATCGGCTTGATGCCGTAGTCCTTGCCTGCCGCCATGATTGCCTCAAAAACTTTCTGGGCGTCCTCGTTTTTCACATAAATTTCAAAGCCACCGGCTCCGGTATAGCCTGTAGCCGAAACAATCACATCCGGCACCCCGGCAAACTCGCCCTTGTCGAAGGTATAGTATACCATGTTCGGCAGGTCTATTTGCGTGAGCGACTGCAGTGCCTCGGCTGCCTTTGGTCCCTGCACCGCAAACAGAGAGATTTGATCAGAGATGTTTTCCATCTCCACGCCCTCGGTGTTATACTTGCTCACCCAGTTCCAGTCCTTGTCAATGTTCGAGGCATTCACCACCAGCATATATTCTTCCTCTGCCAGGCGGTATACCAGCAGGTCATCCACAATGCCGCCGTTCTCGTTTGGCAGGCACGAGTACTGTACTTTATTATCAGCCAGTTTTGAGGCGTCGTTAGATGTAACACGCTGGATGAGGTCCAGCGCCTTTGGGCCGCGCAGTATAAACTCGCCCATGTGCGACACATCGAAAATGCCTACAGCCTCGCGAACCGTTTTGTGTTCTTCTATATCGGATGAGTAGCGCACAGGCATGTTATAGCCGGCGAAAGGCACCATCTTAGCGCCAAGCGCCTCGTGCACATCATTCAGAGCAATTTTCTTTAGTTCCATTCGGGATAGCGGTTCTAGTGTGGCGCAAAAATAAGTAATTTTAAAGGGCTTCCGAAATTTAATCACCTTCTCCCCCTATAAGTTACAGCCTTCTGTATCACCTCCTATTATTGCAACACATCTAAGGAATATAAATATAACATAAGTACTATATTTTCGTAAAGATTACTCCAATAGCAAACCCACACATGGTTATCGTTACTTCCTGCTGTACTGCTTACCCCAAAGCCGGCGAAAAAACCTTATCTTTGAATTTTAGCTATCATTGGGTGGCTTCGCTCTCATAGCGGCCGCTCTCCTTCAGCCACTGGAGCTGTTTTCACCCTTATTTGTTGCTATCGCCCTGATACATGAAACTTTCTGTTAAACTCTTTGCCGGTTTTGTGCTGATATCGGTGCTCTTCACGGCTGTGGCCATCGTTAACTACCGCCTGTCCAAAGTCGTAATCGAAAACACGGAGTGGGTGTCACGTTCGCAGATCGTGATTAGGAACTCTGCCGCCCTGCAGCGTAGCATTACGGACATGGAGTCCGGATTGCGCGGGTTTCTGCTGAACGGCAACGAAACCTTTTTGCAGCCCTACACCCAGGCCAAAGATCAGTTGCCTGGACTTTTCCAGACCACTGAGAAGTATATCGCCATCGCATCAGATCAAATTCAAAAATTGGAGGAGATAAACGCGCTGCAGAAACGTTTTGTAGACAACTATGCCGAGCCGCTCATCCAGTTGAAGCGAAATGATGCCGCACAAATCAACGATGACACTTACGAGACGCAGCTGGACAGCCTTATCATGGGCGAAAAGATCATCATGGACTCACTCCGCAGCAAATTCAAGCAGTTTAACGCGTTTGAGTATAAAGTACGCGAGGATCGCCGCGAAAACCTCAGCCAAAGTATCGACAATACCCGCGAGGTATCTACTATCCTGACTATTCTGTCGGTTATACTAGGCCTTAGTTGGGCCTACTACATCACCCGCCTCATTACCAACCGCATTATTAAGATGGTGAAGCTGGCTGAGCAGGTATCGCAGGGCGATTACAAAACCCAGATTATAGATACCAGCCGGGATGAGCTCAGCCAGCTTTCTCACTCCCTCAACCGGATGTCGACCACCATCGATGAGACCTTCACCGAGCTCGACCGCAAGAACAAGGAATTGGACCAGTTTGCCTATGTGGTATCGCATGACCTGAAAGCGCCCCTGCGCGGCATTGAGGTAGCCTCGCGCTGGATAGAGGAAGACATGGGCGAAAACCTGCCGCAGAACGTGCAGGAGTACCTGACGTTGATGCGGGTACGGGTACACCGCATGGAGAACCTGATAAACGGTATCCTAGCTCTTGCCCGCATCGGCCGCACCAGCCAGGTGGAGGAAACCGTGAACGTAAACCAGCTGCTGGTTGAGTTAAAAGACATGCTCTCCCCCCCTCCGGGCTTTGTGCTGGATGTGCAGGAGGACTTACCCACGCTGCACACAATCCGTATACAGCTGCAGCAGGTGTTCAGCAACCTAATCAGCAACGCGATCAAGTACCACGACAAGGACCATGGCGTTATTTCGGTACGCCACCACGAGACGGAGGACTTTCATGTTTTCTCGGTGGCGGACGACGGCCCTGGCATTGAGCCAGCGTACCACGAGCGGATATTCGTCATTTTCCAGACACTGCAGGAGCGCGACGCGGTGGAGAGTACGGGAGTAGGCCTGGCCATTGTAAAGAAGATTGTGGAGTGGCAGGGCGGCTCCATCTGGGTAGCCTCCCAACCGGGGCAGGGCGCCACTTTTACCTTTACCTGGCCGAAAGACACGGGTAAAGAGGAAAATTTTTCATAGTTTTGTATTAACTGACAAGAAGTACCTCTACATAATGAATACTGAGAAAGTAAATATACTGCTGGTAGAAGACGACTACCTGGATACCATGAATGTGGAGCGGGAGCTAAAAAAGATTGGTCTTACCCATCCGATACACGAGGCGCGTAATGGACGCGAGGCCCTGAACATGCTTCGTGGCGATGGCGTGGAGAAGATAGCACCGGCACCAAGCGTTATTCTCCTGGACATTAACATGCCTAAAATGAACGGTCTGGAATTCCTGGAGGAGCTGCGCCGGGAGCCTGAGTTCAGCCACATTCCCGTTTTTATCATGACTACCTCCAATGAGGAGTCAGACCGCATGGCCGCACAACGGCTTAATGTTTCGGGCTATATCGTGAAGCCGCTCTCCTTCGACAGCTTTGAGCGCAGCGATTCTTCCCTGGATAGCTTCAGCCTCTTCCTCGACCTGATCAAGCTAAAATAATAACAACAAGCCATACTTGTACCAGGCGGTGCAAGTATGGCTTGTTGTTTTAAAGTCCCTCTACGTATAATCAGCCCAACGCTGCTTGCTTTGCCAACAGCGCAAAAGACTGCCGGTGATGCTCAGTAATTCCATACTGCGCTATGCCGGCGCGGTGTTGCCTGGTAGGATACCCGGCATTCTGTTCCCAGCCGTACTGGCTGAACTCAGCTGCCAAATGGCTCATCAGCTCATCCCGATAAGTTTTTGCAAGTATGGATGCGGCCGCGATAGATTGGTATTTTCCATCTCCCTTCACAATGCAGCTATAGGGTAGCGTGCCGTAAGGCTTAAAGCGGTTGCCATCTACCAACAGGTACTCAGGCCCCCTGGACAATTGCGCGATGGCCCGGTGCATGGCCAGGTAAGACGCCTGCAGAATGTTGACCTGGTCTATTTCCTGTGGCGTGGCCTCTCCTATGGCCCAGGCCACCGCATCGCGTACCACATCTTCCCGCAACTGGTCCCGCAGCTTCCGCGACAGCTTTTTAGAATCGTTCAGCAGCGGGTGTTGGTAGTTTGGAGGAAGTATAACGGCCGCTGCCACCACCGGACCGGCCAGGCAGCCGCGCCCTACCTCATCTACGCCAGCTTCTAAGGTGTAGCCGCTATGGTTTGCTAAAAGCATTGCTGTTCTTTGTTTTTAATCCTCTGTGGCCTTATTGAGTCATGATGTTGACTCTCCAGATACCGGGCTCGGTTATTTCAAATTCTAAAATACTCTCGATACTCCCTATTCCCACGGTTGCCTGGGTCGTGTAACGGATTACGCCCTTAAAAGGAAACTGAATGTCCCTGAAACCCATGAACAGGGGCGTGTTTATTTCCTCCCCGCTGGAACCTGAAAGCAACACATTTGTCGGTGTGTTGGCACCCATTGAATTAAACTCATACTTCACCTCAGGTCTTGCCGACTCCCCCATCTTTACAATGCTCACGCGCTGTACGTTTCGCTTCGTGGTGATTTTGTATCCGGCCTTCTTGGCTTTACTTGGTTTAGCAGGATCATAGTATTCATCCTGCAGATCGTAGCCAGCAGGTCTGTTTTTGTTGCCGACCATGTACTTTTTATAGCCGAATATATAAGAAACAGACGCCTGCAATAGTATGTTCTTCTCCCAATTTACCCGTTTCACCACTTCTCTAAAGCCCTGGTTGTACCGTAGCCCCAACCCGATACCTGTGTTGCTCTGATAACCTACCCCTGCTATGAAACCGATATCGAATGGCTCCACAAAATCACGCGTATCAAGGCTGGACTGTGCGTAAGAAATCTCACCGTTCCTGTTGAGCATGTGCATATTCTCTTTTTTGCCGCTGAGATGGACGCCAAACTGCGGGCCCGCCTCAAAGTACACTTTTCTTAGTTGCAGTCGCACAAGTACAGGTATGTCCAGGTAGTTAAGTTCTGTGTGCTGGTTCAATTGCACAGTGTCGCCTGCCACTGCCTTGTCTTTCTTGTAGTACCGCGTGTAATTGTACCCCCGGGTAGTATACAGCAGTTCTGGTTGCAGGAAAAGGTCCTCGCCTATGTTGGTGTAAAGTGCTACGCCCAGATGGTATCCCCTGTCCCAATCATAGCTGCCGTTTACAGTGCCGATACCATTTACTTTGCTGTAGTTCATACCTCCTTTGACTCCAATGAAGGTTTGCCCATGCACAGCTACTGTGCAACAGAGTGTACAAAGAAAAATAAACAGGGATTTTAAATTCATTTTAAAGTTGTTTTATAGCTTCTCTCATTTAAATAACTGCATGCACTAAACTTAAAAAGAGTTATCGGTTGCGATATGATCCTGGATGACTGCCCCGGCTCGGACTATAACCGTGTAAGTTTTGATGCTGCAATCTTAGAAAGCGAACACAGCGCTTTAACTCTTTATTTTCAAGCACCTATTTAAATAAAAAAAGGGTCAGGTGATATACACCTGACCCTTTTTTTATTTAATCATTAAAAATTAATCTTCTGATGCGTCATCCCACCATACGCCGTCCGTGTAAATCTGCACGTCTGGAATGTTTTCGCTGTTTGCAGCGATCTCACTCGTAGGGTAAGAGAAGCGAAGCGGCGGAGCCGAAATCTGGTGCTCTGCAACGAAGCCAGGGAAACCTGTTCTTCTCCAGTCGTTATAAGCTTCGAACGGCTGGAACAACCAGAAAGCGATCCACTTCTGAAGTATAACGTCACGCACCTGCAGTGCAGCTGCCGTCTGTGGCAGATCAGCATCCAGCAGGTAAGTGGCAACAGCAGCATCCGTAGCACCAATCTGGCGCTTCATAGCGGCTGAGATACCTTCTTTGTAAGCTGTGTAGGCAACATCCGCGTTTCCAAGTCTAAGGTTTGCCTCAGCCTGGATAAACTTCAGCTCGTCATACGTCATCAACGGCATAGCAGCAGTGGCGTTCAACACAGTGGCCGTAGGGTCAGAGAACTTCGTGCTTGCCTGGTCGTTCTCCTGGGCTCCGTTCGGAAAACCAGTGATAACACCTGTGGCAGGTACCGGCTTCACCATTGCCTGAAGGCGTGGATCGCTCAGGGTAGTAAGCGTGCTTACGAAGGCATCACTTACGGCGTGGTGTGCACGGTCGTTAGACTCCTGGAACCAAGGATGCTCTCCAATGGCAGTAGCGGTGTACTTGTTGAATGTAAAGTTGTCTGCGGCACTTGTAAAGCCTTTAGAAGCGGCATCAAGCGCTGCTGTGGCAGAGCCGGCAGGGTCAATGTTGCTTAGACGGTTGTAGTACCTAGCTTTCAAAGACCAGGCTGCTTTCGTCCATTTTGCAGCATCGCCGCCATAGATCAGATCTGATGCGCCTGGGCTTACGCCTCCTTTTGCAAGATCAGCGATTGCCTCGTCCAGCAAGCGCTGAATGCCTGCATAGATAGCCTGCTGCTCATCAAACTTAGGCTTGCGCAGGTCACTTCCCTGGCCTATTTCAGTGTAAGGTACACGACCCCACGCATCTGTAGCCACAGAAAGCGTGTACGCCTTCAGTACCTTGGCAATACCCACGTGAATGTTGCTTCCCGTCTCGCTTCCGCCTTCAGAACCTTTCTGAATGATCAGGTTCAAGTCTGGAAGAACACCTGCGTAGATGTTGTTCCACACGTTGTTCACAATCGAGGATGCCTCCTGGTTCGAGCGTCTGTCAGCATCCTGAAGCTGCCCGTGGGCACCCGCTGTGTGACGTACGTACACGGAAGAGTACCAGGCAAGGTCCGTACCGGTAACGGCCGTTGGCACGTTCACGGTTACCTGCGGCATCAGCAGGCTAAGCGACACATCCTCGGGTGAGTTAGGGTTTGTGTCAATCTCATCCAGCACATCATCGCTGCACGAACTGGCGCCGAAAAGCAGGCCAGTCGCAAGCAGGAAACTTAGAAATTTATTCGTCTTCATGATTTATCTACTTATCAATTAAAATCCAATTTTCAAACCAACACCGAAGCTTCTGGCCTGTGGCAGCGATACATACTCCAGACCCTGGAAGTTACCTGATCCACCCACGCTTGTCTCTGGGTCAAAGTTAGGGTAATCTGTTACCAGGAACAGGTTGCGGCCTGTTACGAAGATTGATGCATTGCGTACCGGTGTTGCAGAAAGCAACGTAGCTGGCAGTGAGTAGCTAAGAGCTACTTCTCTCAATCTCACAAAAGAGGTAGAGTACACGTTAGACTCTGTGATGGCATCCATTCTGTTGCTCCAGAACGTCTGGCCACGCACGATTTCGATATCGTTGTTGCCTTCCAGCACCAGGTTACCGTCACCGTCCAGGAAGCCTTTAGAACCAGGGTAAACATAAGCTGACTCACGGTCTTCAGTTAATGCTGCCATACCGTAAAGCTTCAGCAGTCGCGTGTTACCAGCATACATGTTACCGCCTTTTCTCCAGTCTAACTGTGCTGTCAGGTTAAGTCCTTTGAAAGTGAACCCGTTTGTGAAGGTGAATTCAAAGTCAGGCTGTACGTTACCGATGTTTGTTTCAGGGCCTACAAGCGGCATACCGTAGTATGGGTTGGCACTACCATTCGCCAACGTTGCTCTGCTGTCTACTACCACGTTACCTGCATCATCTCTTACAAAAGACGAGCCAAAAATAATAGGATAAGCACCACCTGCCTCAGCTCTGATATTTGGTGTAACGAAACCACCCAGGAAGATATTATCCACACCTTCAGCCAGTTCTAACACCTCGTTCTTATAGGAAGAGAAGTTAGTAGTCAATGACCATTCGAAAGCATCTGTCTTCACAGGAATGATTGTGGCAATCAGTTCATGGCCTTTTGTCTCTAACTTACCAGCGTTTCTAAACTCTGAAGTAAAACCTGCTGACGGTGCCAACGGAACTGCAAATATCTGGTCTGTCGTCGTCTGCACGTAGTACGTATAGTCCAATGTAAAGCGGTTGTTGAAGAACCTGAAATCACCACCTACTTCAACTGTTTTGGTGTTCTGCGGCTTAAGAAGCGGAGAGTTCAGCGTGTTGCTAAGTGTACGTCCGTTCAAACCATTGAATGGGAATGAGATACCGTCCGTTAAGAAACCTGATCCGGCACCACCTGCCACAAACACGTTCTTTGTGATGAAGGCAGTTTCCGGGGCCTGTCCAACTTCCGCGTAAGAAGCTCTGATTTTACCGAAATCCAGGATGTTGTTATCGATTCCAAAAGCATCTGTGAATACGAAGCCAGCACCTACGGATGGGTAGAAGAATGCACGGTTGCCTGGGGCAAGGTTAGAAACATAATCCTGGCGGGCAGAAGCGTTCAGGAACAGGTAGTCTTTATAACCCAATTCCAGGTTAGAGTAGAAACCTACTGTTCTTCTGCTTGACATTGTCTCAGACGTGGTCTGTACTGTCGTGTTACCGATGTTACGAAGGCCACCGATACCAATACCCTGACCCACGTTGTTCAGCAGACGGGAGTTGATCTCGTACAATTCGCTACCAACCAGCAGGTTTACGTTCAGGTCTTCAGTTACGTCTCTGTTAATATTGGCAGAGATGTTTGAGTTCACCTGGTTTTGCTGGAAAGCATAGTCGTTGATCTGACCGCCAGAAGGCGTAGCTGATCTACCGCCCGTGAAGCCAGAACCCAGTTCGTATACTTCCTTACCATCCGTGATGAAGAAATCGTTACCCAGTCTGTAGTTGATTCCTAACCACTCCAAAGGCTTGTAGTTCAAACTCGCGCTTCCGATGAAACGGCGTGTGTCTTCGTAAAACTTGTTGTTGGCCAATGACCATCTTGGGTTGTCGATAGCACCACGGTAGTTGATCTGCTTGAAAGGGTTGTTTGGATCCGCAAAAGGAAGTCCCCACAGGTCGAAGTTTCTAGGAGCAGCATACAATGTGAAGAGCGGGTTTGACAGGTTAGATCCACCTGGCACCTTGTCTACGTGCGTGTCAGCGAAGTTAGCGCTTACACCCAGTGTGAACTTAGGATTAAGTTTGAAATCGCCGCCAACCTTTGCGTTGAAGCGCTCCATGCCAGTTGTAGGTACAATACCTTCCTGGTCTGTGTAGCCCAGGGAAACGGCATAGTTGCCAAGTTCGCCGCTGTTGGCTACTGTGATGCCATTAGTGGCTGTGTGGCCAGTCTGGAAGAAAGGCTCTACGTTATCAAACACTCTGTTGCCTGGCACTACATTGCCAGCAGGGTCAGTGATATCGCCCAATGAGCTGATTTTCGGACCCCAGGATAGTGAGGTTGTTCCGTTGAAAGCACCGCCAGATCCCTGAGAATACGTGCTCTGCAGGTCCGGTGTAACGGATACCTGGTCAATAGAATAATCAGTGTTGAATGTAACTGTTGCACCTTTTCTGTCGCCCAGGCCTCTGCCTTTCTTGGTTGTGATTACCACTACACCGTTTGAGGCGCGAACACCATAAAGTGCAGCAGCAGCACCGCCTTTAAGTACCGAGATAGACTCAATGTCGTTCGGGTTAATGTCCAGTGCACGGGATGAAGCGTCTGTTCCACTTACACCGCCCGCGAATGAAGCATTACTTTCAATAGGCATACCGTCTACCACGTAAAGCGGCTGGTTGTTGCCTGTGAAAGAGCGGTTACCACGGATAGTGATAGTAGAGGAAGAGCCTGGCAAGCCACTAGACTGGCGAACGATTACGCCCGCTACCTTACCCTGAATGGCGTTAGTAACGTTTGGCTGGTTCACACGTGTGATTTGCTCGGCATCCAGCTGCTGTACAGAGTAGCTAAGCGCTTTCTCCTCTTTCTCTATACCGAAAGCCGTCACTACCACCTCGCTTAGTTGCTTAGTGTCTATCGGCAGTGATACATTTATTGAACTTGCATTACCAATTGCGCGCTCTACTGTCTGGTAGCCAATAAAGCGAAAAACCAGCGTGTTTCCATCAGCTGGTACATTAAGAGTATAAGATCCGTCAACACCAGTGGTGGTACCCACTGTGGTTCCTTTCACCAGTACTGCCACGCCAGGCAGCCCTTGTGATGTGCTCTGGTCAGTAACCGTACCAGACACCGTTCTGCTTTGGGCATACGCCTGCTGCAGCAGCGTAAGCACCATCACAAAACTTACTAGTAATAATTTTCTCATTTGTTGTTAGAATTTAGGTGAATTATAATTGGAAAGAACTTGAGCGTTTTTAGCGATTATGCAAGGCTGGCATGACCTCGTTAGCTGCTTTTCCGGAGCGGGTCTTATCGGACTATACCTAGCTGCAAAGCAGGTAAATTTAAGCACCCCTTTAAGTAATTAGAAAGTATGGGTTTGTGACGGCGCGTACAACATGCCTTAACTGGTAAACGAAAACTGTTATCTATCAAAAACGGCTTTTGAACCCGGACGCACAACTGCATTTCTTCTCGTATCTTCTGTATTTATTACCAATAATATGCAGATGCAAACTCAAAAGCAATAGGTCCAAATAATAATTATTAGTGTTAAAACATTCAAAAGCAGTATTTTATACTGTCCCTTTTAAAACCAAACCGCTACAATCCTTTGCTATTTGTTAGCACAGGTACAAAAAGGGGCTACAACAATAAACTGTTTATCAAGCTTGTACAAGGGGCAACACAGCACGTATGCACAACTTGATTCAAGCAACTCAACGCTTCCGGAGCCGGACATTTCAGCACAAGAAAGCATAATGTTTTTTTAATTTTTTTTGCACTAAAAATTTCGTCTTGCGGTTTAGCGATAGCTGCCACTGACCTGCCGCCATGGCTCACTGGCAGCAAATCTACCATCATAAAAAAAGCCCGCCCGTCAGAAGACGGGCGGGCTTTTTTTATGATGGATGGACATTACAGTGGGTTCTGCACCATGCCCGGGTTTTTATTGGCGTTAAGCTCATCCTGTGGTATCAGCCACTGCCACTGCTTATCTCCTGCCGGCATGTCAAACAAGTTGTTGGTAAGTGTGGCCGAGTGGTTAGCGCCATTCCTGTTTAGCGGGCTGTTTGTGCGCTTCAGGTCCAGGAAGCGGAAACCCTCTCCCCATAGCTCAATGCGACGCTGCACCAGTATCTCCTCAATAAGCTCCTGCCCTGTCAGCTCCACAGGCACGTAGGCTGCATCACGGCTCTGCACCAGTGTCGTCAGCACAAGCGCTGCATCAACATACTTTGCCTGGCGCGCCAAAGCCTCTGCCTCGATCAGGTACATTTCCGCGGCTCTCATGTACGGCACGTCACCAATACTGCTGGCGCCACCATCTGCCAGAAACTTTCTGTTCATGTATGGCCTGGCAGAGAAGTTGGACGGAATGATATACCCGTTCACATCAAACCCTGTCGTTTTGCCGTCTGCGTCTTTCACCGCCGTAGGTGTCGGGTCCCACATCTGCTTTCGCACATCCGTGTCTGCTATCTTCGCGTACAGCTGGCTGTTTATTGCTTTAGGGTTAGTTCTAATGTTAGTAGAGCTAAAGTTAGGCGACATGTAGGCAAAGAATGAGTAAAAATAGGTGGTCTGGTCAGCAATCTGGTCAGAGCCCCACATCCATTCTCTGTTTGTGACGTTGTTGAAACCTGCCATGTAGTCTGCTCTGCTCATCAGACTGATGCCTGTTCTGGCTTCATTTGCAAACTTAGCCGCAGTTGCCCAATCCTGCATCGTCAGGGCCACGCGTGCCTTGATACCCTTCGCAACCTGGATGTTAAAGTGCGACTTGGCATTACGTCCCTCTGGTAAGAGGGTGATGGCCTCATCGATGTCCTTAACAATTTGGGCATACACGTCCTGAACAGTGGCACGCGGTTGTCCCTCTATCGTGTTGGAGGTCATGACAGGAACACCAAGTTGGTTGTTTGTACCCTTCGAGGCATCGTAACGCTCTGCAAAGATCTGCACCAGTTGGTGGTGTGCCCAGGCTCTGTAGGCCAATGCCTGGCCTTTTATAGCAGCCTTATCAGCGGCAGGACCATCCACCTTGTCTATGTTGGCAATGATCATGTTCGCGTTAGCGATTAGCTTGTAGTAAAGCCTGTAGGTGAAGTATACAGTACCAGCGGTAGCGTTGCGGTGCGTTTGCCACTGGTAAGCTGCGTTGAACCATCCGTTACCAGCGGCCGTCATCACTAGGTCTTCGCCCAGCATGTCCATGTTGATCATTACTGACCCGTGGCCTGCCTGGTCCTGGTTACTGTACTGCATGAACATGGCTCTGTGTATGCCATTTAATGCTGCCCATGCGTTGGCGGTAGTAGTAAACACAATCTGCTCTGAAACTGCATCCGTTGGCTGCACCTCCAGGTACTCTTTTTCGCAGGAGCTGAACAGCAACATGCAGGTAGCAAGCGAACTATATAATACTTTTTTCATTTCTAAAAATTAAAGGGTAACGTTCAAACCAACAGTGTAAATCCTGGAAGGGATGTAAGCGTTAGAAGTAACACCTGAGTAAGACTGATTCACGTTCATCCCGCTGCGCTTGGAGTAGATGCCTAAGTTCTCACCGGATGCAAACACGCTGGCGTTCTTCATGAATACTTTTGAAGAGATTTCAGAAGGAATGGCATAGTTCAGGTTTACGGATCTGATGTTCAGGTAAGAAGCATCAATCAACCAGCGGTCAGACTGGGCATTTGACTGCGTTGCAGCAGAAAGATCCATTCTTGGCACGTTTGTCACGTCGCCAGGGTTCTGCCAGCGGTTCAGGATATCCTGGTGCAGGGCGCCACCCTGTGTTCCACCGTTCATCAAGCTTGCATATGTGGCATCGTACACTTTGCCACCCACCTGGTACGTCAGCAACACGGAAAGCGAAAGTCCTTTGTACGTGAACGTATTGGTGATACCACCAGCGAAATCAGGAATAGCAGAACCTGCATAGTGGAATCTGGCGTTGTTCGCTTCTGTCGTTACAGAGTCGCCGTTGGCCAGCACCTTTGTTTTGCCTTCCACCCACTTGTCTGCTACAAAAAGGCCTGCTCCGGTTTCAGTGTCCACACCGTACCAGTCACGCAGCCAGTAGTCATAAACCGACTTGCCAACCATGTACTTCTTTGTGCCGGTAATCATTTCTTCCTGTGGCAGCTTCTTCAGTTCGTTCTTGTAAGTAGCGCCGTTCAGGTTCACATTCCATGTGAAGTCTTTCGCTTTCACTACGTCTGTAGACAATTGCACTTCGAAACCAGTGTTCGCCATGGTACCGATATTGTCCCATCTTGTTAACACACCGCTGGAAAGCGGAAGAGGCACCTGGAACAATAGGTTTTCAGATTCTCTGTTGAAGTATTCTACACTGCCTGATATTCTGCTGAACAGGTCAAACTCAACTCCGATGTCATAGCTGTTGTTTGATTCCCATGTCAGGTCATTGCTTGCAAGTGTTTCCTGCAGGAAGCCCGGCTCGCCCGCGTTGTTGTACCCAAGACCATACAGAGCCTGGTAGCCGTAGTATCGGTCTGCGCCACCGTTCAACAGGGCCTCGTTGCCTACCTGGCCATAAGAGCCTCTCAGTTTCAGCATGTCAACAAACGCTGGCATTGTAATGAAAGTCTCGCGGTCCAGGCGCCAGGAAGCACCTACTGACCAGAAATCACCCCATCTAACGTCTTTGTGGAACCTGGAAGAGCCATCACGACGGAATGAGCCGGAAACGGTATACTTGTCATCAAATGTATAGTTCACGCGAGACAGGTAGCTTTCTATTGTATGGCGGTCTGTGCGGGAATCAAGGCTGTTTGTGGTTGTAAAGTTACCCAGTTCAGAGTTGCCCTCCACAATCAGGCCCTGGCGCATGCCGTACAGGTACTTATAATTAAAGGCGTAGTTCTCATGTCCTACCAAAGCCTCTACAAAGTGCCTGTTGTTGAAAGTTTTAGAGTAGTTCAACAACTGGTTTGCCGTGTAGGTCAAAGAAGATGTACTTGTGCGGTTTGAACGGCCGGCCGGCGCACCGTCACCAACTTTGTTGTTGTTGTACTCTTCGCCCAGGTAGTTAGATACGTCAGCGCTGATGCTTGTCGTGAATTTGAAGTCCTTCAGGAAAGTTACTTCCGCAAAAGTTCTCGCGCTCATTACGTTGCGGTTGAACAGGTTGTCGTTCCACATGGTTTCAGCAACGATATGGCGTCCAACGCTGGCGCTGCTTCCACGGCTCAACAGGCCAAGTTCAGACATATTACCGTAGTCGTAGATTTTGTTTCCGTTTTCATCCAGAATCAAGGCACCTGTGGCCGGGTCGTGTGCATACACCGGATAGATTGGTCCCATGTTACGGGCAAAGTTGAACGGGTTCACATAGCTCGCGCTTGAGCCAGTGTTGGCCTGGTTTGACTCAGTGAGCGTACCAGACACGTTGAAACCTGTTCTCAGCCAATCGGTGGCCTGCGTGTTTACATTTACACGGCCCGTGAAGCGCTCATAGTCAGACTTAATTACATAGCCTTGCTCCTTCAGGTAGCCAAGCGATACGTAATAGTCGCTCTTGTCAGAGCCGCCACTGTAGCTCAAGCCATAGTCGCTGCGGGTGCCTTTGCGCTGCAGGGGCTCAAACCAATCCACGTCATCGTAACGCAGTTTCGCCTCAGGGTTTATCTTTCCATCAACACCCACAATGGCATTGTCAGCCACGTTGAACGGGTTGTATCCCAATATTCCTTTAACACTGCCGTCCTTACCATCACGCAGAGTTTTCAAACCGGATGCAATCTGGTTGGCGTCCTCCATAGAATAAGGAGTTGCTGCGTTCACTAAACTGTTTCGGCGGGCTTCCCACACCAGTGGGTAGTACTCGTAGGCATCTACACGGTCATACTCATTAATGCCTCGGTCGCTTAAGCCCTGTGACATTCTGAAGTTAACCTTGTTGCTGCCCTTCTTACCTTTTTTAGTTGTGATCATCACCACACCGTTTGTGGCTCTTGCTCCATAAAGTGCTGTAGAGGAGGCATCCTTAAGAATGGAGATGCTCTCCACGTCGTCCATGTTCAGGTTTGCGATGCTGCCCGTGTAAGGCGAGCCATCTACTACGTAAAGCGGATCGCTGGAAGAGTTGATAGAACCAATACCGCGGATACGGATATCCGGGGCAGAACCCGGCTGGCCACTTCCCGCGTTTGTCTGAACACCTGCTGCCTGGCCGGCAATAGCGTTCACCACGTTCGTAACAGGTCTGTTGGCTAATTCTTTCGCTCCTAATTGTGCGGCAGAACCGGTAAAGGATCCTTTGTCGGCTGTACCGTAGGCCACTACCACCACTTCCTGTAGCTGTTTCTCGTCTTCGCCCATGGCAATGTTAATTGCAGCGGCATTTCCGATTTCGCGCTCTACTGTTTTGTAACCAATGAAGCGGAAAACCAACGTTGTTCCGCTTGCGGGCACTTCAATGGAGTAAGTTCCATCTAAGCCTGTGGTTGTGCCCACAGAAGTACCCTTCACAATTACCGCCACTCCTGGCAGCACTTGTGATGTGACCTGATCGGTAACCGTACCAGACACGGTCTTGCTTTGGGCGTACGCCTGCTGTAGCAGGGTGAGCACCATCACAAAACTCAGTAATAAAAGTTTTCTCATTGTGAGTAAGTGAATAAAAGTAAATAAAGGTAGATGATAAATTAATTATGGTAATGGTAATATTCTGGGCATAGCTCCGCCACGGCACCAGGTGCGGAATTATTTTTTGAGCGTCCAAATTTGTGTTGTGCCATCGGCGCAACATGAAAGCTCCCTGCTAAGTCTGTTAAAGGAATGTCAGTTATACTTACCGCTCCAGCATTGCAACTGATTTGGGAAGTGATTATTTAATTGCAGAAGGTACCCGCGCAAAGCTTAGAACTGCCTTGCTTGTTGTAGAATTCCTGTAATTTTTCTCAATAATATGCAGCAGTAAAATCAAAAACAACAGCGTAGAAAAATAAATATTCAGAGTTGAAACTATTACTTGCGAAAAACGTAGCTTCCAGCTCTGCCGCATTGGCAGCATGTTATGGCAAAGCTATACTTTGCTTTATCCCAGCTTGTAAACATATCTCTAAATCAACATATTATCGATTTTGCATATTCACACCAATTGAATTTTTCCAGGAGAAGCATGCTTCTTTATCAGCGGTGGGCTTTTTGTAAAATTTACCTTCCACAAGTATAAAAAAACAGAAGCGGCACCTCTTAGAGGTGCCGCTTCTGTTTTTTTATACTTGCTTTTGAGGTCTGCTACGTTATGCCTGCATCAGGAATGCCTTGATGTATTCATCCAGGTCGCCGTCGAGCACGTTCTGCACATCGGAACGCTCTACACCGGTGCGCACATCTTTCACGAGTTTGTAGGGATGCAGCACGTAGTTCCGGATCTGCGAGCCAAAATCAATGCGTTTTTTGGTGCTCTCGATGCGGTCGCGCTCAGCATGGCGTTTGTCTAACTCTATCTGGTACAGCCTGGATCGCAGCATGCGCAGGGCGTGCTCCTTGTTCATGAGCTGCGAACGCTCTATCTGGCACTCAATCACAATACCCGAAGGCTTGTGCTTCAGGCGAACGGCCGTCTCTACCTTGTTTACGTTCTGGCCACCCGCGCCCCCCGACCGGAAGGTATCCCAGTCAATGTCGCTGGGGTTTACCTCGATGTTAATCGTGTCATCCACCACCGGGTAGGCAAAGATGGACGCGAACGAAGTATGGCGGCGGCCACCTGAGTCGAAGGGGGAAATGCGCACCAGGCGGTGCACGCCGATCTCTGACTTCAGGTATCCATAGGCAAAGTCGCCCGTAATCTCCAGTGTGGCGGAGCGTATACCGGCACCGTCGCCAGCCTGGTAGTTTATCTGCTTTACACTGAAGTTGTGCGACTCGGCCCACATGATGTACATGCGCATCAGCATTTCGGCCCAATCCTGGCTTTCGGTGCCGCCTGCGCCCGGGTTAATCTCAATGATGGCGTTTAGCTGGTCTTCCTCCTCGCTGAGCATGCGCTTGAATTCCAGCCCTTCCACAGCCTGCTCGGCCTTCTTGTACTCGGTTGCAATGTCCTCCTCTGATACATCGCCTTCTTTGTAGAAGTCGAACAGTACCTCAAAGTCAGATACCGCCTTTTCCACCTGCTCGTAGTGGTCGGTCCATACTTTGATTGACTTAATTTCCTTCAGCACTTTCTCCGCGGCCTTCGGATCATCCCAGAAGTCGGGGGCTGTGGTTTTGGTTTCGGTTTCGGCTATTTGCTCTTTCTTGGTATCGTAGTCAAAGATACCTCCCCAAGGCCTCTACTCTGGCCTTCAACTCTTTTAATTGCTCAGTTGTCATTCGCGTGGTTGGGTTATACTTACTTTAAAATAAAAATATGCTGAAGTATAAATTGTTGCTTTTATACTTCAGCATACGGCAATCGGATTTGTCGGCTGCAGGCGATGTGCATCCTGCTTCGTATAAACTATTTATACTTACAGGCTAATGCGCTGCACCCAGTTGTGCGGGTCCGGCGACTGCCCGGTTTTAATCTTGTCGAGCTCCGCGGATATCCGGTTCGAGATTTCGCGCTCCTCGATGGCAGGCAAGTCCATGTCCTCCCCGTTGTAGTGGATGGTGGCGATCTGGGCGATGGTGGCGGCGGTGCCGGTACCGAACGCCTCCTGCAGCTTACCTGCTTTGTGTGCAGCCACAATCTCATCCACCGATACTTTGCGCTCTTCCACTGTGTAGCCGAAGTCGCGGGCCAGCGTCAGCACGCTGTTGCGGGTAATGCCTTTAAGGATGGTAGTGCTCACGGGCGGGGTAACGAGCTTGCCGTCCATCACGAACATCACGTTCATAGTACCGGACTCCTCAATATACTTGTGCTCCTTGGCATCCGTCCAGATTAGCTGGTGGTAGCCTTTCTCCTGCATTTTTCGGGCTGGCAGAAGCGCCGCTCCGTAGTTACCGGCAGCCTTGGCAAAGCCAGCGCCACCCTCGGCAGAGCGCACATAGTTTGGCTCAATAGCCACCTTCAGCGGCTGCCCGTAATAGGCGCCCACCGGGCAAGAGAAAATTATAAAGCGGTACGTGTCTGAAGGACGCACACCGATAAAGTTATCGGTGGCGAACATGAACGGGCGCAGGTACAGGGCGCAGCCGGCGGTTGGCGGCACCCAGGCAGCATCCAATTTCAGTAGTTGCTCCAGCCCCTGCATAAAAATATCCTCCGGCAACGCAGGCATGCACATGCGCTCGGCAGACAGGTTCAAACGGTTGAAATTGTCCAGCGGGCGGAACAAAAGCACATCGCCGTTGGCATCGCGGTAGGCCTTCATGCCCTCAAAAATAGCCTGTCCGTAATGCAGCGCCGAGGTGGCCGGGCTTAAATCCATAGGGCCGTAAGGCAATATCTGCGGGTTTTGCCAGGCGCCGTCTTTGTAATCTGCCACCAGCATGTGGTCAGAAAAGATCTTCCCGAACTCAATGTTGTTGTAATCCAGCTCCTCAATGCGCGATTGCGTCACGCACTGTGCTGGTATCGTTAGCATATCTATTGACATAATAGGGGTTGTTTTTAATTCCTGTATGGTGGTATGGTATGGGATGCTACATTCTTGGTTTCCAGGTTACCTCTTCGGCGCCAAGCTCCTGCGTCATTTTACGGCAAAGGGCAAACAAGTAGTCAGAAAGTCTATTTAAATATTTTATCACCAGCTCCTCCACCTCCGAAATCTCCTGCAGGCTGATGGCCAAACGCTCAGCACGGCGGCAAACGCATCGGGCCACATGGCAGAAAGAAACCGACGGGTGGCCTCCCGGAAGTATAAAAGCACGCAGTGGCGGCACCTCCTCCGACATAGAGTCGATTTCATGCTCCAGCAGCGCAATGTCTTCTTCGTGCAGGTCCGGGGTCTTCATTTTTGACTTGCCGGGATCAGTCGCCAGCAGGGAGCCGATGGTGAACAACCTGTCCTGTACCTCTTTCAGTACATCAAGTCGGTTGCGGTTCACTTCCTGGTCGCGCACCAGCCCAATGTAGGAGTTTAGTTCATCTACGGTACCGTAGGCCTCGATGCGCAGGTGTGATTTGGCGACGCGGGTACCGCCAATAAGGGAGGTAGTGCCTTTGTCACCGGTCTTGGTGTATATCTTCATTAATGCTGATGCTCTGATTCCAAACTTGATGCGGTGGCGATGTCCGGGTTTACGGTATCGGACTCCACCAGACCATCACGGAGGCGCACAATGCGGTGCGCGTATTTGGCGATGTCCTCCTCGTGCGTTACCATGATGATGGTGTGGCCCTTGGAGTGCAGGTTCTCAAACAACTCCATAATCTCGTAAGATGTTTTGGTGTCGAGGTTACCCGTCGGTTCGTCGGCAAGTATAATGCTAGGGTTGTTGATCAGCGCGCGCGCAATGGCCACACGCTGCCGCTGACCACCCGACAGCTCATTTGGTTTGTGCTTTCCGCGCGATCCCAGGCCTACGCTCTCGAGTGCCTTTTGCGCCTTCTCCTCACGCTGGCTTTTGTTGTAACCGGCATAAATCAGGGGCAGGGCTACGTTCTCCAGCGAGCTTTGGCGCGGCAGCAGGTTAAAAGTCTGAAACACGAACCCAATCTCTTTGTTCCGTACCTCGGCCAGTTCATTGTCGGTCATGTTGCTTACGTCTTGCCCGTTCAGGATATAGGTTCCCGCCGTTGGTGTATCCAGGCAGCCGATAATGTTCATAAACGTGGACTTTCCCGATCCGGAGGGCCCCATAAAGGCAACATACTCTCCTTTTTGGATGGTGATGGTTACCGAGCGCAGGGCATTAATGGTTTCTGCGCCCATGCGGTACACTCTGGAGATATCGTGGGTTTCGATGATAGTGCTCATAGGGCCTTTTTTCATAGCTGCCAGTTTTCGGCGCGAGCCTCTATTTCCTGGCGTTTCTGGTCAAACTTCTTTATAAATGTACTATATTCTGTGGCAGGAAGCAAGTCCTGAATCCTTTCTGTAGCCTGCTCCGCATAGGAGTACAACCCCTGGTCCAGACTCTCGAGCGCGTAAGCCTGGTGCAGTTTGGCTGCATAGGGGTTATAGGTGATACCGCTTAGCAGAATGCTGTAGGCCGTCTCCGCCTCGGGTTTATACTTGTCGTAGAAGTTGGCGGCAGCCAGTATGGTTTCCTCATCATAAATTAGCATTCTCAGGGCCTGCTGGTAACGGGAGGCGGCTTCCTCGGTGCGCCCACGTGCCTCGGCTATCCGCGCCTTAAAGTACAGTGCATGGCGTTTGTCCCGGTCCGTCAGGTACAACTTGTCCAGTCGGTTCAGCAGCACGTCGTACTTCTCGGTGTAAAGCCACAGGCGTAGCTGTTGCAGGTTCAGCTGCGAGCGCAACTCACCTTCCGGCTGCAACTGGGTTGATGCCTCGGTAATGGCATCGTAGGCGGGTTTCAGCTTTCGGTTTTGCAGCAGGTAGTCTACGCGTGCCACCAGGGCACGGCGCTTCAGGTCCTTTTCCTCCACCGCATTCACCAACGAGTCCACCTGTTGGGGAGCCAGGTGGGGCAGGTACGCCAGCAGGTACTGCAGTTTATCCTTGTCTGAAGGCTCCTGCAGCACTTCCGGCACTGTTTTGCGGAGCAGGGCCGCCAGGTCCTGGGCCAAGGTGATGGCCGCTTCGTTTTCGGTGTAGGCCACCTCTTCCAGCACCGCCACGGCCGCCTCGGGTTGGTACGCCATGGCCAGGGCATAGCCCTCAGAGAGGTACGCCTGCGCATAGCCCCTGTCTTTGGCCTGCTTAAAGTAGGCGGCAGCAGCCCTGAAGTTGTTCTCCTCCAGCATCCACTGCCCCAGCACATTATAATAATAACCGCTTTTATTCTCCAGTTGCAGCGCCAGGTTCTCCATGGTGTTGCGGCCCTCCTGCGGCAATCCGTCATAGTGGTGCACCAGGCCCTTCAGAAACAGCAGGTCGCCGTAAAATATCTGGTTGCCCGGAGAGGCCAGGTAACTGTTGATGGCCTGCAGGCTGGTGGTGTCCCCCCTGCCCAGGCGGCTGATGGTCTGGTTGTAGAACAGCGTGAAATCCTCCACCGCCTGCAGCGAGTCGGGACGAAAAGGCTCTTTGCTCTGCGGCTCCATGCCCAGGAGCTGGCGCAGTGCCGACTGGTTGCTGCGTAGCGTTCTATACTTGCCCTTCCTGGATTCCTCCAGCACCGTCTTCGCCGGTTCCAGCATCGCCTGCCGGGTGTAGTAGGCTAGGCGGTTGCTGTAAATCACGTCCTCATCGGAGGCATACTCCTGTGCCAGGTTAAAGTAGTATTCGGTGCTGTCCTGCACGCTGGTCTGGGCGTAAAGCAGGGCCAGGTTGTTGTATATCTCCGCACTCTCCGGAAACTTCTCAACGCCCTCCTGCAGCACATACAGCCGCTCAAAAAAGTACTGCTTCTCGTCGTAGAGGTTGGCCAGGCGCACGTAGAGCTTCGGGTTTGGGCGCTTTTCCAGGGCTTTCTGCAACCTTAGTATCTCCTCGTTGCGCTGCTGGTTCTGGCGGTGCAGTGCGGCCAGGCTATAGTTGGCTTTCACGTTGCTGTTGTCAAACACATCGCTTTCCTCATAAAAGCGCACGGCCAGAATATTATTGTCAGAAGCGCGGTACAGATCGCCGATGTAGCTGTAATAACCCGCCTGGGCGTAGAAGTAGACACGGTACTGCGTGCGCATCACCAGGATTACGCAAAGCACCAGGCTCATCACGAAAAACGAGAAAAGCGAGAACTTCTGCGGCTCGTACACCACTTTGTACACGGGCAGGCGCTGCTCCAGCAATCGCCCGAAGTTGATCATCACATACAGCAGGAAGCCAAAGCCGAAAGCCAGGTGCGAGTACAGCACCATGTCGCGGAAAAGGGTGATGAGCGAGTCGTTGGCGGTGGCGAAGGCGTAGCCGATGCTCAGGAACGTTATGGTGGCGAACACCAGGTACAAAACGGCTCCCGTCGGACGAAAGGAAAACATGCCGCTGTATACTTTCTCGCGCTGCCGCATGCCCCAGAATCCCGCCACCGTGGAAAGCAGCAGGATGAGGTAGCTGTTGATGTAAATGATCTCGGTGCGGATGTAGCCGATGTAGCGCAGGTACATCAGCAGCAGGCTCAGCAAGTATAAAACACTGATGAGCAGGAACTGCCACATGCTGAAACGCCGCTCAGGTGTGCTGGCCTGTGTGTTGATCCAGAGCAGCGCGTTCACGTTTTCGTAGGCCACCCAAAGTATAAAAAGCACCGCCGCCGCGAGCAACCCGATGGAGTTGTAGTTCACCAGGTGCAGCGTCACCAGTTCAGCCGAGAAATCGGCTTCGCTGTAGATCAGAAGCCCCAGCAGGGTTACCACGCCCAGCATGGCCAGCACGCGAAGCGAGAAGTTGGTTTCGGGCAGGAAGGCGTGGAAGGCATAGCTGCCCATAGCCAGCAGCGCTATACTTAGCAGCAGCATGGTTTGGGTGGCGCTGCCAAAAATATCCAGCAAATCGAAATTGAAGGTGGCCAGGAACAGCATCAGCAGCAGCACGCCACCAAAGTATGCCAGGCGCTTCATGGTGCTGATGGCGGCCGCGTAAAACGCAACGCAGACGGCCACCATACCCAGCAGCACCGCGGCGGCCGGGATGCTGGTGCCGGGCAGGGCCACATCGTACTGCTCCAGTATCAGGTACCCGTCGGCGGAAAGGGTGAAGGGCTCCAGCAGGCGCGTTACCTCGTGCACGGGCAGCGGCACCACCTGCAGGTCAGGTAGCTTGTCCCAGGCAAAAACCGTGTTTTCGCCGGTAAAAAAATGATACACCCCCAGCAGCAGCGCCAGCGCCGCGAGCAGGAGCAAAAAAAGATAGGGATACCTGGTGTGCGTATCCCATCTTTCCCAAAACTTTATTTTATTCATATATAAGGGACACAAGTATCACGACAAAAGACACAAGACATTCTGATTTCACAGCCTGCCGCCAAGCTAAAACCAGTAAGTTTAGAAGCACAACGGGCACGGATTGTCTTTATACTTATGCCGGCAGATTACTCCATTACTTTCGGCACGCGGAAATAATCGGAGTCTTTTTTAGGGGCGTTCAGCAGGGCCTCCTCATGGGTAATGGTATTGCGCACCTCGTCCTCGCGCAGCACGTTCACCTCCTCCGACATGTGGATGAGCGGCTCGATGTGCTCGGTATCCAGCTCGCGCAGCTGGTCCACCCAGTTCAGGATCTTGTTCAGGTCCTGCAGCATCTCCTGCTCTTTCTCCTCGTTAAACTCAAGCCTTGCTAAGTGCGCTATTTTGCGGATAGTCTGAATATCTGTTGACATGTACTTTGGTATGTTTATTTAATTCTGATTGAATAATCTGGAACACCTGCTCTTTCAGCTGCGGCAGGTCGGCCAGCGTGAGCCCCTTCGTTTCGATGGGCTCGTGTATGATGATCTTCAGCGGATGCCAGCGCACCTTCAGTTTGCCGTCCAGGTCGGGCAGAAAGCGTTGGTTGTATGGCATCGTGATGGGCACCACCGGCAGCTGCTTCTCAATGGCCAGCTTAAACGGACCGTCCTTGAAAGCCAGCATGTGTTCCCCGGCTGATTTGGGAATGGTGCCCTCCGGGAAAATGACCAGGCTGCGGCCCTCCTCCAGCGATTTAAGCGACTTCAGGTAGCTTTTGGCGCTGCTGATGGGGCTCTTGCGGTCCACCGGGATATAAAGCTTTTCGTATACTTTGCCCCACAAGGGCACCTTGCACAAATCGGCTTTGCCCACAAAGTTAATAAATCCGGGGATGGCATGCAGCACCACCGGAATATCCAGGTAAGAACTGTGGTTTGGGGTGAAGATGTAACGCTGTTTCCGGTCCAGTTTCATGCGCCACTCCACTGCCAGGGGCGTCAGGAACAGGCGCAGGGCCGACGAAGACCAAAGCCGGTTGATGTTGTGTAACTGGCTGTACCACTTCTTCCTGCGCATCAGCACCGCCTGCAGCGGATACGTTACCACAAAGGGCAGCACAAAGCAGGTAACGCACCAGGTAGTGTAGATTCTGTGAGATAGGTATTTAACAGCTTTCATACGCCCAAATGTAATAATAATCCACCACTGTACAATTCTCGCGGGCGCCGTGCTGGCCTACCGCAAGTATAAACGCGAAGGGTCGCCGCCAAGTATAAACCGGTGCTACAGTTTTCCCTGCTCCTGCAGGATAAAAGCCGCCTTCAGAATACCTGCCACGCTGATGGCATCGGTGATCTCGTTGTTCATGGCCATGCGCAGGGCTTCCTTGAAAGGCACCTTTTTGATATGCAGCTCCTCTGTCTCTTCAAAAGCCGTTTCCCCGGCCTTTAGTTCCTGTGCCAGAAAAACAAAGCCCTCCTCATCGGTAACGGAGTTTGAGGTGTGCAGGCGGCAGATATTAGTCCATTGGGCAGCCGTAAATCCGGTTTCCTCCTTCAGCTCGCGCTTCGCCGACTCCAGGATGTCGTTCTCTACCAGACCTCCGCCCATCGGAATTTCCCAACTGTACTCATCCAGCGGGTAGCGGTACTGACCCACCAGGTAAGTGTTGCCCTCGTCGTCGATGGGAATGATGCCGATGGCTTTGTTCTTCATGCTCACCACGCCGTAGATGCCTTCGCCCCCGCTGGGGTTTAGCACCTGGTCTTCGCGCACTCTGATCCATGGGTTCTGGTAGATGTGTTTGCTGGAAAGTGTTGTCCAGGGGTTATGTGTTTCGTCGATCATAGCTGTAGGTTGTTGCGGGGCAAAGATAGGGGTTTGCAGGTTGCGGAAGTATGGGTAAGGGATTTTGGGAGAGAGGCGGCTGAAACAGGGTACAGTAAATAATTTGTCCCGGTTCTGTTTTTCCCGATTGTAAAGGAGTCATATCCGGACCTACTTCTACTTCTTGAAAATTCCAGGAAGCTACCATTCTGCTCCCGGTTCTAAGGAACGCCTCCAGACATACCTCTCCCTGATGAAGTTACCCTTTCCATATTTCTAAATCAGCATCCGACTAACGCCTGGTATAACCAGTTGTAGTTGTTATTGGAGCAAAAAACAAAATCGTAGAGACAAAGCAGGGAAATGCACAATATCATAAATGCACAAGGGACACGCATGCGCCAACCTCTGATTAAATGCAGGCAGGTTATTCTTTGGTAACGACAACACTGGCAACAGTTTGCCAGTTCTCAATAACTTGGTCGTAGAATGGTTCCTCATCAGATCCGCCCTTCCAGATCACATACAATCGTTTATTGTTTGTTGTGGCATAGCTTCTCGCGGTCTGTAGTAACTCTGTCGAGATTCCCGTTAGCACTTTGTCTAGATTGAAGGTAAAAGTCACGTTGTACTTATCTGAAGGATTGATTTCTATATCCGTAACCTCAAGATTCGCCTCGAAGGGGAAAGAGCTTCCTACCCTTACACTATCTATTCCTCCTTTAGCATTTACAAATGCCCCTTTGAGGCTAAAAGCCATTTCAGACTTTTCTGATTTACGTGCAAACAGTTTAACCTTCACATCTTTATAAGAACCTGTGGGTAACTGGATTATTCCCGCCAAAGCATCAGCATTGAATATATTGATGTTCTTTCCTACAAGAATGGTAGTATCCAGCAGGCTTTCACTTTTCCCAACAAAGGCTATTTTTTCGACATAGATAGATGCGGAAGTCCATTCAACAGCAGCGGAACTCATTGTGTTATCAGCTTTGGCGCCCATTCGTTTAACACCAGCCCCCGAGGCTTTCGCAAAATAAGACAGGTTCCCATAGCCTCCTTGATCAACTACAGGTGCCACAGAAATGTCGTCTTTTTCACAAGATGTTAGTACCAACAATGCCAGCAATGCAATGAAGTACTGTTTGAAGGATGTTTGTCTCATAGATGCTTTTATTTAATAAGAGTCGCTAAATATATGAATAAGCTATCTTAAATTAAATACCTCCTGCATCGAACCAGGCTTAAAAAATTAATAGTTACCTCACCAACTCCCCCACCATATTTATTCCCCGCTTCTTTGCCTGTGCCAGCAGTTTCAGCAGCAGTATGGCGGTGATAAAGGCATCTCCTGCGGCGGTGTGGCGCGATTCATTCGACAGGTTATACTTGTGAATAAGGCTATCCAGGGTATAGTCGGAGCGGCTGAAGCTGTCGGGGGAATGGTGGCGGCGCTCCAGGCGTTTGGCAAGCTGGGCGGTATCCAGGGTTTTGTTGTGCAGCTTGCCACTGATGCCGCTGCCCTTGATCATGCCGTTCACCACTTCCATGTCGAACGCCACGTGGTGGCCTACCAGCACGGCTCCACCAGCGAAGTCCAGAAGCTGCCTCAGGGCCTCCGGTTCGGACACTCCCTGCTCCACTTCCTGGCGCAGCAACCCGTGCACTTCCGCACTTTTATTGCCATGCGCAATCTGTTGCCGCACCACGCATTCAAAGCTCTCCTGCACCAGCACCTGCCCTGCAAGCACTTTTACGGCCCCGATCGACAGCGCTTTGTCCTGTTTGGGGTCCAGCCCCGTTGTTTCTGTGTCGAACACAACAAACTCGGCAGTGGCTAAGGGATTTGCGGCGGAGAACTGGCTGTTGACGGCTCTGATGTACGCCTGCCAGAAGTCCGGATCGCCGGGAGCCGCCTGTGGCTTGCCACGAAGAAGTTCTTTCCACCAGCGCCTCATGCGTTGAGGTAGTTTAGCTGGAACCGCACCTGCAGCAGCTCCTGCACATCGCTGATGATTTTAAAAGTGTTTCGCAGTGTCTGCCGCTCCAGCTTATTCAACTGGGCCGGGTTGATGTACCGCCCTGTATCATTGTTGCGCAAGCCACTCAAGGCGCGGTGCCGCATCATAATCTCGTAGGCCATGGCGGCCTCGCGGTAGAGAGTGGCGTTCTGCGGTTCCAGTTCCGCCAGCCTGGCAAAGCGCTTGAAGGTATTATTTTCCCCGGCCACGCGGTTGTACAGCGTCAGCACGCGGGCAGCATCCACTAGTGGCGTCATGGCCCGCAGCTTTATGTCGAACTGGTCCTTGTGGTCGCCGCCGCGCTCCACCATAAAATTGCGGAAAAAGCTAAGCGGCGGCGGGCTCTGCAGAGCGTGCTTTGCCAGGTAGGGCAGAAAAATTCGCTCCTGCTGTATGTGCTCGTATATGTAGCTGGTCAGTTCTTTGGCCAGCACCAGGTTGCCGTGCAAAGGCCGGTAATCGAAAAAGATGCTGGCGTTCAGCAGCGCCTCCTCGGTTGGCTCGTGTATCCAGTTGTGGAAGTACTGCTTCCAGGCGTGCAGCGGCTGGCACCACTTCGGGTTACCGGCCATCATGTTGGCCGGGCATTTCTCGAAGCCGCACTGCTCCAGCACCTCGTTTACCAGCACCGCCAACTGCACGAAGTAGGCCTGCGCCTCCTGCTCCAGCCCCACATGGGCATCTTCAAACACCAGCGCATTGTCCTGATCGGTGCGCAATAGCTGCTCTTCACGGCCCTCACTCCCGATAGAGAGCCAGCAATAGCGCAGCGGCGGCTCACCAAGTATACCTTCGGCATGCTGCAGTGCCCGCACCACCAGCGCATCGTTAATCTCTGTCATGATGTTGGCGACAAAGGCGATGTTCACGTCCTGCTCCAGGTATTTCTGCAGCAGTTCCTCAGCCCGATTCCGGATAGCAGGCAGGTGCGCTATACTTGACGTCTGCCGGATCTCCTGCACCAGCACGACAGGGTTATTTCCCTGGGCCAGCAACAAATGATGCTCTGTCAGCACGCCCTCCACCGGCGAATTTACAGTGCCGTCACGCGTTACGCAGAGGTGCTTTACCCGGTGCCGCATCAGCAGCAGCAGGGCTTCGGCCATGTGCGGGTTGGGAGCAATGGTTACCTCCGGCTCCGACATCACCGCCTCCACCATGTCGTCAATTCCAACATGCCCCGCAACCACGCGCTTGCGCAGGTCCGTGTCGGTCAGAATGCCAATGGGATGCTCCTCCTCATCCACTACAAGTATAAAACTGGAGTCCTTGTCGCTCATGATCTGGGCAGCCAGTCGAATGGACGTTTGGGCGGTACAGGTAACTTTATTGTGGCCCGTACTCAGGGTAAGCACGTCTTCGAGGTGCAGTTGCTGCGTGGTGGTTCTGTGAAGGCTGCGGCGGGCCTCGTTTGTTTCCTGCATGTTGCCCTGTTGCACCGGTCCGCCAGCCGCGAAGCCTGCGGCAAAGTATAAAGCCACCTCCGGGTTGTGGTGCAGGATCGGATCAAACAGTGCAATGGACACGCCGTACACGAGCGTTTCCTCGGTGGCCGTGGCGGTAGAGGAATAGTTCTTTTTGGCGATAAGCGCCCGCGCCCCGAACACATCACCTTCGTCGCACACATCCACCAGACGCTTTGCCTCGCCCATGCCCTGCTCCAGCCGCACCGACCCTTGCCGCACCACGTAAAAGACTTCATGCGGTGTGTCTCCCTGGTTGAATAGCGTCTGCTCCGGCTCCAGGTACTGCACCCGCACCTGCCCCGCCAACTGCTGCAGTTGCTCCTGGCTAATCAGGTTAAAGGGCGGGTACTGTTGCAGGAACTCCAGTACGCGCTCCTGTATGGCGTTGGCGGGTTTCATAAGGTGGGGGTTTGTTTGTTTAAGGTAAGGGATTTGGGGATGAGGTGCAAGGAGATTGGAGTTAAGAATTTCGCCCGCTGGCGCGAGCTTGCAGTTCGTGTCCTGCCATGGTGTTGAGTTCATAACTCGAAGGGCTTTAACCCATACTTGTATAGCGGCGGCCATACTTGCGCCGTGGCTATACTTGTTACATTCCCTGGCGCAAGCGTCCGCTTGTGCCTTCAACAGCTTCTACATTCCACAATTTATAATTCTATAGCCGCTGCTTGCCGTAACTTGAACCAAGCTATCCTTACTAGCTACTGTTCATCCTCCAGTTCCCGAATACCAACAGTTCCACTTCTGGCTTTGGAGCGCTCACGGCCGCGGGGCCCCGTCCTGGGGGGAGGGGCCCTCGATAAGGGCATCGCGCTGGGACCTTTTCTTTGCTCGCTTCGCTTTGCAATCCCGCCTCCAGCGGGACCGAAAAACTCCAGAGGCGCTCAACCCAAGGACTGGATTCGGTTCAGATGGCGATGGCTCATGCTATGCAACAAAGGCTAAATCCCCCTTTGAAGGGGGTAGGGGGATGTTAACACTTCTGAGGATAAAACTCCCCGCCTTAGAAAAAGGAGGGACTAGGGGTGGTTATATACATCATGCATCGGCTTTACGCTACACAACCCTAGCGCTAAAGAAAACTTGCTAAACACCTAAAAAGCCCTGCAGCAAGAGCTACAGGGCTTTAAACAACTAAACTTACTTTACGCTTACAGCGCGTTGTTCTTGATCTCTTCCACTACATCCGGATCAAGGAGGGTTGAGGTATCGCCTAAATTAGAGGTGTCACCTTCGGCTACTTTGCGCAGGATGCGGCGCATGATCTTGCCTGACCTTGTTTTCGGCAGACCGCTTACGATCTGGATTTTATCAGGCTTGGCGATTTTACCGATCTTCTCTACCACCGTCTCGATGATCTCGGCACGTAGCCACTCTTCCCGCTCCGGCTTGTCTTTCAGAATCACGAAGGCGTAGATGCCCTGCCCTTTCACATCGTGCGGGTAACCCACCACAGCCGACTCAATCACGTGCTCGTTGTGGTTAATAGCTTCCTCGATCTCGGCGGTTCCGAAACGGTGACCCGATACGTTGATCACATCATCCACCCGGCCGATGATACGGTACAGTCCGTTCTCGTCGCGTTTGGCACCATCGCCGGTAAAGTATAAACCTTTGTAGGTAGAGAAGTAGCTGAGGCGGGCGCGCTCGTGGTCGCCGTAGGTGGTGCGGATGATGCCCGGCCACGGAAATTTCATACACAGGTAGCCTTCCTGCCCGTTTTCGGTTATTTCTTTGCCCTCGCCATCCACGAGTATTGGCTGTATGCCCGGCAGCGGCAGCCCTGCGTGGCTTGGTTTCATCGGGGTTACGTCAGCCAGGGTAGAGATCATGATGCCGCCAGTTTCAGTTTGCCACCAGGTATCCACTACCGGGCAATCCTCCTTGCCGACGTGGGTATGGTACCAGTGCCAAGCCTCCTCGTTTATAGGTTCTCCCACCGAACCCAGCACCCGCAGCGAGTCCAGACTGTACGAGAGCACGTCGTCGATATCACCTCCCATCAGAGCACGGATAGCAGTTGGAGCGGTATAGAATATTGTTACGCCAAACTTGTCGCATACTTGCCAGAAACGGCCGTTGTCCGGGTAGGTAGGCACGCCTTCAAACATCAGGGTGGTGGCACCAGCCAGCAGCGGGCCGTATACCAGGTACGTATGGCCGGTGATCCAGCCGATATCAGCCGTACACCAGTAGATGTCGCTTTCCTGGTACTGGAACACATTGCTGAAACTGTACTGCGCATACACCATGTAGCCGCCGCACGTATGCACCACGCCTTTGGGTTTGCCCGTTGAGCCAGAGGTATACAGTATAAAGAGCATGTCTTCGGCATCCATTTCCTCGGCAGGGCAATCTTTGCTCACACCCTGCACCTCATCGTGGAACCACACATCACGGCCTTCCAGCATATTAACGGCCCAACCCAAACGCTCAAACACAATCACACGTTTCACCGACTCGCACTGCTCCAGTGCCTCATCTACCACGCGCTTCACCGGAATCTGCTTGGCTCCGCGGTTCAGTCCGTCAGACGTGAGCACCATACTACACTGGGCATCATTGATTCTGTCGGCCATGGCTACGGCAGAGAAACCGGCAAACACAACCGAATGGATGGCACCGATACGGGCACAGGCCAGCACCGCCATCGCCAGTTCCGGGATCATCGGCATGTAAATACAGATGCGGTCGCCTTTCTTGGCGCCGTTCTTTTTAAGCACGTTGGCAAACTGGCATACTTTCTCGTGCAATTCGCGGTACGTATAGCGCACAAAGCGCTCTTTCGGGTCGTTGGGCTCCCAGATCAGGGCCAGCTTGTTGCCACGGGTTTTCAGGTGGCGGTCCAGGCAGTTTTCGGTGATGTTCATTTTACCGCCCTGAAACCACTTTATACTTGGCTCCTCAAAATTCCAGTCAAGCACTTTATCCCACTTTTTGCGCCAGGTAAAGGTTTCTGCTATATCAGACCAGAAGCCTTCCGGATCTTCGGTGCTGCGTTTGTAGGCTTCCTGGTACTCCTCAAAAGTTTTAACTTGATAGTTCGTCATGGCAAGGTTTAGTTCTTGGTTTGCGTTTGTCTTAAGATTTAGAAAGGCATTCCCGATGCGTCGTTTCTTCAGGTGATCGCGAATCTCGGTCAGGATAGCCGGGTCGTCTATGGTGGAGGGTACGGCGTAAGGGGTACCGTCGGCGATGTGGCGCAGAATGCGGCGGAGTATTTTGCCGGACCGGGTTTTAGGCAGTCGGTTTACGAGCAGCACATTTTTGAAATAAGCCACCGCACCAATCTGCTCCCGGATCATACTTACCAATTCTTTCTCCAGTTGCTGCTCCCCTATCGTCTGCCCATCTTTCAGCACCACCAGTCCGATAGGTCGTTGCCCGCGCAGGTCATCGGCTATCCCTACCACGGCACATTCGGCCACTGCCGGGTGCGCGGCTACCATCTCCTCCATCTCGCCGGTAGAAAGGCGGTGCCCGGATACGTTAATCACATCATCAATGCGGCCCATGATGTACACGTAACCCTCTTCATCAATATAGCCACCATCACCGGTCATGTAATAGCCCGGGAACTGCTCCAGGTATGATTTACGGAAACGTTCATCGTCCTGCCAGAGCGTGGGCAGGCAGCCCGGCGGCAGCGGTAGTTTCACGGCCACAATGCCTTCCTGGTTTGGGATGAGCTGCTTGCCTTCTTCGTTCAGAATCTGCACCTCATAGCCACAAACCGGGTTACCGGCAGAGCCGGGCTTGGCAGGCAAATCTTCAATGCCCATCATGTTGGCCACCATCGGCCAGCCAGATTCAGTTTGCCACCAGTGGTCGATCACCGGCACTTGCAGCATATCTTTTGCCCAATGGTAAGTGGCCACATCGCAGCGCTCTCCGGCCAGGAACAGGTACCTGAGCGATGGCGTGTCGGACTTCTTCTTAAACAGCCCGTCCGGGTCTTCCTTTTTGATGGCGCGGAAAGCGGTCGGGGCCGTGAACAACACCTTTACCCCGTGCTCCTGAATCACGCGCCAGAACGTGCCGGCATCGGGCGTGCGCACTGGCTTGCCCTCAAAAAGTATCGTGGTGCAGCCGTGGATCAGCGGACCATAGACCAGGTAAGAGTGCCCTACGGCCCAGCCCACATCTGAGGCAGCCCAGAATACATCACCCGGGTCTACATCATACACGGCTTTCATGCTATACTTAAGCGCCACGGCATGGCCGCCGTTGTCACGCACAATGCCTTTGGGCTTGCCGGTGGTGCCCGAAGTATAAAGGATGTACAGCGGGTCGGTGGCATCAACCGGCACACAGTCGGCAGGCTCGGCCTGCTCCAGTACTTCCATGTAATCCAGGTCGCGGCCCGGCTGCATCTCTGCCTGTACCTGCGGCCGCTGAAAGATAATGGTATGGGCTGGCTTGTGGATGCTGGTATCGAGCGCCTTATCGAGCAGGGGCTTGTACGGGATTATATTGGCAAATTCGATGCCGCAGGAGGCGGAGATCACTACTTTGGGCTTGGCGTCATCAATGCGTACGCGCAGCTCATGCGGGGCAAAGCCTCCGAACACCACCGAGTGTATTGCGCCCAGGCGGGCACAGGCCAGCATCGCCACCATCGCCTCCGGAATAACGGGCATGTAAATAACAACGGTATCCCCCTTGCCCACGCCCAGGTTTTGCAGCGCACCGGCAAAGCGGGCCACAAAATCGCGCAGCTCCCGGTACGTGTACTTCCTGATGGTATTGGTAACCGGAGAATCGTAGATCAGTGCATTCTGGTCTGCGCGGCCATTGTCTACGTGGTAGTCCAGGGCCAGGTAAGCCGTGTTTAGCTTGCCGCCCTTAAACCAGCGGTAAAAACCGTTCTCGTCGGTGCTCAGGATTTGCTCCGGTTTCTCGTACCAATCCAGCTGCGCGGCCTGCTCTCCCCAGAAAGTTTCCGGCTCTGCTATACTTTGGGCGTAGGCCTGCGCGTATGTTTTGGGCGTTCGGGTTGAAGTCTCCATAGTGTTGCTGTTTTATACGTTCAACTCACAGTCATTTCTTTGATTTTCTCCATCAGGAAACGGGTCGAGAAAGGCTTGGGGATGTACAGGTCCGCTCCCACGGCATAGCCTTTCTTCACGTCAGCCTCCTTCGTTTTGGCACTCAGAAAAATAACCTTGGCTCCTTTCATTTCTTCTTTCTGGCGGATGTGGCGGCATACTTCGTAGCCATCCACGTCGGGCATCATAATGTCGAGCACCACCACCTGCGGCAGTTCTTTGTTCACGCTCTCGATGGCCTCTGTGCCGTTGCGCGCAATAAACACCTGATAGCCGTTTTTCCGCATCAGGAACTCCAGCGGCAGCAGTATACTTGGCTCGTCATCCACCACCAACACCTTCAGTTTCTCTTTCACTTTACCCATAGTTTATACTTTAGCAGCGGCGGCTGTTACCTTTACAGGCAGCGTAAAGGAGAACTTTGCTCCTTTACCCGGCTTACTCTCCAGCCACAGCCGCCCCTGGTGCGACTCAATTATTTTTTTGCTGATGGCCAGCCCCAGTCCGCTGCCCTCTGGCTTGCGGATGTTCTGGTGCTTGGCCTGGTAAAACTTGTCGAAGATCTGCTGCTGGCTCTCAGGGTCTATGCCTTTGCCGTTGTCCACCACATTCACTTTTACGTCCCCATCGATAAAGTAGCACGACACGATAATCTTGCCCTGCTCCGGATTGCAGAACTTGATGGCGTTGGAGATGAGGTTGACCAGCACCTGTATCAGGCGGTCGCGGTCGGCGTTTATACCTGGCAAACTGTGCTGCACATCCACAATCAGCTCAATGCCTTTCTCCTGTATCAGCTGCTCCAGCGCTTCCACTGATTCCTGCACAAGCTCCTTTAACTGCACTGGCTCCATGTTCAGTTTCTGGCGGCCGCTCTCAAAGCGCTCCAGGTCCAGCACCTGAGTAATCAGGCGCGTCAGTCGCTCCGACTCCTTCACGATGGTGTGCAGGAAGTGCTCCTGGTCCTCGCGGTCCATGTCAGAGTTGTCGTACAGGATTTCGGAAAGTGCCCGGATAGAAGTGAGCGGCGTGCGCAGTTCGTGCGTTACCGTCGACAGGAACTCATCCTTCAGCTCGTCCAGCTGCTTCAGGCGCTCGTTGGCGCTGCGCAGCTGCTCGGTTGCCCGCCGCAGCTCCAGCGATTTTCGCCGCAGCTCGTTGTTGATGCTGATGAGCTGCTGCGACTCCCGCAGGATGTTCAGCACTTCGTCTATACTTATCTCCTCCTCCTTCACCACCGAGGCCACCATAATGCGCGCCGACGATGTCCCGATCACGCCCGACAGCAGCTTTTCGGCATAAGTAACCAGTTTCGGGTCGGCTTTACCACTTTCATCCTCCGGAGCCGGGTACTTGCGCTGGTAAGTTTTAAGAGCCGTTTCGGTACGTTTCTCTCCAAGAAAATTCACCAGCAGCGATTTGATATCAGGTATGTACGCCGTGCCCTTCCAGACGATGGACGACTCATACACGGTGGAGTAGCGGAAAATATCCATAAACACCTCCGCCTGGTTCCGCTCCTGCGAGGTTTGCCGACTTAGCAAGGATACGCCCACGTAGAAGCCGGCGTTCAGGAACATGGTCCAGAACATGGCGTGTGAGATATAGTCCATCCCCTGCAGGCCAAAAAGGGCAAACGGCTTCAGCAGCTCGATGCCAAACGGCCCCTGCGTCATCACGCTTGGCGGCAGCATGCCCACCCCCACAATAGAGGGTATCACCAAGGTATAAAACCACAGGATGGCGCCCACCACAATGCCTGCCAGGGCACCTCCTTTGGTGCCTTCCTTCCAGAAGATACCACCTATCACGGCCGGGGCAAACTGCGCCACCGCCGCAAACGACACCAGCCCCACCTCTACGAGCGAGTAGTATTCGGCTACGCCTTTGTAATATAAATAAGCCAGCAGCAGCACCACCAGAATGCAGAGGCGGCGGCTGTAGAGCAGGATGCGCGTGAGGCGGTCCTGGTTGCTGGTTTTGAAGTAGGGTGTGTTGATCATGAGCGGCATCACCAGGTTGTTGCTCATCATCACACTTAAAGCGATGGTGGCCACGATTACCATGCTGGTGGCCGCCGAGTAACCGCCTAAGTATACCAGCAGCGCCAGCAGACTTTGCCCCTGACTCAGCGGAATGGCCAGCACAAACATATCAGCATCGTAGGTACCGGGGGCAAATAGGATGTTGCCTCCTAGTGCAATGGGCAGCACGAAAATATTGATGGCAAACAAGTATAGCGGAAACAGCCACATGGCCTTGTTCAGGTGTTGCTCGTCCACGTTCTCCACCACCGCCACCTGAAACTGGCGCGGCAGGAAAAGGATGGCCAGCATCGATAAAAACACTATCCAGAACCACTCTGCAAAGCCGCTCTCGTTGCTGAACGTCATCAGTTGCTGGAAATTCGGCAGCTGCTGCGCCTGCGCCATCACATCATCAAACCCGTTGAAAACAACATAGGTCACAAACACACCGGCTACGATAAACACCACCAGCTTCAGCACCGACTCGAATGCAATAGCCGTTACCATACCTTCGTGGCGCTCGGTGGCCTCGATATGCCGCGTGCCATACACAATGGTAAACAGTGCCAGCCCAATCGCAATAAAAAACGATGTATCCGGGAATGCTTCTACCTCGCCTGCCCTGTTCGTGAGCATGCTAAGGCTGCTGGTGATGGCTTTTAGCTGTATGGAGATATAGGGTATCACGCCCAGCACGCAGATAATAGTTACAATGCTGCCCAGCGTAATGCTTTTACCGTAGCGCGAGGAAATGAAATCGGCCAGTGTGGTGATGCGCTGCACTTTGCAGATGCGGATGATTTTGCGCAGTACCACCCACCAAAGCGGCGCCATCAGGGTGGGGCCCACATAAATAGCCAGGTACTGCAAGCCGGTGGTGGCTGCGCGCCCTACACTGCCATAGTAGGTCCAGGCGGTGCAGTACACGGCCATCGACAGCGCGTAGACGTAGGGGTTGCTGACAAAACTTTTACCTGCCACCGAACGGCGCTCTGCCCAGTAAGCCAGGCCGAACAGCAAAGCCAGGTACAGAAACGACACACCGATGACGAGCCAGTAATTCATACTTTGCCTTTCGGTTTACGAATCTGCTTCCGCTCCACAAACAGGCCGATGGCCACGATACAAGCCAGCCACACCAGCATCATGTACAAGTATAAAACAGGCACCCCCGCCACCACACCACCTTTGTTAAAGATGGAGAGCACCGGGAAATTCAACAGCACCAGGAACAGGATGCTGATGAAGAAAAGTCGCCTGCCTTTTACACGGTCGCGCATGAGTCGGTTAAGTATAAGTCTGATTCAATTAGCGACCCCACCCCTGCCTCCGTTGTGGAAGACCGGGAGTGGGGTCTGCTATTTAATGATATAAAGAACGCTTAATGTGCCCCCGTTGATGCGACTGCTCCACGCGGAATTCTGATATCCTCCACCAGGTCCTGAACATGCGCCGGCGGCGGAGGTGTCATTTTTGATATCAAAAAAGATACAATAAAATTCAGCACCATGCCAAGGGTTCCAATGCCTTCCGGCGATATATTGAACCACCAGTTTTCAGGCACATTGGCGGCAGGATTAACGAACTTGAAGTAGGAAATATACGCCAGCGTAAAGGCGAGGCCTGTTACCATACCCCAGATAGCGCCCTGCTTATTCATGGTTTTCGAGAAGATACCCATGATAATGACCGGGAAGAAAGAGGCCGCCGCCAGACCGAAGGCAAAGGCCACAACCTCGGCCACAAATCCCGGCGGGTAAATACCGAAGTAACCGGCCACTACAACAGCTGCCGTAGCTGCTATACGCGCCGCTATCAGCTCGCTTTTCTCTGATATGCCCGGCATGAACGAGTTCTTGAGCAAGTCGTGCGAAATGGAGGTAGAGATAACCAGCAACAGACCAGCCGCCGTGGAAAGCGCAGCTGCCAGACCACCGGCAGCCACCAGGGCAATAACCCAGTTAGGCAGGCGGGCAATCTCCGGATTGGCCAGCACCATAATGTCCTTATCGATGGCAAGCTCGTTCTGGTCCGCGTTCTTCACGTACTGGATGATGCCGTCAGCATTCTTGTCCGTCACCGTAATTAGGCCTGTCTTGCCCCAGTTGCCCACCCATTGCGGCATAGAAGCGATAGGTTGGTTACTGGTGGTGTTCAGCATGTTGTACATACCGAAGGCACCTACCGCCGGAGCCGTAGTATAAAGTATAGCGATAAACACCAGCGCATAACCTGCCGACATACGGGCATCTTTTACTTTCGGCACAGTGAAGAAACGCACAATTACGTGTGGCAAACCTGCCGTGCCTACCATCAGGGCCGCTGTGATAAAGAACACGTCGATGGTAGCTTTGCTGCCGTCGGTGTAGGCCGCGAAGCCTAGTTCCGTGAGCATGCCATCCAGCTTATCGAGCAGGTAGGTTCCGTCGTTCAGCTCGCTCCCCAGGCCCAGCTGCGGAATCGGGTTACCGGTGAGCATAATGGAAATAAACACAGCCGGTACCATGTAAGCGAAAATCAGCACGCAGAACTGCGCCACCTGTGTATAGGTGATGCCTTTCATACCGCCAAGCACGGCATAGAAAAGCACGATCACCATGCCGATGATCACCCCTGTCTCTATCTCCACTTCCAGGAAACGCGAAAACACGATGCCCACACCGCGCATCTGCCCGGCCACATAGGTAAAGGAGATAAAGATGGCGCAGATAACGGCCACCAAGCGCGCTGTTCTGGAGTAGTAGCGGTCGCCCACAAAATCAGGAACGGTAAACTTACCGAACTTGCGCAGGTACGGCGCCAGCAGCAGGGCCAGCAGCACGTAGCCACCTGTCCATCCCATCAGGTAAACAGAGCCGTCGTAGCCCATAAACGAGATCAGGCCGGCCATGGAAATAAAGGAGGCCGCACTCATCCAGTCGGCGGCGGTGGCCATACCGTTTGCCAGCGGACTTACGCCCCCGCCGGCCACATAAAACTCTTTGGTAGAACCGGCTCGCGACCAGATGGCGATGCCGATGTAAAGGGCAAATGTAAGGCCCACTATGATGTAAGTCCAGGTTAGGATTCCCATATATGTTGTCTTTGAGGTAAGTTAAGTTGATTAGTCTTCGTGCACATCAAACTCTCTGTCCAGCTTGTTCATCAGCCATACATAAACAAAGATGATGATGACAAAACTATAAATGGAGCCTTGTTGGGCAAACCAGAACCCAAGCTTGTAACCGCCCAGCCGGATGGCGTTGAGTTCGTCGACCAGCAGTATCCCGAATACAAAGGACACGATGAACCAAAGCGCAAGCAGTATAAAGAGAATGCGCACGTTGCGCTTCCAGTACTCCTGCATTCTTCCTTTGTTATTTTCCATTGGTGATAAGGTTAGATGTTTAAATGAGTGGATTTTATAAGTAGATCATAGCCTGCAACGTAATCTCTGGCCTATACTTCAGGTTGTTGATGCTGGTGAAGTCCGGGCGGTTGCGGTAGTTCAGCGTGAGCTTTGCGTGGTGTGCTTCTATATAAAGATTGGCCCCTACATCCAGCACTTTTGCTGCCACCCTGTCGCCGCTACCGTCCCTCAGGGCATCGAACTTGCCGTAGCTAAAGGCGGCATAGGGCTGCAGCCTTGCCTCCTCGCCGAAGGTATCCGTTGGCAGCAGGAAACCAGCCTGTCCGTAGTAGATGCTGCCTGTGCCGATTGTTGGCACGGCATTACCCCGCAGGGCGCCCCCGCCGTTGGCAGGGTTAAGGAGGCCAATGCTGCTCACATGGTTTCTGCCAAAGTCGTAGTTATAGTAAACAGCGTAGGCTGTGATAGCAGAACCTGTTTCTGTATTCAGCGGTTTGTCCAGAAAGGCATCCACGCTAAACAGGCTCATATCCTCTTCCACAGCCCTGCTACCGCCAAATCCCAGCGGCTCTTCGCGCCACATGGCATCGCTGTTGTGCAAGAAGCCCGCCCCGATGTTGAACACGTTTTTGGTGCCCAAGTAGGTGCCCACCATGTAAGGCAGCAGGTTTGACTCCTGGTCCAGGAACTGGTAGTTGAAGTAGCCCTGGTATACTTTTTTATTGTTTCGGGGATTGTAGTTGGCTGTAGTAGAGATGGCCTCTGCCGTGTTTGTCAGAAACGGGTCGTTCACCGCCACCCGGTAATCGAGCTTACCAAGCTTGCCTTTCGCAAAAACACCAAACATGCGCGCAAACTGGTCGGTGGTTTCGATGGTAGGCCAATTAAAGATGGGCGCATCGATTGCCAAAAAGTTCAGTGTGCTGGCATTGGACATGCGCGAGATGCCGTTCCAGTAATGCAAGCCGGCGCCCAGGTGCAACTGATTGCCAAATACCTTATAGTCCACATACGCATCGTGCATGAAGAGCTGCGGCTTCTTACCGTCTATAGCCGAAAGCCCCCCGCTCACCGCATTCTGGTTGTTAATACCAAAGTGCGTCACGATCAGGAAGCGGGGAGAGATCTGGGAGTAAAACAGCACCCGCGAGCGGCGCAGACCTACATCAAAGGTGCCGTCCTCGGGCTCACCATTACGGAGTGAGCCCGTGTTGTTTTCGTTGTAGCGCACCCACACCTGGTTCCATAGTATGACGCGCACATACTTTGAACCGTCCTCGTTCAGGGGCACCTTCAGTCCAGGACCATACAGCGTAGACCCTTGCGCCAGAGCGCCTCCCCCAAAGCAGCAAAGCCCAAGCCCGGCCACTACACTTAGCAACAGTTTTTTCATTGGTGTTCAGGAGTTTGCAGGTTAGTACTAGCGGACGATATGCCCTGAATCTTTCACCTATTTTAGGGAATTGCTGTGAGAAAGGTGGTGGTGAATGTACTTTTATGCTAATTTTATATAGCAAATGAAAGTATAGCGAAGAGAAAGCGGCCAGAAGCGATTTTTCCCGGGTTCTGGCCTAACTGCCCAGCTAGCGCAAGTCTTCAGGCTTGTGCCTGTCTATGATGCCGGGTTTGCAACCTCCACTGGTTTCAAAAGCCATACTTACTTGGTAGCGGTTGTACTTGGGCGTTGAGAGTGACTAATCTGTAGCGCTACTCTTTAAACCGCTTCCATTTGATCATCATGTACTTGTCGCCCAGCTCAGTGATCATCATGCCAGCGCCTTTCAGGTTGCCGCCGTTTTTGAGGTAATCTACCAGCTCAGCGTGGTTGAAGATTTTGTAGGTGGGGTGATATTCGGTTTGCTCCGGAGCCTTGATTTTATACTTGCGGACCCAGTTCATGACGGATACATGGCTGACGCCGAGGATGCGTTCTATCTCGCGGTAGCTGATTCCCTCGATGTAGAGTTGCAATGCTTTGGTAACGTAGTAGCTGTCGATGTTCTTTCCGATCTTGTTGACGGAGAAATAGTAACTGCATTTTTTGCAGCGATAGCGCTGTCTCTCATTCACGATACCGCTTTTAACTATTTCCTGCGCATCGCAGCGGGGGCAGATGGGGTGTTTCATTCAGGTGCAGCTAAAGTGATTAAACACTTACATATAGTAATTTAGCATATGTATAACAATTTAGCAACATATATTTCAAATTCATTTATCCCTGCACCTTTGTTAATCAATGGCTTAACCCCAAAACAACTGCCCAGCCATAAAAAAAGCCTTACCCTTGGGCAAAGCTCTTGTATAATGATCTAAGACAAATACGCATTTACATATCCCGCACCGACACGATTACTTCGGTATACTTGTCCGTGTTTTGCAGGAAGTGTGCTACTTTCCTGCCAACTTCTTCTGGTGCGGCTAATTCATTATTTTCTTTGTACTGCCTAAATTTCTCCACCGTGCTGAACTTGCTCACATCACTCGCCCTTATCTGCCCCTGCATGGGTGTATCTACTACCCCCGGCGACAGCGCATAAATTTTCACGCCAGTTCCGCGCTTGTCCTGCTCCAACTGCACCGTTTGCGAAAGCATGTCGATAGCGGCCTTGGAGGCGCAGTAACTGGCCCAGCCATCTACCGGATACTTGCCAGCGCCGGAGCTGATGTTCACCACCACTTTTTGCGCCGCGTGCTGCTGGTATACTTCTAAAAAGGAGTTCATCAGCATGGCAGGTACGATCACGTTCACATCAAACACAAACTCAAAGCGCTCGTTCGGCATCTTCTCGCCCACATAGCCAATATCGCCAACCACACCGGCATTGTTAATCAGCACCAACTTCGTGGCCTCCGGGTACGGCAGGAATATCTTCTGAAGATTATGTTCCACGGCCTCCACATCCGAGAAGTCCATAGGTTGGTGACGGTAATTCGGGTGCTTGATGCTGCACGTACGCGACACGCCCACGACCTGGTTGTTCTCGTCTTTCAGCAGTTCTTCCGCAATGGCTTTGCCTATGCCCTTGCTGGATCCGGTGATGATGTAGAGGTTCACTTCGCTCACAATTAGGAATGATGAATTAAGAATTATGAATTAGAGGTACGAATAGAGTGCTTAGGTAGATGCTTCATTGTACATACTCCTCGTCCCTTAACTTATTGAACAAGTCTTCGATTGTATGTTTTCCTAACTTTTCATCAAGCAGGTCATCCATCATAAGATTGTAACATTTATGTAGAGAATTACCAACATCTCCAGTGTATATGACTTCTATATTATATTCACTTTCTAGACGGTTATAGAAGTTGTAAGGAAAACCATTTTGATGTTCTTCTAAGACTCCACTACTAAAATACATGCGCACCAAACCTCTTTCAAAGTCATTCTCTGCTTTACTTTTTGCTTCATCGCAGGTATCAACAGTAAGATTAAAGTTTCTGGTCTCTTTCCAATCTGATGAATAAGACGCTTCAACTGTAATGATATAAGCTAGAACGGCAGTAAATATCGAAAGCAGAACTGCTGCAGCAACTATCGCGGAGTAGACATGTTTTGGACTTTCATTCATAATGATGTCTATAATAATCAAAACCTGATTTAAATAAAAAGAGCTGGTGCTCCTGCCACAGCAGAAACACCAGCTTTGAATTAAACAGCGATTCTGGATACTCGCGCACACCCACAGTCACGGGATAGACTCCCGCGCCAGGATGTTACTTCATAATTCAGAATTTATAATTCATCATTCCTAAAGTATATACTGACTCAGATCACGGTTTTTCACCATACCGGACAGCTTCTCCTGTACCATGGCGCGGTCTACTACGATGTGCGCGTTGGCTCCGATCTTGTCCGGCACGTCGAACAGGATGTCGTTGAGCAGGCGGCTCATTACTGTGTGCAGGCGGCGAGCTCCGATATTCTCTACCTCTGTGTTCACCTCAAAGGCGATGGAGGCAATTTCATCCAAAGCTTCGTCATTAAAAGTCAGTTCCACGTCCTCCGAAGCTAGTAACGCCTCGTACTGTTTCGTAAGGGCGTTCTTCGGGAATTTCAGGATCTGGTAGAAGTCGTCTTTGGTCAGGCTGTTCAGCTCCACGCGAATTGGGAAGCGGCCCTGCAATTCTGGGATCAAATCAGACGGCTTGGCCACGTGAAACGCACCGGCGGCGATAAACAGAATATGGTCGGTGTTAATAATGCCATACTTGGTGTTCACCGTGGAACCCTCTACAATCGGAAGCAGGTCGCGCTGCACGCCCTCACGGCTCACATCCGGACCGCCACCGCCCTTGTTGCTGGCGCTGGCTACCTTGTCAATCTCATCAATAAAGATCACGCCGGAGTTCTCAGCCTTAAAGATCGCCTCCTCCTTCACTTCATCCATGTCGATCAGCTTGGATGCCTCTTCCTCGAGTAAAATCTTACGTGCCTCGGCAATGGTTACTTTGCGTTTTTTGGTCTTTTTCGGCATCATGCCGCTGATCATCTCCTGGATGTTCATCATGGAAGCCTCGTCCATACCTGGCCCCATCACGCCCATACCCGGCATAGAGCTTTGCGACACGCGAATCTCGATTTTGCGGTCTTCCAGATCGCCGTTTCGGATCTTTTCGCGGAACTTCTCGCGCGTACGCTCATTCAGTTCATAGTCGTTGTCGGGCATCACATTCGGATCAGCAGACGTGGAAACGGGGCTGTGTGTGCGGCCCTGGATCGGCGGAATGAGCGCGTCCAGTATGATGTCTTCCACCATCTCGGCCGCTTTCTGCTTCACCTCCTCCTTCATGCGCGTCTTCACCATGTTCACCGACTGCTCCACCAGGTCGCGCACCATGCTTTCCACGTCGCGGCCCACGTAGCCTACCTCGGTAAATTTAGAGGCCTCTACCTTGGTAAAAGGCGCATCGGCAATTTTGGCTAAGCGGCGGGCAATCTCTGTTTTACCCACACCTGTTGCACCGATCATCAGAATGTTGTTCGGCACGATATCGCCTTTTATACTTTCTTCGGCATTCATGCGGCGCCAGCGGTTACGAAGCGCGATGGCCACGTTGCGTTTAGCGTCTTTCTGCCCAATGATATATTTATCCAGCTCCGCCACAATCTGGGCTGGTGTTAATGATACAATCTTATTTGCCATGTCTTTTTTTAAATTTAAACATCTTCTTCCGGCTATTGCTACGTGTTCGCGCAATTGCCGGTAGTTTAGGAACTTCTTTTCTTTTTGAGGAGCGTGCTGGTGTTGGTGCCGACGGTAACGTAGTGCGTAGCGCCCGATGGGTGAAAAAAGGCGCTGCCATAGTTCAACTCAAAGTTCCGCACCCGCAGCATGGCTCCCAACGAGAAGCCCGCTCCTCCTGCTTTTGTATCGAGCCGCAGCTCTTTGCGGCGCAAGTGGTTATATCCGGCCCGCACCTGAAAATTCTTACTGACTATAAACTCGGTTCCTACCACAAAGTGGCGGGCAATCTTATCCCCCAGCTTTTTCTCTTCCTTCACCTCGTTTCCATTCTCATCCAGCTGCCCCGGTGCGTTTGGGTCGAGGTACACTATGTCGAACTGGTAAAGGCGGTGTGCCGTGAGCGACAGCCGCACGGGCATGTGCTCTGGCTTGTATGTGATGCCCAGTTGCGCATCCCAAGGCATTTGCTGCCGCTCTCCCCCATCATAAGCCTTCACCTGGTAACCTACATTCTTAAACGCCAATCCCACTGTAAAATCCTTTTCCGGATGCTTAAATACAGCTCCCGCATCTGCCAATACACCAACCGCCTTGTTACCCGCTATACTTGACACAGCCACTTTTGCCGTTGCGCCTATCGTAAACGCCTCCACCTCCCGCGCATGCGACAGCGACAAAGTATAGTCGTTCACGTTAAAGGTGCCTTGCTCCATACCTGTCGGGTCGCGTTGTACAAAATCACCGTAGTTCAGGTAATTTATACTTGCCGCCCAGCGGCCACACTTCTCGCTACTAAAACCGTAGGCCAAACTGCTTTGTTTGATATCAGCCAGGTAACCGATATAGCTCAAACTCAACTGCCTGTCCATCTCCTTGTTCAGCAAGGCCGGGTTCGCTGAAATCATACTTATATCGTGCGCGCCCGCCGTAACATTTATTCCGCCCAAGGCCGCCAGTTTCGCGCTGTTCGGCAGTTCCAGAAATGAAAACCCACGCTGCCCCCCGATCTGCGCCTGCGCTTGCAGTGCCAGCGTTAAAAGCAGAAGCGTAAGGAGTTTGGCTCGTTGCACGGGCGATTATCTATGAATGGGCGAATGAGTGACTGCATGAATAGGCTATTTTATACTTGCTCAACCACTTTTGTCATTTCGAACGATAGTGAGAAATCTATCTGGAATTCTGAAAAGATCTCTCCTATCGTCGAGATGACAGGATTGGGTGAAATTCGCTCATTCAATCAACCACTCATTCAAAATTCAGTTATTCGAAACTACTTCTCTGCGTCAGCTTTCTCCTCCCGCACCGTCAGGTTTAGCGGATACTTTACCCGCTCCTTCAGCAGCGCGATCTTCACCACGTCGTCCACACGGTCAACGTAATGGATGTTGAGACCTTTGATGTAATGCGCCGGAATTTCGTTGATGTCCTTTTTATTTTTCTGGCAAAGTATGATATCGGTGATACCGGCGCGCTTGGCCGCCAGAATTTTCTCTTTGATGCCGCCCACTGGCAACACCTTACCGCGCAACGTAATCTCACCCGTCATCGCCAACCGCGACTTCACCTTGCGCTGCGTGAACACAGAGGCAATCGACGTGAAAATAGCGATACCGGCCGAAGGACCGTCTTTCGGCACTGCGCCTTCCGGGAAGTGAATGTGCAGGTCGTACTGGTCGAACAGGCGGTAATCAATGTCCAATAGCTCGGCGTGTGCTTTGAGGTAAGAAATTGCCGTCATGGCTGATTCCTTCATCACATCACCCAATTGGCCTGATAGCGTCAGTTTGCCCTTGCCGCGACTCAGTATACTTTCGATGAACAGGATATCACCGCCCACCGAAGTCCAGGCCAGGCCTGTCACCACACCGGCTGTATCGATGTCCTGGTAAATCTCCTTGTCGAATATCTCAGAGCCAAGAATCTTCACCACATCCTCCGGCTTGATGGAGCCGGCAAATTCCTCCTCCATCGCCTTCTGCTTGGCCGTGTTCCGCACCAATTGGCCGATCTTTCGCTCCAGGTTACGCACGCCCGACTCGCGGGTGTAGTCGTCAATTACTTTCTGGATTGTTGCCCGCGGCAGCTTCACGTCGTTTTCCTCCAGGCCATGATCCGCGATTTGCTTCGGCACCAGGTGGCGTTTGGCTATCTCGGTTTTCTCCTCCATCGTGTAGCCGGTTATTTCGATGATCTCCATACGGTCGCGCAGGGCAGGCTGAATAGTATCCAGCGAGTTGGCCGTGGCGATGAAAAGCACCTTCGACAAATCATACTCCACATCCAGGTAATTGTCCATGAACGTATGGTTCTGCTCCGGGTCCAGCACCTCGAGTAAGGCAGAGGCCGGGTCGCCACGGAAATCAGAGGCTAGTTTATCGATTTCGTCAAGTATGATGACCGGGTTAGAGGAGCCTGTTTTCTTTATCTGGCTGATGATTTTGCCTGGCATCGCGCCTACATAGGTGCGGCGGTGGCCGCGGATTTCGGCCTCGTCACGCACACCACCCAGCGACATGCGCACATAGTTACGGCCCAGGGCTTTGGCTACAGAGCGGCCCAGAGAGGTTTTACCCACGCCCGGAGGTCCGTAAAGGCACAGAATCGGCGCCTTCATGTCGTTCTTCAGCTTGAGCACGGCCAGGTACTCCACAATGCGCTCCTTTACTTTCTCCAGCCCGTAATGGTCTGCGTCCAGTATCTTTTTGGTGCGTTTCAGGTTGAAGTTGTCTTTGGTATACTCGCTCCAGGGCAAATCCAGCAAAAACTCCAGGTAGTTCACCGACACCGGGTACTCGGCCGCCTGAGGGTTCAGGCGGGCCAGCTTGTCCATCTCTTTCTTGAAATGCAGCGCCACCGGCTCCGGCCACTTCTTTTTCAGGGCACGCTCGCGGAAACGCTCTATTTCCTGGTCCGGCCCCTCCTGCCCCAGCTCGTCCTGCAATACTTTTATCTGCTGCCGCAGGAAATAATCCCGCTGCTGCTGGTCAATGTCGGTATGTACTTTCGAGTGGATTTCCTGCTTTAGTTCGAGCAGCTGTATTTCGCGCAGCATGAGTTCCAGCAACTGCGTGCCGCGCTCCCTGCCATCGTTCACCTCCAGCAGCTCCTGCTTCTGCGCCACCTCCACGTTCAGGTTGCTCGACAGGAAGTGCGTCAGGAAGCTTGGGCTATCGATATTATCGAGGGCCACCTGCGCCTCCTGCGGAATCTCGGGGTTCAGCTTCAGCATTTTGCCCGCCGCATCTTTCAGCGATTGCACCAGCGCCTTCACCTCCTTCTTGCTCTTATCCATCGGCGTCTCCTCGCACAGGCTCACGCGCGCGGCCAGGTACGGGTCTTCCTGCGTAACCTCCTCTACTTTAAAGCGGCTCTGCCCCTGAATGATGATCGTGGTGTTCCCATCGGGCAGCACCAGCATCTTCAGGATTTTGGCAATGGTGCCAACGCTGTAGATATCATCGGCCGACGGATCGTCGGAGTTGGTGTTCTTCTGCGCCACCACACCCACAATCTTGTCGCCGTTGTGGGCCTTGCGCACCAGCTTCACCGACTTTTTGCGGCTCACCGTTATCGGCAGCACCACACCCGGGAAAAGCACCGTGTTACGGACTGCCAACAGCGGCAGCTCGTCAGGCAGGTCCTCCAGTTTTATATCATCCTCAACATCAGCCGTTATAATGGGAATAAGCTCCGGTCCTTCGTCATCTGCAATGTTGCTCAAAAGTAAATTTTGTAAAAAATTCTCTAGTGTATGGTTTTTCATAGGTTATTCAATGCCATTTTGACAGAAGAACACTGTTCCTCCCCCGGTTTTTCTGTACTGCTATTGGTGTTCAAGTCTTGTGCCAAGGCGCTTTCAGGTGATGAATTGTCGGGTTTGTGCCGTGCAAGGCCCGGAATCAAAAAAAGAAGCGATAACAGGGCCTGTTCGTAACAATATAGCGCAAAAGTGATATCTTTAGGCTTTGTGTTAAATACAAGCTAATGAAGCGTCTGTTTTTATTCGTTTTCTTGCTGCCACTGCACCTTTCTTCCTTCCAGACGCAGGCACAGGAGCTCAGGCACGTCCCCTTAGAGCAACCCGAGGCAGGACTTAAAATTCACAAATCGGTGCCCCAGCAGGAGTTGCACCTCGATTTCCCCAATTTAAACAAAATCCCCTACTATCACGACCGCAAGCAGCTTGCGCTGATACAAAAACTCGAAAAGCGCAGGCAGTACGACAAGGTGCTCCCCCTGCTGGAGAAGTATGTGTTTCAGTTCGGGACCCAAAACTTTTACAAGGACACCCGTCTGCTCTGGCGGCTGGGGCAGCTGCACGAGCGCCAGGGCAACAAAGAGAAGGCCAAGGCGCTGTTCCGCCTCGTGCTCAAGCACCATCGCTCCGACATCACACAGATAAAATCTTACTACGACTCGCTGGAGCAGAACACCAAGGACTATTACGTGCCGCTGGACTACTATTACGAGCTGGTGGAGTACCGCAAGGCCATCGCTACCTTTAAGCCGCCACAGGGCGTGTACCTGAACATGGGCAACCCCATCAACTCGCCTTATGCCGATTACGGCCCTACCCTAAGCGATGAGAACGAGGTGTTCATTTATACGTCGAAGCGCAATATGGATGACTTTAAGGGCCGCGCGAACGAGGATTTATACTACAGCAAGCAGAACAACGGCTTTTGGGAGGAGGCGAGGTCATTTGGCAAGCCCATCAACAGTATATTCAACGAGGGCTCTGCCTGCCTGAGCCGCGATGGCAAGACGCTGTACTTCGCCCGCTGTGAGGCACCCGACGGCTTTGGCAACTGCGACCTGTATAAGGCCACGATGCAGGCCGACGGCTCGTGGGGAGAAATTCAGAACCTCGGTGCGAAGGTAAACAGCGATGCCTGGGACTCGCAGCCCACCCTTTCGCAGCAGGAGGACACCCTGTACTTCGCCTCAGACCGGCTGGGCGGTTTTGGCCTTTCCGACATCTACTATACTTACAAAAACAAGAAGGGCGAGTGGGCACAAGCGCAGAATATCGGGCCGGTGATCAACACCCGCGAAAGCGAGGTAAGCCCGTTTCTGCACCCTAAGTTCCGGGTTTTATACTTCAGCTCGCGCGGCCAGCTCAACAACTTCGGCGACTTCGACATCTATAAAACCTATCAGGTGAAAGGAAACTGGCAGGAACCGCGCAACATTGGTCCGTTGGTAAACGGCCGGGGCAGCGAGTATTACTTCACCATCGATGCCGCCTCAAAAAATCTCTACTACGCGCGCTCCGAACCAGACGACATGCAGAACCTGGACCTGTACTCTTTCCCGCTGCCCATGGAGGCGCACCCGCTGGCGGTAACCAAGGTGGAGGGCACCCTGAAAGATTCTGTCTCGAACAAACCACTGTCCGGGGTGATCTCCATCATCGACCTGGAAAACGGTATTGAGATTTCGAGCAAGTACATCCGCCCCGACGGATCCTTTGAGTTTGACCTGATCGACAACACCAAGTATATGATCCTGATACAGAGTGAGGATTTCTTTACCATTGAGCGGGAGCTGCAACTGAAAGACGATACCTCCATCCACTTGATGACCACCATGATTGACTACAACATTCCGCTGGTGTTTCAGAACATCGAGTTTGACCAGAACCAGTCTACCATCAAACCGGAGATGGAGCCTGTGCTGGACGAGGTGGCTTATTTCATGATCGACCACCCGACTTACCAGTTGGAGATTGCCGGCCACACCGACGGTGCCGGAGACGCTGAGTTTAACCTTTCCCTCTCACAGGACAGGGCTGATGCCATCAAGAAGTACATTGAAGAGAAAGTGAACCTGGAAGACGGCCGCATTATCGCGATTGGATACGGCAGCCGCATGCCACTCAAGGAAGAGAAGACCGAGGAAGACCGCCGCATTAACCGCCGCGTGGAGTTCACGGTGATAAAGCCAAAGAAGAAGTAAGAACTGCTGTTTTGTTTAATGCTTGAAGTGGGAAAACCTCGCGGTGTCCGGAGGTCCCGCGAGCGTTTGGGCTACGGAGCAACAGCTGATTCCGCTTCAGACGCTCGCAGGAGCTGCGCACACTGCGAGGTCTTCTGCTACTCGCTGCTAGGCCTTCATCATCACTTGAAAAGCAAAAAGGCTGAACCGCTCGTGCAGTTCAGCCTTTCTTTATACTTATAGTTTATACTTACAGCGCTACTTTCTTCTCTGTTTCGCCGCGCTGTAGCAGCACACTCTCCGTTTTGCCCTTGTAGTTGATGTTCACGATGTTCATCTGATCAGAGAACAGCTCGGTGAGAATAGCGTTTTTAACGTACAGCTGTGTCAGCGTCTCCTGCTTTACCAGAACCTCCAGGTATACCCACACCACATCCGCTTCCGCCTCAGAGCCAATAAACTTATGCTTTATCGGCTTGTCTTTCTCTACTTCAAAGGCGAGGGTTGTATTTAAATAATCTGCGAGGTGCTTTTGAACCTGATCAGACGTCTGGTTGTACTCCACCTTTGTCTTGGTACGGCGCGAGAGAATATTCTCTAGGTCATCCATAAATATCCTCACTGCAACCTGCAATGTTTGGGTGCGGGGGTCAAACTGCACGTCGGCAATGCTGGCGTGGTAATCGTGGGCGGCGGCAGGGCGTGCTACAGCAAAAGCCAGCAATAGCAGGAGGGCAAGGAATCTATACTTCATACTTGAAAGAATAATCTGTTTCGGCACGTAAGAAGCAAGATTGATACCAATAATAAGGCTATTTGGTATTTGGCAAATCAGAAAGTACCCGATCTGCCATATTCGGCATGCTGTCGCTCACAATGCGCTCTACGTTGTTGATGTTGGACTGGTACGGCACCTTCACTTTATTTCCGGAAACCAGCTTGCCTGTGTTGTCATAGATGCTGTAGTGCACCATAAAGTCACGCTCATAGTTCAGTGCGGCACGGTCGAGGCAATTCTCATAGATCGTTTTTACCTCAAACTGATTGATGAAAACGTAATAGTCGATGCCGTACTGGTTGTTGAAGTAGCTGAAGAATTTCGGGTCCTTCACAGTAGCGCCGAAGTGCTTGTCTGGGTCTTGGGCAACAGGCACGGTGGACGGCTCTCCCCGGGAGCCAATCCTGTCTTTTTGGTCCTTCACCCAATTCAGCACGCTGGGCCCCTTGTCTTCCTTTACCTCCGGCTGGTGGTTAAAACGCGACTGCTTGTTATCCTGGTACGCGTAGTGCAGCGACTTATACACCCGACTCAGCTCGCTCACGCTATCGCGGTACACGCCGCCCAGCAAGTGTATGGTTTCATAGCCCTCCGGTGCCAGCATGGCATTCAGGCGGCCGCGGAACACGTGGCGCACGTTCTGCATCGGGATCTTGGACTGGCGCGCAATCTCGGCATCGGCATCGGAGAAGTATAGGTGCGGGTCGAAGGGAATAACCAGGATGCGGCTTTTGGTTTTATCGGCGGCAAGCTTTGGCGCCGGTGCCGGCGCGGCAGAGTTGCTTTCCACTTGCTGCTTTGCGGTTGTTGCACCACCCCTTTCAGCTGTGTTACTTTTTGCTGCAGGAACGGCTTTGGCGGCAACAGCAGGTTTTGATGCCGCAGCGGCAGGCTTGGCAGCTGCTACAGCACTTTTTTTCTTTGGATTGGCAAGGTAGAGGGTCTGCCCGATTTGCAGGAGGTTCTTATTCCAACGCTGCAGCGAGTCGAGTGGCACGTTGAAGCGGCGGGAGAGGCTGTAGTAGGTATCGCCCTGCTGCACCAGGTAGGTGCTATCGCCCTGAAGGGCGATAGCTTGGTATTTTATACTTGCAGGTGCTTTGGCCGGTGAAGCTTCAGCTTGGGTAAGTGCAAAAACTAAAAATAAACTTAAGCTTGTGAGGGTGTACTTTACGACGAACTTCATGGAGGTATCTTTAGTTAAAAGATAATCTTGAACACATCGTTAAAGATAGCAAAAGCCATTAAACCTAACAATAAAACCATGCCCACTTTCTGGGCGTTCTCTAAAAAGTTATCAGACGGCTTGCGGCCACTGATGATCTCGTATGTTAAAAATACAACATGGCCGCCATCCAGTGCCGGAATCGGTAGGAAGTTCATAAAGGCCAGTACCATCGATAACATGGCCGTGATGCTCCAGAACTTGTACCAGTTAAACGTATCGCCAAATATTTGGGCAATGCCAATCGGGCCACTGAGCGACTTGGAGGCAGACATCTCCCCACGGAAAATCTTGCCGAAGCCTTTCAGGTTTGCCGTGATCACACCAAAGGCCTGTTCTGTGCCCATTGGGATAGACTCTCCCAGGCTGTACTCGCGCGTGGCCAGCTGCACCAGCGGCTCCTGGTAAAAGCCCAGGGTACCGTCGTCGCCAACTTCGGCTTGCAGCTTAATCGGTTTGCCGTTTCGCTCCACCACCATCACCACTTTTTTACCGGCATTGGCCAGCATGGCTTCCTGGAAATCATTGAAGAACATGACGTTCTTGCCGTTGATGGTTTTGAAGGTATCGCCTACCTTTAAGCCTGCCTCATCGGCAGCACTGCCTTTAACCACCTGGCCTACTTTGAATGGTAAACGCGGCTGTACAAACAGCATGCGCTCTTCCTTGTCTGCCAGCTTATCTGCCAGGTCAACAGGCACTTTTAAGTCAATCAGCTCGCCGTTGCGCTCCACTGTGTAGTAGGAGTTACGGCCAAGTATGGCATCAATAGAGTATACATCGTTGAACCGCTGCAGCTTCTCGCCGTTCACAGCCACTACTTTATCGCCGGTGCGGAAACCGATGTCCTGGCCTATCTCGTTAGGCACTACGCCATACTTTGCCTCAGAGGCAGGCAGGTAGCTTTCACCGTAGCTGTAGGTCAGGGCCACATAAATAACGATGCCGGTGATCACGTTCACGATAATACCGCCCATCATCACGATGAGGCGCTGCCAGGCTGGCTTGGCACGGAATTCCCATGGCTTCGGCTCCTCTTTCAGCGCCTCCGTGTCCATGGATTCGTCTACCATACCGGAAATCTTCACGAAACCGCCCAGCGGGATCAGGCCCAGCATGTACTCTGTTTCACCGAACTTCTTGCTGAAAACCTTAGGCGGAAAGCCAATGGCGTACTTCTCCACGCGCATACCAAACCACTTGGCCGCCAACATGTGTCCCAGCTCGTGTAATCCAACTAATATCGTAAGCCCCAGAATGAGCTGGGCTACCATTACTACTATATCCATCTAAAAAAGAAAAGTTTATACTTGGTTGTAGTCTGTTACTCTTAGGAAACAGGCTGTGTAATTACTTGTTCAGCAACGCAGAAGCGTACGCCCGTGCCTCCCTGTCTGTGGTAACATAGTCCTCGTAAGAAGGATTCGCAATATACGCAACTTTTGCCATACAGCTCTCCAGGATATCGGACATCTGCAGGAATCCCACCTCATCACGCAAAAAGGCACTGACAGCCACTTCATTAGCAGCATTCAGGATGCAGGCCATATTGCCTCCACGCTCCATGGCATCGAAGGCCAGCTGCAGGTTGCGGAACGTTTTCATGTCGGGCTGTTCAAACGTAAGCTGCGGGTAATCCAGGAAGCTGAAGCGCGGGAAATCTGATTTCAGGCGCTCAGGATACCCAAGGGCATACTGTATGGGCAATTTCATGTCAGGCAAGCCAAGTTGCGCTTTAATGGAACCGTCCTCAAACTGCACCAGCGAATGCACAATTGACTGCGGGTGCACCACCACCTCAATCTGGTTGTTGCGCAGCCCGAACAGCCACTTGGCCTCAATCACTTCCAACCCCTTGTTCATCAGAGAGGCCGAGTCGATGGTGATCTTGGCGCCCATGTCCCAGTTCGGGTGCTTCAGGGCCTGTGCCTTGGTAACCTGCGCCAGCTCTGCGGCGCTCTTGCCTCTAAACGGTCCGCCGGAGGCAGTCAGTATGATTTTCTCGATCGGGTTGTGGAATTCACCTACCAGGCACTGAAAAATGGCGCTATGCTCGGAATCAACTGGGTAAATGTTGACGCCATACTGCTTTGCCAGGTCAGTGATTAGTTTTCCGGCCACCACCAGCGTTTCCTTGTTAGCCAGGGCAATTTGCTTGCCAGCTTTGATGGCGTGTATGGTTGGCAACAGGCCGGCATAGCCCACCATGGCAGTTAACACCATGTCTACGGTGCCCATTTCCACCACGGAACACAGGGCTTTGCTGCCAGTGTATACTTTGATGTCCTCGTGCTGCAGCGCCTGCTGCACCTGCTCGTACAGGTCTTCGCGGGAAATAACGATGGTGTTGGGTCTGAATTCCAGTGCCTGCTGTATCAGCAGTTCGGCGTTGCTGTGCGCAGTGATTACTTCCAGTTCGAAGCTTTCCGGGTTTGCCCTGATCACGTCCAGCGCCTGTGTACCGATGGAGCCGGTAGAGCCAAGTATGGCGATTCTCTTCATGGTGAGTTACGAATTACGAGTTCCTAGTTCCGAGTTGGTTTTGCTCTTTCCCTGACTCGTTAGGATTATACTATTTAAAATTTTCGTGAGCTACAGGCAATCCGCTTGTATGCTCTCAAAGTGTTTAGTTTCGATGTAGCCTGTCTCATGTAAGAGCCTCAGCCAGTAGGATGTTTCCCGCGCCTCTTTCCTTGCAATGCTTAACTTATGTATGAAATCTGCCGTTGATTGTCCTCCAGTGGCTTCTTCCACGTTTGCTCCAATAGAAGTTCCGCTGCGTAGTACCTGCTTCGATAGAATAAATTCTTTTTTATCCTTAGAAAGGTGCTGATACATTCTTACCACCCGCACAGCAAAAGCATAAGCCTTTTCTGAAACTATACTTTTACTCATGAGTTTTCAGATAAATTAACTCGGAATTAGGAACTCGTAACTGCCAGCAACCCTCCAGCTAATTTCCGATCATTACTTAACCGCGGTACTTTATTCTGCCCGCCCAACTTGCCCTGCGACTTCATGTAACTTTGAAAGGCACCGCGTGGCAAGGCTGTTAACTTTAGTTTCTGCAGAATATTGCCGGCAATCAGGTCATCGTAGTAAGAGTTCAGTTGGCGGAGTTGCTTGTCCAGCTCTGCCGCAAAGGCAGCTTCGTTGGCGGGTTTGATGGCAAACTCCACCAGCCATTCATGGCAGGAAGCCCCTTCGTTCTGGCTCACAAACGGGGCCACGGTAAACTCGATCAGCTCTACCTCCGGAAACTTGGCCATGGTCAGTTTCATCGCCTTCTCTACCTCTTCGCCGATCACGTGCTCACCGAAAGCGGATATAAAATGCTTGATGCGGCCGCTCACGATCAGCTTGTACGGCTTAACGGAGGTGAATTTTACTGTGTCCCCGATAGAATAACTCCAGAGGCCGGCATTGCTGCTCACCACCAGCGCGTAGTTCACGCCCGGCTCCACCTCCCCTATCGTCAGGCGGGTCGGGTTCTCGTTAAAGTATTCTTCCGTAGGTATAAACTCGTAGAAAATTCCAGCATCCAGCAGCAGCAGCAGCCCCGGGTCGTTTTGCTTGTTCTGAAAGGCAAAAAAGCCTTCTGAGGCGGGGAACAGCTCAATCGAGTCTACCTGCTGGCCGATCGACTCGAACAGTTTTTTGCGGTAAGGCTCAAAGTTAACGCCGCCGTACACAAACAGCTGAAAGTTCGGAAAAATATCCTTGATCGGTTTTCCAGTCTGCCGAATGAGCTTATCAAAATACATCTGCACCCAGGGCGGAATCCCTGAGATCAGGGTCATGTCCCGGTCAATGGTTTCCTCCACGATCTGGTCGAGCTTCGTTTCCCAGTCGTCGATGCAGTTGGTTTTGTAGCTGGGCAGCTGGTTCGTGCGCAGGTAACCAGGCACATGGTGGTTGGCGATGCCTGACAGCCGCCCGGTGTTGATGCCGCTCACCTGCTCCAGCTCCGGGCTGCCTGACAGGAAAATCATCTTGCCATCGAGAAAAGCGGATTTGCCCGTTTCGTGCACGTAGGCCAGCAGCGCATCTTTGGCGCCGTTAATATGGTTCGGAATGGAATCGCGGGTGATGGGAATATACTTGGTGCCGGAGGTGGTGCCGGAGGTTTTGGCCAGGTACAGTGGTTTTCCGGGCCATAGTACATCGTTTTCGCCCTGCTTTACCAGGTTAAAGTATGCCGAAAGCGCCTCATAGTCCCGTACGGGCACTGCCTTCACAAAATCAGCGTGCGATTTTATACTTGCAAAGCTATGGTCACGGCCGAATTTAGTTGCCTGTGCTTTTTGTACCAGGTTCTTAAAAACTGCCTGCTGCGCCGCCACAGGATTCTCTACCCAACGTTGATGTTTTTTATGCACATAGGCAGCCAGTGGCTTGCTCAGCAATGCTTTTACACCCATAAGATTCTATCTGATGAAAAGTAAAGATAACGAGATAAAGCAGCAATGCCACAAAACAGCCTATTTATGGGCACACAACCCTTCGGTTTCAAACCGGGTAAACAAGAAACATTCTAACACAGTAGCAGTTTTATGAACTAGCTTTCACAAAAAAACGACAGACACATGAAAAAACATGAAGCACAAGCCAGATGGAACAAAGGCCTTAAAGACGGCGAAGGAGAAGTAAAATCAGGAAACGGCGCATTGCAGGCCAAGTATACTTTTGCCTCGCGCTTCGGCGACAGCAACAGCGGCACCACACCTGAGGAACTGATTGGAGCTGCACACGCCGGCTGCTACTCCATGTTCCTGAGCGCCCTGATGGGAAAACAGGACATCACACCAGACTATATTGAAACCAAAGCCGTGGTAACGCTGGGCGAGCAGGACAGCGCCCCCACCATCCTGAAGATAGAACTCACCACCGAGGCCAAGGTAGAGGGACTAGACAATGAACAGTTCCAACAGCTGGCGCAGGAGGCGAAAGCAGGCTGCCCGGTGTCGAAGGCACTAAGTTCGGTGCCGGAGATCACGGTACAGGCATCACTTGTGTAATATTTCATTATATTGCATGTGAGGCCGCTTGCCGGCACTAATGTATCACCAAATATTTAAAGAATGGCAGTATCTGGTAGTAGTGCCCGATCGAGTATGATTGTGCAGCTAAGCCCAACGCGTAATGCAAAACTTTCATTTACAGTGCAGCTTATACTTACGCTGTTCTGGATAAGCTGGGCGGCAATGCTTCTCTTCTCTGAAGAGCGCACCGGTGGCGAGAACTACCTGTACTATGCCTTTTTTGGGCTGGCCATTGCCTTCTTGTTTTACGTGGTGCTGCAGAACACCTCGGTTTTCGGGGTGCAGTCTTACATCGAGATAACGGAACAGTACATTGTCCAGAAATTCGGTGTGTTCCGCACGAAGCATTTGGTGCAGATTCCGGATATAGCAGCGGTGCACATTACGCCCCTGGCCCTGCGCCTCACCCTGAAGGACGGTGCGCAAGTATACCTCGACCTGAAGCAGGTGCGCAAAAAACGCGACCTCGACCGGATCAAGAATAAGATTCGCGATATGGCCGAAGAGCACCAGTTTGAGCTTTCTGACACGGTAGGCAACAGAATTTAAATTAAGGATAAGCATAAAATAGAACGGCGTCCACACTTGCAAGTATGGACGCCGTTCTATTTTATGCTGTCTCTCTTGAGTAGCTGCTCTTAGCCACTCTTGGATTTGAATTTCTTCTGTAGTTCCTGAATGCTGGCCTTGAACTTCTTGTCTGTGTCGATCAGGTCAGAAACCGTTTGCACCGAGTGAATTACCGTGCTGTGGTCACGGCCGCCGAAGTGATAACCGATGGACTTGAGCGAGTGGCTGGTGAATTCCTTAGCGAAGTACATGGCCACTTGGCGCGCCGTCACAATTTCTTTCTTGCGGGTTTTGGCTTTCAGCGAGTCCAGGCTTACCTGGAAGTACTCGGCCACCGTTTTCTGGATGAAGTCGAGGTTCACCTCGGTCTCCACATCCTCTATAATATGCTTTAGGGCCTGCTTGGCAAGCTCCAGGTCAATTTCTTTTCTGTTGAGCGATGACTGCGCGATCAGGGAGATCAAAACACCCTCCAGCTCACGCACGTTCGTGTCTACGCTGTAAGCCAGGTACTCCACCACGTTGTCCGGGATGTCAATGCCGTCGCCCTGCATCTTTTTCTGGATGATGGCCATGCGCGTTTCAAAATCCGGGCTCTGCAGGTCGGCTGTAAGGCCCCACTTAAAGCGGGACAGCAGGCGCTCCTCCAGGCCTTTCAGGTCGCGTGGAGGGCAGTCAGATGTCATCACAATCTGCTTGCCGGACTGGTGCAGGTGGTTGAAGATGTGGAAGAACATTTCCTGCGTCTTCTCCTTGCCGCTCAGAAACTGCACGTCGTCAATGATCAGGATATCAACCAGCAAGTAAAAGTTGGCAAAATCCTGCACGTTGTTTGTCTTCAGGGACTCGATGAACTGGTTCACGAACTTCTCCGACGACACGTAAAGCACAAACTTCTCCGGGTTTATGTTTTTGATGTTGTTGCCGATGGCCTGCACCAGGTGCGTTTTGCCAAGCCCCACACCGCCGTAAATCATGAGCGGGTTAAAAGAAGTAGTACCCGGTTTGTTGGCCACGGCATAACCCGCCGAGCGCGCCAGACGGTTACAGTCTCCCTCTATGTAATTCTCAAAAGTATAGGATGGGTTAAGCTGCGAGTTCAGGAAATTGCGGTCGATGGTCTTCGACTCGAACGGGCTCTTAATGAAGTTTTGCTCCGGCCTGTATGAGTTAACCACCGCCTGCGGGATCTTCTTGGTGGGAATATTCACCGTCTGCGGCTTGTTCGACTCGTTGCCCCTATCCACAATGATGGAGTACTCCAGACGGCCTTCGCTGCCCAGCTCCTGGTAGATGACCTTCTTTAGAAGCTGCACATAGTGCTCCTCCAGCCACTCATAAAAGAATTGGCTGGGCACTTGTATGGTTAACACGCTATCTCGCAGCGATATAGGCTTTATCGGCTCAAACCAAGTCTTGTAACTCTGTTCGCCAATATTATCCTTGATCACCTGGAGGCAGTTATTCCATACAGTTGAACAGTCTTTGATCATCCAATTTTCCAAAACACATCAGATTTGTTTGGTGTAACAAACGGCTCTTTCACCGGCAGGGGGTTACAAATTTGCTCAATAATCCGTAAACAAAAAATTATTTTTTCACGAAGTTGTTACAGGTTTCTCAATAGCTAACACAGCGGTTCTGAGGCCTGTTTTTTCTTTTGTTTTTTTGTTGAAGCTGTAGTCGAGGCGGCCCAGGAAGATGCCGGACCAACCCACTTGGTTTACAAGCGTTTCGTGGCCATAGGCATGTCTGAAAACTTCAGGCTGCTCCAGGAAGGTATGTGTATGGCCGCCGAGAATCAGATCAATGCCTTCTACCTGCTGCGCCAGCGTCACGTCGTCTATTTTGCCGTCCTCATATTTGTAACCCAAGTGTGAAAGGCAAATCACCAGGTTACACTGCTGCTGACCGCGCAGTTCCTGTACCACCTCGCGGGCCGTGGCTACCGGATCAAGGTACACCGTGTCGCCGTAGTTATTCTTGCCCACCAGCCCCGCCAGTTCTATGCCCAGGCCAAACACGCCGATCCGGATACCCTGTTTCTCGAATACTTTGTAGGGCGCAAACTGATTTTGAAGGATGGTTTTGCTGAAATCGTAGTTGGCGCTCACGAACGGGAAGGAGGCGTGTGGCAACTGCCGCTGCAGCCCCTCCAGGCCCAGGTCAAAATCGTGGTTGCCGAGAGTGGCCGCATCATACTTCATCTCGCTCATCAGCTTGTACTCCAGCTCCCCGTTAAAGAAGTTAAAGTAGGGTGTGCCCTGCCAGATGTCGCCGGCGTCCAATAGCAGCACGTTGGGCTGCTGCTGGCGTATCTGCTCGATCAGCGTGGCACGGCGGGCCATGCCACCCATGCCGCCATACTTGCGGCCGTCGGTGGGCAGCGGGTCGATGCGCGAATGCTGGTCGTTGGTGTGCAGGATGGTGAGGGTTATACTTTGCGCGGCGGCTGCCGGGAGCGGAAGGCCGAGCATACCGATACCAGCCGCCCCAAGTGCCGAAGTCTTTAGAAAATCTCTTCTTTTCATGTAGTTTATACTTATGGGAGGATGGTGACGCGTTTGGTGGTGTCGGCCGTGACAGGCTTACCGATAGAAGTATAGTGGCGAATTTGCTGCAGGATCGCATCGCGAAGCAGCAGGCCTACAGTTTCCGTCTTCACGGCGTCCTTCAGCATGTTCAGGTCATCGCCGCCACCAGCCAGGTAGTTGGAGGTAACCAACGTATAAGTCTGCCTCGGGTCGAATGGCTTGCCGGCTATTTTTATGTCTTTGGCTTTGCCAACAGCCACTGTGTAGGTGGCGTTGCCGATGGGGGCGTTTTTGCGCGCCGCGGCGTAATCGAACAGCTGCTGCACCGTCTCCCCTTTCAGCGTAAGCACCAGCAACTCGTTCTCAAAGGGCATCAGTTCAAACACATTGCCCGTGGTAATCTCTCCTGCCGGCAGCGGCATGCGCAGGCCGCCATTGGTGGTCAGCGAGAGGTCGATAGGCTTGCCGTAGAGCGGCTCGGCTTGCGCCAGTTGCAGGTCTACTACAAAGTTGCCCAGGGGCGACTCATAATCTCCTTTGCTCAAGGCCACAGGTGCCGTTCCCACCACTTCCGACATTTTGGCGATAACCTGCTGGCGGTACGGGGCAATTCTGGCTTCCATCTGCGGATCGGCGGTGATGGTGGAGTCTACAGGCACATCGGTGTTGGTGCCAGGTGCGGGCGAAGCAACCCAAGGGCGCTGGCAAGAGGCCAGGCTAAGGACCAGGAGCAGAACTCCGAGCTTCCGGGAAAGGTATGTGTTCATGTTTTCTTAGGGTCTGATCTCAAAGGTATCCGCCTCCCCAACACCAACCAAATCATCTGGGTTCTTCCGCCCAAAATTAGCACCAGCCATTGCTAATCTACACTTATAATATTTCTAACAGAAGATTACCTTTATTTAAGTTATACTTTGTATATTGCTCTATCTCTATAAATATGAAGCCCTGTGAAAACAAGATTAATTTTTAGCGTCTTAGCGCTACTCTTCCTGCCCCTGTTCGCACAGGCTACGCACATTGTCGGTGGCTACATCAGTTACAGCGTAGACCCGCAAAACCCACGCAAGTACAACTTTACTCAGACCGTCTATACCAACCGGAATTCGACTGCTGAGGACATGGCTATTCTGGTTGCTATGGGCGACGGCACCACTGTAGAAGTGCCCAGAGCTACCGTAGTAAAATATAACAACATATTCGATTTAGAAACATTTTTTTGGAGCTATACTTACGGCAGCCCCGGCGAGTATACCGTTGCCTGGACAGGAGAAAATCGGGACAACAACCACATTAACATACCCAGTCCATCCGATCAAAAGTCGTTTTACATCCTCACAACGCTAAAAGTAGACCCTACGGCAGTGAACAGGCATGGCGCAAAGCTTGCCGGAGCCCCTCTTTTTGCGGCCTATGTTGGAGAGGAAATGAAGTTTAACCTGATTGCCTACGACGCGGACGGTGACAGGCTGACGTACGACCTGGTGCCTTCAAGGGAAAGAAAGATAATAGATGGAAAAGGCTATCCCACTTATATTGCAGGCTATACGTTTCCGGAAGGACTGACGGTTGATAAATTCGGGGAACTACGCTGGAAGACACCCGCCACAAAGGGGAAATATGCCATTGCGGTAAAAATCACGGAACACCGGGAGGGGAAAGTCATCGGATCGATGGTGGTGGATTTTATGGTGACCGTAGCGGAGCGAACGCAGCAGCCAATTCTCAGGCAGCTGCATAGAGAGCGGCTAACCGTGAACTATGATGGCTCTATACTTGCCCGCCCAAACCAGCCGCTGAAGCTGGAGTACTTCCTGCGTTCTGCCGAGGGAACTGACTTCGCACTGCACGCCCGTCAGTACAGCGACCTGGACACCCTGGACTTGGCCTCCCCGGTTATAACCATGCGCGACTCGGCCAATGGCAAAGCCGTAACCCTCACCTTTACGCCCACCGCTGATCTTGTGCGCCTGGAGCCGTACACGATAGGCATGCGCGGGAAAGCTGAAGTAGACATCAGAGGGAATGGGAGTTTTATTGATAGATACGACCTTGATTGGAACTACACTTACCTGGTGGTGGGCGAGCAGCAGCCAACCGCGGTTGGAGATGAGCTGGCAAAAGCCGGTTTCATCCTATATCCCAATCCCGTGGCCGACAAGTTTGTGATTAAAGCTCCAGACCTCCCCAACATGCTCCTGCATCTGCGCGATGTCAACGGCAAAACAGTGGCACGCCTAAAACTGCAGCCGGGGCAGAATAACCTGACCCGTCCGGAAGCACTCGCCGCCGGCTTATACTTCTACACTATCACGAGCCGCCACAAGCCTGTGGGAACAGGTAAAATGTTGGTGAAATAGTGGCTAACACTTTCATAACCAACGTAAATATGATGACATTGTAGTGCACTTCAACAGGCTTAGAAGCTATTCGTTTGAAGGCGGAAAGTTGATATGAGGCTGGCCTGGCAGGCACAGCCATACGTTTTACACCCAATAAATTTCCTGAACCATGAAAGTAAGCGAAAAAATAGCCGCCGTACTTACGCTGTTGGCGCTAACTGTTTACCATGCTGATGCCCAATCTGTATCCACAGGCAAATCTGCCAGTGCCATGCCCACTTATATTGGCGAACTCACCACAAACGTAGGCACAGGTTACGGCGAGTACCGGGCCCTCCCCGCTGACGAACTGGATACCACGCCTGCGGTAATCGGTACCACGTTCCTGACCGACAACTGGAGCACCGGCACCCTCTACTTTACGCTCAACCGCCTGCTCGAAACCGAGGAGTTTAAGTATGACCTGGAAAACAACCAGTTCCTCATCAAAACAGTGAATACGCCGGAGCCTACCCTCGATCAGCTGCGCGTGATTTACAGCAACACTGTGGATGCCTTTGTGCTGCACGACCCCATCCGGGGCAAGCGCATTTTTATTAATGCCACCAATGCCGGACTGACAAACGAAGGGCAGCCTGTGATAGGGTTTCTGGAGGTGCTGGTGAATGACGCGAATATGAGTCTCTATCGTAAAATAGACACTGAACTCCTGCGCTCCAGCTACAACGTGGCTCTGAACTCAGGCGAAAAGTCAGACCGCATCATCAAAAAGGAAAAATACTACCTCAAGCAGAGCGATCAAAAAGAGTTAGGGGAAGTAGGCAAGCGTAAAAAGCAGAACCTGGAGCACTTTAGCGCCAACAAAGCGGCAGTGGAGGATTTTGTAAAGAAAAACAATACCGATTTCACGTCTCAGGCCAGCTTGGTTAACCTGGTGAACTACTACAATACCCTTACCCAGTAAGGAGCTTATACTTGCTAAAGCAGGAAAGGCAGCCCCGACTAAGGCTGCCTTTCCTGTTTTAGCAAGTATAAATTTTACTTTTTGCCTTTGCCGTTCATGTAGTCCAGCGTCAGGTTGGTAAGTGTTTTCACGCCCAGTTTCATGCCGCTTTCATCCACAAAGAAGTCGGGGGTGTGGTGCGCCGGTGCCTTGGCCGGGTCCTGGCCTTTGGGCATGCCGCCCACAAACAGGTACAGCCCCGGGATCTCCTGCTGAAAGTAAGAGAAATCCTCGGCACCCGTCATGGCGTTCATCAGTTTTACCTTGTCCTTGCCGGCCGTTGCCTGCAGCGTAGGTAGCATTTTTTCGGTTAGGGCAGGCTCGTTGTAGGTAATGGCGGCCATCTCCTCTATCTCCACCTCTGCGGTGGCCCCGGCACTTTCGGCAATGTTGGTGGCCGTAAGACGGATCTTGTCGTGGATCTTTTTCTGCATGTCCTTGTCAAGCGTACGGATCGTGCCTTCCATCTGCACCTCCTCCGGAATGATGTTGTTGCGCACGCCGCCGTGGATAATACCTACCGTAATGACGGCGGCATCCTCGGTGAGCTCGGTTTGGCGGCTGATGATGGTTTGCAAACCGTAAATGATCTGCGACGATACCACGATCGGGTCTACGCCTGCCCAAGGATTGGCCCCGTGCACCTGCTTGCCTTTTACCTTGATTCGGAACACATCGGCCCCGGCCATAATGCCGCCCGGCCTGTACTTGAGCGTGCCTACCTCAGTCTGTGAGTTAATGTGAAGGCCAAAAATCACCTCAGGCTTCGGTCCTTTTTCGAGTACGCCCTCTTTCACCATCAGCCGGGCTCCTCCCTCCTCACCTGCCGGAGCACCTTCCTCGGCTGGCTGAAAAATAAACTTCACCGTGCCCTTCAGATCGTTCTTCATACTTGACAGCACCTCGGCTGCACCCAGCAACATGGCAATGTGCGTGTCGTGGCCGCAGGCGTGCATTACGCCCACTTCGTTTCCGTTGTAAGTACCTTTGGCTTTAGAGGCAAACGGCACGTCGGCACGCTCCGTTACAGGCAGGCCGTCAATATCAGCGCGCAGTGCTACCACCGGCCCAGGCTTGCCGCCTTTCAGTATGCCGACAACGCCGTTCTTGGCCACGCCTGTCTCCACCTCTATGCCCATTTTCTTCAGTTCTGAGGCGATGCGGGCAGCTGTTTCCTTTTCGCGGTTGCTTAGTTCCGGGTGCTCGTGGAAATGGCGGCGCCATTCAATTACCTTCGGTTCCACCTTATCAGCCAGGTTGCTTGCCTTGGCCATCAGTTTGGTGTCCTGCGCCATGGCCGGAGCCATCAGCAGCCCCAAACCAAGCGTGGCAAGTAGGGTGCGCTGTGTGAAAGTATAGTTTCTGATCATGTTTATGTTTTAGAGTGAAGGTTGAAGATAATCAATTTTGCCATAGGTAGTATGCACGGTGTTACAGCGCGTGCCCATCCCCAGCCTTACTTTACACCCCATCTCCCGTACAAGCTAACATGCTTCGGAAATGGAAAGAGTTTGTACGGCAACTGAAAGAGGACATTTATACTTTATACTTAGCCTCGCAGGACCCGCGCATGCCGTTCGCCGCCAAAGTGATGGTTTTGATTACCGTGGCCTATGCCTTCAGTCCCATCGACCTGATCCCGGACTTTGTTCCCCTGCTCGGCTACCTCGACGATTTGCTGATTCTGCCGCTGGGCATCTGGCTGTCCATCAAGCTGGTACCGCCGCCGCTGCTGCACTATTACCGCAAAAAAGCAAAGGAGCAGATGCACGAACAGAAACCAAACTATGTGATGGCAGTTGTTATTGTCATTGCGTGGCTCCTGATCGGGTACTGGCTGTACCAGGCGTACCAGGAACAGATAAGCTGAGGTATTAATTCAACTTCTCAGCCATTCAAGCAGCCTTACTTTGTAAGGGATAAAAGGCTATCTTTACAAGAAATTAGAACAAAAGCATGACGACTGACGAGCAGCAAAACCAGGAGCGCCTGTTTGCAGATTTCACCCCTGCCACCGCAGCGGATTGGGAACAGAAAGCACGCAAGGACCTGCGCGAAACGCCTCTGGAAAGCCTTAACTGGCACACCTACGAAGGCATCGACATAAAGCCATACTACGCTAAAGAAGACATTGCCGACCTGCCCTTTGTAAAGCAGAAGCCCGGCGATTTTCCTTTTATGCGCGGCAACAAAAACGGCGACAACAGCTGGCTGAACGTGCAGCAAATACAAGTGACCGATGACGGCAGGCAGGCCATTGACAAAGCCGCTGATGCCCTGCAGCGCGGTGCCGACGGCATTCACTTTGTCGTGCTGCAGCCAGACGCTTTCAATGTGGCTTACTTGGTTGAAAAGGTTGACCTTGGCCAGCACAGCGTTAGTTATACATTACAAAGCCAGCCCAATGCATTCCTGAAACGTCTGTACGCCGAACTGGAGCAACGGCAGGTATCGCACCGCAACCTGAAAGGCTTTGTGAATTTTGATCCCATGACGGCCAAAGGCGGTCTGACAAAGGAGGAAAGAAGTGAGATCACGACGCTGCTCGACCTGACCAAAGACAGCCCCGAGCTTTACGGCGTATGCGTGAACGGCACCAGTTTCAGCAGCATTGGCGCGTCCATGACGCAGGAGATAGCCTACACCCTGAGTGCAGCCGTAGCCTACGCCGACAGGCTCACCACGGCTGGAGAGCCCCTGGAGTCGGTGCTGCGCAACATGCAGTTCTGCATGGCCTCCGGTACCAACTATTTCTTTGAGATTGCCAAGTTGCGCGCCCTGCGCCTGCTCTGGTCTGCCGTGGTAGAAGCGTACCAGGCAGAACCGGCTCTTGCCGCTAATTTGCGTATCCACAGTGCCACCTCCAGCTGGTACCAGACCACGCTCGACCCCTACGTGAACATGCTGCGTACCACCACCGAAGCCATGTCTGCCGTTATCGCCGGCTGCGACTCGCTCACTGTTTCCCCTTTTGACAGTACGTTCAAGGCATCTGATGAATTCTCGGAGCGCATTGCCCGCAACGTGTCCATCATACTGAAAGAGGAAGCCTACCTGGACAAAGCGCTTGACCCGGCCGCCGGCTCCTACTATCTGGAGTCGCTGACAAACACGCTCGCGCAGAAGGCCTGGGAGCTGTTTAAGGAAGTAGAAAGCCTGGGAGGATTTGAGGACGCCTACGACAGCGGGTTTATACTTGGCTCCATCACCGAGGTAAGTCGTGAGAAGTTCCGCAACCTTGCCACGGGCCGCGACATACTGGTGGGCACCAACAAGTACCCGAACCCCAACGAGACCCTTCCTGCCGACCCTGAGGCGCTGATCCAGAGTGTGGCATTTGACACCACCCGTGCCGCCTACCCCACAGAGGTAATGCGCATGGCCACAGAGCTGCACCTGCGCAAACGTAAGCGCCGCCCAAGAGCCGTGGTGGCCACCATCGGGAACGGGGAGCAGCGCCTCGTAAACGCCACCTTTGCCCAGGAGTTCTTCAGCTGTGCCGGTTTTGAGACAGAGCAGCACCAGTTTGCTTCTGTGGAGGAAGCATCTGACCAACTGACGAATGCTGCTGCAGAGGTGGTGGTGGTATCAGCTTCGGAGGCGGCCTACGTGAATGAGTTCGGCCCAAGGCTGCGCAACCATCACGCCAAGCCTACCATTATACTTGCCGACAACCCGCAGCACATGAAAGAGGAGATGATGGCCAACGGCTATGATGAGTTTATCTTCGACGGATGCGACATGTCGACGATCCTGGAGGCTGTGCAGAAGCGCCTGGCGCAGGATGAGGGAAATGACTGAATTTTGAATGAGTGAATGAGTGAATTTCAGATTCGCTCATTCACTCATCCGCTCAATCAAAATTAAAATATGAAGCCTGACTTTTCTAAAATAGACATAAACAAGGTAGCGGCCTCCGACAAAGCTCCAAAAGACCCATTGCAGCCAAAGCCGTGGAAAACGCCGGAGCGAATAGATGTGAAAAGCTTCTATACATCCGAAGACGCCGCGCACTTTGAGCACATGGATTTTGCTGCCGGCCTGCCCCCCTACCTGCGCGGCCCCTACAGCACCATGTATGTGCAAAAGCCGTGGACCATCCGCCAGTATGCTGGTTTTTCGACTGCCGAGGAGAGCAATGCCTTTTACCGCCGCAACCTGGCTGGCGGACAGAAGGGCCTTTCTGTCGCCTTCGACCTGGCCACGCACCGCGGCTACGACTCCGATCACCCGCGGGTAGTGGGCGATGTGGGCAAAGCCGGTGTGGCGATTGATTCGGTGGAGGATATGAAGATCCTTTTCGATCAGATTCCGCTGGACAAGATGTCTGTTTCCATGACGATGAACGGGGCCGTACTGCCGATCATGGCCTTTTACATTGTGGCTGCCGAGGAGCAGGGCGTAAAGGCGGAGCAGTTGAGCGGTACCATCCAGAACGATATCCTGAAGGAATTTATGGTGCGCAACACCTACATCTACCCTCCGGAGCCAAGTATGAAGATCATTGCTGACATCTTTGAGTTCAGCTCCAAGCACATGCCGCGCTTCAACTCCATCTCCATCTCCGGCTACCATATGCAGGAAGCTGGCGCCACCGCCGACCTAGAACTCGCTTACACTTTGGCCGATGGCCTGGAGTATGTTCGTACTGGCTTAAAGGCAGGAATGGATATTGATGAGTTTGCGCCGCGCCTTTCTTTCTTCTGGGCCATTGGCATGAACCACTTTATGGAGATAGCCAAGATGCGTGCCGCGCGTATGCTGTGGGCCAAGCTGATCAAGCAGTTCAACCCGAAGAACCCGAAGTCGCTGGTGCTGCGCACGCACTGCCAGACGTCGGGCTGGAGCTTAACCGAGCAGGACCCCTTTAACAACGTAACCCGTACCTGCGTGGAGGCCATGGCTGCTGCCTTGGGCGGTACGCAAAGTTTGCATACCAACGCGCTAGACGAGGCTATTGCCCTGCCAACAGATTTCTCGGCCCGCATTGCCCGCAACACTCAGATATATCTGCAGCAGGAAACGAACATCACTAAGGTGGTGGACCCATGGGGCGGCTCCTACTACGTGGAGGCCCTGACGCACGAATTGGCGCACAAGGCTTGGGCGCTGATGCAGGAAGTAGAGGAACTAGGCGGTATGGCCAAAGCCATCGAAACCGGCCTTCCGAAGATGCGCATCGAAGAAGCCGCTGCCCGCAAGCAGGCCCGCATCGACTCCGGCAAGGACATTATTGTGGGCGTAAACAAGTATAAGCCAAGCCAGATCCAGGAGATCGATATCCTGGACATCGACAATACAGCCGTGCGTGAGTCGCAGTTGCGCCGGCTGGCAAGTATAAAGGATGCGCGTGATGAAGGTAGTGTGTTGAATGCGCTACAGGCCTTGACCGATGCGGCGGAATCCGGTGGGGGTAACCTGCTGGAGCTGGCCGTAGAGGCAGCACGCAAAAGAGCCACACTGGGTGAGATCTCCGATGCCTTGGAGAAAGTATACGGCAGACACAAAGCAGTAATCAGAGCAATATCAGGGGTGTATTCCGCAGAACTAACCGACGACGAAAGCTTCGCGCAGGCCAAAGCCATGGCCGACCAGTTTGAAACGCTGGAAGGCCGCAGGCCACGCATCATGGTCGCTAAAATGGGCCAGGACGGCCACGACCGCGGCTCCAAAGTAATCGCCACCTCCTTCGCCGACCTCGGCTTTGATGTGGATATCGGCCCACTGTTCCAGACACCGGCCGAAGTAGCCATGCAGGCCGCCGAAAACGACGTGCACGTGGTGGGGGTGAGCAGTTTGGCAGCCGGCCATAAAACACTGGTGCCACAGCTCATTGAGGAACTCCGCAAACTGGGCCGGGAAGACATTCTGGTTATTGTTGGCGGCGTAATCCCGGCGCAAGACTACGATTTCTTGTACAAAGCAGGCGCTGTGGGTATTTTCGGCCCCGGTACCATCATCTCCGTAGCCGCGCAGAACATTTTGGCGCAGTTGATGAAGCAGGTGGAGAGTTAAGAATTTTAAAAGGTATAAATCAAAAGCCGCAGCTGATTTGATCAGCTGCGGCTTTTTAATGCTTTAAAATTTTCCACATTTGTAAATCATTCTATTTACATAGATATAAGCAGCCGCCCCTTCTTCAGGATATGTTTCTATTATGGTAACCGGCAAGTCATCGCTATTGTACTCGTATGAAAAGTCTCTTATAAAAAAGCTCGCTTCTTCGTTTTTAGAACGATTAACTGCAATAATTCTTTGAGGATTGTTCTTGCTTAATTTTGCATGTATGCTTGGGCTAGCCTTTTCTAACTCGTAATTATGGGCAGCTAGTTTATCGTCATAATTTTCATAGATTAAAGTAAAAGTCATCTCTCCATCAGTTATAGTCTTATCTGTTACGTTGCCAGCGCTGTTGTAGCTGATAGTTATCAAATAGCCGCTATCACTTTCAATCTTAATTATTTTTTTTTCATTGTCGTAAAACAAACTCTCTGTAAGTTTTAGTTGATCTTTCCAATACAACTTTCTCCTGATCATAAGATCATCTTTATATTCATAAGTGATGAACTCGGCAACCTGTTCACCTCTATACTCTTCAGCTTTTATTATTCTACCTTTGCTGTCATAAGTATAAGAAGTATAATCTATTTGTGCATCAATACCAGAACCACTTATGTGCACTACCTTGCTAATAAGGCCTTCATCGGTGTATTCATACTTAGTGATTCTTCCATCGGAGTCTTTTGACTCAAGTAGTATGCAGTTGGGCTTACCTGAATTAGGTTCCACTTCGTCAGTAGAGCAGGCAATAAGGGAAAAAGCCACGACTGTATAAAACCAGAAGAAACTTCTTATAAATCTATAATTCATGTATTTCTTCTCTATTACAGGTGGCTATATGCTGTTTATGCAATATAACTCAAATTATATCTCCTTTTATTGAATTAGTAATTAAGCTTTCTGGCACGAGTATGAATTAGTAAGACATACTATATGGAGTATTATATTTCAAAGCTTTTGTCAGGCCGACCTAATCCATCTACCTTTGCATCTTCATCTACCCATAGGCCATGTCTTCTAAAACTACAAAATTTATACTTATAATTGTCTCTGCTGTATTGGTGGCCTGGTTTATCTATGACACCATGTCGCTGCCGGGCGTGGATGACCTGGAGGGGGATTTCAAAGAAGTAGCCATGTACCGCAACGAGAACAACACCGGTCCTATTACGCGCATTTATGCCGTAACCGTGGAGGATACGCTGTGGCAGCAGATGCAGGCTTACGGCGACTTTATGCCGCACACCAAGTATGGCAACACCAAAGTATACTTCTTCCTGGGCGACCAACCTGCTCCCACCGAGGTACAGCCGGGGCAGGTGAACTTTGAAGAAAGATTTCAGGAAAATACAGTAGCCAAGTATGAAAAGGATGCGATGGGGCAGGTTTCGTTTGTGCGCTACCCCTTCAGGTAGTATACTTGTTCCTTTGCTTTCTTATTTCGTATGAAAGGTTGTTCATCAAAAGCAACCTTCAATGAGGCAACAGAAAAAGCATCCGTTTCGCACCCTAACCTTTTTCCTTCTGCTACTATTACCGTTTACCTTCGTTATACAGCCGCTGCGGGCGCAGGAGCTGTATAAACCCGCGCAGGACCTGGGCGAGCTGTTTGAGCACGTGCAGCTGCAGCACGTGTTCCCCGACTCCAAAACCTTTCCGGATGCCACGCCACTGGCTCCTCCCAACGAGATTCTACAGGCGTACGGGCAGCAGAAAGACCAACCGGGATTTGACCTGAAGGCTTTTGTGCTGGCAAACTTCGAGATGCCGCCACAACCGGCCTCCGGCTTCACCACCGATACCTCCCTTTCTGTGGTGCAGCACGTGGAACGCCTGTGGCCCATACTTACCCGTGAGCCCGGTGCCGACGGCGGCTCCCTGATCGCGCTGCCCAAGAAATACATCGTGCCGGGCGGCCGCTTCCGGGAAATCTATTACTGGGACAGCTTCTTTACCATGCTTGGCCTGCAGGCCAGCGGCGAAACGGAACTCATCCAAAGTATGGTGGATAATTTTACGCACCTCATCAACACCACCGGCCATATCCCGAACGGAAACCGCACCTACTACCTCAGCCGCTCACAGCCGCCCTTCTTTGCGCTCATGCTGCGGGTACTGGCGAAGGAAAAAGACAAAGAAGTACTCAAAACCTATGCCCCTGCCCTGCGCAAGGAGTATGCCTTCTGGATGGATGGCGTGGAGCAGGTGTCAGCCGCCAACCCAACGCACCGCCGCGTGGTGCGCATGGCCGACGGCAGCATCCTGAACCGCTATTGGGACGATCAGCCGGAGCCACGGCCGGAGTCGTACCGCGAGGATGTGGAACTGGCCGAAGCATCAGGCCGTGCGCCGGAGGAAGTATACCGCAACATCCGGGCCGCCGCCGAATCAGGCTGGGACTTTAGCAGCCGCTGGTTCGCCGATGCCCAAAACCTTAGCACCATCCACACCACCGACATCATCCCCGTAGACCTGAACGCCCTCCTCTACCACGTGGAACGTACGCTCGCTGAGATGGCAGAACTGGAAGGCAACAAGGCGGAAGCGGCTAAGTTTGAGAAGCTGGCAAAGGCCCGACGAAAGGCCCTGCTAAAGTATAACTGGAGCGAAGAAGCCGATTTCTTTTACGACTATGATTTTGTAAAAGGCGCCACAACCAACATCCCTTCACTGGCTGCCGTATTCCCGCTCTACTTCTGCATGGCCAAGAAGAAGCAGGCCGCTGCCGTGGCCCGGAAACTGGAGGCGGACTTCCTGCAGCCCGGCGGTCTAGTGACCACACTGAACCGCACAGGGCAGCAGTGGGACGCGCCAAACGGTTGGGCACCGCTGCAGTGGATGAGCATCCAGGCGCTCCGTAACTACAAGCATAACCAGCTGGCAGACGAGATCGCGCAGCGCTGGGTGGCCAAGAACCGAGAAGTGTTCCAGAACACGGGCAAGCTGATGGAGAAGTATAACGTAGTGGACATGACCCTGCAGGCCGGTGGCGGCGAATACCCCAACCAGGACGGCTTCGGCTGGACCAACGGCGTGCTCCTCAAACTCATCTCCCTGAACCCGGAGCTGCTGGAGGTGCCGCTGGAGGAGCTGGAATTGCAGGAGTAAGTGGCTGTTGCGTTTAAATCAGACACTCACAGGAGCTGCGCACGCTGCGAGGTCTTACTGTTCGTAAATTAATTCCCTCTCCTGGCAGGAGAGGGTTAGGGTGAGGTGGAAAGCCTCTAAAACTAACTGCCTTTGCTACTCACTGACACCATTCACCCGCTCCCACTATTGTCATCTCGACCAAAGGAGAGATCTTTTACAAACTCCAGATAGGCTTCTCCTCCAGTCGAAATGACAGAAAAACTTGTGGCGTACGTTATTATCAAATAATCCCTTTCTGATCAAACTAATTTTCCTGCACTTCTACCAAACACTGCAGTTATACTTGGCACTAGGTTTGCAAAAGCATCGTTGAAGGATCAAAATCAACTGTGATGATAAAACTTAGACACATAGCTGCTGTAGCCATACTTAGCTTCAGCAGTTTTGCTGCAGCAGCACAAGGCGAAACGAGCAACTGGTATTTTGGCAAGGGCGCGGGCATCATCTTCTCCGGCGATTCGGCCATAGCCACTAGCAGCAAGCTGTTTACGGAAGAGGGCAGCGCTACTTTATCCGATGCACAGGGCAACCTGCTGCTCTACACCAACGGCATCACCGTCTGGAACAGAGACCACAAGGTAATGCCGAACGGCAACGGCCTGATGGGCGGAAAATCATCCACGCAATCTGCGCTCATACTTCCCAAACCCGGCAGCAGCAACATTTACTATATCTTCACAACAGATATTCAGGCCCAGTCAAACGGGCTTCGCTATACGGTTGTGGACATGGAGAAACAGGAGGGCAAAGGCGATATCATCTCCCGTAATAACTTTATGATTGCCCCTACCACTGAAAAACTGACAGCCGTGCGCCACAGTAACGGCCGTGATTGGTGGGTAATTGCGCACCGCTGGAACAGCAACGGCTACATGTCGTATTTAGTGAATGAGCAGGGCGTGGAGACGAAACCCGTTGTCAGTATGGTCGGCACCGTGCACGGTGGCCTTAACCGCAAGGCAATCGGCTACCTTGTTCCTTCGCCGGATGGCACCAAACTGGCGGCAGCGCTTTGGGATGCAGAAAGCAATTTCGAGGTGCTGGACTTTGACCGCAGCACCGGCGAAGTAGCGAACCCAATGCTGCTGAAAGGATACCAGGAGGCATATGGTGTGATGTTTTCGCCGGATGGTAGCAAGCTTTATGGAACGGCCAACGGCGCCGGTGGCGGAAAGGCACAGATCGTGCAGTTTGACATGCGGGCAGGCAGTGCCGATGCCATCGCCAAATCGGCTGTGGTGGTAGGTACTTCCAAAAGTCCCCATTTCGGTGCCCTGCAACTGGGCCCTGACGGAAAGATTTATGTAGCCCGGGAGGATAGTTACTACCTGGGTGTGATCAACAACCCGAATGCACAGGGCGAGGCTGTTAAATACGTTGACGATGGTTTCCGCCTCGGTAAGAACAAAAGCGACCTGGGCCTGCCCAACTTTCCCCAAGGTTTAAGCAAATAGCACTCAGCAAAAGTATAAAGCAGCAGCGCCAGTTCCATACAGGGATCTGGCGCTGCTGCTTTGTACTTGGCACCAACCCGACTCTCTGCTGATTTTGAGCACAAGTATAGACAGTCCATTCATCCCGCTTTAGATGAGCTGAAGGAAAACCAACTGTCAAGTATAGGCTTGCCACCTGTTCCTGTTGCAGAATGTCTGCGGGCGGCGGTATGATGGCAACCTAATAGTCTTAAATTTGTAAAAGTGATTGATTTGCTCACATCAAACCCCTACCACTTTGCCCAAACGATTTAGCCCGGACACTTACGCTGCAGGCATTTTAGCCGGAGACCGCGTGCTGCTAAGCCGCGCCATCACGCTTGTGGAGAGCAGGCTTCCAGCCGATCAGGAGCTGGCACAGCAGGTAATTGACCAGGTGCTGCCGCATGCCGGAAATTCCATTCGCATAGGTATCACAGGTGTGCCCGGTGTCGGGAAAAGTACGTTTATTGAGGCGTTTGGCAATTACATTATCCAGGAGCAGGGCAAGAAACTGGCCGTACTGGCCATAGACCCTACTAGCCAGCGCTCCGGTGGCAGCATTCTGGGTGATAAAACACGCATGGATTCCCTGGCTATCAATTCTCAGGCTTTTATCCGCCCTTCGCCGGCGGGCAAATCGCTGGGAGGCGTTACGCGCAGCACCCGCGAAAGCATTATACTTTGCGAGGCTGCCGGTTTCGATGTAATCTTTGTGGAGACGGTAGGCGTGGGTCAATCGGAAACCGCCGTACATGCCATGGTGGATTTTTTCCTGCTGCTGATGCTGGCCGGTGCCGGTGACGAGTTGCAGGGCATCAAGCGGGGCATTATGGAAATGGCAGACGCCATCGCCATCACCAAAGCTGACGGCAGCAACATCAACAAAGCGAAATCGGCCCGCGCCGAATATCAGAACGCACTGCACCTCTACCCGCTTTCGGCTTCGGGTTGGGTGCCGCAGGTAAGCATCTGCTCAGCCCTCCAAAACACCGGCCTCGACAGCACCTGGCAAACCATTAAGAATTACCTGCAACTGACTAACAGCAACGGCTACTTTGAGAAAAAGCGCCGTGACCAGAACCTGCAGTGGATGTACGAAACCATTCGCCAAAGCCTGGAGGAGCGTTTCTTTGCACACCAGCAGGTAAAGGACCAGCTGCCCGGAATAACCAGTGAGGTAAAGGAAGGCAACAAGTCGGCCTTTGCGGCGGCGGCGGAGTTGCTGAAGCTGGTGTAGGTAATAGACTGCCCCTAGTCCTCTCCCCAAGGGGCGGGGGATTTTATAAGTTGGTTTTGCATGCACAAACCACCCCCTGCCTATACTTGTATAGGGCAGGGAACCTGAAACGGCTTTTAATAGGATATAAGCGCTGCTGCTACGGCAGTTCTGTTGAACCCACCCCTAACCCCTCGGAGGAGGGGAATTTCTGTAGTAGCGACTACTCAAGTGTAAATACTGTGGCGAAAGCTAATCAGGAACACCCCTCTAGTCCCCTCAAGGGGACAGTTCTTCTTCAAAGAGAGAGTTCTGCTTGTTGCATAGCGAAAGCTGTGGCTATATGAGCTGATTCCAGTCCTTGGGTTGAGCGCCTTGTGCATGTTGCGGTGCCCGTTAGGGCAGCCCGCAGCGGAGCGAGGAGCAGCTTCAGGCGCACAGCGCGATGCCCGAGGACGGGGCCCCGCGGCCGTGAGCGCTCCAAAGTAGGAAGTGAAACAATTGGTGCTTGGGAGCTGGAGGATTAGCGGTTGCTAGAAAGGATAGCTTGGCTGAGGCCGCGAAAGCAGTGGCAGCTAGTAAATATATTTTGCTGAAATTACTAGCAGTTGTAGCCCCATCAACCGCAAGCACAGGTATAAACCAAAAGCAGCTGGCTCCATTCCTGAACCCAGCTGCTTTACGTATCAATAAGTACTTTTTATCTTGCTTCCTCCAGCGTAACCTTTGCCCATTTGCAAATACCACCGAGGGGCGGGTTATACTTGTATACATCCACCTTCACCAGCTGCACAAACGGAAACGCGTTATACACCTTGTCGATAATGCGGTGACCGAGGTGCTCGAGCAGGCGGGCCGGAGATTTCATCTCCTCCAGCACCAGCGCGTACAGCACTTCGTAGTTTACCGTTTCTTCCAGCTTATCCGATGCGGCGGTTCGTTGCAGGTCTGTATGAATCGTCAGGTCGATGCCATACTTGTTACCTATCTTCTGCTCCTCATCATAATAGCCATGGAAGGCAAAAAACTCCATGCCCTCCAGCGTAATCTGCCCCATGCGCTGCTTAGCCTATCTCGTCGAAGAAAGAGCCGGTCGTTTTTCGGGAGCCGGCACCGTCGTACGTGCTGGCGTAGGCATTGCGGCTCGGCTCTGTCATCGGCGGCTGAATTTCCGGGCGATCCGGTGTTACCGGCTGCACATCCGGAATGGGCTGCTCAATGTCCGGCGCAGGCACGCGGCCCGGGTAATCGGGTGCTGGCTGCTCAATCTCCGGCGATGGGATGTTAGGCACTGGCGTAACCGGCTGCGGCACCTCAGGCTGTGGCTGAGTTACATCCGGGGCAGGATCGCCGAGGGGCGTATACCCATTGGCCTTGGCCTGGTGCACCATCACGGGCGCGTTCGACGCAGTTGATTCCGCTAGTTGGTATGGCTTGCTTTCTAAGTTCGTGTTCATTTCTTTCAGGTTTTTCAGCAGCTCTGTGTTTTCCACCTCAATGTGGGCTGCCCTTGAAAGAATACTGCTTGTGGCTACTTTTGGTTTTGCGTTGGCTTTTTCCACCTTCTCCATCGCCTCGTTTGCCAGGTGGCGCAGGTCACGTACAAGGCTATCGAGGTAGCTTTCCATGCGCTGGCAATCCTGGTCCAGGGCTTTCACCTGCTCCTGCATCTCCAGTACCACGCGTTCGGCCTGCTTCTTGGCATCCTCCAGCATCTGGCGTGCTTCGTTGCGGGCCTGGTTCATCAGCTCATCTGCTTTCAGCTCCGACTCGCGCGCCTGCAGTTCGGCCGATTTCTTGGCCTGCTCCATGATGCTGTTCCCGGTGTCTTCGGCGGTTTTAAGGGTTTTGTAAAGGGAAGATTCCACCTCGCGCAGCTTCTGCGTCTCGCGGTGCGAGGCATCGAGCTTCATGCGCAGATCCTTGTTCTCGTCCTGCAGCTTTTCCCACTGCTGCGAGAGGGTAAGCAAAAACGCGTTTACCTCATCCTTGTCTAGTCCTCTAAATGCCTTCTCAAACGTTTTTTGCCTGATCTCTAATGGTGTAATCTTCATAACGAACATTATTTAATATCCCAAACCGAAATGGTGCGGTCATCACTACACGAAACTAACTGATTCTGATGAGCCGACCAAAATAATTTATTTACCGAAGTGCCGTGGCTGGCATTCCGCACTTTGTCTATCACTTTCAGCAATTTAAACGTTTCCGCATCCCATACTTTGATGGATTTGTCCATGCTGCAGGTGGCGAAATATTGGCCGTCGGGGCTGTAGGTAATGTGGTTGATGGTGTACATGTGCGCGATCACGTAGCCACGTTCTTTGTACTGCTCCTCCACCTCCCACACCCGCAGGTGCGCGTCGCGGCCGCCGCTCAGCAGCAGCTTTCCGTCCGGTGAGTAAACCACGCTGAACACGGAGTTCGTATGCGAGGCCAGCTCATACTTCAGTTCCAGCGTGCCTGCGTTGAAAACACGGATGGCATGGTCGCTGTAGCCGACGGCGAGTTCGTTTGTACGCTTGTTGTAGGCGAGGCAGCGGGCACTTTTATCAGACTTACGGAGAATAGTTTGCAGCTCGAACGTGTCGGCCGCTAACACGCAGACGGCGCCGTTGCCCATCGCCACAAACACCTTGCCCTGCCCCGCAGAAGTATGGAGAATGTCAAATATGGCCACTTTAGGTAGCGCCACCGACTTTAGCACCGCCTTCTGCGCCAAATCAATTACCTGCAGGCCTTCCTGGTTCTGGCCCAGCAGCAGCAGGTTGCGCTGCGGCAGGTGCCGCAAAGCGTATACCGAGGTGCTCACGCGTGCCATCAGTTCTCCGTTCTCCGGGTCGTTCAGGTTCCAGGCCACCACCATGCCATCACCACCAGCGGAGTAAAAAATGTTAGCGTCGCCGGAGCGTTCTAACGTATACACACAATCGCGGTGACCGGTTAGGGTGGCCATTTTTTGTACTTGTACTTTGCTGGCCATACTGGCTTTGCTCTTAGTCTGTGTTAAAAATCAGCTAAATTTACAACAAATAAGGCTAAACGGCGCTGCCTGTACAAGTAAAACCGAAACGCTTACACATTATTGCTTATGCCCCTGCTACTCTCCAAGTTTATCAACGACAACACGATTATAGGCCTGTGGCGCCTGGAGGAGCCACTGGACGACCTGCTGCAGGCGCTGCCGCCGCAAGCCAGCGTAGACAAGCGATTGGCGGAAGTGCACCCCAAACGGCAGCGGGAGTGGCTGGCAAGCCGCGTGCTCACCTATAGCCTGCTGGAAGAACTTACGCCGCTACCCCTGCAGCTGCTGCGCAACGAACTGGGGAAGCCCTACTTCTCCGATTCCCGCTTTCATGTCTCCATTTCCCATTCCCCGGCCATGGCTGCGGTTATACTTTCAGACACTTATGAGGTTGGCATAGATATTGAATTAATATCCCCGAAAGCCTTGCGTGTGCAGGAAAAGTTTCTGACAGACCAAGAGCAGACGTATACTTTAGCTGATGAACGGGAAACATGCCTGTACTGGAGTGCAAAGGAAACCTTGTATAAAATGTACAGCCGTAAACAATTGATTTTTAAGGAGAACCTGGCGGTGGAGCCATTGGATAAAGCAAATCTCCTGCAAGGGCGTGTACAAACAGAAAATTTTTCTAAATTGTACCGTATTCACCACGAAACCCTGTACGGACACGTATTAACCTACTGTATCGATCAAGCACTTGCTAAAGTATAATACAAAACTTAACTATAAAGACATGAAACACCTAGCCTCTCTTGCCACAGCCTTATTGTTCTCGCTGAGTGCCTTTGCACAGTCTGGCGGCTACAAACTAGGTGATAAAGTGGCGGACTTCACCCTGAAGGGCGTGAACAACGAGAACACGTCCCTTAGTAATTTTACAAATGCCAAGACGGTTGTGCTGGTGTTTACCAACAACCAGTGCCCCTATGCTAAATTGTACGAAAACCGATTGGTAACGCTTGCCAGCAGCTACGGTAGCAAAGGCGTGCAGTTTGTTTACATTAACTCAGGTGCTGGCGATGCTGGCGAAACTTTGCAGGACATGGGCACTAAAAAGTATAGCCCTTACCTCTCTGACGAGGGACAAAAGATAAGCTCGCAGTTTGGCGCCACCAAGACCCCAGAGGTGTTTGTGCTGCATAACAACAATGGTGAGTTTATTCTCAAATATAAAGGCGCTATCGACGATAACCCGCAGGTGGCAGGCGATGTGAAGAACTTTTACCTGAAGAACGTGCTGGATGAGGTGCTGGCAAACAAAGCCCTGACCTCCACCGATAAGCGCGCTACAGGTTGTTTGATCAAGAAGTACTAGGCTACGCCAAATTAAAAATTAGAAATTATGAATTAGAAATGATTCGCAAAAAGTCTTCAGCACAGTTTAGGATAACCTTGCTAACTCTAAAGATTAAATTGGTCGCGTACTAGCCCTTAAACGACATAAAAATCGAAGGCCACTCCTGGTATAGGAGTGGCCTTCGATTTTTATGTGGCTGCCATACTTGCGTTATACTACCGGGTCCTCGTCAGTGATGGCCGTGAGCAGTTTCATCACTTCGGTTGCCTTTTCCGGATCATCCATCTTCTCAAACGAGAAGGCAAGGTTGCGCAGGGCGCGCTTCACGATCTCCAGGTTAGAGCAGGGCTCATAGAAGATATCCATCGGGTTCAGGTCGAGCTGCAGGATGTAGTTGTCGATGTCTGATTTGCTCAGGATAAGGCCTTTGTTGTACACATTGATGTAAAACTGCATGCCATCCAGCTTATAGGTAAGTATAAACAGGTTGGGCAGGTTCACGCCGTACACTGGCATATCCAGGCGCTGCGCCAGCGTCATGTAGAGCACGCACAGGGTAAGCGGGTTGCCGCGCTTGCTCTCCAGCACCAGGTGCAGCATGGAGTTGGCCGGCGAATGGAAGTTCTTGGTGTTCGCCGTGAAACGCTTCTCCCGGAACAGCACGTTATTCAGCGCCTTCACCTGGTCGTAGGGGTGCATTTCCTCCTTCATCTGCGTCCAGGCATCGAAGTACAGCTGGTCGATGGTTTTATTGATGGAAGCGAACTCCACGTCCGGGTACAGGTAAGAATTCACCAGCCACATGCCCTCCAACAGGTTCTCGGCCCCGGTTTCCTTCCAGGTCTTCAGGCGCTGCAGCAGCCCCCCGAATTGCAGGTTATGAATCAGGTCTTCTATTTTCTTTTGCAGGTCAGCGTTCAGCGTCTCCTCCCACTCCTCTTCCAGAAATGGAATAATGCCTTCGCCTAAGTGCACAATCTGCTTCTCCACATACGTCGCCACCTCATTGTCCCTGTCATCCAGCAGCGAGATCAGCGCCTTTATTTCGTTCTTCGTCACTATACTTTGGTAATTAGAAATTCAAAATTAGAAATTAGAAGTTTGGGAAACCACAGTTCTAACGCCCACTCTTAAATAAACCCTCATTTCTAATTTCTAATTCATAATTTAAAATTTATCTCACGTTTGGATCACACCCACATTGTACGGTTTCTCTATCGGCGCGTGGTTGGCCGCTTCGATGCCCATTGAGATTACTTTGCGCGTTTCCAGCGGATCAATGATGCCATCTACCCAAAGTCTGGCCGCCGCATAGTATGGCGACAGCTCCTCGTTATACTTGTTGGTGATGCGCTCCAGCAGTTCCTGCTCGGCCTCCGGCGTTATCACCTCTCCTTTTGCTTTGAGCGAAGATACCTGGATCTGAAGCAGCGTTTTAGCAGCGGCAGCGCCACTCATCACGGCTAACTGGGCTGTTGGCCAGGAGTAGATCAGGCGCGGGTCGTAGGCCTTGCCGCACATGGCGTAGTTGCCGGCTCCGTAGCTGTTGCCTACAAGTATGGTAAACTTCGGCACAACCGAGTTAGACATGGCACTCACCATTTTGGCGCCGTCTTTAATAATGCCGCCATGCTCAGATTTGCTGCCCACCATAAAACCAGAAACGTCCTGCAGGAACACCAGCGGAATCTTCTTCTGATTGCAGTTCATGATAAAGCGTGCGGCTTTGTCGGCCGAGTCGGAGTAAATCACGCCACCCATCTGCATCTCGCCTTTCTTGCTCTTCACAATTTTGCGCTGGTTCGCCACAATACCAACAGACCAGCCATCTACTCGGGCAAGGCCGCATATCAAGGTCTGTCCATACAGGTCTTTGTAAGGTTCAAACTCCGAGTTGTCCACCAACCGAAGTATGATGTCCATCATGTCGTAAGGCTTCACGCGGTCAGAGGGCAGCAGCCCGTAGATTTCCTTCTCCTCCAGTTTCGGGGCAGCGGGCGCCACGCGGCTAAAGCCGGCTTTCGGGTTCTCACCCATCTTATCGAAGATGTTGCGGATATGGTCCAGCGCCTCTTTATCGTCTTTGCACTTGTAGTCCGTTACGCCCGATATCTCGGAATGCGTGGTGGCGCCGCCTAAGGTTTCGTTATCAATCGACTCGCCAATGGCAGATTTTACCAGGTAGGAACCCGCCAGGAAAACAGATCCTGTGCCTTCCACAATCAGGGCCTCGTCACTCATAATGGGCAGGTAAGCCCCGCCGGCCACGCAACTGCCCATGATGGCGGCAATCTGAACAATGCCCATGGAGCTCATTACCGCATTGTTGCGGAACATGCGGCCGAAGTGCTCCTTGTCCGGGAAAATTTCGTCCTGCATCGGCAGGAACACACCGGCACTGTCCACTAAGTATACAATCGGCAGTTTGTTCTCGATGGAGATTTCCTGGGCACGCAGGTTTTTCTTGGCAGTGATCGGGAACCAGGCGCCGGCCTTCACGGTGGCGTCGTTGGCCACCACCACACACTGACGGCCCCTGATGTAGCCGATACCGGTTACCACGCCGCCGCTTGGGCAGCCGCCAACTTCCTCGTACATTCCCTCACCGGCAAAAGCGCCTACCTCCAGGAATTCGGTGCCTTCATCCAGCAGGTAGTTGATGCGCTCGCGGGCGGTCATCTTACCCTTCGCGTGTTCTTTGGCAATGCGTTTCTCACCGCCGCCCAGGTGTACCTTCTGTAGTTTGTTCTTCAGCTGAAAAGATAGCTGCTTCAGTGCGTCTTCGTTTTTGTTGAATTCGATATCCATGCAAGCTAGTTTGATTAGTTTTAGGGTGGTATAAAAATGCGAAAATCCGCTCTTTCAAGCGGACTTTACAAATATACAATTTTTAACATTGCGTCTTAGTTTGATTTAACGCTATCCGTTTTGGCTGGCACAATGGCAGCCCCCGGAACCGTATTTTTAGCAGGAACAGGCACATATACTGTGTCCGGCACCGTACGGAATTCGGCGGCATTATCCTCCTGCATCTCCTTTACCTCCTCCAGCGTGATCACACGGCCTGTCTCGTCTACTTTATACTTGTCTTTTCGGCCAAACACGGAGAAGTTCACATAGCGCTTCGGGTAGGCCTGCACATCGCGCAGCAACAGATTCAGGGATTCGGTGGAGCGGTTCAGGTTCTCATAGAGCTGCTCGTCGTTCATCAGCCTGCCCAAAGAGCCCTGGCCTGAGTTGAGTTTGGTGGCCGCGGCCTCCAGTTCCGTTACTGCCTGGTTTGCGTTTCGCACCAGTTGATTTATCTCTGCTCGCTTTAGCGTATCTGTAATCTCAGACATGTTTTGAGCCAGGTGGTTGATGTGGCGCTGTGTTTCGCGGAGCGAGGTGGTTAACGAACTTATGTTACTCGTAATCTGGTTGATATTCTCCTGGTTGGCGCGCAGTATCCGGTTGATGGCTTCGGTGGTCGCCTCGGTGTTAGCCAGGATGTTCTGCAGGTTGTCCTTCGCTTCGCTATCCAGTAGGCGGTTTACGCGGGCAAGCGTGGTGTCCACCTTGTCGATGATAGGAACCGTTTTATTTGAGATGATGTCGGTGATGCTGCTCGCGTTGTAGGGAATAAGCTTTTCACCGCCTTTGTAGAGGGTGGTACTGTTGCCCAGGTGCAGCGTAATGGCTTTGCTGCCGAGTAGGTCAGAGTTGCCGAGGGCTGCAATGGTGGAGTCGCCCACATCAATATCCTTCAGCACCCCAATCTCTACCCTGATCCGGTTGCCCTGCTCGGTGAGAAGCTCCATGCCCTGCACAGAGCCAACCTGTATCCCGTTCAGAATAACAGGGTTTGAAGGCACCAGGCCATCTACATTGGCATACTCCACATAGTACTTATTCGAGTCAGAGAAGATATCTGACCCTTTCAGGAACATGAAACCGAAATACAATATGACAAGTGCGACAATGCCTAGTAACGCAACTTTAACTTCTTTGGATATTCTCACGTGGGTGTGCTTAGCTCTTTAGTTCATGGCCTCGAGCTCCTGCTTGTATTCTTTGAAGGCTCGATATATACCTGATGCAATATACGACTGCCCCGTTTTATCGTTAAGAAATTTTTCTTCGGTAGGGTTAGTCAGAAAGCCGCACTCAATCAGCACGCTAGGCATGTACGACTTCCACAGCACCAAAAAGCCCGCCTGCTTTACGCCGCGGCTCTTGCGGCCTGCCTTTGTGCTGAACTCGCGTTCCACTTTTTCAGCAAAGCGCAGGCTGTTGTCGATGTAGGCACTCTGGTGCAGGGCAAACAAAATATGGCTCTGTGGGGAGTTCGGGTCGAAGCCGTTGTAGTTGGCCTCATAGTTCTCTTCCTGCAGGATTACAGAGTTCTCCCTTTTGGCCACGTTCAGGTTTCCGTTTGAAGTATGGAGCCCCATGGTGTAGGTCTCGGTGCCGTAAGCGGCGGCAGGGCCTGCGTTTAAGTGAATAGAGATGAAGAGGTCGGCGTTGTTCTTGTTGGCAATACCGGCGCGGTCTATCAGTTCCACAAAGGTATCGTCCTTTCGGGTATACACCACTTTCACCCCTGGCACGTTCTGCTCAATCAGGGCGCCCACCTGCTTGGCAAGGCTCAGGGCCACATCAGCCTCGTGCGACATCCTGCCGTTACACCCTACATCCTTCCCCCCGTGGCCCGCATCAATCACTACAGTACGCAGCTTGTATTCTTTTTTGAAGTCAAGCGTATTCGAGGAGCACAGCAAAAAAACAAATGCCAGAACAGAAACAATAACAATATTTTTCACAACGCTCGTTAGTTAAAAGTTAAACAATAACTTTGTACAAATAAAGTAAACTTTTAGGGAATTCTGAAGATTTGCGCCACTTATTAATCCTTTTCCTGCTGCTGCAACTCAGCAGCTTCTTTCCAACGCTGGTGGCTGGCCAGATTATCCCCGCTCCCACTGCTGTACCGCTCGATACAGCCGAAGTGACAGGGCAGGACTCGCTCAGCCTGACGGCTCCCAAAGGCGACATTGCGACCACTATCAAATATGCTGCCAGAGACTCCATCCTGTTTGAAGTAGAACGGAAGGTGGTGCATCTGTACGGCGACGCCAGTATAGAATATGGCGACATGAACCTAAAAGCCGCCTACATCGAGATCGACTACGAGACAAACACACTTACCGCGGCCACACTGCCCGACTCCACCGGAAAAGAGATTGGCACGCCCGTATTTACACAGGGGGCACAGACCTACGCGGCCAAACGCATTGCCTACAACTACAAAACCCGGAAGGGCCGCATCTCTGAGGTAGTAACGCAACAGGGCGAGGGATACATACACTCTGAGGTGGTAAAACGCAACGATGCGAACGAATTTTACGGGCTGCATAACAAGTATACCACCTGTAACCTGGAGCACCCGCACTTCTACATCAGTGCACCACGCATAAAGGCCATCCCGAACGACAAAGTGATGACGGGGCCGTTTAACCTCGTGATAGGCGACATTCCTACGCCGCTAGGGTTTTTGTTTGGTCTCTTCCCGACGCCAAAGAGCAAGCGTTCCTCCGGTGTGATCGTGCCCAGTTACGGGGAGAACTCCCGTGGCTTTTTCCTGAATGATGGGGGCTATTATTTTGCCTGGAACGAATACATCGGCACCCGCCTGACCGGGGATATCTACTCGTTGGGTGGCTATAACATGGACGTGAGCACCAACTACATCAAGCGCTACTCCTACCGCGGCAACTTCTCGTTCACGTATGATTATTTCAGGAACGATGAAGCCGATATCGCTGCATCCGAGTCACGCTCTACGGACAACGCCTTTAGCCAACTGCCGCCGACACAGCGTACTTTCTGGGTGAGGTGGAACCATACGCCAGTTACCAAACCGGGCCGCGGCACCTTTACGGCAAGTATAGACGCCGGTAGCCAGTTGCACCAGCGCGTTAACTTTAACGGCGCGGCACAGTACCTGGCCCCTACGTTTAACTCCAGCATCTCGTACCAGAAAACAATACCAAACTCCCCGTTCAGCTACACCATTAAGGCAAGGCAGTCGCAGGTAACGGAAACAGGCAACATGACGTTTGTGCTGCCCGATCTGAACTTCAGCATGTCGCAGGTGGCGCTTTCTGATCTTTTTACGGATGTACCCTCTACCAACAAGTGGTATGAGAAGTTTACGCTTACCTACAACGTGAGCGCCTCCAACCGGGTAACCAACGTGGTTCCGGCACGCAATACCTCCCAGTTCCCGGTGCTGGAGGCAAGCCCTGCCGATACCATCGACCTGAACTTCCGTAACCTGAACCAACTGTGGCAGAGCGGCGAGAAATCGGCCATTCACTCATTCGGCATTGGCCTGGGCAATTACAAAGTCCTGAAGTACTTCAACTTTTCGCCCAGCATTAACTACAGCGAGGCCTGGCTCGACGAGAAGTACTCCTTCCGGTTCGACCCGGACTCACAGCGCGTTGACGTGGACACCACCGGCTTTGGCCGCGTTTACCAGTATGGCGCCAGCGCCGGCCTGAGCACCACGGTGTATGGCACCGTGTATGTAAAGGGCAAGCGCGTGGAGGCGATTCGCCACCTCATCCGGCCGAACATCAGCTACAGCTACCGCCCTGATTTTGCCGACCCCAGGTTTGGCTTCTACCAGCGCACCCTGGTGGGCGTGGACACCCGCACAAATCGGGCGGAATACCGCAACCTGGGCCGCTTTGAATCGAACCTGCCGCCAACCGGCCTGAGCTCTGCGCTTAACTTTGGCATAGACAACAACATTGAGATGAAGGTAAAGTCAAAGAACGACTCTACCGGCACCAAGTACGAGAAGGTGAGCATTATCGACGTGCTGCGCATCAACTCCGCCTACGACTTTGCCCGTGACTCTTTGAAGTTGTCTCCTGTCCGAATTTCAATGAGCACCAAGCTGTTCAAAATCGTGAACCTGAACTTCAACACCACGCTGGACCCCTACCAGGTGGATAGCACAGGCAGAGCCATCGACCGCTACGTATTTGATGCACGTAGGCTGCGTGTGGCCCGTCTAACGGATGCCACGCTGAACCTGACAGCCAGTTTGAGCCCTGAGGCGTTCCGAACAGATGAAGCACTGCCGGCTAACCTGCCCGCTCTCACACCGGATGAAAACCCGCTGCTGCCTGAGTACATCGACTTCAAAATTCCGTGGACGCTAAGCCTGAACTACTCACTTTCGCACCGCCGCAGCTTTGGCGTTAATGGCGAAACCAACCTGATTCAAACAGTGGGCCTGCAGGGCTCGCTGAACATCACGGAAAAGTGGAAGGTAACCTACAACGGCACGTACGACTTTACGAATGGCAATATTTCCTACGCCACCATGCAGATCTACCGCGACCTCCACTGCTGGGACATGAGCATCGGCTGGACACCGTTTGGCCTGCTGCGCGGGTATAACCTCACCATCAACGCCAGGTCGTCGCTGCTGCAGGACCTGAAGCTCACCAAACGCAGCAAAAACAACGCATTCGGATATTAAACCAGAAAACAGCCACTCGAAATAGTGGCTGTTTTTAATTCAGATTTTATAGCTTTACGCCTGAACACACCTTCTTGCTATGTCTATACATAAAAACGATATAAAGAAAATCACCACGCACCAGTTGCAGAACATGAAAGAGCGCGGGGAGAAAATTTCGATGCTCACGGCCTATGATTTCTCAATGGCCTCGATTCTGGATGCCGCCGGTGTGGATGTGCTGCTGGTGGGAGACTCTGCCTCTAACGTAATGGCGGGCCACGAAACCACGCTGCCCATCACGCTGGACCAGATGATTTACCACGCCTCCTCTGTTATCAGAGGTGTGCAGCGTGCCTTTGTGGTGGTAGACCTGCCCTTCGGCTCGTACCAGGGCAACTCCTCTGAGGCACTTCGTTCTACTATCCGAATCATGAAGGAGTCCGGGGCGCATGGCATAAAGCTGGAAGGAGGGGCTGAAATAAAGGAATCCGTGACGCGCATACTTAGCGCCGGCGTACCGGTGATGGGCCACCTGGGCCTGACGCCGCAGTCGATCTACAAATTCGGCACATACTCTGTGCGTGCCAAAGAAGAAGTGGAGGCGCAGAAGCTGATCGACGATGCGCTGCTGCTGCAGGAACTGGGCTGCTTTTCCATCGTACTGGAGAAGATCCCATCCGCACTGGCAAAACGCGTCGCCGAAACACTTGCTATTCCAATAATCGGCATCGGAGCCGGCCCCGACGTTGACGGGCAGGTACTGGTGGTCCATGACATGCTCGGCATCAACAAAGAGTTTAAGCCGCGTTTCCTGCGCCGCTACGCCGACCTGCACACCATCATGACCGAAGCCGTGCAACACTACGTGCAGGACGTAAAAAGCAAAGACTTCCCCAACGAGAAAGAAGCATACTAAAATTGAATTATGAATGATGAATTAAGAATTATGAATGGGAACGAAACAAGGCCTGCACCTTCTGTTCCCACTAATTCATCATTTATAATTTCTAATTCATAATTTCTAATTTGATGCTAGATGTTTTGTTTGAGGATAACCATGTACTGGTGGTAAACAAGCCAGCTGGCTTGCTGGTGCATGGCGATGAAACCGGCGACATAACACTGGCTGACTTGGCAAAGGAGTACATCCGGTTAAAGTATGATAAGCCCGGTAATGTGTTTGTGGGCGTGGTGCACCGCCTCGACAGGCCCGTAAGCGGCGTGGTGCTACTGGCTAAAACATCTAAAGCCCTCGCCCGCCTCAACGAACTCTTCCGAAGTAAAAAGACGCAGAAAACATACTGGGCTGTGGTGCAGAACAGGCCAGCGCAGGAACAGGGTACGCTGGTGCACTGGCTGGTAAAAGACGCCACACGCAACATCACCAAAGCCTTCGCCAAAGAAAACAAGGCAGGCGCACGATCCGAACTGCACTACAAACTACTCCGGTCCCAGCAGGGCCACCACCTGCTACAGGTAAACCCAATCACCGGCCGCTCTCATCAGATTCGCGTGCAGCTCTCCTCTATGCGCTGCCCTATACTTGGCGATTTGAAGTATGGCGCTGACCAACCGCTGCCCGACAAAAGCATTGCCCTGCACGCCTACCAACTACAGTTCGACCACCCTACGCTCAAAACGCCTGTTATAGTCAGTGCCCCTCCGCCAGCTGCTTCTGTATGGGCGCCATACAGGTAACTGCAGTTTGTGGGGGAGCCTTTTAGCCGTGAGTTTCGTTGTAGGAGTATGGCTAATTTCGAAGAAAACATCTCACGCGCAACCATTCAGGAAAACAAAGCAACAGCAAACAACACAGGCAAGCTGCTAAAAACTGCCTTTATACTTAGCATGATCACCATCGTGTACAACCTGGCCGAAGGTGTTGTTTCCGTGTACTTTGGACTGGAAGACGACACGCTCTCGCTGCTGGGGTTTGGGCTGGACAGCTTTGTAGAGGTCATTTCAGGTATAGGCATCGCGCACATGGTGTGGCGCATGCAGCACGAAGACTTAACCGAACGAAGCAAGTTTGAGAAGCGGGCGCTTCAGGTAACGGGCACCAGTTTTTACCTCCTTACAGCCGGTTTAGTGGTAGGCGCTATACTTAACCTGATGGAGGGTTCGGCCCCAGAAACCACAGTTACAGGCATTATTGTTTCTGCCGTCTCCATCTGCACCATGTTCTTCCTGATGCGCTACAAACTCAGCGTCGGCCATAAACTCAACTCGGCTCCTATCATCGCAGATGCTAACTGCACCAAGGCCTGTTTTTACCTCTCCATCCTGCTGCTGGTGGCAAGCGGGCTCTACGAGCTTTTCCATATTGGGTACATTGATATTCTGGGTTCACTGGGAATTGCCTACTTCGCCTTTAAAGAAGGAAAAGAATCCTGGGAGAAAGCCGGTGCTGCCTCCCTTAGCGACTCCTGCGGCGATGGATACTGCTAATCCTGGAGGCAGCTAAAAATGATTGTTATCACTTTCTGAACTTTTAGCGCCACTTCGCTATTTTACATTGGATTCGTGTTGTAGATTTGCAAAAATGCATGGCATGGTTCTGGCATTCAGCCTGCCGCACAAAAATTGAAATTTTATTTTTACCTGTTAAGTTAATGGCCATTCTCATTTTTTTCCTGGCGCACTGGTACCTGTCTCTCTTCGTTCAGACATTTTACCTGCACCGTTATTCTGCCCACAAAATGTTCACCATGAATGCTTTCTGGGAAAAAGCATTCTACCTGCTGACGTACATGGCACAGGGCTCTTCCTTCCTGTCGCCGCGCGCCTACGCTATTTTGCACCGCATGCACCACGCTTTCTCCGATACTGAGAAAGATCCGCACTCGCCGCACTTCTCCAACAACGCTTTCACGATGATGTGGAAGACAAAGGAGATTTACAACGATGTGCACAAGAATCGTGTGGAGCCCGAGCGTCGTTTTGATGGCGACTACCCGGTATGGCCTGCACTGGAGAGAATCGGTGATTCCTATTACTCCCGCGTTGGCTGGGGCGTGGCTTACGTGCTGTTCTACATCGCCTTCGCCACGCAATGGTGGATGTTCCTGCTGCTTCCTTTCCACTTTTTGATGGGACCGGTGCACGGCGCGATCGTGAACTGGAGCGGGCACAAGTACGGCTACCAGAACTTCGACAACAACGACAGGTCTAAGAACTCGCTTTTCTTTGACTTCCTGACAGGCGGTGAGTTGTTCCAGAACAACCACCACAAGCTGCCCAACCGCGTGAACTTTGGGGTGAAGTGGTGGGAAGTGGACCCGACATACCCGGTTATCTGGACCCTGGACAAGCTAAGCATCATTAAGCTGAAGCCGGTAAAGGAAAAGGTAAAAAACAGAACAAAGGCTGCGGCCTAAGTATAGCAAAGCCCTCCCGCAACGGAGGGCTTTTTTGTGGCCATACTTTATTTTGACTTTCAACCACTTATAATTTGGGTGAAGGGGTTAGATTATCAGGAAATAATTAATACCTTTGCGGTTCTAAACTGGTGGACGAGATCCGCCGACTTTTAAAACACATTTAGAAAATGGCAGTAAAAATCAGATTGGCCCGCAGAGGCCGCAAGAAAGCCGCTATCTACGATATCGTAGTAGCCGATGCTAGAGCACCACGAGATGGTAAGTTCATCGAGAAACTGGGCACCTACAACCCAAACACAAACCCTGCGTCTATCGACTTCAACGAAGACAAGGCATTTGAGTGGGTAATGAACGGCGCGCAGCCAACCGATACCGTTAAGGCAATGCTTTCTTACCGTGGCATCCTGTTCAGAAAGCACCTGCAAATTGGTGTGAACAAAGGCGCCGTTACTCAGGAAGTTGCTGATCAGCGCTTCAACGAGTGGAAAGAGACCAAAGAAGCTAAAGTTGAAGCCAAGCGCCAGCAAGTTGGCACTGACAAAGATGCCAAGCGTAAAGCGGCTCTTGAGGCTGAGACAAAAGTGAAAGAAGCGCGTGCTGAGGCTATCCGCCAGCGTGAGGCTGACAAGGCCGCCGCTGAGGCTGCTGCGAACGCTCCTGCTCCTGCAGAAGAGGCTCCTGAGGCCGCTGCTGAAGGTGACGCGTCTACAGAAGAGCAAGCTTAATTTCCGGGTGCCATGCATGTTGATGACTGCTTTCTATTAGGCTATATCGTCAAGACCCATGGTACCAAGGGGCAGGTAGCTGCGTTTTTCGACGTAGACTTTCCTGAAGATTATGAAGATTTGGAATCAGTTTTCCTGGAGCAAAAGGGAAGACTGATTCCTTTTTTTATAGAATCTATTGAGCCGCAGAACAAAGGCCGCTTCATCATTAAGTTTGAGGATGTAAAATCCATTGAACAGGCGGAGACACTGCGCGGCACTTCTATTTACCTGCCACTCAACGAGCTCCCGGAGCTGGAAGAGGGCCAGTTTTACTTTCATGAGGTAGTGGGCTACCAGGTGGTGGATGCTCAGCACGGCCCGTTGGGCATTGTGAAAGAGTTCTACGATCTACCGCAGCAACAGCTGATGGTGATGGTGTACTTGGACCAGGAAATGCTGGTGCCGGTGATAGACGAGGTGTTTGTGCGTGCCGACCATGAGGCAAAAGTACTCCACGTGAACATGCCGGAAGGCCTGCTCGAGGTGTACACAGAGCCATCAAACCCGAACGAAGCCGACGATCTGGACGAGTCCGGGGAGGAGGAAAAGTAATGCGCTTCGATATTATCAGTTGCCAGCCCGACCTGCTGGAGAGCCCCTTTAGCCATTCTATCGTAAAACGCGCGCAGCAAAAAGGTTTGGTGGAGATTCACCTGCACGACCTGCGCAAGTATGCCATCAATAAGTATGGACAGATAGACGATTACGCTTTTGGTGGCGGTGCCGGCATGGTAATGATGGTGGAACCGATTGACAAGTGCATTTCTGCCTTGCAGGCCGAGCGAACGTATGATGCCATCATCTACATGACGCCGGACGGTAAAACCCTGAACCAGACGATCGCGAACCAATTCTCGCTGTTGCAGAACGTGATTATACTTTGCGGCCACTACAAAGGCGTTGATGAACGCGTACGGCAGCGGTTTGTGACACACGAGGTAAGCATCGGCGACTATGTGCTTTCGGGCGGTGAGCTTGGTGCCGCGGTATTGGCTGATGCCATTATCCGGATCATACCGGGTGTGCTGAACGACGAGTCTTCGGCCCTGACGGATTCTTTTCAGGATGGATTGCTGGCCCCGCCAGTGTACACCCGCCCTGCCGAATACAAAGGAATGAAAGTGCCGGACATTCTGATGTCAGGTGATAGCCCGAAGATAGAGGCATGGCGGTTTGAGCAGGCAGTGGAACGCACACGGCAACGCAGACCCGACCTTTTGGGCGAGTAAGCAAAACCAGCCCTGGCTGGAGAACATGAACAAAGGCCACTTTGCGTAAAGCGCTAAAAAAGTGGCTGTTAATTTTATACTTTTTTTCTGCAAAGGTTCCTATGTAATAATTATTTACATATCTTTGCAGTCCGAAATTTGAAGGAGATACTTTAAGAACATAGCCATCATGAGCGAATTAATTAAATTTATCGAGCAGGATTCTGCTGACAGACGCACCTCTTTTCCAGTGTTTCAGGCTGGCGATACAGTAAACATACACGTGAAAATCCGTGAGGGTAACAAGGAGCGTGTGCAGCAGTTCCAGGGCGTTGTGATCCAGCGTAAGAACGTGAACACAAACGGTGAAACTTTCACTGTAAGAAAAGTATCTAACCAAATCGGATTAGAGCGTATCTTCCCACTTTTGTCTCCATCTATCGAGAAGATCGAACTGGTGCGCAAGGGTAAAGTGAGAAGAGCAAGACTCTACTACCTGAGAGGTCTGCAGGGCAAAGCCGCTCGTATCAAAGAAAGAAGATAAGGATACCTGTTTTCATAAGTTTCCCATATTTCTAGTAAGAAAAAGGAGCCAACCTGTTGGCTCCTTTTTTTATACCTTTCGTTTAGCAGCTACTGCTTCAGCTGCTAACTTGCATTGTGTATACTCCAAAAGCACCTACGCACATGAAACGCTATACTTCCCTTTTGCTGCCCCTGCTGGCCCTGCTCCTCTCCTGCCAGACAGACTATACTGCGCTGCCCACCTACAATGGCAACAAGCAACTCCAGGCCGTGATTGAAACACCCGCAGGCAACACACACAAGCTGGTGTATGACAAGGAGGAGAAGGCGTTTGTTCCTGATAAGGAAGCAGGGCTGGCGCGCCAGGTGGGGTTCCTGCCTTACCCGGCAAACCTGGGGTTTATTCCCTCCACAGAGATAGAAAAGGGCGGCAAAGGGCTGGAAGTGCTGGTGCTGGCAGAACGCATGGAACCTGGCGCCACAGAAGAGATAATTCCGATTGGCCTGATGCAGTTGGAGAATGCGGGCGAGTTGCGCCACGTGGTGGTGGCGGTACCGGCGCGCCCAAGCGAGCGCCAGTTGGATGCCACCTCATACGCCGCCTTCAGCAAAGACTTTGCGCCGGCCAAAGCCATACTACAGATCTGGTTCGATAATTTCCATAGAGCTTCCGGCACTCGTTTTGTAGGCTGGCGTGACGAGAAGTTTGCAGAGAAGGAGATCCAGCGCTGGATGAAGCTGTAGCCGCCGTCTCTTTACAATAAAATAACATTGCTTAAAAGCAGGTCAGGGTTTATACCCTGACCTGCTTTTATACTTATAAGCTGCTTCAGTTGCTTTCTTTACCATAACCCAGCCACCTGGCGCTGCAAGCAAATTAGCGGCACTCAAAACAGCTGTGGCAGCAGGCATTTAGCTGCAACATTATAATAGAAATATATGTAGGTAATTCATACTTATCTACATACACATCTCTTACTACGTTTACAGCTTATGAAAACAAATTTACTAATGGCAAGCGCCCTTGCACTTTGCTGGGGATCTGCCTCTGCGCAGCACAACGAATCTAATGTGCGCCAGGAAGGTCAGTTGAATGTAGCCGCCACAAACCAGAGCGGCAGTGCTAACGTGGCCTCCATCCAGCAAACAGAGGAATATGGCCCATCAGCCCCCACTACACAAAATCATGCCACCATCAGCCAGGCAGGGCATCAGAACAACGCTGAGCAGAGGCAGTCGCTTTGGTCTGTTGGCAACACAGCAGTTATTGCCCAGTCTGGAGATGCCAACAGTGCCCTGCAGATACAATTGCTGCGATCGCTGGAGAATGACGCCAGCATCACGCAAGACGGAACCGGCAATTCGGCCCAACAGCGCCAGGTGGATGTGGTGCAGAGCAATGCCGTCATAGATCAGTCCGGAACAAGAAACTCTGCCTCGCAGTACCAGACGTTAAGCAGCGGCAATGAAGCCGTGGCTATTCAGCAGGGCAACGGGAACATAGCAAGCCAGGAGCAAAACGGTTTCAGAAACTCTGCCATAGCCAGACAGACAGGCGATAACAACACGGCCATACAAGCTCAGCGCACTGGTAATCTGGTAGCTGTGATAGAGCAGGCAGGAACAGGAAACATGCACGAGCAGGACCAGATGACGCGTAGTATAAATAATACCTCCATTGCACAAGCAACCGGGGATAACAATTCGGGCTACCAACTCCAGATTAGTGTTGGCAATACTTCAGAGATATACCAACACGGGAACAATAACAGCGCTATCTCTGTGCAAAGCGGCGGCTCCTGGTTATACAGAAGCAATCATCAGAACCTGACAATCCAGAATGGCAACAACAACGCGGCCGATACCCAGCAGTATGGCAACAGCGGCAATGGTCACGCCAGCACCATAGAGCAGCACGGCAGCTACAACACCGCCACCGTACTTCAAAACGATTTTTACCGGTAAAACTCTTAAAAGAAAAACTCCCGCCGCATTTACTGCGGCGGGAGCTTTTGCTTTTATACTTCGCTATACGAGGGATGTTACTTTATTTCCAGCAGCTTCGCCCGTACGGCTTCCACGGCTTTCTGCATGTCCTGCACGCGCTGGCGGCTGGCTTCCTGCTGCTTGATGTTGTGCTGCACGCTCTCCTCCAGCTTCTTCAGGTCTTCGGCGTTGCGCACCAGTTCGGCCTCCAGCTCTTTGCGGCGCTCCTTGTTCTTCTCTATACTTAGCTGGATGCTGTTTGCCTCCTTCACCACCCGGTCCTGCTCGTTTTTAGTGGCCTTCAGCACCTCCTCGGCTTCGTTTATCTGACGGAACACATCGTTGCGGTACAGTTGCCGGGCAAAGCCGCGCATAAACTTTTCGGCTGCGGCATACTCCTGTGGTGTGCTCTCCTTGGTGATATAATCCGTTCCCATGTCCAGGTTCCACCACACGTAGCTGCCCTGTGCATCACTGCCTGTTACGGACGTAAGGCGTAGCGGCTGCCTGGAAATGGTATCGATCACAGCGCCCTCCACGGTCATCACGCCTTTGCTGGTCTTTACACGGCCTGCTTTTTTGCCCAGGTAGTCTTTCCAGGTTTTCTCCACCGTCTTCGGGTCGAGCTGCACCGACAGCTGCTGCCCGCGCCGTAACACGCCGTTCACCTCTTTTTCGTTCTCCACCACCTGCACCGATTGTGCCTGCGTAACACCTGCTATCAGTAAGCATACTGCAAGTATAAATCCTTTCATACGGCCTTTGTTAATTGTACTTTTCTGTTTGACTTGATTGCACGAAAATAAAGAATCAAGCGGAGAAAGAACTAAGGCGAACGAATTAATTTAGCCTGAATTTGGTTTGGGAATCGAACGGACTACCGTAACTTTACAAACTTGTAGCATTCGCAGCTGATCTGCTTATCCTGCGCGAAACATTTGCCTATCATTCCTGTTGAAAAACTCTATGAGAATAACCATTTGCCGGAAGGAGCATTTCAACGCCGCCCACAGGTTACACAACCCCGTCTGGACAGAGGAGCAGAACAAAGCCGTTTTCGGCCTGTGCAACAACCCGAACTACCACGGCCACAACTATGAGCTGATCGTGAAGCTGACGGGCACCGTGGACCCCGACACCGGCTATGTGTACGACATGAAAAAGTTGAGTGACCTGGTAAAGCAGGAGGTGACGAATAAGTTTGACCACAGGAACCTGAACCTCGACACTGAGGAATTCAGCAACCTGAACCCCACCGCCGAAAACATCGCCATGGTTGTCTGGGAGAAACTTCGCGCAAAGATCAGCACCGACTACGAATTAGCAGTAACACTGTATGAAACAGAAAGAAACTTTGTGGAATATAATGGATAACCACGACCTGGACAAAGAAGAAGCCATGGACGACCACGTGATGAGCTCACTGGACACGCCCCTGCGCCCCGATGCCTTTGATTTATCTGACGACGAGAAGATTGCCATCATCGAGCAGCACTTCCACGGCATTATGCATGCCCTGGGCCTCGACCTGACCGACGACAGCCTGAAAGGCACGCCGGCGCGCGTTGCCAAAATGTACGTGAAAGAGATTTTCCACGGCCTGCACCCCGACAACAAGCCCTACGCGCGCCGCTTCGAGAACAAATACAAGTATAACAAGATGCTGGTGGAGCGCAATATTACCGTGTACTCTTCCTGCGAGCACCACTTTGTGCCGATTATTGGCAAGGCGCATGTGGCCTATATTCCGAACGAGCACGTAATTGGCTTATCAAAGCTGAACCGCATTGTGCATTACTTTGCCCGCCGCCCGCAGGTGCAGGAGCGCCTGACCATGCAGATAGCCAACGAGCTGAAGCAGGCCCTGAAGACCGACAACGTGGCGGTGCTGATCGAGGCAGACCACCTGTGCGTGATGAGCCGCGGCGTAAACGATGTGAGCAGCAGCACCATTACGGCGGAATATTCCGGCCTCTTTGAGCAGGACCAGTACCGCAACGAGTTTTTGGGCCACATCCGCACAAAATAATCCGTGCGTTTGCAGTAAATACAATCCGTAAACCTGCTCTTTTGCCTCCTATTTAATATTGGAAAACTTAAATATACCTAAGTTGCGTATAGGGTAACTCACTGCGCTAATTGATACATAGCTTATGCCAGGCAAAATTTTAATTACGGGAGGTTCAGGTTTGATAGGCATGCGTTTGTCTGAAATGCTGATAGACCTTGGTTACGAAGTGGCGCACCTTAGCCGGAGCCCCAACAAGGTATCCTCTTACAAAACATTCAAGTGGGACGTAAAGGAGGGTTATATTGACGACAACGCCATCACGTATGCGGATTATATTATAAATCTGGCGGGGGCAAGCGTGGCCGCCGAAAAGTGGACGGACGAGCGCAAGAAAGAAATCCTTAAAAGCCGCACCGAAAGCATAAACCTGCTGCATAAATGCCTTGGTACCTCCGAGCATCACGTGAAAGGCTTTATCTCCTCCTCTGCCATCGGCATCTACGGCAACTCCGGCGATAAACTGGTGTCAGAGGAGAGCACCTACGCCGATGACTTCCTGGCTGAAGTATGCAAGGCCTGGGAAGGCGCTGCCTGGCAAATGCGCGACCTCAACATCCGCACGGTTATACTTCGGCTGGGCATCGTGCTTAGCACAAAGGGAGGCGCGTTGCCGCAAATGGCCAAACCAATGAAGATGATGGCGGGCGCGCCACTTGGCTCTGGCAAGCAATACATGTCGTGGGTGCACATAGACGATGCCTGCCGCCTGTTTATCCGCGCCATAGAAGACAAGCAGTTTGTAGGGGTTTACAATGCCGTGGCGCCAAACCCGGTTACAAACAAGATGTTTACCCAGGAATTGGCGGAATCTATGAAAAAGCCGCTGGTACTGCCCAAAGTGCCTGCCTTTGCCATTAACCTGATGATGGGTGAGATGAGTGAGGTAATCCTGACTGGCCAGCGGGTAAGCGCTAACAAGGTACTGCAGACGGGTTTTACCTTTGAGTACTCTAACCTGGAGGATGCACTGGAATCTTTTTACGAAACAGAGAAAGACTAACAACCCGTTTATACTAAAAGCAGCAGGGCCAGCTATCACTGATAGCTGGCCCTGCTGCTTTTACTCTTGTAGGTGTACTAAATGATGTTGCCCATGTTCAGCAATTCCAGCACCGAATCCACAGCGGCGGAGTCAGGTACGGTTTGGCGGGGCAGAATGGTAGTGCAGTTATACTTCTTATTGATCTTGACGCCCGGTCCCGGGAAACGCCCCATGGTATAACCCAGGTCCTTGTCCTGGTAAATGCGCTCCATGAACAGGCCATACACCGGCAGCGCAGTTTTAGAGCCTTCACCCAGCTGCGACGTACGGAAGTGAATGCTGCGGTCTTCGCCGCCTACCCAAACGCCGGTTACCAGGTCCTTGGTCACACCCATAAACCAGCCATCCGAGTGGTTTGAGGTAGTACCCGTCTTTCCGCCGATTTCGTTTCCTTCCCAGAGATCGTACTCCCACAAAGCCTGCGAGGTGCCGCCCGGTTCTTCCATACCGCCTTTCAGCATGTGCATCATCAGGAATGCTGTTTCTTCACTCAGCACCTTCTTCTGCTTCGGTGTGAACTGGTGAATCAGGTTGCCGTTGCGGTCTTCGATGCGGGTGATGAACATGGGATCGGTGTGGAAGCCGTGGTTCGGGAAAGTACTGTAAGCTCCTACCATCTCGAAAATGGAAACATCACTTGGGCCAAGACCAATAGAGGGAACCGCCTGCAGCGGACTCGTAATGCCCAGGCGCTTTGCATACTTCACCACGGTCTCCCAGCCTACCCGCTCCGTCAGTTGTGCCGTCACCGAGTTTACCGACTTACCCATGGCACGGCGCAGCGTCATCGGCGCACCCGTATACTCCCAATCGGCGTTGGTGGGCGACCAGCTTTTTTTCTCGCCGTTCTCCACGTAATTGATCGTAATGCGCTTGTCCACGATCTTGTCGCAGGGCGAGTAGCCGTTATCAATGGCGGAGACATACACAAACGGTTTGAAGGTAGACCCCGGCTGGCGACGCGCCTGTTTCACGTGGTCATACTTAAAGTACTTGAAGTTGATGCCACCAACCCACGCCTTAATATGGCCTGTGAACGGATCCATCGTCATCATACCGCCGTGCAGGAAGTGCTTGTAATAGGCCAGCGAGTCCAGCGGGCTCATGGTCACAGTTTTCTCCAGCGAGTCGTTGTCCCAGGTAAACACCTTCATCTCGCGCGGTCGGTTCAGTTCGCGGTTTATGGCTGCCTGATCGTTGCCATACTTCTCTTTCAGGCGTTTGTAATAGGCGGTGCGTTGGATGGTCTGCTCAATAAACCCGGGAATCTCCTTATCCTTCTCATCCACCCATGGGTTGCGTCCCTTCCAGTGATTGTCGAAGCGGTTTTGCAGCTTGCGCATGTGCTCTTCCATGGCTGCCTCGGCATGCGCCTGTATTCTAGAGTCGATGGTGGTGTAAATCTTCAGGCCGTCGCGGTACAGGTCGTAGCCATTCTCTTTGCACCACTCCTGCAGGTAATCAGCCACTGCGCCCCTGAAATAAGTAGCGGGGCCGTCGTAATGGTTCTCTACGCTGTAGTCGAGCACCAACGGCAACTGGCTTAGCGAGTCTACGGCTGTTGCGGGCAGGTAGCCATACTTGGCCATCTGGGCCAGCACCGTGTTGCGGCGGCGGGTGGCATTCTCCGGGTTAAAACGCGGGCTGTAATAAGTCGGGGCCTTCAGCAAGCCGACCAGCACGGCCGCCTGCTCCACCTTCAGGCTATCTGGCGAAGTATTGAAGAAGGTGCTGGACGCTACTTTTATACCGAAGGAATTAGAGCCGAAATCCACCGTGTTCAGGTACATCGCCAGTATCTCTTCCTTGGTGTAGCGCTGCTCCAGTTTGATGGCCGTAAGCCATTCCTTGGTTTTGGAGATAACGATGTTCAGGCCGGGGATGTAGCCCAATGCGCCTTTGGAGTTGTCGGTGCGTGTTTTGTAAAGGTTTTTGGCCAGCTGCTGCGTAATGGTACTGCCACCACGGGCATCACCCTGCAACGTACCGTATACCGCCGACACAATAGCCTGCGGGTCAATGCCTGAGTGCTCGTAAAACCGGATATCCTCCGTCGCAACGAGCGCCTGGATCAGCTGCGGCGACACGTCATTGTAGCTGACGGGGCTGCGGTTCTCCTTGAAGTATTTACCAATCAGTTGCCCATCGGCGGTGTATAACTCGGAGGCCAGGTCAGAACGTGGGTTTTCGAGCTTATCGAGGCTGGGCGAGGAGCCAAACAGGTAGAAAAGGTTGTACTCCACGCTCAGCAGATAGCCCAGGACCACGGCTGCTCCCAGGAAAAAAACCTTCCAGAAAAAGCGCACAACTTTTTTGGCGGCTGATGTTTTAGGCTTCTGTATTTTCTCTTGCTCTTTCGGCATTGCTATCAAACAGAGGTTCCCCTCCAAAAATTCCTTTTCACTTCTCTTACAAACAGACAGCAAAGATACCTTTTGTGCACAACTTCCAAGGAAAATCCAACGCAAAACTTAGTGAAGCACAGGCAAAACTACCATCTGTGGGAACCGCTGGTTATCTTTGCCTTAACGCAAGCATGTTTAAACTTTGTATGGCAGGTTGAAAATATGTGGTTTGAGAATAATTTCAAAGAAACGTTCATCTACTCAGCAAATGGAAAATACTCTACAACAGGCTTTCGACAGTGTTATCGGGCTTCCGCTTACCAAGACCACCCGCAATGAGGCGGTGCAGTATTTTCATTTCGGGCACACGCACTATACCACGCGACAGGGGCTCGTGCTGGATGTGGGCGAAATGACGTTGGGGGTGAATTGCCCGTGGCAGCTGCTGCAGCCTTCGGGGGCAACTATCAAACAGGAAGAGATTTTTATACGCAGGCGTGAGGCCGGTTTGCCCTCGCCGGTGTGGGACTGGAAAAAGCCCGGCTCCAGCATGAGCGACCAGCGCCTGCTGGAACTGGTGAACGACAACCCAAACCTGGTGGTAGAGCGCATAGAGCAGCAGGATTACCTAGGCCTGCTGCTATACTTCAGCGACGGCACGCGCCTTTCCGTGCTGCCAGACCCGACAAAGCCCGTTGCGGAGTACTGGCAGTTTTTCAGCAACACAGGAAACGGCCTGCGCGTGGGTGCCAGCGACGGAGGCATTGCCTAATCCTCACCAACACACTTGTTGCAGGCCATAAGGGGCAGGCAGAAACATTTTGGGCGTGTTTGCTGTACCTGCATCTAAAAACAGCCCTTGAACTTTCGCCTCCAGCTTTTTGAGTTAGAAGACCAGCCGTGGTTTCCGCACATCATCCGGCAGGGCATGCTCGATTTCCTGCGCTTCATGATCACGAAGTTGAACGCCTATGAAGCCGCCCTGCCACTGTTGCAGGAGCTGCTGGAGCGTACGCAGCAGCGCCACGTCACCGATCTCTGCTCCGGGGCAGGCGGTGGCATTGGAGCCACGCAAAAGCAGCTAAGCCAGCGCATGGGCACCACCATCGGCGTCACCCTCTCCGACCTTTATCCGAACATTGCCGCCTACGAGTACCTGAACCGGCAATCCGAAGGTGCCATCGACTTTATACCTGAGCCTGTGGATGCCACTGCCGTTCCGGAAAGTATTACCAGTGTGCGCACTATCTTCTCTTCGTTTCACCATTTTCCGCCAGTTGTGGCCAGGGCTATACTTCAGGATGCGGCAGACAAGCGTGCCGCCATCGGGATTTTTGAAGGGGCAAAAAAGAGCTGGATAGAGCTGCTGCTTTTGTGGTTTGCTTTCCCGGTGGCTATACTTGTGGTAACGCCTTTTATCCGGCCATTTAACCTGGGCAGGCTTTTTTACACGTACATCATCCCACTCATTCCGCTGGGCATTATCTGGGACGGCACCGTTTCGCTGCTGCGCATTTATACCCCTGAGCAACTGCAGCAGCTGTCGAAACAGGTTACCGCCACGGGCTATACCTGGCGTGTGGGCCGGGCTGGCGCCGGCCTAGGCAAAAACGTTATTTACCTGATCGGCTATCCTGACCCGGCAGCTGCCTGAAAGGCTCATTTATACTTGCTCCACCGTATCGGCAAGTCTTAAGTTTTTGATATATTTATACCTGCTACCTATGCTGCACAGTCCCTCAGACGAGGCTGTTATACTTCAGGAAGTGGGATGTATACCTAATTAGTTTCCAGGTGCTAAACCAAGCCGCATTGTCCATGAACAGTTACAGGAATGCACTTACACTGATGCGGATACCTTTTTCGGTGTTTCTGATGCCGATTTTCTGGTTTGCCCTTAGTGCCATGCCGCATCTAGAGGTTTGGCGGGCACTGGTTGTTTTCCTGATCCTGCACCTCCTCGTGTACCCGGCCAGCAACGGCTACAACTCTTATTTCGACCGCGACGAGGGAAGCATTGGCGGCTTAAAGCATCCACCCAAAGTGACGCGCCAACTGATGCACCTCGTGTTACTGTTCGATATTGCGGCCGTTGTTTCCGGGCTGCTGCTCTCCCCGCTTTTCGCCTGCCTTGTTGCCTTGTACCTGCTCACCTCCAAAGCCTACAGCTACGAAGGCATCCGGCTCAAGCGCTATCCCTTTATCAGCACGTTCATCGTCACTTTTTTCCAGGGTGCGTATACTTTTCTGCTGGTGCAGTTAGGCGCTGGCATGGCGCTGCAAGAGGTGCTGCAAGCGCCCAACATCTGGTTCGCGCTGGTGAGCACGCTCCTGCTCTGCGGCTCCTATCCGCTTACCCAGATTTACCAGCATGCCGAAGACAGCCGCCGCGGCGACCGCACGCTTAGCCTTGTGCTGGGCATCCGGGGCACCTATCTTTTCGCGGCACTTAGCTTGCTGGCGGGCACAGGGCTGTTGCTCTGGCTATACTTTACAACGGAGCAGGTGCGTAGTATTTTCATATACCTGGTCTGCACCGCTCCCATCGTTTACTTCTTTTCGGGCTGGGCGCTGCGTGCGCTGAAAGACCGGCGGGCCGTGAATTACGAGAACTCCATGCTGATGAACAAGCTCTCCTCGCTGTGCATCAGTCTTGCTTTTGTACTGATGCTGCTGTTGCGCAACTGGAGAATGTAAACCTGCCGCCACTGCACCGTATAGCTCTATAAAGTTTGTGCCTATGAAATTTTTAGACGCTGTCGTAGCAGGCATCGCCGGAACAGCCGCCATGACTGCTTTTTTATACTTGCTTTCGTACGCCACGCACCGGGTAATGAAAGTTGTCCGCATTCTGGGAACCATGCTCCTCAACCGCACACAGCCTGATGGCAGCCTGGCGGAGGGAACAACTGTTAAAATAGTAGGGACGCTGGCACATTACGCGGTGGGCATATTCTTTGCACTCGTGTACCTGGCGCTTTGGGATGCCGGCCTCGGCCTGATGACTGCCTCCTGGGGACTTTTCTTCGGTTGCATAAACGGTGTGGTCGGTATGGCGGTCTGGTATTTCTTCTTCCTAATCCACCCGCGTCCGCCTCTCCTGCAACTTTGGTCCTACCTGCACACCCTCGTTTTCGCACACATCATCTTCGGCTTTGTAGCCACCTACACGTTCTACCTACTGCTGCAACCGGAGTATTCGTTTTGGAGATAGTTGTTTTGAATTATGAATTAGGAATGGGGGCTTCTCAGAAAAATGTGCCAGACGCTCGCAGGAGCTGCGCACGCTGCGAGGTCTTTAAGCTAACATGTGGTGAAACTGCTGTGGTCTGTACTAACCCACCCCTGCCCCTCCCGAGAGGGGAATTTCCAGTAATTACTGTTTCTCAAGTATAAGTTTCATGTCTGGCGGTATCGCGCGGACAGTTCGCGACCTGTCCCTACAAATCCTGTAAAGGGAGGAAGCAAAAGCAGCGGCTATCTGAACCGTTTCCAGTCCTTGGGTGGGGGTAGGGGCCCTCGAAAAAGAGCGCCTTTGGAGTTTTTCGGTCCCGCGGGAGCGGGATTGCAAAGCGAAGCGAGCAAAGAAAAGGTCCCAGCGCGATGCCCTGATCGAGGGCCCCTACCCCCAGGACGGGGCCTCGCTCATATAGGGCCCCTACCCCAGCCGTGAGCGCTCCAAAGTATGAGGTGAAACATTTGGTGATTGGGAGCTGGAGGATGAACGGGAGCTAGAAAAGATAGCTTGCTTCAAGTTGAAGAAAGCAGCAGCTATGGAAGTGTAAACTGCTTAAAATCGAAGCAGTCAACGACACAAGCGGACGCTTGCGCCAGGGAATGTAAACAGCACAGCCGCCACTATGCAAGTATGGCTGCAACAAGTATAGCCACCGCTAACAAGGACGAAAAAAACAAAGCAGCCTGCCATACATCAACGTATGGCAGGCTGCAAGTATAAGTTACGTTAACGGCTACCGCTATCCGTTCATCGAAATCAGGAACTCCTCGTTGCTCTTGGTGCCCTTCATTCTTTCCTTCAGGAACTCCATCGCTTCGATAGAATTCATGTCGGACATGAACTTGCGCAGGATCCAGATACGGTTCAGTTCGTCTCTGTCCATCAGCAGGTCCTCACGGCGTGTGCCGGAAGCAGGCACGTCGATGGCAGGGTATGTGCGTCTGTTCGCCAGTTTGCGATCCAGCTGCAGTTCCATGTTACCGGTACCCTTGAATTCTTCGAAAATTACTTCGTCCATCTTAGAGCCCGTATCAATCAGGGCAGTGGCGATAATGGTCAGTGAGCCGCCGTTCTCCACGTTACGGGCCGCACCGAAGAAACGCTTCGGCTTGTGCAGCGCGTTGGCATCCACACCACCCGATAAGATCTTACCAGAAGATGGAACCACAGTGTTATAAGCACGGGCCAAACGGGTGATCGAGTCAAGCAGGATAACCACGTCGTGGCCGCACTCCACCATGCGCTTTGCTTTATCCAGCACAATGCTCGATACTTTCACATGACGCTCGGCCGTCTCATCAAACGTAGAGGCAATTACCTCGGCGTTTACGCTACGGGCCATGTCCGTTACTTCTTCCGGACGCTCATCAATCAACAAAATCATCAGGTATACTTCCGGGTGATTCTCGGTGATGGCGTTCGCTATTTCTTTCAGCAACACGGTTTTACCGGTCTTCGGCTGTGCCACGATCATACCACGCTGGCCTTTACCAATTGGGGCAAAAAGGTCCAGAATTCTGGTAGATAGCTGGCTGGGGCGTGTTGTCAGTTGCAGGCGCTCTTCCGGGAAAAGCGGCGTCAGGTGCTGGAACGGGATACGGTCACGGATTTCCTCGGTGGTACGTCCATTGATGGTTTCCACTTTCAGCAGGGCAAAGTATTTTTCGCCTTCTTTCGGCGGACGGATCTGGCCTTTCACCGTGTCACCAGTCTTCAAACCAAAAAGCTTGATCTGCGACGGAGAAACGTAGATATCATCCGGAGAGGCAAGGTAGTTATAATGCGTGGAGCGCAGGAAGCCATACCCATCCTGCATCAGTTCCAGCACACCCTCGTTTAGGATAATGCCATCAAACTCTTTAAAGTTAGTGGTATTGCCGCCCTGCTGTGAGTTGTTACGGCGTGGGTTATTGTCGTTGCTTCGGCTGTCGTTGCGGTTCTCACGGTTGTCGTTGCCGCGGTTATCATTACGACTCTCGTTGCGGTTCTCACGGTTTTCAGTTCGCTGCTCCCTGTTATCGTTGCCGCGGTTATCGTTTCTGGATTCTCTCGTATCCTGGCTGCGTGTATCCTGGCGGTTATGGTCTCTGTTGCTGCTGCTGTTCTCGTTGCTACGGCTGTCGTTGCGGTTATCGCGGGAATCGTTGCCTCGGTTGTCTCTGCTCTCGTTGCGGCCTTCCTCCTTACTTTCGCTGCGTGGGTCGCGGCGCACGCGCTCCCGGTTGTTCTGCGAGCCATGGTCCTTTACCGGAGATTCTGCCGGTACAAATGCCTTGGTGGTGTCTTCAGCACTCTTTACAGTTTGCGTGCGTGCACGGCGCTCGGTTTTTTGTGGCGCTTCTGCGGTCCTTCTGGCAACTGGAGCAGGGCGTTCGGCAGGTTCGCTTACACTTACAGGCTCACTGTCTTTGGCGGGCTCACTTACAGTTGTGTCTGTGTTATCTGCTGGCGAATCAGAATCAGAAGAAGCGGCAGGAACTGGAGATTTGTACTTTTTTGATAGGGTTTCTGGAGGAGTTACGGCTTGCTGGTCGAGGATCTTGTAGATGATCTCTTGTTTGCTAAGCTTTTTGAAGTTCTTAACACCCAGGTCCTCAGCAATTTCTTTGAGCTCTGAAAGAAGCCTATCTTTCATTTCTTCAATTTTGTACATAAATAATGGTATGGTAGTTAACGTAACTTGCCAGGTTGCGCGGTGTGCGGCCAAAGCGAGAGAATTACTTTTTTGTCAGGAAATATAGAATAGATTGCGAAAGAGTCAGATGGGCACAGGAAAACGGCCATCCTCAATTGTACCACAATGTTATTGCAATGCCTTATAATTAACAAATATTACGGGGCTTTTTATACAAAAAGTTTCAAATTTGAGTTAAAATATTTCGTAAAGGGCACTGACTACCTAAAAAAGTCTATTTTTGTGCTTCTACATAACACTTAACTATGCTACAGCTTACAGTTTTAAGAGAGCAGACCGAGCAGGTGATTGCCGGTTTGAACAAGAAAAACTACAAAAACGCGGCCGAAGAAGTAGCCATCCTGCTGGGGCTCGACCAGCAGCGACGCCAGGTGCAGAACGAGCATGACACCCTGCAGAGCCAGGCCAATGCTAACGCCAAGGAAATCGGCATGCTGATGAAAAACGGGGAGCGCGAGAAAGCCGAGGTAGCCAAAGCAGAAACTGCCGACCTGAAGCAGCAGATCAAGTTCCTGGCAGAGCAGCTGTCGTCGGTAGAGGAGGAAATCCAGAAATCGCTATACAAACTGCCCAACCTGCCGCACGAAAGCGTGCCGGCCGGCAGAAGCGCCGAAGACAACGAGGTCGTGCTGGAGCACGGGCAGATTCCGCAACTGCACGAAGGCGCGCAGCCGCATTGGGAGCTGATCCAGAAGTATGACATCATCGATTTTGAATTAGGCAATAAAGTGTCCGGTGCTGGTTTCCCTTTCTACAAAGGCAAGGGAGCCCGGCTGCAGCGCGCGCTTATTAACTTCTTCCTGAATGAGGCGATGAATGCCGGCTACGTGGAAGTGCAGGCCCCGATCCTGGTAAACGAGGCCTCCGGCTACGGTACAGGCCAGCTGCCGGATAAGGACGGCCAGATGTACCATGCCACGGCAGACAACCTGTACCTGATCCCGACGGCTGAGGTGCCGATCACGAACATGTACCGCGACGAGATAATCCCGGTTGACAAGCTCCCGCTCAAGAACACCGGCCATACGCCTTGCTTCCGCCGTGAGGCAGGCTCCTGGGGTGCCGATGTCCGCGGCCTGAACCGCCTGCACCAGTTCGACAAAGTAGAGATTGTGCAGGTAACGCTGCCGGAGAAATCATACGAGACGCTGGAGGAGATGAGCCACTACATTCAGGGGCTGCTGCAGAAGCTGGAGCTGCCTTACCGCGTGCTGCGCCTGTGCGGCGGCGACATGGGCTTCACCTCCGCCCTCACCTACGACATGGAGGTATACTCTGCCGCCCAGGGCCGCTGGCTGGAGGTGAGTTCTGCCTCTAACTTCGAGACCTACCAGGCCAACCGCCTGAAGCTGCGCTATAAGAACGAGTCGGGCAAAACACAGCTGCTGCACACGCTGAACGGTAGCGCCCTGGCCCTGCCGCGCATCGTAGCCGCTATCCTGGAGAACAACCAGACGCCAGAAGGCATCAACATGCCAAAGGTGCTGCACCCATACCTGGGCTTTGAGAAGATTGATTAGCGTTAGGAAGCAGGAATTTGCGAGAACCTTTTTTTGATTCTGCTTCTACTGTTCTCGATAAAAAGCCGAAGCCGCTGCTCCAACAGAGCAGCGGCTTCGGCTTTTTATGGTAGTATGGCGCAAGCGTCAGCTAGTACCAACATGCTTATATGATACATTTGTCATTTCGAGCAGGGCGAGAAATCCATCCGGAATTTTGAAAAGATCTCTCCTATCGCGAAGATGACAGTAGTGTGAAGGGATTTGTGAAGCTAAGTTGGTTCACCTTTGATCTTATCTGGAGCATGCTTGAACTGAAAAGAAGTATTGGGGCAAGTATGAATTCGTGCACGTCGGCACAAGCGGACGCTTGAATCAATTTTGTATATAAGAAGAGCCGCTGAAGCTGTTTCAGCGGCTCTTTTTTAAGGAAAGAATCTGTCCTCGATTCCTTCCTATTCCAATACTATCCTCCGAACTGCTCCAGGTAGGCCTGGTAGTAATTGCGGACTTTATACTTCTTGAGGAGGATTTTAGGCTCGTCCATTCCTTCAGCCGTTAGTTCCTTTGTCTTCAGCAGCTTCTGCAGTTCCTCCTGCTCATTTTCAGCACCGGCAATGGCTTCATACTCCTGCATAAACTGTGGCGAGAGCGACAGCTTGTTTTTGTGCACGCGCACATAGTTGACGGCCATCAGCTTTTCCAGCCCCTGCTCCACCTCCTGCAGCGAGGGCACATCACCGCCCACGGCATCAATCATCAGCAGTACGTTCTGCAGCGAGGCCCCTCCTTCGCCGCCGGTTGCCAGCAGCATGGCCTCAATCAGTTGCACATCTGTTTCCTGCCAGTCTAAGTTATATTTGGCCATAAGTATTAGCTTCTTCGTTAAAATTTAAATCATTGAACGGGATATCCCACATGCATTTGAAATGCCCTTTTGGACATTTGCTGTAGCCTATTTTGGAGCAAGGACGGCAGCTGAGGCCGTGTACTTCCAGCACTTTATACCTGGTGCGGAACGGATACATGCCGAATTCCGGAATTGTGTTGCCCCACACGCTGATGATGTCTTTCTGAAAAGCCGACGCAATGTGCATCAGGCCCGTGTCGTGACTTACCACCTGCGCTGCCTGCCTTACCAACGAGGCCGAGCCGTTGAGGTTATACTTGCCGCAGGCATTGTAAACCGTTGTTCGTTGCTCGTTGCTAGTTGTTCGTGTGCCGTGTGTCGTGTTCAGTGTATCGAAATGAGCAGCTATTTCCTCCCCGGTGGCAGCATCTTCCTTTCCTCCCAAAAGTATGACCGGCTGCTGAAACTGTTCACACAGTTCCACAATGCGTGGCGTAGGCAGGCGCTTAGTGAAGTGCTGCGCTCCGATGGCAAAGGCCACGTACCCGTTCCGGAAAGGCTCCGGCAGCGTCTGCAGGTCCACATCGTCCTGGGCAGGGATGAAATACTCCAGCCCTTTGCCATCGTCTTTCACGCCCAGGGCAGCAGCGGTATCTAAATAACGCTGCACGATGTGCACATCCGGCAGTTGGTTGCGCTTAAAGTTCACCATCAGCCACTTCTCATAATTCAGCTTGTCGAAGCTGCGGCTGGGCTTCCGTAGCCTGGTCTTGATGATGCGAGTACGCAGGTTGTTGTGCAAATCTACCACATAATCGAAGCTCTCAGCTTTCAGCTCCTGCACCAGTTTGTTCAGGCTATCCTCCAGCACATGCACCTTGTCCACGTGCGGGTTGTTGGCAAGTATGGGTTGAAATGCTTTCTTGGTACAGTAATGCACCTCCGCCCCCGGCACCTGCTCTTTAATGCAGCGGATCACCGGCGTCGTCAGCACGATGTCGCCGATAGATGAAAAACGGAGTATGAGAATTTTAGGCATGTTATACTCTAATGTTCTGGCGCAAGCGTCCGCTTGTGCCTTGCGCTAGCAATAAGTTCGGAAGGAGATTTTCGTGCACGTCGGCACAAGCGGACGCTTGCGCCAGTTTCTCCTGCTACTTTATTTTCTCCTTCCGCTCCCTGAAATACTGCGCCACTTCCTCCACCGATTTCGTGTTAAAGGTCATCTCTTTGGTAAGGCCTCCTTTGCGGCCCATCAGCACGCCATACTTCATGTCGGCATAGCCGTTGGTGTGGTGGGCATCCGGGTTTATACTTAGCAGCACTCCTTTCTCGAGCGCATACTGCACGTAGCGCCAGTCCAGGTCGAGGCGCCAGGGGTTTGAATTGATCTCGATGATGACGTTGTTGGCAGCGCAGGCATCAATCACCATTTTATGGTTGATCGGGTAGCCCTCGCGGCGCAGTAATAACCGACCGGTTGGGTGGCCAAGCATGGTGGTGTACGGGTTCTCGATAGCGGTGATGAGTCGTGTGGTAGCCTTCTGCTCATCCATGTTCAGGCTGCTGTGGATGCTGGCCACTACAAAGTCGAACGTCTTCAGAATGTCCTCGGCATAATCCAGCGAGCCGTCGCCCAAAATATCAGACTCAATGCCTTTAAATATTCTGAAAGGAGCCAGCTTCTTGTTCAGTTCATCGATCTCTTTTTGCTGGCGCAGCACATCACCCTCGCGCAAGCCACCGGCGTAGGATGCGGTTTTAGAATGATCAGAAATACCCAGGTATTCGTAGCCTTCGTCGCGCAGGAAGATGGCCATTTGCTCCAGCGTGTGCGCCCCGTCGGAATAGGTGCTGTGGTTGTGCAGGCTGCCTTTCAGATCGGATAACTCCAGTAGCGTAGGCAATTTATTCTCCAGCGCCAGTTGCAGCTCGTTAGTTCCTTCGCGCAGTTCCGGCGCAATATAGGCCATGCCCGCTGATTTGTAAATGTCCGCCTCCGAATCATAGCCCTGCTCCCGCACCACCGTCAGCAGGTTGGTGCTGCTGGTAAAATGCTGCGCCAGGTGCTCGACAGCGGCAGAGTGCAGGAACACCTCGTTGGCAAACCGTGCATTCGGCACCAGCTTCACCTCCACCGATAAATTACTCGTGGCATGGTGGCCGCGCCACACCAGCGGACCTGAGGCTTTCACATTTTCCTCCAGCTCATCTATACTTTGCAGCGCCTGCTGTGCCTGCACCGGCGCCTCGGTGGCAAGTATAAACTGCAGGCTTTCCACAATCTCCAGGCGGCGGCGCACATCGCCCACCAACTCCACTTCAGCGTTTGGCAAAACGTTTTGTATACTTTCATGCAGCTGCGCTGCCATACTTTCTGCCTCGGCATAAAGCAGCTTGCCCCGGTTCTGCTGCGTGAAAAGCAGCGCCTGCCTGATGTTTTCCTGCGTTTTGGCACCGAAGCCTTTCAGCTTGCTTACCTTGTCCTGCTCGCAGGCCTCCAGCAGTTCCTCCACCGTTTCGGCACCGAGCTCTTTCCAAAGGTTACGCACTTTTTTAGGCCCTATGCCCTTAATACGAAGCATCTCCACCACGCCGTTCGGCGTTACCTGCAGCATCTGGTCCAGCTCGGCAAAAGAGCCGTTTTGGTTGATCTCGATGATCTTGGCCGCGATGCCTTTGCCCACGCCCTGTATACCTTCTAACTGCGCCTGCGTCAGCTGCTCCAGCGGCTCCTCCACCAGTTCCAGCGCGCCCACCGCATTGGTGTACGAGCGGATCTTAAAGGGATTCTCGTCGTGCAGCTCCATCAGTTCGGCCGCTAGCTTAAACTGTTTTATAATCTTCTTATTTTCCAAAGCCTGATTCTTGTCTGTGTACTACAAAGATAGAAAAAGCGGCCGAACCATGGCAGCGGCGCGCCATCGTTTCGTGCCCGATCGGCAACTCTATTTTGGCGCAGCCTCGTATATAGAAGCTAGAGCGCCCATGCCACCCAGCCATCACCCCTGGTGCAAATAGTTACATTCTTATACTTCTATATCCAGGCAAAATCACCTATCTTAGCATATAAACATTTACCCAAACTATGAAATACGCTTCGTTGCTATGCCTGCTGTGCCTGACGTTTATGGCGGTTACCTGCAAGAAAAACGACAAGCTGGCCACTCAGTTAGTGGGCAAGACATGGCTGCATTCTTTTGAGGAAGATAGTGATGGCATCTGGGCCTACCGCCCGAACACATATGATTTTCCGCCTTCGCGGGGCCGCACAGGCTTTACGCTGGAGCCCGGCGGCGTGATTAAGCGCTACGAGATTGCCCCAACCGACGGGCTGCAGGAGGAGGAAGGCACCTGGGAGCAGTTGGAAAAAAACCTCGTGCAGGTACGCATGGAGGAGGGCAGCAACCCTCCACTGGAGTACAAAATCAGAATAGTGCAGAGCAGCGACAGTTTGCTGAAAGTGCAGCGCATAGAATATTAGAATAAAAGCTTACCCGGCTTTACGTTATAGTTGAAGAATGAACCTCTTTCCGATGGCTACTCCCTTTCCGGAGCGGTACTGGCTGTGGCAGGCTGATTTCCGGAGCTTTGGTCTGCCGATATAAGTGGTGCTCTGTTCAAGCGTCAATCTATAAGCTGAAACGCCTATGCTGTATTACAGAAGCCTTTCCAAAACAACCCGAACCATAGCTGCCATGTTGCTGCTTATGGCGTTTATGGCCCTCGTAATGGCCGACAGGTTTATCAGCCTTTTTGGGGGCATGCTGTTAGGTGTGCTCCTGGTGCAGTTTGCTCTGGAGGTCTGGATATTTGTAAAGCACAAGAAATCAGCGAAACCTTAGCCCTACACTGCCATGAAAACACTCCAAAACCTTTCGTTGAACAGCAGAACCCTCCTGCGGGTGGGCCTGCAGGTGCTGGTAGCCATACTTGTTATACTTCGCGCCGATCCTTTTTGGACAGGCATTGTGCTGGGGATACTTTTTGCCGTGCTCGCAAACGAGGTGCTGCTATACCGGCAGGCACGCAGTCAAAACAAAACAAACACCAAAAGACTTTACTAAATGCGCATGAAAACATTCGAGACACTTACACTTCAAAAAAGGAAATTGGTAACAGCCTGGCTGTTTGTTTTTGCAGTGGCTTTGCACTTTACCGATGCGGTGCCCCCTACCCTGCTGTGGCTAATCTACGGCTTGCTTGTAGGAGCCGCCATCGTCAACCTAAAACTGTACTTTAAACCAAAAAACCTGGAGCGGCCATAATCCAACCGTTGCCGCCCCGTTCCTTTACACCCTTACACACTTTACAAATGCAACACTGGTTAGCAAAATCAGAACCTGATAAATACTCCTGGGCAGACTTAGTGAAAGACGGCCGCACCATGTGGGACGGCGTACGCAACTACCAGGCCCGCAACAACATGCAGCAAATGCAGCCCGGCGACCTGGTGCTGTTCTACCACAGCGTATCCGAAAAGGCCATTGTGGGCATTGCCAAGGTGGATAAAGCCGCTTACCCCGACCCAACCTCTGAGGAACAGGGCAAGTGGGTGGTGGTAGACCTGGTGCCCTTCCGTGACTTTAAGGAGCCTGTAACATTGGAGCAGATCAAGAAAGACGAGCGGTTGCAGGATATTGCGCTGCTCCGCCAGTCGCGCCTTTCCGTAATGCCGCTGAAAGCCGAGGAGTTTGATGTATTGCTGGCTTTGGGCAATTAGCGCCTGAAATTACACGCAGCAAAAAACAACGAATGGCGGCTAATTGCAGTAAAATGCTTTAGCCGCTATTTTTATATCCGGGCATGGTTAAGTTTTATTTTGTGGGCAAACACTGAAGACAGGAAATACCTTGCCCGGCAAAACGGAAGCCAGCACCTTGCCCTCTTCCGCCACAGGATAGCACTAACACACGAACCTTATGCGACACGCCCGTTACCTGCTCACCCTGATCCTGGCCTTTGTGCTCCTGCCGCTGCTGGCACAGGAACCCACGCAGCCTATACGCCTGGAACTGCCCCTGATACCCGAAGAAACCGAGGTGGAGGTTATTGCCCTACCCGACAGCAGCTTGCTGGTGTACCACAAGGTTAGTAATGCCTGGGAAACGATTGCCACCTTCCGGTTCACCAAGTATAACCACAAGTTGGAGGAAGTATGGAGCGACACTGCCCAAATATCGCCTGACAGCGACTTTATCCGCTACTACACCGAAGCGCCTTACACCTACCTGGCATTTGATGGTGATGATTACCAGGAATATACTTTTGTGCGCCTGCATCACAAAACAGGAAGCGTACGGCACAAGCGGTTCGAGCTGGAGCATATCGATGCCATTTACGAATTTAACGTACTAAAAGGCAACTACTTTATCATTGGCCAGAACAGCAAAGACCAGAAGCCCGTGCTGTTTCACCTCAACCCTGCCTCTGCCGAGGTAAAACGGCTGCCCTCTATTTACGGCGATGAGTCTAAATTCTCTGATTTGCTGGCAGATCCGGAACAGGGGCGTGTGGATGCGGTGCTAACCGAATCGAACGGGCGCATTTCGCGTTTACAGGTGAAAAGCTTTGACGCACAGGGGAAACTGCTGCGTAACTTTTTTGTACTCCAGAAAGAGGACAAGAGCCTGCTAAATGCCGAGATAACACCCGGCGACACTACTCAGAAGCTCTTGATCGGCACGTATGGCTCCCGCGACCTGCGCTACAGCCAGGGCTTTTTCACCATGCCCCTCTCTGCCGACGCGGTAGAGGGAGAATTTTACAACATGCTGCAGCTTAAGAATTTTTTAAAGTACATGAAGCCGCGCCGCGAAGCGCGTACCCGCCGGCGCGAGGCAGAGCGACTGCGTGCCGGCCGCAAACCGGGCTACAACTACCGCCTGCTCCTCCACGACCTGATTGTGACGCCCACTGGCTATTTGCTGGGCGCAGAGGCGTACTACTCGGTGTACAAAGGCAGTAACATCGGCCACCCGGGCATAGCTCCTATCCTTGCCCGGTACAGGGAGCCGGAGGAGATCAAACGCAGCCATGCCGTTGTTTTAAGCTTTGATAGAAATGGCACTTTGCTTTGGGACAACACCTTTAGGCTCTCCGGCGTCACCACGTATGATCTGCGCCATTCGGTGGAGTTGCAGCACTTCCCCGATGGCCGCGTAGTTATGGCTTACCCAAAGGACAACGAAATCTTGTACCACATCATGAACGAAAACAAGTATGAGGATGAGGAAACCAAGCTGGAGATTAAGCTCTACCGGGAGAAAGAAAAGTCTCTGGGTGTAGACCAGCCCGGAATTATCCGCTGGTACGGCAACAGCATGGCCGCTTTTGGCTTCCAGCGCATCCGCCAGGAGAACGGGCCACCTAGAAGAGTATTTTATATCAATAAGATCAGCTTTTGAGGAGGTAGTTTGAAAGCTATACTTCGTCAGACGCTCGCAGGAGCTGCGAGGGCTCTAGTTGGAGCCCTCGCAGCTCCTGCCCCTCCGAGGAGGGGAATTATCCGCAGGAGTAAAACATCCCCCTACCCCCTTCAAAGGGGGACTTAGCCTTTGTTGCATTGCAGAAGCAGTCATGTGCATTAGCGGGCGCCCGCGCCAGGTAATGCCGCTGAAATAAGTATAGCCGCACCTATGCAAGCATAGACCAGCACAAGCACCGCAGCCATACTTTAAACCATCTCCTCCTTTCACGCTAATTTCCCAAAAACTTTCGCATCTTCACCTGACTTTCTATATTTGCAACAGATTCTTCCGCTATGCAGAAAAGACTCATCGTAAACCAGCAACTGCTCGAGATCATGGTGATGCGCCTGTGCCACCAGCTCATCGAGAGCCACGGTGATTTTTCTGATTCTGTTATTCTGGGCCTCCAGCCGCGTGGCAAGTACGTAGCCCAGCGTATTCAGAGCACCTTAGCCGCCATTCTAGGCAAACAAGTGCCTACCGGCCTACTCGATACCACTTTCCACCGCGATGATTTCCGCCGCCGCGATACACCGATTGCCGCCAATGCCACTAAGATTGATTTCCTGGTAGAGGGCAAAAAGGTAATCCTGGTGGATGACGTGCTGTACACGGGCCGCTCGGTGCGGGCGGCGCTGGATGCCATGATCGCCTACGGCCGTCCGGCCAATGTGGAGTTGCTCGTGCTTATCGACCGCCTGTACACGCGCCACCTGCCCATTCAGCCAACCTATGTGGGGCGGCAGGTAAATTCCCTGCTTAGCCAGCGGGTTTTGGTGGAGTGGCAAGGCGAGCAGGCAGCAGAAGATGCCATATGGCTTATCACCAAATCCGACGAATAAATATTCTCCCCCCATGCAAGAGCTCAGCGTCCGGCACCTGTTAGGCATCAAAGACATCACCCCACAAGACATCCAGCTCATCTTTGAGACGGCTGATAATTTTAAAGATGTTCTGAACAGGCCCATCAAAAAAGTGCCTTCGCTGCGCGACATCACCATTGCCAATGTTTTCTTTGAGAACTCCACGCGCACGCGCCTCTCCTTTGAGCTGGCTGAAAAGCGCCTGTCGGCCGATGTGATTAACTTTAGCTCCTCCTCCTCTTCGGTGAAAAAAGGCGAAACGCTGCTGGACACGGTAAACAACATCTTGGCAATGAAAGTGGACATGATTGTGATGCGCCACTCCAGCCCCGGTGCCCCGCACTTCCTGAGCAAGCACATCAAGGCAAACATCGTAAACGCCGGCGACGGCACGCACGAACACCCGACACAGGCCCTGCTGGATTCGTTTTCTATCCGGGAGAGGTTAGGGGAGGTAGCTGGCAAAAAGGTGGTGATCATCGGTGATATTCTGCACTCCCGGGTGGCGCTTTCCAATATTTTTGCCCTCCAGAAACAAGGCGCCGAGGTGATGGTGTGTGGGCCAAGCACCCTGCTGCCAAAGCACATCACCCAGTTGGGCGTAAAAGTGGAGACAAACGTGCGCAGGGCTTTGGAGTGGTGTGATGTGGCCAATGTGCTGCGCATCCAGCTGGAGCGCCAGCAAATGAAGTTCTTTCCTTCGCTGCGTGAGTACACGCTCTACTACGGCATTGACAAAAAGCTGCTGGACAGCCTGAACAAAGAGATTGTGCTGATGCACCCCGGCCCCATCAACCGCGGTGTGGAGCTCAGTTCTGATGCCGCTGATTCGAACCACTCCATTATCCTGAACCAGGTGGAAAACGGTGTGGCCATCCGCATGGCTGTTTTATACTTGCTGGCGCAAAACGGGTAAGTTCTTATACTTTTTATACTTGTAAAATCCCTGCCACCACAATTCATTTAAAGGCATTCCGGCTGTGCCAGATAAGTTAAGCTTCACAGCCAAAAGGCACTACCTTGAATTAAACTTTGCCTTTGCCGCACTTAAACGCATACTTCCTTTAGGCGCTGCTACACGAATTATACTTTGTGGAACAGCATTGCGGCAAAAGCAGCATCATAAATTCTTATAAACACAAAAAGCCCCGCTGACTTATGCCAGCGGGGCTTTTTGTGTTAGGTAATTTCTTTTAATTACTCCAGGTTCAGCTGCATGTCCGGGGTGTTCATTTCGAATCCTACCCTTCTGTTTCTGGCTCTCTGGCTTTCAGTTCTGCGGCGTGGCAGACGCTCGTTCACCTGTACAAGTGGCTGGCTCTCACCGTAACCTTTTGTTACCAAACGGTCTGGGTTCTGCACACCCTGCTGAATCAGGTAATCCTTCACAGCTTGTGCACGGCTTTCAGAAAGCGCCTGGTTGTACTCTTCAGAACCGATGTAATCAGCGTGTCCTTTGATCAGCAGCACGTGATCCGGGTACTTACCAAGAACTACTACGATGCTATCCAGCAATTGCTTGTAAGAATCCTGTACACGGGCCTGGTCAAACTCGAAGCGAACCTTCTCTTCCAGTAATCTTAGCGTTTCGGCATCCAGTTCAGGGCAACCGTTCGCCATTCCAGGGCCTGCAGTGTTCGGGCAAGCATCTTCGTAATCGGCAACACCGTCACCATCTGTGTCAACACCGCAACCATCAGCACCTACCTGCACACCGGCTGGGGTATCTGGGCACTTGTCGTCTTTGTCGGCAACACCGTCACCGTCAGCGTCAGGGCAACCGTTTGTGGCAGCTGTTCCGGCCTCATCAGGGCACTGGTCATTCTTGTCAGCTACACCGTCACCGTCGCGGTCCGGGCAACCATTCAGGTTGGCAACACCTGCTTCAGTAGGGCACTCATCCTGGTAATCCGGAACACCGTCGGCGTCACCGTCAAGTGGGCAACCTTTTTTGTCTACCTGCACACCAGTTGGGGTGTCAGGGCACTCGTCTCTTCTGTCCGGCACACCGTCCATGTCCGTGTCTGTAGCCTTACCCAGGTTAAAGCCAAGGCCTACGTTGTGCATCAGGAAACGATCGTTGTCGCCCATGTCCATGCCGTCAATCTTGTCCTGGCCAATAACCATGTAGTTGGTTTCAACAAAGGCACTCACCGCATCAGAAAAGCGGAAACGAATACCGGCACCACCTCTGGCAGCAGTCGTGAAGAACTTGTCGTCTTCCTGCATCGAGCCATCAGCGCGCATCGCGTCTGTCTTAGCCCAGGCACCACCACCGGCAATCTGCAGGTACGGGCCGATAAAGGCGTCCTCCTTCAGGATGTTGCCATACAGTTTAAGGCGTAAGCCTAACATGGCAGTACCCATCTGGGCATCAAACATGCTTCCCATCATAGTACCTGTGCCTTTGGCCTCTGTACTACCATACGTCAGGTGCAGACCTGCATCAAACGAAGGGCTGATATAACGGTTAAGCGAGAGACCACCACCCCATTCCAGGTCACCGAAGTCTTTGTCGCCTGTGATGTCTCCTTTATACTGTAAGGCACTTCCGTATATCTGTATGTTCGTTCTTTGATCGCCGCTTTGTGCAAACAGGTTAGAACTTGCTGAAAGCAAGAACACCAGTGCAAAAGCCATTTTACAAATTTTCGATAATTGTGTTTGCATAGTTCTACAATGTATATTTTGATATGACAATACGTGCATATAATTAATCAAGTTTACTTTCTTTTCTAAAAAATGAACCCGATGCCGTTTAGAAGCCTGTATAGCCGCACGCTTTATGAGAGAGAGGAAAGTTTTATCCATAGGCTGATCAGAGTTTAATAAAACATAACACCTTGGAAGCCACACCGTAATTTTGCACTCTTTTTATTCAAGTGTGGCTAAACCTATACTTCAAACTGATACGACAGCACAAGGTTGTTTTCTGAAAAAAAATTTGATGCAAAGGGTCTAAAATGAGTGTGAGCACAAGAAAAAGGGCTGCCAGCAACAGTGTGGTAATCCTTAGCATACTTCCGGTTCAGTACCTGCTCAGGTTCTCTTCTTCATGAGCCGCTCAATGTCGTCGGCCTCTAGCGGGATGTGTTGCATCAGGTCCTTTGGCCCGCTCTTCGTGATCAGGATGTCGTTCTCCAGGCGGATACCGATGTTCTCTTCCCATATATAGATGCCCGGCTCGCAGGTAAACACCATACCCTCCTCAAAGGGGCGGAATTTATTTCCCACGTCATGCACATCGAGGCCTAGGTGGTGGGAAGTGCCGTGCATAAAGTATTTTTTGTACAGCGGCTTGTCCGGGTCCTGGTTGCGCACGTCTTCCTCCTTCAGCAGGCCGAGTTTAATAAGCTCGTTCTCCATCAGCGTGCCGACAAACTTGTGGTACTGGTCGAGGGTGTTGCCCGGCACCAGCATTTGGATGGCCGTTTTCATCACCACCAGCACCGACTCGTATACTTCGCGCTGCCGCTTGGTAAAGGTGCCGCTCACGGGAATGGTGCGGGTCATGTCGGCGGCGTAGTTGGCATATTCGGCACCAAAGTCCATCAGCACCAGATCACCGTCCTTGCATTCGCGGCTGTTGTCCACGTAGTGCAGGATGCAGGCATTCTGGCCCGAGGCAATAATGGGCGGGTAAGCGGGGCCTTTGGACCGGTTGCGCAGAAACTCGTGGTACAGTTCCGCCTCTATCTCATACTCCATCACGCCGGGTTTGATGAAGCCGAGCAGCCGGCGAAACGCCTTGTCCGTGATGTTACAGGCCTCCTGTATCAGCGCTACCTCCTGCTCAGATTTAATGGCACGCAACTGGTGCATGAGGGGCGCACTGCGCTCATACTTGTGCAAAGGGTAGTGCGCCTGCAGTTTCTTGATAAAGCGGGCATCGCGGGTTTCTACCTCCACCACGGCACGCAGGTGCTCGTTGCTGTTCAGGTAAACGTGCTCGGCCTCGAAGATCAGCGAGTTCAGGACCTGATCGAACTGGTGGGTCCAGTAGATCTGCTGGATGCCCGACACCTCCCGCGCCTGCTCCTTGGTAAGCTTGTAGCCCTCCCAGGTCAGGATGTGGTCGTTCGTTTCGCGCACAAACAGGATTTCCTGCGTCCGCTGGTCTTTGTAATCCGGGAAAAGCAGCAGGATGGTTTCCTCCTGGTCCACGCCGGTCAGGTAAAACAGATCGCTGCTCTGGCGAAACGGCATCGTGCCGTCGGCACTGGTGGGCATTACATCGTTGGCGTGGAATATGGCGATGGAGGCTGGCTTTAGCAGCCGGCAGAAGTTCCGGCGGTTGTGCACAAACAGCTCCTGCCCGATAGGATTGTATTTCATCGTTTTATTTCTTTGATGTATAGGAGTAGCTCAGGGGTTAAAAATAGTATAAATATATAGCTTCAGCAATTGGAAAGTGCCTACTAGGTTTTAAAGCCACCAAATTTACTATGGTATAAACCACGCATTAGGTTACTATCACTAAAACTTGTGTAGCCAGCAAGTATGGATTTGGAAAGTACAAAGTAAAATTTATACCTTTAGCACAACACTTTAGGGGTGTCCTGTCGCCAAACAGAAAGGCAGGACTGAGAAATACCCTCTGAACCTGATACAGTTAGCACTGACGAAGGGAAAAGTTATGACGAGATACACACCTGTCCTCCTGCTTCTTCTTAATTCTGCTCGGCCAGTAAGCGCCAGTGCTAGCTGCATCCTATCCCGAGCAAACAATGACAATTTTCTTAAACAACCAAGCTAAGGAGCTCTCTGAGCCTTCCTCCGTATCTGCTTTGCTTCAGCTTTTGCAACTCGAGCAACAGCGTGGCATAGCCGTGGCCGTTAACGACCAGGTCTTACCCCGAAGCAACTGGGCCTCCTACCTGCTGCAGCCCAACGACCGACTCACGCTCATTCGCGCTACCCAGGGCGGCTGATGCTCCTTTTCCCCTTTCAACAGAAAATCAACAAGAAGAAAACATGAGACAAGACAAAACCCCTACCGCCAGTGCCATTACGCGCACGCCATTTCCGGGCTCACGCAAAGTGTACGTACCGGGCCAGCTACATAATATAAAAGTAGCCATGCGCGAAATCTCCTTAGAAGATACCTTAACCAAGTTTCTGGGTGTAGAAGAGCGCGAGCAGAACCCGCCTGTCACGGTGTATGACACTAGCGGCCCCTTTACCGACCCAGAAGTAGAGATTGATGTGCGTCAGGGCCTGGCAAGGCTTCGCGAAGAGTGGATTGTGAGCCGTGGTGATGTGGAGCAGCTGCCAAGTATAACTTCGGAGTATGGGCAGGAGCGACTGAATGATGCCAGCTTAGAGACATTGCGCTTTCAGCACCTGAGCAAACCGTACCGTGCCAAAGCAGGCCAGAATGTAACGCAGCTGCATTATGCCCGCAAAGGCATCATCACACCAGAGATGGAGTACATCGCCATCCGGGAGAACCAGCGCCTGGCAGAGAATGCAGAAATGGGGCACCAGCATGCCGGTAACAGCTTCGGAGCCAACACACCGAAAGGCTACATCACGCCAGAGTTTGTGCGCCAGGAGGTAGCTGCCGGTCGTGCCGTTATTCCTTCCAACATCAACCACCCCGAGAGCGAACCCATGATCATTGGCCGTAACTTCCTGGTGAAGATCAACGCCAACATCGGTAATTCTGCTGTTACCTCAAGTATAGAGGAAGAAGTCGAGAAAGCTGTTTGGGCCTGCCGTTGGGGCGCCGATACCATCATGGACCTCTCTACAGGCAAAAACATCCACGAAACCCGCGAGTGGATTATACGCAACGCTCCCGTTCCGATTGGCACCGTTCCGATTTACCAGGCGCTGGAAAAAGTGAACGGTAAAGCCGAAGACCTGACGTGGGAGATTTTCCGAGATACTTTGATTGAGCAGGCAGAGCAGGGCGTGGATTACTTTACCATACATGCCGGTGTGCTGCTGCGCTACGTGCCGCTCACGGCTAACCGTGTAACAGGAATAGTTTCGAGAGGTGGCTCTATTATGGCGAAGTGGTGCCTGGCCCATCATAAAGAAAACTTCCTGTACACGCACTTCGAAGAGATCTGCGAGATAATGAAGGCTTACGATGTGGCTTTCTCATTGGGTGACGGCCTGCGCCCTGGCTCTATTGCTGATGCCAACGATGCTGCTCAATTTTCTGAACTGGAGACACTTGGTGAACTGACAAAGATTGCCTGGAAGCATGATGTGCAGGTGATTATCGAGGGCCCTGGGCACATACCGATGCACCTTATTAAAGAGAATATGGACAAGCAACTGGAAGTATGCGGTGAGGCGCCGTTTTATACGTTAGGGCCGCTCACTACCGACATAGCCCCTGGCTACGACCACATCACTTCAGCTATTGGCGCAGCTATGATTGGTTGGTACGGCACCGCTATGCTTTGCTACGTGACACCAAAAGAGCACCTTGGCTTGCCGAACAAAAAGGATGTAAAGGACGGGGTGATCACTTATAAACTAGCTGCCCATGCCGCCGACTTAGCCAAAGGCCACCCGGGCGCGCAGTACCGCGACAATGCCCTGAGCAAAGCCCGCTTCGAATTTCGCTGGCAAGACCAGTTTAACCTTGCCCTCGACCCTGACACCGCCCGTGAATATCATGACGAAACTTTACCTGCCGAAGGTGCCAAAGTAGCGCACTTCTGCTCGATGTGCGGCCCCCACTTCTGCTCTATGAAAATTACGCAGGAGTTACGGGAGTATGCCAAAGCAAAGGGAGCGGAGATTTATTCTTAGCCTCTATCCACGCAACTAATGGCGCTCTTGCTGGCGCAAGCTTGTAGCCCGTGCCTAAGCTTTCGGAACGAGGTCAGCAAAAAAAGCAGCAACATGAAAAGTATAAACTACATGCCAAAACAAAGGCCCTATACCCTCACCATCGCCGGGCTTGACCCTAGTGGTGGTGCGGGCTTAACGGCAGACATTAAAACCTTCGAGGCGCTGAAAGTGCAGGGGCTAAGTGTGTGCACTGCCATCACCTACCAGCACGAATCAGAATTTGAGGGCTTAGATTGGCTAAGTATGGAGCAGATGGAGCGGCAGCTTGAGATTTTTTTACGCAAGTATAAAGTGCCCTATGCTAAAATCGGGCTGGTGCCAAGTTTGGACGTATTACAGCAGCTAATGGATGTGATGCAAAAACTCTCGCCTGATACCAGGCTGATCTGGGACCCTATTCTGAAGGCCAGCGCAGGATTCACTTTTCATGAGCAGGTACAGGCGGCGCAGCTAAAGGAGCTTTGTAAGCAGCTATACCTGATTACTCCTAATTGGCTGGAGATGCAACAGCTTCTACCGGATACACCTGTACCAGAAGCCGCTGCCCAGCTAAGCCAACACTGCCATGTACTGCTAAAGGGCGGGCATAACCAGGAGAAACCGGGGTATGATTACTTATACTATAAAGGTGAGGCAAAATCTTTCCGGCCGAAGCAGCAGGTACACGTGGGCAAGCACGGCTCAGGCTGTGTGCTTTCAGCGGCTATCACGGCGTTACTGGCACAAAATTATCCGCTGCACAAAGCCTGCCGCAAAGCCAAAGATTATACTACCCGCTTTCTCAACAGCAACCATACCTTGTTAGGCTATCATCATTATTAAACATGATCTCGACACTACACTACATCACACAGGAGACAGACAAGCAGACACACGCACAGGCTGCCGAAGCTGCCTGCCGTGCCGGAGCAGACTGGGTACAGCTGCGCGTAAAAAATAAGCCTTACGAAGTATGGAAAGCACTGGCGCTACAGACGAAAAGCATTTGCAGGCACTACGGCAGCACATTTATACTTAACGATAATCCTGCCCTGGCAGCAGAAGTAGGTGCAGATGGGGTACACCTCGGCAAGCTGGAAATGGCTCCGGCAGAAGCTCGAAAGCTACTGGGTCCAACAAAGATTATCGGAGGCACGGCGAATACTTTTGAGGATGTAAAGCGGCTGCTAGAGCAAGGAGTAGATTACGTTGGTCTCGGCCCCTACCGTTTTACAACTACCAAAGACAACCTGAGCCCCATACTAGGCCTGCAAGGCTACACGGCCATACTTGAACAATGCAGCGCAGCTGGCATTACCATACCCATTGTAGCCATTGGTGGCATTACGGCAGCAGATGTGCCGCTGCTCCTACCGACAGGTATACACGGCATTGCAGTCTCTTCGGCTATTACACTCGCGGCAAACAGAGCTGCTGCCATTTCAGAGATCAAGCAAAACCTACAACCGTTACCCCAGCACAACCTATGACACCTTTAACAATAGCCGATAAAATATTTCACTCCCGCCTTTTCACCGGCACGGGCAAGTTCAGCTCCGGTCAGCAAATGGAGGAAGCATTGCTTGCCTCTGGGTCCGGGTTGGTAACAATAGCCCTGAAGCGTGTGGACGTACAGAACGAGCAGGATGATATCCTGTCGCACCTCGCGCACCCGCAGTTTAACCTGCTGCCCAATACTTCTGGCGTGCGCAACGCCAAAGAGGCTGTGTTTGCAGCGCAACTGGCGCGGGAGGCGCTGGAAACAAACTGGCTTAAACTCGAAATTCACCCCGACCCCAAGTACCTTCTCCCTGACCCGATCGAGACACTGAAAGCGGCAGAAGAGCTGGTAAAGCTGGGTTTTGTGGTGCTGCCTTACATACATGCAGACCCGGTGCTGTGTAAACGGCTCGAAGAGGTAGGCGTGGCTGCCGTGATGCCTTTGGGCTCGCCTATTGGTAGCAACAATGGCCTGCAAACCCGTGCTTTCCTGGAGATCATCATACAGCAAAGTACAGTGCCCGTGGTGGTAGATGCTGGTATAGGTGCACCCTCGCATGCAGCAGAAGCGATGGAATTGGGGGCTGATGCAGTATTGGTGAATACAGCCATTGCCGTATCGCAGCAGCCGGTGCAGATGGCAAAAGCCTTCAAAATGGCGGTGGAGGCTGGGCGCATGGCCTACGAAGCAAAGCTGGCTCCTGTCGGGATAACCGCACATGCCAGCAGCCCGCTAACAGCTTTTCTGGATGAGCTGTAAAGCAACGCTGCCGTGATGCCTTATTATCTGTCATCCTGGAAGGATCTTGTTGGCAAGCTGTAAAAGTTTGAAGCCACTTCTTTAACCAGATGGCAGCATCTTACCTTTATCACAAAGCAAATTCATGTCTTTTATAAAAATATTCAATCAGCTCAACTGGGATGAAATAAAGGAAAGCATCTACGCTAAAACAGCGTCAGATGTAGAGCGGGCGCTGATGCACCCGGTCAGGAGCCTGGAGGATTTTAAGGCGCTGATCTCTCCGGCTGCGGCACCTTACCTGGAGCAGATGGCAGCCCTAAGTCAGCGGCTGACGCAGAAGCGGTTCGGCAAAACCATCCAGCTGTACCTGCCTCTGTACCTCTCCAACGAGTGCCAGAACATTTGTACCTACTGCGGCTTTAGCCTGGATAACCCCACCCCTCGTACCACCCTCACGCCAGAGCAGATTCTGAAAGAGGTAGAGGTGATCAAAAGCTATGGCTACGACCATGTGCTGCTGGTAACCGGCGAGGCAAACAAAACGGTTGGTGTGGACTATTTTAAAGAGGTGCTGCAACTAATCAGGCCATACTTCTCGCATATCTCTATGGAGGTGCAGCCGCTGGACCGGCAGGAGTACGAGCAGCTGATTCCGCTGGGCCTGAATACCGTGCTGGTGTACCAGGAAACATATCACCAGGAGGATTACAAAAAGCATCACCCCAAAGGCAAAAAATCAAACTTCGCCTATCGCCTCGAAACACCCGACAGATTGGGCAAAGCAGGTGTCCATAAGATCGGCCTCGGCGTGCTGATCGGGTTGGAAGATTGGCGCACCGATAGCTTTTTTACGGCGCTGCACCTGCAGTACCTGGAGCGTACCTACTGGCAAACCAAGTATAGCATTTCTTTCCCGCGCCTGCGCCCCTTCTCCGGCGGGCTGGCCCCTAAAGTAGACATGAGCGACCGGGAGCTGGTACAACTAATCTGTGCCTATCGTATCTTTAACGAAGAAGTAGAGTTGTCGCTATCTACCCGCGAGAGCCAGCACTTCCGAAACAATGTAGTGCGGCTGGGAATTACCTCCATCAGCGCCGGCTCCAAAACCGACCCAGGCGGCTATGCCTCCGGGCAACAGGCGCTGGAGCAGTTCGAGATCAGCGACGAACGCCGCCCGACCGAGATCGTACAGATGATCCGAAACCAAGGCTATGATGCCATCTGGAAAGATTGGGACAATGTTTTGGGGTAAGTGTTGACAATGTACTGCTGGTATAATTTAAACATGAGAATTGTCCCCTTGAGGGGATTACAGGGGTGTAAAGTTCATAGGGAAAATGGTTATCATCCATGATTTTTCGCGAGTGTAAACACCCCTATAGCCTCCTCAAGGGGACAGTGCAAAACGCAGCTCGTAGCAACAGAAATAAAAATAACATATCAAAATAACTGCAGCAGATGCTAGAGAAAGAAGAGGTAAGGCGATACAACCGCCAGCTTATACTTCCGGAGTTGGGGCAACAGGGGCAGGAGAAACTGAAGCAGGCAAAAGTACTGATGATTGGCGCTGGCGGCTTGGGCTGTCCGGTGCTGCAGTATTTAACTGCGGCCGGTGTGGGCACCATTGGCATTGCCGATATGGATGTGGTGAATGAAAGTAACCTGCACCGCCAGATACTGTATACCTTGGCTGATGTGGGCAAACTAAAAGCAGAAGTTGCCGCATTGAAATTATCACAGCAGAATCCTTTTGTGCAGTTCAACATTCACCACGAGGGCATTACAATAGAAAACGCACTGGAACTGGTGCAGCAATATGATGTGGTGGTGGATGGCTCTGATAACTTCCCGACGCGCTACCTGGTAAACGATGCCTGCGCCATACTTAGGAAGCCGCTGGTGTTTGGCTCCATCTTTAAATTTGAGGGGCAGGTAACAGTATTCAACTACAAAAACGGCCCCACATACCGCTGCCTTTTCCCGGAACCACCCGGACAGGGCGAGGTGCCTAACTGTGCCGAGACTGGTGTGATTGGCGTGCTGCCGGGTATTATCGGCACACTGCAGGCTAACGAAGCCATAAAAGTGATCTCGGAATTGGGCGAAGTAGCTTCTGGCAAGTTGCTTCTTTTTGATGCACTGACGTTAAGCTTTTCATCTTTCAAATTTACCCGTACTGCAAACGCAGAGGTGAAGCAGTTACAACCAGATTATGACTTGGCTGCCTGTGCTGCACCTGAAACAAGTATACAGGAGATATCTGCACAGGAGTATAAGGCATGGCTGCAAAGTGGCAGAAAAGTACAGCTGCTGGATGTGCGGGAGCCTCAGGAGTATGATCTGTGTAATATTGGAGGGGAGCTTTTACCTTTATCTACCCTTACCGGCAAACCTGCTGGCCTGCACCTGTCGCAGGAAGTGGTTGTGCACTGCCAGGCTGGTAGCCGAAGCAAGAAAGCCATTGCTATACTTCAGTCCTACTTCCCTGAGGTGCGGTTTTATAATATGAAGGGTGGACTGGCTGCCTGGGAGAAGTAGTGCTTTGGAAGTCAGACGCTCGCAGGAGCTGCGCACGCTGCGAGGCCTTTTACTGCTTTAGCAGTTCTTTGAACGCCACTGTAGGAACTGGCTGCTCCCACACAGCCCCCAACACGGCTGCTCCTTTAAAGCCCATCTCCTGCACCAGCGGCAGCTTTTCTGCTGTTACTCCTCCTAACGCTAACAGCGGCAACTTTGCCTGTGGCACCACCTCCCGAAGTTCACCTGTCACAAAAGCAGCTGGATAATCTTTTTTAGAAATGCTCTGAAAAACAGGGCTCAAAAAGCCGTAGTCAAAGTATGGCTGCGCTTGCTGTACTTGTGTAAGCGTATGGAAGGAGGTGGAAAAAGTTAGGTCATACTTCAGTGTGTTGGCCGCTGCGGCTCTGTCTGCCTCTCTGAAATGCAGTCCCTTTACCTCAAACTCTTCTGCCAGTTGGTGGTGTGTGTGCAGCATGACACGTTCGTGATACTGCTCTGGTAGCGCTTTCAGCCACACCCGCAGTTCACTTATACTTGCCTCGGGTTTGCGCAGGTGCAGCGTTTGCAGCCCAAGTTCAAACATAGCAGCGCAAATTTGCTGCTCCTGCTCTACTGGTTTGGGCGATGTGATAACGACTAATTGCATCTGGACTTATACTTGAAAGAGGCTGTATAAAGCTACCTCTCCGCCTCTACTGTTTCCAGCACCTGTAGCAACTGCTCATTACGGATATCGCGGGCGCACTTGAAATGGCCTTCGGGGCAGGCTTTGTAGCCATGCAGCCCGCAAGGGCGGCAGTATAGCGGCTCCTCCCGCTCCACCACCGTGGCAAAATCAGCCAGCGGACCGAAACCGAAACGAGGCACCGTGGAGCAGTAGATAGCGCAGGTGGGGGCATTAAGGGCCGAAGCCAGGTGCATTGGCCCTGAGTCGTTTACGTAGTTCAGCACTGCGTCGCGCATCAGCGCCGCCGACTGCAGCAGGCTCAGCTGCCCGCACAGGTTCTCTACCCGCTTGTTTATACTTTGGCTGATGATCTCGTCGCAGTGCTGCCTATCGGCCGGAGAGCCCAGCAGGTATACTTTGTACGTGGGGTCGAGGCTATTGATTAGGGTTACCCACTGCTCCTGCGGAAACTGCTTTGTAAACCAAACCGAGGTAGGCGCCATGCATATAAAAGGCTCCTGCTTCAAGTCCTCCACTTGCGCAAAGTCAGTCTGACTGGGGTATAGCTTTGGCTTTTCGGGAATGGCGTTGGTCACGCTCTGGATAAGCATGTTGTTTCGCTCCACTTCGTGCGTGCCAGAGCGCACATCGTGCACATACCGACGGGTAAAAAAGCGGGAGAAAGGGTTTTTCTCAAAGCCAACAGTTTCTTTGGCACCTGAGAATGCAGTAAGTATGCCGGTGGCTCCAAAGCGCTGCACATTCACTACCAGATCATACTTTTCGGTGCGTATCTGTGAGAGCAGGCGCATCAGGCTTTTATACTTGCCCTCCTTCTTGTTCCAGATCAGCACCCGGCGCAGCAGCGGGTGATTTGCCAGCAGCGCCTCGTTGCCCTTGCGTAAAAGAAAGTCCAGCTCAGCATCCGGGTAAAACCTGTACAGCTTCTCTATCAGCGCCGTTGCCAGCACCACATCACCCAAAAAAGCCGTTTGTATGATCAGTATTTTCTTCATGCTCCTGTATCTGACTCAGAACAAAACTACACCAAACTGCCCTTAGTTAAAAATGAGATTCCCACCGTTGAGCAGGCAATGCTTCTGCTGGCACGTTTCCCTTATATTTCGGAATAATTCACAAAAAGTATTGTTCTGCTTTTTGCGAATGGGCTTACCTTTGCCTAAGTTGTGCCTACCGCACCGGACTAACGCTTATATGAAACAGTATTTTACCTCCCCTTCCCTGCTTAAAAGTATAAAATTTACCTGGTTACTGGCTTTGCCGCTCCTGCTCGCTGGCTGTGGCACCTCAGCCTACATGCCCAATGTGCCCAACGTGCCGATGTTTACAAAGAAAGGGGAGCTTAGTGCCGGCGGCCACGTCACCCTGAAGGGAAACATCACCTTTAACACTGCCTATGCGGTAACCGACCATTTTGCCGTGCTGCTGAATGGCTCCATGCTTAGCACCGAGAGCCGCAAACGCGACATGCGCCACAACCTGCTGGAGGCTGGCGGCGGTTACTTCACCACCTTCGGGCCTGAAAACAACCGCGTGCTGGAAGTATATGGCGGCATTGGCACGGGCAGCAGCGACCGAACCGAGAAAGAGGAAGCCAAGGAATCTGGCGTGATGACGTACAAACGCCACGAGGCGAGCTACAGCAAGTACTTTGTGCAGGTTAACTTCAGCTCAAAGCGCAAAAAAGCCCTTCACTTCTTTAACCACGATTTCCCGCTGAACTACGGCACCGCCCTGCGTGCCAGCTATGTGAACATGGGCGACTATACCCTGAACAACATACCGGGCCAGGAAGAAGACAATATTTTCCTGGAGCCTATCTTTTACACGCGCCTCACCCTTACCCCGGCCGTGCAACTGCAGTACACCAGCGGCACCAATATCGGTCTGAAAAACCGCGATACTTTAACTGCAGCCTATTCTGTATTTTCTTTGGGATTCGTAATAAACGTCGGCGGGCTGGAGAAGAAGCGATAGCAGGGAGTTCTGAGTCCCGGGTTAAGCGTTCTGAGTTTGGTGGCGATGTGCTCCATCAAACAGCATCGTGCTTACCCAGTGAAAGTATAGCGCTGCCACATTCGTTGTGCTTTTACCCTGACCTGCGCAAAACTTTTAACTCATCACTCTTTGCCGTACCTTTGCAGGCTAATTCTGAACTGAATGCTTGATTATCATATCCATACTTTACCCAACGGAATACGCATTGTACACAAGCAGGTGCTGCATACCAAGATAGCCCACAGCGGTTTTATCATGGACATGGGCAGCCGCGATGAGTTGCCGCAGGAGCAGGGCCTCGCCCACTTCTGGGAGCATATGGCCTTCAAGGGCACGCAGAAACGCAAGTCATTCCACATCCTAAACCGCCTTGAGTCTGTTGGCGGCGAGCTCAACGCCTACACCACCAAAGAGAAGGTCTGTTTCTACAGCTCGGTGCTCGACAAGCATTTCGAGAAATCTTTTGAGCTGCTGACCGACATCACGTTTCACTCCATTTTTCCGGAGAAGGAAATCGAGAAGGAGCGCGGGGTGATTCTGGAGGAAATGTCGATGTACCTCGACACGCCCGAAGAAGCCATTGTAGATGAGTTTGATGCGGTGGTGTATGACGGCCATCCGCTTGGCAACAACATCCTAGGCACCAAAGAAAGCGTGGGCAGCTTTAAGAAGCAGGACTTCCGCGGCTTTATAGACCGCAACATGAGCACCGATGCGCTGGTGTTCTGCTCGGTGAGCAACCTGCCGTTTGAGAAAGTGGTGAAGCTGGCCGAAAAGTACCTAAGCGATGTGCCGCGCATCCAAAAATCACTGGACCGCGTGCCGTTTACCGGCTACCAGTCTAAATCCATTACAGTCGAGAAGTCTATTTCGCAGGCACACTGTGTGATCGGTTGCCCTGCCTACGCCCTCGGCGACGACAGACGCATTCCGCTGTTTATGCTCAACAACCTGCTGGGTGGCCCGGGCATGAACTCGCGCCTGAACCTGGCTGTGCGTGAAAAGCACGGGCTGGTGTACACGATCGACTCCAACTACGCCACTTACGTGGATACCGGCCTGCTCACCATTTACTTCGGCACGGAGAAGAAGCAGCTGAAGCGTACCACCTCGCTGGTGCTAAAGGAGCTGAAGAAGCTGCGTGAGAAACCACTCGGCTCTTTGCAGCTGCACACGGCCAAAGAGCAGCTGATGGGGCAATTGGCCATGGCAGAGGAAAGCAACATCGGCCTGATGATGATGATCGGCAAGAGCATTCTGGACCAGGAAAAAGTGGAGTCGCTGAACGACATTTTCGATCAGATCAAAAGCATCACCGCCCACGACCTGACCACCATTGCGCAGGATGTGCTGGCCGAGGAAAAGCTTAGTTTCCTCAATTACGTGCCAGCGTAGCGCAGCTACGCAATTAGAAATTATGAATTATGAATTATGAATTAGAGATTGAGGATTACTGTTTCTGCTTCATCTCCATATCCCCTCATTTTCAAATCTCCTAATCTACGTTCCATGGAGTTTATAGACGAAGAACTGCTGCAGTATTCCGAGAATCATACCTCGCCGGAGAGTGAGCTGCTGCACAAGATAAGTCGCCAGACGCACCTGAACGTGCTGAAGCCGCGCATGCTTTCCGGGCACCTGCAGGGCCGCCTGCTCTCGCTCTATTCCAAAATGATCCAGCCCCGGCAAATTCTGGAGATTGGCACCTACACGGGCTACTCCGCGCTATGTATGGCCGAGGGGCTGCAGGAAGGCGGCATGCTTCATACCATTGATAAGAACGAGGAACTGGAGCAGCGCGTGCGAGGCTACTTCAACGAGTCGGGTTACGGCAACCGGATGAAACTGTACATTGGCAATGCGCTGGAGATTGTGCCAGGTATAGATGCTGAGTTTGACCTGGTGTTTATTGATGCCGACAAGATCAACTATGGCCGTTATTATGACATGGTGATCGGCAAGGTGCGCCCGGGCGGCTACATCATTGCCGACAATGTGCTGTGGAGCGGCAAAGTGCTGGAGAAATACCGCAAAAAGCTTGATGAGGACACGAAAGCCGTGATGGACTTCAACCTGCAGGTGCACCAGGACGAGCGCGTGGAAAACATCCTCCTGCCGGTGCGCGATGGGCTGCTCATCGCCAGAAAAAAATAATAAAGGGAGAGAGGCAGCCCCTGATTCTCCTCTTTTTACTCCCTCCCCTACCTCCATTCCCGCCTATACTTCTTCCTTTCGGGCCATTGCAGTTTGGCTGCGATTCCGCAATTTTTTAGGCCGCAAAAAATAATGCAAGAAGTTGGCAAAGCGTTTTAAAATGCGAGGCTTTTTGCGTTATTTTTGCGACAGCTATATTACCTTCTGAACATATTAACATAGAGCTATTTAACTATAGTCTATTTAACAGAAAGTAGAGCCACCGGATCAACGATTAGCCAAAACATTAGAATACCGCGTCATGAGAAAGTCATTTACTGCATTTTTAGCACTTCTGCTACTGCCCTTGCTGGCAATGGCACAGGTGGTAGTACCGAAGAATATCTACTTTGCCGATATTCACCTGAAGATCTCGGACGGGGCGCAGGCCGCAATCCAGAAAAAGGTGGATGCCCTGCACCGTAACCAGAACTACTTTAAAATGAAGGTGGACCTGGCAGACGCTTACTTCCCCATAATCGAGCGCGTGTTTAAGGAAGAGGGTGTTCCGGATGATTTCAAGTACCTGGCACTGCAGGAAAGCGGTTTGATTGGCGATGCTGTCTCTACCTCCAATGCGGTAGGGTACTGGCAGTTTAAGCGCGAGGCCGCCCTGGACTTTAACCTGCGCATGGACCGCGCTGTGGATGAGCGCCGCCATATTGTGGAGGCCAGCCGTGGGGCAGCCAAATACTTCAAGCGCAGCAACGGCTACTACAACAATTGGCTGAACTCGCTGCTGTCTTACTACCTGGGCTATACCGGCGCCAAGGCATATTCCAAGCCATCCGACAACGGGGCCAGGAACATGGATGTGACCGAGCGATCAAACGACTACATCATCACCTTTCTGGCGCATAAAGTGGCTTACGACAACTTTGTTGGCAAGGCAAACCCGCCCGCGGTGGCTTTGAAGGAGCTGCGGGCTAACCCCGGCCAAAGCTTGTCTGATATTGCCCTGGCCACCAAAACGGATTATGCCGAGCTGGAGCGCTACAATAAATGGCTCCTGGGCAGTTCTATTCCGTCTGATAAGGATTATTACGTGATGGTGCCGGTGCGCAATGGCAGCGGTTTTGACAGCGGCATGCTGGCTTCTGCCAAGACGGATGCTCCAGTACGCCAAACTACTACCAGTCGCGGTGCCGCTGCCAGCCTGGTGAAGCAGAATAACCTAAACGCGATCGTAGCCCGCGAAGGCGACACGAAAGACAAGCTGGCCCTGCAGGCAGGCATCTCTACCCGCCGCTTTCTGAAGTATAACGATATGCACAACTTCGATAAGATAGTGCCTGGCTCCTCTTATTACATCGAGCAGAAACGCGCCAGTGCCAATACCGAGTTTCACGTGGTGCAGCCAGGCGAAACCATGCAGCTGATTTCGCAGCACTATGGTGTTCGGCTGAATTACCTGCTGTTTAAAAACCGCATGAAGCGCAACGAAATGCCTGTTCCCGGCCGCGTGCTTTGGCTTCAGAACCGACGGCCTGCCCACACACCGGTTGAGATCCGTGACCTGAACAAGCAGCAGGCTGCAACCGCCGCCACGTCAAAAACACAGCGTACCGAGCCAGCAGCGGCAGCGAAGGAGCCCGTTACCCCTCAGACGAAGAATGTCTTCACCCGCTTTATTGAGAGCTTGAAGGGGGAGACAAAAGAGGAAGCACAGCCGCAGGAAGAACCGATGGCAACGACCAAAACAACGCCAGTGGCCACCTCAAAACCAGCCCCGGTAAAGCAGGAGGCAGAGATTGTAGCGGAAGTCGCGGTAAAGGAAGTAGCCGTGGCACCAGCAGAAGAAGCGCCAGTGAGCCCGGCTCCTGTTGTTAAAAGACAGACGGCTGTGTTATACCCGGCCAAAACAGCTACTGCCAAGGCAAGCGAAGGAACGCCGAAGGCGGGATCAGCCACCGAGCCTTTCCCTGCCCCAGCCAGTAAGACGGCCCCTGCCACAACAAGCGAAACTTTTCCTGCTGACACTACGGCCTTTGTATTCGAGGAGGATTCAGCCAGCGAAGAGGAACTAACTTTTGAGGAAGAAGGCATTGAAGAAGAGGCAGCAGCTGCCACTTTCCCAGCAAAGACTACCTCTACGCCACTACCCAAGGCCACTGCTGCCACACCGGCACCAGCCCAGCCACAGACAGGCAAGCCAACCACGCATATCGTGAAGCAGGGCGAAACGCTTTACGGCATCTCCAGGATGTATGCCGTAACGATAAACGATCTGACTGAATGGAACAAACTGGGCGATGCACCGCTAAAACTGGGACAGGAATTGTTGATTGCAGAGCCGCTGCAGCAGCCGGAAACGAAAAGCGTTTTCAGGGACGAAGAAGACCCGGAGGCACTGCCAGCTACGTTGCTCAGCACCAACAGCTCTTACCATACAGTAGCCGCCGGCGAAACACTTTACCAGCTCTCCAGGAAGTATAATGTATCCCTTGATCAGCTGCGCCAGTGGAACAGCCTTACGGACAATAACCTGAAGCTCGGCCAGGAACTGCGTGTGAAAGCCCCTGCTGCATCGCCTGCTCCTGCTAAGGAGGCAGCCCCTGCGGCAAGCAGTACGAGTGGCAGCGTTTACCACACCGTTGCCTCCGGCGAAAGCATGTACCAGATCTCGCGCCAGTACGGTGTTACCATCAAAGACATCATGGAATGGAACAAGAAGCCTGATTTTTCGGTGAGTGTAGGGGAGAAACTACTGATCCGCAAAAAATAGCCTTGGACGAAGGACTCTTTGATAAAAGACGAAGGACAGTTAAACATAATATGTTTGTAAACAACGAGAGCCAGCTACAGTAGCTGGCTCTCGTTGTTTATTTATAGTAATTTCTTTTGTCCTTTGTCCAGAAAACTACCGCTCCTCTTGTGGGCCGCTAAGGGTAGAGGCAGATTGCAGGCCGGTGGCAATCTCAGGCACAATGCCGAGACGCTCGTAAATGGGCTGCACCATGCGGCGCAGTTTTGGCCTGCTGATGGCAAACGGGATAATGCTCAGGGCGCAAAGCAACCCACACCCCGCCAGCGTGTAAGCTACCCCCACATCCTCGGCCACGGCTCCGGCCAGTACACTTCCAATGGGAGCCATGCCCATAAAGGCGGTGGCATAGAGGCTCATCACGCGGCCCCGCTTGTCGTCGTCCACAATTGTTTGCAGCAGTGTGTTGCAGGAGGCCATGGTCACGATCATGCCAAAGCCCGTTACCAGCATCAGCACCAGCGAGAGCAGGAACATCTCCGAGAAAGAAAAGGCAATAAGCGCCAAGCCGAAGAGCAGCATGGTAAAGATAATCACCTTCCCCAGCCCCTCCACCGACTTACGCTGGGCCAAAAACAGTGCCCCACCCAACGCTCCAAAGCCGGAAGCGCCCATCAGGTATCCGAGTGTGTTGGCCCCGCCATGCAAAATATCACGCGCAAACACGGGCAGCAGCACTGTGAACGGCATCCCGAACAAGCTAAGCAGGCCCACAATCACGATCAGCGCACGGATAGGCGGAAAGCCAAAGGCATAGCTGAATCCGTCTTTAAGCGATTGCCATACTTTGCGCTGCTGCTGCACCCGCTCAAAGGGTTTCAGGCGCATGGCCAGCAGCGAAGCCAGTACGGCAATGTAACTCAGCGCGTTGATCAGGATACAGATGCCCTCCCCTACGGCGGCAATCAACAGCCCCGCCACCGTAGGGCCAATGAGGCGGGCCATGTTGAACAGCGATGAGTTTAAGGCGATGGCATTGCTCATGTCTTCGCGCCGCTCAACCAACTCCACTACAAAAGCCTGCCGCGTAGCAATATCAAACCCGTTGATGGTACCCAAAACAGCACTAAGCGCCAGCACATGCCAAATCTCAATGGTATTGGTAAGCACCAGCACCGCGAGCGTAGAAGCCTGCAGCATGGACAGGGACTGAGTCACGAGCAATACCTTATGACGGTCGAACTTATCGGCCAGCACGCCGGCAAACGGACCAAGCAGGAAAGAGGGGATCTGGCTGGAGAAGGTAACGGCACCCAGCAGAAACACGGAATCGGTAAGGCGGTACACCAGCCAACTCAAGGCAATCTGCTGCATCCAGGTGCCGATCAGGGAAATTCCTTGCCCTACAAAAAACAACTTATAATTACGGGAGCTTAACGCCCTGAACATCCCACTCAAATTTCCTACTGCTGCCATAGATCATACTTCGCTGCGCCAGCCCTGGCACAGGCTTATACTTACGTGTGGAGCCGGTTTAAGAGTTATACTTAAGTTGCACCCCGTTCAGGCTCAAAAGGCTACAAAAACAAGGCACAATTACGACTACTTTTTTGTTACAGCTAAGGCCCCTTTTAATTGGGGAGGTGGCCCAGATTTCGTACTTTTAACTTCCCGGAAATGACGCACAAGTATAGATTTCCTCTAATACAAAAGTCATTCGTAATTCTTCATTCGTAATTCATAATTCCTCTGAATGCCAGTTTTTTCGCATTTACACACACATACCCAGTACTCGCTGCTCGACGGGCAGGCCAGCATCAGCGCGCTCATGAAAAAGGCGCAGGCTGATGGCATGCCCGCCGTAGCTATGACGGACCACGGCAACATGTTCGGAGCCTTTAACTTTGTGGCCGAGGCTAACAAGTATAACGTGAAGCCGATTGTGGGCTGCGAGTTTTACCTCGTGGAGGACCGCCACCAGAAGACCTTCAGCAAGGAGCAGAAAGACGTGCGCCACCACCAGTTGCTGCTCGCCAAGGACCAGGCCGGCTACCAGAACCTGGCTAAACTTTGCTCCATGTCCTACATTGAGGGTGTGTACAGCAAGTGGCCGCGCATTGACAAGGAGCTGTTGGTGAAGTATAGCAAGGGCCTGATTGCCACCAGCTGCTGCATCGGCGCCGAGTTGCCGCAAGCCATACTTTGGAAGGGTGAGGAAGAGGCCGAGAAGAACCTGAAGTGGTGGCTGGATGTGTTCGGTGATGACTACTATATTGAGCTGCAGCGCCATGGCCTGCAGAACATAGACGGTACCGGCAAAAGCCAGGAAGACGTGAACCAGGTGCTCCTGAAGTGGGCGCACAAGTATAACGTAAAGGTGATCTGCACCAACGACTCGCACTACGTGGACCAGGACGACTGGAACGCGCATGACATTCTGCTGTGCGTGAACACCGGCGAGGAGCAGTCTACCCCGGTAGGCGATTTCCAGACAAAGTATTTCAGGCTGATGTCGGGTGAGGGAAAGGTGATTTATGACCACCTCGACAACATCCAGCGCAACTATACTTCAGATGACAACGTGCGCCGCATGCTCAACCGCATCAGCGAGGAGCAGCAAAAGCCGCGTCCGCAGAGCCGCTTTGGTTTCCCGAACGACCAGTTCTATTTCAAGACGCAGGCTGAGATGAACCAGCTGTTCAAGGATGTGCCGCAGGCCGTGGACAATACGAACGAGATCGTGGACAAGATCACGCCCCCAGTACTCAAGCGCGACATCCTGCTGCCCAATTTCCCAATTCCGCCGCAGCACGCGGATGGAAATGCGTTCCTGCGCCACCTGACCTATGAAGGTGCCGCCAAACGCTACGGCGAGATCACACCCGAAATTCAGGAACGCCTGGACTATGAGCTGAACATCATTGAGACGATGGGCTTTGCGGGTTACTTCCTCATTGTGCAGGATTTCATCAACAAAGGCCGCGACATGGGCGTGTTCGTTGGTCCTGGTCGTGGTTCGGCGGCTGGCTCGGCGGTGGCCTACTGTACTGGTATCACCAACATAGACCCTATCAAGTATAGCCTGCTCTTCGAGCGATTCCTAAACCCGGAGCGTGTGTCGATGCCCGATATTGACATTGACTTTGACGACGTGAACCGCCAGCGCGTGATCGACTACGTGGTGGAGAAGTATGGCAAAACGCAGGTGGCCCAGATTATCACCTTCGGTACCATGGCAGCGAAATCATCCATCAAAGATGTGGCCCGCTCTACTTCCCTCCCGCTTGCTGAGGCCAACGAACTTGCCAAGATGATTCCGGATACCCCGGGCACCACGCTGGCCAAAGCCTTCATGGAGAACCTGGATTTGGCTGCCATCCGCGAGGGAACCGACCACCGCGCCATGACGCTGAAGCTGGCCGAGAAGTTGGAAGGCTCCGTCCGTAACACAGGCATACACGCAGCCGGTGTGATTATCGCTCCGGACGATATTACCAACTACATCCCAGTAGCTACCTCCAAAGACGCTGACCTGCTCATCACGCAGTTCGACGGCAAGGTGATTGAGAGCGCGGGCATGCTGAAGATGGACTTTTTGGGCCTGAAAACGCTGACCGTTATCAAGGATGCCATGGAACTCATCAAAAAGAACCACGGCGTTACCATTGATATCGACAACATTCCGCTGGAGGACGAAAAGACATTTGCTCTTTACCAGCGCGGCGATACTATCGGCACGTTCCAGTTCGAGTCGGAAGGCATGCGCATGTACCTCAAAGACCTGCAGCCGACAAACATTGAAGACTTGATTGCCATGAACGCCCTGTACCGCCCGGGTCCGATGCAGTTCATCCCGAACTTCATTAACCGGAAGCACGGGCGGGAGGAAGTGGAATACCCGCACGAGCTGCTGGAGCCGATCCTGAACTACTCCTACGGCATTATGGTGTACCAGGAGCAGATCATGCAGACAGCCCAGATCCTGGCCGGTTACTCTTTGGGTGGTGCCGACTTGCTGCGCCGCGCCATGGGTAAGAAGGACATGAAGAAGATGGCCGAGGAGCGCGAGAAGTTCATCAAAGGTGCCGCCGAAATGCACAAGATTCCGGCGAAAAAGGCATCCGAGGTGTTCGACGTGATGGAGAAGTTTGCTCAGTACGGCTTTAACCGCTCCCACTCCGCCGCTTACTCGGTGGTGGCGTACCAGACGGGTTACCTGAAGGCGCACTACCCAGCCGAGTACATGGCCGCCGTGCTCACCAACAACATGAACGACATCAAAAAGGTGACGTTCTTTATTGAGGAGGCGCGTAAGCAGGGCGTACAGGTGCTAGGGCCGGACGTGAATGAGTCACTCCTGAAGTTTAATGTGAACGAGCAGGGCAACATCCGCTTTGGCCTTGGTGCGATAAAAGGCACGGGCGAGGCGGCAGTAGAAGCCATCATTAACGAGCGTGAGGAAAACGGCAACTATCAGGATCTGTTTGATTTTGCCAAGCGCGTGAACCTGCGTGCCGTGAACAAGAAGACGTTTGAAAGTATGGCTTTGGCCGGTTGCTTCGACTCGTGGGAGTTGTATCACCGTGCGCAGTTAGTAGAAATACCGGAAGGCGAAAGTATGAGCGTGCTGGAAAAAGCAGTGCGCTACGGCAACAGCTACCAGGCAGAGCAGCAGGCGGCACAGCAGTCGTTGTTTGGCGGTGGCGCGGCCGTGGCGGCTCCTTTGCCTAAAATACCGGAAGTGCAAGTATGGACGCAGGCCGAGATGCTTCGCCGCGAGAAAGAGGTGGTGGGCTTCTACATGAGCGGCCACCCGCTCGACCAGTTTAAGCTGGAGATAGACTCGTACTGCACCTGTAACCTGGACAGGATAGAGGAATTTAAAGGCCGAGACGTGAACGTGGCCGGCATGGTAACGGACATCGTGATTCGCACGGGCCGCAACGGCAACCCTTTTGCCTTGTTCACCATCGAGGATTACGACACCACCATGCAGATGGCACTCTTCGGGGAAGATTACGTGAAGTTCTCGCCCTACCTGAAGATGGGCTTATACTTGTTTATCCGGGGCAAAGTGCAGCTGCGCTACAAAACTGAAGATCAGTGGGAATTGAAGCCAACCAACATCCAGCTGCTTGGCGACATCACCGATAAAATGGCGCAGGGCGTGCAGATCAACATCAACCTGCAGCTTTTCACCCCGAATCTGGCCGAGGCACTGGAAAGCGCGATTGTGTCAAGCCCAGGGCAAAAGCGCCTGGAGATTACGCTGCATGTACCGGAGGAGAAACTGGCCTTGCCAACCTTCTCCCGCAAGTATAGAATTGACCCAAAAGTGTTCCTGGCCTCGATCAAGGACCTTGGGCTGGGCGAGTGTAAGTTGATCTAGCGAATGGCAAACTCCTGAAAGTATAACGCATAAAAAAAGCCCGATACATGATACCGGGCTTTTTTTGTGTGCTATGTTACACTAATCTTTTACATAAACAGAAGAAGCTCCCGCCACGCCAGTGGAATACTCCGGCGCTGGATTGCCATTGGTTTTAGGCATTTCAAACAGCAGCACCTTGCCGCCCCCGTTTGCTCGTTCGGCTACATAAATATGCTCCGACTCCGCATCGTATCCTACATCCACAGGGTTACCTAGCATAGTATTGGCACCCGATATTCTTATCTGATTTGCTGTCCCAATCATTCCGCCGTTTGCCGTACTACCGAACACCGAACTGAAGTTACTAATCACCACAAGAGCACCGTCGGTAGCTGAGGCTGCATCACCAATATCCGTTAATATCATTTTATTGTCTTCGCTGGAGTGCGTGATGCCATGTGTTCTCACCAGTCCTTCGATGGTAACACGCTTGCTTGGCTGTATCATGCCGCTTTTGTTGGCGAAGAAGTTCTCGAAAGAAACAATATCTCCCGTATTATCCACCACGGCATACAGTGTGTTACCGTCGGCGTGAATGCCCCACAAATTAAAATCAACGTCGTACACATTGCGGTAGCGAACTCCGCTTGGCGTACGCTCATACACATGCAGGCGGTTCATATTGTTGTTGATGGCTGGGTCTCCGTCCTGCACCACCACAATCATGTTGCCACTCACGGCAATTTCACGCGGGTTTGTGAAGTCAGGTGTGCTGGTTGTTTTGATCTCCAGCGCGCCGTTTCCTTTTTTCTGATAAATCTCCACTCTGTTGGTAGTTCTGGATGCCAGAATGATCTCGTCCCGGCTTTCGTTGTAGTAGATACCATCGGCATCCATGGAGGCGATATTCTTCTGCTCCACTGCTATGCCCAGCAGGTCTTTCACTTTCAGCATCGTCACCATGCCACTGGTGTTGCTGGATACATAGGCTGTTGTCGTGTTTACACCCGGTAGTTCGAAATCATCGTCTTTCTCACAGGAAATCAGCGTGAGGGCTGATGCGAACAGGATACTTAATGAAAGTAGTTTTTTCATAGCTTAATTTTATTGTTTAAAACTAACCTACCTACGATGCAGCTACTTCTTCTGGATTAGTGCGCTGCCTTACAAAAAGAGTACGTTCGCTTAACTTTAGCTTCAAGAGTTCAAATTTCCTTTCACCAGTTATGTTTGCCTTTTTATCACCTTCCCTTGCATCTGAAACTTTTATTTACAACATTTGTTTATACAAACAATATAGACCCCTGAACGGTTAATCCCGTAAGTATAAAGGGGGACAGGAAAACAGCAGCCCGCGCGCAGCACGACAGCTTGTCAGGCGGGGGCTTTTGGCGGTAAATTTGCCGTACGTCCGAATGTTACTATATTTAAAAGATAGAAATCAACACAACAAACTCTTAATGTTATGGCTAACAAAGCGATAGAAATTACAGATTCAAATTTTGATGAGATCATCAATTCAGATAAACCAGTATTGGTAGACTTTTGGGCAGAGTGGTGCGGCCCGTGCCGCATGGTAGGCCCGATTGTAGAGGAACTGGCTGGCGAGTACGAAGGCAAAGCCGTTATCGGCAAGGTGGACGTGGACGCAAACCCGCAGACTTCTGCCAAGTTCGGAATCCGCAGCATCCCGACGCTGCTGGTTTTCAAGAACGGTGAAGTGGTAGATAAGCAGGTAGGTGCTGTTCCAAAGAACATCCTGTCTCAGAAGCTTGATGCTCAGATGGCGTAAGCTGGTTAAAAAAATATTTGTAAAAGGTCCCGCTGCATGTTGCAGCGGGACCTTTTCGTTTTTGTGCACTAGCGCAAGCCTACAGACTTGCGTCTACCATGATGTTGAGTTTGTAACTCAACTGGCTTGAAAAGCCATATCTGCTTAGCGGCGGCCATACTTCCATAGCCGCCGTCTTCTGCAACTTGAGACAAGCTATCCTTTCTAGCTACTGTTCATCCTCCAGCTCCCAATTACTTATCATTTCACCTTAAACTTTGGAGCCCTCACGGCCGGGAGGCCCCGTCCTCGGGCATCGCGCTGTGTGCCTGAAGCTGCTCCTCGCTCCGCTGCGGGCTGCCCTTACGGGCACCGCAACATCCACAAGGCGCTCAACCCAAGGACTGGAAACGGTTCAAATCACAAAGCTGTAGCTATGCAACAAGTATGACTGTCCCCTTGAGGGGACCATAGGGGTGTTTATACTTCTGCTGACGCTATAACTAGTGTTTCTTCGATCTACTTTCTTCCACCTTGTCATCAGAAGTGATCCTGATGGAAGAGCCATCAAGCCAAACTCCCTCTCCTGTTTTTAGGAGAGGGCCGGGGAGGGATAAACTCCCCTCCTCGCCGGGGCTAGGGGTGGGTTAACAGTGGTAGAAGAATACCCAGGCTAACTTAGTCTAACTAATTTAGCTCAAAACTGCTACTTCTCTTTCATGGCTACCTCCAGCCGCACCATCAGCCCTTGCCGGAAGGCCTCCTCTTCTTTCTGAGATTGGCTGCTGACCTCCACCCTGCGCCAGGTATTGTCCTCGGTCATGAAGCGGTAGATGTAGAAGGGGCAGTCCTTGCACTCGTTGCTCATGCCCACTAAGGGGCCGGTATCACCTTTGGTAGGTTTGGCCCAACCCACGGCGGCGAAAATGCCTTTGTCCGGCAACGGCAGGTTGTACTGAGCCACGTCCACCCAATGCCAGTAGGTATTTTTCTTTGGTTTGATCAGGAGGGGCTCAGGCAAAAGAGGCTTGCCGGGCATGCCGGTAGAGTCAGGCAGATAGAGGTAGAGCAACACTTCCTTCGCCGGGCTTATGAACTCCAGGAAGGTGTGCTTGTGGTAGATGTACAGCCCGATGCGGTCAATAAAGCCTGCCACGCCTTCGGCCGGGATGTAGTAGCCCGTCTGGAAAAGCGGGTATTCTTTGCTGCCGCCAAAGCCATAATCTGCTTTTTGCTGCCGGGTGCCAAGCACAACTTTTTTCACACTGGGCTTCACCACCACTTCTTTTAAGCGTGTGGTTTTCTGTGCGTGCCCTTGCAGGCAGAACAGCGCGAGTAAAAGCAGCAGGCAGATGCGTTTCATAAAGCAAAGTTACAAGTATATCTGCAAAAAGTAAAAAATACACTTTTTATATACTGCGCTTCCCTTAGTATTCCAACTCCCTCACCCTCAATTGCTTTCACAGATAATACTGATATTGCCGCTGCGCTCCAGGTAGGCCGTCTGGATGCTGCTGATGTCGGGTTTGTGGCCAGCGCTTCTGAGAGCCTCGAGAATATCGTTTTCTGTAACGCTGTTATCGCGCATGGCGCCCCACTGTAACTCTCCATCCTTTACCAGCACCGTTGCCCGACCCTTGATCAGGTTGCCAAAGCCTATGTTTGTGCTGAAAGCCAGCATGGCCAGGAGTTTGTGGAGCATCACAAGGGTAAGCGCCGCCGCCAGCGTGGGCCAGAAAGGCGCATTGCCCGTAATGGCGCGGCTAAGTATAGAGCCGTAGATAATGCCCAGTACAATGTCGAAGGCCGTGTTTTTGCCGAAGATGCGGTGGCTGCCGATGCGCATAATGGCAAGAGCCGCGAAGAATACCCCCACGGCTCTGAAAGACATCTGCCACCAGGTTAGGGTCTGGTCGTGGATGCCGAAAATAAGGTTAATGGTGTCAGTAGCCTCTTCCATACTCTCGAAACGAGAGCGGTTCGGGCAGGGTTATGCCCGCTGCCTAGCCGGCATCGCCGCAGTTGCAGAGGTTTTTGTCCAAAGTGTACAGGAGCTCATAGTTGTACTGCACCTCCTCCATCAGCTGTTTCAGGCGGGCATTGTACTCCTGCACTTTGCCCAAACGCACTTCGGTCAGCTCCATCTTGTTCAGCGTATCCAGGTTCTTGATGGATTTGCCGAACTCCCGGTTCTTCTCATACATGCGACTGATGTACTGGTCCAGCACCTCATTGGTGGTGGCCGATACGGTCTGCAGGTTGTTCTCGATGCAAAGCTGGCGCTTCAGGTACGTGAACACCGTGGTTTCCGCCGCCTGGTTCAGGCCTTCTTTGTTGCGCAGCGCCTGCTTTAGCTTGTAGCTGTCGTAGCGCTTGTTGTAATCGGTGATGGCCTCGCGTACTTTCTCGCGGCACGACTGGCACTTGCTGGAGGTACCCTTTTCGAGCAGGGCGTTGCGCAGCGGCAGGGTTTCGTCAGCGGCCTCTGTTTCGCTTAGCTGGCGCACCTCCTTCGCGAACACCTCGTTGTACTGCTGCTCCTCGAGTTTTTTGATCAGCTTCAGAATGGCCTCTCCCTCCACCGAAGCCGACAGGAACTCGGCATTTGGCAACTCCACCGCATACAACCGTGTCAGAGCGGCTTCCCGCTCCTCTGGTGTGTCCCATGCCTTTGGCTCGTTCTCCAGGTCGCGGAGCGTTTTCACCAGCAGCTTTCCGTTTTTCAGGTTATGGTCTGCCTCCAGGTATAAATCCGCGTTGGCAAGTATGGCCTCGTATTCTGGCTTGAAAATATGCTGGTAGCCGCTGCTGCCCTTAAACTCCCGCTCCCGGGCATCAAAGGTGCCTTTCAGCCGCTTGTACTCTTGTATGATGGCAAAGAGGTTCTTGGCGTTGATTTCAGGGCTGTTGTTGCGGTAGTTCAGGCGGTAGGTGTTCAGGTTCTGCTTCATATCGCCGAAAATGCGGAGAAACTCCACGTACAGCTTCTCCTGCCGGAACGTCTCATCGTTGATCAGCTTCTGGTCGTAGGCGGCCTGTATCTTTAGCTTGCGCTTCTCAATCAAATCCAGCGTCACCTCGTCGCCTGTCAGCACATCCGTTTTGTAGAGCGATTTGTAATTGGCCACTACCATAAACGGATAGTCTTTGTAGCCAGTCGCCTCCTCCAGCTGGCGGCGGTCGAGCCTGTTCGGGTTCTTTTGCAGGTAATCCGCCAGTTTCACGGTTTTAATGTCCACCTTTTTCACATCGCCCGGCACAAACACGTACACGCGCACCGAGTGCAGGCGCGTATCAAAGTCCTCGCCCTCGTAGAGCCGGATGGTGGAGCTGAATTTATACTCGCGCTTGGTGGTGCGGGCATTAAGCAGGTTGCCAAACTCCCCCACCAGCGCCAGTACTGCCCCGGTGGGCGTGGTGAGCTTGGAGATGTTGGTGAGCTGGTTAGCCACCAGGCTGAACACCTCGCTGCTCTGCCCGTTTGTGATAGCCTTTGCGTTGATAATGGCATCGATGTTGGTGTTGGTGGCCAGGGGCATTTTATCGATGATGCGCACCACTTCCTGGTGGTCGCTTACCTGGGTTTTATAATCATCCTTATCCTGGTCGATGTAAAAGTTGTAGAGTGGGTACACGATGTCGTCGTTGCCGAAGAGCTTCATGTTTTTGAGCTGCGCCGTGATGAGCAGGTACTCCAGCACGTTGCCATACTTCTTCTTGGGTTTGTGCTTGCCGGTTTCCAGCTCGTTGAGCACCCGCGTGAAACGGTTGCCGTTAAAAAGATAAATATCAGTAGAGAGGTACTGCCATTCATCCGAAAACTGAAAATCATCGTTGTAACTATAGCCAAGGCGGGTTTCGATGTTGCGTTGCGCCCATACCGTTTGCTGGCACAGCAGCAGAAATGCCAGCGCTAGAATTTTCCTCATAAAGTGAACTACGTTTTTGGCCTGTGGCTGCCTTCAACCCGGCAGCGCCCCATTAACGTTAAAGATGAAACATAAGTGCAGTAATTTGCTAATAATAACGCTATAATCATACAGATAATATGAAAACAAAGCTACAGAGCTATGTGCTGCTTGGATTTATACTTGGTGCCGGGGCAGGAGTGGCCACTCCCGCTGCTGCACAGACAACCGCTGTTACGGCCGTTAAAACCACTGCCGCGAAGTATACCGAGGAGCAAAAGGTGGAGCACCTGATTCAGCTGATCTCTAAAATGGAGGGCGCCACCTTTGTGCGCAACGGCAGCGAGCATGCTCCCAAGGCCGCCGCCGCGCACCTGGAGGCCAAGTGGGAAAAGCACCGGGAGAAGATTCGCACGGCCCGGGGCTTCGTAAACGAACTGGCGTCGAAATCGGGTATGACGGGCGAGCCTTACAAAATACGCTTTGCCGACGGCACCGAGAAAACCACAAACGAAGTGTTGCTGAACGAACTGAAGCGGCTGGAGTAGCCGCCGCACTGAAAACGCACTGGGCGCTCATCCCGTAGGCAAAGTATACGCATCAAACAGACCAGTACCATGCTGCAAATACTTGAAGAATCGAAGGGAGACCTGGTGGCATTCCGGATCTCGGCCCATGTAGACAAGCAGGACTACGATATCATGCTGCCCCTGCTGCAAGAGCGCATACAGGCGCACGGCAAGGTAAAAGTATACGCCGAGGTGCAGGATGTGCAGGAATACAGCCTGCAGGCACTGCGCGATGAAGTAACCTTCGACCTGAAGCACGCCAACGACTTCAGCCGTGTAGCCATTGTGGGCAACCAGAAATGGCTGGATTGGCTCGTAACTGTTGCCAAGCCGTTCACCACCGCCGATGTACGTTACTTTGACTTCAGCGAGCGCTCACAGGCCTGGGAGTGGATTCATACTTCGTAAATTTATCCTTCCATAAAAGCAGAAAGGGAGGCAAGTGCTATACTTGCCTCCCTTTTTTAATTGTTCTGATCCGAATCAATCTCTGTAGATGGCCACCACTGGTTTGCCGTTTTTGATGTAGCCCCGATACATGCCCGCCGAATTGAACGGCATGGCCACGTTTCCGTTTTTGTCGAGGGCGATCACGCCACCCTCACCGCCACGATCCACCAGCTTTTTCATCACCACCTCCTCGGCCGCCTTCTTCACCGACAGGTTTTTATACTTCATCAGGGCCGCAATGTCGTAGGCCACCACGTTGCGGATAAAATACTCGCCATGGCCGGTGGCCGACACGGCGCAGGTGTTGTTATCGGCGTAGGTGCCAGCCCCGATGATGGGCGCGTCGCCCACACGCCCGAAGCGCTTGTTGGTCATGCCGCCCGTGGAGGTGCCGGCCGCCAGGTTACCGTAGGCATCCAGCGCCACGCAGCCCACCGTTCCGAATTTGTTGCCCTCGGTAAAGATGTTCTCGTTGCTGCTGGAGCCGCCGTCGTGGTCGAGCTGCGTCTTTTCCTTGTCGATGATTTGCTGCAGCTGGTTGTAGCGTGTTTCGGTGTGAAAGTAAGACGGGTCCACCAGTTCGATGCCCTGGGTTTTGGCGAACGCCTCTGCCCCATCGCCAATCATCATCACGTGCGGCGATTTTTCCATCACGGCGCGTGCCGCTGAGATCGGATTTTTTATTGTCGTAACACTGGCTACAGCGCCTGCCTGCAGCGTTTCCCCGTCCATCATGGCGGCATCCATCTCGTTTTTGCCCTCGTTGGTAAACACTGCGCCCTTCCCGGCATTAAAGAGCGGCGAGTTCTCCATCACATGGATGGTCGCTTCCACGGCATCCATACTTGTGCCGCCTTTCTTCAGCACATCGTAGCCCACCTGCAGTGCCTCGTTCAGCTTTTCCCGGTAGGCCTTCTCTTTTTCGGGTGTCATGTTCTCGCGCGTAATAGTGCCTGCGCCACCGTGTATGGCCAGCGTAATTTTACTGTAGTCCGGCTTGCCTTGCGCCAGGGACGCGAAGCCGACCAGCAGAAAGAGAAACAGGAAGTATAGGCTCTTTTTCATGTATGCGTTGATTAATGTGTAACAGTAGTTAGTTTAAAGTTAGCCATTTTCATCGTAAAGTGGGCAAGCATCTGGTATCAGGCCCCCTGCCTTCGTGGAGCTTGCTTAACATTTCACCCGTGGTAAAGGCTTTGGCGAAGCCTGTTGCGGCCCTTTATACTTTTGTTTACCTGGTGTTCTGGGTCCAATAAAGGCCCTGCCCTGCTTTTCCTTCTCACCTGTCAATTACCTTACATACTGGCTCTTACGCGCGACTGCTAAAGCCCGTGCCGCAAATATCCGTTCCATCAGCTTTTTTCCTGATTATTACATCTAATAATAGACATACTATAATATTTTGTGGCACTGTTATTGCATCAAAATGCTTCAACCAAGTCTTCGCCTTTACAGGGTTTATAAAGGTACTTATAGCCATGTGTAGCGCCAGAAGGAGGGTTTCAGGCGCCCCCGCGTAGCGGATACACCTGATGAGCGGGTGCAGGCAAAGCTTGAATAAAAAAATATAGTTATTTTATAATATATAGAGGCGACTCGCCGTTCTGGGACAGAAACAGAGGGTATACTATTAGGTTTTATATTGTTTTAGTAACTTGCAACTCTATCCGTTACCATTATCGCAACCAATAATCTTAAACATTAACCAAACAACAATTAACTACTTTTCCATGAAATCCAATTTCTTCAAAGCCTCCCTGGCGCTGGCCCTCGGCTCCACCATGATGTTCTCTTGCGTATCTTCCAAGAAATACGAAGACCTGCAGGCAAGCAAAGATGCGCAGGAGCGCGAACTGGCTGCCTCTAAGTCTAAGGTAGACGAGCTTTCCACTTCCCTGAAAGACCGCGAGCAGAAGCTTGCCGAAATGGAGCGCGCCATGAACGAGCAGCAAAAAATTCTGGACAACCTGAAGAATGAAGTAAACGCTGCGCTGCAGGGCTTTAACCAAGGCGACCTAAGCGTAGCTGTGAAGGACGGCAAAGTGTACGTGTCGATGTCTGACAAGCTGTTGTTCCCGACAGGAAGCACGAAAGTAAACCCAGGCGGCAAAAAAGCCATCGACCAGTTGGTGCAGGTGCTGCAGAAAAACCAGCAGGTGGGTGTGATGGTAGAAGGCCACACAGATGACGTTAGTGTATCTGGCGGCATGAAGTACCTGCAGGATAACTGGGACCTGAGTGTGCTTCGCGCAACTGAGATCACACGTATGATGACCGAGAAGGGCTTGTCTCCTGACCGCGTAACACCGGCTGGCCGCTCTTACTACATGCCGGTAGACACAGGCCGTTCTGCTGCTGCGAAAGCAAAGAACCGCCGCACAGAGATCATCCTGACACCGGACTTCACAGAAATCTACAAAATCCTGGGCATCAAAGCCTAAGCATAGTTTAACATTGCTATGGTACAGAACCGCCGGTGGCTAAAAGGGCACCGGCGGTTTTTTATTGCGATGTATTCCAGCATTTCGCTTACTTGCCTATACGCCGGTTGCGTTAGTTGAGGAAGTAGGCATTAAGGGTGGAGGCAACTATGGCGATGATATAGATCGCAATAAACCACCTGAAGATCCGCTTTCGGTTGACCCTGTTTTTGAGCCACGGGTAGAACAGAAAGTAAGCGATAACGGCGACTACAGACAAGAACACTACTGCTTTTAACATTCGATTGGTATTAGGTGCTGTTTAAGGAACTAACGGTAACCCGACTATACTTGCTGCTGCTTGGCCTCCCCGATGGCTCTGAACAGCTCGGCTGCCCGTTGTGAGCCGATGAGCAGCGGCTTGCTGTTGTAGAAGTATAGCTTCACGCCCTCGTTGCCCGACATGTTGTAGGCTTTGCCCCTGGCGCTCCAGCGGATGCCCCAGCCACCGTACTCCATAATAGGGTTGTAAGTGATCAGCTCATACTCCCGGACCAGGTGCAACGGGATCTCGACTGGCTTCAGGTGGAAGGGCCAGAACCGCAGGCGCAATTCTCCGGGTTCCACTTCGGTGGTGAGGCGCATGCCGTAGAAGAAAAGCGGCAGCCCCAGGCCTACCAGCACAAAAAGCACTACCACCGATACATCAGACACCGGCCTGCTGCCAAACGCGCCCCCCAACAGCACCTGGTACACCAGGCCCAGCCAGAAGATGGACGCCACCGCCAGCACCACCGCCCAAAGCCAAAACTGCCTGAACCGTTGCCGCTCTTTGTATAGTATGTTTTTTTCTGACACAGTTTTTTTCAAAATCGACATACGTATCACGTAGCAAGACACAAGACTTCTCCCTTTGTTCGTTAAGATACGCGAAATACAGGCTCTTAGCTTGGAGCAAAGTATAAACCAGCAAAAAACCGCCGCCTGTTGAAGCAGGCGGCGGTTTTAAGTATAAAAATCAAGTATAAAAAGTCTTGCGTCTTGATACTTATGTCTTGCGTCTAATTACCCGATAGCACTTTCCAGGTCAGCGATTAGGTCTTCGGCGTCTTCCACCCCCACACTTAGGCGGATCAGGGTATCGCTTAGGCCAGTCAGCATGCGGTCTTCGCGCGGAATGCTGGCGTGCGTCATGGTGGCTGGGTGGCCACAAAGCGACTCTACGCCTCCCAACGACTCAGCCAGGGCGAACAGCTTCAGGTTCTCCAGCAGGCGCATGGCATCGTCCACGTTATCGCCTTTCAGCTCAAACGACACCATACCGCCGAAATCGCGCATCTGCTTTTGCGCTACCTCGTGGTTCGGGTGCTCGGCAAAGCCAGGCCAGTATACTTTGCTTACTTTGGCGTGCCCCTTCAGGTACTCGGCTACTTTGCGGCCGTTCTGGCAATGGCGTTCCATGCGCAGGTGCAGCGTTTTCAGGCCGCGCAGCACCAGGAAGCAATCCTGTGGCCCCGGGATGGCACCGCAGGCGTTCTGGATAAAGGCCAGCCTGTCGCGCAGCGCATCGTCCTTCACCACAATTGCGCCCATCACCACATCTGAGTGGCCGCCCATGTACTTGGTCAGCGAGTGCATCACAATGTCGGCGCCCAGGTCGAGCGGCGTTTGCAGGTACGGTGTGGCAAAGGTATTGTCGGCTACCAGCAGCAGGTTGTGCTCCTTGCAAAGCTCGCCGTAGGCTTCAATGTCGATGATGTTGAGGAGCGGGTTTGTGGGCGTTTCCACCCAGATCATCTTCGTGTTTTCGTTGATCAGCTTCTCCACATTGCGCACATCCTGCATGTTGGTGAAGTGGAACCTGAGGCCGTAGTTCTGGAATATCTTGGTGAAGATGCGGTAGCTGCCTCCGTACAGGTCGTTGGTGGAGATCACCTCGTCGCCCGGCTTCAGCATTTTAATAATGGCATCTACCGCAGCCATACCAGAGGCGAAGGCCAGGCCGTGGGTACCGTTTTCCAGCGCCGCCAGGGCGTTCTGCAGCTGTGTGCGGGTGGGGTTGTGCGTGCGCGAGTACTCGTAGCCCTTGTGGTCGCCTGGTGAGCGCTGCACGTAGGTGGATGTCTGGTAGATGGGCGTCATAATGGCGCCTGTGCTTGGGTCTGGCTCCACGCCAGCATGTATAGCCTTTGTTCCGAAATTCATAGTGGTTTTATGCGTTTGATTAGTGGTTGATCGCCTGTTGACTTCGTTTTGACTTAGCTTTTTGACTTAGCTTACTTAGCAGCGGGCGAAGCGATTGTTGCAAGTTAAAAAATCCGGCCAAAGTATAAGAGGCGCTCCAGGCATGCTTTCCGCAGATTACGCGCCGTGCTTTTAAAGCCGCTAAAATCTTTTGTCCTTTGTCTTTCGTCTATCAACAGACAACACCCAACATACGCACTACATGAAGATACCGCTGCTGCGAAGTTTTATACGTGAAAATGCCTCTACTTTTATCTCGATGCTGCTGCTGGTGGTCGTGCCGGTGGTGGTGAGCTCCACCATCGCGGTGGTGCTTTACAATTACGAGGGGCTGCTGCAGGACCTTTCGGTGTGGGAGATGCTGCTATACTTTGCGGTGATATCGGTAACGATGGCCTTTGCCCTGACGCCCACCACTTTCGTGGCGCTGGTGAGCGGCTTTTACCTGGGCTGGGTTGCCTTTCCGGGCATCGTGATCTCCTACGGCATTGCCGCCCTCATCGGCTACAGCCTCGCCCAAATCATAGACCAGGGCAAAATGATGAGTTTTCTGAACCGCTTCGACAAGGCGCGCGCCCTGATGCAGGAGTTGCGCGGCGAAAGCTGGAGCCTCATCGTCCTCACACGCATTTCGCCGGTGCTGCCCTTCGCCCTGATGAACTTCGTGCTCTCGCTGCTGCAGATAAACCGGCGCAAGTTTATCCTGGCCAGCATGCTCGGCATGTTGCCGCGCACGCTTTTCTTCTACTGGGTGGGCTCCCAGGCGGCCGACGTGGTGCAGGTGATCCAAAACCCCGACAGCGGGCGCGGTGGCCAGATCCTTTTAATTGCGCTGATTATCATTTCTATCGGGGGGCTTTACTTCCTGTTCGACAGGGCTTTAAAGCGCGCCCTGCGCAAAGCAGCGGCTAAAAATGGTGAAAATTTTTAGGCAGCCCTTGCGTATAACGGAAAAAGGCCTTTACTTTGCATCATAATAACAGGGTCACGTAGCTCAACTGGATAGAGCATCTGACTACGAATCAGAAGGTTAGGGGTTCGACTCCCTTCGCGACCACTTAAAAATCAGCCACTTACGAGTAAAATCGTTGAGTGGCTTTTTTTGTTTGCATACAATTTGCATACTTCAGGACTTAAAACTAGAAGCTTCCCTTAGCTTCAAGCTTAATAAAGCTGCTTCTAGTTGTTGAAACTATCAGAGGCGTCATAATTTTTTGTACAAATTATGTTAAAGCAATTTCGTCTGACTACTAATACTCAGTTCCTCATAAAAGTCTCTTCATACAAGTATACAAGGTCTTATAGAGGCGAATAGAGGTGAACATAAGTATAGTTGATTTTGATATAAACTTTTCTTTGTGGTTTACCTTACCTTTAGGTACTTTATATATTAGGAATAAACGGAGTGTAAAGACTAAGTGAATCCCATTTCTTATGATATTTTAGTTTATGATATGCAGCTTCAACAAGTTCAGAGTCCAATATGGAGTTCCAGTACCTTTTGGAACTGTGCCAGTCGGTGAAAGTTAGCTTTGCCAAATTAAGTCGCTGAAGTTGAGAAAAATTGAGCTGCTAAGGGCGAGAAAAAGCTGAAAAAAAATACTGTTCACATAGAAGTCCAATGACCACCGAAGATAAAATCAATATTTTTAAACAAGATATCACTAGTGCGAGGCTAACCCAAGAGCAGTTATTTCAAAAACACATAGTAGATGGAAGATGCCACTACTTTACACATATACTAAAGGACGAGGAAAAAGAATATAAACTTAGACAATTAGTTGCTGATTATCTTGATGTCTATATTCATGAAGTTATTATTGTTGGTTCTGCAAAGCTAGGATTTAGTATTAGCCCTAAAAAGCTGTTCCACCATTTTGATACTAAATTCCGCATGACGCGCCAATGGAAAGACAAATCAGATATTGATGTTGCAGTTATATGCGAAGAGCTTTTTGAAGGAGTTGGAAGAAATGTTTTTAAGTACACTAACTCTTTAAAGGATCAGTGGGATTCAAACGAATACTATAGGGAAGGAAAGTTTAATGTGCCTGTAAACTATAGATACTTTGAATACTTTTCTAAGGGATGGTTCAGGCCAGACTTTAAGCCAAGGGGGTTTGAGATTTCTAATTTGAAGAGCTTTGAAGCCTTTAAAAAGGAAACAACAAAACTAGTTGACAGAAAAGTAACTATTGCTATATACAAGAACTGGTTTTATTTTATGAATTATCATACCGACAATCTTAATGAAATAAGCCATAAAAAGGAAACATCTACATTATGACAAAAAAACTGGATGCTAGTATCCCAGCAAATAATTGGAAAATCATTGAGCTGTACAACAAAATTAAAAAAGGTGAGTTGAACCCCTCCCCTTATTTTCAACGAAAGCTAGTGTGGAAAAAACCACATAAATATAAGTTTATCGATACAATCAGATTAAACTATCCATTTCCAGAAGTTTATATTGCTCAAGGCAGTATTGATATAGAGAAAATGCAATCTGTTGATTTAATAGTTGATGGCCAGCAAAGATGTACAACAATAGAGCATTATATAGAAGGTGTAGATGTCTTTGCTTTACCAGAATCTCCGGTTATACCCTTTAAAGAACTAACTCCTGAAGAAAAAACCGGCTTCCTAAATTATGAAGTTTCCATCAGGTATTTAAAAAATGCTAGCAGTGAACAAATTACAGAAATTTTTCAGCGCATAAACAGTACTGATTATGCGCTGAATGACACAGAGAGATTGAATGCTAAATGGGGAGATAGCGACTTTATCTACTTTGCAAAACAACTTATTGAGAAAAAAGTGGATAGGAATCTTTTTTTTGTCAATTATGAAGTTGATCCCGAAAACAGGAGTTACTTCTTAGACTTCTTCTATGAAAAGTACTCTGTTTTTTCTGACACTTATGTAAACCGAATGCTTGCACTGCAGTATGTTATGACTCTTATTGTGACTCTGATAGAAGGTGCATATTTTAAGAGAAATGATAGGGTACAGGATTATATTGAAAAATTTAATGAAGAGTTTACAGGTGCCGGGGAGCTGGAAGTCAATCTACTGAAGGTTTTAAAATTTATTGACTCCCTAAACCTAGGAAAAAGGTCTTACTGGTTTAACAAAGCTAATCTTTTTACTTTGATCGTAGAACTTTATAATTATGACTTATCCTCTATTGATCCTAAGATCCTAAAATCTGAACTCGAAGATTTAGATAATGCCAGCAAGGTTTATAGATCTAAGAAAACATTTGATAACAGAGCAGACGAGAAAATCACTGCTGATCAAACACAATATTTTGTTTTTGCTAGAGAAGCTGTGAATGAACAAACTGCACGAGAATACCGAGGTAGCTTCCTCAGAAAGTTAATTGAAAATGCACTAATTATCACTTAAAATTATGGCTGATGTTCATTCCAAAGAAATTCGGAGCTATAATATGTCCCGAATCAAAGGCAAGAACACTAAGCCAGAAGTTTTGCTGCGAAAAGAACTCTTCAAAAGAGGCTTCCGGTACAGAATCCATGACAAGAAGCTTATTGGCAAACCTGATATCGTGCTCCCAAAGTACCGCACAGTAATTTTTGTACATGGATGCTTCTGGCATGGTCATGAAGGTTGCCGTTACTTTGTTATCCCAAAAACTCGTACTGAGTGGTGGCAAAATAAGATATCTGGTAATGTAGAACGTGATGCAAAAGCTGTTATAGCTCTCAAGGAACTGGGTTGGAGAGTATTAACAGTTTGGGAGTGCGAACTCAAAAAAAACATATTACAGAATACTGTAAATACTGTTTCAGAATACATTAAATTAGGCGTAAAATAGGTAACTCGCGCCAATGAATTACATTGACCTTTTTGCCGGTGCCGGAGGCTTATCAGAAGGCTTTATCCGCAACGGATTCAATCCCATAGCCCATGTGGAGATGGATACTGATGCCTGTTTTACCCTTAAAACCAGGCTGGCTTACTATCATCTTAAGGAGCAAAACAATCTCGATATTTATTATTCTTACCTTCGTCAGGAAATTACACGAGATGAACTTTATGCTCATTTACCTGAAGAAGAAATACTTTCTGTTATAAACGAAGCTATAGGAGAAGATACCATTGGCGGTATATTTAATAGCATTGATGCACGCATAGCTCAACTTCCAGAAGAAAATCGAGAAGTAGACGCAATCATCGGAGGCCCTCCTTGCCAAGCATATTCCGTTATCGGACGCTCCCGCAGCAAAGACAAAATGAAGGGGGATCCGCGTAATTACCTGTACAAGTATTATGCACAGTTTCTGCGCAGATATCAACCTAAAGTTTTTGTTTTTGAAAATGTGAAGGGGCTGTTAACTGCTGGCAATGGTATCATGCTGCAGAACATCGAGAGGATTATTGATAAGTCTGGATATGATTTCGAAATAAAAGAACAAAATGCCTCTAATTTCGGTGTTCTTCAAAACCGTAAGCGTCTAATTATAATAGGTTGGAGACGTGAAGGACTTCAGCCATTGCATTATCCTAAACTTTGGCAGACTGTTCAGTTTTATCAGGTATCGGATCTGCTGCAAGATTTACCAGCGTTAGCTCCTGGTGAAAGTTACACTGGACCATATACCAAGCCAGTTACTCAGTATCTGACACAAACTAATATCCGAAATGGCTGCCCCGTACTCACACAACATATAACTAGACCTCATAGAAACGAGGACTTGGAAATATATCGTTTAGCTATTGAGCTGTGGAATAACTATCAACAAAGACTACGCTATACTGATATTCCAGAGCAGCTTTCTTTTCACAAGAACAAAGTCTCCTTTGCAGATCGTTTTAAAGTGGTTGCACAAGACATTCCTACTTCTCAGACAGTAGTAGCTCATATAGCTAAAGATGGCCATTACTACATCCATCCGGATATAAATCAGTTAAGGTCCTTATCCATAAGAGAGGCTGCTAGGCTTCAGTCATTCCCTGATGATTACTTCTTTGAAGGTTCCCGAACCTCAGGATTCAAACAAATTGGTAACGCTGTACCACCTTTGATGGCCGATGCCATTGCTGCCGGTATCCGTGAATTATTAGAACCAAATGGAAGCAACAGAACAGAAGATTAAGGATGGAATATACAATATACGTCCTGCTGGAAGACATATATTAACTATTGGGCGTGACCTAATAAAAGATGTTTATGCCGCACTAATTGAGTTAGTTAAAAACTCTTATGATGCAGATGCTAATAACGTAATAATTTCCTTCTCAGCTTTTCCCGATCCCGAACAGAAGCCAGACGAACCCGATAAAAAGAAGCTTAAAATTATGGTTTCTGATGATGGGCACGGGATGAGCTATGAAACAGTGACTGAAAAGTGGATGGTCCCTTCTACCAATGATAAGGAAATAAGGAAAACCAGTCCTAATGGACGCCACTTTCAAGGGCGCAAAGGAATTGGAAGATATGCTGTATCAATGCTTGGGGATGAGCTACTGTTAGACACGGTAACTACAAGCGGAGAGAGAACAACATTGGTTATCTTGTGGAATGAGTTCCTGAAGAATAAATTTTTATCAGATGTACCTGTTCTAATAGAAAGCTTCAACTCAAGCAGAGACCAAGGTACCTTCCTTGAAATTATTGGCACCTCTGATCAACTATATGTCTGGAATAGAACAGAAATAGAGAAACTTATAGGAGAACTTAAGAAATTAATTTCTCCTATTGAGAAATTTGAGAAACACGAAAAATTTGATATCACAGTAAAGTTTAAAGATTTCATCGTCCCTGAGTACGAAAATATTGAAATCAAAATAGAACCTTATCCTCTAGTTAAACTATATGATTACAGAATTTCAGGAAATATTTCTGCGACAGGGGATGCAACTTTAATATTTGAAAATGATTCAACGCTGGGGGTACCAGACGAGTCGCTCAATTTTAAAATCAACATTCAGCCTTACAATGCCTATTGCGGGCCTGTTTCTCTTGACCTTAGAGTATTTGACAGAGAACCAGAAGCAATTCAAAACCTTATTGATAGAGGACTTAAGAACCCTACAACTAATCAGCCTTTAGGCAGAAGAGAAGCTAGGCACCTCTTGAGTCAATACAGTGGCATTGGCATCTATAGAAAAGGGTTCAGAATAAGGCCACATGGTGATGCTGGTTATGACTGGCTTTTATTAGATAAACGTAGAGTTCAGAACCCTTCTTTAAGAATTGGTAGCGATCAGGTTATCGGGTTCATTAGTGTAGAACCTGAAGAAATTTCTCATTTAGAAGAAAAGAGCGCCAGAGATGGCCTTCGAGAAAACAAATATTATCATGGCTTAATTGATGTTGTTAACTCTGTATTATCAGAGCTGGAATCGAGGAGATACTACTACAGATACAAAACAGGTAAAGGCAGAAATAAAAATAACGTCGAAGAAGCCTTAGAGTCTTTTGCTGACTTGTCTCTTTTAAGGTTAGAAGTAGATAAAGAACTCGATATATCTGGTATCAAGCAGGAAAGCAGAACACGCATTGGCCAGATCATCAGGAAGAAGGAAGAAGAGAACCAAAAAACTGCTTCACTACTTAGAAATACTATTGCCATCTATCAAGGGCAAGCGACTTTAGGAAAAATCATCAATGTAGTACTGCATGAGGGCAGAAAGCCTGTTAGTTACTTTCGGAATGTTGGCTATTTAATGTCTTCATGGTCTGACGAACTGAGAGAGAAATTTGATCCTCAAATATTAGATGAGCTACAACAGGAGCTGAAAGAAGTTAATCAAAACTCTAAAATTTTAGCTGACTTATTTTCAAAAATTGATCCATTAGCTTCAAAGAGAAGAGAAAACAAAGCTAAGTTTAACTTACTTTCTCTCATCAACTCAGTTCTTAAAATCTTCAACAGCCAAATAAAAGAAAATAACATTTCAGTTTTGGTTAATTGTGATCAGTCTATTGAGCTTTTAGCATGGAAGGATGATTTTTATATCGTGTTCACTAACCTTCTTGAAAACAGTATACATTGGCTTATCTCCAACTCTGTTACGGAAAAAGAGATTAAAATTGATGTATCTGAGCAGTTTGAAAATATACTCATAGATCTAACCGATAATGGCCCCGGGATAGAGGAAAAGTTTATTGAAAGCGGTGCTATCTTTGAACCAGGTTTCACGACAAAACCAGATGGATCAGGTCTAGGCTTAGCAATTGCAGGAGAAGCGATGAACAGGAATAACTATTCTTTAGAAGCATTATACAGTAAAAAAGGTGTACACTTTCAGATAAAAAACAAGTAATGAGACAAATTGATCTACTCATTGTTGAAGATGAAGACAAGAATTACAGGCTATATGAACAAACTATTAAAGCTTTCAACAGAGAAACCGGAGTTACAATAAAACCAGAAAGAGCCAAAGATTTAGTAGAAGCAGAAAAATTACTTGTTCACCATAATTATGACGCTGCTATTGTTGACATAATACTGAAAACCGGAGGAACCGAGGATAATGCTGATGGCGTAGACATCTTAAGAAAAATAGTTGGTAAGTTACGCTTCCCTGTTTTTGTTTACTCAGGTAATCCAGGTTTAATAAATGGAGAAGAATTTGAGCAAAATTATTTCTTTAAGATCCATGCTCGCGATGGGATTGAGTTCATCGAGCTATTAAAAGAAATAGTTAAAATTTTCCAGACTGGTATAACAAATGTACTTGGAGGCAAAGGCAAAGTTGAAAGCTATTTAGCTTCCTTATTCTGGAATCATTTGATACACACAATGGATTATTGGCAGGATAATTCTGCTTTAAGAGAAGAAAAGGATTATGAAAAAATTCTACTAAGATACACTATCTTTCATCTTGTTGAGACTCTTTACAGGACAGATACAGGAGAACATGAAATACATGATCCTTCTGAATTCTACATATATCCAGCCATCAATGATAATTTGTTCACAGGTGATATAATAGAGATAGAAACAGAAAAATATATAGTGCTGACACCAGCTTGTGATATGGTCTTACATAAGAATCACAAAAGGAAGGATGAAAATGATCCTCTTATGGTAAGAAATGCTAGTAATTTTATAGCAGCAAAATTGATTAAATGGAATAGGTTAAAGGACGAAAAGAACGATTTTAACGAAATAAGTTCTGCATCTTCAAGTATTATCAGAGGCGAATTTAAAAAGCATATTAAGAATACGGTTAATAGGTATCATTTTTTACCTCCATACTTATCTTTTGATGGCTACTTTATTGACTTTCAAGATTTACATTCCTTTTCTATTAAGGAAAAACCTGTCTACAGAATTCTTGCCAGTGTGGCATCATCATTTATGAAAGATATAACTGCCCGATTTTCTTATTATTATTCAAGACAGGGCCAGCCAGATATGGATATGGAAGCTATAGGTAAAAAGTTACTGGACGAACAATCAAAAATTTTAAAAGCTAAAGATCTTAAAAAAGACTCTGATGGTACTGCTGCTACTGAATAAGCTTAGTAAGTAAAATAACTAGGAGATTAACCGCTACGTAAGAACAGACTGTATCAAAGACGGCTACGGTCCTATCCGCGTTGCGGTGCATTACCACAACAAGTGGTTCCAGTTCTCCACCTGAGAGAAAGCTCCTACTCTGACGGCTGGGAGGATGAAATGCAGCGGGTAAAGAGCCGGCAATGCCTTGTACTCTTCGGCTGTATCCGTGATCCCTGTTTAGCAGGTGGTAAGAGAAAACACAAACTAAAAAACGCCTCTAAAGTCAGTTCGGTTAAAGGCCTGCTCGTACACGTGTTCGGAAAAACTGCAGCTGCCATATTACTTTGGAGCAACCATTAGCACCTGTTTCACATAAGTTCTTTTAGTTTCATATAATAGAGGCTTATAGAGTCCCCTGTTATATCTTTTTTAAGTTTCGCTGAGGCTTATGTCTTCTTTAAAAAATCATTAAACTATTTTACATATTTCGAAGCCACACTTTGTGGCTTTTTCATAGTTTCGGATTGCTAATAAAGTATTCCTTTCCGTTAGAGTTTTCTTACCCTCGGCTAAATCAGCCATAAAGCGATATTCGAAGTCACGAAGCTTTTTGTTTTTCTTATCCCACTTAACAACTTCTTGGATAAGCTCAATAGTTATAACGTGCTTAGTCTCTACAGCATTTACATCATCAGCAAAAAGATCTTCCATATCAAAGAATATCTCAGATGCTTCTTCGATGGCTGTATCTAATATATTTTGACCATTATTATATTCAATCTCGCTCAACCCTCTGTTTCTGCTGGAATTCATTCCGATAGTTCGAGCCATATTACGTTGGTATGGGGAAAGTTTACCGGTTGCCTTACCCCACTGCTCTATTTTCTCCCATGTCTTAGGATGTACAGATTTTAGCCTTTCCTGAAGAGCTTCTACCTCAGCTAAACGGGTTTCATCCTCTGATACTTTTATTCTTTTATGATTCTGATTTTTTAATTCTAAATCACTATTAATGCTATCAAAGGAAATATCGAACTCCTGCTGCTTTACAGAGTTCCAACAATCTTCCTTTTTAGCCCATTCACCATAAAGAGACCCCGGAGCATTAGACTTGATGTAGGTCTCCACACATACCATTATTTCCCGAAGCTTTTCCCGAAGGGTGTCACTGATACTTTGTGCTTTCCAGATGGCGTACAGGTCTAACCTATATTGTAACCTATAGCCAAGCCAAGCAATAGAATAAGGGACTGTAACATATCTCATATCACCAATGGCATTAGGTTTTACCCCATACACCTTTTCTGCCGACCTGAAAAGAATGGCTTTAGCAATAGCATCCTCAAAAAATATATTGTCTGGTCTTTTGCTGAAATTATAGTTGATGAACTGAACGTAGTTCTTTTGATTTCCCCTGACAACATAATGTGGCCCAATTACCAGCTTTTTCCCGTCATATAATTCCTGATATGTGTTTACATATTTTGCCAGATCCTCTTTGGTAAAAACCTGCTGTTTAGGATTCTTCAGCTCAAAAGCCTTTCTCTTAGCTTTGGTAAACCCTTCCTTAAGCATTGCGGTTTTATACTGTCCTCTGGCCCTATCATAGAACCACCTTGTTTGTTGAGTTCTGCCGGATACAGGTGGTGCCCATATGGTGCGGGACAGCTTTTCAAGCAGGATATGATTTTCACTATTGGAACTTAGGTCGGATACTGAGATTTTATTTTGCGTATTTGCATACTCAGCAATGCGTGAAACAACATTATTAAAGTTCTCTTTGTTCTTTATCACATTCAGTTTTACCTGCACGAATATACCGGAGACATCTGCTTTGTCTTTTTTCCATGTATGGTATATTGAAGCGGTTGTCTGCCCACCATTTACTATCTGCAAATCCTTTACCCATGTCACGGAATTCCCTGTTCCATCAGGTAAAGGTTCTATCAGAATTTCTTCCGCAGTTGCAGCCAATCCATTATTGAATGCGAGGAACATGTGTGGCTCATTCTGGATTGTCTTACGAATACCTTTGTTGATTTTACCCGTGAACTGAAGAAACGATCTGACATTTTGCTCCAGTAAACGGGACCCAAACCTTTCATAAATATTAACTAACGCCTCGCCGGATATAATAGCTAAATACGACTGATATTCATCATTTTCAGATGGGGAGAATATGCACGGCACCTGAAATCCATCTTCCTTGAAGTTTATTTCTATAGGGACATGTGACCTTTCGGATATGTTATAGAGATAATTTAGATCTATTACTCTATAGTAAATGGGGTAACCCGATACCATCTGATCTGGAAGACTATCTCCAGGATAGATTCCGTCTGTAAGGATAAACGCATTAACCCGTACCAGTCCGTCCTTCAACTCATGCGAATCGCTTAAAGTATGAGCCAGATCAAAGATTTCGGAAGATTCCTCTATTTCATTAACATAATCTTTATAAACTGCATTCCGGAAGAAATTAGTGATTCTTTTGGCTGCTTTATCTACTTCATCTTTAAAAACTCTCAGGTAATCATCTGTGCCATTATATACTGTTATAAAGAGATCCAGCGTTTCATAATTGTCAGATAATGCATAGGCATTTATTTTATGCTGGACTCCCGTCCTTAATACTTTCTCATCATAAGAGACACGGGCATTCTCTGTCTCCCCGGCATCAGACAGAAGATCTACAGCAACCTGAGTGAATATCTGTTCAAGGGCACCACCTTCCTCCTCTGCAAGTTGAGCAGATCTGATATCCTGCTGAATGTTGTGATAAAACTTATTAAGTTCCAGATTCTCCAGACTATTTGCCATATCAGTTTATGTTTTGATATACTTGGACTTCATCTACAGAGTAAAAGCTACAGTCGCTGCTAATAATTGTGTATTTCACGTCCCCTACCCCTTCCCTAAGATCTTTTTCTTCGATGCGAGGGAAAGCATCCTTCACTTCATAAAAAGCTTCATTCCTGGTATAGTACCCTTTTTTTGTGTACTGTTCCCGATGCTGAGCTATATAACCGGCCTCTACTAATTTAATTTGAAAAAGAGACCAGAGTACGTAATCCTCTGTTAGTATTTCAACAATAGAATCAACAATACTGTTGAGCGTTTCACCTGACTCCTGCCGTACATCTAGCGACAAATGAAACAGATACAGGTTGCGAAGATTACTTGTATCTAACTGTCTTTCACTACTAATATGGATCTTCTGATGGTTGTTGCCATGGCTGGCCTTTACCTCCAGTGCCCAATCTCCAAACTGAAAATCCCTAACAGCTTTTTCCACACCTACCCAAGCTTTTAGGCATTTCTCCCTCTCATTAGATTGCAAGAGCCATTTCCTTAAAAAGTAAAGCTCACCGTAAAGGCCCAGCTGTGCCTCTTGTGAAAGCCCTGGAGACTTTGCTTTAATAAAGAGAGAAACCCATTTTTCTAACCGGCTAACTAAGCCTCTTACCAATCTCCTCTCATCTTTGATGCCTGATATGCTGGCAATAAGATCTTCACAGAGGGTAGAGAAAATTTCTTTTAAGGTGGGCTCTAAAAGCAGTATTAGCAGATATACCTTTGACTTATTCTTTGTATCAAGAAAGACCTCAAACTTTATATCCTCAAGTTCTCCCAAACTTCTCACCTGAGAAAGACTGGCGTTATCAAGATGTACAGCCAAACATCTTTGGCTATCATGCACCTTTAAACCAATGTAAACTTCTGCCAAAACTTTACCCGGATATCCACGCATCAGGACGGGGTAAGGAGACAGCTCGGTTTTTTCAAGCTCCTCCCAGATAATATCAATCTTCGTCCTCATCAAAATCAAGGGTGTTAGTTTCTATATCAAAATAGGGAAGCAAAGTTGAGTTGACTGCATAAGTAACTGGTTCGTAGTAGTTGCTCCTGGGGAAACTGATTGCATAACCAATAATAGGAATATCCCATTCTCTGCAATCAGATGTTCCGTCAGGATCCAGAAAGTAAAGCATTAAAAGTGGGTTCTCTGGACTTCTTATTTCATTTCTAACTATTTCACCTGAAGGGCTCTGTGGCTTCCCTTTCTTCTTCTTGTTTTCCCACTCCTCTTCTGTCAGTCGTAATGCTTTGTCATACTCTTCAGCCTCTAAATCAATAGATTCATGTTTCTTGTCTATTATGTGAGACTTCCTAATATAGTATACATTGTGATTATTAGGATCGGCTTCATTACGCACAAAAAGACCAACGTTCAAATCATTTAAAGCGTAAGGTTTGGAAGGTTTACTCTTTGACATAAATGCCACCCTCCAGTGTGTTAATTCTTTATTCTTTATTTGCTGGTTAATGAATTTGCTCAGATTTTCAGGATTATAAGCTTTCAGATTTTCCACAACCCTGAAGCCATCAAAGAATGAAAGAACTAAATCAGGAGGAACATCATACCAGATTTTTGTATCTCCTGTTTTTGTCTTTGTTTCGTATCTTCCTAAGATTAATGATTCATAAAGTTTTGATGCTTGCAGAAGATTCGTACTGTTTATATCATAATCTTTTACAAGCTCATACGACTCTACAAGCCTGCCTGCCCAGGAAATTTCAATGGGAACAGCCGAGCGAATTTTATTTGAGGCTGAAATTTGTAATACGCCTGGGTGAGTACGAACCTTAACAGCATATTTTTCCGGAGAGGATCCGGCTGTATTGGCCATGTAGTCAAACTCATCTCTTAGCTCCTGAGTAGCTCTTGTAATATGGCAGAACCACTCATTGAGTTCTCCTGTGGTGAACAACCTACACAGGTCTGCATATCCATGCCTATAGCCAAACCACCTACCCATTTGCATTAAGGTATCATACATCTTCGATGCCCTAAGATAATAGCTTACAGAAAGACCTTCTAAAGTCAAACCTCTTGATAATTTATCACCACCAATAGCTATCACTGATAGCCCTAAATCCTTGTTTTCATAATAGTCAAGAGCTTCACCAGAGCCTCCATTTATCTCCTTTACTCTGGTGTTTATGACGGCTTCATACAGAAATGGCTCAACGTCCTCCCAAGAGTGCAGTTTTATATTTGGATCAAGATCTTTGAAAGGAGAATTTAACACCTTCTGTGTTGTAGTAATGTATGAGCAGTAGTGAGGAGAGTCTTGCTCAAACGCTTGCCTTAATTCGGCAATAATAGATGGGATATTAAGGTCAATTCCATTTTTATAAAAGTTGAATTCCTCCTCTACTAACTTCTTAATCTGAAACTGCCACTTCTTGAATCTGGTAACATGTACTAGCATAGAGTTATGTTCTTTTTTCTGACCTCTTAGCTTTCGTACTGCACAGGTTAGGATAAAACATTTAATAGCCGTTCTTAAAGACTCAGGTATAGAAGTCGGTTTGGGATCATCCATCTTATGACCGGAAGGAATGAACAGTTCTAATTCTGTTTTATCTTCTAATGTAGAATCTATTCGATTTACAATTGGAAGCACAGAATGTGGAGTGTCTGTATCATCCTCATAAAAATCAAACCCAAATACCTTTTCCGGGCCAATATAAGAGGGAGGAGGTGGTATATTGACTATAAAATCACGTGGAAAAAGGTTATCTCTTTCCGTCGATGGAATAAAAATGTTTGCAAAAGGGGTAGCTGTATAACCCACATAAGCATTTTTAGAAAACAGGTCGAGCACCTGCCTTATCGCATTGTTGATAGTTGTTCTTTCTTCAGGATTCTTCTTAGTATTGATTGAGGCGTTATCAGCTTCATCATCGATAACCAATAAGGTTTTGTCCTGAATTAACCTCTTCCCTCCTACTTCAGAGGAATGATTATGTAACCACTGATAGAGCTTTTTTAGTACTGATGAGTTCTTTTTAACAACAGCAATAATTGGCTCTTTCGTGTTGAAGCTTACACCGGCAGTTCTGGTTGAAAAATCTCCTTTTTCGCTACTGTCAGTGATAGAGTGGGCCGGCTGCGCAGAGTTACCTACACCAACTCCGATCAGATGCCTTCCAGTATTAAAAGCTCTCTGGTACTGCGTATCAAAGCCCAGGAACCCTTCATCGATTCTAAGCTGAGTTTGCGAGCGGAGGTTATTATGGAGACCTGCCAAAACGATGATCAGGTTATAACCTGCGTCAGCGGCTTTGCTTATCAATCCAGTATAGTTAGATGTTTTACCTGACTGTACCTGGCCAACAACCAAGCCTTTTTTATCGAAACCGATGTCAGAGGTAGGGTCAAAAAGTCCGTCTAGGATTCGATCCGTCAGTCTATCAAGCTCATCAATCAGGGAAGGAGCGAATCCCTTGTTATACATCAAATAGTTCTTGTACCTTAACCAAAAGGGCCAATTGTCTCTGTGAACTTTTTTCGACGCTACCCATGGCTTTCTTCTTTCCGGGTCATCCAGTTCAATAATCCTAAACCCTTCCAGCACCATTGTGTACTGGTTTCGGAGTTCGCTGATCAGCAAATCCCTGTCTACATCTTTGAATTTTGGGTTGCTTAGAATGAAGTCTGTTTGCTCATCTATATCAGACGGAGTTACGCCTGATTCAGGTAGTAAGGCTTTGACTGCTTTGATCGCGTTTGTTAACATGCTTAGTTGAGCTGTGCTATAATTTCCGGGTACTGGTCGTAAGGTTCAATATTTAAAATGATTGCCTTCGCTTGCTCTTTAGATTTCCCTTTATGGCATAGAGACTCAAAGAATATCTTAACATCTCTTTCAATGAGAGTATTAGTTGCACCTTCAAAAGGTCTACAATATCCAGCCTCATCTTCATTCTCTCTTAAAGAAATCAGTGGTATTGGGATAGTCTCTTCAATATATTTAAGAATTTCAGAGAAACTTTGTGGTGTGATGTTATCAGCTTTTAGATGCGGTTGTAATAGAGGGTGCTCTCTGTTTATAGAATAGAAACGCTTCCCGTGACGCTGTTTCTCCAACCAGACCGGCTGGAACTGGACTTCAGCATATTTTCTCTTCAGGACCTTGCCCTTGTGTCTGTAGACTTCCACTGCCTGTGCTCTGACTCTGCTGGCATAGGCTTTAAGTTGATCTCGCAGCACTAATGGGGGTCTTGCGACTGATTTCTTTATGTCTATCTGCCATTCAGCATCCAAGCTGTTGGGCAGATCTATCATTATCCTGGCTAGTTTCAGGTGTTCTTCTTTCCTAAACATACCCAGCCAATCCCCTGCCAGAAGAAGCCGCTCATTTCTATAGATGTAGAAGCCTTGATGTGCATTCCATCCTTTAGGTCCTTCAGCCTCTCTGAATTTTATATCAGCTAACTTTGATTTGTGCGGAAGGACAAAGCCACGAACCCTGATTTTAGCATTATGAAGTGGTTCTTCGGGAAACTTTTGAGTAGCCGGCTCATTTATTAAAAAAGGATCCCATGCCTGTATTTCACGCTGTTGAAACCAAAGGCTTATCTTACGGTTTTCAACAAACCTGTGAAATGTCATCGCCAAGTGTTTCTTCACCTGTTCCATTACCTGTAGGAATTTATCAAGAGCAGCCTTATCATTCTGACTGAAGCTCTTAACTAATCTGTCAATATCATTCCAGATAATGATGGTACCGGATTCGGCATCGTTCAGCTGGTTGTTTGTGAAGGGAGCAGGCAGCAGTTTTATAAGGTTCCAGTTGCCGGTTTTTTGAACAAAGTCTAAATCCCATGTCCAGAAAACAGAGCTGAAACCTCTCTTCTTGGAAATAACAGTCAACTTGCGGCATTGAGAGAAGGAAGCTGTTTTTAAGCCCAGGCCAAATCTGCCCAGATCTTTACTGCTACGTATTTCATTAGGATTACGAGACCCAGGGCGCATTGCCTGAACCAGCTCCTCATTATTCATTCCACGACCATCATCCTTCACAGAAAGCCATGTTTCAGCTCCCTTCCAGTCAAAGTCTATCCAAATGTTCTTTGCATCGCCTGATATAGAATTGTCGATAATGTCTGCAATTGCAGCTTCCAGACTATATCCTATTGCCCGGAACGTCTCAATCATAGACCCTGCCTCTGGCTCAGCAGGTGTAGTTTCAATAGAGGAGTAATCAATCATCACCTTTCTTTAAGTAAGTTTTCATTTGGTGGTCGTATTGGTAGGGCTCTGATAAATTAGTTGAGAAACATAATTTAAGTATCACAGCATCATGTACCGGTTTGCTGTGATACTTAAACCATTGCTAATATATAAAAAAATATATTTTAATATAATGTTATGTTGAATGAAATCAGAACTCGAATCGTTTATTGTTTCAACGGTTCAACCCAGTGCACCTTCTGGTTTGCAGCTTATCTTGTTTAACAAACTTTTTGCTATATTTTCTTTTCTATGTAACTTTTGGTGGTCTTCCAGTTATATAGTCGATACTAGATTATAATTCAATACAGCTGTTTCGGTTCCCACTTTAGCCCCTTATAGCTTGTAATAGCTTTATGAAAGCCTAACTTTGCTGCACTCTAAGTATCTGCATAGCTTCATATCTTAGCATCTTCTCTTTCCTCTGTAAATCAAATGTTAGAGTTATCAAGCGGTTCTACACATAATGAACATCTAAATTCTAATTAACAATCAGATACTGATTAGGACTCTGCTTGTTTACCTCTTTCACTGTTATGGTTTTAAGCCTATGTTACTGTAGGTATTCATTTGTTCCTTAGCAGATAAGATTGTACCACTATGTTAACAATATATACATAGCCAGATCTTTCAAAACCAGAACACTCTATTAAATTATAATAATATATAAAATATTACATATTTTCGAAAATTTAAAATCAAAAATTTTGTCAGGAATTATGAGTGAGGCCCCTACAACATTGGGGGGGGAGGGAGAGATGGGGGGAGGTAGGAGGATACAGGCAAAATGGGGTGGCAGGGGTGGTATTATTAGTCCTTTTCAGCCTTTTTGGTTGAGTTCTTCCAATAATATTTGTTTGTAGAACATTATAAGTGTTTTTAACTTGACAGAAAGGGGCTATAAGGGTGGTAAATAATGGATAAGGGTACAGGATGGTATGCAAAAGGTCAGTTATAGTAATGTATAATTTTTTCTAATTTACTATAGTAAATGCTTTAGACAGCTACAACCTTCTTCCTTGAAAGAAGATGTTGGCTTAAAAATCTTACTCCAAAAGTGTAGCAAAGTCCACTATTTAGCCGGACCAAAGAAAGATCTAGTTAAGCCCATGTAATCCTATATTGAAGATCGTCCTGACAATGTTCTACAGTAGGAACTGCCATTGTGGAGAAAACCTTTAAAAAAGATTTGTGAGTAAACTGTGTAAGATAGCTCACACTGCCCTTTAAAACTTATTGAGGCAGGTAAACCAACGCCTTATGGCGAACCACTCCCTACTGAGTTAGCTTCACAGATGCATGAAAATAGTATTATTGACTTAGATAATTCATGTTGGCAAATTCACTATTGGCCTTCATACATAAGTTTAGAAGATTCAAACTTTATTGTCTCTTCTAAAAATTGATGACTTCATGATTCTTGTACAGTGACTCCTTTCTAAACTTAACAGCATTAAATCATTATAAAAATACAAAAATATACACACACATTACTATTATATTCGTATCAAATAGCAAACTATAGCTTAACTAATGGCTTCTGCATTGATTCTTAACACTGGAAAAAACGGACACTTCAGCAGGTCCGGTGAGTTACATAGTAGCCCTGAGCAGGTTGACAATTGGAGAGCGAGTTGGGAAGAGAAAGGGGTGAATCATATTGCGATCTACCTGCATGGCGGCTTGGTCAGTGAATCAAGTGGCAGAGCTGCAGCCTTGATGATGCATGAACGTGTTTTTGAACCGGCAGGTGTAGAGGGGATAAGCATAGTCTGGGAAACTGGTGTCATCGAAACAATACGAGATGAACTTCACCGGATTCATCAAAGTAAGCTTTTCCAAAAACTTACCACTTTATTGGTTAAAAAGCTCAGTAAGCGTATTGGATTGGAATTAGCCGGAGTTAAGGGAAGAAGCAGGGAACCATCGGAAGAACAAATTCTAGAAGAACTTGAAAAAGATCGCCCTTTCGAATCACTAGATGACCAGTTACATGCGGCAAGAAGTAAAGGAGCCAATAGTGGCCCAATGGATTATCATCAGTACCAGCTTGAGCTTCTTTTGCGTCAAGAACTGGAACAAGAGATGCTAAAACCTAATCAAAGAGCTGACCTTAAAACTGCGTTGGATGAAAGCTTGGCAGATGAAGAAATCGCCACATTATTGAAGCAGGAAAACATTAGTGAAAAAGCAGCCAGTGGGCAAAAAGGCATTCTTTCTCTAGCTAGCGCGATTTCCTCTCTGGCTCAGGTAGGGTGGCAAATTTACAAAAGGTTTAAAGGCGGCCGGGATCATGGGTTCTACCCTACTCTGGTTGAAGAGATACTTCGGAAATACTACTTCGCTGATATTGGAGCATGGGCTTGGAAAGGCATGAAAGTCAAAGCCGAAAATATGTGGCTCCCAAACGATCAGTTGCCACTGGAAGAGTTGCATGGAGGAACATATCTTTTAGATACTCTAACTGGCTATGCAGCCACAAATAAAAATTTAAAGATAAGCCTCATTGGCCATAGTGCAGGCTGCATAAGTATATGTGAATTGATAAATGCAGTGCGTCTAAGGAATATCAAAATACAAATCGAGAATATTATCTTTTTAGCTCCTGCGGTAAACCTCTCTCTCTTCAAGCAAACTGTTTTAGCGCACTCTGACCAGATTCAGCGCTTTAGGATGTTTACAATGAGTGATGACTTCGAAGTAAAGGATGCCATGTTGAACAAGGCTTACCCCCGATCTCTTCTTTACATGGTTTCCGGCATATTTGAGAATGCAGCAGAAGCTGACCTGCCCATCCTGGGTATGGAAAGGCACATAGGGGCCACCGCCCCAATACAGGATGAAGTTTGGAAATTAGTACACCCCTTTTTATTCAGGGATGATGGAGAGGCCATTCTTGCCCTTGCCGAAAGTAAAGATGGTGTACCAGATGGTTATCATACCAAAGCCATCAAACACGGCATGTTTGATGATGACCCTATTACACAAGAAAGTATTAAGCACATATTGGAAGGTTAAGGACAAACATATGGCAGTAGATTTCGCATTGTTGATAGGTATAAACCATTATCCGGAGTACCATCCCCTTTCTGGCGCGCACCCGGATGTGGAGGCCATGTTTGATTGGTTAAAAGATCCAAACGGGGGAGGAATCGAAGATACAAGCAGAATCGTCACAGTGCTGTCAAACGATTCTCCTGTAGAGCCTTTACACGATGAAGTAGACAAAGCATTTGAAGAGGTTTATAAGAAAGCGATCATCAATCCAGAATCTTGCAGACGGTTTTACTTCTATTTCAGCGGACATGGAATAGGATTGCAAAGCGATGATGACAACGGCTTGTGTATGGCTAACTGGAGTGAATTCAGGCCAGCAAGTGTGATAAGCTCGGAGGAATACCGTAGTGAAGTAGTTAAAAGTGGTTTATTTGAGGAGGTAATCTTTTTATTAGACTGTTGTCGTAGCCGCTCATTAAACCGAAGGGGCCTTTTTCCATTGTTTTCCTGGCTTCCTAAAGAGGAAGGGCCCGTTTCCACACGTTATATCGTTGGCTATGCCACACTACACAACGATGAATCTTTTGAAAGTCAGCAACATGATAAGTACCGCGGTCATTTTACCACTGCACTCTTGAACGGCCTAAAAGGGGGAGCAGCTAGGAACGGACAAATAACTCTACATGAGCTACAGGATTATGTGAGGAGTGAAACCATACGTCTTTCTGAACAGACAGGAATGCATCAGCAGGCGAGATTCAGAAATTCTGGCTTTGATCAGGCAACTTTCAGAGTTCTTTTCAATTCTGTAATGGAGAAGAAGATTAGGTGCAATTTTGATTTTGGCAGCGGGATAGAAGGTAAATACCTGTTGATAAATGGTGCGACGAATTCAAGTATCGATGAGTGGGAGAACCCCACTGGGGTGATTTCTGTTCATTTAGATCCAGTCTTTCATGCCATCGTTTACTCAGCGGATAGATCAGCAATAATCAAAAGTGTCTTTGTTGAAGCTGGAAAGGAGGTAATAAATGTTACAGTTTAAGCTTACTGTATCCGCTGATACCGGTAAACATGAGTGGCTGGGTGAGTTTGTCAAGCTGCAGATTCTAGATGCCCGTCAGCAGCATCGTGCTGAAGCATATGGACAGGTACAGACTACTCTTCCGGCAGGTTTATACACCCTCAGAAGTCAGCTACATGGTAGTGTAAAAGATGAAGTGATATACCTGAATGATGATAAAAATTACAAAATCGATTTCCCAGGCTATAATTCTTCGATACCTTTCAACTGGTCTTGTGAATCAGGTTCCGTGGGCAATATCCTTTCTGAGGTTATAGATTTTAGCCTTTCAAATCCGGGAATTATTGAAAGTAAATCGAGTTCTGTAAGTGGCGGCATCATGCTGTTTATACATCAACAAAGACATTCATTTTCTGACTCTAAGCCTATGCTTGAAGGCTTTACATTATATGACCAACATCATTACCCTCTAATAAAATATCCTGAAAACAGCGGCACTATGCAGGATACTGAACAAGGGTGGAGTAGTAATTGTACAAATTTAGCCTCCGGACCTTATTATCTACAGTATTTTGGGAAAGATGAAGCCAGAGAAATCCCTTTGTACGTGTATAAAGGGTGGGTAACTCAATTATTCTTAACTACTGAATACCGCCATAGGATCGCCTTTTCTGATATGAAAATACTGCTTTCACCTGTTGGAGCACTGTTTAGAACAACAGAGCGAGATCATTTTATCACTGACCTTGCCCTCAGGCGTTTTCGGAATGGGGTATATACCTTTAGTGAGAGAGTCATATCAGAATTGGTAAATGGAAAATTCACTAACCCTATGCTTGGCATTATTGGAGCGTATCTTTACCTGAAGAGTACTTTCAAAAACAAGGATCATTTGATCGGTACCGTATTGTGGAACTTGGAACACAATCTTCTGAAAGATCCTTCTGCACCGGATATACTTGCACTTAAGCTGTTAAGACAGGAAAGATTCGGGGGAGATGAGAATATTAAAGCCCCTGTTCACCCTCCTATGCTGCGTGTAGGTATGGAAGCGATTATTGAGGCTTCGTTGGAGAGAGCAGAATTACTTCCCCAAGGTCATCGCTTGGAAAAAATCGCAGATCGGCTTTATTCAGATTGTTCTTGGACAAGCTATGAACCTTTAGCTCAGGAAAAATTATCAAAATCGACTAAGAGTATTAATGGATCGTTTTCGGCAGGAAATTCATCTGGTTCTATATTGGGTGCAGCAGTAGATCCTTTTTTTTTATATGATGAATCAAGTGCTGTATATGATCACGAAAATCGAATGAGGGAGTGTGCCCGTGACTTAAACTCTTTAGACTTAATTCTTTACAACAGATCCTCAGCCAGTCCTTTGACCTTAAAAGAGGTATCACAATATATGGGCTTGCCGCCACACACTATAAGACGTAAGGTTTCGAACTTACTTAGTTTGCTAACCGGAAAATATGATTCAGAGAGAATCTTCAAATTAGCAGCACCTCTAAAACAGCTGAAGACCCGACAGGAGCTTTACAAGTATCTAAGCAAAGTAGATGGTCTTAATGATTTGGTTCCTAAAGCAGACTAATAGTTCAAACTAATACTATTGTTAAGGGATTACTTCATGACAGAACGGCTAAACTTGTCTGGCAGTATAGGTAGCTTATGATCATATTGCCAGAAATAGAGTGTATCCTCTTTTGGTTTGTATCACATGCGAGATTTCTTTGCTGAGGTGTAGCACTCAACGGCAGTTTGCCAGATAGCGTAGGCTTATGAATTTGAGAGCAGAAAGCTCCTGTAGCCACACCTTCATATGATTAATCTAGAGGGGCCGGTAGGACAGAGCAACTATCATCATTATAAAAAAGGCAACTCCTTCTTATTTTATCGCAATCGGTTTGTTCAGCTGGGTGTATGTGTAAGAAACATTTTATCTACTAAAATTAACATACTTATTATAAGGCAGCTCCACCTATTTATTGTAGGCTCTTAATTACATCCCTTCAAATAAGTGCACTCATAGTTGTTTCTTCACTATGATTTCTAGTGATATCATTCATCCGTTTCATACTCTTCTATTCTATCATCACTATAATATGTAATGGATAGGTTCCTGTATGTATTAACTGCTTAATGTCTCTAATGATGCGCACTCTCAAACATTAAGTTACTAGCTTTCAATAGTATATCACCATATAACAGTATACATGAGAAGGTATATTGGATTACAAAAAATTCTTTAAAGTATAGATAAAGGCCACTTTGTGAAGCAATGCAGAACTAAGGAGTTTCAAAAAAACAATCGCCTACTATTTATAAAAACAGGAGCCGGTAAGGTACACTCCAACGTCTCAAAACTCGGCCTTACCGGTTTCCTGTATAAAAAGCTAAATGGGTTAGTAGGATTGAGACCTTCAGAGACAAAATAACATAGAGTGATTAAATGAGTGAACACGAGTGAAAAGGAATAATGGGTTTCTAGTTCCGTCGAAGATCGACATAAGAGCCATATTAAGACACAAAGGCTACAGCTGGAAATACATAAAAGAACACGAGGACAAATACAACTGCTTCATCCACCTCATAGTCCGGATCCAGGCTCTCAGCTTCTCAGCTGATGATTATAATGGTTTCTCGATTATCAATTATGCTACTCTTAGAGCAAAGCACCTGAAAAGTAAAACCCAAGAGATAATAAGAAACCTCATTAAATGGGGTATTGTAATATGTGACGGCATATTCCTGCCTAGAAAGTTTGCTGAAGAACAGGGCAAAGAACCTAAATCATATGGGTACGCTATAGCCCCGGCTTACATGTCCAAAGTTGTACTCAGATCGGTTTATAAAGAAGAGTTTTCAGCTAACCTAGAAAAGCTACGTACGGAAGAGCTTCCAAAGAATAAAGCTGCCCGATACATTTTCAGGCAGTTAGGCCAGGTCGGTATAAAAAAAGCAGTGTTTAAATACATTGACACTAAGCTGCAGAAGAGCGTCGGATATTTAGAAAATAGTGACTTTAGATTATATCTGGCAAATCAGGAGGCACTGAACTTATACGAGTTCAAGGAAGGTGTAGAAGGAACACTACAGGAGTTAATATCAATGCTGTTCAACCACTACAACGCTGATATGATCACAGCAACGTCAATCTACAACGAAGACTTTTACGTGACGCTGGGTAGAAAAGAAGGGAATATCACCGGCAGACTTTACCATAACATATGCTCACTCAGCAGAGACCTTAGAAAATTCCTCTACCATAAAAGACACCGAAGTGAGGAGCTGGTAAACCTAGATATAAGAAATAGTCAGCCTCTGTTCCTGAATATCCTGCTAAAGCAAGAATTCAAGGATAAACCAGTGCCGGCAGATGTTCAGCATTACATTGATCTTACTTCCAGCGGTCAATTCTATGAATTTCTTATGGATCAACTTAGAATTCCAAGAGAGAAGCGAAAGAAGTTTAAAATTTCGATGTTCGGTAAAATATTCTACTGCACCACGCACTACAGCATCAGACAGGTTGAGGGTAAACTATTCAGGTCTATATTTCCGAATGTAGCTGCATTCATTGAGAAGAAGAAAGGTAACAACGACAGAGGCCATAAAGCACTGTCCCTTGAGATGCAAAAGGCAGAGGCAGATATCATCATTGGGCAGGTTGTAAAGAAACTGCAAAGACGCAGAAAGTTCGTCCTAACTATCCACGACAGCACTGTAGTATTGAAGAAGGACGCTGAAGAGGCACAGGAGCTAATAAAAAGAGTCTTCATGCAAGAAACATCTCTTGAGCCAACAATTAATATAGAGTCGCTTGCTCCATCTCTTACTGAATCCACCTTACTGCCGGTAGCCGCTTAAGCATTTGACACATATCCGGGGCTGTAGAAGTATCTGCCAATGTAAACAATGGCATAATCAATACGATCTCTAAGAATCAAAAGCAGATTAAAAAAATGAAAGGCAAAAGTAAATAGTCAGGAATGCGATTAGCATCCAGATATGCCGGAGAACATTGAATCACCCACACCCGGAATCCCTGCTGACTAAAATTCTTGAAGAACTATATAGACTATTGAAGATAAATCTCAGTTTTGCCGTAACATTTTCATTTGAATTTGGTATAATAGATTACAAGGCCAGCTACGTACAAAGCTAGCAAAGGTTTCAGAAATTAGTTTCTCCTGAAGATTTATTGGACTATCTACTTTCGTTGGGCTATAAATTTATAGCTCAAGGCTCTTTGTTGCCTCATTTGCAGTCATGACGCAGATAAATTAAATTATTTATAAAAATTTTAAAAAATTTATAATCATGAACGAAATCTGCTTACCGGCATATTCTTCTTTAGAAGAATATTTAGAGAAAAACAAAAGAGCTTATCGTGTATTAACTGGCTTTGATGAGTTTCAAAAAATCAATTGCTTCTTTAGCATCTTTGACGATGTTGGGCTTGCAAGGCATTTAGAAAGTATCCTTGGGCAGTATGCAGAAATTATGATACCTTATACAGTAAATAGTAATCATGAGCCATTCGCTTTAGAAACACATAATAGTAACTATTCTCTTATCAATGTAGGTCGTCTAACAAATCTGTATAATGGCAAAACAAAGTTGCACTTAGGTGATAAAAGTTTAACTTATCCTATATATCATTCCATTATTGGCTCTGTAGATGAAGAAAGCACACCTGGCCAAGATATAGGCTACTTCAACATCACGAATCTTGGAGGTATATTATTTGCAAAGAATATCAATGAGTTTGATCGACTCTCCCGTAAATCGATTAGAGTGATTATTTATGAAGGCAAGAACAAATTAAGAACTGTAAAAGACTTACCAGGAGTAAAGGGATATGCATCAGGATTCGCGGGTTTACTTGATTATATTAATGACAAATTGCCTTCAAACGAAGCAATAGGAAGAGCTTTTAGAGAGACTGTTTCTATGTATCCTGAGTTAGCGATTCGAGAGTTAGTAGCCAATGCTTTAATTCACCAAGACTTTTATGAAACGGGTACAGGTCCAATGGTTGAGATTTACTCTGATAGAATTGAAATAACCAATCCTGGTAAACCTATTATTACTACTCTAAGATTTATTGATGAATACCAATCTCGGAATGAAACTTTAGCTGCTTTCATGCGCAGAGTGGGTATTTGCGAAGAAAAAGGAAGCGGTATTGATAAAGTTATATCTGAGGTAGAATTGGCACAGTTACCAGCTCCAAACTTTCAGGAGCAAGAGACACATACTAAAGTTACAGTTTATGCATATCAGGAACTCAATCAAATGGATAAAGCTGATAAAATAAGAGCCTGCTATCAGCACTGCTGCTTAAAGTATGTATCCAATGAGAAAATGACTAACCAAAGCTTAAGAGACAGATTCAACATAGAGAGCCACAACTATTCTATTGCATCAAGAATCATAGATGACACAAAGCAGGCAGGTCTTGTAAAGGACTATGATCCTGACAACAAATCTAAGAAGCATGCAAAGTATGTTCCCATATGGGCCTAATCTTTTGGATAGGATCTTATGTGATGGTTATGTGACTAAGATACGAGTTATCCACACATGTAAGATTAAAAGAGCTCCTATACGTCTAAAAAGGCAGTTATTAGACGCAAATCTTATGTGATGGTTATGTGATAACTATAATAGGCATCTGCTATATAATGGTACCTATACAGCTATTAAGACATAAAGGTAGGTTAAACAAGTGCGTAGGCTTGAGATAGGTCAAGAAGCTGTAAAAATAGACACAAACTGCTACATAAGAACGGGCAGTGCCAAAGTCGGCTATAGTTCTATTCTTTTAGTCGTATATAAGTGCAGTGGGCAACTTCCAATTCATGTCATTAAATACATCAATCTAATGATAACTATAATTATTTGTAATATACTTTAGAATAGTACAATATTTTTTTTAAACCCAAGAGCACATGGGCTGATATTAATTTGTTAGTCCCTGGTGCTTTACACCGCTCCTGTTAAAAGCAGTCAAGATTTGATCCGTTTAAATGCATTCGTGCAGGTGCTATTAAACTACCTACAAACCACCCCTCCAACTTAAATCTCACTTCAACAACCGCACATCGTAAATCCCTCCTGCCACAGAACCATTGTGGGCTACAAACTTTACAGTCAAAACGTTAGCTGGGGCGCTGTTGATGACTTTGTCAGGGAGCTCGTAATCCACGTTGAAAAACGTGTCTCCCTGGGCTCCATCCAGTTGCACGGTTTTCAGGAGCTTGTCGTTCACATAAATGTCAAAGCTGCGGTCTTTGTCGAGGCCATAGTAGGTGACGCGCAGTTTGCGGCCCTCCTTGTTCTTGTTGCGTAGGTCGTAGCTGAACCACCGGCTGGCGTGGCGCCAGTGGCGGTCGCGGAATACGCCGGATTCTGTTTGCTCGCCCTTGTAGTTGTGGTCTGACTCGGGTTGCTGCTCTCCCGGCACTACTCGGTCCACAGTACTGGCCTCCAGCAACATCTTCACGCTTTCCTCCTCCCGGAGCGCCTGCTGCCGGGCTTCCAGCGCCTCCGGCGTCGATACAGGCCAATACACCATGTAGCGCGCATCGTGCACCTGGAAAAAGGGCACCAGTTCCACGTTTTTATACTTATCCGACGCAATCAGGCTGGCGGCTGTAAAGGTGAGGGGCTTACCTGCCACAGGGGTTATGCCAGCGGCAACATCTTTGTCTCTGGAAACCAGCACGGGCGCCTCTTCAATGGAGTACAGCGGGCCGTTGGCGATGTGGCCCATGCGGCTGCCATCGGCTACTAAGCCTTCCAGATCTGTTTTATCTGTTACAGCGGCCAGCACAATGGGGCCATGCACGAACGACACCCAACCGGAAGAATCAGGCAGGTACTCGGCCTTCGTCTCCATAGGCAGCGATACCGTCACCACATCCCCGGATTTCCATTTGCGCGCTACGGTTACGTAGGCGGAGCCGGGAGTTGTGGTTGCTTTCACTCTTTTGTTGTTCACCAGCACCTGCAGGCCTCCCTCCTGTATCCAGCCTGGTTTCCTGATGTTCAGGGCAAACTTCTGCGGCTTTTTGAGCGACAGCTTGAGCGCGGTGGCTTCTTCGTAGGGGAAGTTTGTGCTTTGCGTCAGGGTGATGCCCCGCTCCTTCCAGTCCAGCGTGGAGGGAATGAACAGGTTTACGAACAGGTCCTTTTCGTTGTGCGCATAGATCAGCTCGCCATACTTGCCGTGGTTCTCCAGCCCGGAGCCGACACAGCACCAGAAGGCATCTTCCGGTTTGGAGTATACCCGGTAATGCCGTGGGCGCATGGGCGTGAAGTATACGAAGCCTCCCCGGGTGGGGTGCTGCGACGACAGGATGTGGTTGTACAGGCCGCGCTCGTAGTAGTCGATGTACTCGGCCGAGGCCTCTGTTAAGTACAGCTGCTTGGAGAGCTTCAGCATGTTGTAGGTGTTGCAGGTCTCCGGCCCTTCCCTGGACTCCAGCATCGGCGAGAAATCGTTGGTGGGATGGAAATGCTCACGCACGCTGTTGCCCCCGATGGAAACCGTTCTGTCGTTGATGACAGTGTTCCAGAAAAAGCCCGCTGCTCCCGCCCAGGCAGGGTCTCCTCCTACTTCTGCCACGCGCTTGTAACCGATCACCTTTGGTATTTGCGTGTTGGCGTGCATGCCCGTCAGTTCGTCTTTCCCGGCAAGCAGGGGATCAAGTATGGCACGGTGTGAGAACCGCCGGGCCAGCTCCAGGTATTTCTTGTCGCCGGTTATTTCCGCCACATCGGCAAACACCTCGTTCATGCCGCCGTGTTCGCTGCGCAGCATGTCCTGCATTTGCGCATCCGTCAGGTTTTTGGTCAGGTCCAGGCTCCAGTCCGATAGCTTCACGAGCATATCCTTCGCCTTCTCGTTGCCGGTAAACAAATAGGCATCCCGTAGGCCAGCGTAGAGTTTGTGGATGTTGTACCAGGGCACCCATTTGTCGTTCAGCGAGAAGGTTTCTGCATCAATGTTTCCTTTCGCGATGTTCTGCCACATGGCTTCGCCGCCCGGTACGCCACCAATGTAGCCGTTGCCGTTCTTCTGCTGGCAGGCCTCCAACTGGTCCACCATGTAATTCAGCCGCTGCAGCAGTTCCTTGTTTTCGGTGGCCGCATACATCAGCGACAGCGCCGTGAGGTAGTGGCCGCCGGTGTGCCCGTCTAGGCCGGTGTTTTCCCAGTTCCCGTAGCTCTCCGCCTTTGGTTTAATTCCCGCCTCCCGCAGGTACGGCGCCAGCAGCCTGTCCGGGTCCAGCGCCAGGATGTATTGCATGTCTGTTTGCTGCGCCTGCCGGAACGGGCTGTCCTGTAGCTGCACAGCAGCCAGCGGAAAAGCCTCCAGCTTGCTCTCCTGCGCGAATCCCATTACCGGGAGTAGCAGAAGTATGAAAAGAAAGGGTTTGATGTTCATAGGTACGATATGAAGTATGGCTTTGGCTTTCAGAAGAGAAATTGTTCGATCTCCTTTTTCGGAAACATCTTCTGCACAAGTAAAATTCAGCCTGTTACGATTCTGCGTTATACTTGTGGGAGCCCCTGTAAGAATGGCAGCTCCCACAAGTATAAGAGGCAGGTTTATATTTACGAAGTATGAATTACTCCTTCGTCATCACCTCGGGCCAACCTTTTTCAGTCCAGCGGAGCTCCTCGATCCGCAGCTTTGGCTTACCCTCGTCCTGGGCATCATAGCCATGGAAAATGATGTAGTCTTTGCCGTCGAATGTTTCCACCGCGTTGTGTCCCACGCCGTGCCAGTTGCTGTCGCCGGTGAGCAGGATGGTGCCGCCGCCTGTTTGCAGCGACTTCCCTTCTTTATCCAGGTAAGGGCCTTTTAGCTTTTTAGACCGTCCCACAATCATCTTATAAGTGCTGTTCACGCCTTTGCAGCAGTAATCGATCGAGGCAAAAAGGTAGTAGTAGTTGCCCTTGCGGAAGATGAAAGGCGCTTCGATGGCGTTGCCGCCCGCGTCTACCGGGTTGTTGTCAACAGAAGGCGGATTGGGCGCTGAAAGGTCTTTCTTGCGGCTGGCAATAATCTGCAGGTTCTCCGGTTTCTCGGCGATCTGCATCCGGTCTTTGGTGAGCTTCACGATGGGCAGCCCGTTCCAGAAAGACCCGAAGGAGAGGTACGGCGTTCCTTTCTTATCCGTGATCAGGTTCGGGTCGATGGCGTTCCAGTTGGTTTTGCCCGGGTAGGACTGAATGATCTTGCCATGGTCCGTCCACTTGTAGTTCGGGTCAGACGCATCCAGCGTGGGGCTGGTGGCCAAACCGATGGCCGATGTATTCTTGCCAAACGCCGACACCGAGTAGTAGAGGTAATACTTGCCGTCGTGGTAGCTGATGTCCGGTGCCCAGATGTGGCCCTTGAAGCCCGGAATCGCCTCTACCGCCCACTGCGGCGGCGCATCGAACACCGGCCGCTCAAACTTCCAGTTCTCCATGTCCTTCGAGGACCACATCGCGATTCCGTTTCCCGTGCTGAAGAGGTAGTAGGTATCGTCCTGCTTGATCATGACCGGGTCATGCACAATGATATCTTTGCGTAAGGGCTGCTCCTGGTTCGGAGACTGAGCCTGCAGGTTGATTGCCAGGAACATGCCCAGGCAAAGCACCACTAGTTTTCTATACTTCATATTAAGTGTTTTGCGGTTGCTGATTTAGTTGACTGATTCGTAAAAAAGGATTTCGGCTTATACTTCGCTCCTTTCATACTTCTGATTTATACTTGTTATACTTCCAGGTAACACCGGACTGTAGCCGCTGTTAAGAACTATGCTTGTCGGGTTTATACCTGCCCAATGCTAACCTCATGTAACTCCGTTACAGCAGGCTCCGAAGCCGCTCGGCACTGGTTTCCGGGGTGATGTCGCGCTGCGGATCGCCCAGCATTTCGTAACCCACCATAAACTTCTTCACCGTGGCCGAACGCAGCAACGGCGGGTAGAAATGCATGTGCCAGTGCCAGGCTTCATTGTTCCCACCATCTGTGGGGCTTTGGTGAATGCCGGCTGAATAAGGGAAGGAAACGTCAAACAAGCGGTCGTACATGGCCGTCAGCTGCTTGATGGCATCGGCAAAGGCAGTCTTCTCATCCTCTCCCAACTGCCCGATGTGCTGCAGGTGCTTTTTGGGCAGAATCATGGTCTCGAAGGGCCACACCGCCCAAAAAGGCACCAGCACCACAAAATGCTCGTTCTGGTACAGCAGCCGCTCCTTCTCCTCCAGTTCCAGCGCCACGTAATACTGCAGCAGGCTGCGGCCGTGCTCTTGAAAGTATGCCTGCTGTTGCTTTGTTTCCTGGGCTGGGGCTGCTGGCACCGTGCTCTGGGCCCATATCTGGCCGTGCGGGTGCGGGTTGCTGCAGCCCATGGCCGCGCCCTTGTTCTCGAAAATCTGGACGTGGTTGATGTAGTCCAAACTGCCCAGTTCCGCATACTCCCGCTGCCACAGATCCACTACTTTCCGGATGTCGCTCACTTCCATGTCGGCCAGCGTCAGGTCGTGGCGGGGCGAAAAGCAGAGCACCTTGCAGATGCCGCGCTCACTCTCGGCCTTCAAAAGGCCGCCCTTGCGAAAGCCGCCTTCGGGTGTGTCTTCTGTTAAAGCCGCAAAGTCGTTCTGAAAGATATAGGTAGACGTATAAGCCGGGTTACGCTCCCCGCCGATCCGCTCGTTGGAGGGACACAGGTAACAGGTGGGGTCATACTGTGGCCGCTCAGCCTTCGTCACTTTCTCCTGCTGCCCCTGCCACGGCCGCTTGGCCCGGTGCGGCGACACGAGCACCCATTCGCCGCTTAATGGGTTGTACCGGCGGTGCGGATGTTCTGCTAAATCAAATGCTGCCATACTTCAAATCAGTTAGGTGTAAGCCTGTGTTCTGCCGCTATGCTTTCTTTGTCTCGGGCTGCGCCACCAGGCTGGAGCCGTCTACTATTTCTGCCAGATACGTTTTAAGGTTAACGCCGAACTGGCGCTGGTAAGCCTGCTGCTGCTGTGCTATAAAAGCATCAATCTCCTGGAGCCGCACCAAGTTAATCGTGCACCCCCCGAAGCCGCCGCCCATCATGCGGGCACCCAGCACCCCTTCCTGCTTCTTTGCCTCTGCCACCAGGAAGTCCAGCTCGGGGCAGCTCACCTCATAGTCGTGCTGCAGCCCCGCATGCGAGGCATACATGTTCTGGCCAAAGGCCTGCATCTCGCCGCGCTGCAGGTGCCGGCACGCCTCCTCCACCCGCGCATTTTCCAGCACGATATACTTGCAGCGCTTGTACACCACCGTATCAAACTCCGCCTGGTGCTGCTCCAGCATCGCTACAGTGGTATCCCGCAGGCTTTGCACCTCCGGGTAATGCTGCTGCAGCAGCGCTACCCCCGTCTCACATTCTTTCCGACGCGTATTGTATTCAGATGAAGCCAGTGAGTGCTTTACCTGGGTATCACACAGCACGATGCGGTAGTCATGCATATCCACCGGAAAATACTCATAGGCCAGGGAGCGGCAATCCAACTTTACGGCATGTTGCTGCCTGCCAAACATACTGGCAAACTGGTCCATGATGCCGCATAGTACGCCCGCAAACTCGTGCTCGGCCTTCTGCGCCATCTTTACCATCGTGAGCCGCTCCAGCCCAAAACCGTGCAGGTGGTCGAGTGCAAAGGCCAGGCCGCATTCCACCGCCGCAGACGAGGACAGCCCCGCCCCGATCGGAATGTTCCCGCCAAACACCAGGTCAAAGCCCTTCACCTGCAGGTTCGCCTGCTGGAACTGCTTCACTACACCCAACAGGTAATTTGCCCAGCCAATGTTGGTTTTGCTGATAGCATTCAATTCAAACTCCGCGTTTTCCTCCATGTCGTGGGAGTGAAAGCGGAGCCTGTCCGAATTGTTGAAGGCAATGGCAAAGTATATTTCCTTGTTGATCGCTGCCGGAAGCACAAATCCCTCGTTGTAATCCGTGTGCTCCCCAATCAGGTTGACACGCCCCGGTGAACGCACGAGGATGGGCTCTGCCTGGAACATGCTTTTGAACTTCTGATGAATCGTCTCTTCCAAAGTCTTCATGCTTTAATCTGCTGTATTGCTTTCTCTCTTCGTCATCAATCAGGTTCACGCTTCGCCGTTTTATAGGGCTGCATGCCTGCTTTAAATAAACTTATGGTCTGCTTGTCCCGTTTCAAGCACTGGTGCGTTGGGAGGGAAAGGTTTTCGACCTTACATTTGATGGGGCTGCAATACTTTTGAACCCTGTAGTTTAAATACGAAATTCCCTTCCTTACAACCTGCTTTCACTTTATACTTGTAACTAATGCCATCTAAAACCACCGCTTTTCTCTTCGACCTGAACGGGACAATTATTGACGATATGGCCTTTCATGCCAAAGCCTGGTACCACATACTTGCCGAAGACCTGGGCGCAGACCTTACGTTTGAGGAAGTAAAGCAGGAAATGTACGGCAAGAATGCTGAGGTGCTGGTTCGCATATTCGGAGAAGATCATTTCGAGAAAAATGAAATTGAAGAACTGTCTTCTAAAAAAGAGAACTACTACCAAACAGCCTATAAGCCCCACCTGGAGCTAATCAACGGGCTGCAGGATTTCCTGGCCCAGGCAGCTGCCGCTAACGTTAAAATGGCCATTGCCTCTGCCGCCATCACCGACAACATCGGTTTTGTGATCGACAACCTGAATATCCGCCAGTACTTTGATGCCCTGGTTAGTGCCGATGATGTCTCCACCAGCAAGCCCGACCCGGAAACATTTCTGAAAGCCGCCGAGAAGCTAAACACAGCTCCAGCAGCTTGCATTGTGTTCGAGGATGCACCCAAAGGCGTAGAGGCAGCCCGGAACGCAGGTATGCGGTGTGTTGTGATCACCACGGCGCACCCCAAAGAGGACTTTGCCCAGTACGACAACGTGATCGGCTACATCGCCGATTATACGGACCCTTACATTAAGAACTTTTTTCAGCAGCCGTAAGCGGAGCTGTTTTAGTGGTGCAAAGCGAATCACGGATTGATTGGCCCGCTTCTTCGCTTTGCACCTGACCTTTAGTTGGCTAAAAGGTTTTATTTATCTGATAGTATACTTCGCTCCAACGCAGCTCATTCTGCAGCTGGCGCAGTTTCGTGTCCTTATCGATTACCACCGATTCAATGCCTGCGATGTCAGCAAAGTCCTGCAGCTGCTCTGAGCTCAGGTTCTGGCTGTAGCAGGTATGGTGCGCACCGCCAGCCAATATCCAGGCAGCACAGCCTGTTTTCATATCCGGGTACGGTTTCCAGAGCACGCGTGCCACCGGCAGGTTCGGCAGGTCTTCCTGAGGCTCTACTGCCTCTACCTCGTTCACCAGCAGTCTGAAGCGGTTGCCCATGTCGATGATAGAAGCGTTCAGCGCCGGGCCGCCCACTACGTTAAACACCAGGCGCACCGGATCTTGCTTGCCTCCTATCCCTAACGGATGCACCTCGCACGAAGGTTTTCCACTGGCGATAGACTCATCAATCTCCAGCATGTGCGAGCCCAGTACCAGTTGGTTTTTAGGATCGAAATGGTACGTATAGTCTTCCATAAAGGCGTTTCCTCCTTCCAGGCCACTTCCCATTACTTTCATGGCACGCACCAGGGCAGCTGTTTTCCAGTCGCCTTCGCCGGCAAAGCCATAGCCCTGTGCCATCAGGCGCTGGGCGGCTATACCTGGCAACTGCGCCATGCCGTGCAGGTCCTCGAACGTATCGGAGAAGCCTTTAAAGTTGCCGTCCTCCAGGAACGCACGCAGGCCGATCTCTATTTTAGCCGCCTCACGCAGCGAGTTGTACTGTTCACCGCCTTTGCGCAGTTTTTCCACCACGGCGTAGCGCTCCTCATACTCCTTTGTCAGCGTGTCTATTTCCCCATCGCTTACCTGGTTGATCACTTTTACCAGGTCGCCGATGCCGTAGGTGTTCACGGAGAAGCCAAACTTCATCTCAGCCTCTACTTTGTCGCCTTCGGTTACGGCTACAAAGCGCATGTTATCGCCGAAGCGGGCAAACTTGGCTCCCTGCCAGTCGTGCCAGCCGCAGGCCACGCGTGCCCATGCACCTACCTGCCCCAGCACATCGCTGTCCTGCCAGTGGCCCACCACCACCTTGCGGTTCATGCGCAGCCGCGACACGATAAAGCCGAACTCACGGTCGCCGTGCGCACTTTGGTTCAGGTTCATGAAGTCCATATCGATGGAGCTCCACGGGATATCGCGGTTAAACTGGGTGTGCAGGTGCAGCAGTGGCTTCTTGAGTATTTTCAGTCCACCGATCCACATTTTTGCCGGAGAGAAAGTGTGCATCCAGGCTACTACGCCCACGCAGTTCTCGGCTACGTTTGCGTCCTGGCAGATGCGGTAGATCTCTTCTGTTGTTTTTACCACCGGCTTGAACACCACCTTCACCGGTACCTGTCCCGCCTGGTCAAGGCCCTGTGCTATTTGCTGCGAGTGCTCCGCTACCTGGCGCAGCGTTTCCTCGCCATATAAATGCTGGCTGCCTGTCACAAACCAGATTTCGAACTGCTTTAAGTCTACCATAGATAAAGTGTGTTTTTTACAATAATAAATTTTGGCAAAAAAGAGGGTGTTGCAGCTCGTTTGCTGCAACACCCTCTGTCTACGTTAATACCACAGGAAGTAGTAAATCAATCCAATAATGAGCACAATACCCGCGGCGCCAATGTTGAATGGCGTGCCCGTGTTAAAGAGCACCGGATCCGACACAATGGCCTTCGGATCAGAGAGTGGCATCTTGGCGTTGGTGTACAAAATGATGCCGATCATCAGGAACAAGGCCGCCAGGAAGAAGAGCGACTCGATGCCGTAGTAGCTGTATTCCGGCGTGTAGATAAAGCCGGCAATCAGCGTGATGAGCCCCAACACAAAGAATACATAGGAGAACCCTGCAATCTTACGCTGTCTGCTCTCAGGCGGAAGCGGTGACTTAACCTTTACGCCTGTCTCTGCAAAGCTGATAACCGAGGCAATCACGCAAAGGATGATGAACACATAACCCATGCGGAGCAGGAACGGCATGTCTGGGCTAATTACCTTGAAGATGATACCTGCCGGAATAGTCGCGATGGCTGTCCAGAGCGCGGCGTTTGCTGTAATCTGTCTCCAGAAAAGGCCCATTCCAAATACGGCTACCACACCTGGGTAGATATAACCGGTGTACTCCTGAATATACTGGAACACCTGATCAAGCGAGCTTAGCTGAGGAGCCACAATAGCAGCGATTCCCAGCGACACAATGGCCACAATTCGACCCACGCGCACCAACTGGCGGCTGGTAGCGTTCGGCTTGAAGTATGGATTGTAAATGTCCATTGTAAAGATGGTGGCGGTACTGTTCACCATGGAGGCCAGGGAAGAAACAATGGCTGCGGCCAGGGCGGCAAAAGCCAGTCCACGGATACCGGATGGAACAAAGTTCTTCAACAGCCAAGGGTAGGCCTGGTCAGATTTTGCAATAGTGCCGATCTCCCCTACTGATTTACCAAGTATGGCAGCAAGCTCTTCCGGGGTGTGTGCGTTAAGAAGTACGTAAGCCGCAATACCAGGTATAACCACGATAATCGGCATTAAGATTTTGAGGTATCCAGCGAAAAGAAGTCCTCTTTTTGCTTCGTTTATACTTTTGGCAGCCAGACCTTTCTGGATGATGTACTGGTTAAAGCCCCAGTAGCCCAGGTTGGTGGCCCACATGGCACCTGCGATAACAGCGATACCCGGTAAGTCTATAAAGGCATCTTTCAACCCACCTGAACCATCCGGCACATAAATTTTGCCCTCCGGGATAACCATGGTAAAGTGCTCTCTGGCTCTTTCGTACAGGTTAGCAAGACCGGCGAAGATACCCTCCCCAGCACCTACGGCATCCAAAGCCAGGTACGTCGTCAAAAGACCACCGCCTACCATGAATACCACCTGTACCACGTCTGTCCAGGCTACAGCCTCAAGGCCACCGTAAATGGAATAGATCGCAGAGAAAAGCAGCAGGCCGATGATACCGTACTGAAGCGGCACGCCCATGATGCTCTCCATGGCGAGTGCGCCCAGGTAACTCACTGAGGTAAGGTTTACGAAAACGTACACCAACAGCCAGAAAACAGCAAAGGCTGTACTTACGCCCCTGTTGAAACGCTGGTTAAGGAACTGTGGCATGGTATAAATGCCCTTGTCGATAAACACAGGCAGGAAGAACTTCGCCACAATGATCAGCGCCACAGCGGCCATCCACTCGTAGGCCGAAATAGCGAGACCGATGGCAAAACCGGAACCGGAGGTGCCGATAAAGTGCTCGGCAGAAATGTTAGCGGCAATCAGGGAGGCGCCCACCGCCCACCAAGTCAGGGACTTGTCAGCCAGAAAATACTCCTGTGATGTTTTTTCTACTCCTTTCTTGGTTCTGGATACCCAGAGTCCAAGGGAGAGGATAATCAAGGCATAAAGTACGAAGACGATATAGTCTAGTGTCGAGAATCCGGCTGTCATGTAGAGATAGCTTTAGTGTTTTTGGTTTGTAGAAATTTGAAATTATGAAATTATCTTCATTTACTTAGCACTTAAATGCAACTACTATCCCGCCTCATCCAACATATTTTTAACCGGCAAACAAGCCGGCTTTATTGCCCATAGTAGGAGTCAGGGCCGTGCTTGCGCTCGTAATGCTTTTTGATGAGCGAATCCTGCAAGCGTGGCGCATCAGGCCGGATCTGCTCGGTTAAAAAAGCCATGCGGGCCACTTCCTCCAGCACGGCGCTGTTATACACGGCTTTGGCTGCCGTTTTGCCCCAGGTAAAGGGCGCATGGTTGCCTACCAGCACCATCTCCACCTCCTCGTAGCTCATGCCTTTGTCCCGCAGGTAATCCATGATCTGGAAGCCTGTCTGGTATTCGTAATTCCCCTGGATCATTTCATCGCTCATGGGTGGGGCACACGGAATGTCCACAGTGTTATGGTCGGCGTGGGTGGTGCCGTAGATGGGAATATCGCGCTGTGCCTGTGCCCAGGAGGTGGCGTAGGTGGAGTGGGTATGCACAATGCCGCCGATCTTCTCCCAGTGCTTGTACAGCACTGCATGGGTTTTGGTATCGGAAGAAGGACGCATGTTGCCTTCCACGGTATTGCCGTCAAAATCAACGATCACCATGTTTTCCGGCGACAGGTCTGCATAAGGAACGCCGCTTGGTTTAATGGCAAAGACGCCCTGCTCCCGGTCGGCGGCACTCACGTTGCCGAATGTAAATAATACGAGCCCTAGTTTGGGCAACTCCATGTTTGCCTCGTAGGCACTTTGTCTTATGTCCTGATACTTGCTCATGCTGTTGCTTATCTTACCACTTCTTCCTGCTTGTCTGTTACCTGCAGTTTGGCAGGCGGCACCAGGTTTTCAATTGCCTTGCCGTGCACTTTATACTGCTCGTAGCGGCGGGCATACAGGGCGGTGCGTGTGCTGTCCGGGAAGTATTCGGCATCAAAGCCCTGCCCCATCGCCTCCATGGCCTCCTCTACTTTGTCATACACGCCGGCCACGGTGGCAGCAAACATCGCCGCTCCAATCGCGCAGGTCTGCTCCGACTTGTGGATGCGGATCGGCATGTTCATCACATCAGCCATCATCTGCATGATGAACGGTGATTTACGGGCCACGCCTCCCAGACCGATTAGTCCTTTTACCGGCACGCCCTGCTCCTCGAAGCGATCCACAATGCTCTTTGCCCCAAAACAAGTGGCCTCTACCAGCGCACGGAACACCCGTGGGGCATCGCTGCCCAGGCCCAGCCCAAGTATGGCTCCCTTCAACAGCTGGTTGGCATCCGGTGTGCGACGGCCGTTAAACCAGTCGATGGCAAAGGCATCGCTTTCTGTGAGCGGCAGTTGCTCCGCCTGCTTTGTCAGCTCAGGTATGATTCTGTCCGATACTTCCTGCAACAGCGCCTCAGCCGTTTCCGCTGAAATAACTGTAGATTGAGAAAGCAGTTGCTCCAGCGGCCAGATCAGCAGTCTTTTAAACCAGGCATACGTGTCGCCGAAAGCGGATTGCCCGGCTTCCAGGCCCATCATGGCAGGAATAACAGAACCAGGTACCTGGCCACAGATGCCTCCTACCAGCTTGTCCTCTACCTCGGCAATAGGCGCCACCAGCATGTCGCAGGTGGAGGTACCCATTACCTTGCTCAGGTGGTAGGGCTCTATCTGCCCGCCAACGGCGCCCATGTGCGCATCAAAGGCTCCTACGCCCACTACCACGTCAGTGCCAAGCCCCAGGCGGTCGGCCCACTCCTGGCTTAAGTTGCCAGCTGCCTGATCAGACGGGTACGCATCTTTGAAAAGGCGGTCTGTGAAACCATCCAGCAGCGGATCGAGGGAAGAAAAGAAGTTATTCGGGGGAAGGCCTCCGAACTCGGCGGCCCAAAGTGATTTGTGTCCGGCCGCGCAAACGCTGCGCTTCAGTTGCATCACGTCGTTTCCGCCAATAAGCAGAAACGGGATCCAATCACAGTGCTCTACCCACGAGAAGCAGGCATTGCGCACCTGCTCATCTACCCGGAGCACGTGCAGCAACTTTGCCCAGAACCATTCAGAGGAGTAGATACCGCCCACATACTTGAGGTAGTTGGTATCGAATTTTGTGGCGTGTTCGTTTATTTCCGCTGCTTCGCCAATGGCCGTGTGGTCTTTCCAGAGCACAAACATGGCATTAGGGTTTTCGCTAAACTCAGGCAACAGGCCCAGTGGCGTTCCGGCTCTGTCCACGGCAATGGGCGTAGATCCCGTCGTGTCGATGGAGATGCCTTTGATCTGGGCAGCCACGTCTGCACCAGCTTTGCTGATGCATTCTTTGATGGTGTTTTCCAGGCCTTCCACATAATCCAGCGGGTGTTGCCTGAACTGGTTTTCGCTCGGGATGCAGTGCAGTCCCTTTTGCCAGCGTGGGTAATAATATACAGACGAGGATATCTCCTCTCCGTTGAGGGCGTTTACCAGCACGGAGCGGACAGAGTCAGTTCCGTAATCAACCCCTATCACATAAGCTATATCTTTCACAGGCACCTTCATTTTTATTTTGTGTCAAATTAACACTTATTTTGAAAGTAAAAAAGAATATCGCCCTAAAGTGTCAGGAAAGCAGGTACTCCTCGGGGTTTGGAATAAACTTCAAGAAGGCCTGCAGGTTACTGGCATACTTGCTGCGGTCAAGCTTATAGAAGAAGGCTCCCTTCTTGGAGCTCTCTTTTTCCTTGTCGGTCTGCTTGATGAAAAGGTTGGTTGAGAGCAGTTTTCGGTTAAAGTTGCGCTTGTCGAATATCGTTTCGTAAAGCCCTTCGTAAAGTGCGTGCACCTGGGGCAGGGTAAATTTCTCAGGCAAAAGCTCGAACAGCAGCGGGTGCAGCGAAGCCTTGTAGCGGAGCCTGTCCTTTGCCATTTCCACCATTTTGCCGTGGTCAAAGATAAGCTCCGGCATGGCCTGCAGCGGAAACCACTCTGCATTGTACTCTTTGCTTATCTTCTTCTCATACTTCTGGATGTTGATCAGCGCAACGTACGCCACGGCGATCGTGCGCTCCACGGGGTCACGCCTGGGATCTCCGAAAGTGTGCAGCTGCTCCATGTATACATCATCGAGCCCGGTAAGATCCTTCAATATCCTGATAGCCCCCTCATCCAGGTTCTCGTTAGGCTGCACAAAGCCTCCCATCAGGCTCCACTTCCGCTTTTCAGGCGCAATGCCGCGCTGTACGAGCAGAAGCTTGTAGCTATCACCATCAAAACCGAATATGATGCAGTCCACGGCTACAAGCATCCGTGTCTGTCCTGAATATTTCAACATCTTACTAGTTATAAATCAAATTTGCTTTCTTTTTCAAATCTAAAATAATGTGGGCAGTTATCCATCAATTTGCATCAAGAATGCGCCTTAACTGCTTTTATCCCTATAAATTCCACCTTTTGTTAAAGTATAGTGTTACAACAGCGTTTAGCTAGGTAACTCTATTTCAGCTAATTGCTGTACCAGGTCCTGCTTCTGATACCAGTCGTTGTGCACCAGCAGCACGCGCGTTACGTCCATACTTCCAAAGCGATGGTGCCGATACTCCTGCAGCTTCTGCAGTAGCCTTTCGGGGTTTCGGAGCGGCGCTTTGAACCTTGCAACCGTGCAGTGTGCCGTCTGTAAAACATACCTGCTGTCCAGGGTCTGCATCAAGGTGGAGCTTTTAAAGTTTTCCCGGAGCCTTTGCCGCATCACCTGCAGCTGCGCTGTAGCCGGAAAGCCCTGCACCAGAATGCCGGCCGGAGAGATCGTGATCCCCCTGAACCCGATCCCGAAGCTTTTAGCCGCTGCCAGACTCTCTTTCACCAAAGCCGCATAATCTGCTACCGCTACCTGGTCCAGCGAAAAGCCCGGATGGCAGGAGATGATGGATATAACCGTAACATGCAGATCGGAAGCGGGATAATAGTATTGCTCAGGCTCCAGCCGCTCCAGCTCCTGCAGAAAGCTTCCGATGCTTTTTTTTACCGCACCGTCTGGCCGGAAAAGCAGCGTAATGCCAAACCTGTTATCCGCTCCGGAAGACAGAAGCGGGTCTACCTCCACTGTACCGATCCGGTACTTCGGAAGGTTGTCTTCCCACAGCTGGTTGTACAGGTTTTCCATTGCCTTGCCCCCTTTCATCGATGTCGGCTATACTTGCGTACCTTGTTGTGACGCTAACGGCCGCGCATCACCCAAACAACTCTTTGGTGAACTGTAGTTTTATCGTTGTCTGGAAGTTCGCGATGGTCTTGAAAATCTCTTTCAGCGTCACCTGTTCAATTTTCGTCAGGCTCCGGATGTCGATAAAGTTATCCGGCTCGGCCTTGTCCTGAATGATCTGTACCGCCTGCTTTTTGAGCCTCAGGCTCATCAGGTAGTAGTAAGACTGCATCAGCTCCTGCACCTCCGTATCTGTAAAAGCACCAATGGCTTTTAACTCTTTCAGGCGCTCGCCGGTGTTTGTCTTAAATATCCTTTTCTGCAGCGCATACACCCGCACCAGGTCCACGATCGGTGTCATTGTTTTCTTGATGTTGAACACCTCGTGCCCATCCACGGTAAAGGTTCTGATGTTCTTGAAAAAGGTAAGCGGCGGCTCATACTGCAGCGCGTTGCGGGCCATGTGGTACAGGAACCGATCAAGTGGTTCCTGCAGCTCCTGATCCAGGAAGTCGCGCAGCTCCTCCATAATCGCGGCCTCGCCATAGATGTAGCGGCAATCAAAAAAGGTTGCGAATTTCATCACCGTCTCCGGGTCGGGCTCCTTCATCCAGCTCGTGTAGTTGCGCTTCCAGTGCGAGAGCGAGTGCGTCCACTTGGAATTCTTCGCCATAAAACCGCCTTTGCAGAAACTGAAGCCAATGGCATCCAGCCGCTCCGACACCTGCTCGGCGAAATTCAGGAAGTACGCCCGCACCAGCTCCCGCTGCTCGTTGGCCTTGTCTTCGTAAATGATGGCATTATCCTGGTCGGTGCTAAGGGTTTGCTCTTTGCGGCCCTCGCTGCCGAGCACCATGAAAACGAACTTGGCCGGCGGCGTTCCCACCTCTGCTATCACGCCTTCAATTACCTTCAGGGCAATGGTATCCGACACGGTGGTGATGACCTGGTTCACGATTTCAGGCTTTACCCCGCGGTTCAGGAGTTGGTACACAATTTCGGGCACCTTGTCCCACTTCCGCTTTAGCTCCTCCACCGACTGGGCCAGCTTTACCGACTGAATAAACAGGAACGGCGACTGCGCCTGCTCGCTCAGCAGTTTGTTGCGGCTGATAAAGCCGAGGTATTTTCCTTCTCCGGCTCCTTCTATCAGCAGGTACTGGCTCTTGGTACGGAACATCAGCAGGATGGTCTCATAGGCATAGGCCTGGGTGCTGATGGAGACAAGCGGGTTAGCCATTACCAGCGACACCGGCTCCTGCACGCTTACCTGCTTCGCCACCACGTCGCGCAGCGTGATATCGGTGATGTAGCCGACGATGCGCTGCTGTGCATCCTGCACAAAAAGGCAGCTGACCTTTTTGCGGGCCATCAGTTGGGCCGCCTCGTAAAGCGGTGTATCGCTGGGGCAGGTGACCAGGTCGCGGTACACAAACGACTCTATCTTGCGGGAGTACAGCTGGTCTGAGGCAATGTAGTTTTCCTCAAACGCGGTGGGGCGCTTCACAAAGTGAGCGTAGGCATCGTTGAGCATGCGCCGGCCAAATTCGGCGGTGAAGAAGTGGAAGAACTCCTCATAGGCCTGGCAAAGCTGCTTGAAGTCCTGCCGCGACAGGAAAAACACCAGCGTACCCTTTTTGGCAATCACCGACCGCAGTGATCTTTTCCTGTTCAGCAGCACCGACAGGCCGCCATAGCAGTAGCCCCGACCGTGCAGGTCTATCACGCGCTTGTTCTGTTCGCTGTCGTAGAAGAAGGCCTCATACTCTCCCTCCACAATAATGTCCACCCCTTTCATCTTCGTGACTTCCTGGTGGTAGATGGCTGTGTCTCTGGTATACCGCACCTCCTGCAGCAAGCCTACCACACCAGCCAGCACCTCGTCAGGCAGCACATCGAAAGGCTTTACTGTTTTCAGAAACTCTATTTTGTCATTCATAGCCAAAGGATTAACAAACAAACAAGTATAAACAAGGTGAGCAGGGCTACAAGGTTTCGGGTTAAGTTAAAGGGCTTCTTCGGCTTTGGCCTTTCTGCTTCTAAAATGGATTCAGCCGAAATCTCCCCCAACTCCTGCAGCCTGAAAAAGCAGGCGGCCGTGGCCCTGGCATCCCAGTAGGCGTTGTGCTGGAGCTCCAGCGGCTGCTGAAACAGGTGCTGGTACAGCTCGCCCAGGCGCAGAAAGTTCTTGCGGGGTGGCAACAGAAAGCCGGCCGTCACGTCCATGGTGCAGAACGTGGTAAGCTGCGGCAGCGGGTTTGGCAGGTTTGCCCGGTGAAAGCCCACGCCCAGCATGTGGTAATCGAGTTGCATGAAGTGGCCTACCACCAACGGTTTATACTTCTCCAGGTCCTGCGCCAGCAGCGACAGCACAGCTTTCCTGTCCTTGCCGTTTTCCTGCAAAAACTCTTTCGTAATGCCATGGATTTTGAATGATTCGGCTGAAACCTCTATGTCCGGCTCATAAATGTAATGATCTTCCGACTTCAGCTCCTTGCCTTCTTTCGTGTACAGTAGCCAGGCTATCTGCACCGAGTAGGGCCAGCTGCGCCCGTCCGAATAGGGTGCCTTCCAGTCAAGCGGGATGCCCGTGGTCTCAGTATCGATGAAAATGATGTAGTCCCACATGGCTTCAGCACCCGCTGGTTTTAATGGAAAGTATAAATTTTGCTGTATTCTGCTCTCACAGGTCCGGCTCCTGCCATTGGCACTCACTCAAACACCATCACAAAGCCTCCGTTGGGCTGCAACTGGATTTCCTGTGTGTTGCTTTTCCCCAGATCAACCGCTGCATTCCTGAAAGCTCCCTTTCCGCTGTCATCCGTAATCAGCGTGCCTTTTTTATCTTTCAGGAAAGACAGGTCGATGTGGATGCTTTTTGAAGTATTTTCTCCGTTGATGCCCGCCACGTACCAGCGGTCGCCGGCTCTGCGGGCGATTACGGCCAGTTTGCCCGGAAAGCCAGCGATAAAACGGGTGTCATCCCAAACCGCAGGCACCTCCCGCAGAAAATCCCTTACGTAGGACGGCACGTGCTGCATGCCCCTGTCTGTTTCAGCGTAATGTTGTATGCCCGAGATGAACAGCACCGACAGCGCCAGTTCGTGGCCCACCGTGGTTTTCCGTTCGATGTTAGGGATCTCGTGCAGGCTTAGCGGCGTGAAATCCATGGGGTCGAAAGCATTGCGGGTGAAGGGCAGCATGGCACCGTGTGCCGGCGCTTCGTCGGCGTTCTGCTGCTCAAAGGTAATGAACTCGTAGCCCTTGATCGCCTCTGATGTCATCAGGTTTGGGTAAGTGCGCTGCAGGCCGCGGGGCAGTGTGCTTCCATGGAAATTCACCAGCAACTTATTGGCCGCCGCGTCTTTGAGAATGTCTGAATAGTACTGCATCACCGACTGCCCATCGCCGCCAAAGAAATCCACTTTCACGCCTTTAATGCCCATCTCGCTGATTCTTTTAAACTCTTTCATCCTGCTTTCGTGCGTCAGCATGAGGTGACGGGGCGTTTGGGGCGCATCGTTCCAGGTGCCGTTGGAGTTATACCACAGCAGCAAGCCTACATCCTTCGTTTTGGCATAATCCGCCAGCTCCTTTATCTTGTCGTAGCCGATCATAGTGTCCCAGTTGGCATCCACCAGCGTATACTCCCAGTTCATGTCCGCGGCATAGTCGATGAAGCGCTTCTGCACCTCAAAGGTCGTGGAATCATCTTTCAGCAGCACCCAACTCCACGATGCCTGGCCTGGCTTGATGAAGGCGGCATCCATCGGGACTGCGGGTTTTGCCAAGTCGGTACCGAGTGTGGACTCAGTAATGGTTTTGAGGCTGCCCACCGCCAGGATGCGCCACGGCGTGTACCACGGCAGCGCTGACTCCGGGTTAAGCGCACCACCCGGCATCGTCTCTGTTTCCTGCGGAAAATCTATACTATACTCTCCCTCAGGCGACTCCTGGTGCAGGCGGGTGCCGCTGTAGGTTGCTTCCGGAGCCGACTCTGTGAGCAGCACCCAATGGTTGCCTGTCTGGAAAAGCGCTGGATACACCCAGCCTGCCTCGAAGGGCGATGCCGTTCCCACGGAGACTCCCTTCAGGTAGTGCTCCTCGTACGAAGGGTTTGTCCGGGACCAGCCTGTTTTGGCATCCGACATGGGCTGCAACCAACCCTTTGCATCGTCCTTGAAGTTAAAGGATGTTATCTCGTCGCTGATCTTTTTCACCTCAGCCGAGCTGACAGGGAAATAGTAGCGAAAAGCCACGCCATCGTTCGACACCTGGAAAATGATGTCCATTTTCTCCCCGGCCGCATTGGCAAGATGGTAAGTGCGTTTGTTGGCATTGTAGGTGTTCTTTCTTCGTTTGGCAGTGAGTATCTCATAACTGTCCTGCACCGGCTCCACTGCTGATATTGACTCCAGTTCCAGCCCCTGCGTAGAATCGGCATCCTCCCGCATAATCCCTAGCTTTGATGGCTCCAGCACCAGCGTATCGTTCTTACTGACCGTGTAGAAGGCCATTTTTCCATCCGACAGGCCAAACTCCGCACGTAGGGTACCATCCGGGCTGGATGTGCTCAAGTTGCCTGTGATTGCACCTTCCTGTCCATTTCTGGCAGAAGAACAGCCTTGTACCGCAAGCGCCACTACAAGGCCACAAAGAAGCCCCAGTTGTTGGAAAGGAGCTTTTACAAAATCTAATTTCATAGTATGGTTCTTTAGCTGCTAACATTTCCGGGAAAGTGCTGCCGTGGCAACCGTGGTTCCTTTTTTGCCTGATCTTATACTTGTGAGGCGTTGGCTGGAAGATATCTTTCAACTCCACATGCTTTTTTTGCCTGCTATCAGGTAATGACAGTATTATTAGTGTCATTTAAACACTTACAATATAAGTTAATTTTATTATAATCAGGGTATGGCTGCATGGAATGTTTCGGTGCAGGCAACGTATGGCTTTGCGCTTATCAAAAATCTGACTTTAGCGCGACAGTGAGGTATGACTCTCCGGTTTGCAGCCGGACAAATAAAAACCTCCAGCGCTTTCGCCCTGGAGGTTTTAAGTATATACGTAGCACGGCTTTTATATTTGAGGAAGCCTATGCTGCCTTGTAAAGCTGCTACTGCTGGTCTCTGGTCGAGAACTTGTACACGGTGGTGGATTTATATGTTTCTCCCGGCTCCAGAATGGTCGAAGGAAACTTCGGCTGGTTGGGCGAATCCGGGAAGTGCTGTGTCTCCAGCGCGAAACCGTAGTGCTTCTCATACTTGTTGCCGCCTGCGCCGGTAATGGTGCCGTCGAGGAAGTTTCCGGAGTAGAACTGAATACCTGGCTCAGTAGTGAGCACCTCCATCACGCGTCCGCTGGTTGGCTCATACACGGTGGCTGCCTTTTTCAGTCCGTCGCCTGTTTCTGACAGCACGTAGTTGTGGTCGTAGCCGCCACCCTCAACCTGCTTCACGCGCGCGCCAATAGCCTGTGGCGTGTTGAAGTCCATGACGGTGCCCTTCACATCGCGCAGTTCTCCTGTTGGGATCAGCGTTTCGTCTACCACCGTATACTTGTCGGCGTTTATGGTGAGCACGTGCCCCAGCGCGTCCTTGGCCTGGCCTGGCGCCAGGTTAAAGTAGCTGTGGTTGGTCAGGTTTACCGGCGTGGCCTTGTCTGTGGTGGCCTCGTAGTCTATTTTTATCTCGTTGTCGTTTGTGAGGGTGTAGGTGACGGTGCTGGTTAGTGTACCCGGATATCCCTCTTCACCGTCAGGGCTCACGTACTTAAAGCGCACCGCATTCTGTCCGGGCATAGGCTCTGCCTCCCATACTACCTTGTCAAACCCTTTCACGCCTCCGTGCAGGTGGTTCACGCCGTTGTTGGTCGCCAGTTTATACTCCTGCCCGTCGATGGTGAATTTGCCTTTGGCGATTCTGTTGCCGTAGCGGCCCACGATGGCCCCGAAGTATGGCCCGCTCTTTAAGTACTCCGGGCTCTGGTAGCCAGCCAGGCTGTCGAAACCAAGCACAACATCGGCCATTTTCCCTTCTCTATCCGGGGTAAGCACAGAGGTGATGGTCGCGCCGTAATCGGTGATCTGCACCTGCATGCCCTTCTCGTTGGTGAGCGTGTAAAGGGTGGTTTCTTCTCCTTCCTTCGTTTTGCCGAAAGGCTCCTGTTTAATGTCCATTTGGTTCTGTTCTGTTGTAGCGGTTACTTCTGTCTCCTCCTCTGCCGTTTGCTGGCCTGAGCAACCAACCAGGGTGCCCGCACCCACGCTGCCAGCCAACGTTAGTAGCAGGAACTGTTTTCTGAAATGCTTCTTGTTCATGTTCGGGTTGTTATAAAGTATAGTTTTTCTTTTGGTTTTAAGCTTTGCCAGCAACAGGTTAATTGTCTACGCGGAACCAGTCGAAAGCAGCTATCGCACTTGTTGGCCCTTTGGCTGTCAGTCCAACGCGCACGCCCCTGTCCCAGGGCGGCAGGTACGAGGCATCCACCGCTTTGCCCCCGTTCAGGCTGTTCCAGGTGGTGCCGTCGGTGCTCCAGGCGAACTGCATCTGGTCGCCGTTGTTGGCGGTGAGCTGCAGCTGCACGGTCTCCTCCTTCGGGGCGGCGGTTTTGGCAATAGTTTGCATGGCGCCTCCCTTCATCGACCAAATTATAATTTCGCCATTGCTCACGCCGATGCCCACGGCGTTGTCGTTATCCCCGATAGCTGTGAGGCCTGCCATCGTGTTTCCCTGCAGTGCGCTCTTATCCAGGGCGGCCGTAGCCGTATAGTCCTCTTCCAGGGTGCGCTTACCTAGTACCGTCCCGATTTTATCCGGCGACGCCTTCAGCAGCAGCATACCGTTGTTGAAAGCATAGCTTGGCTGCTGCGTTACCGGCCACTGCCAGGTATTGGCAAGCTTGTCTGCCTCAAACTCCTCTTTCACATCCAGGTTTTTCGCCGCAGTGGCCGTTGCCGCCTCCGGGGCTGCTACCTGCGCCGTCGCGCTAGGTGCGTTGTTCTCGAAGTATGGCCAGCCGTTCTCGCCCCACTTTATCTCGTCCAGCAAGCCCTGCCTGCCGGGGTACACGAAGCCGTCGGTGCTGTAGGCATGGTAAAGAAAATAATCACGCCCGCTCTGGTCCGTTACCACCGTGCCGTGGCCCGGGCATTTCCAGGTGTTGCTTTGCTTCATGATGGGGTTCTGGTCATACTTCTCCCACGGCCCTTTCAGCGTTTTGGCTCGCGCCACACCCACGCCATAGGTGCACTCGCGGCCGCAGCACTTATCGCCCGCGTAAAAAGTATAGAAGTAGTCGCCGCGCTGCACAATGGCAGGGCCCTCCACCAGGCCACCCTCCCAGGTGCCGGGATCGTTGCGGAACATTTCAAACTTCTCTCCCGTCAGGGCGGTTCGTTCCTCGTTCATGCGCTGCGCCCAGATAGGCGTCGGCAGGCCGCGGCTGTTGCCGTCTTCCTTCCACACCAGGTACAGTTCCCCACTTTTGTCTCTTATCTCAAAGCCATCAATGGAGCCAACTTCCTGGCACACAAGCGGCCCATGGTCCGTGTAGGGGCCCGTAGCGCTTGTGGCACTGGCCACCCCCACGCACAAGCTACCGCCTTTCTTTTTAGCCGTGTAGTAAATATAGTACTTCCCGTTTTCATAGGCTATTTCAGGTGCCCAAAAATGCGCCTCCGCCCAATCCGGCATCTTATCCGGGAACACATGCCCCACTGTTTCCCAATCTACCAGGTTTTTGGAGTGCAGGATTGGGTATAGCGGTGCCCATTCAGATGAAGTGGCCGTCGCCCAATAGTCATCCCCTACCCGCACCACCGATGGATCCGCGTAATCGCCAGGAAGCACGGGGTTGGTATAGGCAACAGTTTGGGTAACCACAGGCTCACTGACTGCAGTTTCCTGCTCGTTGGTAGCCGTGTTGCTGGTACAGGAGAAAGCCACCAGGGCAACCAGGTAGCTTAGGAAGAGATGCTTTTTCATCAGTTTAATGGTTTTGTGTGATTCAGTTTTTTAGTTCGGGTCGTGTAGCAAAATGTTCGTTAAACCAGCTGTTTATACTTGCATTCCAAATCAGCTTATACTTGCACAGCCGGGGGGCGTTCAATCTTCCTCCATCTGCCCCGACGGAACAGGCAAGGGCACGCCCGCCGGAACTGGTGTGCCGAAAACCGGGAAGCCATTCGCTGTCCAGGTAAACTCCTGTGCCCGGATGTTGCGGTCCCATCCCGGTACGGCAGATTTCTTTGCGTGGTACAGAATCCAATGTTCAGTGCCGTCGGGAGAGGTGGTAAAGCTGCAGTGGCCCACACCCATCACGCTGTCCGTCCCCTGGAACACCGGGCCTTCCTTTTTCCAGTGCGCCGGCTGCATCGGGTTAAGCAAGGTGTCGGTTAGCGTTAGCTGCCCCAGTCGGTACTCCTTCAGCCACGACTCGCGGGTGGAGTAAATGAGAAACACTTTGTCCTTGTGCTTCAGCACCTGCGGCCCCTCGTTCAGGTCCAGTTCCCCGCCTGTTTCCCAGGGCTCCTCCGGAGAGGAAAGCAGCACCCGGTTGCTGCTGATGGTCCAGGGGTTGCTCATGGTGGCCATGTACAGGTGCTGCTTTGTTTTGTCTGTCGTGGCATTCTCTTTCCAACCTGACCACACCGCGTACAGTTGCCCGTTCAGTTGCAGGGGAGTCAGGTCGATAGCCCATTTGGACTCGGAGCCGGCGTAGTTGATGCTGTCGCCGGTGTAGAGCATGCCCTTGTCGGTGTACGGACCAAAGGGATCATCGCCCTCGGATTCCAGCACGCCGGAGCGTTGGTGAATAAACGGTCCGCCTCCCTTTTTGGCCGCGGCATAATAAATGTACCACTTGCCGTTAAAGCGATGCAGCTCCGGTGCCCACACGTTGCTTTTGTTCCAGCCCGTATCGGGCGTTTCCCATACCAGCACCTTCTCTCCCGGCTCCGTCAGCTTCTCCGACTGCGACACATAGAGCCCGCCATCTCCTGCACTGCAAAAGTAGTAGGTGTCATTTTTCCGGATCACCCAAGGGTCGGCGCCCTCTCCGATCGGGTTCGTAAAGTATCCCTCCGGTACGGTCTGGTTACGCTCTTCTACTTCCGGCGCGACAGCCGTTGTGCAGCATGCCAGCAGCAGCGGGTACAGCAGCACGAACAGTACCTTGAGCGGTGAAGTATGTTTAATGTGCGTAAGATTCATGAAACGGTACTAAACAAAAGACTCTGCCCATACTTGGGTGGGAGGTGATGGCACATGAAGTTAGTATACTTTCAGTTCCCACAACCCCACGCGCTTCACATGCTGTGGCTGTCCCGTAACGGTGAGGCGAACGAACCTTGCCTGCACGTCCTGCGCATGCTTCACCGGCCATTCTTTGGCCGTGCCGTTGTTACCGGTGGCATAGGTTTTCCAGGTTTCGCCATCTTCCGAATGCTCAATGCGGTAAGTATAGGCACCCATCACCTCGTCAAAAACAGGTTGCACCGCCGCTATCTCCACTACCTTTCCAAAGTCGGCCTGCAGCCAGGCAGGTGTTTTAGACGCGTCCGCCGCCCAGAGGGTGCCGTTTGCCCCATCGAAGGCTTTGGCGGCATCGTATACCTCGCTCACCGCAGCGGAAGCCGCTATCGATATGGGTTTCAGGCGCCTAGGGCTGCTCCCTGCGTCTACAAAGCTTAGCGGCACGCCTTCCTGGGTGGCCACAATGTCCTTAATAGATCCGTCTGGCCCAAACTCCATTTTATCGATGCACACCTGCCGGATGCCCTCGTAGAACGGGTACACATGGCGGTGGTATACGATGTAGTAATCATCGCCGCGCTTCAGGGTAGAGTGGTGACCGGGTCCGCTGATTTTGCCATCCGGCGTGGCCTGCAGAATCGGGCTGTTCTCCCCCTGCACAAACGGGCCGGTGGGGCTATCCGAAACAGCGTAGCGCACCTTATACGTGGAGTCGTAGTAGAGGCCGTCGGAGTACATGAGGTAATACCTGCCGTTTCGCTTGATCATGTGCGGCCCTTCGAAGTAGCCTTCCGGCGTGATCAGCTTTGGCTGCTCTTTAAAGGAAGCCATGTCGTCGGCCAGCAAGCCTACGGCACAAACCCCATCCTTAAAGTCGAAGCCGGAGCCCCAGTAGAGGTATGCCTGCCCGTCATCGTCTATGAAGGCGTCGGCATCGATGGAGTGCATCTTTTCCCACCACTGCCGGTTTTGAATAAAGATGCTGTCAGCGCCCAGCACGTTGCTGAACGGCCCCGTCGGGTGATCTGCCACGCCCACGTAAATATTGTGGTTGGTGGAAGTATAAAGGTAGAAGCGCCCATCCTTGCCCTGCGTTACCGCCGGTGCCCAAATATCCGGCTGCCCCATGTTGGTGGGCCAATTAAGCTTGGTCAGCTTCCAATCCACAAAGTCGGCGGAGCGCCAGACAGTGGCCTCGTTGCCGGTGGTGGCATAGATGTAAAACGTGTCCTGGTGCTCGATGATGTAGGGGTCCGCAAAGTTGCCCGGCACTATAGGATTACCAGTATACGTTTGCTCTTCCATTCGCTCTGTTTCCTGCACCTGCTGCCCTTCTTTTGCCGGAGAGCAGGCTCCCAAAAGCAGCAGCACGAGTGCCAGCAGCCCGTTATACTTTTGTTTGCCTGAGGCGGTGTTCGCTGCGCAGCGCATGTATATTTTTTCCATAGTCGTGCCTTATTCCTTCATTTTTACCAGCGATGGATCGTACAGCCTCGTATGCACCTGCCGAAGCTTTTCGGCAGGAATCTTGATCACCTTCCGGTCATACGTCATCAGGCCATTTGTCTCTATCTCCACGTCTGTGGTCTGTGTATAAATTGCTGCCGAAAGGCCGCGCTGAATCAGGTCCTCCAGCTTTTCGGTGAAGGCTTTATACTTGTCGAACAGTTCCTCCGTGGTTTTAAAGCTCTGGTAACCCCAGTTATCTTTCTGCTGCCACGTGTGTCCTTCCACCGGCAGGCCCAAACCGCCGAACTCACCCAACACAATCACCTGCTTTTGGCCGAACAGGTCGGCGCGCGGCATCACAGGATCCGGGTAGTTGTGCAGGTCGATAATGTGGCCAACCGGGTGGAAGTTGCCCCCGCTGGCGCTGTTCACCAACCGCGACGGGTCCATCGCCATTGTCCATTCCGTAATTTCCTTTGTTTTGAACTGCCCCCAGGCCTCGTTGAAGGGCACCCAGACCACAATGCTCGGAAAGTGGTGCAGTTCCTTCATGATCTGCCCCCACTCGGTACGGTAGATCTTCTCCGACTCAGGAGAGCGCACCATGTCCTCGCCCTGTCCTTCGATGCCGGGATGGTTTCCCCAGCGACCGCCCCAGTCGCCGTTGGGCATATCCTGCCACACCAGCATGCCGGTTTTATCGGTATGGTAATACCAGCGGGCGGGCTCCACTTTCACGTGCTTGCGAATCATGTTAAAGCCCATCTCTTTTGTCTTGTCGATGTCGAAAAGAAGGGCCTCCTCGGTAGGGGCCGTATACAACCCGTCGGGCCACCAGCCCTGGTCCAGTGGACCGTACTGAAACACAAACTCATTGTTGAGCAGCATGCGCTGCACGCCGTTTACATCAGGGGCCATACTTATTTTGCGCATGGCAAAGTAGCTTTTGGCTTCATCCACCACCTTCCCGTTTCGCACCACCGCCACCTTCAAATCATAAAGAAACGGATTTCCCGGCGACCATAGTTTTGCGTCTTTTATGGCAAGTATGGCCGGCGACGCAGCACTTGCTTCCTGCTCCGCCACTTTCCTTTTGCCATCAAATGCTGTTACCCGCAGCCGGTCGTTCGCCTGCAGGTTTTGCACATCGGCAGTTATGGTAAGCGTTCCCTTGTCTATGTCCGGGATTTGCCTGGTAGCAGCTATGTAGGTTTTAGGCACCGACTCCAGCCAAACTGTTTGCCAGATACCGGTCACGGGCGTGTACCAGATCGCCTCCGGCTTCTTTACCTGTTTACCGCGTGGCTGCGGGCCCTCATCACTGGGGTCCCACACGCTGACGGCTATCTCCTGCGCACTGCCTTTTTTCAGGTATGGCGTGATGTCGAAGGAGAAGGGATCGTAGCCGCCCTCGTGAGTGCCTACCTTTTTCCCGTTCACGTACACCTCGCTCTGCCAGTCCACTGCCCCAAAGTGCAGGAGCACGTTTTGCTTACGCAGCTTACCTGGAACATTGATGCTTTTCCTGTACCACAGCACACTGTCCTTACCCACGGTTTTGCCTACTCCGGAAAGGGCTGACTCAATGGCAAAGGGAACCAGAATCTGCCCTTTAAAGGAAGCTGGCATTTTATCCTGCTGCGCTTTCGGCACGATGGCGTAATCCCAGAGCCCGTTCAGGTTTTGCCACTCATCCCGCACCAACTGCGGGCGCGGGTACTCAGGCAAGGGGTTGTTCGGATTTACCTGTTCTGCCCAGGGAGAGGCGATCCTGCCTTTCACCATGCGCCACTTTTTATCCTGGGCAAGCGTGGTACCCGCCAGCAGAAGCAGGAAAAGCAGGAAGAGAATGTGCGGTTTTCTCATGTACAAATGTGGTTAGCTTGTAAAGGCAAGATTCGTTTTATACTTGCACCGACCTTATATCACCTCCAGCTCGTTTTTAGACGGAAGCTTTGGAAACGGCGCGTGCGGCTCGGTTTGGTACCAGTACACCACCGAGCTGATGTCTGACTTCTGCTGCAGGTAACGGTGCTCGCTTCTCCAACCCAGGTCCTGTATTGTTACGCGTAAATCTTTATCAAAACGGATGGGGTCCATGATGTGCCAACGGTACATGCCAAAGCGCTGCTGCGAGTTGTACAGGCCATCGGGCCGAATCACCTGGTGCAGGCCGGCATAGGGTGTGGAGTATTCCTCGTACTCATTCGTCTTCTTATTCTCGAAGTTGTAGGAGCCCAGAAAGTAATCCTCTGCCCCGGTGCCGTTGATGGTCGGGAATTTTTTATCGCCGTCCATGTAGAACTTAATCTCGCCTTCGCCCCACCAGCCTTTGTTATTTACCTGCCAGGCCAGATAGGTGCCCACATAGTGCCCTTTGCCCTTAATGCCGTCTATCAAGGTATGGATGGCGCCTTGCGTGGGGTTGCTTCTCCTGAACTGTGCATGGAAGTATGCCGCATCGTCAGGTACTTTTGTTAAAGCATAGTCGATCTGGTAAAACACGTTCATGCGGTCGGTGCTCAGGTTTTCGAGCGTAATGCGGCACTTCTTGCGGAAGGGCATCGGCCAGAAGGAGTTGAAGGCGCTGCCCGGATTCACCGCAATAGGCAGTGAGTTCAGCGGTGCATACTCGCCCCACCCCATCCCGAAAAAGTCTCCTACCGGCACCTCTATCGACGGTTCTTTTTCATTGTCCCAGTAAAAGCGCAGGATCGTGTGCCGCCAGTTGCCGGTCGGTGTCATCCAGATGTGCTGAATCGCACCGGGTCCCTCAATATCTGCCAGTGTTACGGTCTGCCCGCCTTCTATCCAGACGAAGGGATTCACTTTCCATCCCTGCCCCAGTTCGCGGGCCTGCTTGCCGTGCACGCCCTCCTCCAGCGTAGCCATGCCGCCCTTGCCTTTTTCTCCTGTAAAGTTCTCGGGGCTGATGGAGCGGGTTTCGGCATCTGACAGGCGGTAAATATTGCCCATGCCCATCTCAAGCCCGTTAAAGTTGCCTGCTTTCTGTGCAAAAGCGCCTGCTGCAAAGCAGATACAGGCCATAAGTGTAAAGATTTTCTTCATGATTATGCTATTAAATTATGAAGCTAAAAATGATACTCACGCAGTTACCGGGGCTGTATTCATACTTGCGCTTCAGCGTCTATTGTATGTGCCCCTCCTTCCAGTATACTTCGCTGTGCCCGTTCGCATAGTTTCGGGTGGTGATGATTACCAGCGTTTGTGGGTCCTTTAAAAAGAGTGAGCTGTAATAGGCCCCTTCATTTACCGGCAGGCCCGGCCAGGGATAGCTGATGTTTGAGAAGTTCTTGGCTACGCTGTTTCCGACCAGCACCAGCATGGTGTTCTTTTTCCAGTCCGACCCGATCGTTCTGCCGCCCCTGTCCTGCACCGACAACACGGTTTGGCCGGAAGGCAGTTGAATGATGAAGGGAGCGCCGCCCCATATGGGTGCCCGGGTAGCCAGCCAGCGCCTTTCATTTTGGATGGTACCTACACCGGCATAATCCCAACGCGCCTCCATAGAAGACCATAGAATCCAGGGCGAGGCCGTGTTGTTAACAGACTCCACCGGAAACACCATTCCCTTCCCGTTCTGCAGCACCAGTGGCACCGCCATGCCGTCGCGCATTCCGGAAGTATAAGCCACCTGAACAGGATACGACCAGGTAGCGCCATTATCCGTGGAGCGCACCATGAGTATCTCCTGCTGCTCAGCTGTATCGCCCGGGCCACTCCACCACTTGGCTTCGCTGGAGTAAAAAAGCTCTATTTCGCCGTCCGGCAGCTGGATCATGGCGGGTTCCCAGGAGCGTCCGGTTGTTACAATCTGTGGTGGTCCAAAAGTCCAGCCCCGGTCCTTACTCACGCGGATCTGGATGTTGGCATGTGCGTTGTCATCCGGCCTGCCGCGACCTGTATAAGCCAAAAGCACGTCGCCATTCTGAAGCGTGATCAGTTCAGGGTTGGAAAAGCCGTAGTAATTCGGATTATCGTCGGCCATCAGCGTTTCTGCAGTGGACCAGTTTTCGCCACCGTCTATACTTCTGCGGATGGCAATGTTATCCCATTCATTCCCCAAAGGGCCATAATGATACGTAAGTAGCACCGTGTCACCTTTCACCCGGTGCGCCCGCCCATACTCTGCCGAGTACACGTCATGCGACACTTTCACGGCCGTTTCTTCCCACGTTATCGTTAGGTTGGGCGTGGAGGTGTCCGTCGGTGGCAGGTCGTCGGGAGCACTCGTAATAGGGGCCGGGGTATCCGGGTCTGTTTTTGAATCCTCTTTGCAGGAAACCAGCAACAGCCCACTTAGCAGCACTATAAAAATTTTGCTTTGGAGTAACTTCATATGTGCCTAATTACCTTCTATTTTTATCTCTTGTGCCTTCCGCATTGCCAACAAAGTGCCCTTAACCAAAAAATCTCAGGGTCCTGAGAGTTGTTTGACCAACCTTCAGGACCCTGAGATTAAATGCTATACTTAGTAACCTGGGTTCTGGACTAAGTTCGGGTTGATGTCCACATCCCGCTGCGGAAGCGGAAGCAATGCATGCGTTCCCACTTCGAAAGTATTGAAAGCAGGATCCCGCTGCGCCAGCACATTTACAGCAGCCTGACTCTCAAAGAAGCCCCAGCGTGCCAGGTCGTTCCAACGGTGGCCTTCGCCTGACAGCTCGGTTACCCGCTCGTGCATGATTTGCTGCAGGAAAGCGGCCTGGCTTAGGTTAGGTTTTACAACTGATAGTGGCGCCAATCCTACTCTTTGCCTTACTCTGTCCACGTACTGGTACGCTTCCTGTGTTCTTCCGAGTGCATTCAGTGTTTCTGCGTACATCAGCAGCACATCAGAGTATCGGATAAAGCGGTAGTTGTTTGCAGATCGGAAGCCTTCTCCGGTACGGCCAGGCTCGGCATCGTTAGCGAATTTTCTGAACCAGGCCCTGTTGTCGGTCGGTCCGTAACGCTGTGCGAACGTTTGCCCGTAGATCATCGAGAACTCCGGTCCTCTCACATCGGTGGAGTCGAAGAAGATGGAAGCTGCCAGGCGAGGGTCACGCTGCCCGGTTACTGTTTCTTCTTTATGAAACTCATTGATTACCCAACGGTGCACTTCCGCGTCAGAGAATCCTACGTTTGCCGGTCCTATAAACTGGGCAAGCGGCGAACCGTAGTTCTGGTTTGGCGTCTGCACGTCATTGTCCGTGAACTCCGACTCGTTTGTAGCGAACTGCCACTCAAACACCGATTCTTTGTTATTTTCGGTTGTGGACAGGAAGTTATCGCGGTAATTTTCCATCAAACCATACACTTGGCTTCCTTCTCCTTCCACCAGCCACTGTAACGGTTCCAGGGCTGCCTGGTAGTTTCGTTGCTGCATGTATACTTTTGCCAGTAGTGCATTGGCTGCCCCCTTCGTTACGCGGCCTACATTCTCGCCTGAGTATGAAAGCGGCAATACTGCTGCGGCCTCTGTCAGGTCCTGTGCGGCCTGTGCGTAAACCTCCTGCTGAGTTGAGTTTGGAGGCAAAAGCGTTGGGGTAGACGGCTCCAGGATAATAGGAACATTGCCGTACAGGCTGGCCAGGTTGTAGTAGAAGAAGCCTCTGAAGAATTTTGCCTCTGCCAGTAAACGCGCCTTCAGGCTCTCGTCCATCTCAATCTCCGGGATGTTAGCCAACGCCTGGTTGGCACGGAAAATACCGATGTAGTTATCACCGTACACCCAGTTCGTCTCACCGAAGTTATAGTCGGTGATCAGGAATTTATCCATGTTGTTCTGGATGTCAATTCGTGGGCTTCTGCTAAAAGCCTCATCAGAGCGCACCGTGTAGTAAAACCACTGCCAGAGCACAATCGGCCCCCGGTGCAGGGTACTGTAGATGGCATTCACCCCCTGCTGCGCATCTGTGGCGTTCTGCCAGAACTGAACAGTGGTAGGGGAATTCGGATTCACAATATCCAGGTCTTGCTCACAGCTGGATAAAGTTAATCCGGCTGCCAACGCAAAATATAGTATCTTTTTCATAAAGAAATTCTTTCTTGATAAGTGCTAAAACTCAAAGTTCAAACCAACTGAATACACACGGCTGGCTGGCCAGTTTCCGGCGTCCAGTCCTCTCTCCAGAAGGCCTACACCTGTTACATCCGGGTCTAGCCCTGAGTATCCTGTAAAGGTCAGCAGGTTTTGCCCACTAATAAATACACGCGCGTTGTTGGTATGCATGCGGCTAAGGAATGTTGCCGGCAGGTCGTATCCAATCTCTATGTTACGAATGCGTACATATGAAGCATCCTCTAACCAGCGGTCGCTGGCGTAGCGGTTGTTCAGCGCCACACCCTGCTCTGTGGTTCGGGCCAGTCTTGGATCTGATGTATTGGTGTTGGTTGGTGTCCATGGGCTAATGTCGCTTCGGAAGTTGGTGTTCTCGTACGAATCAAGAATTCTTCTCACGTCGTTGAAAACGGTCTGCCCAAACACGCCTACCAGCTGCAGGTTGAAGGTAAAGCCTCCGTACGATGCATTAAACTGAGCACCTGTTTGCAGTGTTGGCCAAGGAGAGCCGGCAAACGTACGGTCGTCGTCGCTGATCTGGCCGTCATCGTTCAGGTCCACAAAACGAATATCACCTGGCTTGGAGAAGGGCTGAATAACGTCTCCGTTTGAGTTGGTGTGGTTCAGCACTTCCTCCTCACTCTGGAAAATACCGTCTGTTTTCACTACAAACCACTCGCCGATGCCCCTGCCAATCTGTGTTCGCGTGGCGCCAAGCTGCAGGTAGTTTATTCCTTCGCCCAGGTTACCCACATCCTCTACTCTGTTTTTGATGGTGGTGAAGTTTCCTGACACGTCCCATTTGAAAGCGTTCGCTGTGCTGCGGTAGGTAGCGCTGAATTCAACGCCGCGGTTGCTGATGGAGGCCGCGTTCACGAATGGATCACCGCCCAGGTTACCTGTGTAGAATGGTATTGGCAGGCGCGCCAGCACATCCTCAGACAGGGAGTAGTAGTACTCGGCTGTCACCAGAACTTTATTGTTGAATAAAGCTGCGTCTAAACCGAAGTTCTGAGAGGTTCTGATTTCCCATCCCAGGTCGGGGTTAACGAGACTTGCCTGGTAAGCGCCTACGTTTATAATATCATTGTTCGGCCCAAATACCACGCGTGGGTTGTTGTTGATTACACCTATATAATCCCATGATCCTACCGTGGCGATACCCAATTGTCCGTAAGAAGCACGCAGCTTCAAGTCAGAAAGCCAAGGTGCATTAAGAAATTCTTCTTCACTAATTCTCCAGCCCAAGGCTACAGAGGGGAAGAACTTACTTCTGTTGTCAGCGCCAAAGCGGGAGTCCTGGTCGTAGCGTCCGGTAAGGGTAATCAGGTACTTGTCATCAAACGTATAGTTTAACCTGCCCAGCGTTCCATTAATGCGGTAGTCTTCCAGCACTCTTCCTTCCGACGACTGATCGCCAATGGCAGAGCTGATGGGCGTCAGGTACTCACCGCCAAAGTTCACGAGTTCGTTACGTCTGGCTTCCATTCTATCCCTGGTCGTCCACTGGCGGGTATATCCCACTACACCATTAATGTTATGGCGGTCAAAATTCTTGTTGAAGTTCAGGGTATGCTCAAAAAGCATGGAGTGGAAGCTCTGGCGATCCTGGTACACGTGGCTTGGCTCAAACGCCTGGGCCAGCACCCAGTTTCCTGGTGTTCGAACGTTCTGGTGGTAATCGAAACCCGCATCCAAACCAGCGTTAAACCGGTAGCTCAGCCAATCAAACAGCTCTACATCGGCAAAGGCGTTTCCTACCAGTCGGGAATACTTGTGCGTGGAGTTAAACAGCTCTGTCATGGCCAGGTAGTTCCAGGCGTAAACAGGAGCAGCTGTCTGGTCGCCGATGCCCCAGCCTCCTGGGCTGCCCGGAGTGGCAAGGCTTGGATCACTCACCGGGATAACCGGCAGCAACTGTGGCATATCATAAAAAGCGTTTCCCAACAGAGGGCGCTCCTCCCACGAATGTGTCAACACCAGGTTTTCACCAAATGTAACCCTGCCTTTCGTTCCCTGGGTATTTACACGCAAACTGACTCTGTCGAACTCGTTGCCCACAACAACACCTTCGTTTGTGAAGTATGAACCGGAAATAAGGTAGTTACCCGCCTCACCTCCACCCGACAAGGTGACATTGTAGTCGGACAGTGTACCTAGTTGTGTTGCCTCATCCTGCCAGTCTGTATCGGTACGCGTCCAGTGTCTCACATCGTTGTAACCTGCCGGAGGCGTAACGGTAACACTGGCCGGTGGTGTGGCGCCAGAGTTCTCGTACTGCTGCCGCTGTGTGGCTGCAAACTCTTCCGAGTTCATTACATCCCACAGCTTAGGAAGCTGCTGCACGCCATATTTCACGGAAACGCCAACTTTGGCCGGACCTGCTTTTCCTTTTTTAGTGGTGATAATAATTACACCGTTACCGGCCCTGGAACCATAAATGGCCGCCGCAGAGGCATCTTTTAGAATTTGTATGGACTCGATGTCGTTCGGGTTGATGGTTGGGGTTGCATCTGCGATCATCCCATCAATTACATAGAGCGGGTTGGTGTTGGTAAAGCTGGCTACCCCGCGGATATCGATGGCTGCGCCTGCTCCCGGGCGGCCCGAGTTACGCACGGTAACCCCTGGCGCCAAACCCTGAATGGATTCTGCCACAGTAGCGGCCGTTACGCGGTTAGCGGCTTCAGGACTGATAACAGAGGCTGCACCGGTCAGGTCCTTTTTCTCAATTGTCTGGTAACCGATAACCACGACCTCCTGCAGTGCCTCCACGTCTCCCTCCAGCTGCACATTAATGGTGCTTCTGTTGTTAATCGGCACCTCCTGTGTGGCGTAGCCAATGTAGGAAAAAGCGAGTGTGCCGTTCTCCTGGCCATCGGGCACTGTTAGTGAATAGCTGCCACTGGCATCGGTAATGGTGCCTATACTTGTGCCTTTTACAGCCACACTTACACCGGGTAAGCCAGTGCCGTCTTCTCCTGTTACCCTGCCTGATACGGTAATAGCGACTGCCTTCTTGCCTTTAGCGGCAGATGCGAAGATAACTTGGTTTGTTGGCCGTTTGGAAGCCGGCGGTGCCAGGTAAGGACTTATGCCTAAGTGCTGCTCAGATATGGCAAAGCTCCTGGCCGGCATTGGCCATGACATAGCTGTTAGCGCCTTCGCATGTACAGGCAGCTGCAGCCCGGCACATAGTACTACTGGCGCCAGTAGCGTAATTTTGCGGAAAGGTTTCATCATGTAGTTTTATTAGTGAGTAGTTTATTAATCCAGATTGCTTCAGCTTGATTTCCTGGCAGCAAGCCAGTCTTTCAGCGTGAAGCAATTCTATTCAGTGCTGCACAATTTATATCCACTCCATGCCAGGAGCAGAACCGGAGAATTCTATATAGCAACATCAACTCCTGTAAGGATGACGCTTTTATGCATACTCATTAATTTTAAACTTTTCAGGTGCTTAAACTTCACCTCGGGCAAGTGCCGCTTCCAACCTTCCGCTTACAACTAAAGTGATTAATCACTTTAGTTGTATTATTCCACCCGCCGAACCCCTCTCCTTCACTTCTGGCAATGGTAAGAACCCATGGCACACTTTTCTTCACCGGAAGGCGTGCCATGGGTCTAAGACATTTTCACCCTGACTACATTGACCGAGTATGGCTTCATGGGCAGCTTAATTTTCTTGTCTTTCACCTGTATCTGCTGCTGTTTTGGGCTGATGGCATCCGGATTCTCAAAAGTGTTCTCCTGGTTCAGGTTGTCGCTTTGTAAAACCGTAACCGTTCCTTTCTGCTGCAGTTTCTTTACCCCATCCACCACAAACTCGCCCTGCTGAGGTCTATCAGAGGTATTTACTATCTTCAGGATCAATTCGTTTGTGGCCTTATCAATTGTGGCCGAGGCGTAAGTTCCATCCTGGCCCGTTACCGGCTTGTTGTTGCGCAACACGGGCACTACGTGCGTCCCGCTGTTCGTGGAGAATAACTTTTGTACCTGGTAGTTAGGTGTACCAAACGAGCGAAGGTTATCCACCCAGATCATGTCCGGGGTCCACTGCCAACCTTCTATGTGCGCAAAAAGGGGTGCATAGGAGGCCATAACCACTACGCCGGCATTGCGCTCCAGCCCCGTCATAAAGGCTGCCTCCGACATCGCGCCGTTCCAGTTGTTCTTGTTATCCGGGCTGGCGATGGCTACCGTTTGGGAAGCGTATTCGCCTGCAAATATTTTGGGTCCGTTGCGGTCGTAGCTGTCATAGCGGGTGGCGTTCTCTCGGAACCACTCTGGCGCACGGTAATAATGCTCATCAATTATATCTACGCGGGCATCTTTCATGCTGCGCAGGGTGGTGTTCAGGTAGTCGAACTCCTTTCCATCAGGAAAGGGGCCCGTGGTAGTAATCAGCTGTATTTCGGGGTGCTTCTCGGTCAGCACCTTGGCAAACGCCTTGTAACGCTCCACGTACTGCTCTCCCCACTGTTCGTTGCCCACCCCTATGTATTTCATGTTAAAAGGCTCAGGATGCCCCATCTCGGCGCGCTTTTTACCCCAGGGAGTCTCCACGGAACCATTCGCAAACTCGATCAGGTCGAGTGCGTCCTGTATATACGTATCCAGTTGCGCCATGGGCACTACTTCTGCCGTGTTAAACTGGCAGGCCATGCCACAGTTCAGGATCGGCAATGGTTCCGCCCCCATGTCTTCCGCCAACTGGAAGTACTCAAAGAATCCTAAGCCGAAAGACTGGAAGTAATCGGGTGTCAGGCGATGGCCAAACTCTGTGTTCCAGCGGTTTACGGTCAGCTCCCTTGTTTCGATGGGCCCAATGGTTTTTTTCCACTGAAATCGCTCGTCCAATGTGCGACCCTCCACGATGCAGCCTCCCGGAAACCGGAAAAAGCCCGGCTTCATATCAGCAAGCAATTGCACCATGTCCGGGCGCATGCCTTTCGGGCGGTTCTTCCAGGTTTTTTCCGGGAACAGCGAGATCATGTCCAGGTCCACTTCTCCTCTGCCCTTTGCCAGCACAAGCAACTGTGCCTTAGGGTCTGTGGCCGTTGCGGTTATAGTGGCTTTGTATTCTTTCCAATCCTTGCCTTCCGGTGTTACGGTTGCCGTACCGATGCGCTCCCCCTTCTGGTCTACCAGTTCCACAACCAACCCAATCTTGGCATCGCTGAGCTGGCGTGCCAGCACATAGAAGTTATACTTGTCTCCTTTTTTAACACCCATGCCACGAAAGCCTTCGTTAGAAAGGCCATATTCGCCCTGGTCTGACTTTACTGCCACGCGCAGGAAACGCGGATTGCCCAACTGGGCAGCACCTCTGTTGTGCACCAGCAAGGTTCCTTCGGCTCCGCCTCTTTTCTCTTCTTTCCAGCCCATCATGGGCGTTTTAAACTCAAATGAGCGGTTTTTTACCAGCTCCGCGTATATGCCGCCGTCTGCCCCCAGGTTAATATCTTCGAAGAAGACACCCCACATAGTTGGCGCAACTTCTGCCTGTATTTCATTTGCCTTTACCGTGAAGACCTGGCTCTGCTGTGCAAAGCTTTCTTCTGAGGCCGTAAGCAGGCCTGCGGCAAGGGCAAGTGTAGTTAAAAGCTTATGTCTCATATACTGTGCGCTTTGAGTAGACTCTTTTTAGGCGAACCCATCACTGCCGCTGCGCAAAGGGGAGCAGGCTAAAGCGTGACACATGATTCCTTAGTTCGCCATAGTGCTGAACAAATCCTGTCTAACCTTTTAATCCTCCTGAACCTATAGCAGCCCCTGACCCACATAATGAGGTGAGTGAGTGATTAATCAAATATAAACGTAAAATTGACATTTAAAAAATTATTCATGCAAAAATATGTTCGTGATCCCGTCAGGATACCGGCTTATACCTTGCAAAATATTATATAAACATGCTTTGGGTACTATTTTATACAAGCATAACGTCTGGACTGACACTGTGCCGGAAGCGAAGCAGAAGACTTTAATACAGCTTTTGTAGTGCACCAGTGCATTATTCCATACCTGGCCCTAAGTTGTTCTTATTTAAGTTTTAGAATCTTCTTCCTTGGATTAACATACAGCCTCCGCACACTTCAGGCAGACACATGTTCAGGAGAAACTGCCGCCACAGGCAATGCCTTGGGCTAAGTTAGCTTCCAACCTGTTCCTCATGCGACACGAATTCAGTAACTAGGAGCTGCAAGTATAATGTGATGCGTTAATAAATGTCAGTTTTACTCTTTTAAGCATATATACCAGCGAACCAGTATAAAGTTGAGTCCATCTGCCCGTTTTTTTTCTGCCGCTGCTATACTTATAGTTTCTTACCCCACACAGCGATACCCTTGTCGTCGAGACCGGTGAAAAGGAGCGTGCTTGCTTTCTTCTTCTCCCAATCCCTTCCACGCTCTACGTGCACTTTTTCGGTGCGCCCGTCGCTCCACTTCAGTTCCAGCCAGGGTGCGTTATAGGTCCAGGTGCTGCCTGCATCGTTGTTAAGGGTGCCATCGGCATTTAGTTTGAGGGAGGTAGCCACCTGGAAGTCCGGGGAGAACTGTTCGTTGGCATAGCCGGGCACCACATTGTAACGCAGCACTATGCGCTCCCAGTCCCCGGCGAGTTCCTCTCTGGCAACAGTAGATTGGGTGACACCCGCATAGCGCTCCGGCGACACCACCGGCCAGCCGCCTTCGGTCCAGTGAATTTTACGGATATGCAACACCATGAAATATTTATCCTGGCCTGGTCTTCCCTGGTGTGCCATAAAATACTGCCCATCGTCTGCCCTGAATACAGCAGGGTGCGAGGTGCCTTGCCAGCCACTGTGCCCCATAAACTGGTAAGGCGCCAGTATCATCGGCAGGTTGTCCTCCGGATCATTCAGGTTCTTTCCATTAAAATCATAAAAGGGTCCTTCCGGGGAATCGGCACGCCCCACGCGCACGTTATACTTGGTCTCCAGCCAATCGTAGGAGATAAACATAAAATACTTGTCCAGCTCTGGGTTGTAGATTACCTCCGGCCCCTCGATGTTGCCGTTGATGCTATTGCCCGTAAAGCCCCTCTGCGCGATTCTGCGGCCCTTATCACCGGGAGTAGCAGCAAGGCCTGTCGCGGCATTCAGTTTCAGCACGTAAATGCCGTCCCAGGCCGAGCCGTAGTAGAACCAGTGGTCGCCGAACTCGTCCACCACCACCGAAGGGTCGATGGCGTTTGTCTGAATACTGCTGTTGTTTAGAGATGTCACTACCAGGTCTTTTTCCACCCAGGGCCCCTCGGGGCTGGAAGAGGTGGCCAGACCGATGACGCTCAGGCGCGGGGAGGGCGAAGACAATGAATAGTAGAGCCGGTACTCACCGCCCACCTTCATTATGTATGGCGCCCACAACGACTCAAAAGGCGCTCCACCACGCTGTGTTATAAACTCTTTCCCTTTCTGCGGCAAGCCGTTAAAAGCAAAGCCGACAAATGTCCAGTCGATCAGGTCCTTTGATTTACGAACCTGTATTCCAGCCGGCACCGTAATGCCATAGCCGGCATCGGTGCTGTAACTGTAGTAATACTCTCCCGCCTTCACAATAGAAGGGTCGTGCGTGTTGTAAGGCCCCCATTTAAAGCGAAACTCAAAAGGAGCAATGCCGGCGTAGGTATCGTTCAGGTTATCTATGTCGAAGTCCGGCACATTGGTTACCGGAGGCGTGGTTCCCGGCGGTGTTGGCGCAGGCGTATCCTTCTCTTTGGAGCAGGAAAACATGCTCAACAGACAAAAAACAGCTACTGTAACAATGCATCCTCTTTTCTTCTTCATGCTATGTTTTCTTTTCCCTTGAATGTGCTTCACCGGCCCTCCTGCGTCAATTAACAACAAACTGCTCCTGCTCCGAATCCTGTGCATGCACTACTTATGCACCGCACGTAAGTAACAGATTTATGGACTGCAATTGCATACTTGCCAGAACGAACAGGAGGGCCGATCCTTTAGTTTAAACCGAAGCCGCCTTGTTACTTGTTCTTCTTGCCTTTGGCAGCTGGCTTGGTGTTTTTCTTTGCAGGCTGCACTCCCTCCGTCGTCATCACTACGCGCTTCAAGGTGCCGTCCGGATTGTAGAAAAGCTCATCGATTGCCACTGAGCGACGGAAGCTTCCGCCGTGTGGCTGCACGCCACCAGTGTGGTAAATAAAGTAGTTCTTGCCCTTGAAATCGATGATTGCCTGGTGGTTTGTGTTGGAATTACCCGCCAGCTCGTTCAATATACCTTTGTATTCCCACGGCCCCTCAATGCTTTTGCTCATGGCATAGGCAATTTTCTCCGGAAACTGGTAAGCGTACGACAGGTAATAGTTGCCTTTATACTTGTGCACGTACGGCGCCTCGGTAAAATTCGGGATGTTATCGATGGTCTTTATAGGCCCGTCCAGCTCGACCATGTTATCCTTCAGCTTAGCATAGTAGGCCTTGGTATTCCCCCAGAACAACCAACCTTGTCCGTCGTCATCAATGAAAACTGTCGGGTCTATGTCGTCCCAGTCGATGGGCGTTCCGGTGGTCATGTCGTTGGTAATGAGGGCTGAACCACGGGCGTCCTTGAAAGGTCCGATTGGGCTGTCGGCTACGGCAACCCCGATGGCCTTCCCGGGCTTGGTATCGTCGTGGGTAACGGTGACGTACCAGTAGAATTTTCCGTTTTTCTCGATCACCTCTGCCGCCCAGGCATCTCCCTTTGCCCACTTAAAGTCAGTTGGCTTCAGGGGAACAGGGTGCTCGGTCCAGTTCACCATGTCTGGCGATGAAAACACCAGCCACTCATGCATTCTGTAGAAATGGAAGTCGTTGGGGGCCTCGTCGTGCCCGGCGTACAGGTATACTTTCCCGTCGTGCACCAGCGCTGCCGGATCGGCGGTATACTTGTGCGTAAAAAGCGGGTTACCGGTAGCCTTGATCAACGTGTCTGCTGGCAAGAAAGTGTTTGCCGAGGCAGGCGCTGCCGCAAACAACGCCACGGCGCCTGCCAGCAAACACGTTCCTTTGGTTATTTTCTGGAGAAATGTCATCGGATCAAAATCTTAATGGTTTTTAACAGTTCCGCAAAGCGAACCCTGCCTATACTACTTCAACTCCAGCATTACCACTGAAAACGGCGGCAGCTTCACGGTTAGGGTATTGCCCTTCAGTTTGGCGCCTTTAAAATTCTCAGGCTTGATGGTGTTTGGCTTATCGAATGAGTTGTAATCCTGCAGCTTTTTGGAAGTCAGCACACGGCCGGCAAGGTTTTTATACTTTGCGCCCTCAATGTTGATGGTTATTTCCTGAGCTTGCTTCGGGTCGATGTTGGTTAGGGAGATATGCGTCAGACCGTTCTTATCTTTTGAGGCCGACCCGGAAACAGCCGGAAGTTTTTCGTTGCCGAAAGTATAGCTTTCGCTTCTGATCGTGAGTGGTAGCCAGGCGGCATCCTGGTGCACGTTGTACATCTCCATCACGTGGAAAGTAGGCGTCAGGATCATTTTCTCCTCCTCCGTCAGGATTACGGCCTGCAGCACGTTTACCGCCTGTGCCAGGTTGGCCATCTTCACGCGGTTGCTATAGTTATTGAAGATGTTGAGGGTCGTGCCCGCAATCATGGCATCGCGCATGGTGTTTTGCTGGTACAGGAAACCCGGATTAGTACCCGGTTCCACTTCATACCAGCCGCCCCACTCATCCACCACCAGGGCAACTTTGTTCTCAGGATCATACTTGTCCATGATCGCCGTGTGTTTCTGGATCAGCTCCTCCATAAACAGCGCGCTCTTCATCGTCTTGAAATACTGCTCCTCCGAGAAAGTGGTAGAAGGGCCTTTTGCCCCCCAATCGATTACGGAATAATGGTGCAGCGCCACGCCCTCGATCAGGTTCTTTGGCACGTTTTTCATCAGCACTTCCGTCCAGTGGTAGTCGGCTGAGTTGGCGCCCGAAGCAATGCGAAATAGTCCACCAGAGTTGTTCCAATCGGCCAGGAAGGTAGCATACTTGCGGTATTCGTTGGCGTAGTACTCAGCCGTCATGTTGCCGCCACAGCCCCATGCCTCGTTGCCCACACCCCAGTATTTCACGTTCCATGGCTTGTCGCGGCCGTTCTCGCGGCGCAGGTCTGACATAGGACTTTTGCCCGCAAAGTTCACGTACTGCACCCAGTCAGCCAGTTCCTGCACCTGCCCGGTTGCCATGTTGCCCGCCAGGTAAGGCTCGGCACCAAGTAGTTCGCACATGTTCAGGAAATCATGCGTACCGAAGCTGTTGTCCTCGGTTACGCCACCCCACCAGGCATTCACGATTGTTGGCCGCTGGTCCTTCGGCCCGATGCCGTGCTTCCAGTGGTATGTGTCGGCAAAGCAGCCGCCGGGCCACCGCAGGTTCGGGATTTTCAGCCGCTTCAGGGCTTCCACCACATCATTCCGCACCCCGTTGGTGTTAGGAATTTTAGTATTGCCCTCGCCTACGTAAAAGCCTCCATAGATGGAGCGGCCTAAGTGTTCTGCAAAATGTCCGTAAATGTGGCGGCTGATCACCCTGTCGGATTTGGCAGGAACATTAAGGTCGCCGGTGTTTTGTGCATAGCCGGAGAGCGTGCAGGCTACCAGCACTAAAGCTGCTATTAGTTTTTTCATACCACGTTTTATACTGAAGAAGATTTTTGTGTTGGTGTATTGTTTACGCTAATATAATATAAGTGTTAAAATAACATTTATAAATATAAGCCACTTGTACCAGAAATAAAAATTTATCTTTCCATGACAGGCAATGTGGTGCGGCAGCCAATAGTATAAAAGCTATACTGGTAGTCCGATCTTTTGAGAAAGCTACAAGCGTGACGCTTGCATAGCCATCTGAAGCCGAAGGCATATCGAACAATCAGTTCGCTTCTCCTGTTGCTGCAGCGGGCTTTGAAGAAATGTACCGCTGCTCTTATATCTGGAGCATCAATTAATCACACGGTTAGACCGCCTAGAGAAGAAACTATCTTTTGTGGCACGTATTCCTTAACTTTGCTGTTACTAACATATTAAACCAAGAAGACCTATGTCAATGTATCCCGAATATATGGTTGCCCCTATCCGCGAGGACCTTACCTCTGCTGGTTTTGAGCAACTGATGAGCGCTGAGGAAGTAGACCAGGCGCTTAAGTCTGATGGAACGGTGCTGGTAGCCATTAACTCTGTTTGTGGCTGTGCGGCCTCTAAGGCACGTCCGGCTCTTAAAATGGCTGTTTCTGCTGCAGACAAGAAACCTGCGAAGCTTGTAACGGTATTTGCCGGTATGGAGCAGGATGCGGTGGCCAAAGCACGTGAATTCATGCTGCCTTACCCGCCGTCTTCGCCTTCTATCGCCCTTTTCAAGGATGGCGAGTTGGTGCACATGATCGAGCGCTACCACATCGAAGGCAATGAACTGCACCGCATAGTGGACAACCTGAAAGGTGCTTTCGACGCATATTGCTAATCGCTTAGCTTTAACTAAAAAAGGCGGGGCCGGTAGATTAAATCTACCGGCCCCGCCTTTTTTATACTACATTTTTTTCTTTTTAGCGCAGGTCAAAACCGATGTCGCGGCGGTAGTAGCGGTCCTGCCAAGTGATGGACTCTGCCGCGGCGTTCGCCTTCTCCAGTGCCTGCTCCATGGTATCGCCCAGGGCGGTAACGGCAAGTACACGGCCGCCGTTGTTCAGCAGTTTCTCGTTCACCTGCTTGGTGCCCGCATGAAACACCAGCACATCGTCCGGCACGTTGGCAAGGCCTGAAATTTCCTTGCCTTTCTCATACCCCTCCGGGTAACCACCAGAGGCAAGTATAACGGTAGTGGCTGTGCGTGGGTCCACCTCCAGTTCGAACTGCCCCAGCGTGTGCTCGTGCAGCGCCTTAAACAGCATGAACAGGTCAGACTTGATGCGCGGCAGGATAGCTTCTGTTTCCGGATCGCCCAGGCGCACGTTATACTCAATTACATACGGGTCGCCGTTCACGCTGATCAGGCCAATGAACAGGAAGCCGGTATAGTCCAGCTGCTCCTGCTTCATGCCCCGCAACGTCGGCTCAATCACACGCTCCTTCACCTTTTGCATGAAAGCTTCATCTACAAACGGCACCGGCGACACAGCACCCATTCCGCCCGTATTCAGGCCGGCGTCGCCCTCCCCGATGCGCTTGTAGTCTTTTGCCTCCGGCAGTAGCACGTATTCTCTGCCGTCCGTTAATATAAACACCGACACCTCGATGCCCTGCAGGAACTCCTCTATCACCACCTTGCTGCCAGCGGCACCGAAGCGCTTGTTGCGCAGCATGCCTTCCAGCGCATAAAACGCTTCATCATAATCCTGCGCTATAATCACGCCTTTTCCTGCCGCTAACCCGTCTGCCTTGATCACTACCGGGTACTGGTGGTTTTTCAGGTAATCCACAGCCTCTTTAAAGGTAGTCTCAGTAAAGGTCTGGTAGCGGGCAGTGGGGATATTGTACTGCTGCAGAAAAGCTTTGCAGAAATCCTTGCTGCCCTCCAGCATGGCACCGGCTTTTTTGGGCCCTACCACCAGAATGTGCTTCAGAAACTCTGAGGCGGCGAAGTAATCGTGTATACCTTCCACAAGCGCGTTCTCCTGCCCCACGATCAGCATCATCACGTTGAAGTCGGCGGCAAACTTGCCCAACTCGTCGAAGTTATGGATGTCTACCGCGGCGGCGGTGCCGAAGGCTGCGGTACCGGCGTTTCCAGGCGCTACAAACACTTTCTCGCAATACTCACTCTGGCTAAGCTTCCAGGCGATGGCGTGCTCACGGGCTCCGGATCCTATAACAAGTACGTTCATATTCTTGGGTTATTCGGTTTTAAGGTTGATGGCGTAACGGCCGCTGCCGCGAATTTAAAAATTTATACTTGCCCGAACAGCACAATGGCCGTCTTAATATTTATACTTGCTCCCGTACAAGCCAAAACAAAAGCGGCCAGTTGTTCCCCGGCCGCTTTTATACTTTATACTTCTAGCTTCTGTTGCCTTAGTTCGCGTACTCCGACAAGAACTTGATACGCATCAGACGCAGGTCCTCCTCAGTGAAATCATCTGTTCCAAGTTCCTTCAGGGCCACCGCAATGTTGTCGGTGCTGGCGTTCATGAAGTAGTCATAAATCTCCTCCTGGCGCTCGTCATCAAGTACGTTGTTGATGTAGTAGTTCAGGTTGAGCTTGGTACCGGAGTAGCAGATGTGCTCAATCTCCTCGATCAGTTCCTGCATCGTCAGGTCCTTGGCGGAGGCAATCTCCTCCAGGTCCACCTTCTTGTCTATCTGCTGAATGATGTAGATCTTGATCTTCGACTTGTTCACAGTGGTTTTCACCACCACGTCAGATGCCGTCACAATGTCGTTCTCCTCCACATACTTGCTCACCATATCGAGGAACGGCTTACCAAACTTGTGCACCTTGCCCATACCCACCCCGGCAATATTGGCCAGTTCGTCTTTGGTGGTCGGGTACACGGTGGCCATCTCTTTCAGCGACGGATCCTGGAACAGCACGTAAGGCGGCAGGTTCTTCTCCTTTGCCAGCTTCTTACGCAGGGTCTTCAGCATATCGAACAGCACCTCATCGTGCCCCGCTGATGCCTGTGCCTCTATTTTCTCCTCATCCTCCTTCACTTCCTGATCGTAGTTGTGATCCTTGGCAAGCTGTATCGGGTGTGGGTTCAGAATAAACTCCTCGCCTTTCGGGGTAAGCTTCACCACGCCGAAGTTGTCAATATCCTTGTACAAAAACTCAGAGAGCAGTACCTGGCGCAGCACAGAGCTCCAGAACTGCGCATCCTGCTCCTTGCCGGCGGCAAATACCTCCAGTTGATCGTGCTCGTAGCTGGTCACGTGCTGGTTTTTCAAGCCTGTAAGCACAGCGGTGATGTGCTCGATGCTGAAACGCTGGCCAGTTTGCTGCACGGCTTTCAAGGCCAGTTGCGCCTCCTTCTCGGCTTCGAAGCGCTCTTTCGGGTGCAGGCAGTTATCGCAGAAACCGCAGTCTTTCTCGTAGGTCTCGCCAAAGTAATGCAGCAATTGCTTGCGGCGGCATACAGCAGAATCGGCGTATGAGGCCATCTCCTGCAGCAGCAACTTAGAGTTGTCGCGCTCTGTTACCGGCTTGTCTTTGTTAAACTTCTCCAGCTTCACAATATCATCGTAGCTGTAGAACATCACGCAGTTGCCCTCCATACCATCGCGCCCGGCACGGCCTGTTTCCTGGTAATAGCCCTCAATGGATTTTGGTGTATCGTAGTGAATTACAAAGCGCACATCCGGTTTGTCGATGCCCATGCCGAAGGCAATGGTCGCCACAATCACGTCTGCGTCCTCGTTCAGGAAAGCATCCTGATTGGCCATGCGCACGTTGGGGTCAAGCCCAGCATGGTATGGGCGCGCCTTGATGTCGTTTACTCTCAGCAGTTCAGCAATCTCCTCCACCTTCTTGCGGCTCAGGCAGTACACAATACCGCTCTTGCCCTTGTGCTTCTTCACATACTGAATCAGCTGCTTCTTGGTATGGTGCTTGGGGCGCACCTCGTAGTACAGGTTGGTGCGGTTAAACGACGATTTAAACACCGAGGCCTCATCCATCTGCAGGTTGCGCTGAATATCGAGTTGCACCTTTGGCGTGGCGGTGGCTGTTAAGGCTATAATCGGCAGGTTACCTATCTGGTCAATAATGCCACGGATGCGGCGGTACTCCGGGCGGAAGTCGTGCCCCCATTCCGAGATACAGTGCGCCTCATCGATGGCCACAAAAGAGATGTTAGAGGCGCGCATAAACTCAATCGTCTCCTCCTTCGTCAGCGACTCGGGAGCCACGTACAGCAGCTTCACCTCTCCGGCAAGCGTCTCCTTCTTCACTCTGTTCGTCTCCGACTTGGAGAGGGTGGAGTTGAGGAAGTGCGCGTTCACCCCGAAGGCGTTCAGCTGGTCCACCTGGTTTTTCATCAAGGCTATCAGCGGCGAAATAACGATGGCTGTGCCTGGCAAAGAAAGAGCAGGTAGCTGGTAACACAGCGACTTGCCCGCGCCTGTGGGCATAATCACAAAAGTGTTCCGGCCATTAATAATATTGTTTATTATTAACTCCTGGTTTCCTCTGAATTGATTATACCCAAAAACTTCTTTTAATTTGTTCTTGAGATTTACCTCTTGTTTTACTGACATGTAATCCTGCAAAAAATTTAATCTAGTCGAACGCACTCCGATGGAGCGCTCTAACACAAATTTAACTTGAATCTCCCTAATAATATAGCGCTTACCGCAAAAAATGTATTGAAGGCCGAAGCCGAGGCAATCGCCAGACTTGCTGATTTTATCGACGAAAGCTTTGAAAATTGCGTCCAAGCCATCCTGCAGATCAAGGGCCGTGTGGTCGTGACGGGAATCGGCAAAAGCGCCAACATCGCCCAGAAGATTGTAGCCACGCTTAACTCCACCGGCACACCCGCGCTGTTCATGCACGCCGCCGACGCCATTCACGGAGACCTGGGCATGATACAGGCAGAGGACTTTGTTATCTGCATCTCCAAGAGCGGTAACACCCCTGAGATAAAGGTACTTGTACCGTTGCTAAAACGCAAAGGTTCAAAACTGGCGGCCATGGTGTCGAGCACCGACTCTTATCTGGCCCAGACCGCCGACTTTATACTTAACGCCCACGTGGAGCGCGAGGCCTGCCCGCACAACCTGGCCCCCACCACCAGCACCACCGCCGCACTGGCCCTGGGCGATGCCCTGGCCGTGAGCCTGCTGGAGGCGCGCGGCTTCAGCACCTCCGACTTTGCAAGCCTGCACCCGGGTGGCTCGCTGGGCAAAAGGCTTTACCTGAAAGTTGAAGATATATATACCCAAAATGAGGCACCTAGCGTAAAGGAGAACGCGACAGTAAAAGAAGTTATTATCGAGATATCCTCCAAGCGTTTGGGGGCCACTGCTGTCGTAACAAAAGACTCCGGGGATTTGATAGGAATCATCACAGACGGCGACCTGCGCCGCATGCTCAACAAGTATGATTCCACAGAGGGCATCACTGCCAGCACTATCATGACCCCTTCTCCGCTTACCATTACGCCGGATACCTATGCCGCCGAGGCCATGGCTATCATGCAGAACAAAAGTATAACGCAACTCATTGTTGCTAAATCTGGTAAATTCGAGGGGTTCGTGCACCTCCACGATTTGCTCAAAGAAGGACTCATTTAAAATATGGACAACAACACCTACGTAGTCATTATGGCAGGCGGCATCGGAAGCCGTTTCTGGCCCTACAGCCGTACCAATTACCCTAAACAATTCCATGATGTGCTTGGCATCGGCGAAAGCATGCTGCAGATGACAGCCAACCGCTTTGCCGACATCTGCCCACCCGAAAACGTTTTTGTGGTCACCAACAAGGACTACAAAGCACTGGTGCAGGAACAGCTTCCGCATCTAAGCGACAACCAGATTCTGCTGGAGCCAGTTGGCCGCAACACCGCACCGTGCATCGCCTACGCCTCCTATAAGATCGCGCAGCTAAACCCGAAAGCCAACCTGGTGGTAACCCCATCGGATCACGTGGTGCTGAAGCAGGACGTGTTCACATCGGTGATAAAGGAGGCGGTGGCCGCCGCGGCAAAGGACGAGATCCTCATTACGCTCGGCATTACGCCAAGCCGCCCCGACACGGGCTACGGCTATATCCAGTACATCGACGATGAGGCCACGAAGGTGAAGAAAGTGAAGACCTTTACGGAGAAACCGAACCTGGAACTGGCCAAGATGTTCCTCGACAGCGGTGACTTTGTCTGGAACTCCGGCATCTTTATCTGGAGCGTGCAGAGCATTCTAAAGGCATTCCAGCAGCAGCTTTCCGAGATATCGGAGATTTTTGACGAAGGAGTGGCGCACATGAATGGTCCGCAAGAGCAGAACTTTATCACAAAGGCGTACTCTCAGTGCCGCAATATCTCCATCGACTATGGCATTATGGAGAAGGTGGACAACGTGTACGTGCTGCTAGCTGATATCGGCTGGTCGGACCTGGGCACGTGGAACTCCCTCTACACCATCAACGACAAGGATGTGAACGGCAACGTGGTGGATGGCGAGGTGATGCTGTACGACACCCGCGACTGCATCATCAAAACCCCAAAAAACCGCCTGGTGGTGCTGCAAGGCCTGCAGGATTATATTGTGGCCGAGTACGACAACGTGCTGATGGTTTGCAAGAAAGACGAGGAGCAGAAAGTGAAGGAGTTTATGGCTGATGCCAAATCCAGGAAAGGGCCGGATTACATTTAAACACCGGCGGTTCCAGTTCCTTATAGAAAGACAAAGGACAAAAGAGTAAAGATGTTGATGTCTTTGCTCTTTTGTCCTTTGTCTTTCTAGTCCTTTGTCTATTGAAGAAACTATCTCGGATCCAGACTGCCAAGGCTGGCGTAGCCACCGTCGCGGAGTCGCTGGCGCATTACCTCGTACAGCACGATGCCCGTTGCCACCGACACGTTGAGGGAGCCAATCTGGCCCATCAGCGGAATGCGCAGCTTTACATCGGCACGCTTGAGGTACTCCGGCGAAATACCGTCTTCCTCGCTGCCCATGATGATGGCCGTCGGCCCTACCATATCCACCGCAAAGTCGTTTAGCTGGTGCTCCGTTTTCTCAGTGCAGGCCACTAGCTGGAAACCGTACTCCTTCAGGTAATCCATTGTATCCTTCAGGTTTGGCTCCCGGCAAACGGGCACCAGGTTCAGTGCGCCGGCAGATGTTTTCATGGCATCTGCATTGATCTGCGCGCCCCCTCTACTTGGAATCACAATCGCGTCCACGCCCATGCATTCTGCATTTCGGGCAATGGAGCCAAAGTTGCGCACATCCGTAATGCGATCAAGTATAAGCACCAGCGGGTTTTTGCCCTGCTCAAACAGCGAAGTGATGATTTCGTTGAGTGGCTGGTAAGTAATCGGGGAGATAAAGGCCACGGCGCCCTGGTGGTTCTTGCGCGTGAGCCTGTCCAGCTTTTCGGCCGGCACCATCACCACCGGTACCTCAAAGCGTTTGGCCTCAGCCACAATCTCATCGGTGGTGGGGTTGCGGGAACCCCGCAGCAGGAATATCTTCTCCAGCTCCTTCCCGGCTGAGAACGCCTCAAGGATGGGGCGTGAGCCGAAAATCATCTCGGTTTTATCTTCTTTTGGTGTGCGGGGGCCGCTATAGCGGTTACCTCCTACAAATTTGTCTTTCCTGCTCTCCATTTGGCTACTGAGCTGTACCAACTGTCCTCGTACTCGCGGCGCCGTACCAGCTCATAATAATTTTCGGTAAAGTTATTTTCTTTTTTGGTAAAAACGAACTTGATGTAGGGCGATGTCATGGACTCCCTGTAAATCCAGGTGATGCTGGGGCCCGCCTGGCTGATGGTGGTGGGCCTGCCGTATATCAAATAGATCATGCCCCTGTCAGTGGCCCAACCAGCCTTGTGGGCAGAGAAGAGCTTGTTTGCCATCTCCACCCGGCTATAGTATGTCCGGATTAGTTCGCGGGCCTGGGTGGGGCTTCCCTCTGCCACCTCCAGCCAGAAATTGTCCACGGCGGCTTTCACATCCGTTGCCCCCTGCAGCGCCTCCCGCTCCTGCGAAGTGGTCAGGTAGATCAGCGGCGGCACCAGTTCGTTGGCCATGGTTACCTGCGGGTAGTTACCGGGCATCACCAAAACGCTCTGCGGGTTTCCTGACCCGGTGCCGAACGTATAAAGGCCCTGCTCCGCAAAGGTTAACGTGTCCAAGGCTCCTAGGCTGAACGTGGTGGCCGGCGCTATGGTACGCGCCACTGCGGGCTTGCTTGTGCTCATGGGTGGCGCAGCAGGCATAAAATCCAGCTCAAACCGGCTAACCTGCAGCGAATCGGTTCCCGCTCCATACTTGTGCAGCACCAGTTTGTCTGATGTGGTGAGGTAATCCCTGAACAGCGGCTTTCCAGACTTGGAGTTCACCAGCAGGTAATCCTTCTGCAGCATTTGCCTGTTAAGGGGAAGCTTAAAGGTCATGCCCATGCGCTCCTGGCCCGACAGCACCTGCCACACTTGTATGTGCAGCACATTGGGCTCCTGCACCACGATGCCGGGCAGCGCGAACTGCACGTGCAGTTGCCCCTCCACATCGGTTATTTTCCTGTCGGGCAGGTTCACCGAGTCCTCCAGCAGCAGCGTACTTTTTGCCGCGGCCCCGTTTCGAACGGCGTATTCGTAAGAGGTGGCCGCCCTGAGGATGTCCATCACCTGCTGCACGTCCTCAAACTTCAGCAGCACGTGCAGGCTGTCGTTGCGGGTATAGTAGCTGTGCTCCATGGTAATCTCCGGCACTTCCTGCTTTAACTGCACCGGCTCCAGGGTCGGCATGCGCGAGGATCTGCCCCCGCAACCAGCGATCATGAACAGTATCAGAAGAAACAGCAAATTGGAGTACCTCATTTTACAGTGGCTGTTAGTGTGGTCAAGTACAAAAAGAAAGGCCGGAGCGTGCGTAACGATCCGGCCTTTTGTACTGAATATGAGCTTATTTTGTTTAGCGGCGCATGCGCTGCAGGTACTGCATAAACTGCTGCTGCAACTGCGTGGACCGCTCCGGCATGCCCAGGTCTTCGGCGGCGCCAATCAGTTGCTGCAGAATCACCATGTTCACCTGTATCTCCTGGTCGAACAGGGAGCCTTTGGCAAAGTAATAGTCCAGTGCCTCCACTGAGCCCTGCGCCATGATTTCCATCAGTTGCTTAGCCTTTTCGGTTTCGCCGAGGGCGGCATAAATCGGGATGAACTGCGGCGTGTAATAATCAAAAGGCACCGTTTCGAGTGGCAGCACTTTAAAGCAGTACTCCACCAATTCCCTTGCCCTGGCCTCGTTGCCGTCCTTTAGGTAAGCCGCGGCCAGAATAGCGAACTTATCACGGGCGTTGGCAGAGAAGCGGTAGTAGTTCTCGTCGTAGAAGATGTCCGGGTTATCAAAGTTGCGGAACACAAAGTCCTTCATCATGTTCTCATACATCACCTCCTTGTTCACGATGCCGGGGTCTCCTTCTCCTCCGCCCTTCACAGGCACCACCCGGTAGGCAAGGCCCTCCAGCTGGAAATAGTCAGATAAACCGATAAAGTCCGCACTGTTCACGGTGGTTGAGAAATAGATTGGGCGCTCCCAATTGTTTGTAGCCAGCAGGTCCAGAATCACCAGGTGTTTTTTCTCCAGCAGCGATTTGGTGATCGTCCACTGCATGCGGTCTGCAATCTGGTCCTCGTAATCATCCGCCACAAAGCCCATCTGCTTTATCTTCTCCTTGTCAATGTTCAGGAAGAAGTTGTGCGTCGGCATGGTGAGCAGTGTGGTGCCTGGGCCGTACTGCACCTGCAGCGCCGGATGCCTTTGTTTGATCAGGCCAATGTACTGGTCCAGGTCGATGCCCGCCTTTACCTGCGGTGCCTCTACATACGGCAGGAAGTCGTTGGTGCCTTGGCGGTAGGCCTCGTTGCCCAGTGACAGCGGCCACGGATCGGACAGGTAGGACTGGCGCTTCATCTGCTCGATGTACCAGTCGGTGTTCAGGTAGCTAAGCACGGCCACGCGCACGTCAGTGCGGTATCCTTCCACCTCCTGCGCATACCACAGCGGGAAGGTATCGTTATCGCCGTTTGTAAAGAGGATCGCGTTCGGTGCACAGGAATCCAGCAGATTTTTAGCCGAATCCACAGACTGGTAACGATCCGAGCGGTCGTGGTCATCCCAGCCCTCAGCGGCCATAATGCCTGGCACAGCCAGACAGATCATGGTGGCTACAGCGGCACGGGCCATGGTGCTTTTCAGCACTTTGCCCAGCAGGTCTGCCATTCCCATCACGCCCAGGCCTATCCAGATAGAGAAGGCGTAGAACGAACCGGCAAAGGTATAGTCACGCTCACGCGGCTCCGTAGGCGGCTGGTTCAGGTACAGGGCAATGGCGATGCCCGTAAAGAAAAAGAGCAGACCGATTACGAGGGCGTCGCGCTCGTGCTTGCGCACCTGGTAGATTAACCCAAGTATACCGATAAGCAGCGGCAGCAGGTAAAAACTGTTACGTGCCTTGCTCTCCTCCACCCGCACCGGGGTATCTATACTTTCGCTTCCGAACCAAAGTACGCCCGCGTTCTGCACATCGCTCTCGCGGCCGGCAAAGTTCCACAGGAAATAGCGCCAGTACATGTGGCCCAGCTGGTAATTGAGCAGGAAGCTGATGTTCTGCCCGAAGCTAGGCGCCTGGCCCTCCCGCAGGTCTACCCATTTTTTGTAAGCTTCCACGTGGCCGGGCGCATCGCTGTAAATGCGGGGCAGCAACATCTTGTCGGCGTCATCATACACCGGCTCTATTTTATTTCCTGTGCTGATATAGCGGTCTTCTCCCTTGATGTAGCGCGGCGCTCCCTCTTCCTGCCCTATAGGCGAGGCATATAGGTGCGGCCCGTACAGCAGCGGTCTGTCGCCGTACTGCTCACGCTTCAGGTAAGATACAAACGTAACGATGTCATCCGGGTCATTCTCATCGATGGTAGGGTCGTAAGACGAGCGGATCGGAATCATCATATAAGAGGAGTACCCGATCAGTACAAAGATAAGACTAAGCAGGGCCGTGTTCAGCACACGGTTGTTGTGCCGGATGGAGTAGCGGAGACCGTAAATGATGGCGCCGATGAATAAAATCAGAAACACGATAATGCCTGAGCTGAACGGCAGGCCAAGGGAGTTCACGAAGAACACCTCAAACGCGCCCGCCACAGACGGCAAGCCCGGGATAATGCCCCAAAGGATGGCCACCACGATAACGGCACTGATGGCAAAGGCTGCCAACCCGCCCCACAAGGAAGGCTTGTATAGTCGGAAATAGTAGATGAAGCCCAGAGCCGGAATGGTTACCAGGTTCAGCAAGTGCGCACCGATGGATAAGCCCACCAGGTACGCGATGAGCACAAGCCATTTATCAGAGTGCGCCTCTCCCACTTTGGCCTCCCAGCGAAGTATGGCCCAGAACACGATAGCCGTAAAGAAGGACGACATAGCGTATACCTCTGCCTCCACCGCTGAGAACCAGGCCGAGTCGGAGAAGGTATAGGCCAGCGCCCCCACTACACCGCTGCCCATGATCAGCAGCAAATTGCCTGTGGAAGGCACAGCGCCTTCTTTTACCAGCAGCCTGCTGGCAAGTATGGTGATGGTCCAGAAAAGGAAGAGTACCGTAAAGGAACTGCAAAGCGCCGACAGCAGGTTCACCCACCAGGCCACCTGAGTTACGTCGGAGGCGAACATCGAGAACAGCCGGCCCATGAGCAGGTAAAACGGAGCCCCGGGCGGGTGCGGCACCAGCAGTTTGTAAGAACAGGCGATAAACTCGCCGGCATCCCAGAAACTGGCCGTGGGCTCTAAGGTTAAAATGTACACAGCTGTCGCGATGGCAAACACGCTCCAGCCTACAATGTTATTTACCTTCCGATAATCCGTCATAGCTATAGTTGATTCAGCCCCGAAAATAATAAATATTGTAAAGCGGCTGGCTATTTTTAAAAGTTTATACCAAAAAAGCCGGCCAAACGGCCGGCTTTCTATATTTAACTCATTTTAAGTGCTTTTATTTCTGCAGCACCAGTCTTTTCGTTTCCACTGTTTTGCCGTTCACCAGCAGGCTGTAGAAGTAGATGCCGGATGGCAGGCTTGTCAGGTCCAGGTCAATCTTGGCACGCTCGGCCGGAGCTACCTCCTGCACGGTCAGTACTTTGCCGATGGTGTTGGAGATGCGGATCTTGTAGCTATCGTTGCCCGGCAGGTTAAGCGCCAGACTAGTGTAGCCCCTTGATGGGTTTGGGTATGCGTTGATAGATGGCAAAACCGGCTTCAGGTCGTTGCCCGGTGCAAAGGCAGCGAGTGTAATGTTGGCATACATGGACTTTGTCTGCTTTTGCTCCACCACATGGAACTCCTGGCTCACCGCAGAAGCATACAGCTTCGAGCAGGTATGGTCGTTTTCTTTGCTCACAAACTTTGGCCTGGCGTTGTTTGCCGACAGCGTCAGCTGTGCCACCTTGTCAGGCATCAGTTTCCAGAGGGTGTTACCTCCCCGGTACGTTGGGTTAACCCCCGCGGCACCCTGCACGCCTGCGAAGCTCAGCAAATGTGCGCTTAGCAGGGTGGTAACTAGTATAAATCGTGTAAATAGTCTCATCATCAAGCGCCCTTCCTTTATAGTATTTTCACTATACTTAGCATAGTTGACCAAAGATAGCCTAAAATGCGAAAGATTTAAATTAAACTTTTAAAATATTTGTAAATGAAGCAGATACGTTTGCCTGCATTTCTTTTAAGCCACTACCCAAAAACCGTACCTAATTGCCAGTGCTTGCCCGTGCCTGCAAAGATAATACACAATTTAGCCTGGCGCTACACAAAAAAGGCCCTGACAAGTATAAAAAAACAGATTCTTAAGTTTACAGACCACGTTCACAAAATCAGGCTGAAGGCGATAAAGCTGTGCTTTCAGGCAGACCTTACAAGTATAATTCATCCTGCTCTATGGCTTTTCTAAGGGAGGTATAACCTGACTCTGAAGAGGCTATCTTCTTCCGGAAGGCAGCTTTTGTGCTTGTTCGGTAACGCCACTCACAGGAAGGGTAGCTTATACTTCTATACCGTTCAGAAACTGAACTTCTGGCTATTTTAGATCACGTAGGATATTTCCTGGAAGGCGAAGTAGCGCAGTTCGCCGGCAATCTCCAGGGCCAGTTTTCCGTCTTCTCCCACGCCCACGATCTGCCCCTGCACTTCTCTATTATCTACCCGAAACGTGTGCTGTTCCTGGTAGCGGTACAGGGCCTGCAGGTACTCATACTTCAACCGGGCGGTGTGGCCGCTGCGCAGCTGCAGGTAACGCCGCTCCAGGTGCTCGAGCAGGCGCATCGTCGTTTTCTCCAAGTCCAGCGTATGGCCACATACGTTTGCCATGGATGTAGCCGTTGGATAAGGGAAAGTTCGCTGATTCACGTTTAAACCAATCCCGACGATACTGTGTTGTAAAGATTGGCTGTTTATCGTATTTTCTATCAGAATTCCGCCAAGTTTCTTATCTTCAAAGTATAAGTCGTTGGGCCATTTCACCTGCGCCTGCTGCAGCCCCTGTTCGCGGAGCAGGTCGAGCACGCCCAACGACACCGCCATGTTGAGGTTAAACTGCTGCCTTACGGCTACAAAACTGGGTGACAGAATAACAGACAGGGTAATGTTCTGGCCCGGCTCCGCCTGCCAGCTGTTGCCCCGCTGTCCCCGGCCGCCTGTCTGGTTGTGCGTCAGTATGGTACAGCCTTCTGTGGCTTCATTTTTGATAAGAAGCTGATAGGCCTCTGAGTTGGTAGATTCGCAAACTGGCAGGAAACGCAGTTGCTGCCCCATAAACAGCGTAGAAGGCATCATATAATTAGAGTAGAATTTAGTACTTTTGTAGATCAAATTTAGAGAGCACAAATGAAAGAAACCAAGGGTGAGGCTACTTCCGACATATTGGCAGAGCTGGTAGTGAAAGGTATGCAGGAGAGAAAAGCCTCCGATATTGTTGTAATAAACCTCAAATCACTTAAAAACGCAGTATCCGATTACTTCGTAATAGCATCAGCAAATTCTGATACGCAGTTAGACGCAATCGCTTCTTCTATCGAGGAAGAGGTACACAAGGCCATTGGCCAAAACCCGTGGCAAACTGAAGGCCGCACCAACAACGAGTGGGTGCTGCTGGACTATGTGGACGTGGTAGCCCATGTGTTCCTGAAAGATAAGCGTGCATTCTATTCGCTGGAGGAGCTTTGGGGCGACGCCAAGATAGAGCACATCGCATCTGTCTAACAGCCTAAACCTGTGCTGAACATTTGGCACAGGTTCCTGTTTTCCACACAATTGAACAAAAACATCAATGACAGAAAATAATAATAAAGGCAACAAAAAGAAAAAGCCTATTATCCCCAACACCCCACCGCGCCCTACCATGCAGCTGTGGATGTTGGCCGTACTGATCTTGTTGATTTTCGGCCTTACGTGGCTGAACAACAACAACGCATCGGTAGAGACAAGCCAGCAGGAGTTTGAGCAAATGCTCCTGAGCGGCGACGTGAAGCGCCTTTCCCTGGTTAACAAAAAAACCGTGGAGGTATTCCTGAAGGAGGAGGCGTTGGAGAATGAGAAGTACAAAGAACTAAAGGATCGCGGCACGCTTGGCGGCGCGGAACAGGGCCCGCATTACCACTTCCAGGTAATCACACCGGAGTCTTTCGAGAAAGATCTCGACGAACTGCAGGCAAACGTGCCCCGCGAAGAGCGGGTACCGCTAAGGCCGGAGGATCGCACAGGCTTTATGGATTTCTTTGCCACGTGGGGCTTCCTGATTCTGCTGCTGTTCGGTTTCTGGTTCCTGATGCGCCGGGTTACTTCCGGTGGCACAGGTGGACAGATCTTCAACATCGGCAAGTCTAAAGCCGCTCTTTTTGATGCCGAGAACAAGGTAAAGATCACGTTTAAGGACGTGGCTGGCCTGGAAGAGGCAAAAGAAGAAGTGCAGGAGATTGTGGAGTTCCTGAAAAACCCGAGCAAGTTCACCATACTTGGTGGTAAAATACCGAAAGGCGCTTTGCTGGTAGGCCCTCCGGGAACAGGTAAAACCCTTTTGGCGAAAGCCGTGGCCGGTGAGGCGGACGTACCGTTCTTCTCGCTATCCGGCTCTGACTTTGTGGAAATGTTTGTGGGTGTGGGTGCCGCTCGTGTGCGTGACCTCTTTAAGCAGGCAAAAGCCAAAGCACCTTGTATCATCTTTATTGATGAGATTGACGCCATCGGCCGCCACCGTAGCCGCGGACAGCAGCCAGGTGGTAACGACGAGCGCGAAAATACGCTGAACTCCCTGCTGGTGGAGATGGACGGTTTCGCAACTGACTCAGGCGTTATCATACTTGCAGCAACCAACCGCCCCGACACACTGGACTCTGCCTTGCTGCGCCCAGGACGTTTCGACCGCCAGGTAAGTATAGACAAGCCGGACATTAACGGACGTACCGAGATATTCGATGTGCACCTGAAGCCGCTGACGCTGTCGCAGGACGTGAACTCGAAGAAGCTGGCCGCTCAGACACCTGGCTTTGCCGGTGCCGAAATCGCCAACGTTTGTAACGAGGCTGCACTTATCGCAGCACGCCGTAACAAAAAGTCGGTGGAGCAGCAGGATTTCAACGATGCCATTGACCGTGTAATTGGTGGTCTGGAGAAGAAGAACAAGATTATCTCTCCGGGTGAGAAGAAAATCGTCGCTTACCACGAGGCAGGTCATGCTATTACCGGCTGGTTTATGGAGCACGCCGATCCGTTGGTGAAGGTGAGCATTGTGCCGCGTGGTGTAGCCGCGCTGGGTTATGCGCAGTACCTGCCGAAAGAGCAGTTCCTGTACACCACCGAGCAGCTGATCGACGAGATGTGCATGGCCCTTGGTGGCCGCGCCGCCGAAGAGCTGGTGTTCGGCAAGATATCAACAGGTGCCTTGAGCGACCTGGAGCGTATCACCAAAATGGCTTACAGCATCGTGACCATGTACGGTATGAACAGCAAGATTGGCAACGTATCATTCTATGATTCCAAGCAGTCTGACATGCAGTTCAGCAAGCCGTACTCAGAGGCTACCGCACAGACGATTGATGAGGAAGTACGCCACATCATTAGTGCTGCCTACGAGCGCACCAAGGCCTTGCTGCGCGAGAAGAGCCATGAGCTGGAAGTGGTGGCGCAGGAGCTTCTGGAGAAAGAGATCCTGTTCCAAAACGACCTGGAGCGCCTGGTTGGCCCAAGGCCTTTTGACTCGCTGACCGCTTACCAGGCACATACAGCTGGTACAGACCGTAGCAAGACAAAGAGTGAGGTAGAGCAGCAGCACCCGGTGGAGCTTGGCCAGACCATCCATCCTGAACAAGAGGAAGGAAGCGTTCCCGGCACTCCACTGAATGGCGGCGGCTCACCGGCCGAACAAGACAGTATTAATTCGAGAACAGCTTGATAAAGCAGGCATGTACGAAGCAAAATCAAAAGAAATAGTATTAAGAAGAGTAAGAGAGGCGCTGGCTAAGTCGGCGCCTTTTCTGCCTCCTACCCCAGACTTCACCTCTCCCCTGTACCCTAAAATGGAGATGGAGGACTTGTCACTGGTGTTTGCCGAGATGTTCATCAAGAACGCCGGCGTCTTCCTGTACTGCGAGGATCAGGAAGACTTCTTCGATCAACTGTACGTCTACAAGAAAGAGCAGCACCTGCAGCACCTGTGCGTGTGGGAAAAAAACTTGCAAGGTGCACTGCAGCAGGCCGGCATTGAGATTGTAACAGACGAGGAGAACTTCGTGCAGGGCGTAGATGCCAGCCTAACTACCTGTGAGGCTTTGGTAGCCCGCACCGGAAGTTTGATGGTAAGCTCCGCCAATATGGGAGGCCGCCGCCTAAGCATTTACCCGAGCACGCACATGGTGGTAGCCAATGCCAGCCAACTCGTGCCGGATATCAAAGATGCCCTGCAGCGCGTGCGCAACAAGTATAAAGAGAATTTCCCCTCGATGGTATCGCTGGTCAGTGGCCCAAGCCGCACCGCCGACATTGAGAAAACCCTGGTAATGGGTGCCCATGGCCCCAAACAGCTAGTCCTTTTCCTGATTGATGACCTTCCGCATTAACGAGCTGGAACCCGGCACAAAAGTATACTTCGCCTCCGACTTTCACCTGGGGGCACCAGATTTAGAAAGCAGCCGCCAGCGCGAAAAGAAAATCGTGCGCTGGTTAGGACAGGTGCAGCAGGATGCGGCCGCCATACTACTGGTAGGCGATATCTTCGACTTCTGGTTTGAGTACCGCCACGCTATTCCGAAAGGTTTCATCAGACTGCAAGGCAAACTGGCAGAGCTCACAGACGCTGGTATTCCCATTTACTTTTTTACAGGCAACCACGATATGTGGATGTTCAATTATTTCCCGGAGGAGCTGAACATCCCGATTGTGCGGGAGCCTATCTCTACCCGGATCGGGAACAAAACCTTTTACATCGGCCACGGCGATGGCCTTGGCCCCGGCGACCATACTTACAAGCTGCTGAAAAAGGTGTTTGACAACAAAGTGTGCCAATGGCTGTTTGCCCGCGTGCACCCAAACCTTGGCATCGGTGTGGCCAACAAATGGTCGCAGCGCAGTCGCATCAGCAATGTGAAGAAGGACGAGGAGTTTTTCGGGGAGCGCGAGTGGCTGGTGCAGTATTGCCAGGAAGTAGAGCAAAAGCAGCATCACGATTATTATATCTTCGGGCACCGTCACCTGCCGCTGGAAATGTCAATCGGCGAGCAGGCGCAGTACATTAACCTGGGAGAATGGGTCAATTTTTGCACATATGCCGTGTATGACGGAAACACACTCGAGTTGAAAACCTTTGAAGGCTAAAATACACGTTCTCGTGCTGTGGCTGCTCTTTGTAGCAGGGGCACCAGGCATGGCGCAGGACACGCTCCAGGCACCCGTGTTGCGCTATAGTCATTCCGTTGTTACCAGTTCTGCAACAGCCGTTTCCCAGGACCGCACAGGTAATATTTACCTGCTGGACGAAAGCCAGAACCTGCTGCGCCTCGACCCTTGGGGCACTCCCTTGGATGTATACTCTCCTCCCACACGGGCTCGTTTTTCCAGCATTCATGCTTGGAATCCGATGAAGATCCTGCTTTTTTATGAGGGAAGCCAGCAACTTGTATTGTTGGATCGTTTTCTGCGCCCCATCAGCAGCCTTGATCTCCTGGAAGTGAACCGGCAAGGCACCGCCAAGCTAGCCGCACCCGCTGCCGACCAAGGTTACTGGCTCTTTGATGAATCAAACCTGACTTTAAGCAAGCTGAACCCAAATGTGCGCGAACTGACGGTGGAAACGCCGTTGAACCTGTTGCTGGACCGGGCAAAGTTTGATGTGCGCCAGTTGCGTGAGTACCAGAATATGGTATACCTGCTCGATTTTAACAGCGGTGTTCTGGTGTTTGATAATTTGGGCAACTATAAAACGACACTCCCTTACACTGGTCTGTCCCACATCGGCTTCCGCGACAATGAGCTATACTTTGTGAAGGACAACAAACTGCACTTCCGTAATCTTTACACCCAAGCGGCTCGCACGCTGGAACTCCCGACAGAGAAGAATTACAGTAGTGCGCTTGTAGGAGAAACCCAGTTATACTTGTTTTCACAAAAGGCGCTGGATGTATACGTAGTAGAATAGCTTATTTCACCCCAGAGAAAACCTTCAGGCCGACCACGCCTGTAATAATGAGCAGCAGGCAAACGATGCGGATAACGTCACGGGGTTCATCCAGGAACACCATTCCAAGTACGGCCGTACCCGCGGCTCCAATCCCTGTCCAGATACCGTAGGCGGTACCCAAGGGCAAGGTCTTCATGGCCTGCGAGAGTAGCACGAAACTTAAAATCATTACGACAACCGTCACAATGCTTACGCCAACCTTTGTAAAACCCTCGCTGTACTTAAGCCCAAACGCCCAGCCAATCTCACAAATACCAGCCAGCAGCAAGTATACCCATGCTATATTCATCTTGTAGTTCAGTTATGTTGAGATACAAAGGTACGGATATGGGCTGGTACGCTTAAAGTATTACAGCTTTAACTCTTCCAAAGAAAGGGAAAGAGCAGTACCTGATTCTGATTGCCTTCCCTAAACAATAGCCATCAACATTTCATACTGGCGAAGTATCACCTTAAAATGCCGACGCTCCAGAAACGTGATGAATTCTTTGGCAGTATGGTCGATGTTGATGAAAAGCAGGGCGGATGCTTCTGTCCGCTGCACCGCCTCCCGCAGCAGCGCTGACCCCACCCCTATGTCGCGCCAGCGCGCATCCACCGCCAGTTGTGCAACCGTTCCGAGTTTTGGGAAGAAAGAAATGACCCCCACTACCTCCTCAAAAGAATTAACGGCCTCCAGCGTCACACACTCGCTACCGCTCCGCTTGATAGCTGCACTGTTATTTTGCCACGTAGGCGCAACATCCTTAAATGTATCATAAACCTTCCAATCAGGCCGTGAGGCCAAGGAAAGAGTAATGTCATCAGGCATGTCTGTGGAAAAAAGAATTTCCTGCTTGGGAGAGCGGAAGCAGTCGAGGGAGCGGGTAATACGCATCCCTGTGCGCTCATAGGATTTAAGTGCTGGTTTGTTGTCTTGTATCACCTCCAGCAGGCACTGCTCCACTCCGCTCTCGCGCAGTTTTGGCAGCAGGAAAGCATACAGTTGCTCCGTAAGCCGGTGCCCGCGGTACATGGGCTTCACGCCTGTACCGGCATTGTAAGCAGTTGGCTTGCCTTCCCATTCCCCTAGTCCCGTAAGTATAAACCCTGCCATTTCATCCCCTACATAGGCGGCTACACAGAACTCCGGTGCTATTCCCTCCCGCTTCAACTTGGTTTGGAACTGTGTTTCACTTAGTTGTATCGGCACAACGTAATCAGCGAAAGCATCCAGAAACGTTTGCCGCAGCAGCGACATTTCATGGGCTGTTAAGAAGGTGAAACGGAAGTTAGGCATGGGTTGCATTGTGCTAGATGAGGTAGTATTTACGCCAAAACATGCTATAAGAGCTTACAGCTGCAGTACCTTTCAGACTGATTAGCCGGACTAAACTACCGACTTAGTGGTTTTGATATTTAGAACAACCCACAGAGTCACCAGTGTTAACAGAGAGCCTGTAATCATAACTTTTACTAGAACAGCGACGTCGGACAAATAATAAGAAAGAAGCAACAAGCCAGTAGTAGCCATAAGCCACAGCAGAGGGTAGTGCGGTATCCGGGGCAACTGCTTGTACTCCTTCAGCATAAAACCACTGTATCCCATATACATCAGTGCGGCAAACGTAGTAAAAGCAGCTGCCTCTATCCCATAGTAAGGAATCAATAATAGGTTTAGAAGCACGTTTCCCAGCCCCGCCACTAGCGATATTTTCCAAAGCACCTTTGTTTTCTCTTCATACGCCAATCTATTCACCACAGCCCAATACATAGGCCTGTAGTTGTACCCCATCAAGATAACTATAGCCAAGGGGTAAGCCTGCTGCAAAACATTATTTTTTATAAGCAGTTGAAACACTTCTTTTAGCCAAATTGAAACGGCAAAGGTGGTCATCAGGAAAAAAGCCTGCATTGTGAGCGTCATTTTACGTGCAGACAGTAGGGCAGCTTTATCTTTAGACTTTGCATAGTATTGATAGTAAAAAGGGCTGGCAGCCTGCTCCAATGCACCAGATGCAGCTGAGAAATATAACCCAAAGCTCGAGGCAAGGTTATAAGAGCCAATGCGTGTAATAGGTATTTTTAACGCATCCATCACCAACTTGTCGGATGCATCTAACAGAAAAGTTGAAAAATTGTGCGGCACCATGGGCAGACCAATTCGGAGAGAATGGCGTATTCGGTGCATCTTAAAGCGAAATATCGGCCAAATCTTCTCATCAAAGTATACTTTTTTGAAGTAAAGCAAGAAGAGTATGACTTCGCTACAGAAGCTGGCGTAAAACCATCCCATGTAACCCAAACGCATTTCTGCAATAAAATAAATATTCAGCGCCACCATCATCAACCCGGCTACAAACGAGCGCCACGCAATGGACATAGGCTGCTGCCGGAGCAGAAAAGTAGTGCCGCCGTAGCCTGAAGTGGGAGCCAGAAAAGCAACCGGAATTACCTGAAGTAACACGAGCACTAATTCATTTCCGCTTGCTTCATCTGGCACAACGGCATATAACACTGCAAACATAAGAAGACCATACATAACCGACCACAGCAGCATAAAACCGTGTATTTGTCGCCAGATCCACTTATAGCGCAGTGGGTACTTTACAAAACTGTTCATTTCAACAGTACCAAGCCCCAGTGAATGCACTAGCGTTAGCGCAGCCAAGTAAGCAGACATAACCCCCGCCACACCATAATCGGTGGGGGTTAAGTAGGGGGTAATAACAGGAAGTGCGAGCACGCCAGCCACACGGGGCAATTGTGCAGCCAGGCCATAGATAGCGGCATGAGAGAGTAACTTCCGAAGCATTCCCTAAAATTATACTTTAATTCTGTGCCAGCCCCACCCGCTCCTCATTTTTCGTATAGGGCCATTGCGTGCTTTTGCGGGTACAGGTAGCACTAATCCGTGTGTTCTTGTGTTTGCGAGAGGAGCAGTTTTACAGGCGGCCAAAGCAAAAGCCTAAAAAATTGTTATATTTGTTAATTAACTATTTTAGAAAACAAGAATAGCCTAGCTATATAAGGAGATATAAAAAGTGGGATGTAGTTCATGTTCTAGTGGCGGCTGCGGCACCAAGACAACCAGTGCCGAAGGCACAGAGGTAGTTGGTGGCTGCAAAAGCAACGGCGGCTGCAGCACGGGAGGCTGTAACCGTTTAAACGTATTCGACTGGCTTAGCGACATGGAAATACCAACGTCGTTTGAGGAGTTCGATATTATAGAGGTAAGATTCAAAGGAGGTCGCAAAGACTTTTTTCGCAATATAAACAGGCTGGACCTGACCACCGGCGACGCCGTGGTCGTGGATGTGCCCAATGGTCACCACATTGGCTTTGTGTCGCTGAAAGGTGAGCTTGTTCGGCTGCAGATGCTCAAGAAGAAGGTAGACAACAACGAGGAAATTCGCAGCATCTACCGCATCGCCAACGAGCGCGACATGGAGAAGTTCAACGAAGTGCGCGACCTGGAGGGAAGTACCATGTACCGCAGCCGGGAAATCATACAGCAGCTTCGTCTGAAAATGAAGCTGTCGGATGTGGAGTACCAGGCAGACCGCGCCAAGGCCACTTTCTTCTACTCGGCCGACGACAGGGTGGATTTCCGCGACCTGATCAAGAAGCTGGCTGAGGAGTTTAAAATACGCATTGAAATGCGCCAGATCAGCCTGCGCCACGAAGCCGGCCGCCTGGGCGGTATCGGTTCCTGCGGCCGCGAGCTTTGCTGCTCTACCTGGCTCACCGATTTCAAGAGCGTGTCCACCACGGCTGCGCGTTACCAGAACCTGTCGCTCAACCCGAGCAAGTTGTCCGGACAGTGTGGCCGCCTCAAGTGCTGCCTCAACTATGAACTGGAGACCTACATGGATGCCCTGAAGGACATCCCAACGGTTAACAGGCCACTGCAGACGCAGCAGGGTGATGCCATGCTGCAGAAAACGGATATCTTCAAGCGCATGATGTGGTTCGGCTACAGAGGCGACAACAATTGGTATGCCGTGCCGGTGGAACGTGTGCAGGAGATCCAGGAGCTGAATGCCAAGGGCATTGCGGTGGAGACCCTGATGCCGGTAGTGGAGGAAGAGGTAAAGCAGAATGAGTTTGTGGCACAGGTGGAGGGTAGCCTCGAGCGCCTCGATGACAAGTATAAAAGCAGCAAGAAAAAGAAAAAGAAGAAGCGCCCATCCGGTTCAGGCGAGGGACAGCAGGAAAGAAGAGCAGAGGCTCCTGCCGCAGTAGCGGGAGAACGGGCACCAGGCTCTTCCTCGCCATCTGATGACCAGCAAACACAGGACAGGCCACGTAGGCAGCGCCCGCCACGCAACAAAAACAAAAGCAGGGAGGGCCAACCACAGCAGGAAAACAGGGAGCCACGTGAAAACCGGGTTCCTCGTGAGAACAGGGAACCGCGTGAAAGCAGAGAGCCGAGGGAGAGCCGCGAACCCCGTGCAAGCAAGGAGCCAGGAGAGCGTCGTGAGAAACGTGAGCCACGCCCACCGCGGGCAGAGGCACCAGGAGGCGTAAGTGCGCCTGATGGCGCGCAGCAGGGTGGTGGCGGACAAAACCAGAAGCGCCGCCGGAAACCTTTTAAAGGCAAAAAGCCCGATCAGGGCACTAAACCACCGCGCACCGATGCCTAGAAGTATGATAATGTGCGTAGCGGCCCTGTTGCTGCTGCTGATCGGCTGTGATCCGGCACGGGTGTATGAACAGAATGTCGATTTGCCGGATGGAAACTGGCAAATCGACAATGCCCCCGTTTTTGACTTCGAAATAAAGGATACTACGCAGCGATATGACGTTTCTTTCAACGTGCGCTATAACCTGCAGTATGATTATTACAACCTGTACCTGCGCCACCAGTTAGTGGGGCCTGACAGTACACAACTCTCTGCGAGCCTGCACGAGGTGCTCCTGATGGATTCCAAAACGGGAAAGCCACTGGGTGATGGCTCCAGCGATATTTACGACCTGCAGGTGGTGGCGCTGGACGATGTAAAATTCGAGAAGGCAGGCACCTACCGCATCAAACTGACGCAGTACATGCGCCGCGATCCGCTGCCGCACGTGCTTTCGGTTGGCGTACGCGTTGCCGAAGCGCAGCAGCAGTAGCCTGGAAACCACCTATAATGCAAGTCGCCCCGGTTGCCCATGCCCTGCAGCCGGGGCGACTGCTTTTGGGGCATAATAGATGCACCGGCTTGTGTAGGAAATCCGTACAATAGGAGCAGAAACAAATACCAGCTCATAAGAGTATGGTTTACATGCACTAACCGCTCAAGCACCTGTCTGAAATGAAATCTGCGCTCCTTATACTTGGCTGTCTCTTCACCCTTTTCTCTTTTCTGCCACTCATCCGCACGCCCCTTTGGTGGATCCGGGTGCTGGATTTTCCGCGCCTGCACGTGGCCGTTATCCTGGCTGTCATTTTGGTGCTCTATACCACAATGTATGGAGTGGAGGGTACCTGGGAGACCTTGATGGTGGCAGCCTGGGTGCTCGGTATCCTGAACGAGATACGCTACGTCTATAATTTCACGCCACTGGCCAAAGTGGAGGCGCTCCGGACGGAGGTGGCCAAACCCACCAATGCTTTTACTATGATGATGGCCAACGTGCGGATGGTGAACAAGGACTATCAAAAGTTTCTGGATGTGGTGCTGGAGGAAGACCCGGACATGCTGGTGATGAACGAACCGGATCAGGCCTGGCACGACAGCGTGTGCCAGGAGATGGACAAGCGCTACCCCTACTCTATCAAAAAGCCTCTGGATAATACCTACGGCATGCTGTTCTGGAGCAAGTTTAAGCTGCACAACAGCGAGATCAGGTTTAATGTTGAGGACGATATCCCTTCTTTTTACACCGTGGTGGAGCTGCCAAGCGGTAAAAAATTCGACCTGTTTACGGTGCACCCGCAGCCACCGCGCCTGATGCTCAACACCGAAACGCGCGAGGCAGAGTTATTGATCGTTGCCAAAGAATCGAAGAAAACGCCCTACCCTTCTGTGGTGGCCGGCGACTTGAACGATGTGGCCTGGTCTAACACCACCAAGCTGTTTAAGGAGGTGAGCGGCATGCTTGACCCGCGTGTGGGCAGAGGCTTTTACAACACCTATAACGCACATATCCCTGTGTTCCGCTACCCGCTCGACCATGTGTTCTACGACCCGGCATTCCGGCTGGTGAGTTTGCGCCGCCTTCGCAAGTTTGGGTCCGATCACTTCCCCATGACGATCACCCTGAACTATGAGCCGCAACACGAGGCGGAGCAGGAGCACCCGCATGCCGACCTGGAAGACAAAATGGAGGCAGAGGAGCTGATACAGGAAGGGCTGGAGAAAGGCGAAGAGCGGAACCGGGAAAAGCAGGAAGAGCGCATAGAGCCGAAAAACTAACAAAAGAAAAACCCGCCCAGGAGCTGAGCGGGTAGAAGAATGCTTGAGAAGTGACCGTAGGCCAGCTTAACCTAACTTAGATTTTCTCTACGTTAATAGCGTTCAATCCTTTTTTGCCATCCTTCTCTTCGTAAGAAACGCGGTCGTTCTCGCGTACTTCGTCGGTCAGGCCTGATTGGTGCACAAAGATTTCCTGTTTTGTGTCATCTGCCACGATAAAACCGAACCCTTTGGATACGTTGAAGAATTTTACTGTACCTGTTTTCATTCTACTGAATATAATTAATAATGAGGCAAATGTAAGTATAAGTTCTGAATAAGCACTACCGCCCAAAGCAAAATAACAACTGTTACAACACCAAGCACTTACACAAGTATAAGCTTGCCAGTTACCTGTGCTCAGGGAGTATGTACGTCCTCATCTAAGCACCTTTTCCAGCTCCTGTTCTTCCTATTGGAGCAAGCCAATTCTCCTACCGCTAACAGTAAGTTGCAGGCGAACATAGAAATAACCATGTGCCCTCTGGTTCGTATAGCTAAATCATTCAGTTACACTTAAAAAGCAGTAGATCGCACCTAAACTTTAGGTGCGGTTGCAACCAAAACGGGAGCGGGTTTATTTGCTAATGCCGCCCCTTTAGGTGTAGTTGTAGCAGGCTAATACATTAACATCTTCACAAACTTAATAAACCAGAACTATGAAAGACAACGAAAAAAATCAGAACTCGAGCGACAGCTCAAACGCAAATAGCAGCTCGTCGAGCTCCAATCCGACATCCTCATCAAACGATACAAGTAACAGCTCTTACGGTGGGTCTTCCTCCGGCAACTCTTCTTCAGGAGGGTCTTCATTAGGGGGATCGTCCTCTTCAGGAAGCGGATCATCCTCACCAAGCGGAAGCTCCAGCAGCAAAACCTCTGGGTCTACCTCTAAATCTTCCGGCACGAAAGCAAAAAGCTCCTCTTCCGGCTCCACAACTTCTTCCTCTTCCTCTAAGAAGGACTCGAAGAAATCAGACAGCCCAAGCGCAAAGTCCGGCAGCAGCAAATCAGGCAGCAGCAGTAGCAACAGCTCTTCCAACTCGGGAGGCTCCAACACTGATTCTGATCGCAGCAGCAACATGTCGGATTACGGCAACTATGGCTCTATGTCCAGCAGCGGCTCATCACAGAGCTCGCAAGGCAACAACCAGCAGAGCGGCGGCTACGGCGACAGCAACCGTAACAGCGGCATGAGCGGTGGCTACGGCTACGGATCAGGCAGCAACCAGGGCGGCCAGGGCAATCAAGGCGGCTCCGGTAACCAGAGCGGTTACGGCAGCCAGGGCGGCTACGGTTATGGCTCACAGAACAGCAACTATGGGGGCCAGAGTGGCTACGGTTATCAAAGCGACTATGGCTCGCAGGGCAACTATGGTGGCCAGAGCGGTTATGGCGGCTCGTCTAACCAGGGCGGTGGCAACTACGGCGGCCAGAGCAACTATGGTGGCTCCGGCGGATCATCGCAGGGCGGTTATGGAGGCAGCAGCAGCAGCGGCCAAGGCGGTTACAGCGGCTCGCAGGGTGGCTACAACTATGGCAGCCAGGGTGGTTTTGAAGGAAACCGTGTGAGAAACCAGGACCAGGACTTTGGTGCCAGCCGTGGCGGCATGCAGGGTGGCTACGAAGATAGAGAAGGCGACAGACAAGGTGGCATGATTTCCGGTGGCGCATCCGGTGCCTTTGGCACACAGGGTAACTCCTCGCAGGGAAGCTATGGCAGCTACGATAGCGGACGCAGTGGACACTTTAGCAACCAGGGCGGCGGCTACACCAGCCAAAACCAGGGGTCGCACCGTTACGGTTCGTCTCAAGGCGGCTACGGCGGCGGCAGCTCGTCTGACCAGGACGACTATGGCAGAATGAACGGCCAGGGCGGCATGGGCAGCTACGGCGGCAACTATGGCTCTGCCTCGCAGAACTATGGCAACCAGGGCAGCTATGGCTCATCTTCCGGACAGGGAGGCTACAGCAGCGGCCAGCAAGGCGGCGGTTACGGCATGACAGGATCAGGCCCGGGCAGATCGAACGACCAGGGTGGCTATGGCGATAGAGACCGTTACGGTTCTATGGGCTATGGCTCCAGCAGAGGCATGAGCGAGTATGACCAGAACAACCGTGGCTCACAGCGCGGATGGGATTCTCAAAGCTCCATGCAAGGTGGTTACGACAGCCAGGGCGGCTACGGCTCAAGAGGCGGCTCGTACGACGATGAATATCGTTCAGCCAGATATGGCTCACAGGGCAGCGACTATGGCCAGGGCTACAGTGGTGGCTCCAGCTATGGTTCTTCCGGCAGATCATCAGGCGGAAGCCAGCAGAGCGGCGGCTACGGCGACAGCAACCGTAACAGCGGCATGAGCGGTGGCTACGGCTACGGATCAGGCAGCAACCAGGGTGGCTCAGGAAGCCGCGGCGGATATGGTGGCAGCAGCCAGGGCGGTTATGGCTCAGGCGGCTCCAGCCAGGGTAACTTCTCCGGCCGTTATGGCCAGAGCGGCTACAGCGAAGGAGGCTATAACCAAGGCGGCCAGGGCGGCGACAACAGTCGTTACGGCTCCATGGACAGCAGAACTTCGTACTATGGCGACAACCAGGGATCTAACTCCCGTGAGAACTACCGTGGCTATGGAGACCAGAGCGGAAGCTCTAATTCAGGCAGTAACAGAGGCGACAGCGACCGCTTTAACACGCGCCGCAGCGACCGTTACCGCGACCTTGATTAAATAGAACCAAGTATAGCATCAAATAGAAAGCCCCTCCTGTTTTGCAGGAGGGGCTTTTTTTGTATGGTGATGAATCAACGTAAAGCCAAAAACTGAAGGAGTATATTTGTTAGCTTAATGTATCTTAACTGAAATCTTCCTGATGATCTTGCAGGAACTGGCGCATGGTGTGTGGCTGGCGCCCTGTAAGCTGCGCTACGGTGTCCGTTGCCTGGCTGCCATTACCGTTTCTGTACACACCGTAGAGTTCCAGCAAAGCATCAGCCATCCAGGCGGGCACGTGCTGGGCCAACATGGCTTCCCGGGCCGCCGGTTCCGGCACATCCACGTATTCCACCTGTTTGCCGGTTACCTCGCTCATCAGCTGCGCCACATCGTAGTTCGAGAGCGCCTCAGGGCCGGTAATATCATAAATCTTTCCTTCATGGCCTTCGCCAAGTAGTGCTTCCACGCCCACGGCGGCAATATCGCGTGCATCCACATAGCATACTTTGCCCTCGCCGGTAGGCTGGTAAAAACGGCCCTCCTGCTTTATACTACCGGCATCATACTCAATGAAGTTCTGCATAAAAGACGTTGGCCTTAGGAAAGTATAATTGATGCCACTGTCCTCGATGTAGCGCTCTATCTCACGGTGCCAGCGGCCAAGCAAAATACCGGGCTCCTCATCCGCTCCCATCGAAGAAAGCTTTACAATGTGCTTTACGCCTGTTCGCTTTGCCTCATCCACCAGCGTCTTCTCCATCGTCACCTGGTCATCCGTAAAAGGCGCGATCATGAGAAGTTTATCGGCATGCGTGAAAGCCGCGTGCAGTGACTCGGGGTTCTCGAAATCCATTTCAGAGATCTCCACACCTGGCAGGCGCTTCAGGTTCTCCCCCGTAATGACAGAGTGAACGCCCGCCCGCACCCGGATATCATCTTCCAGCATCGAGAGTTGCTTGATCACTTCGCGGCCTACCGTGCCTGTGGCACCTGTTACTAATATGGTTGTATGCATTGTTTTCTCTTCGTTTTGATGTGATACTCCTACTACGGCTATTTTGCTTTTGGCGATGGCGATTGGCGCAGCCTTAGCTCAAAAAGCTTACCGCTCTCGTTCGTGATCAGCAGCTGATTTGGGGAAGTGTAGAGTATCGCCTCGGCCTGCCCCGTTCTGCCGACAGGCACGCAGTAGTGCTTTCCGCCGAGGCTGATGCGGCCGTTCTGCACCTCGAACAGGTATACTTTACCGTAGCCAAGTATGGCAAACTGCTTTTCGTCGGGTGAGAGCGCGGCGGCAGTCGTCATGGCGCGCACCGGCAGTTGCTCCTGCAAACGTGCCACATGCCTGCCTGCCGTGGCGGGTAAGGTATAAAGCTTCAGTTGCTTGTTTCGGCCGCGGCTTTTGGTGAAGAGATAGAGCGAATCCTGGTGGTAGAAAAACGCCTCCAGGTCGAAGTGCTGCTCATCCTGTGCGGGTGGAAATGCCATTTGGTCCCCAAAAGTGAAATTGATGGTGCCGCTTGAAGTATAGCTTTGCTTGTTGAGGATGTGGATACGCAGGTCCTGCCGGTTGTTCTGGTTGTTGCCGAAGTCGCCGATGAACAGCTGCTCCCCGCTCTCCGCGAGCTCTTCCCAATCACGGTTCGGCAGGTCCAGCGGCAATGTCTGCAGCAGTTCGCCATCCGCTCTAACCTGATATAAAGTAGCCGGTGTGCCGCTATCGCCGTGCGTCCAGAAAGTGCTGTCGGGGGCGTGGGCGAGACCAGAGCTTTCCTGTACCTGCTCGTTCAGCCGCGCTATTTTCTCTAGTTTATATTTGAAGTCCGGCCTTTCAAAGCCACTGTTGCGCCTGTCTCCGCCGCAGCCGCAGAAGAGGGTTTGCAGGTACACGTAAACGGTAAAAATTTTGTACAGCATGCTGATGTGTTTGCCTTGGCAGTACGAGGAGATCTGGGGAAAGTATAGCTTCCTGTTTCATATGTTGTTTACAACCCGAAGCCTATACTTGCAAACTAAATCGAAACGCGGCACAAGCGGACGCCTAATCCTGTTCCGTATCTTTACTGGAATAAGCCCTTATGTAAAAGAATTGTCCCCTTGAGGGGACCGAAGGGGTGTAAAGCTACGTAGTGGATGCGCTTTTGTCATAAATACTAGTGAATATGCAGGTGTAAACACCCCTATAATCCCCTCAAGGGGATAGCTCAAAACGAGTATTGGTTATGTTTATCCCCAAAAGGTTAAATTTGAAAAAGAGATGAAATGGGGCACAAGCGGACGCTTGCGCCAGCTAAAGCCTATGTAATTTCTAACTTTCCAGCATCTTCCCTTTCAGGCTTGCTTTCAACTCCTTCACCGTTTTCTCCGGCTTCTCCCAAAACTGGCGGCTGTACACGCGCTTGTAGGGCCAGTGGCGCAGCTGCAGCAATCTTGGAATGTCAGCGTGCGCATGTCGGACGGAGAGCGCGCTGTAATAGAGATCATCGTCGGTGAGTATCACACCGTGGTAGGCGGCTTCCTGCACCAGCGTAAGGTCAGCAAACGGCACTTCCTGCTTCAGGTGCGCTACCTGCTGCTGCAGTGCCTCTTTCAGCAGTGGCACGTAGTGCGGTATACTTTCCTGTTTCGGCTGATACTCAAAATAGCGGCGGCTCACCTGCTGGGCGTAATGCAGGTAATCGCGCAACAGCTTTGGCCCCAGGTGCAGCGTGTTCTCGACCTGCAGTTGCTCTGCCCGGATGCTGCTCACCACCACCACCTGCTGTTTGGCGCGGGTGATGGCCACGTTCAGGCGGTTTTCGCCACCAGCCTGGTTCAAACTGCCGAACTGCATGGCCAACTTGCCTTTCTCATCCGGGGCATAACCCACCGAAAGGATGATCACTTCCTTTTCATCGCCCTGAATGTTCTCAATATTTTTCACCAGCAGCGACGACGGCAGCGTGATTCCCTGCAGCAGCGCAGCCTCCTCCAGCAAATCCTGCACCAGCATCTGCTGGTTGTAATTAAAGGTGATGACGCCGATTTCCTCCTGCCCTTCCTGCAGGTACTGCAGCACCAGCTCCACCACCCGCTGCGCCTCCAGCAGGTTCTGGTTGTCCTGCCACAGTCCGTGCACTTTCACAAACCGGATAGCCGGCTGGCGTGCGTTGGCATCCAACAGTTCGGGTATCAGTTCCAGTTTGTCTTTATAGAAAAAGCGGTTTGAGAACTCGATAAGCTCCGGGTAGCGGCTGCGGTAATGCTGCGTGAGCATGGTCTGCGGCAAGTATAAACCGCACAGCTCCAGCAACGACTCAGCCGACAGTTCTTCCACTTCCTCCTCTTCTTTGCCACTCCAGCGGGCACGGTACAGGTCCGACGGTTTCAGCTGCTGGGCATCACCGGCAACCACCACCTGCTTGCCGCGCAGCATGGCGGGGATACCGGTTTCAGCATAGCACTGCGAGGCTTCGTCAAAAATCACCAAATCAAAGCAGCGCTCCAGCGGCAACACCGCCGACACCGTTTCGGGCGAGGCCAGCCAGCACGGCACCAAATCCAGCAGCTCCTCAGAGAACAGTTCGAACAGCTTGCGGAGCGGGTACAGACTGCGCTTCTTGCTCACCTGCGCGTGCAGGCGGCGGTATGTGACGGGATTACCCAAACGGTTTACCTCAATATCCTTGTACGCCTGCTCCCGTAACCGCGAAAGCACAATTTCTTGACTCAATTCCTGTTTTTGCAGCAACTGGTTTTGAAGTTCCCCTTCGATGCGCTCCAGTTCACCGTTGCTTGGCATGCGCAGCTCCGGGTGCAGCCCCTCCAACTCGTGCAGCCAAGCCAGGTGCAGGCTGTTCAGCAGCAGTGTTTCGCCCTCCTCTGCCGTTTTAATGCCTTGTTCCAGCAGCAGCCTCGCCACTTTTCGCTCAGCCTCGGTGAAGGAAGCCAGCAGTGTATCAAACGCCACCAGGTGCTCAAATACCTCGGGCAGCTCCTGCAGCAGCGCTTCTTTGTAGTTGTTGTCCTGCGTCAGGCGCTGCACCTGCGGCTCGGTGAGCCACTTCAGCCATACTTTACACTTGTCCTCTGCCTGATTTATACTTTGCACCAGTGCTTGCAGGTGCTCGGGCAGTTGCACGATGCGCAGCAGTTTCTCGTGCAGTACTTTATCGTTGTGCAGCTTCCGGAGGAGCTTTTGCGCCTGCAGGGCCTGCTCCACCACCTGTAGCTTCTGCAGCACCTCGGTGGCGTCACGATCAATCCGGAAACCTGCTTTTATACTTGCATTGATACCCTGCATGAACTCTTCTGTCTGCTTGCGCAGCACCAGCCGCCGCTGCAACTCGCCCACGCCTGCCTCATTCAGCTCCAGTTTATACTTGGCGAGCGCCTTCTGCAACAGCCGCTTTTCAGGTGAAAAATACCAGCTGATTTGCTTCCAAAACTGTCCCTGCTGCTCCTCATACTTGGCCAGAGCCGCCTTCAGCGAAACAAGATCTTCTACTGGAATCAGGCCATCGGGAGCCGGAGCTGCCAGGTATAGCGCTTTCAGCCGCAACACCTGCGCCTGCAGCTCCTTCGCCTCTGCCTGCTTTTGTAGTACCGGCTGAAGAGCGGGCAGCACCCCCTCCTGCCCCAGCAGCTTCTGCAGCTTAGCGATGTATTCTGATGCCGCTTTGTACTTTGGCAGCTCCCCCAGCACGAACGGAAAGCCGCTCAGGTCGCTGATATTCTGCTGCAGTGTGGTGTGCTCCTCTGGCAGCACCTGAATCAGCGCCTCCAGTTCCTGCCGCTCCTGCCAGGTGTAGCCTTTCATGCTGCGCCGCTCCTGCCACGCAAATTCTTCCTTTTGCCAAGGAATGGCCTGCTGCACATAGGCGTGCAGGCGCGGCAGAAACTCGGCCACGTTTTCGGCGGTGAGGGTACGGTAGGTGGTGGAAAGCGAGATGTGCGGCCGCTGTAAACTGCTGCGCAAGTATAGCTCTTTCGGCGACCACCCACTGCGGCTGGCATCGAAGAGGGCGCTTCTGAAGTTCTCCAGCCTTTCCAGGTTTTTGTTGATGCCGCGGCCTACCTCCAGAAAAACACGGTCGGTGTAGATGCTGTTTAGGGCCAGGTTCTGCTTGCGGTATTCATCCAGCTGCTCTATCTGCTCGCGCAGCTGTGTGAAAACGGCTTTGCGGTCGGCATTGATGTCGTGCACTACGGCGGCAAATGGCCCCAGCCCTTGCTGCGACAGGCGGCGGTGCACCACATCGAGTGCGGCCCGTTTCTGGCTCACCACGAGCACCTTTTTGCCCCGGGCCGTGAAGTCAGACACCAGATTGCAGATAAGCTGCGACTTTCCCGTGCCCGGCGGCCCCTGCACTACCACCGACTGCCCATGCTTTACCGCCTGCAGAGCCGCCTCCTGAGAGGCATCCATGGCAAAAGCGGTAAAGGTGTGCTGCGCCTGCGGTGTACTGTTTATACTTGCCTCCTGGGTGCCGAACAGCTGCTCCATTTCCTGCAGCGCTTCCTGCTCCAGCAAGGCGTCGTAATCCGACAGCAGGTAAGAGGCTGCCTGCGGAAAAATGCCCAGCACCGCCTGCTGCTCCAGGTACAGTTGCCCCGGCTTGTGCTCGGCCTCGTAGTCGGCTTTTTTATACTCGGTAAAGGTTTTGAGCTTGTCGGTAAAGAATTCGCGGCCCACGTTTATACTTAGCTGCTGCTCCTTGAGCAGTTCGTATACTTTGGTGCGGAACTCCAGCGGTTGTTGCGGCAGTGTGCTTACATCCAGCTCCAGCAGGTCTTCGGCCACCGGGGTGCCCATGTAATGCGCGTAGGCCAGCAGAAAGCTTTGGTTGAATTGGGGTGGCTGGGCCTCGTCGGGCTGCAGCTCCCACTCCTGCGCCGCATTTACCTGCAGCCGCACCGGGAAGAACAGCAACGGGCAGCGCACCGCCGTGCCATCCGAAAACTTGCCGTGCACAAAGGGCCAGCCTAAGTATAGTTCTTTGCTGCCGCGCTCTTCAAACACCATCTCCGCCTTCCGCTTAATAAACCGGAGGCGGCGGCTCACGGTGGCTACGGGCGCATGCCGACTATCGGCGTAAGGGCTTAGAGTGATCTTCTTTTTACCTGATAACAGTTTCTCCAGCACCTCGAAAGCGGGCTTCCCGTTCACAAAATCCAGCGCCTCCACATCCAGGTGCAGCTCCCGGTACAGGCGTAGCAGCACCAGGGCCCTGTTGCTGGAGCCGAGGTTCAGAAGCCTGCGTCGGTAGTTCTTAAGGATGTCCTTCATGGGTAATTTCTATACTTGGTGCAGCCGCAGCGCACAGGTATGCTATTGTTAGGTTAATTGCATGTGCAGGATCGGGTAGGGCTTACCGGTGCCATCGCGCTCAGAGCGGTCGGCGGTGCGGAAGCCAAAGCGCTCGTAAAAGCCGATAGCCTGCACGTTCTGCTCGTTCACATCCACCCTGCTTACTTTCAGTTTATGTATGGCATGCAGCAGCAGCAGCTTGCCAATGCCTTTCCCCCGGCTATCGGGGTGAATAAACAGCATCTCGAGCGCACCTTTGGCCGTGCCCATAAATCCCGCTATGCTTCCGTCGGGGTGCCGCACGGCGTGTAGCTTCACGGCTTTCAGGTACTTATGGCGCACAAGGGGCTTGTAAAACTGAAGGTCTTTTTCACGCAGGTAGTGGTGCGTGGCCCGCACAGATGCCTCCCACACTTCCATAACTGCATTATACTCGTCCGGCCCTACCGGCGAAACCTGCTCTTGTGCCTCCGTATCCTGGCTCATCACACGAAATTAATACTATACTATGCCTCGTAAACGAAAGAAGCGGGTGTTAAGTCTACCTAAACAAAGCAAGTTAGCAGGATTTAAGCAGACTTAGAAGGGAGTTACTGAGGCTGAATATGTTATCTTGTCATTTCTATTAATGCCAACTCACCACTACTCGGAAACTAAACGCTGCAGGTACAGGATCTTAACCTTAAGGATGATATATTCCCCCTGTTCGACTACACCACCAGCGATCATGCTGCCGCTGTATTACTCCAACCCCTTCAAACTGTACCGGATTCCGTTGATGAAACACAGCACAGGCAAAGCATCATACAAGGCTTTATAACGAACCGGGCCGTTGTCGGCGAATTTGCTTACCAGCAGCTGGATATCCGGGAGGTGTATGTGTTTCTGAATGATGTAGCCACACGCCGCTTGGTTTTGGAGCAAAACAGTATCAAGGGTACTTTGTGAGAAAGAAGGATTAACCAGTATCCTGGAACAATGAAGCTTGCGGAACAGATTTGTCTTTCAGCTGTGTTAGCTTAAAAACGCTACTGCATCTTATGCAGCACTCAGGCTAAAAACGGCCGCATGCAACATTTTTAACAACAGTGAGTTCTTGTAGGAGTATAAGCAACCCATACCTTTGCGCCTGCAAACGCGATCATACATGAAAACTAGCTTTCCCTCCTTTATACTGCTGCTGTTACTGTGCCTGGCCCTCTTAGGCTGCAACCGGGGTGATAAGCCCATTCCGCCCATTGAGCGGATGGATAAGTATAGCACCACCAAGCAGTATCCCGGCAAGGTAGGCACTGAAAGCCTGGCGGCCTGGAAAAAGGGGGTGCCTGATATACAGGATGTTCGAATAAAATCCACGGCCGACGGCCAGGTGGAACCTGCGCTGTTCTATGCGTCGGAGTCGAGCCGTAAAAAGCCATTGCTGGTGCTGCTGCACAGCTGGAGCAGCGGCTACCTGCAGGTGCCTTCGCTGCCGTTCGCGCTGTGGGCTGAGAAGTATGATTGGGCTTACATTCAGCCGAATTTCCGCGGCGTGTTCGATCATCCGGAAGCGATGGCCTCTGACCTGGCGATTCAGGACATCATGGATGCCGTGGAGTACGCCATGCAGAACGCCCACATCGACTCTTCGCGCGTTTACCTGGTTGGCTCTTCGGGCGGTGCCATGACGGCGTTGGTAACAGCCAGCCGCCACCCCGACATGTGGGCGGGCGTGGCAGCCTGGGTGCCTGTGTTCGATATTCCGGATTGGTATGAGTTTAACCTCTACTACCCGCACCGCAAGTATAACAGCCAGATTATTTCGGCCCTGGGCGGGGAGCCGCTCCCTGGTACACCCGCGTTCGAAGAAGGCAAAAAGCGCAGCCCGAGCACACAGATCCACCAGGCCAAAGACGTTCCCATTTTCATCGCCCATGGCATCAACGACCTGCTCGTGCCTGCCAGCCACTCCATTCGCGCGTTTAACATTCTGGCAGATCCTGCCGACACAATTTCGCAGGAGCAGATGGATTACATTGTAAAGGAGCAGGCGCTGCCGGAAGGGCTGGAGGGCACCAGCATGGATGCATACTTTGCCGAAGGCGACCCGCCGGTGGTGTTCAGCCGCACATCCAACAACGTGAAGCTGCTGCTGTACGTGGGCGTGCACGACATGGCCTATAACCCCACGCTGCTCTGGCTGAATGAGCAGCGCAAGCAGATGCAGCAAGATTCAACAGCTGTGAAGGCAACTCCCTTGGCGCAGTAAATCAGAGCGTTTATACCTGAGAAGATGACTGGAGACCTTTTCCCCGATGCTAGAAAACCCAAACTGGCCACTGTAGACCAGGTTTCGTCAGGCGGTATTGCTTTCCGGGCTTCTGATGATGCCGGTGTAGAGGTGGCACTCATTTCGGTGGGAAAGGAAAACCGCTGGCAGCTGCCGAAAGGTATCGTGGACAAAGGCGAAACGCCGGAAGTGACTGCGGTGCGTGAAGTACAAGAGGAAACAGGCATTGACACGGAACTGCTCCAAAAAATCGATACCATTGAGTACTGGTATGTGGGAAACAAAGGCAAGGAGCGCGTGCGTTTCCATAAGTTCGTTCACTTCTTTTTGCTCCGCTATACTTCCGGCCACATAAATAAGCACGATTGGGAGGTAAACGAGGCGCGCTGGGTAACGCTGGCGCAGGCAAAGCAGATGCTTACCTTCAAGTCAGAAAAGCAGGCACTGGAGAAAGCCGAAAAGCTGCTGGACTTACTCCACTTGTAAGTATAAATTGACAGGATGATGCGGCACCTACTTGCCAAGTATAAACAGCTCATACTTCCCCTCTCACTCATCTGACATAACCATTCCACTCCCTTCCTCGCATAAAGGAACTGTAGTTTAAACAAACCGACATACATGAAAGTAGGATTTATAGGATTAGGCATTATGGGCAGCCGCATGGCCGCAAATTTACAGCAAGCGGGGCACGAACTGGTGGTGTACAACCGCACCCAGTCCAAAGCCGATGAGCTGGTACAGAATGGTGCGACACGCGCAGAATTACCGGCAGCGCTTGCCGCACAATGCGATGTGGTGATCACGATGCTCTCAACACCAGAAGCCGTTGAAGAAGTGGCCTTAGGCGAAGATGGATTTCTGGAGGCACTGCCTGAAAACGCACTCTGGGTAAACTGCAGCACCATCAATCCGTCGTTCACCATCAAAATGGCAGAGCAGGCGACAAAACGAGGCTTGCGCTATTTGGATGCGCCTGTTTCCGGTTCGCTGGTACCCGCCGAGAAAGGAGAGTTGATTTTCCTGGTAGGCGGCGATGCGGCCGATGTGGCGCAGGTGCAGGAGCTATTTGATATAATGGGCAAGGAAACCGTGCATGTAGGCGCGCATGGCACCGGCGCAGGCATGAAAATGGCAAACAATATGATGCTGGCACAAGCCATGGCCACTTTCGCGGAAGCCCTTAAGCTAGGCACGTCCTTAGGCATTTCGGAGGAGATGCTGTGCAAAACACTGCTGAACGGGCCCGCCGCTGCTCCTTTTCTTAAGCTAAAACAGCCTAAGCTACTCAGCCGCGATTTTGCCCCGGAGTTTCCGCTGGAGTGGGCGCACAAAGACCTGCACCTGGCAAGCGTTACCGCCTACGAACAGAACATTGCGCTGCCGTCGCTGCAAGCCGCTAAAGAGGTTTTTGCCCAGGTAAAAGCGCAGGGCTTTGGTGAGGAGGATTTATCGGCGGTTTATAGAGCATATTTGCCGGAGGAGGAGAAGTAGTTATTCGTGCAGAGACACGAAGCGTTTTGCTTTAACCACACCTGCCATTCCACTTTACACAAGTAACCAAACTCACTCCTGTCATTTCGAACGCAGTGAGAAATCTCTACAGAATTCTAAATAGATTTCTCACTGCGTTCGAAATGACAGCAGGTTTGCTGCTTCTGCTTTCCTTTGGCTCTAGCTAACGAGGGCCGCGAAAGCAGTTTTGTCCGACCACATATAAATAAAAGGAAGGCTACTCCTATTCCAGCGCCAGGTACGGTTTCAGCTTTTCATAGAGTTCTGCTGACACGAGCCGCACCTGCCGCACATCCTCCACACGCTCATACCTGCCGTGCTGCTCGCGGTATGCCACAATAGCCCGCGCCACGTTCGAGGAGACGTAGGGATGAATTTTCAGCTCATCGGCTGTGGCTGTATTGATGTTGAGCTGTCCCGGCGCGTAGCCTTTCGCCACGAAGGTATACTTCTGCAGGCTATCCACCACATCCGGCGGCAGCCCGTACACCTCCCCAACCTGCGCCATACTATGGAAGCCGCCCAGGTTATCTCTATACTTCAGAATACGAGCAGAAAGCTTGCTGCCGATTCCCCTGATCTGCTTGAGCTGAGTGGTATCGGTGGTGTTGATGTTGAAGGGTGCCAGTATAAATTTCTCCCGCGGTGGCCGCTCGGTACTCCAGTTTGGATTGGGCTGGTTGGCAGCATACTCCTTGCGCTTATACTTGCTCGGCCGCTCCACAGGCAGCTGAATGTAAGGGTGCAGGCGCTGGAAAACGGAATCCGGCAACCCGTAAATCCTGCCAAGCTCGGCTTTATAGGTCAAATCGCCTACTTTGTTGCGGTAGTTAAGGATGCGCTGAGCCAGGTACTTAGGCAACCCGAACGCCTGCCACTCCTCCACCGTCAGCTCGTTCGGGTTAAAAGGGCGCAGCGCTACGGTTGGTACGCTATACTTGCTGCGGCGCTCCGCCTGCTTTGCCTCCAGCTGCGCGGCCAGGCTATCCAGCAGTTGCCGGTCCGATGCCGAAGAAAAGTTTTCCTCCGAAGTATAAAACTTACCAAAAAGAAAAGGTGCTGCCGTAAGCAGCACCAGTAAGGTGAGTAGCACCAGAAACGCATTTACCTCGCGCTGCGAAAAGCCAAAGTTTCTGCGTATCCAGTGCTTTATTTTCTTCATGTAGGGGTTCTACGGTTTTACCTGCCGTTCCGATTCGTCATCGTTATCGGTGTACGAATCGGGCTCGGGCTTAGGCGGCGCGCTAATTACCCGGGTGAAGAAGTAAATCATAAGACCAGTTACCAACAACATAGTGGTAAGCATGATGATTAGTGCTGATGTGTTCATATTTTCTGGATTCTTCCTTCTCTAACTCTTTTCTTATACGCGATGTACACCAGCGCAGCGATGCTCAAAAACACGGTTGCCAGCAGAATACGCGAGGCATTCACGAAGAACAGCGTATTCTGCAGTTGCTCGATCACAGCCGGATCGGTGGCTTCTGCCAACTTGCGGTGCAGGCTCACGTTTCTTAGCTTGCTGATGATAGAACCGTCATCCAGCTGCCAATCGCCGCTTAAAGCCTTGCCCCAGTCGCCGCCTTTTGGCGTAACCAGCGAGCCAATGAATACCCACAACAGCAGCAGCGGCGTAATGTACTTGATGATGAACTTGTAGAAGTTCGGCACCTTGATGTCGGCACCAGAGATAATCTCTCTCCAGCCTTTGTCGATACCGAAAACCCAGGCAAACAGAATGGTCTCCACCAGGGCAAACACCACCAGAGACACGGTTCCTGCCCAATAATCATACTCATCGAACACGCCATACTTAAAGAACAGCACGGTAGGCATACCAAGTATAAGCACGATCAGGCCGAAAGACCAGGCAGCAGATTTGCGGCCCCAGTTAAACTCGTCCTGCAGGAAGCCTATCCACGGCGTACCCATGGCCAAGGATGAGGTGATACCGGCAAAGAACAGCAGGCCGAACCACATCATGCCGGCTACGGCGCCCATTACATCTCCCCACTGGAAGAACAGGTAAGGCAGCGTCTGGAAGGCAAGCCCCAGGCCACCCGACTGCACCATTTCGGTAACGCGGTCAACGCCCAGGTAGCCGATAGAGATTGGGATCAGGATAGAGGCACCCAGCACCACCTCTACGAACTCGTTCATCCAACCGGCTGACATGGCATTCAGAGCGATATCATCTTTCGGGCGAACATAAGAGGCGTAGCAATGTACCGTACCCATACCTACCGACAGGGTAAAGAAAATTTGTCCGGCTGCCGCCAGCCATACTGTAGGCGACCACAGTTGCTCAAAATTCGGAGTCCAGAGGAAGTTTAGGCCCACAGTGCTGTCGTTGATGGCACCATCTACGCCAGCGTTGATCGTGAAGCCTTTGAAGGCTAGGAAAACACCGAACAAAAGCAGCAATGGCATGCCTACTTTCGCCACGCGCTCCACGCCACCAGCCAGGCCCTGCGACAGGATCCAGGTATTTAGCAACAAGCAAAGGATGTAAAACACAATCGGTTCGTACGGAATACCCAGAGTAGACTGGCCAATAGCCACATACTCACTGAAGAACGCCGCTACGCCGTCCTGGTCCAGGTCGCTGAAAGTACCAACCACAGAGTGCATCACGTAAGAAAGCGTCCAGGACTCGATGTAGCAATAGTAAGCCGCCACCGCAATGTTGGTCCAGATGCCGAACACACCGATATATTTCCAGAGGCGGTTCTTGCCCATTGTATCCACAATAAATGGGGTGGAGTGGTGCCCGAACTTGCCCCCAAAGCGGCCCATCGACCACTCAATCCACAGCAGGGGAATGCCCATCACCAGGAAACAGACAAGATAAGGGATGATGAAGGCGCCACCGCCGTTCTGCACCGCCTGCACCGGGAAGCGCAGGAAGTTTCCGAGACCTACAGCGTTGCCGGCCATCGCCAGGATCAAACCGACGCGCGAGCCCCAGGATTCTTTATTAGCACTCATAAGAAGGGTAGAAGTGTTGAATTAGTTTAGTTTAGGTAATAAGGTGGTAATAGAGGGAATTTAAAGGACACAATATAGGTATTGCTACTGACAGCACCATTAAAAATAAAGTATTTTTAATGCTCTCTATCTTAGGCAGATCTTGATGTAGTTGCCAGCACTGCTTGCGTTTAAAGTTTGGCGTCGGCCTGCTCCGCTACCAGTCGTATGCCCTCGGCAAAGCTGTGGGGGCGGTAACCCAGCTCCATTTCTGCCTTACGGATGATGAAACCGGTGCGCGGTGGCCGTTTAGCGGGCTGCGAAAAGGTACTGCCGTCCGCTTTATCGATCAGCGACTTGTCTAGCGCAAAGAAGTCTGCCACCTGCATGGCCATTTCATAGGGCGTGAGCATTTCGGAGCCGGAGATGTTGTAGATGCCCTCAGCGTCTTTTTTAGCAGCCAGCCAGCAGCCCATGGCCAGGTCTTCGGCCAGTGTTGGCGTCCGGAACTGGTCTGTCACCACTTTAATCACCTTGCCGGCGTTCAGGCTATCGCGCACCCACAGCACGATGTTGGTGCGGCCGTAGTCGTTTACCACGCCATACACGAGCACAGTTCTAAGTATGGCCCACTTGCATTTTGCGTTCTTCACAACCTCCTCTGCCATTAGCTTGGTTTCGCCATAGAAGTTCACCGGGTTGCCTTCCGCTGTTTCATCGTACGGTCCGTCCTCGCCATCAAAAATAAAGTCGGTGCTTACGTGGATGAGGTGCGCTTCATACTTCTCGCAGGTGTTTACCAGGAACTGCACGGCATCACGGTTCAGCAGCAGGGCGCCGTCGCGATCGCTCTCGCACTGGTCCACGTTCGTCATGGCAGCCGTGTGAATGATGTGCGTCGGGCGGAATTCGTTGACAACCAGGTCTACCTGTGCGGCATTGGTCACATCCATACTTCGGAAAGGCAGCGTAGGGTACATCTCTGCCAGTTTGTTCTCGCCGCGGCTGGTGGCGAGCAAGGCCACATCAGGCTTTGCCAGCAGGAGTTCTGCCAGCTTTTGCCCCAGCAGGCCGTTGGCCCCGGTAATGAGTATGCGCTTCATGCTAGTTTTTCTCGAGTGTTTGGGTGTTGTAATTGTAATCGTACTTTTTGGCGATCTTCTTCTTTTTCACCTGCTTCACCGTCACCTTCATTTTCACATCAGAGAGCGGCCGGTCGCGCCCGTCCTTCGCCACCTCGGCAATCTTGTCCACCACATCCAGTCCGTCCACTACCTGCCCGAACACCGTGTATACTTCGTCCAGTATCGGGGTGCCGTCGTGGTTCTCCACAATATAAAACTGTGAGCCGCTGCTGGCTCTCTCTGTGTTCACGCGGTCATCTTTACGGGCGGCGGCCACTGCGCCCCGCACATGCTTGTGCTCCGGCTTTATCTCTGCGGGCACGGTGTAGCCAGGGCTACCGCCACCGTCGTTGCCTGGATCGTTGTCTTTGGTGTTCGGGTCTCCTCCCTGGATCATGAAGCCATCGATCACCCGGTGAAAGGTGGTGCCGTCATAAAATCCCTCTTTCGCCAGCTTCAGGAAGTTGGCCCGGTGCAGCGGGGTGTCCTCAAAAAGCACCAGTTTGATTTCTCCCTGCGGAGTGGAGATGGTGACCAATTGGTCTTTGCCTTTCGGCTTTTGCGCCAGCACCGCCAGCGGAAGCAGCCCGACCAGCAGGGTGGCTGCGGCTATTTGTTTCAGCAGTTTCATACTTCTGTTCTATGTGTTTATAAGCTTGTTTCTGAACCGGCCACACGTAGCAGGTTTTCAAATTTAAACGTTTTTAGCTCCCTTTTATAGTTTTAAAGGTTTTTCTCTGGCTTCATCCGCTTTTCTGGGCAGCGCAAACGGATACGGCACCCTACGGGCAGTTCGTGAAACGTGCCGCAGTCACTGCTGCAGATTATACTTTACACCACTTTTGTTGTACTGACGGAGGCAATATGGCCTCAAACTTTACTTTAGCGGCATAAAAAGTTATATTTAGCATAAGACTAATCAACAAAACCTCATAGATGAAGAGAATCTTACTCGCTGCAGCGCTCAGTTTGGGGGCCTGTGGTTCCCTCTTTGCCCAAACACACAAAACAACGGTAGACGAACAGATTGATGCCGCCGTCGGCCCCACGGCCCAGTTCATCTCCGACATCGTGTTTTACGAACTCCGAATTACCGACACAATCTCAGTACCCCTTATCCTGCTCTGGCTGCTCCTGGGCGCCTTGTTCTTTACGGTATACCTGGGCTTTATCAACATCCGGGGTTTCCGCCACTCTTTTGATATTGTGCGCGGCAAGTATAACCAGGAAGATGCTCCCGGCGAAATCACGCACTTCCAGGCGCTGACTGCGGCCGTTTCGGGCACCGTGGGCTTGGGTAACATTGCCGGTGTGGCCATCGCCATATCGCTGGGCGGACCGGGTGCCACGTTCTGGATGATCCTGGCAGGTTTGCTGGGCATGTCGTCTAAGTTCATGTCCTGCACACTGGGCGTGAAGTATAGAGACGTTCACGCAGACGGTACCGTATCCGGTGGCCCGATGCACTACCTGAACAAAGGGCTGCGGGAGCGCGGCATGGCTGGTTTCGGCAAGTTTCTGGCGGCGTTCTTTGCCATTATGTGTATCGGTGGGGCGCTTGGAGCCGGCAACATGTTCCAGGTAAACCAGGCTACTCAGCAGTTCATCGCTGTTACGGGTGGCGAGGCAGGCTCCTTCTTTGGCGGGGGCAACGCCTGGATGTTCGGTTTGATCATGGCCGTTCTGGTGGGCCTGGTTATACTAGGTGGCATGAAAAGCATTGCCCGCGTAACCGAAAAAGTTGTTCCGCTCATGTGCGGCATCTACATCCTGGCTGCTATTTTCGTGCTGATCGCTAATTATACGCAAGTACCTGATGCGTTCGCTGCTATTTTTGAAGGTGCCTTCACGGCCTCTGCCATCGGTGGCGGTGTGGTAGGTGTGATGATCCAGGGACTGCGCCGCGGCATGTTCTCCAACGAGGCCGGTATCGGCTCGGCTGCCATTGCGCACTCTGCCGTTAAAACCAACGTACCGGTAACCGAGGGCTTTGTAGCCCTGCTCGAGCCCTTCATCGATACGGTGATTGTCTGTACCATGACAGCCCTGGTAATCATTGTTTCGGGTGCTTACCAAATAGAGGGTGTGGGTGACGGCATCGCGCTAACCTCCTCAGCCTTCGCTACGGTAATCGACTGGTTTCCGGTTATACTTGCCGCGGCCGTTATACTTTTCGCCTTCTCCACCATGATCACCTGGTCATACTACGGCCTGAAATCGTGGACATACCTGTTTGGCCATACCACGGCAGCCTCTGTCAGCTTTAAGGTGCTGTTCTGCGCCTTCGTGGTGTTAGGTGCCCCAATCCAGTTAGGTAGTGTGGTGGCTTTCTCTGATGCCATGCTGTTTGCTATGAGTATCCCGAACATGATCGGCCTGTACATTATGGCTCCAACCGTGAAGCGCGAGATGCAGGATTTCCTCGCTTATGCCCGCTCTTCCAGTACACAGCCACTTACCAAAGCCGCTGTGAAGGCAGAAGCTTCCAAAGCTTAGTTTTATACTTATTTTTAAACAAAGAGGGCCTTCTACATGTGCAGAAGGCCCTCTTTGTTTCTAGTATTTTATGTTGACCAGACTCTGTGGAAAGCAGATTTATACTTGCTCGCCGCGCTCTGCTCTTATACTTCTTAAGATTTCATCGCCGCCCTGGCTCAGGATGGTGTTAGCCAGCTCCTCGCCCATCTCCTCTGCCGTTACCGTTGGTCCTTGCATAGTTTCACGCAACAAGATGGCCCCATCAAGGCTGATGATGCCGCCGGTTATACTTAAGCCTTCGTCTGAAAGGCTTGCCAGGGCAAACGTAGGAATGCTGCATCCGCCCTCCATGGTGCGCAGGAAAGCACGCTCAGCCAGCAGGCACACGTGTGTTTCGGTATGGTTCAGCGCCTGCTTCAGGCCTTTTTTCAACTCTATATCCAGGTTTTTGGCGCACTCCACGGCTACGCTGCCCTGCCCGGTAGCCGGCACAAACTCATCTGCCGGAAACGTATGCACGATCAACTCTTCATAGCCCATGCGGCGCACACCGGCATAAGCCAGCATCAGTGCATCAAACTGCTTCTCTTCGAGCTTGCGCAGGCGCGTCTGCAGGTTGCCCCGCGATTCTGCCGTGGTGATGTTCGGGTAGTATTTCCGTAGCTGCGCCTTGCGACGGGTAGAGGAAGTACCGATAATAGCCTTGCTCTCGCGCTCCAGCTTGAAGTTAGGATCGAACGACAACAGCACATCGTTTACTTCTTCGCGCTCCATAAAAGCGATCAGTTCCAGGTCCGCTGGAATGGTAGACTGCACGTCTTTGGCGCTGTGCACAGCAATCTCCACCTGGCCTTCGCGCAGGCATACTTCCAGTTCCTCGGTAAACACGCCCTTCGAGCCAATCTTCGCCAGTGACTTGTCCAGCACCTGGTCGCCTTTGGTGCTGATAATAACCAGCTCTGTTTTAAAGCCTGCCGCCTGCAGTTTCTCAGCCACAGTTTCCGCCTGCCACAGGGCCAGTTTGCTTCCGCGTGTACCGATGCGTATTGTTTTGTCTGTTATGTTCTCTGCCATGTCTATACTTTCCGGAAGGGCAATTACCTGCTCTTCTTCCATTTATAGTCTATACTTTTCAGCCGCATACTGCAGCTTCATTTGTTGCTATCCTTTACGCAGGTAACCTGCCAACTGAATGGAGCTATCCACAAATACCATCTTGGGGTTGGCATTGCGCTCGATGTGGAAATGCGCCTGGTTCAGCTCCTCCGCCAGTAGCCCCGCGTTGTTGCCCGTAATCACTTTTGAGAATTTCTGCACGAAATCCAGCTCCGCTGGCGGCAGAAAAGAGATCAGGGAGGCATCCACCCCAAATAGCATCACCTTGCGGAACAGGTTGAGCGCGTACAGCAAAAAGTTCTTCTGGTTCTCGCGCCCGAGCGCCTGAAATTTGTCGCTCATGTCCACCAACTCTATAAACTTATAACTGTAACAGTGGCGCATCCATTCCGTGAAGAACTGGAAATAATCACTGCTCACCTCGCTCATCAGCTTGGCGGCGGCATTGAGGTTTCCTTCGGCCAACTGCGCTACCTGCGCTGCCTTTGTTTCATCGGCGCTATACTTCTGCTGCAGCCAGCTAATTACTTCCTGCTCCGTAAAGCTGCGCACCTGCATAATCTGGGTACGGGAGGTGATGGTGGCCAGCAGCTTCTCCGCCGACTGCGACACCAGTAAAAACACTGTCTGCGCGGGTGGCTCCTCCAGTAACTTGAGCAGGGCGTTGGCCGCAGAAGGGTGCATCAACTCAGGCAGCCAGATCACCACCAGTTTGTAGCTTCCCTCAAACGCCTTCAGCGACACCAGCTTTACCAGTTGGCGGCTTTCATCTTTAGAGATAATGCCTTGCTTGTTTTCCGCCCCGATGTACTGCATCCACTCGTTCAGGCCCTGGTAAGGGCTGGCAAGAATAAATTCGCGCCACTCAGCCAGGAACTTGTTGCTCAGCGCATCCTTGCTCACCGACTTGGTGGTGGTCACCGGCATCACGAAGTTGAAATCGGGGTGCACCAGCTTGTTCATTTTCACGCAGCTGTTGCACGTGCCGCACGAATCATCCGGCTGCTTATTTTCGCAGTTGATGTAGGTGGCATAGGCCAGCGCCAGCGCCAGGTTAGCGCTTCCCTCCTGCCCCAGAAACAGCTGCGCATGCGCCACATGGTTCTGTTGCACTGATTTCAGCAGCAGCTGTTTTGCCTCCTGATGGCCTATGATCTCTGAAAACTGCACGCTTTGTTAATCATGAATTAGAAATGATGAATTATGAATTAGAGACCGTTGTTTCCGGCTTCGCTTCTTCCGTTTTCTTGTCCCACACGCGGTACTGCTTGGTTTCTTCGAAGATGTGGGCAAGTATGCTTTTCTCTACCTCGTCGAACTGCAGCTTGCGGCGGGCCATTACTTTCTCGGCCACTTCCACCACTTTGCGCATCTGGAACGTCTCGAAGCCTGCTGCGCCACCCCAGCTAAACGAAGGTATAAAATTACGCGGGAAACCGGCCCCGAATATATTGGCGCTCACACCCACCACCGTGCCTGTATTGAACATGGTGTTGATGCCGCACTTGCTGTGGTCGCCCATGATGAGGCCGCAGAACTGCTGTCCGGTGTTTTTGAAACCGCCTTTGGCGTAGTTCCAGATCTTCACCTCGGCGTAGTTGTTTTTGAGGTTGGAGGTGTTGGTGTCTGCGCCCAGGTTGCACCACTCGCCCAGCACCGAGTTGCCCAGGTAGCCTTCGTGGCCTTTGTTGCTGTATCCAAAAATTACGGAGGCCGCTACCTCGCCACCCACTTTTGAGTAGGGGCCCACGGTCACGTCGCCGCGCATCTTGGCGCCCATGTTCACGTGGCTCTCCTCGCATAGCGCAAACGGCCCGCGAATAAGCGACCCCTCCTGCACCTGCGCATTCTTGCCAATGTAGATGGGTCCGTTCTCCGCATTCAGCACCGCGGCACGTATCTGCGCGCCCTCTTCTATAAAGATATTCTCCTCGTTGTATACAATCGTATGCTTATCGCCGATGGGCTGGCTCTGGCGGCCGTTGGTCAGCAGCTTAAAATCGCTCCGGATCTGATCACCGTTCTGCAGGAAAATATCCCACACATCGTTGATGAGGATGCAGCTTCCGTATTCCTGCCGTCCCGAGGCACTGTGGCCCGTAAGGCTATCGATGTCTTGCAGTTCCAGGTTATCCCCGTTCAGGGCGATCAGCGTGCTGTTGTGGTACAGCGCCTCCCCCTCCTTCAGCGCGCGGATAGCAGCAACAAGGCCTTCATCAGGGCACACGGCCCCGTTGATGTACAGGTTGTGCGTTCCGAAGACAAGCGGATACTTCTGCTGCAGGTAAGGCTGTGTGAGGCAGGAAACTGATGCGCCCATGTATTGGGCCCATTTTTCGGCGATGGTCAATATACCCACACGCATCTGGCCTACAGGCCGGGTAAACGTAAGCGGCAACAGGTTCTGCCGCTGGGCAGGGGCATCGAAGAGAATAATGTTCATAGCGCAAAAATAAAAAAGTCTTCCCGAAATAATTCAGGAAGACTCTCTTTAAAACGTTTTAACCGGAATAAACCGCTTATTTCTTGGTGTAACGCTTGTTGAATTTTTCAACACGTCCAGCAGTATCCACAAAGATATTTTTACCTGTGTAGAATGGGTGGGATGCAGAAGAAACTTCTACTTTAATCACAGGGTATTCTTTACCGTCTTCCCAAGTGATTGTTTCATCAGAAGACATGGTAGAACGCGTGATAAATTTAAAATCACTTGTCATATCCTGGAAAACCACCTGTCTGTATTCTGGGTGAATGCCTTTTTTCATTATCGTAAACGTTATTTAACCTTAATTTCTATATCGGACTGCAAATTTAAGAAGTTTATTTGAAAGAAATAGATTACATGGCAAAATATTTTGCACAAGTGCCAAAAGGCATGGCTGCTGCGATTAGTTTCTTAGATTTGCTTGGCGGCTTCGGGGCGGAGCCGCCTGTAACCAGCTCATTTAAACACCTATGACAGCAGAACCCGCACAGAACCTGATACTGGACCGCGACCAGATTACGCAGAAGGTTATTCGTATGGCTTACGAGGTATACGAGCGCAACTTTGAGGAGCAGGAAGTGGTGCTGGCAGGCATCCACCACAACGGCTATACGCTGGCCGAGATGCTGGCAGGCCACCTGCAGAACATCTCCCCTATTACGGTGCACCTGCTGCGCGTTAGCCTGAACAAAGACACGCCGCTGGAGGAACCCATTGATTTGCATCCGGATGACATGAACCTCGAGAACATGTCGGTGGTACTGGTGGACGACGTGCTGTACACAGGAAAAACGCTGGCCTATACGTTAAATTCCTTCCTGACGCTAAACCCGAAGAAAGTGGAGATTGCCACACTGGTAGACCGCCATCACCCACGCTACCCCATCGCCTCCACCTACACCGGCTACTCGCTTGCGACTACCATCAATGAGCGCATCGATGTTATACTTGAGGGGGAGCAGTTCGGGGCGTATCTGCATTAGAAAACAGATTATTAGCAAGAAGATAACGCGTATACCTGGAAGAGACGGTTCGAAGAAACTTCCTATACTTTCACGAGCAACGAAAAACGAACATGAAGAAGCTTTGCTTTGCCACAAATAACAAGCACAAGATTGCGGAAGTAAGCCAGATGCTCGACGGGCAGTATGAACTGCTGAGCCTGGAGGACATTGGCTGCCACGTGGAGCTGCCCGAAGAGCAGGACACGCTGGAGGGCAATTCGCACCAGAAAGCGGCTTATGTGTGGGATAATTTTGCCGTAAGCTGCTTTGCCGACGATACCGGGCTGGAGGTAGAGGCGCTGGACGGCGCACCAGGCGTATACTCTGCCCGCTATGCCGGCCCACAGCGATCAGACACCGACAACATTCAGAAGCTGCTGCAAAGTCTGGAGGGGCAGGCAAACCGCCGCGCCCGTTTCCGCACAAGTATAACGCTCATCTTAGAGGGGAAGGAGCACCAGTTCGAGGGCATCGTAACAGGAAGTATAGCCGAAGACTGGAAAGGCGACAAAGGCTTTGGCTACGACCCGGTGTTTGTGCCCGATGACCACGACCGGACCTTTGCCCAGATGCGTCCCGAAGAGAAAAACGCCATCAGCCACCGGGGGCGTGCGGTACAGCAACTTGTTGGCTTTCTGAAGGCGCTTTAGCCGGCAGGCAAGTATAAAATTGCGATTCGCGTGTGGCCTTTACAGGCTAATGTGTTAATTTTATGACCTGAAACTATAGCTCCCCATGCAAAAGCCATACATCGTCGGAATTACAGGAGGTAGTGCTTCAGGAAAAACCACTTTTTTGAATAAGCTGCTCACATCGTTTTCACCTGAGAACGTTTGCCTCATCTCTCAGGACAACTATTACAAAGCGCGCGAGCACCAGGTAAAAGACGCTAATGGCGTCGTTAACTTCGACCTACCTTCCTGCATTGATGACGAGGCCTACGCCCACGACCTCTTGAAGATCAGCCGAGGCGAAACCGTTTACCGCACCGAGTACACCTTCAATAATCCCAACGTTATCCCGAAGCAGCTTGAGTTCAGGCCGGCGCCCATTGTGGTGGTGGAGGGTATTTTCGTGTTTTACTTTGAGGAGATCGCCAAACTGCTGGACCTGAAAGTGTACATCGACGCTAAGGAGTACATAAAGCTGCAGCGCCGCATTGTGCGCGACAAAGTAGAGCGGGGCTATGACCTGGATGATGTCCTGTACCGCTACACTAACCACGTGGCGCCCACCTACGAAAAGTACATTAAGCCGTACAAAAACGACGCAGATGTGATTATCCCCAACAACGCCCATTTCGAGCGTGGCCTGGAGGTGCTAACCACCTTCCTTAATACCAAAATAAACGTATGACGAACAAGTTTGCTGTAATCGGGCTGGGTATATTTGGTAACTCCATCGCCCGCACGCTGGCAGAGCGCGGCGCCGAGGTACTGGCCATCGACAACGATGAGGACCACGTAGAATCCATAAAAGACGAGGTAGCCTACGCCGTGGCCCTTGACGCGACTGACATACGTGCCCTCGAGGCACAGAACATTCAGGACATGGAAGCGGTGATCGTGGCCATTGGCGAGGATTTTGAAGCCGTACTTATCACTACAGCAAACCTGCAGGAACTGAACGTAAAGCGCGTAATCACGCGCGCCTCCAACACACAGCAGCGCCGCATTCTGCAGAAGATGGGGGTGCAGGAGATCCTGTCGCCGGAGGGTGAGGTTGGCAAAACGGTGGCCGAGCGCCTCCTGCAGCCAAACATCCGCACCTTCCTGCCCCTGCCCGACGATTACGAGATCGTGGAGATCAACGCACCCCGCAATATCGCCAACCGCAGCGTGGCCAAAATATCGCTCCGCGAGAAGTATAACCTCAACCTGATTACCATCCGGCGCTTTTTTGAGGAGATCGTGGATGGCAAGCCGATGCAGGTGGAGCACATCATCGGCGTTCCCAAAGCCGACACCATCATCTATCCGTCAGATATCCTGCTGCTTATCGGTAAGAAGTATGATGTGAAGCGATTTATCGAGATTAACCGCTAAGGATTTCTTTTTTAAGAGAAAAGATATCATATTTGTGGCTATACATGCCAAAAGCACCTAACATATCCCTTCACTTCAGGCATCTTCTGATGTCGGTAACCCTGCTGTGGGCGCTTATGCTCAACGGGCAGGAAGTGGTGGCGTATACTTCGGTGGCAGGCCATGCACAGGAAACCGGCACCACGCTGGCTTCGCATGCCGAGCAGAAAACGGTCATCAAGCAAAAGGTATCGCTGGAGGGAACCACCTCTTTTGTGGCCCTGAACCTGCAGCAGGACATTGCGCCGCTGCCGCAGCAACCAGGCTTTGCCCGCCCTACCGACATGGTTTTGCCGGCTTATACCACGGTACCCCCGGGAGCAGGCTTTATTGCAACGCTTTTCCCTATCACTATTCAGCCAAACGCCCCCTAGGCTGCCTCCCTCCTGTTTCCCCCTCCCTTTACTAAGTTTATTTAGCGCTGATGCCATCAACAGGCTATCAACGGAACGCATACAGGCATTCTATTGGTTTGCATTGTAAGGTGTTACGGGAGACTTTATTGCAGTATTCAAGATTTCATCAATACATACTTTCTATAACTAACAATGCGTAACAAAACATTTATTATCGTGCTAACGGTGATAGTTTCGGCGCTGTGCCTTTACTATCTATCGTTCTCGTTCGTTGCCGGCAACGTGCAGGACAAAGCAGAAGCCTACGCCACAGATGCCCAGGGCAATGTGGACATGGCCAAAAAGCAGGCTTACCTCGACTCCATGTGGAAAGAGCCCGTGTACCTGGGCATGACCTACCAGGAAGTAAAGGAAAACGAACTGGGCCTGGGCCTCGACCTGAAAGGCGGTATGCACGTGGTGCTGGAGGTTTCTCCTGTCGAGATCATCAAGTCCATGTCTGGCAACAGCAAAGACCCGAACTTCCTGAAGGCGCTGGACCGCGCGCAGGAACTGCAGAAGAACAGCCAGCAGCGTTTCACCACGCTTTTCGCAGAGGCCTTTAACGAGATTGCCCCGAACGACCGCCTGAGCCGCATCTTCTCCAACACCGCGAACCGTGGCAAGATCAGCTACGAGTCGACCAACAGCGAGGTAGTGGCGGTGATTGAAGCCGAGGTGGAAGACGCCATCGACCGCTCATTCAACATCCTGCGTACCCGTATCGACCGTTTCGGTGTAAACCAGCCAAACATTCAGCGCCTGAAAGGCACTGGCCGCATCCAGATTGAGCTTCCGGGCATCGACAACCCAGACCGCGTGCGCAAGCTGTTGCAGGGCATGGCTAACCTGGAGTTCTGGGAAGTATGGACACCACAGGAATTTACGCCATACTTTATGCAGGTAGGCCAGTATCTGGACGAGCAGCAGAAAGCAGGAAAACTGAACATAGCCGCTAACAAGACAAATGCAACTCCAGCCGCTGCCGGTAACAATGCCACTGTGGCAGACGCTACCCAAGACGTGCTGGCGCAGGCTGCCGCTAACGATACAGCCGCAACGGACTCTACCGCAATCGCAGCTACTACAACCGACACAGCTGCCCTTGCTACCGCTGACACTTCTTTAACAACACCACAGGGTGGCGTACTAGCTACGCTTTTCACTCAGATGCCCGGCGGTATCGGTGCCAACGTGCGCGACACAGCCCGCATCAACGACCTGTTCAGCCAGCCAGGTGTGCGTGGCATTCTGCCTCCTAACATGAAGTTCCTTTGGGGTGTGAAGCCTTTGGCAGGTGAAAAAGGACAGGAGTTTGTTGAATTCTACGCCATCAAGAAAGGCCGTGCCGGAAACGCGCCAATGACAGGCGAGGCCATCAACGATGCCCGCCAGGACTTTGACCAGACAGGCCGTCCTGAGATCAGTATGACCATGAACCCGACAGGTGCCAAGAAATGGGCGCGTCTGACAGGTGACAACGTGGGCCGCCAGGTGGCGATTGTGCTTGACGACTATGTATACTCTGCCCCGGTAGTACAGGGCGAGATTACAGGCGGTAACTCTTCTATCTCCGGTAACTTCACCGTAGAGGAAGCGCAAGACCTTGCCAACATCCTGAAAGCAGGTAAAATGCCAGCTCCAACGCGTATCGTGGAAGAGGCTATCGTTGGTCCGTCATTGGGCCAGGAGGCTATCAACCAGGGTTTGATCTCTACCATTGCCGGTTTCGTGATCGTGGTTCTTTTCATGATCGCTTACTACAGCCGCGGTGGTATCATTGCTGACCTTGCCCTGTTGTTCAACGTGTTCTTTATACTTGGCGTACTGGCCCAGTTTGGTGCTGCGCTTACGCTGCCTGGCATTGCCGGTATCGTGCTGACACTGGGTATGGCCGTGGATGCGAACGTACTCATATTCGAGCGTATGCGTGAGGAAGCAGCTAAAGGGCTCGGGATGCGTGAGATCATCGATGGTGGTTACAGCAAGGCCTTCAGCTCTATCTTCGATGCCAACGTAACAACTTTCCTGGTAGGCTTTATCCTATACTTCTTCGGTTCAGGCCCTGTGAAAGGCTTCGCCATCACCCTGATGATCGGTATTGTGACATCGTTCTTCACATCGGTGTTCCTTTCCAGATTGTTCATTGAAGCTACCTACAAGAAAGGCGGAAAACTTTCTTTCTCTACCTCACTGGCTGATAAGATGTTCCGCAATGTGACATTCGACGTGATGAAGTACAGAAAGCCAGCTTATGCTTTCTCCCTGTTCATTCTAGTGTTCGGTATCGTGGCCATGTTCATCACAGGTCCTAACCTGGGTGTTGACTTCAAGGGTGGTCGCTCTTATGTAGTTGAGTTTGATCAGGCTGTTCCGGCTTCTGAAGTACGCTCCAGCCTTTTGGATGAATTCCAGCAGGCAGGCACAGAGGTGAAAACGTTTGGCGCATCGAACCGCGTGAAAATCATTACCAGCTGGATGGCCGACAACGAGAGCCTCGAAGCAGATGAGCAGGTAATGGCGGCACTGCAGCAGGGCTTGCAGCAATACAGCAACCTGACACCGGAAGTGCTAAGCTCCTCTAAAGTAGGCGCCACCATGGCCGACGACATACAGAACACGGCTTTGATCGCGATTCTGCTGGCGCTGGTGGGTATCTTCCTTTACGTGATGCTGCGTTTCAGCAGATGGCAGTTTAGCTTGGGCGGTGTAGTTGCCCTCCTGCACGACGCCCTGATGATCATCGCGGTGTTCTCTATCCTGAACCTGTTCGGTATCTCCTACGAAATGGATCAGGTGTTTATCGCAGCCGTTCTGACTATCATTGGTTTCTCGATTAACGATACCGTGGTAATTTTTGACCGTGTGCGTGAATACCTGCACGATAACCCACGCAAGGACATCAGAGAGGTGGTAAACCCAGCCCTGATCAGCACTTTCAGCCGTACGATTATCACGTCACTAACACTGTTTATGGTGGTAGTGATCCTGTTCATCTTCGGCGGTGAGGTGCTACGCAGCTTCTCGCTGGCTATGATCATCGGTGTGATGTTCGGTACGTACTCTTCCCTGTTTATTGCTACGCCAATTGTAGTGGATACAATGAAGGACAAGCGTCAGCAGCCAGAACCACAGGTACAGCAGGTGCGCTAAGCATCAGCAAGTATAAAAACAGAAAGCCCGGGGCACATGCTCCGGGCTTTTTTGTTGCTTGCTGGTTTATATGTGGATGAACCCACCCCTAGCCCCTCCGAGGAGGGGAATTCTCTTCTGCTATACTTATACTTATCTTATGCTTGCAGCCAAGCCACTGCCGCGAATCTTCAGATTCGTGACGTAGGGTGAAGGTGGAGTCTCCGACTCCACTGGCCCGCAGGGACAAATGCAGCGGCCAGCAAGTATAAGCAGGCTATTCCCGGAAACGATATTGTCATCCCGACGACAGGAGAGACCTTCTGCACGTCCCGGATAAATCTCCCATTGCATTCGAGATGACAGCGCAGGAATTTTAATAGCTTATCAAGTTGATAAGTCGGCATCTAACCGGCAGTGTACAACATTTGCAGTCCGGCGCAAACCACTGCAAAGCAAAAGGGCCAGCCTCTGTGTGAGGCTGGCCCTTTTGCTTTATACTTTATACTTCCGGCTGAATTAGATCGTCACGCCGTCGGCTACTACTTCTTTTACTTCCGGCACCATGCGCTTCAGCAGGTTCTCGATACCGGCCTTCAGGGTTACCGTGGCAGAAGGGCATCCGCTGCAGGAGCCTTGCAGGTGCACGGTTACCACGCCGTCATTATAAGACTTGAATGTGATGTTACCACCATCCTGCTCTACCGCCGGGCGAACATAGTTGTCCAGCAGGTCAGTTACTTTTTTAGCGATCTCTGCGTCTTCTGCCGATGTCTCACCGTTTGCAGCAGGGGCGTCTACCCTGGCAGCAGAGAAACCTTCGTTAAAGATGGGGCCACCCGCCTCTACATATGACTTCAGGAACGTGCGCAGTTCCGGGATCAGCTTTACCCACTCCAGGTCAGCCGTGCTCTTGGTTACCGTTACAAAGTTGCTGGCAATGAACACGCGCGACACGTAGTCGAAGTTGAAGAGCTCCTGCGCCAACGGCGACTCCATAGCGCTCTCCAGGTTTGGATAATCCACGCTCTGGCCCTCGGGCAGCAGTTGCTGGTTCATCACAAATTTCATTGACTCTGGGTTCGGGTTAGCCTCTGCATACACAGAAACCATTTTTTCTTTATTTTCTATCATGAGATTGCTCTGTTTAAGATTAAAACCAGTGGTTATATCTGAAAGTTTCCAAAATTACTCATTATTTCCGAAAAGCAGAACAGGCTGCATAGCCGTGTAATTAAAGTAAAAGGCACATCGCGACAAAACCACCTGTATACCTGCACACATTGCAAAAACTGCACCACCCCCCAACGCCCCTGACGGAATGGCACAGGTGGTCTTGTTCAGAGACAACAGCAACATGCTGCCTCTAAGTATAAAAACACAGAAATTGAATAGCGGCAGCACACACTCTCCGTATTTATACTTCCGGCACTAAATAAATTGTACTGATTTTAAGGTCAATGTGCCCCCTGTACCAGATTTTGGTAGACGTTCTTTTATTTTTCTACGTAATTAGACCAGAGGCAGAAACTGCTTTTTGCACTATAGTTTAATTTTGAAATTCTGAAATCATGAAAGAAGAAGATAAAGAAGAGGTGCTTACAGGTAACACGGGGGAGCAGGGGCCGGCTAACGGCAGCAGCGATGCCGACGTGGTTCGGGACGAAAACATACCCGTCATTCTCATCGACACCACTCCCCAACAGGAAGAGCAACAATAAGCTTATACTTTAAACCTTTAAAAAGCAAAAGAGGAAGGCAGACACGCGCTTCCTCTTTTGCTTTTTAAAGGACGGGAAGGCTTACCACCCCCTGATGCCTTCCCGCCGCACTAGCTATTTTAGCCAGAAACCGTATCTTTGCGCTGCAACTAAATTCCGAGCCCTGACTTACACAGAACTCAATTAGACCATGCTAAACAACTTCATTCTGTTGGCGCAGGCCCAACACGCGTTACCGCTCTTCCTGATTATACCTTTCCTGCTTTTGATAGGCATGATAGCCGCCGGTCCGATCCTGTTCGGCCACTTCTGGGAGAAAAACTACAAACCTGTAGCCATCACCCTGGGCCTGACAGTACTGGCCTATTACCTGTTTGTGTTGCAGGACTACCACATGCCTGTCCATACTTTTTTTGAATACGCCTCTTTTGCCATACTTCTAAGTTCGCTTTACATTGCGGCGGGCGGTATTTACATCAACATCAACGCCAATGCAACGCCTGCCATGAACGTGGCCCTGGTGGCGGTTGGCGCTGTGCTTGCTAACCTGGTGGGTACAACCGGTGCCTCGCTGCTGCTGATACGCCCGTTCATCCGGCTCAACGTGCACCGCATCAAGCCTTACCAGATCGTGTTCTTCATTTTTATTGTGAGTAATGCGGGTGGTTTGCTTACGCCACTCGGCGATCCTCCCCTTTTCATTGGCTTCCTGAAGGGGGTTCCGTTTTTCTGGACGCTGCAGCACCTGTTTGTGCCGTGGATACTGGCTATCACTTTCCTATGCGTTGTGTTTTACATTGTGGATAGCCGCAACAAAGAAAGCTTTACAGCGCGCCCGGAGGTAGTGGCTAAAAACAGAGAGAAGACAGAATTCTATGTTAGCGGAAAGCGCAACCTGTTCTGGCTGGCTATTATTATCGGCGCCATTTTCCTCGACCCCAACGTAATCGACGGCCTGCCACACATATACTACGACGGCAACAAGTTCTCTTACCTGCGTGAGATCATCCAGCTTTCAGCGGCTTTTGCCTGCTACCGCTTCTCGAGCAAAACGGCACTGGCAGGCAACCAATTCAATTTCCACCCGATCCTGGAGGTGGTGTTCCTGTTCTTTGGTATTTTCTTTACGATGATGCCGGCCCTGCAGCTTTCCGCAGCTATCGCCTCGGCCCCGGAGTACTCCAAGTATATCACGCCAAACTTCCTGTACTGGGCCACCGGCTCACTCTCCGGCTTCCTGGATAACGCGCCAACCTATGCTAACTTCCTGTCGCTGGCCATGGCCAAGTATGATATGGCCCAGAACAGCGTAGTGGAGGTGCGGCAGTTTGCGACCGGCACCGGAGCCAACCCCGAAACGCTGGTGCTGCTGGAAGCCATATCGCTTGCTGCCGTGCTCTTTGGCGCCTTCACCTACATCGGCAACGGCCCCAACTTTATGGTGAAAGCCATTGCCGAGAGCGCAGGTATCAAGATGCCGTCTTTCTTCGGGTACGTGTTCCGTTACGCCATCCCGTTCCTGCTGCCAGTGCTTGCCCTGATCTGGTACCTGGTGATAGAGCTGAAACTATTCTAAAACTATATTCTTCAACACAGAAGCGCCGCCTTTGCTTAGCAGAGGCGGCGCTTCTGTTTTACAGCTATACTTACCGCCCACAGTTTGCCGCGCAAACAGGTTAGTTGCTTTACATTTTATACTTCAGTATATATGAATTAGTATATTTTTACGTTGACATAACGGCTAGCGCCACCGCACCCCTTACACCCGCACCACGCTATGAAAAACGTACCTGCTCTCCACTGCCATCCGTTCTGGCTGCTAGCCCTACTTTGGATGCTATCGCTTCAGGCGGCTGCACAGGAAAACCCACAGGTCCTCCAGCTTTCAGGCATGGTAACGGCAGGCGACAGCGCCACAGGTCTGGCTGGTGTGGCTGTGTTTGTGCCGCACACCACACGGGGCACCTTCACAAACCAATACGGCTACTTTTCCATGCCCGTACTGCCCCGCGACAGTGTGGTGGTGAGTTCGCTGGGCTACAGCAGGCAGTACATCCTCGTCCCGACGGCGATACAGGGTTATAACTTCTCAGCCAACATCGTACTGCAGGAAAAAGCCACAGAGTTACCCACCGTTGATGTGATGCCCTGGGCTACAGAACGTGATCTCCGGACAGCCATTTCCAAGGTAAAGCTTGCTAAGGAGCCCGAGCTGAAAGTAGACCTAGGACCTTTATACTACCGCTCCATTCTGGAGGGACCAAGTATGGATGCCGGTGCCAACGCCAATTACTGCATACAGCAGTCGCTCCGGGGGCAGCAAAGGCGCTACACGGTGCCAAGCGATATAAAACTATTTGGCGCTCCCATCAGGTAAAGCCAATATTTATTATCTTCAGCAGTACAACCCGAGCTCATGCAAAAACTCAGACTGCGCCTGCACTACTATAAGGTTCTCCAGACCTTTAACCTGCCGTTTTCCCTGCTTGCGGCTTTAACGGGACTGGCTTTTCAGCAGCATGTAGCCATTCGGATGATCAATGCCTTTAGCCTGAGCCTGCTCACGGGGGGCTTTCTGATTGCCTTATACTTGTTCTAAACACGGCACAGCAACCAGTATTTTTTTTACCACAACATGGGCCTGAGCAAGGTAAACCTTATCGGTAGCGCATACCTTGCCAATGTGGCCATTGTCCTGCTGTTGTTCTTGCTAAAGCTGTACCTCTATGCTTAAAAACAAACTTGAGGCAGACAGTATTTTGTACCAGGTGGGCGACCGGCAGTTGCTGTCTGACATCTACCTAAGCTGCGAAACAGGTGAGGTGGTAGGATTGCTCGGAAGAAACGGCTGCGGTAAAACCACGCTGCTACAGATTATCTTTGGAACGAAGCCTACGGTGCACAAGCACATCCGGATGAACGGGCAGGTTTACCCGGAGCCGTACAAGCACCAGCACCTGATCGCCTATTTGCCCCAGCAGCATTTCCTTCCCAACAATATCCGGATCAGCCGGATTATTGATTTATATTTGCTGACGCCGGACAAGCGCCACCATGTAAAGGAGGATGAGCGCCTGCAAAAGCACCTGAACAAACACGCCGATGAGCTTTCGAAAGGAGAACTGCGGTATTTGGAACTGCTGCTTTTGCTGCAGCTGGATGCAAAGTTCCTGTTGCTCGACGAGCCCTTCTCCGGGGTGGAGCCGCTTTACGTGGAGCATATAGAGGAATTGCTACAGGCACACCTGGGCACCAAAGGCTTCATCATAACCGACCACGATTACCGGTCAGTGCTGCGTGCCAGCACCCGCATCATACTTCTTACAGACGGCTTTTGCCGGCCTATAACGCACGAGCAGGAACTTCTCCGGTGGGGCTATGTGCCAGCAGATGCCTTCTCCTGATTAAGCCCGCAACCCCACTTTTAACTACAGCTTGTTTACCCGCTGCCGCAGCAGGAAATCGGCAATCACCAGTGCGGCCATGGCATCCACAATGGGCACCGCGCGCGGCAACACGCAGGGGTCGTGTCGGCCTTTGCCCTGGAGCGTAATTTCCTCACCGGCATCGTTGATGGTGGTTTGGGGCTGCAAAATGGTCGCGACTGGTTTAAAAGCCACGCTAAAGTAAATATCCTGGCCGTTGCTGATGCCACCCTGTATACCGCCAGAGTTGTTGGTGCGGGTGCGCACCTGGCCCTGCGCATCGGTGTAAAACTCATCGTTGTGCTCGGAGCCGCGCATCTTTACGCCTTCAAAACCGCTGCCGTACTCAAAGCCTTTCACTGCATTTACACTTAGCATCGCCTTGCCAAGCTCGGCGTGCAGCTTATCGAAAACAGGCTCTCCCAAACCGGCGGGCACGCCTTTTACCACGCAGCTTACCACGCCACCCACCGTATCGAGGCTGTCGCGGGCTTCCTCCACTACGCCGATCATGCGGGCGGCGATTTTCCCGTCCGGGCAGCGCACCTTGTTAGAATCTATCTTGCTTAGGTCCAGTTTGGAGTAGTGCTTGCGCAGTTTTACCGTACCCACCTGCGATACATAGCTCTGCACCGTAATGCCGTGGTGCAGCAGCAGTTTAGCCGCCAGCGCACCGGCCGCTACCCGAGCCACCGTTTCGCGGGCAGAGCTGCGGCCACCGCCCCGGAAATCGCGCAGGCCATACTTGGCAGTATAAGTATAATCCGCGTGCGAAGGGCGGAAAGCGTGCTCCACATGGCTGTAGTCGTGGCTGTGCTGGTCTTTGTTGTTTACCACAAGGGCAATAGGCGTACCGGTGGTTCTGCCGTCGAATATGCCGGAAAGTATGGTCACCCTGTCCTCCTCCTTGCGGGGGGTGGTGATATCGGACTGGCCGGGGCGGCGACGGTCCAGCGCGTGCTGTATCTCCTCCGGGGAGATTTCCAGGCCGGCCGGGCAGCCGTCTACGGTTACGCCCACTGCCGCACCATGCGACTCGCCAAAGGTTGTGATCCGGAACAGTTTTCCGTAGGAGTTGCTCATAGTTATTTCTTTAGGAAAACAAACGCCGCCACAGCCAGCAGCAGCAGCAAGATTATGTTGGTATAGCGCTTTACCTCGTCAAACTCGTGCAGGCTTACCAGTGTGTTGTCTTCGTTTTCGATGATGTTGTAGAAAGGTCCCAGGTCGCGGGACAGTACCAGTGCATCGCTGTCGCTGGCACCCGTAACCTGTACCTGCAGCGTGGGCCGCAGGGTATCGTAGGAGGCGGTGGTGGGGCTGAAATAGATCCACTCCAGTATCTTGTCCATACGGTAGTCGCCTGGCTCGCGGGGCAGCACGGCGAACGTAAAGCTCTTAGCACCCGATACGCTGCCGTCGCGCTTGGTTACATCCTGGCGCACATCAGCCGGGTAAAACTCCAGCCCGGTTGGTACCCTGGGTTCGGGCGCCATAATGGCGGCAATGTTACCCTCGCCCACCACTTCAAAAGTAAATCGGAAACTCTTATTCACCGGCACGCTCCTCTTCGACAGCCGCTCCCTCAGGGTATAGTCGCCCACGGGCACCACATCGCGCAGCGGGTGGGGCGGCAGTTGCTTCACCAGCACCTCCTTTGGCCGCGAGTAGAAAATTTTGTAGCCCTCCTGCCTGTCTTCCTCCACCAACGATGGATTCTTAGCCACTTTATACTTGATCATCTGGAGTTGCAGCTGCGGAAACCGGAACGGCTCGTTGCTCAGCGGGTACAGCATTGTCTCATAAAGCCTGAACCGCAGGTAGGGCTCCCCGCGCACAAGCACATTTTCAGGTGTGATTTCGGTAAAATCAAATGTTTCTTCCCAAGCATGGGGTTGTTTTATCTGCCGCAGCATAGTGTTCAGCTGGTTGGCGAAATCATGGAAGTCTAGCAGGCGCTGATCAGCCTCGGCCAGGTAAAAGTATAGCACCACGTTTACGCCCTCCCCTACAAACACCTCATCCTTGTTGGTGTAGACCGTCAGGAACGCATTGTCTTCTTTGTCGATAAACTCCACGGACTGCTCCACCTCCTGCTCCTGGTCGGCTTCGGGAGTGATCAGGTCGGGCTGGTTACTGCGCTGCGGCGCATTGGCCTGCAGCGGCGTAACGGTTACCTCCATCCCCTGCGACTGCACCGCCTGCCCGTTCACCTTCATGGAAAAGGGCTTTACCACATACTCCCCCTCCTCCAGTGCCGCATAATTCTGGGTGATGGTGAGGATGGTGGTGGTGCTGCCGCCTGTAACGATGGTTTTGGTAGTAGAGTACTTGTTGCTCTTCTTAAAGCCCTCTATGTCCGGGAAGGGCGTGTACTCCTGCAACTGCTGGTTTTGCAGGCGCACCGAGATGGTGTAGTACTGGTTAAGCGGCAACGGGCTTTTGCCTAACTCAATACTTACCTGCTGCGCCCATGCGGGCACAAGCAGCATAAATACAAGTATAAAAGTAAGGCAGATAGATCGCATGGTTTTGTATTCGTTTTTTCGGCAGTCAGGCCTGAATCTAAGTTTCAAATTTAACACTTTCTGCCATAAAACGCTGAAAGGCGGAATTTAAGTGCGTCAGGCCACTTTCTGCTTCCGCACGACCGCACGATCTCCCCCAGGCAATTGCACCACAACCATGTTGCAACACAGTTAAAAATTGCACTTCCTCTAAATCCAGATGCAAACCCGCTGCCGTAGGTAGTTGGCTTGGGACGAGGTATAGGCTTCATTGTTGGTGACGTCAACCTCTTCTGCAGTAAAATTTATATCACTCAAAAACCAAACTATATGAAAGAACTAGCTAAACCTGAGGAGAATGGCCAGGGTCTAGGACAGCACCTGCTGAGCCCGATGCAGCGCCGATCATTTTTCCGCTACGCCGGAGCCACTGCCGCTGCCGCGACTATATTGCTAACCACCTCGTGCGATGACGACGATGACGATGTAAACCCGCCGATGAACGGTGAGGTAGACCTCGGATCCGGTGATACAGGCGTTTTGAACTATGCCTATGCACTAGAGCAACTGGAAGCCGCTTTCTACACGGAAGTAGTGGCAAAATCAGGCAGCGCACTTTCTGCCGCAGAAATGCAGGTAATGATGGATTTGAAAGCGCATGAAGTCGCGCACCGCGAGTTCTTCAAGGCTGCCCTTGGCAAAAATGCCATTCCAGGCCTGGAGGTGGACTTCAGCGCTGTGAACTTCACAAACAAAAACAGCGTGCTGGAAACAGCCAGAACGTTTGAAGACCTCGGTGTAGCCGCCTATAACGGGGCCGGCAAGCTTTTTACAGACACAGGTGATGGCTTAACCTACCTACTGCTGGCCGGTAAGATTGTATCGGTTGAGGCCCGACACGCCGCTGCTATTCACGACCTGATCAGCAACAACGACAGGGAGTATGGCGAGGCGGTTATTGATGCACAGGGATTGGACAGAGCCATGTCACCTACCGAGGTGCTGACGGCAGCCGCCCCTTTCATCAAAACTAAAATTAACTTCAGCAACTTACCTAAATAAGCAACAGGAGGACAAGAGAAATGAACATATTTAATATAATAAAAGATATAGAGAAGACAGACCCGGAAGTATACCAGCGTCTGGCTTCGCGCCGCGAGGCATTTAGCGGATTGGGCAGCTTCGGCAAAAAAGTGGCGTTGGCCGCTGTGCCACTGGCCATGGGTACCATGTTCAAGAAGGCATACGGACAGTCGACCAGCAGCGTACTGGAAGTATTGAACTTTGCCCTGACACTGGAGTACCTGGAGGCAGAGTTTTACATCCAGGGCCTGAACAGCTCAGCCCTTAACTTCGGTGACACCAGAGACTTTTTCGAGAGCGTACGCGACAATGAAGTAGCGCACGTTGAATTCCTGAAAACAGCCATTCAGGGAGCAGGCGGCACTCCAACCGGTAAGCCAAACTTCGATTTTTCGGCAGGAGGCGCATTCCCTAACTGGAACACTGATCTTCAAACGTTTATGACGTTATCGCAGGCTTTTGAGGATACCGGTGTTCGTGCCTACAAAGGACAGGCTGCTAACTTAGCAGGCAACCCTGCTGTACTGACAGCTGCGCTGCAGATCCATGCTGTGGAGGCACGCCACGCCTCTATTGTGCGTAGAATTCGCGGCCTGAAAGGCTGGATTACGGGCGGACCGGAAGGCGAAATGGTTCCTGCTGCTGCCAACGCAGTATACATGGGCGAAGCCGAGACAATGCAGGCAGGCGTGAACATCGCTGGGTTCAACGGTGTATCCACTGATGCTGCTACAGAGGCATTCGATGAGCCGCTTACGAAGGAGCAGGTAATGAACATTGCAACGCTGTTTATCGCATAGCGAATAACTGTTCATACTACTATAGAAGGCCAGGAACTGCTTGATTGCAACTCCTGGCCTTTTTGTTTTCAAACGTTCTAACACTTAAGCTATTGAGTGATTTTTTATAAATATTCCGACACTTTTAGCTTCATCATCCGTATTAATAAACACATTACCAATTCATGTTTATTGAAATGCTGGAATACGTTAAAACCATTTTATTGAAGGTTAGCTTTGATAAGATGCTGTTTGAAAAAGAATTGCGCAAAGCGTTTAAAGTGCTGGAGCGAGCCGAGCTAAAGCAACTGAGAAACTGGTGCTACGAACAGTTCTCGGGCATGTACCTGCTCATCCTGAACAGGGTGTTTCTGAAACCCAAAGTATAGGCTAGTCCTTTTCAGGGCTATCTTGCACAAACAGAATGTTGCGCAGCAGGCCATTGTAGCCTGTCCGCTTCACGGCTGATTTCCTGAACAGCTGCGAGAAAACTTCGTGCGTCAGCTCCTGCCAATCGCTGGTTTTGAGGTGCTTCAGATCGGGGTGCGGCGCAAAAGCCGGTTCCTGATGCGGTTTGCTGAAACGGTTCCACGGGCACACATCCTGGCAGATATCACAGCCAAACACCCAATTTCCGAATTTCCCGTTCATTTCCTGCGGCAGTTGGTCTTTCAGCTCAATGGTGAAGTAGGAGATGCACTTGCTGCCGTCCACCACATAGGGTTCGGTAATAGCACCTGTCGGGCACGCATCGAGGCAGCGCGTGCAGGAGCCGCAGTAATCTTTTATCGGCCCGTCGTATTCCAGTTCCAGGTTAATGATCAGCTCAGCTATAAAGTAGAAGCTGCCTACCTGCGGCGTGATCAGGTTTGAATTTTTGCCTACCCAGCCCAAGCCGCTTTTCTTTGCCCAGGCCTTATCCAGCACCGGCGCGGAATCCACAAAGCAGCGGCCTCCAACCTCCCCTATCTCTTCGTTGATGTACGCCAGCAGTGTCTTCAGCTTGTCTTTAATCACGAAGTGGTAATCGGTGCCATAGGCATACTTGGATATTTTGTAAGTATCCTCCTCCTGCTGCTGGTTTTCCTTTTCCGGGTAATAATTGAGCAACAGCGACACCACAGATTTGGCCCCATCCACCAGCAGGCGCGGGTCCAGGCGCTTATCGAAGTGGTTTTCCATGTAGTGCATCTGGCCGTGCATGTTCTGGTTGAGCCAGCGCTCCAGCCGTGGCGCCTCCTCCTCCAGAAAATCCGCTTTGGAGATGCCGCAGTACATAAAGCCCAGTTCCTGCGCCTTCTGCTTGATCAGGTATGTATACTTCTCTTTGCTCAATTTATACTTGTAACCGCTGTTTATACTTCAGGAGAAACAAAATTAAGTTAAAATAAATCCAACCCGATGGTTTTAGGGAGATAATGAGGATGTAGTGGGATCAGCAGCAGTAACCAACTTCCTTTCTTGAACTAGGAGAAGTTGGAGCGGTTTGTTACATTATGTTGTAACAGACGCTCGCAGCGAGGTCCTAACAAAAGAAAAGAGCAGGCCACGAAGCCTGCTCTTTAGAAAAAATCACAAACAGTTATCTTTAGGCACCGGGCTGGCTGAAGAGCCCACCGGAGGCAATCTCCTGCGGCGGTATCTTGCCCAGGTGGCGGTATGCCATCTCGGTAGCCTCGCGGCCACGCGAGGTGCGCTTAATGTAACCTTCCTGAATCAGGAAGGGCTCGTATACTTCCTCAATCGTTTCGGCCTCCTCGCCACAAGCCGTCGCGATGGTAGAGAGCCCCACAGGGCCGCCTTTAAATTTATCGATGATGGTGGTAAGGATACGGTTGTCCATGTCGTCCAAGCCGTTCTGGTCTACGTCGAGCGCGTTCAGGGCAAACTTGGCAATCTCCACGGTAATCGTGCCGTCTCCTTTTACCTGGGCGAAGTCGCGGGTGCGGCGCAGCAGGTTGTTGGCAATACGGGGCGTACCACGGCTGCGGCGGGCAATTTCAAACGCGGCATCCGCATGTATAGGCGCACCCAGCAAGGCCGACGAGCGCTTTACGATCGAAGTCAACAGTTCGGCATCATAGTACTCCAGGCGCGAGTTAATGCTGAAGCGGGCACGCAGTGGGGCCGTAAGCAAACCTGAGCGTGTGGTTGCGCCGATGAGCGTAAACGGGTTCAGGCTGATTTGCACCGAGCGGGCGTTCGGACCGGAGTCGAGCATAATGTCGATCTTGTAATCCTCCATGGCCGAGTACAGGTACTCTTCCACCACCGGGTTGAGGCGGTGAATCTCGTCGATGAACAGCACATCGTTCGTCTCCAGGTTGGTGAGCAGGCCCGCCAAATCACTTGGCTTGTCCAGCACCGGGCCAGAGGTCATCTTGATGCCAGCATCCAGCTCAGAGGCGATGATGTGCGAAAGCGTCGTTTTACCCAATCCCGGAGGGCCGTGCAGCAGCACGTGATCCAGCGCCTCACCGCGGCGCTTGGCCGCCAGCACAAATATCTTCAGGTTCTCCACCACCTTGTCCTGCCCCGCAAAATCGTGGAAACTGAGGGGGCGGAGTGCCTTGTCTATGTCGCGTTCAACCGGCGTTAAGTGCTCTTTGTCGCCAGTCAGGTAATCTTCTCTCATACGTATACTTCTTCTTCCTAAAAGCGCTTTTGCTGCTCTTAAAGATAACAGTTTTTGCCGCTGATTGGCTCCATTTATAGAAACGAAGTTACGCTTTTTTGCTAATTATTTTATAGTTCGCAAGCATAAATCTAATCAAATTAGCAATTGATATCAATAAGGATTTGCAGGATTAGAGGATAAACAGAATTAGTTCTGTAAGGTATAAAGTATGGACAGGCTGTTGCTACGTAGCCCTACACGTGATGATGAGTTTGTAACCCGACTGGCTTGAAAAGCCATACTTGCATAGCCGCGGCTATACTTGTTACATTACCTGGCGCAAGCGTCCGCTTATGCCGTAGACTGCTGCAGCCATACTTGTATAGCTACAATTCTGTAACCTGAATCAAGCTGTCTTTTATAGCTGCCGCTGATCCTCCAGCTCCCAAATACCTATTGTTCCACCTTTGGCGTTGGAGCGCTCACGGCTGGGGTAGGGGCCCTATATGAGCGAGGCCACGTCCTCGGGCATCGCGCCGGGCCCTTTTCTTTGCTCGCTGGCGCATCGCAATCCCGCTCCCGCGGGACCGAAAAACTCCAAAGGCGCTCTTTTTCGAGGGCCCCTACCCCCACCCAAGGACTGGAATCGGTTCAGCTAGCCACTGCTTTTGCAATGCAATAAAGGCTAAGTCCCCCTTTGAAGGGGGTAGGGGGATGTTTTACTCCTCCAGACAATTCCCTTTGTAGGGACAGGTCGCGACTTGTCCGCTGAACAGCAGTTGCTACAGCGCTTATACTTGAGTAAAAGTAGCACCACCACTCCCTCCCCTGTTTTTAGGAGGGGGTTGGAGTGAGGTAAATTCCCCTCCTCGGAGGGGCAGGGGTGGGTTAATACAACAGCAACTATACTTCGGCGAAACCAACAGCAGCGTTCCCTCGCCTCTGGGGGAGAGGGCTGGGTGAGAGGCTCACTACAGCTACTCCTCGAAAAAGTTTATTCGGCAAACCCACGCTTGCGCCAGAAGCAGGAATGCTAAATAAGTATAAAAGGCAGCCACTCCCGCAGCTGCCTCTTTTATACTTTTATCCTCACTCCGCCACCCGAAAAACGAGCAACAGATAACGATCAACGATTATTTAAACGCCTGGATCCCGGTAATGTCAGCGCCTGTGATAAGCAGATGAATGTCGTGGGTGCCTTCGTAGGTGATCACCGATTCGAGGTTCATCATGTGGCGCATGATCGGGTACTCGCCGGTGATGCCCATGCCGCCGTGGATCTGGCGTGCCTCGCGTGCAATGTGCAGCGCCATGTCCACGTTGTTGCGCTTGGCCATGGAAATCTGCTGCGTAGTGGCTTTGCCGTCGTTCATCAGGGTGCCGAGGCGCCAGGCCAGCAACTGGGCCTTCGTTATCTCGGTCAGCATTTCGGCAAGTTTCTTCTGTGTGAGTTGGAAGGCGCCGATGGGTTTGTCGAACTGGATACGCTCCAGGCTATACTTCAGCGCAGACTCGTAACAGTCGATGGCAGCACCGATGGCTCCCCAGGAAATTCCGTAGCGGGCGGAGTCAAGGCAGCCGAGCGGCCCGCGCAGGCCCTCAACGTTTGGCAACAGGTTCTCCTTGGGCACTTTCACGTTGTCGAACACCAGTTCGCCGGTGGTGCTGGCACGCAGGCTCCACTTGCCGTGTATCTCGGGCGTGGTGAAGCCCTCCATGCCGCGCTCCACGATCACCCCTTTGATGCGGCCTTCTTCATTCTTCGCCCATACTACCGCTACCTGGCATTCCGGTGAATTCGAGATCCACATCTTGGCTCCATTCAGCAGGTAATGGTCGCCCATGTCCTTTATGTTGGTGGTCATGCCGCCGGGGTTGGAGCCATGATCGGGTTCGGTCAGGCCGAAACAGCCCAACCACTCGCCACTCGCCAGCTTCGGCAGGAACTTCTTGCGCTGCTCCTCCGAGCCATACTTGTAGATCGGGTACATTACCAATGAGCCCTGCACCGAAGCCGTGGAGCGCATGCCTGAGTCACCGCGCTCGATTTCCTGCATCACAATGCCGTAGCTGATGTAGTCGAGACCACCGCCGCCATACTCCGTCGGGATAGTCGGGCCAAAGGCGCCCACATCTCCAAACTTCTTCACAATTTCAGAAGGGAAATGCGCCTCCTGTGCCCATTGCTCGATGTTTGGTGAGATCTCACGCTTCACAAAATCGCGCATAGACTGGCGCACAAGTTTATGTTCCTCGGTTAGCAGGTCGTCGATGTTGTAGTAATCAGGGGCTCCTGCGGATTCGTATGCCATAGCTTTCGTTTAGTTTTTTTGGGAAAAGGGTATTACGCAAAGATAAAATATTCGGGCAGATGCCGTACACCCAGTAGAATAACTTTGCGTGCCTTTTGTTTCGGGAGGTGCATCCGCCCATACAACAAAAGACTCCATCAGATGACGGAGCCTTTTGTAAAATGTAAGTATAAAATGCCTTATACTTTATGTAGATGCGTTAACCTGCCCCTCCAGGGAGGGGATTTTTACTCGTGCTGATAATTCCCCTCCTTGGAGGGGCAGGGGTGGGTTACTTTTTTATAATTTGCTTGCCTCTAAAACTTAAGCCCTACCGATAGCAGGAAGTTGCGCAGGGCCTGTGGGTAGTAGAAGTTCTCGGTATACTGCTCACCGTAGATGTAGCTGTAGGTATAGCCGTTGGCCGCGTACTTCTCGTTGAACACATTATTTACCAATAGCCCCAGTTCCAGCTCCTTCAGTACGTTTTCAAACTTGATGTTGTAGCGAAGGCGCACATCCCCCACCTGGTAGGCAGGTATGGCGCGACTGTCGTTTTCGGTGTTGTCCAGGTACTGCTGGCTTACGGTTTTGTAAATAAGCGCCGCACGAAGCCCTTTCAGCACCTCCACCTCCAGCTGCGTGGCAGTAACCCAGTCAGGTGAGAAGGCGATGGTGGTTTCGCGGAAATCCGTTCGTACTTGGTCGCCGGTTTCGTAATCATCCAGGAACTCGCTGAAGCCTTGAATTTTATTCTCGCTGAAGGAGATGTTACTGCGCAGGCTGGCACTGGTACCTAAACGCAGCGCACCTGAAAACTCAACGCCCTGCCGGTAGCTCTTGTCAATGTTAGTACGGGTGTAGGCGCCCACATCGTTGATCTGCCCCGTCAGCACCAGTTGGTTCTGGTAATTCATGTAAAAGTAATTCGCCTCCACATCGGCCGTTATACCTTGCCCAAGAATCTCGCCCACTCCAAACATGCCGCGGTAGCCTGCCTCCACATTGCGGAGCGTCTCGTGCTTCGGCCGGCTCTCAGGCGTCGATTCGGTAAAATCGTCGCGCACGGGCTCGCGGTTACCCACCGCAAAAGAAGTATAAAACTGGTGCTCCGGCTGCAGGCTGTAAGTAATGCCCGCTTTTGGGTTCCAGAAGGTAAAGTCTGCCGTTTGGGTGATGTTGTCGCCGTCGTTGTCAAAACCCAGGAATTCATACTTCACGGTGCGCAGCTGCAGGTCCCCGAACAGGCTCAGTTTGTCTGTAAGGCCGTAGCTGGCTTTGGCGAAGATGTTGAAATCCGTCTTTTGCCCGTCGTTGTCGTAGTACCTGTCGCGGATGTTGGAGGTGGAGGCGTAGCGTGCCCAGATGATCTCACCAAAGTGGCTGCCGTCGTACCTGTTCCAGGCACCGCCCAGGGTGGCATTCAGGCGCTGGTTCGGGTTGTACTGCAGGGCATAGGTGGCGCCGTAAAAATCATTGTCGAGCCAGCGGCGGCGGATAAGGTCTGATGTGGAGATGACTTCACTGCCTATTTCCACATTTGGCAGGCCATAGTCCTCCAGGTCATCCTCGGCACGAAACTGCTCATAATAGCCGCGCCCGTAAGTATAATGCAACGCACCCGAAAAGCTTAATCCCGGCACAAAGTCATGCGACAGGTGCAGCTGGTAGTGGTCCTGCTGGTAGTTGTCTGTCTCGTTGTCGTAGGTGTAGTAGTTGTAGGTGCGGCCGGAGCGTAGCAGGTTCTCGCGGTCGCTGCCCTCAATGTAGTTGCGGTCGATGTAATCCTTCAGATCCTGCGCGTTGCCGTATACCAGCGCCTCAGGGGTGCCATACCAGGCCTGGTACGTTTGCTCCTGCCCCGAAAAGGTAATGAACTTCACCGTAGTTTTATCACCGTAGTAGCCTCCGGCGAAGTAGAGCGACTTCAGGTCGGAGGAGGCACGGTCGATGTAGCCGTCTGACTTAATCCGGGACAGGCGTCCGTCGAAAGCGAATTTCCCGTTAATCAGCCCAGTACCGAAGCGAACGTTGTTTTTCCAGGTGTCGAAGGAGCCATAGCTGTTGTCGGTTTCGGCGTAGGCCTCGCGGCGCACCCGCTCCGTCTGTATGTTTATACTTGCACCAAAGGCACCTGCCCCGTTTGTGGAGGTGCCCACACCGCGCTGCACCTGTATGTCCTGCACCGACGAGGCGAAATCAGGCATGTTCACAAAAAACACCCCGTGGCTCTCAGAGTCATTTACCGGAATACCGTTTACCGTCACGTTAATGCGTGTGATGTCGGAGCCCCGGATGCGGATGCCGGTATAGCCCACGCCTGCGCCCGCATCAGAGTTTACCACCACCGATGGCGTCTGCTCCAGCAGGTAAGGCAGGTCCTGCCCAAAGTTGCGCTCCTCAATTTCCTCACGGGTCACGTTGGTGAAGGTGGTGCCCGTTCTTTCGTCGGCACGGGTGGCCTGCACCACCACCTCGCTTGCCTGCAGCGCCTTCGGCCGCAGCGTAATGTTCAGATCAGTATCCTGCTGCAGGTTTACGTTTACGCGTTGCTCCTCAAAGCCCAGAAAGCTCACTTTTAACGTATAGGCGCCGGCTGGCAGGTTGTTGAAGGAGAAGGAGCCGTTAGTGCCCGAGGTGGTGCCTGTTTGCGTGCGCTCCAGCACAACAGTTGCGCCTGCAAGGCCCTCTTTGGAGGTGGCGTTGCGCACGTGTCCGCTCAGTTGGTACTGAGCCAGCAGTTGCAACGGCAGCAGCATCGCTACCACGGCAATAAGAAATTTGTTCATGATACTGTAAAAAGGAAAGTTCGAAAATGCAGGAATGCCAGGGGTATGCAACCTGCCACATTTCGTTCACCGTGTTTTCCCTTCGCCGGCATTACCCGGATCAGGTTCAATGGGTATGATCTCAGCCCGTTTTATTAAGGCACCCCTAAACTGCCGCAAAGATAGGAGGAACTATACTTAAATCAAAACTTAGATTATTTATACTACGTAATCACATCACCCTCACCAGCTAAATTGCCACTAAATTTTAATGCTGATGGATAACCACTTAGCCGAAAAGTACGTTGTAAAACATAACTAAGGCACATTATACTTAGCCGCTTGGCGCAAGGATTTCTGCCTTAAGGGAAGATAAGCAGAAGTAGAAATTTAAAGTAGAAGTAGAATGATGATCAGTATATTATACACAGTAGCCCTGTTAACCATATTGGCCTATTACGCCTTTGCCCCGCGCCAGAAATTTAACCGCCCACCATCCACCGACAACGACGATGACGGGGGTGAACCACTTGGAGACGACCTGCCTGACCTGGACCTGCCACCGGGCATCTCGCTGCCAATCAACGACTATGAGCCAAAGTATGACATCAGAAGAATAAAAGTACCCAAGTTCCCGGAGCCATCGCTACACTGAACTTCCACTTTTCCAAAACAAAGAATCCCCGGCCGCACACAGTTTGCATAGCCGGGGATTCTTCTTTTTATACTTGCTCCGCTGCTGCTTCAGCCTTTCGGCAACACAGGCCTTACGTTTTGGCTCCGGCCTGTTTACAGCACCGTAATGCTGTACGTGCGCTCAAACGATTGCCCCGGGGCCAGCTTGTTTATTCCCTCCTTCTCTTTCAGTTCTCCGCTTTCGCCCACACTGCCTGCAATGCCGCACCAGGGCTCGATGCACACATACTCGGTTGTGTTTGGCTTCGCCCAAATGCCCAGGAACGGGAAATCCTCAAATGCCAGTTCAATGCGGCGGTCATGGTGCGTACTGCCCAGTTGCACCCGCTCCGACTGCAGGTACTTCAGCACAATGGCGTCTTTGTCGAAGTACGCCGGGTCCAGGGGAATTCGGTTGCCACGCTTAGCCAGCAACTCCGTTTCTCCGCTTAACAGGCCCTGGTCGTTGAGCAGGTGGCGGCGCAGCGTTTCTTCTTTCTCAAACGCGATAAAGTAGTCCTCATACTTCTCGCCAGGGTAAAAAGGCACCCTGAAGCCGGGATGTCCGCCCACGGAGAAATACATAGCCAACTCGCTGGTGTTGGTAATGTGGTATGAAACAGACAGCGTGCTACCGTCCAGCGTGTACGCCACCAAAAACCTGAAATGGAATGGGTAGTGCTGCAGCGTCTCCTCATCCTCGGTGAGTTCGAACACCAGCTTGTCGTGCTGCTCGTCTACCAGCTTAAATTCCTTGCGGCGTGCAAAACCGTGCCGCTTCATGTCGTAGGTACTGTCCTTGAAGGTATATTGCTGGTTTGGCAACTCGCCCACAATGGGGAACAGGTTAGGCGCGTGGCTTGCCCACACGTCCGTGTCGGCCTGCCAGATCAGCTCAAGCTGCTCATCTTTCTTGATGAAATGGTGTAGTTCGGCGCCAACTGTATCGACGCCCGCTTTATAGTTATCGTTCTCGAGGAAGTATAGCATAATCAATTAAGTTTTTTGTTTTCATAGCGCAGTGCCTCCACCTGCCGGCAGGCCTGCAACAGTCGCTCCTCCCGCTGTCCCTGTATTTCTACAAAGGGTACCTGCAGCGCCTGCAGTTCGCGTTTATACCAATCGTAGAAGAACTGGCGCAGGTGCGGGTGCTCGCGTTGCGGGTCAGGCTCCCAGGGCAAATCAACGCCCATCAGCAGGTAAAGGTTATACTCCTGGGCCCGCAGTTTCTCTTCTACCCACGCGGGGCAGTGGCCAAAGGCATGCTCACTCCAGACTTTGAGCACCAGCATATCGGTATCGGCAAAGAGCAGGCCCGTTGCCTTTTGCTCCAGCTGCTGCTCCAGGGCCTGTTGCCCCTTGGCAATGGCTTCTATGTCGGCCAAGGTATAGGGCCTGCCCAGGTTGCCCACATAGCTGCGCGCATACTCCGGCACCCAAACAGTATCATACTTCTCCGCCAGTTGTGCCGCCAAGGTAGATTTACCTGTAGACTCCGGCCCGGTAATCGCTATTTTCAGCATGGGGTAAAGGTCGTAAATACAGTGATAGGATGCACGGAAACTTAACGGTCTATAAAGCACAAGGGGTGCCGGAGACTTTTCTCCGGCACCCCTTCCTACAATAAAGCACCCCCTAATGCTTATTGTTATTTAACGCTTACTGTTTTTTAAGAAGCTTTATAGTTTTGGACCCATTTCCATTAACAACGCGAACCAGATACATTCCTTCCGGTAAGTTGCTGCCGTCTACTTCAATCTTATTTACCTCACCCTGTTTGGCTGTACCAGACTTCAGTTCCCGCACTAAACTTCCTTTCAGGTCATAAAGGTTGACTACAAAATTTCCATTACGCTCAGATGTGAACTCTACTGTAGCATTGTCATAGAACGGAACAGGGTAAGCGGTAAGAGACTTACTCTCTTTCATCTCACTAGTAACTTGTATCGACTGAACAGAGGATTGGGTTTGGGTAATAGTCGCTACCTGTTGGGTACAGCTAGCAGTTGTGTAGTTGTTACAGTCAGTGGCAGAAGACACACATCCTGTTACATTATCTTTCACAGTAATGCTAAATCCGGCGCCAGCAGCTAAGCTGCCAAACACAGGGCTAGCCTGATAAGCCCCTCCGTTGTTACTATAAGAATAACGGTTAGGTTCCGCCTCTGTGTTTAACGGACAAGTAACTGTAACAGTGGCAGTGGCAGGCCCGCACAAGCTGGCATCTACTATAGCTACTGTAGGTGCAGATGGTGGGTTCGGAATGGCGTTTATAGTTTCCGTGGCAGCTGGCGATACGCAAAGGCTAGCATTCTGGGCTTTTATGGAATGCACACCTTGGGTAAGGCCTGTATAACCGCCTGCAGGATAGTCGGCATATGGTCCTCCATCCAGGCTAAACTTTAAACCAGTGGTGCTGGAAGTAATAACAATCTTGGCCGCAACTGTACAGGTAGGCTGCGTTACTGAAAGCACTGGCGCAAGCGGTGTAGGAGGCTGAGCATTCACTACCTTTGTTACGCCATCAGAAATACACACCCCACTCTTCGACCTGATAGTGTAGCTACCAGGAGTAAGCAGATCGAAAATCCCTGTAGTATTAGTGAAGTCTGCAGGATTAGTGCTGTTGATACTGAAACTTAGCCCTTCAGTTGAAGAAGTTACGCTGATTTTTCCGGTGGCTACCGTACAGGTTGGCTGATCCACATCTGCTGTTGGAGCAGCGGGGGTAGGAGGCTGGGAGTTTAACGTTCCGGTAGTTGGAGCAGAGATGCAGCCCCCGCTGTTTTTTACCCTAACACTATAAGCACTTCCTGCCGCCAGATTAGAGAAACTTGTGCCGGTTTGCCATGTGCCGCCGTTCAGGCTATATTCTAAGCCTGTTCCTACCGGGGCCGTTACTGTCACACTTCCTGTAGGAACGGTACAGGTTGGCTGCGTTGGAGAAAGTGTTGGTGCCACAGGGGCGGCATTAATTACAACAGTTGCAGGCGTAGTCTTTTCACAACCATTTGTAGTGTAAGTGTATGTTACGGTGTAGGTGCCGGGTATACTGATAGCCAAGTTTATTTCTCCTGTAGTAGCGTTTAAAACTAAACCTGTAGTGCTACTATATGTACCATTTGCTACGCCTGTTTGAGTGACTGTGGCAGTTCCTACCGGGCAGTATGGGCCTCCATAGGCAATTGTAGCGGAACCAAAGTTTATCGTCACAGGTATAGGTTCCACCATGTCTTTAAGTGCCGCTGTTTGCGAGTCGGAGGCTTTGGTCTTTATAAATATGGTTCTGATGCTAAGCGCAGTACATGGATCGGCAATTTCTCTCAAAACTCCTGTTACATTGACGGCTGCTTCTACAAAGGCATATTGAGAGTAACTGGTACTTCCAAAGCCGCGGAAAGGCACGTCTACCGAGCCAGTTCTATTTGTTTCGGCGAAAACCAAGGCACTCAAGTCTCTTGTCGGCAGCACATAGTCGTACACACCGGGTGATACCTCCTGCCAGCGGTAAATCCTGACAATAGGCTTTGACCCTCCGTTGCTGTACTCCATAGAAACTACAAGGTCACCCACCGTTCTGCCGCCTTCAGTTCCTAAAGATGTAAAGCCGTTGCCGGTTCCATTTCTCGTTACAGACTTCTGTAATAGCTCAAAATCGATATAGCTGGTACCGCTTGTAGATAACCGGTCACCGCCTATAACTATCCAATCATTATTGGAGGCATCCCTTGTAACCAAGTACATGGCGTTGTTGATATCGTTTTTATTAGGGGCCTTGCTTACTGACCAGGCCCAAGTACTCGGATCAGCATTAAACTTACTGCCCTCCGTGAAGATTATATCAGCCCTTTCATTGTACGGATCTCTTACAAGTTGAGCATTTACCCCTCCATTAACAGTACCATCATTATTAAATATAAATCCTCCTGAGCCGCCTGGGCCGCTTACCCAGTCACCGATACCACCTTGAGGAGTATTAGCCCTCAAGTCCCCATCGATATGAAATCCACCAGTTGGTGGATTAACAGGAGCAATCTGCGCAAATGCTATGTTACTTATAGCCACAAGCACAGCTATCAATACCATGGCATATCGCCTTAAACCTGTTAACTGCTTTTGTGGAGCGCCCCCGGCCTTACACGTTGAATAACTGATAAAATTTTCCATAAGAACTAATTTTAGATTGTTGATTGACTTGGTTTAGCATGGGAAAAGAATGTGCATAGCTTTCTTGTGCTGCATGAAAAAAGTTCATCAGCTAGATAATTGACTCATTGACAGTGGATGATTGCCTGAATGCAGCTAAAGGAGATGCTCTCTGCCTGGCCTGTTCAGAATGTAGCGCATGAAAAGGCGCAATTCTTTACGAAGGAACGTAGATGGTATGCTCCATAGACGGTGAGATACGTTTCAGAATATATCGGAAGAATCATAATCATCCGCTTTCACGGCTTTGGGAACCGGAACATTTTGCGGAAAATAATTACCTAGGGTATGAAGGCAACTAATTAGGTGGGGGTGCAGGATTTCTTTACCCAGCCTATGTTGGTTTCGGAAACTGTTACTTTTTTTGTTTTCTATAACTTGTTCAAATATATAAATATTCACAAGTAAAATGTAATATATATACTAAATTATTGTATAAAACACATTCCAAGGTGCAGAGGTGGGAAAATTAAAGGTGAATGATTCTTACTTTTGTTAAAAACTTAAAATCATGTTGTAACATACCATTATCCTATTTACAAAACATTCCTATCATACAAAGCTGAGTAAAAAAACTTATATCTCCATTATACAACCAAGATGAAAGGTTAACCGTCACTGCTGTTATCTGATTAAAGAATTTAATCCTACTCACATTAGTGTTAAAACAAGGAGAGGCAGCTTTACAGCTGCCTCTCCTTGTTTTAACACTAATGTGAGTAGGATGTTACTAACTTTCAGAAAAACTGTACCCGTAGAAGTTATACACCTCCACCGGCTTAGGCTTCTTGTTTCCGTATTGCCTCAGCAGAACTTGCTTAGGGCTTTCGTCCGGCGACTCATACCCCCACTTCATCCGGTTCTCAAATTTCAGCTCTTCTGGTAACTCAAGTTTACGTTGTTTCATGTGCTGCTACGTTAGTGGTTATACAAACTACGCCCGGTGGGGTCGCAGCAATAGGTCAGGTTGGTAGGTAAATGTACGTTGTTTGCAACTGGCTGGATTTAAACTTTCAAGCGAGAAAGTATAAATCTAAGGCAAGAATCATGCTTTCAACTCTTAATTTACCCTAAACTTTAGTTCTAACAGCGTTGGCAGTTCTGTTTTGGCGGCTATTCGCCCTCCGCTTCCACTCTACCAGTCCGGCGAAGGCCATAAGCAGCAGCACGAAGTAAAAAACGGAGGTAAACACAAGTCCTTTCACAAAGTAAAGCGGAATAGAAGCGATATTGGTCAGAACCCACCAATACCAGCTCTCTACCTTCTTCCGGGCCATCAGCCACATACCTGTATAGGCGGTGGCGCTGGCAAAAGCGTCGGCCCACGGAATAACGCCTTCGTAAAATGCACCCTTCAGGTACACCAGGCAAAAGTAGATGATGCCGTACAGCACAGCGAAGAACGCAAGTTGCTGCACCCACTGCTTCCGGCTTGAGAAGCTGATGTGCAGCACATGCTCTTCCTGGTTGTTTTTCCTGGACCACAGCACCCATCCATACACACTCAGAATAGTGTAATACACATTTACACTGGCTTCCCCGATCAGGTGGTACTTAAAGCTCAGGTACACATAAATGGTGGTGCTGATGAGGCCGATGGGATACACCAGGATATTCTCTTTTCGGGAGTACCACACACTCACTATGCCCGCCACCACGGCTATGTACTCCAACAGCGAGGTTTGCTGCATACCTGCCAGAAACTGCGCCCACAGTTGTGCTATACTTATATTATCCAGTAACAGCGGGTAGCTTTGTACTAGCGCGGCCGCGAGTATACGTAGTTCTGAATCCATGGTGGCAATTTACAGCACCAAAGCTGTGGAAGTAAACAAAAGCAGGTTAATTTTGGGCGTTGCTGAAACAAAGCGCACAACAGGCCGCTATTTTATACTTGTACCAACCACTCATAAGCAGGAACCATGGACGAGATTACAGTGCAGGAGTTAAAGGAGCGGCTTTCGCGAAGCAGCAACATACAGTTGGTGGATGTGCGCGAGCCTGAGGAGTTCGAGATCTGCAACCTGGGCGGCGAACTTATCCCGCTGGGCGAGCTGCCCAAGCAAGTCAACCGTATCCGCCGCGACATTCCCGTAGTTATGGTTTGCCATCATGGCTTCCGAAGTGCGCAGGCTATGAATTACCTGACACAGCGGCTCGGCTTCGACAATCTTCTGAACCTGAAAGGTGGTATTCATGCCTGGGCTACGCAGGTGGATACAAGTATGGCGACGTATTAAGGATGATTTAATTCATGGAAGACTTGCGGATGGTTTATACTTGATAGCTCAGCTTTCTGTAACTTGAATTAAGCTACGCTACCTAGCTTCCGCTCATCCTCCAGCTCCCATACACTAACTGTTTCATCTCATACTTTGGAGCGCTCACGGCTGGGGAAGGGGCCCTATATAAGCGGGGCCTCGTCCTCGGGCATCGCGCTGTGTATTGAAGCTGCCATCGCTTCGCTGCAGGCTGCCCTTCGGGCACCGCATCACTACAAGGCGCTCTTTTTCGAGGGCCCCTACCCCCACCCAAAGACTGGAATCAGCTCAGGTAGCCGCTGCTGACGGAGCTTCAGCTAAGCTCCCTCTCCTGTTTTTAGGAGAGGGTTGGGGTGAGGTTAATTCCCCTCCTCGGAGGGGCAGGGGTGGATTAACCTGAAAAGCCAACACCACACCGCTTTTACTTATCGAAACCAATAGCAGAATTCCCTCGCCCCTTAGGGAGATGGCTAGGGAGAGGGGCTTACGCTTCCATGGACAAACAACTACCCCAACAGCTAAAGACCTCGCAGCATGCGCAGCTCCTGCGAGCACCTGACCTGACCGCGGCAAGCTTGTCACTCCATCTCCTGCTACACTTTCCCCTCCACTCCTTTTTCCTTCCCCGGAACCTGCAGCCATAAAATTGTTCACACAAAATTTACATTTATACTTGTGTGCGATTGCATAAAAGTTTGTGTAACTTTACGCGGCAAATAACAGTCCCTAATTTATTTGCCATGCGCTTTGATCAGTCTAAGATTTTATTTGAGGCCCTCACCTACGATGACGTGCTTCTGCTCCCGGCCTACTCCGAGGTGCTTCCCCACCAAACTGACACTTCCTCACAACTTACCCGCAACATCCGCATAAACACGCCGCTTATTTCGGCGGCTATGGATACGGTGACCGAGGCGGACCTGGCAATTGCCATGGCGCAGGAAGGTGGCATCGGCATTATCCATAAAAACATGTCGATAAAGAAGCAGGCGGCACAGGTGCGCAAGGTAAAGCGCTCTGAAAGCGGCATGATCCTCGACCCGATCACGCTGAACGAGAGCGCCACCCTGGGCGACGCGGTGCAGATCATGACCGAAAACAAGATCGGCGGTATTCCGATCGTGAACAGCGAAGGCAAACTAACAGGCATCATCACCAACCGCGACCTGCGTTTTGAGCGCGACCTGACACAGCCTGTCACCGCCATCATGACCACCCAAAACCTGATCACAGCCGAAAAGGGACTCGACCTTTCCAAAGCAGAGGACATCCTGCAGGAATATAAAATCGAGAAACTACCTGTAATTGATAAGGACGGAAAGCTGGCGGGTCTGATCACCTACAAAGATATCCTCAAGAAAAAAGACAGGCCATTTGCCTGCAAAGACGAGTTTGGCCGCCTGCGCGTAGGTGCTGCCGTTGGCGTAACACCCGACGTATTGGACCGCGTAAAGGCACTTGTGGATGCTGGCGTAGACGTGATAAGCGTAGACACTGCCCATGGCCATTCGAAAGGCGTGCTGGAGGCAGTTAGAAAAATAAAGGACACGTTCCCAGACGTGGATATCATTGCCGGCAACATTGCCACTGCCGAAGGCGCCAAAGCGCTGGCCGACGCCGGGGCGGATGCCGTGAAAGTGGGCGTTGGCCCAGGCAGCATCTGTACCACCCGCGTTATCGCCGGTATTGGTGTGCCGCAGCTCTCGGCTGTAATGGAGGCTGCCCGTGGCCTGGAAGGCACCGGTGTTCCGATTGTGGCCGACGGTGGCATCAAATTCTCCGGCGACATTGTGAAAGCACTGGCCGGTGGCGCCAGCACCGTAATGATCGGCTCTCTGTTGGCAGGCACGGAAGAGGCTCCGGGAGAGATGATTCTGTACGAAGGACGCAAGTTCAAAACCTACCGCGGCATGGGCTCTGTAGAGGCTATGGAGGATGGATCGAAAGACCGCTATTTCCAGGGCAGCGAGAAAGACGCCAAGAAGCTGGTTCCGGAAGGCATTGTGGGCCGCGTGCCCTACAAAGGGTTTGTGAGCGAGGTGATCTACCAACTGGTGGGCGGTGTGAGAGCAGGTATGGGCTATTGCGGTACGCCTCGGGTTGAAGACCTGTGGGATTCTAAGATGGTGAAGATAAGTGGCGCCGGCCTGCGCGAGAGCCATCCGCACGATGTACAGATTGTACGTGAGGCACCGAACTACAACAGCCGCTAAGTATAATTCGGCAAAACGCCGGCAGCGGTTAACTTCGCTTCTGATTTAACCGCATTAACATAATGGAGCAGCCAGGACACACCTCCTGGCTGCTCCGTTTTAAAGCAAATTCAGTTCTATCTTACCTGGCAAAGGCAGCCTCCTACCTAGCTATTCTTTGCAGGCCCTCCTCCTGCTTTAGCTCCCTTAGTTAGTAGAAATATTAACCCGGATGAATTTAATTACGTTATCCAAGTTGATTTTTTAAACAGAACACGCTGCCTTGGTCAAAGCGCATTTTTTTTTCTTACCTTCACTTTGAATTCAACCAGGGGGAACCATACTCAGTCGTGCTAAAAAATAAAGACGGACTTCCGTTTTATGCTATACAAAACTAACGCAAGAACATTACTGGTTACTTCTGCAATTGTGAGCTGGCTTTTACTGCTTGCTTTTGTGCTGCTTAACGCCGAGCGTACCTTGGCTGGTAGCGCTGTGCCCGGATTTGCGTTGCCCTTCTTCAGCAACCTGCTGATCGTGATCTTCATTGTATCGGTGTTCCTGTTTCAGCGGCTGCAAACCGAGTCGCTGAAGGGGCTGGACTTTATCGGCTACCTCTGGAATTTGTTTTCCAGGGCGGGGGTGGCTGCCTACCTGAGCGTGGCGCTGTTTCTGGGTTACCGCGTGTACTCCAATTACTCCGAGGCAGAGTCTACCCTGCTGCTCCACCTGGTGTACCAGGTAAATTTCGGTTTGATGGTGCTTTTCCTGTCGAAGGCATTTTACATTTGGCGGGTGCTGCTGCTCTACCACAAAAACAAGTTCCTGCAGATTGCCTGGGATTGGTTTGAGTTGTTGCTGGCCGCCACGCTCCTGCTTACCATCTTCAACTTTAAGTATACCAGCTACATCTTCCTGCCGCTACTGGCCCTGATGAGCTTCTACATCCTCTTTCTGTGCACCAACTTGAAGTGGGTGGCGTATCTCACCTTCAACAACAAGAGCCGCTCGCTCGTGCTGCTGGGAGCCATACTGCTAAGCTGCTACATCTTTATCCGCTTCTTTAAAAACACCGCCGACAGCCCGGCACTTGTCATCGACTACACCGACGTTGGCTTTCTGCTGCTGGCCATGCTGTTTGTGGCCCTTTACTCGCTGGCGGCCTTTCTGGTGTCGCTGTTCAGTTTGCCTACCTCCAGTGTGTTTGAGCAGAAGAGCGAGGACCTCCTTAATTTCCAGCGCCTGAGCCAGTCCATCCAGCAGGGGCAGAGCGAGACGCAGGTATACGACATGCTGTTCGACAGCACCATCAAAGCCTCCGATGCCAGCGCGGCCTGGTTCGAGCTTATCCGCAACGGGGAGCCGCAGGTAACGCACCTGCTCAATATCAACGTGGAGCAGATAAAGCGCATACGGCACTTGCTGCTGGCCTACAACATCCACAGCAGCGATTACATCAACAACAACCTGGCCCGCAACCCCGGCTTCCGCGAACTGGCGCTGCCCTGGAAATCGATGGTTATACTTCCTATTAAATCCCCGAAGCACCTGTCGGGGGTTTTATACTTGCTTAAGGATATTGAGGGCGGCTTCGATAGGGAAACAGTGAACGTGCTGCGCACCTTTACGAGCCAGACCATGCTCACCATCGAAAACCTGCGCCTGGTAAACGAATCGCTGCAGACGGAGCGTTATAAAGAAGAACTAAAAATCGCCACGCAGGTACAGGAAAGCCTGATTCCCAAAACATTCCCGACCGACAGTTGGTTTGAGATTAGCACGCACTCCAAGGCAGCCAAAGAAGTGGGAGGCGATTTTTATGACTTCCTGCAGCTAAGCGAGTCGCGCATTGCCATTATTATCGGGGATGTGTCGGGCAAGGGTATCTCGGCGGCTTTCCACATGGCTCAGATGAAAGGCATCTTTCACGGGCTCATGCAGCAGGACATGGCGCCGAGTGAGTTTATGAAGCAGGCGAACAGCGCCCTGAGCCGGTGTTTGGAGCGAACCTCCTTCATCACTTCTGCGCTTTATATCATAGATTACCGGATGAAGGGCTTTATGTTTGCCCGCGCCGGCCATTGCCACACGCTGTACTATAACTCGATGATGGACGACGTGTTCTACTTCCAGACGGAAGGCCTGGGCTTGGGTATCATCCGGGATAAGAGCTACGCCAGCCACATCCGGGAGATGTACTACGATTACAACCCCGAGGACGTGATGGTGATGTACACCGACGGGATTGTGGAGGCCCGGAACGCGGCAAATGAGGAGTATGGCGAGGACAGGCTGCAGTACATGCTCAAGCAAACGTACCACCTGGACGCGGATGATATAAAATGGGCCATCATAAATGATTTGGAGGATTTTACGGGCCCTGACAACCTTTATGACGACCAGACACTGATGGTAATCAAGTTTAAGCCCACTGAACCTAACATATGATTAAGCCGTAAAGTATGCCGATGAAAATTACACAAGAAATCAAAGAAAACACCGTCATCATGACCCTTGACGGTGAACTGGACGCAAGCTCCTCTGTGCAACTGGACGAAGAACTGTCCGATCCCGAAATAATGAAGTATAACAAGGTGCTGGTAGATTGCCAGAACCTGGATTATATTTCCTCTGCAGGCCTGGGCGTTTTTATTTCGCACCTGCAGCGCTTTGAGGATGCACAGATCAAGCTCATCTTCTTTAACATGCAAGACAAAGTTCGTAATGTATTTGAGATCCTTGGCCTCGACCTGCTGATGACCATCGTCTCTGATTACGAGGAAGCAAGAAGCGTCGCTAATGAATAACTCGATTCGGGTAAATTGTACTAAAAAAAACCTGAAGCTAATACGGGACTTTGTGACGGAATACCTGGGGACTTATGCCCTCTCGGATATTCTGATGAACCAAATCGTACTGGCCGTGGATGAGATATGCGCCAACCTCATCATACACGCCAACCACGAAGACCCGGAAAAGTACATTGCCCTTGCCATTCAAAAGCAGGGAGAATTCCTCGTGTTCGAGGTAACGGACGAAGGGGTTGCCTTTGAGCGCTCAAACTACAAGGAGCCCGACATCCAGGAGCACATCCGCATCGGCAAAAAAGGCGGTGTGGGCATTGCCCTGGTTAACCGCATCATGGATAAAGTGGAGTTCTCCTCCAAAGGAGCGAAGAATATCTGCCGCCTCTACAAAAAAATCAAATAAAGCCGCTGACACACTTTCGCTGCGCATTTCCCGTTATCCGGGAACAAATGCAGGGCTGATGGGATTATGGTTATAGTTTTTGACTTATCTGTCAGAAATTTTAACTAAAATTGCATACCCTGATCCCGGATCAGCAAAACAAAAGCCTGTTTTAAACCAACTTATGCGCAGCAATTACCTACTTGTTGCGGCTGCCTCGCTGGCTCTTGCCGGTTGCACCGCAACAAAGAAGAACGACACCAGAGAACCCGCAGTAGCTACGCTCGGCACCCAGCCCATCTCCACTTCCGAATTCCGCTATGTATACGAGAAGAACAACAGTGGCAACGACGATGCTTACACCCGCCAGAGCGTAACAGATTACCTGAACCTGTACACCAACTTCAAGCTGAAGGTGCTGGAAGCCGAAAACCGCGGCCTGGACACTACCATGGCCTTCAGGCGTGAACTGGAGGGGTACAAGGAGCAGCTGGCGCAGCCGTACCTGACTGACAAAAGCGTAACGGACCAGCTGGTGCGTGAGGCGTATGAGCGCATGAAGCAGGAAATAAATGCCTCGCACATCCTGCTGTCGGTACAGCCCGATGCGGCCCCACAGGACACGCTGGCTGCTTATAACCGCGCGATGGAGTTGCGCAAGCGCGCCCAGAACGGCGAGAATTTCGGAAAGCTGGCGCAGGAGTTTTCACAGGACCCCTCAGCGGCGGAAAACAAGGGAGAGCTCGGGTATTTCACCGCGCTGCAAATGGTTTACCCATTCGAGGACGCTGCCTATAAAACAGCCGTGGGCGACATCTCCATGCCGGTGCGCACACGCTTTGGCTATCACCTGATAAAAGTAAACGACAATCGCGAGGCCCGTGGCGAGGCAAGAGTTGCCCATATTATGGTGCGCTCCACTCCGGATGCCCCTGCGGCCGACTCATTGGCGGCCAGGCAGCGCGTAGACGCCATTTACCGCCGCGTACAGAAAGGCGAAAGCTGGGAGAAACTGGCGGCCGAGTTCTCTGAAGACACCAATACCGCCAACAACGGCGGTGAGTTGCCTTTTTTTGGCACAGGCCGCATGATTCCCTCTTTCGAAGAGGCAGCCTTCACCCTGCAGAAACCGGGAGACGTTTCAAAGCCGGTGTACACGCCCTACGGCTGGCACATTGTTAAATTGCTGGAAAAGCGCAGCTTGCCGCCTTACGAGGAGATGGAGCAGTACCTGCGCAATAAAATAGCCAAAGACTCGCGCTCGGAGCTAAACAAAACAGCCTTCCAGAAGCGCATCAGGCAGGAGAATAACTTCACCGCCAATGCCGAGGCAAAGGCGGCCGCCCTGGCAAAGGCCACCGATGCGCTGTTGCAGGCCGACTGGACTTACGACGCAAACGATGCGACCCTGAAGCAACCGCTTTTCACCATCCAAAGCAAAACCTATACGATTGGTGACTTTTATGCCTACGTGCAGGAGCAGCAGACGCCCCGCAGTTCCGGCACTCCCGCGCACGCCATGAACTTGCTTTACGACAGCTTTGTGGAGAAGAGCCTGTTGGATTATGAGAAGGCAAACCTGGAGAACAAGTATCCAGACTACCGCATGCTGGTGCAGGAGTACCACGACGGCATTTTGCTTTTCCAGTTGATGGATGAGAAAGTATGGACAAAGGCCGTGGAGGACTCTGTTGGCCTGCGCAATTTCTTTAACCAGAACCGCGACAAGTATACCTGGGGCCAGCGCGCCGATGCCATCGTGATCAGCGCGGCAAACAAAGCCCTGCTGCAGCAGGCACAGCAACAGCTCGACAAGCGCCGCTACCCGGTGAGCTTTGCCAAACTGACGGATGTACTGTTTGAGCAGAATAAAGCAGTGTTAAACGCCGAAGGCCGGGCCACACTGGACCAACTGGCGCAACTACTGCAGAACAACGAGAACATGACCCTTGATGTAAACGGCCACACAGATGCCCGCGAGTCGGCTGCACTGGCAGCGGCACGCGCAAAGGCAGCCGTGGACTACCTGCAGGAACAGGGCGTGGCGGCAGCGCAGATCAGCAGCAACAGCATGGGCAAAAGCAAGCAGGCCGGCCCGGACAACACCGAAACCGGCCGCCGCAGAAACCGACGCGTGTCCTTCACGCTTTATACTTCGGAACTGGGTGCCCTGGCTGATAACCTGAACAAGGACAACCCGCTGAATGTGCAGATCACAGAGAAGAAGTTTCAGCGTGGCGAGAACAAGGCATTAGATGGCGTGGAATGGAAACCCGGCACCTACACTGTCCAGCAGAATGGTCGCGAATACCTGATCATCGTCAAAGACGTGCTGGCGCCGGGCAACAAAGAACTCGACGAAGTGCGCGGGCTGGTTATCTCTGACTACCAAAACTACCTGGAGGAGCAGTGGGTGAATGAGCTTCACGAAAAGTACCCGGTAAACATCAGGCAGGAAGAGGTAGACAAGCTGGTACGGCAATAGTCGCCGCTGGTACTGTTCTTGCTACGATAACGGGTTATTCAGAATAAAAGAGTAAATTGTGCGTTGATTTTCAGCGGAAGTATAAAACATTCATACCTTGAGAAATATTCATCATTTTGCCAAATCGGCCTTTGCGTTACTTTGCCTTGTTTTCACTACTGCCTCGGCCTTTGCACAAGCGCCCACTCAGGCGAAAGTAGACGGCATTATAGCCAAAGTAAACAGCAACGTAATCCTGCGCTCCGACCTGGAGTTCGGTTACCTGCAATACCTTTCCCAATCCAAGCAACAGCCCAGCGAAGACCTGAAGTGCCAGATTTTCACCTCGCTGCTGCAGGATAAGCTCCTGCTTGCCCGCGCCCAGGTAGACTCTGTGATTGTGGAGGATGCCATGGTTACCAACGAGCTGAACCAGCGCATTGAATATCTGGCTAGCCAGGTGGGCGGTACCGAGCGCCTGGAGCAGTACTACAACAAGAGCCTGAAACAATTACGGGATGAACTGCGCAGAACCGTGCGTGATCAGATGATCATGGAGAAGATGCAGCGGGAGATCACCAGCAAAGTAACCGTTACCCCGAAAGAGATTAAGAAGTACTTCAACGCCATCCCAAAGGATAGCTTGCCCTACTTTTCCTCAGAGGTGGAGATCGGGCAGATTGTGGCCTTTGCCGAAATAGGCAAGGAACAGAAACAGGAAGCGCGTCAGAAACTGGAAGAGCTGCGCAAGCGTATACTTGCCGGCGAGGATTTTGCGAAATTGGCGACGCAGTTTTCACAGGATCCGGGCTCTGCCCAGGCTGGCGGTGAACTTGGCTTTTTCAAGAAGAAGGAACTGGTGCCGGAGTATGAGGCGGCCGCCCTTCGTCTGGAGCCGGGCGGCATCTCCAACATTGTGGAGTCGCAGTATGGTTTCCACCTGATTCAGCTGATTGAGCGCCGTGGACAGGAGTTTAATACGCGCCACATCCTGATTAAGCCTGCCACCGCCACGGTAGACATTGCAGCAGCAGCCGTAGAGCTTGACAGCATTCGTACCATGATCATGAACGACAGCATCAGCTTTGCCAAGGCAGCCAAAGAATACTCTGATGACAAGGCGACGAAAGATAACGGCGGTATGCTGACAAGCCGCGCCACCGGATCAACCTACACGCCGATGGACCAGGTTGACCCGGCCATCTTCTTTGTTATTGATACCATGCAGGTGGGCGAGATATCAAAGCCGATCCCGTACACCACACCGGACGGAAAAGAGGCCATGCGCATTATTTACCTGAAGTCAAAGAGCAAGCCGCACCTGGCCAACCTGCAGGACGACTACCAGAAAATAGCCAACGCGGCCCTGTCCGAAAAGCGTAGCAAAGCCGTAAACGAGTGGTTCCGCAAGAACGTAGACACGGTTTATATTGACATTGACCCGGAGTACGAACAATGCGGGGGACTCAAACTAACACAATAACGCAACAATGACGCAGTACACCTCTGACAAAGAAGCAGCCGACGCCCTTTACCGCTCCTACCGGGACCTTACCGCTGAAATATCGCGGGTAATTGTGGGGCAGGACGAAGTAGTAAGATTAGTACTCACAGCTGTTTTTTGTCAGGGGCACTGCCTGTTGGTGGGTGTGCCGGGGCTAGCCAAAACGCTCCTTATCCAGACCATCGCCTCCACGCTCGACATGAGCTTTAACCGGGTGCAGTTTACGCCCGACCTGATGCCATCAGACATTGTTGGTGCCGAAACGCTGGACTCTGAGCGAAACTTCAACTTCGTGAAGGGCCCTATCTTCTCTAACATTGTACTGGCCGATGAGATTAACAGGACACCGCCTAAAACTCAGGCGGCCCTGCTGGAAGCCATGCAGGAGCACGCCGTGACGGTAGCCGGACATCGCTACCGGTTGCCCGAGCCCTTCTTTGTGCTGGCCACCCAAAACCCAATCGAGCAGGAAGGCACGTACCCGCTGCCAGAGGCGCAGCTAGACCGCTTTATGTTCAATATTACGCTCGGCTACCCGAGTTACGAATCGGAGCTGCAGATTGTGAAGAACACCACGGGCGTAGCGGTCAATCAACTGCAACGCATCCTACACGCCGACGACATTCTTGCTTTTCAGCAACTGGTGCGCCGCGTGCCGGTGGTAGACAACGTGGTGGAGTATGCCGTGCAGTTGGTGCACAAGACCCGCCCTAATATGCCACGGGCTTCTAACCAGGCAAACCAGTTCCTAGAGTGGGGAGCGGGCCCAAGAGCCTCGCAGCACCTGATTGTAGGCGCCAAGTGCAACGCCATCCTAAACGGCAAGTATAGCCCCGATATTGAGGACGTACAAGCAGTTGCACTACCAATACTGCGCCACCGCATCGTGCGCAACTTCAAAGCCGAAGCCGAAGGCGTATCCGTGGAGCAACTGATCCAGGAGCTTCTTTAACGAATTATGAATAACTGAATTTTGAATGAGTGAATAATTCAGCTGCTGTCATCTTGTAAAGATCTTAGTGGTTCGGTTCGAAAGCCATTGTGTCTTGCCACCAAGATCCTTTCAGGATGACAAGCAATATTCACTCAATTAAAAATCACCTATTCAGTTATTCAGAAGTCAATCATTCAAAATTCACTAATTTGATGTAATTTTGCATCTCAATTGAGTTTCTCACATTAGCTTATACAATATGGAAGCGGCTGCAATTTTCTTTCGCTTTAAAGACAACCTGGCTGTGGTAGCCGGCGCACTGAACAGCAAGCTGGAAGTGCGTTCTATGCCATACAACACCTCCATTCCGCTGGAGATTGATCTGCTGGCCCATGTGCTGCGCCTGCACGGCCTGGATTTTCAGTCTCCGGCAGTTGGCCTTGCCCGTTTGTATGATTTCCAGCAGTGGTACGCCCAGCACGAGGAGCAGGTAAACGAGGTGATGCAACGCGTGCTGGAAGACAAAAAAGCCTTCATGAAAACCGCAACAGGCGTTGTGCTGCAGAAGGAAATGCTATACCGCCGCCTGGAGTACTTCAAGGAAACAGCCCATACGCTGGATGTGATGATGATCCAGCAGAACCTACATAGCCCGAAACACTTCAGTTATCCGTTCCTGAACGCATAGTAGAAGTACAGCTAGAAGTATAAAACAGCAAAGCCGCTGCCTTATAGAAAGGCAGCGGCTTTGCTGTTTTATACTTGTTCGTAGACCTCGCAGCGTGCGCAGCTCCTGCGAGCGTCTTGTCTGCTACGAAGCAAGTATAGCAACCCCAGTCGCTCACAAGTTATCCTTTTCACATACCTGTCATCTCGACGTCAGGAGAGATCTTTTCAGAATTCCAGATAGATCTCTCCTATCGTCGAGATGACAGATGACTTATATTTACCTGCTTCTTGAAGCACAAATTCTGCAAGTTTTGCCCGCCACGAAGTAAAAGTTACTTCCGCACTGAAGTATGGCTGTCTTTGGAATGCTCCAGGTTCAGGTGGCCTTCCGGTTGCTTTTGCATACTTGCTGCTGCCTGGTCACCGGCAGGGCCTTTGGCAATGAGTGTACCGCCATCTACCGGCCACACGGCTCCGGTCACATAAGAGGCCTCGTCTGACGCCAAGAACAGGTACACATTGGCTACTTCCTCGGGCGTTCCCCGGCGGCCCATCAAGGTGCCCTGTGTCACCATCTTCTCCATCTGCTTATCCATTGGGCCGGTTTCCTTGTGCGTCCAGCCGGTATCTATGGGGCCGGGGGCCACAATGTTGCACCGCACGCCGGTCTGCGCCTGCTCTGCGGCAAGCCCTTTGGTGAAGGCATGGTTAAAGCCCTTGGTGCCGCCATAGGGCGCATTCTGCGCAATGCCCAGCACACCCGACTCAGAGCCAGCCGTTACAATGTTGCCTTTTGTCTTCTGGAGCTCCGGCAGCGCGGCCTTGCTCATGGCAAAAGTTGTCTTGATGTTGTTCTTCAGCAGGTAATCGAACGCCTCCTCCGAAAAATCCGGCAGCATGTTTGTCTCCGGGAAAGTCCCGGCATTGTTAATCAGGATGTCCAGCTTTCCGTATTCCTTTACGGCCAGCTCCACACAGCTTTGGGCAATCGCCAGCGAAGACAGGTCGCCTTTAAATGGAACGGCCGTGCCGCCTGCCGCCTGAATACCGCTCACCACATCCTCCACAGGGTCTTCGTGCAATCCCGCCACTACTACCCTGGCTCCTTCTTTAGCGAACTTTTTGCTGATGGCTTCGCCTATACCTGATCCACCGCCCGTCACGATGGCTACTTTTCCTTCTAGTCTGTTTCCCATGTTGGTTTGATCTTGAATTTTGACTATCTTATTACTGCTACTATTTAACGGCAGCGAAATGAGAGGAGTTAATGCGCATGCAAAACCGGTAATGCGGCGGCACGTTTTTTAGTGGTTAGCGTATGACAAAATCTAGCCACCTTTCTCAGCACCATCACCACTTACTATATTCCCATGAGCTATCTGTACAACACCTTGTCCGATGCTCCGGACGGGCAGCTGGAAACCACAAATCTATCCCTTCGCCCTTACCAGGACGGTGATGAGCACGATTTTATAAGGCTGCTACAAGAGAACCTAACCTCACTTGATCCTGCTTTTTCGGGCCGGCTGGCGCGCGTTCGTGTGCTGGATGATGCCCGCTCTCAGGTGCGCCAACTGCGCTCTGAATGGGAGAACCGCAGAACCTTCGATTTTGGCGTTTGGCGGAAGGAAGACAAGGCCTACATTGGCGACATCGCCCTGAAGAACCTGGACCGTTCTGTTCCCAAAGCTGAGGTGGGTTTATATTTTACCGCGTGGCCTGCCACCCACGATCTGGCCCAGGAGGCGCTGGGGGAGGCACTGCGGTTTGCCTTCAACTCCCTTGGTATGAACAAGCTGTACCTGCGCTGCACCAGCGCCAACGAGAGCTACGGCACACTGGCTGAAAGCTGCGGTTTTCTGAAAGAGGGGGTGCTGCGCAATGATTACCGCGGCGCCGATTCCGAGGAACTCGTTGACTTAAGCTACTACGGCCTTACCCGTTCTGATTTCGAGGAGCTGCAGCAGCGGCATGCACAAAACTCCACTGCCGTAGTTTAAGTGATTTTGGGTGGTTGACCTCTGAATTGGGAAGTATGAAGTGGATTATCTGTCTGCGTACTATATATCCACTAGTGTAAAACCACCCCTACCCCTCCAAGGAGGGGAGTTCTTCTATCTGATGTGTCGTTAGTAGTGGGGAAGTTAAAGATTTAGACTCCCTTGTAAGACTGCAAACAGATACCAAACCCGTAGAGATTAACTTTATACCCGTGCTGGCTGTTCCCCTCCACGGAGGGGCAAGGGTGGGTTATTGCTTAACCCTTACTATCCTTTACCGCCTCGGCTTCGCCAGAAAAAAATCTGTGTTGAAGTTAAGGTAAAAGCCAGAGGAGAATTCCAGTTTCGTATCGTTCAGGTCCAGTAAGGGCTCCAGGCGCAGTGTCAGGCTAAGGTTCTCCAGCAGCGCAATATCATTCATAAATCGAACTATGAGCAGTTCCCGTTCTTCCTGCAGGTACTCCGGATACCTGAAGGTGGTGGAAGCGGACTGGTACAGCTGCCCTCCAAGCTCAGTAATATAGCCGTCGCCGCACCAGTAGCTCAGCATTACGTCCTGGTACTTCGTATCCGCCCCAACATTCAAGTATAAACCATAGCCCTCCTGGTATGGCAACTGAAACTCGTTCGAGAAATCTTTAAAGCCAACAACGTAGTTGCTGGTGTACAGCCGGTGCAACAGGCCCTGGGTATACTTCTTTTCCAGCTCCAGCCCAATGGCAGCGTTTGCCACGGTGGTTAGCGGCAGGTCCGATATATCTATCTGGCCCCCTTTGTGCTGAGCCGTAAACTGAACCGGCAGCCTTAAGTATAAACTGTCGGCCAGGTTGCCGCGGCCCTCCAGCCCCAGCAGCAGAAAATTGGCGACAGCTCCCCCATTCACCAGTTCCTGATCGTTTTCGCCTTCATACAGCATGTTGGCCCAGTCTACCCAGGCATCAAGGCGCAGGCCGCGTGTGTTGCGCTTGAACTGTATGCCGTTCTCCAGGCGGTTTGTGAGCAGGCGCTCAAAATCATAGAGCGGTTCTATGTAGCCATGGTTCAGGTTGCCCTCCAGCGTGCCGAACAGCAGCGCCCAATTCTCCTGCTGCACCTTTATAGTAAAGGTCGGAGCGATGTCTTCGTAGCCCGATGCGCCGAAGTCTTTCCAAAGCAGCACGCCCGCCTCTACCTTCACGTTTCCGGTGGGCTGGTAACTGATCTTCGGGTGAAGCTGGTAGCCAAATAAAGTGTAGCCGTCTGCAATTTTGTTGAAGTACTCGTTGTTCTTAAGGAAGCCAAGCGCGCTGACGCCAATCCTAATCTGGTTAGCATTTTGCTCCTGAACAGGCACTTGCTGCAGCAAAGCACTATTGTTCAGCTGCGCCTTGGCAAAAGGACTTACTATCAAGAAAATCAAGAGAAATAAAAGCGTGGAATAGCGCATAAAGTTAGAGACAGATGGCACAAAAAGCAGCTGGCATGTGTTATAACCAGACGCCGCAAAGCAACTAAAATAATTAGCAAATTACTTGCAAACTATTTTGTAGATTGGTGTCGAATTTGTAATTTCACCTTCAATATAAAGCAAATCAACAAAACACAAATGAGCATAAGCAACGAAAAACTGAAGGCCTTGCAGCTGACCATGGACAAGCTCGACAAGACATACGGCAAAGGTACCGTAATGAAGTTGAGCGACAACAAGGTAGAAGATATTCCGGCTATCTCCACTGGTTCGCTGGGCCTGGATATTGCGTTGGGAATCGGCGGTTTGCCGCGTGGCCGTGTCGTAGAGATCTATGGCCCTGAATCATCAGGTAAAACCACACTTACTTTGCACTGCATTGCTGAGGCTCAGAAAAAAGGCGGCATGGCTGCCTTCATCGACGCCGAGCACGCATTCGACAGAGCCTACGCGCAGAAGCTTGGCATTGACACTGAAAACTTATTGATATCACAGCCCGACAACGGGGAGCAGGCACTGGAGATTGCTGACCACCTGATCCGTTCCGGTGCTATAGACATTATTGTGATTGATTCTGTTGCCGCCCTGGTACCGAAAGGCGAATTGGAAGGCGACATGGGTGACAGCAAAATGGGTCTGCAGGCACGTTTGATGTCTCAGGCACTGCGTAAGCTGACGGGTACCATCAACAAAACGGGCTGTACCTGTATCTTTATCAACCAGCTTCGTGAGAAGATCGGTGTGATGTTCGGTAACCCGGAAACAACCACTGGTGGTAACGCCCTTAAATTCTACGCTTCCGTTCGTCTGGATATCCGTCGTATCGGCCAGATTAAGGAGAGCGCAGATAACATTACCGGTAACCGTACCCGTGTGAAGGTAGTGAAGAACAAAGTGGCGCCTCCGTTCAAAGTAGTAGAATTCGACATCATGTATGGCGAGGGCATCTCCAAGGTTGGTGAGATCCTTGACCTTGGCGTAGAATTGGGCATCGTGAACAAGTCCGGCTCCTGGTTCTCCTACAACGGCGACAAGCTGGGCCAGGGACGCGACGGTGTGAAGCAGATATTGCTGGACAACCCGGAACTAAGCGAGGAAATAGAGGAAAAAATCAGAGCCATCGTGAAAGGTGATCCGGAGAAAGTAGCCGCAGCACTGGATGATGCCGCCGCAGCTACTGCCGCTGCCGAGTGAACTTTATTCCCGAACCTGAAGTAATTAAAAGGTGCTGCCTCATGTGCAGCACCTTTTTTTATTGTAAATGAATTGATTAGCGCTGGCAAATTTTATAATTTACGGTTTGAGAAACTCTTGGTATAAAACTTGTTTAGGTAGTAAAAACAACGCTGACCCCACTAAAGAGGCTGAATTATGAAGAAGTTTTTGCCTGTATTCCTCATACTTACACTTGTGATCTTTGGCTTTGCCACCAAAGACAGGATGCGTCAGGTACCGAACGAAAGTTTTGGCACCGGCGAGGTATTGAAGTATAAAGTACACTACGGACCAATAACGGCGGCCGAGGCCGTGATTGATATATCCCCTACCCTGCACCGCATAAACGACAGAATGTGTTACAAGGCGACAGTGTATGGAAAAACGAACAGCTTTTTTGACCTGACCATTCGCATACGCGACACCTGGCAGTCGTACATCGACACGGCGGCCATTGTGCCTCAGCGCTCTTTCCGCAACATAGAGGAGGGCAACTACCGCAAGCGCGAAACCGTGGACTTTGACCATTTCCGCAACAAAGCGCACATGGAAAAGAAGAAGCGCTCGAAGGACGTGGAAAAGAAGACCTTTAAGGTGGCAGAAAATGTGCAGGACATTGTGAGTGGTTTCTACTACCTCCGCACCCTGGATTATGATAAAATGGAGATCGGTGACAAAACCAAAGTGAAGGGCTTCTTCGACGAAGAAAACTTCGACATGGTGGTTGAGTACAGGGGCCGCGAAACTGTATCCACCAAAGCTGGTGACATAAAAGCAATCAAACTGGTGCCCCGCATGCCGAAGAATGAGATGTTTAACGGAGAGAACGCCATCACGGTGTACTTGTCGGATGACAAGAACAAGATACCGGTGATGATACAGGCAGAGATGTTTGTAGGGTCAGTAAAAGTAAACCTCTACGAATATAAGAATCTCAAAAACAAACTCATGATCGCACGAAACTAACAGCAAGCCAGCCTCTCCAAAGGGCTGGCTTTTTTATGCCGCACCGGGCAAGAGCAGTCGCCCAAATGTTAAGAAAATATTATGATTTGATGAAGCTACAGTAATTGCTGTAGCTTAGGGTATATTTGTATAGGAAAACTGGTAGTGCAGCAGGCCGCAAGGCCGCTCAAACTGTTGTATGGAGAACAGCCCGAATGCTGCCCGTGCCTTTAACAAACCCTAATCCCTTTGAACCGTGCAAACCACATCACACTACAAAATACTGGTAGTAGACGACGATCCGGATATCGTAGAGCTGCTGCATTACAACCTGGTCCGGGAGGGCTACGATGTGACCACTGCCGATAATGGCAAGAAAGCGATTGACGTGGCCGTACAGTCCAAGCCGGATGTGATTTTGATGGACGTGATGATGCCGGTGATGGACGGCATAGCCGCCTGCCGCCAACTGCGCGAAATGAGCGAGTTCCGCACCACGCACATCATCTTTCTGACAGCCCGCTCCGAGGAGTTCTCCGAGGTGGCCGCCTTCGAGGCCGGCGCCGACGATTTCATCAACAAGCCCATAAAGCCCCGCGCACTCCTAAGCCGCCTGGCCGCCTTTACCCGCCGCGATGCGCAAGAAGAGGAGAAAGAGCAGGTAATAGAAGTTGGCGACCTGCGCATAGACCGCACCAGCTTTGCCGTGTACAAGGGCGAGGCCAAGATTACGCTCCCAAAAAAGGAGTTCGAGCTGCTTTCGTTCCTGGCCACCACGCCCAACAAAGTATACACCCGCGAAGAACTGCTGAACAACGTATGGGGCAGCGATGTGTATGTTATCGCCCGGACAGTGGATGTGCACATCCGCAAGGTGCGCGAGAAGATTGGCGAAGACAACATCAAAACCATCAAAGGCGTGGGTTATAAGTTCAACACCGACTAACCCAAAGTACAATACCTTTTGCTTATGCAGCCTGAAACCGCCCTTTGGCGGCTATTCATGCTGCTTTATTTTTTTCTCACCTTCCCATCGCACAGCTAAAACTTGTATCTTCATGTGCTGATACCTGTGGCTTGTTACCATGAACTTTAACTCCCGCACACTTGCCGTTCTGACTGCCCTGGCGGTGGCTTTGGTGCTTACTGCCTTTCTGGCGCTGGCTAGCTCCTTCTCTTCGCAGGGGTTGCTGGTGGCGCTTATTATTGTGTTTATCTGCTGCTTTCTGCTCATCTACTTTTCATATGAGGCGCTGGTGTTCCGCGAGGTGAAAAACGTGTACTCCAGCCTGGAGAAGATAAAGCGGCAGGATTTCAAGAAAGTGGAAACCAAGTCTACCTTCTCGGCCGACCCGCTCAGAAAAATCAAAGAAGACATTTTTCTGATTGCCGAGCGTAAGCAGCAGGAGATTGACGAGCTGAAGCGGCTGCAGGTAATGCGTCGCGAGTTCCTGGCAGATGTGTCACATGAGCTCAAGACGCCCATCTTCGCTGCCCAAGGCTTTATCCATACCTTGCTTGATGGCGCCATGGACGACCCCAACGTGCGCGACAAGTTTTTGCAGAAAGCCGCCAAAAGCCTCGACGGCCTTGACATACTGGTGCAGGACCTGATCAGCATCTCGCAGTTTGAGAAAGGCGTGGTGAAGATGGCCCGGCGCAATTTTGATGCGGCCCAACTGGTACGCGAGGTGGCAGAGCAGTTGGAGCAAAAGGCGAGTGCGCACGAGATTACGCTGCATGTAGAGGTGGCCCCTGATGAGAAGATCATGCTATACGCCGACCCGAACCGCATCCGGCAGGTGTTCGTTAACCTGATCGACAATGCTATCAAGTATGGACGAAAGGGCGGCAACATCTGGATCACGTTTGACGAGGGCAGGCGCAAGTATACCATCACAGTAAAGGACGATGGCAAGGGCATTGCCCTGGAGCACATCAACCGCATCTTCGAGCGCTTTTACCGCATTGATAAGAGCCGCGCCCGCGATACGTCCAGCACTGGCCTGGGGCTGGCTATCTGCAAGCACATAATAGAGGCCCACCGTTCGTTTATTGCCGTAAAGAGTGAGCTCAACAGAGGAACCACCCTCCGCTTTAAGTTACAGAAGGCAAAGTAGCCGCTCCCTCATTGCTCCCGCTCATCCAAGCCATGACAAGCGAAAATTGCGTATCTTTGCAGGATGCACAGTAGCGGTTGCGCTGTGCCGGAACAAAGTATAGCAACACATGAAATACCCGGTTTTCGAAGACCTGATCATATTTGAGAATGACGATTACGTGGTGGTGAACAAGCCGCCCTTCCTGGCGACGCTGGAAGACCGCACACCAAACTCCACGAACCTGCTGAAGATTGCCCGCCAGTACAACCCGGACCTGCAGGCCTGCCACCGCCTGGATAAGGACACCTCGGGCTGCCTGGCTTTTGCCAAAAATGCCGAAGCCTACCGCCACCTGTCGATGCAGTTTGAGGCGCGCGAAGTATACAAAGTATACCACGCTGTGGCTTGGGGCACCCACAAGTTTGAGGAAAAGCTGGTGAGCCGCGCTATTCTAGCCAATGCGAAAGGGGTGGCCAAACTGGCGCCGCAGGGCAAGCCCGCCGAAACATATTTCAACACGATTGAAACCTACAGCCGCCATACCTTGGTGGAGTGCCTCCCGGTAACCGGTCGACTGCACCAGATACGCGTGCACCTGGCTTTTCTGGGAGCGCCCATTGTAGGCGATAAACTGTACGGAGGCGAGGATCTGTTTTTGAGCAGCCTCAAACGCAAATTCAACCTGAAGCAGAACACAGAAGAATTACCACTGATAAAGCGCTTTGCCCTCCATTCGTTTAACCTCGGCTTTTTGCTGCTGAACGAGGAGCCGGTAAAAATAGAGGCCCCTTACCCGAAAGACTTTGCCGTACTGGTAAAGCAGCTGCGGGCGAGTTAGGCTTCAGATATTTCAGATATAGAGTAAGGGCTTTTTGACAAAGGACAAAAGACGCAGATGATCTCTGCTCCATTCCATTGTCATCTCGACGTCAGGAGAGATCTTTTCAGAATTCCAGATAGATTTCTCACTACCGTTCAAAATGACAATGGCGCGAAAATGAGTATTACAGAGTTTATAGCATAAAAGGCCGCTGAAGTCATACTTCAGCGGCCTTTACTTTTGCCTTCTCTATACTTGGTCCTAACGCACCCGCAGCACAATCTTCCCGATGTTCCTGTTCTCTTCCATGTAGCGGTGGGCCTCGGCCACGTCCTGCCAGTCATACACAGAGTCTACCACAGGCTTGATTTCCCCGCGCTCAAAATGGGGCATGGCAAACTGGGCCACTTCCTGCGTGAGCTGCACCTGGTACTCCGGGCTGCGGGAGCGGAGGGTGGAGCCCATAATCTGCAACCGCTTCGCCAGTATCTTTCGCAGATCGAACTCCTCCACCTTTCCGCCACCCAGGCTGGCCAACAGCACCATGCGCCCATCCAGCCGCAGGCAATTGATGTTCTGCTTGAAGTATGGCCCGGCAATGAAATCAATTATTACATCCACGCCTTCGCCGTTGGTATGCGCCAGCACCTCCTCCTCAAAATTACTGGCTTTGTAATCAATGGCCTTGTGGGTACCCAAATCCAGGCAGGCCTGCAGCTTTTGCTTTGATGCCGTTACGATGACTTCTGCCTTCGTGGCCCGAGCCAATTGGATGGCAGCTGTGCCAACGCCGCTGGCCCCGGCATGGAGCAGCACCCGCTCTCCTTCCTGCAGCTTCCCGAGCCAGATCAGCGCCTGAAAAGCCGTCAGGAACACCTCCGGAATCGCTGCAGCTTCTTCCATACTTAGGTTGGCTGGCACCCGCATGGCCATGGCTTCCTGTATCACCGCGTACTCAGCGTAGCCGCCACCGGGCAGCAGGCCAAACACCTTGTCGCCTGTTTTGTACTTCGTGCAGTTTGAGCCAGCCTCCACTACCTCTCCGGCTACCTCCAGGCCCAGCAGCGGACTTGCCCCGGCGGGTGGCGGGTATTTGCCCTGCCGCTGCAGCGTGTCGGCGCGGTTCAGGGCGGTGGCGTGTACTTTCACCAGCAGCTCATCGGGCTGTGGCTGTGGGGTTTCGTATTCCCCCAGCACAAGTTGTTCTGGTCCACCGGGTTCTTTTACAAGTATGGCTTTCATAGATCTTTCGTTTTTTCGAAGTATAAAGGTACACGCACCCAAGCGGTAAAAGATACAAAAGCTTGCTCCAGGCACTCTTTTCAAACTATCTGAATTTATTTTCCAAAAAAATCATGGCTTGTGCATCATTTAATTACGAAAGTTTCGTATACTTACGAAAGACTCGTATAAATATGGAAAAGCTGACACAACAAGAGGAAGAGGCCATGCAGGTAATCTGGGAAACCGGGAGTGGCTTCATCAAGGATTTCTTAGAAAAGATGCCTGAACCAAAGCCGCCTTATACTACGCTGGCCTCCACGGTGAAGAACCTGGAGAAGAAGGGATTTCTGGAAAGCGAGAAGTTGGGCAACTCCTACCGCTACCAGCCCCTGCTAAAAGCGGAGGATTACAAGAAGCGCTTTATGAAAGGGTTTGTAGGCGACTACTTCAAGAGTTCTTACAAGGAACTGGTGGCTTTCTTCGCGAAGGAACAGCAGATCAGCGCTGAAGAACTGAAAGAGATTATTCAAATGATCGAAAACAAAAAGCCCGAATGATATGCCAACCCTGCTCCTCTACCTGCTTAAAGTGAATGTGGCCCTGGTGCTGTTTTACCTGGCTTACCACCTGGTCCTGCGCCGGCTCACGTTTTACCACCTCAACCGCCTGTTCCTGGTATTTGCCGTGCTGTTCTCCTCGCTTTATCCTTTTGTTGATCTGGCGGAGCTGTTTGGGCAGCAACAGGAGCTGGTAAGCGCTTATGCTGTTACGGTACCCGCCCATTGGATGACAGCAACGAACCTACCTGCCCAGGAAACCGCTTTCGATTACTGGCAGATACCAATTATACTGTTTTGGGCAGGAGTGGCAGTGATGGCTTTTCGGCTGCTGCTGCAGTTCGTGTCGTTGTACCAAATCCACACTTCCTCCGAGCCAAAAGCCTACAAAAGCATCTCGTTTCGCCAGATCAGAAATATCAGCCAGGCCTTTTCCTTCTGGCAAACCATTTACCTGAACCCGGCCCAGCACCGAAACGAAGAGTTGGAGGCGATTCTGCGGCATGAGCAGATCCATGTACGAGGCTGGCATACGCTCGATGTGCTGCTGGCCGAGCTAAGCACGGTTTTCTACTGGTTTAACCCGGGCGTGTGGCTCATGAAAAAAGCCATTAAAGAAAACCTGGAGTTTATTGCCGACCAGCACGTGGTGAGCGCCGGAGTAGACAGAAAGGCTTACCAGTACCTTATCCTGAAAGCCCTGGCTACACCAGAGCCACAGCTTGCCAACCAGTTTAACTTTCCATCACTTAAAAGAAGAATAGCCATGATGAACAAAGTACCGACAAGAAAAGCCCACCAACTGCGGCTGCTGATTGCGCTTCCACTGGCTGCCGTGTTACTGCTCGCTTTTAGAAGTGCCAGTGAGCCAATTGATAAATTTGTAGATGAAATGTCATTAGTGGACACAGGGAATGCTACCACAAATACAAGTAGCCAGGGTTTATCAAAAGATTATGAAGATTTTTTTAGGCGTAACCTTAATGTAACTGAAATTGCTTGGTTACCTGATGATTTAACAGGAAGTGGAAATAGATTTGAGCGCATAATGATCGGGAGCCGAAATAGTTTTGAAGTTTTCGGATTAAAAAAGGAAAGTGACATGTCCAGGTTTGTTACTAAATATGGAAACCTTCCCACCGCTCCAGCAGATCCATCTAATATCATACAAATCTGGAAATCGAGCGGCAAAATAGTAATTGGCGTGAAGGCCGGCGCAGAGGAAGCATATACTTTTGGAGATAAGGAAAAGCAAACACCAGCCCAAGACGGCGATGGTAAGCTTCCTAAAGCACTTGTTGATTTACTGATGAACAACCCTGCCGTGAAAAACGTGAAGGGAAAAATAGTGGAGAACAGAAATGCAATCGTGATTAACCTAAAAGGTGGTGGAACCGAAGTATACTACCTGGACAGTACAGAAAGTATAGCTGCCCTCAAGCGCAAGTACGAGCTACCGGAACTACCTCCGCCGCCACCGCCTGTCCGAGATGCAGCTGAACTACCCGCACCGCCGCCACCGCCTGCACCGGCAGCCCCGGACGCACCAGCAGCTCCTGCACCGGCAGCTCCGGATGCCGAAGTGTTGCCTCCACCTCCACCGCCTGCTCCAGCCGAGTTAAAGGCTTACTTCCCCGATGGCGTTATCTACTACGTTGATGGGAAGGAAGACAAAAACGAGACCTACAAGCAACTAGACCCGAAGCAGATCCACAGCATAAATGTGTACAAAGGCGAAAGCGCGCAGAAGGTATTCGGCAAAAAAGCAGCAAAGGGAGTAATATCCATTATAACTGAAAAGAACAAAGACTCTAGACAGGTACAGGAGTTCAAGGAGAAGTTCCCTGCTTTGCCAGCACCGCCACCACCAGCCCCTGCTGAAGAGCAATTGCCTCCCCCACCTCCGCCCGTGAAAGTAGATGCTGATGAAGCGTTTACTTATGTGATGGGTGTGACGGACGCATTTTACCAGAATGAGGCAAACCTGCCAGAAGACCACAAGGCTTTTCTGAAAAGAAACCCTGAAGTGAAGCACGTCGGATTTAAGTTTAACAACCGAAAGGAGTTTGATTTGCTATCTTTTGTAGTTTACCTGAAATCTGGCGGTGTGGAAGAGTATAAGTATAACGGAAGCAAAACGATTCCGGCTGCCGAGAGCAAGTACGGAAAGCTGCCTGGACTTCCTGCTCCACCGCCGCCCACCAGAGCGAAGTAGAACGAACTACAGGAAATTTATACTTACCCAGCCGCACCTTTCGGATGCGGCTGGGTATTTTTTATGCCTCATCCTAAAGCTGCTGTAGGCACAAACCACCTCCCGGAATCTGGCATGCTCATCTGGTTACCAGTATATTTCAACACTATGTATTGCATATCAAATAAATAGCACTTATCTTTGTGACCATTTTCCAATGACCGAAAGTTCATAATTAAATAAATAAATCGCTTACAACCACCAAAATGGATCATTTAAGTTATAAGACCCTTAACGTCAGCAAGAAAACCGCCAACAAAGGCTGGGTGATTGTTGATGCGGGGCAAGGAAGCTTGGGTCGTGTGGCATCAGAGGTTGCCAAGATCCTGAAGGGCAAAAACAAGCCTTCATACACTCCTTACGCTGACTGCGGAGACAATGTGATTGTTATCAATGCTGATGACACACGTTTCACTGGCCGCAAGTGGGACCAGAAGTACTACCTGACACACTCTGGGTATCCAGGTGGCCAGAAGAGAACTTCTCCACGTGAGCTAAAGGCAAAATCATCTACGCTGCTTGTAGAGCGCGCTGTTCGTGGCATGTTGCCTAAAAACAGACTGGGCCGTGAGCTGTTTAGAAATCTTCATGTTTTCACAGGAAGCGAGCATCCTTTTGCCGCTCAGCAGCCTAAAGAATTAACCCTCAATATCTAATTATTAATGGAAGTTATCAATACATCTGGTAGAAGAAAAACCTCGGTGGCACGCATCTACATGACGTCCGGGCAAGGGAATATCACTATTAACGGTAGAGATTACAAAGAGTATTTCCCTAGCGAAGTACTGCAAACTATCGTGAATCAGCCGTTTCAAACCTTGGAGTCAATTGGCAAGTACGATGTGAAAGCCAATCTAAGAGGTGGTGGTGTAAGCGGCCAGGCTGAAGCACTTAGACTTGCAATCTCTAAAGCACTGGTGGTAGAGAACGCCGAGACCAAAACAGCTCTTAAGAAAGAAGGTTTCATCACTAGAGACCCTCGTATGGTGGAGCGTAAGAAGTTCGGTAAGCGCAAAGCGCGTCGTTCGTTCCAGTTCAGTAAACGTTAATATTAAAGGTGTATCAACAACATGGCAAGTACTAATTATAAAGAACTACTTGAGGCAGGTGTTCACTTCGGTCACCTTACCCGCAAGTGGGATCCCAAAATGGCTCCATATATCTTCATGGAGAAGAATGGCATCCACATCATTGACCTGAACAAAACGTTGGTTGCGTTGGACGAAGCTACTTCAGCTATCCGCAACATCGCCAAGTCTGGTCGTAAGATCTTGTTTGTAGCTACTAAAAAGCAAGCGCAGGAAATCGTGGCAGAAGAGGCGCGTCGCCTTAAAATGCCTTACGTTACTGAGCGTTGGTTAGGTGGTATGCTTACAAACTTCGCTACTGTGCGTAAGTCGCTCAAGAAAATGTCTACCATCGACAAGATGATGAAAGACCCTGAGCAGTCTAAGGCACTGGCGAAACGTGAGAAGCTGATGCTGTCTCGCGAGCGTGAGAAACTGGATCGTGTATTGGGCGGTATCACCGACCTTTCTCGCCTGCCAGCGGCTCTGTTCGTAGTGGACGTGAAGCGTGAGCACATCGCGGTGAAAGAAGCACACAAGCTGAACCTGCCCGTATTCGCGGTTTGCGATACAAACTCTAACCCAGAGCTGGTAGACTTCCCAATTCCTGCTAACGATGACGCCTCTAAGTCTGTGTCTCTGATCGTGTCGCTTATCGGCAAGGCGATCGAAGACGGCTTGTCTGAGCGCAAAGTTGACAAAGAGGAAACAGAGCGCAAGCGTTCTGAGGAAGAAGGCATCAAAGAGAAGCAAGAAGCTGACGAGCAATAAGAAGTAATTCATATTGCCACTTTACAAACTGAACATTGGGCACAAACTGCTTCAATGTTCAGTTTGTTTTAGGGGATTGGGAAAGAAGCCGCTGACGAGGTATAGATGCCAGCTTTCTACTTCCGCCCTGCCAAAGAGTAAACTCATAATTTATAATTCATAATTCTTAATTATAAAAAGATGGCTATTACAGCACAAGACGTTAACAAACTGCGCCAGGAAACTGGTGCCGGTATGATGGATTGCAAGAAAGCGCTTACAGAAGCTAACGGCGACTTTGAAGCAGCTAAAGATATTCTGCGTAAGCAAGGCCAGAAAATTGCAAGCAAGCGCGCTGATAACGCTACCTCTGAAGGTATCGTGATGACGCACGTGAACGAAGAAGGCACTAACGGTAAAGTAATTGCCCTGGCCTGCGAAACTGAGCCAGTATCGAAAGTAGCTGACTTCCAGAACCTGGCACAAGCCGCCATGAAAGCTGCTGTTTCTACAAACGCTGCCACCAAAGAAGATTTGCTGGCTGTAGCACAGGCTGATGGTCGTTCGCTGCAGGAGCACATCACGGATCTGATGGGCAAAATCGGTGAGAAAATCGAAGTGATTTCTTACGAGAATGTATCTGCTGAGAAAGTTGTTTCTTACGACCACTCAAATGGCAAACTTGGAGTATTGGTTGCCCTGACAAACACAGGCGGTTCTGAAGTAACTGAGGTTGGCAAAGACGTAGCGATGCAGATTGCCGCCATGAAGCCAATTGCGGTTGACAAAGACGGCGTTGACTCTGCTACAGTAGAGCGCGAAATTGAAGTAGGTAAAGAGCAGGCGCGTGCCGAAGGCAAGCCAGAGGCTATGCTTGAGAAGATTGCCATGGGCAAGCTGAACAAGTTCTACAAAGAGAACACCCTGCTGAACCAGGAGTTCGTGAAAGACCCATCACTGACAATCGCCCAGCTGCTTGACAAGACAAGCAAAGGCATGACAGTGGCTGAGTTCAAGCGTGTTGCGATCGGTTAATTCCAGCAAAACACTCTATAAAACAGAAAAGCCCGCCGTTAAGGTGGGCTTTTCTGTTTTATAGAGTGTTTCTTTACAGGGACTACATTGTGTCGTAGCAGCCTTATTTGATAAAGCTGATCGGGTTCGGATACACCTGCAGCTGGTTTCCCTTCTTCACTTTGATGGCAGCAATTACCGGGAAAATAATGTTAAGCACATAAAGACTGATGAACACATAGAATAAGGCAGCTGCTCCCGGGTAATGCATGATCTTGAAGAAAGCAAAGGCAACTATAGCCAGGAAGGATAGAACTGTCCAGGCAATCTGGAAATTCAGAACGTTTGCTCCTGTCTCACTTAAACCGATTACCTTATCTTTTTTGGTCATCCAAAGTATGAGCGGCAGAATGATGTTACCGACAGGAATAGCTAAAAACGAGATAACGGAGAGGTGGAAAAAGATCAGATAGCTTTTGTCGACTTGCTTCCCGTGATCCAGGATGTCTTCAGCGCTTATACCCAAGGCACCACAAATCAGGTGCATTGTAGTGCCGCGGGGTTCTGTTTCGTTCTTCTCAATTCGCTGAATCGTTCGGAGGTTGACACTCGCCTGCTCGGCTAATTCTTCCTGAGACAAACCTTTCCTTTTCCTGATCTCCCGAATTTTACTTCCAATGTCGCTCATAGCTATTTTTGTTAGTGCTTTGTTCAAAAGTAAATATGAAACGCTGGAAATTGTAACGGTGCATTTCCGACATTTCTACGGCATTTGTGTCAGGAGGCTTCTATTAGGCAATTTCGAGTGGTACAGAGCGAACAATATCTAATTATCCGAAACTTGTTATACATGACATGGGATGAAGGCATAATCAAAGTCTACAATCATAGATGAATGAGTTCTCCTGGTTTGGCTTCTTTAATTCTAGAAATGATTTCCTCTCCATGCGCTACAGAACGGCAAGGAATAATGATTTTGTTAGGAGCATTCTTTATATCATTCATCACAGCCAAATTACCCTCCATCATCTTGTGTAATTTCAGTGTTCCGATAATTTTTGGTCTAATTAATTTCATGGGAACAAATTAATAACATAAATATACTTGCGGATGATCTTTCAATACCCAAAGGGACATTACTGTTTGCACAGGAGAACAAGAGGCTTGAAAGTATGAATAGCGTATAGGAGTATCTATTCAATATCATATTCATACTTTCTACTTAGCTACTATAAACACATAAATAGTAATACCTAGAATACCTAGCTACACCTCTACCCGTTATTTCGCCGCACAGTGCTCACAAACGCATCGCGCATATCATTGAAACGGTTGAGGGTTGCCTCCAGAAAGTCCTCGTCCAGCAGTTCTTTGGCGCCTGCATCGCCCATTACGTCCATCTCGCTTATCTTATATGTCTGCTCAAAGTCTCCTTTCTCCAGCTTGATCAGGTACTTTCCGTTCCAGTTCAGGAGCGTCACTTTCATGTCTGGGTTCGGGATATCGGCTACTACTCTCATAATATTTTTTGCTAGTTGTTGATGTATAATGTATCCAAAATTTCAACTAGTCATACGTGGTGTGCAGTAGAAATGAGGTTGATTTTTTGTCCTTTATCAAAAATGTTGCTTTCAAAGAATCAGACTTTACCTGTGATCTCAATGCCCATCAGTTGCATCAGTTTGCTGGCGTTAAAGCTGCGGCAGATGCCTGTGGTGAGTTTATAATCAAACCGGATCTCGTCGCCAGTAATGTCGCTGTTGAAGCTGAAGTTCTCGACGCTGCCAGGCAGTTCCTGTTCCATGGCACCCAGCTCCAGGTCGTGGGTGGAGATAAGGCCGGAGGCGTTGCGCTTGTGCAGCTGCCGTATCAATGACATCGCGCCCAGGTGACGGTCGCGGGAGTTGGTGCCTTTGAGTATCTCGTCGAGGAGGTAAAAGACCGGCTGCCCCTGCTCCGTTAGCTCCAGCAACACACGCAGGCGCTTCAGCTCCGCATAAAACGAAGAGGTGTTTTCCGACAGGTTATCTGCCGTGCGCATGGCCGTGTAGATTTGCGCCGGAGCCACCTCCAGGCGTGCCGCGCAGGCCGGAGCGCCCATTAGCGCCAGCACCATGTTAATGCCCACGGTGCGCAGGAATGTTGTTTTACCCGACATGTTGGAACCCGTGATCACGATGGTGTGGCCGGTGCCCTGCATACCGAAATCATTGGCAACCGGATTGACAGAAAAGATGAGCGGATGCGCCATGGCCGCTGCCTCGTACAGGAAGGGTTCCTCGCTTAGTTGCGGCACCGCATACCCCGGGTGCGCGTGCTGGAAAGCGGCTATACTTGCCAGGGCCTCCAGCTCTGCCAGCACTTCCAGCGTGTGCTCCAGCTTCTCCAGGTGCTGCTCCTTCCAGTCCTCCAGGCGGTACATCCACACAAAATCCCACATCAGGATCGTGTTCAGGAAAAAGGCCATGAGCGTGCTTAGGCGGTACGAGAAGTAATCGATGATGCCGGACAGCTTCCTTAGGCTTGTAGAGGCGCTGACGCCGCCGGAAACCAACTGCTGGTGCAAACCCTGTAGCTTCGGCGCTGTGAACTGCTCCTGCTCTATGTGCTGCAGTTGTCTGGTGTAGCTTTGCATGGCCTCATGTATGCCCATACTTTGCTCATAGTAGTCGTCCCGCGCCTTTGTGAAGCGGTAGGCAAGTATGAACTGCAGCAGTAGAAAGCCAACGGCAATCCACCCACTGAAGCCGTAGAACCAGGCTGCAATAGCCGCCAGCGTAAGTATGGGAAGTATGAACACCAGCGGTTTCAGCCAACTGTTTTGCCGAAAAAAATCCGCCTGCTTAAACCAGTTGATAAAACCCTTTGCCGATTCCGCATTGTGCTTGTAGTGCATCGGGAGGGCCAGGAACGCCTGCAGCCAATCCAAGCGTGCCGGACTGGCCAATTCTGCTGCTGCCTCTTGCCGCTGCCATACTTCCTGGGGAGCGGCCGCCTGACGCAGCCACACGGCCAGTTTATACTTGCCGATGCTGGTAACGGAGCGGTTGAGCAGCTGAAACAGCGAACTGTGCCCGAAAATATCCAGGTCCGAAGTATAGGGATGGTGATCGTCTATGAATTCTTTGCCACCGTCGAACTGGTTTAGCCTACCCTGCAGGCGCTCTACTTCCTGTCCGTTCACCAGACCCAGCAGCCGCAGCTGCTGGCGCTTAAAATCCAGGCGGCTGTGCCAGCGCATCACCAGCACAAACAGGATGTAAAACCCCAGGATGGTGAGTGCCCCGGCGGTGTTGTTATCAACCTTGAAAAAATAAAAGGCCAGCGCCGCTCCTGTTACAAACAGCGCCACGCGCAGCCACGATACGGCACTTGATTTGGATGCTGCCTGCTTTTCCTGCGCTGCCAGGGAAGCCGCCCTGTCGGTGTATAATTTCTCTCTGTTGTCGCTCACGGGTGATATCTGCGGATTTTATACTTGGTTAAGGTGTGATGATGGTGGCAATGCACTTCAGCTCTATCGCAATGGGAGTGGGTAGTTTGTTAACCTCTACAGTAGTGCGGCAGGGCTGGTTGTCCTTGAAATACTCGGCGTAGATGCGGTTGTAGGTCTGGAAATCGTCCTGCATGTTTGTCAGGAAAACGGTCACATCCACCAGGTCGTCCCAATCAGCGCCGGCATCCTCGAGGATGTAACGCACATTCCGGAAAACTGAGTGGCACTGCGCCTCTATGTCGTAGTTTAAGATGTTTCCCTGTGCATCCAACTCCACACCAGGAATATTTTTGGTGCCGCGCTCCCGTGGCCCCACCCCAGACAGGAAAAGAAGGTTGCCCACGCGCCGCGCATGCGGGTACAGCCCCACAGGCTCCGGAGCCTTGCCTGAGTTCAGGAGTTCTTTGTTCTTTGCCATAATCAAATATACTTGAAAATACTTGGTATGCTGTACGTGCAAAAACAAAGAGAGCCGACACTGGGCCGGCTCTCTTATCACCTTAAACAAACTTTATTCTCTATTTCGTGAATTTCACCTCGCCATACTTGGAGGTAATGTTCACCAGGCCCTTTGGCGAGCTGCCGCCAAAGCTGCCTTTGTAAGCAGCCGAAGTATAATCTCTTTCCAGCGAAGTAATGTTCACAGCGGACTTATCGAAGTTAAACTCTCCGAACTGCACATTCACAGCGAAGTTAAAAGCGGAGTTGTCGGCAAAATGGAGGTTAACCGGGGTAAAGCCACTGTCCAACGATACTTTGCGAATGTTTTTGCTGATGTTGTCGATCCTGAAAGTGCCGTACTTCAGGTCCATGTCCAGCAGGTCTTCCAGCGCACCAATTTTAAAGTCGCTGTACTTCGAGGAGCCTTGCAGGCTGTTCACTGCTCCAACCTTCATGTTGGAATAAGCAACGCTAATGTTGCCTCCTTCTATGTAGTTGCAGTTACCGGAGCTATACGCTAAGCGCACATTGTTCTCATTGCTGCCCAGTCTGTCGCATTTTAGGGCGCCATACTTCAAATCCACTTCTGTCTTTCCCTTCATCGAGGCCAGGTAAACATCGCCAAAGCTGTTCTTCACTGCAATAGCATTTTCGGCGGGCATGTAGATGGTGTAGTTGATCTCCAGGCTCCGGTTGTTGTTGTTGTGGCCGTTGATGTTCATGGACTCGCGCTTGGTGCGGAAAGCGTAGGTGTTATCCTCGCGGCTCTCCAGTATCTTCACGCCGTCCAGCATCTCCTGGGCCCTGGCCTCTGTGCCGGCGCGGGCAATCACATCTACCTGCACCTTTATCTCGTTCTTGTCCCAGGTGTTCACGTGTACCTTGCCCCACTCGTTCTCGATGCGCAGCCTGTCGGATTTGCTCACCTTGAATGATTTGTTGACGGTTTTGCGTTTCTCGGCATCGTAAACTGCTGTCTCTGGCGAAGTGCTGCCAGTTTGCCCTGTAGCATTGCCCGTCTGGTAATTAAGCGCCAGTTCGTTCAGGTCGGCTAGTTGCTCCAGGGTTTCCAGGCGTTCCAGCACCTCCAGCTGCTTCAGCGATGGCATGTTTTCCAGCTTCGCCAGCTTTAGCGCTGACATCGTGCTCAGGCATGACAGGTCTACTGTTACCTTCACCTCGGGTGTTACCTTTACCTCGGGCTCCTGCTGCTTACCATGTGCCAGTGCAGGGGCCAGTGCAAGCACCAGCATGTAGCGTAGAATTTTATACATTGGTCGTATCATCGGTTTTAGGTTCTGATTTTGGCTGTTGTTCCATTTGTTTGATGCGCTGGATTACTTCCAGTTGGCGGTTTAGCACCCCGATCCGTATCTGCAGGTTCTGGATCAGCGCACTCACTATTTCATCTGTATTAGGGGTTGTATAAAGTTGCTTCTTCAGTTGCACGTAGCTGCTGTCGAGGCGTGCCAGCTCCTGGTCTATCTCTCCCTGTCCGTCCAGGCCCAGCACCTTCAGGTCGTAGGCACTTAGCTCCGACTTCTTCTCCTCAATCTGGCTCACGTAATAGGCCTCCACTTCCGGAAGCTCCGGGGCAATGGCCTTTATACTTGGCGCAGCGGCCAGGGTGTTGGCAGGGCTTGGCGCCTGCTCTTTCATCAGCAGAATCGTGAGGCCGCAGCCCAGCAGCAGCACAATAGCCGCCGCCACACGCATAAAGAAGAAGTCGGCGCTGAAGCTGGCGCGCTTGCCAAGCTTAATGCTAATCACCTTGGCCTCTTTGCTGCTTGACTCAGGAATGTTTTTGCAGATCTCCTGCCACAGTTCCTGCCGGGGCTCGAACACGTCGAAATCTTCCCGATTGTCCTGAATAAAATTTTCTAATCTATCTTTCATGGTTGACACCCGTTGTTCGTTTGTTTTATACTCTGGCCATTAGCTGTGGCTCTTTCATAATCTCCAGCAGTTTCTTTCGGGCCCTGCTGTACTGCGATTTAGAGGTTGATTCCGTAATGCCCAGTATCTCGGCTATCTCGCTGTGGTCGTAGCCTTCCATCAGGTATAAGCTTAGCACCACCCGGTAACCGTCCGGTAGCTTCTGGATGGCCCGCCGGACCTGCTCCACCTGCCACTCTGAATCATCGTCGCATACTTCGTCAGGCACGTTTGCCACCAGGTTATCTTCCATCGGCACCAGCTCGGAGCGCCGTTTGCGCACCGCGTTTATGGCTGCGTTGATCACGATCTTTTTCAGCCAGCTCCCGAACGAAGCCTCTGCCTTGTAGCTGTGCATGTTCTTAAAAGCACTGATAAAGGCTTCCTGCAGCACGTCCTCAGCCTCGGCATAATCGTTGGTGATGCGCATACTCACGTTGAACATGGCTTTCGAGTAAAGCTTGTACAGCTCATACTGCGCCCTGTTGTCACCGCTTTTGCAGCGTTCCACCACCTGGTGATTTACATCCTGATAGCCAAGTTTCTCCAAAGTCCTATGCCTGATCGTTTAAGCCGCGCTTACATGCTATTTTGTTCTATCCACCTCGTCTCTTTCAATCTCTGCCCTAAAGACACATAGCTGCACCTGAGGTTGCATCAAATTGCAAAATTTTTCCGGATGATTTTCGTTAAGCACCTTTTCCACACTTTCCACAGGCACTTGTTGAAAACGTTTAAACACCTTATCTGCTTCAGCACGTTGCAGTTAAAGCAGCAAGTATGGGATAACACAGGAAGCAATCCACCCGCTCCACCCGCTTTCAGGTACTGATTTGCAGGTGTAAACAGGAGTTATCCACTTATCCACATACTATTTATGCACAATTGTGGATAACTATCTGTTTTTGAAGAGATACCGCCGTGGGGTTGATCATAAAAAGGAGATATTGCTGCGTAATGACTGCTCAACTTCGCCATACTTGTAGCAGAAGTGTAGAGAAACTGCTGCCATACGCCCCTTCAAGTATAGCATGTGTATAAATATTCTTTCTCCTGACACAGCCTTAGGTTGTGCACATATCTACTGCCCGATAAGTATGGTCAACAAAAAAGCCAGCCCCTGCAGTAGGGCTGGCTTTTCGGTTAATTATCTGAATCAGGGTTTATAGGATGAAGTTTAAAATTTGAAGGATGGAATAATGTGAATGGCTTAAGCTAACTGTTGCATCCTATTCATCTTTTTTAATCCTCTAAATCCTGATCCTTAGTCCATGATGTTGAACTTAATGCCCTGGGCCAGTGGCAACTCGCGGCTGTAGTTGATGGTGTTCGTCTGCCGGCGCATGTAGATGCGCCAGGCGTCTGAACCGGATTCGCGGCCACCGCCTGTTTCTTTCTCGCCTCCAAAGGCACCACCGATCTCGGCACCAGATGTACCGATGTTCACGTTGGCAATACCGCAGTCAGAGCCCCAGTGGCTTAGGAAAGCCTCTGTCTCCAGCAGGTTGGTAGAGAAGATAGAGGATGACAAACCCTGGCGTACGCCATTCTGAATTTCAATCGCGTTCTCCACATCACCGCTGTACTTGATCAGGTACAGGATAGGTGCAAAGGTTTCTTCCTGCACCATTTCATACTCGTTCTCGGCTTCCACAATAGCAGGCTTCACATAGGTGCCTGTCTCATAGCCTTCGCCGCTCAACACCTCGCCACCTGTAAGCAGCGTGCCACCCTCCTGCTGTACCTTCTCCAGCGCCGCAGTAAAGGCATTCACGGCATCCGTATCAATCAGCGGGCCTACCAGGGTGGTGCTATCCAGCGGGTGTCCGATCGGCAGCTTCGGGTATACTTTCAACAGGCGCTCTTTCACCTGCTCGTAAATGTTCTCGTGGATGATCAGGCGGCGGGTGGAGGTGCAACGCTGGCCGCAGGTACCCACAGCCCCGAACACGATGGCGTTCAGCGCCATTTCAAGGTCCGCGTTCTCTGTCATGATGATGGCGTTGTTGCCGCCCAATTCCAGCAGCGACTTGCCCAGGCGTGCGCCTACGGCCTCGCCTACTTTCTTGCCCATGCGCGTAGAGCCAGTGGCCGATAGCAGCGGCATGCGCTTATCGTGGCTCATCAGGCTGCCGATCTCTGCATCCCCGATAATCAGGTTAAACACGCCTTCCGGCACCTCGTTGGCAGCTAATACCTCCCGGATAATGTGCTGACAGGCAATGCCGGTTAACGGCGTTTTCTCCGATGGTTTCCAGATCACCACATCGCCGCAAACGGTTGCCAGCATGGCGTTCCAGCTCCACACGGCCACCGGGAAGTTGAAGGCCGAGATGATGCCTACAATGCCCAGCGGGTGGTACTGCTCGTACATGCGGTGCTGCGGGCGCTCTGAGTGCATCGTATAACCGTGCAGCTGCCGCGAAAGTCCCACGGCAAAGTCGCAGATGTCGATCATCTCCTGCACCTCGCCCAGGCCTTCCTGGTAAATCTTGCCCATTTCGTAACTCACCAGCTTGCCCAGCGCCTCTTTGTGCTGGCGCAGCTTTTCGCCAATCTGCCGCACAATTTCACCCCGCTTTGGAGAGGTAACGGTGCGCCAGGATTTAAATGCCTCCTGCGCCGTTTGTACTACCTGCTCGTAGTCTTCGGCCGTGGCCATACTTACCGTAGCAATGGTATTGCCGTCGGCCGGGGAAGTAATAGTGCGCGTGTTGCGGCCCTCCTGTCCACCCCAGGTAAGGCCAGTGCTGTAGGCGGGGTTTGTTTCTTTGATGCCCAGTTGCTGCAGTACATCGTTTATTTCTTTGGTAAGCGGAAGCGCTTCTATGGTCTGTTTCATGGTTTTACTTTTTATCAAGATTCAAAAAGGGACTTATACAAAGCTAAAAAATAAAAAAGCTTCTGCAAGGCTGCAGAAGCTTTCTATAAGTATACGTGTCAGTTTCTTAACCTTTACCGATCGGGTAGTAGGCTTTCAGTCCATCCGGGTAAACACCCTCAATGTAGACTACGCCACCATCGAAATTCTTCAGGTACTTCTCCACGTCAGATGGCTGGTTCACCTCATACTTGTCGATGCGGGTGATGATAAAACCGTCTTTCATACCTGTTTCACGGAACTTGCTGCTGTTGATGCCGCTCACTTTAGCGCCACCCGTAATACCCAGCTTGCTCATTTCCTGCTTCGATACAGGCTCAAACGTGGCACCTTCAAAGGTAATGGCTTTGGCTTCGCTGTGCTTCACCAATTCCGTACTGTTCTCCAGGTTCTTCAGCGTCACGTTCGTTGACTTTTCCTTTCCATCACGCAGGTAAGACACCTTCACTTTATCACCAGGACGGTAGCGGGCAATCTGCTCCAGCAACTGCGACGACTTGGCCACGGTTACGCCGTTGATGGCTGTGATCACGTCACCGGCTTTCAGGTTTGCTTCCTCGGCACCACTCTTCTCCTGTACCTGGGCAATATACACGCCGTTTAAGGTCTTCAGTCCTTTCTCTTTGGCAAAGGCGGCATCAATCTCCTGGATAGAGGCACCCAGTAAGGCGCGCTGTACTTCGCCATACTTCAGCAGGTCGTCTACTACCTTGCTCACAATAGAAGAAGGTACGGCAAAAGAGTAGCCGGCAAACTGGCCTGTCTGAGAAGCGATGGCCGTGTTGATGCCTACCAAATCACCATTCAGGTTTACGAGGGCACCCCCTGAGTTACCCGGGTTAACGGCAGCATCTGTCTGAATAAACGATTCGATGCTCATGTCTTTGTTCGCCCTAGTGCGCAGGATATTGATGTTACGGCCCTTGGCACTCACAATACCGGCTGTAACGGTAGAGGTCAGGTTCATGGGGTTACCCACGGCCAGCACCCACTCGCCTACACGCAGCTCATCAGAGTTACCGTAGCGGATAGTCGGCAGTTTTTCCGCCTCAATTTTTAAAAGGGCAATGTCGGTAGTCGGGTCGGTGCCTACCAGTTTCGCAACAAACGTGCGTTTGTCGTCCATAACAACCTCAATCTTATCTGCCTTGTCAATTACGTGGTTGTTGGTAACGATGTAGCCGTTGGAGGCAATGATCACCCCGGAACCGGAGCCCATCTGCGGACCGCGCGGCACTTGCTGGCCGAAGCCATCGCCAAAGAACTCACGCAGGAACGGATCCATCTGGCTGCTGTAGCGGTCTGAGCTACGGGCGGTGTATTCGGTCATTACGTGCACTACGGCAGGCGTGGACACCTGGGCGGCATTTACAAAGTTCAGGCCCTCCGGCACTACCACATTGCTGCTGCGCATGTCGCTGGTATAGCGCACGGTTGGGTACTGCTGCTCGTCCTGCACACGCAGCACCTGGTCATCCTCCAACATTTTGTAGCTTCCTACTGCTACCCCGCCGCCCACAACAGCCGAAAGCGCAACACCAAGTATAAACTGTTTCGTCTTCATGTTTTAGCTTAAATCTTTATTACGATACTATATTCCTAATCTTCTATATCTTATCTGAGTAACGCTACAACTTTATACGATAGTATGGCCAATGCAGCCAGTTGTATGGTCTCGTATCTTATCTAAACAAAAAAGAGGCCAAAGTGATGGCCTCTTCTGTTAGTTCTTGCTTTCTAGGATTTCTTCGCCCGGCCGTTTTCTGCTGTAGCCGTCTCCCTGGTTTCCACCTTCTTCGACTCTTTCTTATTCTCTGAGCCAGAAGAGATGTTGATCTGGCGCTTCATAGTTTTTTGCTCATCCTTCGGCACGCTCACCAGCAGCACACCGTTCTCAAAGCTGGCCGAGATCTGGTCTGGGTTTACCTTGTCAGGCAGGTAGAAAGATCTGCTAAACGAACCATACTGTGTTTCCAGCATGTGGAAGCGGCGGCCTTCTTCTTTTTTCTCCAGCCTGCGCTCTCCTGTTATCGTCAGTCTTCCCTCCTGGAAATCAATGCTGATATCCTCTTGTTTCACGCCTGGCAGAGAGACCTCAATCTCATAGCCTTTCTCGGTTTCGCAGGCATCCACGTGCGGTGTAAAGTCTGTGAAGTTTCTGGAGTTTACAGACTCGTTAAAGAATCTATCTAACATCGAGCTAAATGTGTTCGGCATGTTCTCCTGCATGCCGTTGTATCTGCTAAGTGCCATGATAACCTCCTTTTTTATGTTTTAACTATAGTTGATTTCTACCTATGCCTCAGTAAAAACCATACCAGTTGAATCATCCTGTTGAATTCTGAAAAAATGTCATTTCACACCTGCAAAAATTTCATAACACGCTGACTATTTAACAGTTATACATATTCTAGTAGGAAATACTGGCAGTATTCGGTGTGTGCCTGATGCTATACTTCAGCTCGAGCCCGAACACCGGCATAATGCGGTTGCGCTTGGTTCTGTAGCCGTCAGCCACCAGTTGGTCCTGCTCGTCGTACACAGGCGGCACAAGCACATAATAGTAGTCCGTTTGCCGCAGGAAGTATGGGTTCAGGCGCAGATTTTCGGTCAACTCAAAATTCAGGTTCAGGCGCAGCCGGGTGCGGTCTATGTTACGCTCGGCCGGGGCACCATCTATTTCCCTGCCGAACTCAGAGCGCAGCATGGCTTCGAAGCTTATACTTGGGGATATGAATTTGCTGCCCAGCGGAAAGCGCTTTCCCAGTTCGGCCATCGGGCGGTAGCGGCCAATCGCATCCTGGTCTTCCTGGGTTACATACTCAAACAGCAGCTGCTTGTTAAAGTACAGCCCCTTCAGGCTTCCATTGTGGCGCAGGAACAAACCGTAGAAAGCGGCGGAAGGATAATCTTCGATGGCATACCGGAAGAGGCCGCCGCCACGCCAGTGCTCAGTGAATGCATGTTCGTAGCCCAGCGAAAGCTCCACCCGCTCAAAGCTGCTCAGCGGTCCCGTCTCTTTCAGGTCGTTGAAGTCGCTGTCGGTGTTGATGCGGTAGCCGTTGCGGAAGCACAGCACGCCCTCGTCGCCCACACCATAACTTACCTGCAGCTCCGGCCAAATGCTGGCAGGCGCCGAAACCCTGAGCTGAGCCTGCGCCACAAGCGGCAGGCAAAGTATAAAAAGCAAGTATAGTTTCTTCATGTGGAAAGGTTTTGCCGCTGTTTTAGGATGTTCGTTTCTTTAGTTTTTTAATGATACTGTAGAGGACTTCACTGCCCCACTCCCCGAGGCGGATATCCTGGTGCTCGGTGGGCTGCTGCCGGTTGTACACCATGTGGTAGGCCTCGTACTCCTTCAGTTCCACATCGCCCCACTCGATAAAAAGCTTCTTCTCCGGCACCGTCACACCGTGTTCGGTCAGCGTGAACCCAGCTAGTTGCAGCTTTTTGGAAGCCTCAAACTCCTCCAGGCGCTCAGTTACGATGTCCTCCAGGTAATACTCCCAAAGCAGGTTTACAATGGTATCATAGGCATCGTTCACCTTTTCGTTTGCACTGAAATAGCTGGTAAATTTCACCCGCAGTACCCGGTGGTCTTTGGTTTTAATGTTGATGCGGTAGGTGCTGCCCACATAGAACCGGTACCAGATGTTCCAGTCGGCGCTGTAGCTGATATCGGCCATGTCCTCTTTCCTGACCCTTGTAAACGGCTCCGAAACCAAATCCTTGTTGTCGTACTCCAGGTAGTCCGGCATCAACCGTAAGGTTCTTTCCCTGTCGAATAAGCCCCCGCGCAATCTGAATGCTGCCCCCGCTTTCTCCATTGGCCTATAACGCTACCGCTGCAACTGCTGCAGCGCAATAAAGGCCATCAGACCGATTCCCGTCTCCAGCGCCGCCTCGTCGATATCAAACGTGGGCGTATGTACACCGGATATAATTCCCCGTTCCTCGTTACGGGTGCCGAGGCGGTAGAAGCACGCCGGCACCTGCTGAGTGTAGTAGGCAAAGTCCTCAGCGCCCATCCACAGGTCCAGGTCCACCACGTTCTCCTCCCCCAGGTACGACACAGCCGCCTCCCGTGCAATGCCTGTCACTTCCGGGTCGTTTTGCAGGAAGGGGTAACCGTGCTTGATGTCAATATCGCAGCTGCCGCCCATACTTTCGCACAGGCCTTCGGCGAGCTTCTTTATTTTCTGGTGCGCCTCCTTGCGCCATACCTCATGCATGGTCCGGAAGGTACCCTCCAGTTTCACCTCGTTCGGGATCACGTTGGTAGCTCCCTTTGCCTCTACCTTGCCAAACGACAGCACCGACGGCACTTTCGGGCTGGCGTGGCGGCTCACGATCTGCTGCAGCGCCACGATCAGGTGCGAGGCAATCAGCACCGGGTCGATGTTTGATTCAGGCATAGCAGCATGTCCGCCCTTGCCCTTCACGGTAATGTAGATCTCATCGGCACTCGCCATGTACATGCCCGACCTGAAACCGACTTTACCGGCTGGCAGCATCGGGAACACGTGCTGGCCAACTATACTTGCCGGAGCCGGATTCTGCAGTACGCCTTCCTGTATCATCAGCGAGGCACCGCCCGGAAACTTCTCTTCTCCCGGCTGAAACACCAGCTTTACCGTGCCCTCAAACTCTCCGCGCAGTTCCTGCAGAATACGCGCCACACCCAAAAGCGCAGACGTATGCACATCGTGCCCGCAGGCATGCATCAAACCCTCGTTCTTCGATTTATATGCCACCTCGTTCGCCTCCACAATCGGGAGGGCATCCATGTCGGCACGCAGGGCAACGGTTTTCTTCTCCGGGTTATTTCCCTCTATTAGGGCCACCAAACCCGTGGTAGCCATAGGTTCAGCAGCGATGCCATAGCTTTCCAGCACCTGCTTTACATAGGCAGCCGTATTGTGCTCCTCAAAAGAGAGCTCCGGGTTTGCGTGTATATGGCGGCGCACCTGCACCGTGTCAGGGGCGTAGGAGTTGGCGAGTTGCTTTATTTTATCTGTTAATTGCGACATACTTTTATTTCGATAGCCGAAGACGTGCACTAAGTATAAGTTAACTGGTCTAAAAGCAAGTTAAAAATAAAAAGCGCTGCGACCAGCTTCCGGTCACAACGCTTTCTTGAATTTATTTTTACTGACGTGCTATGTCCGTGCTGTTAGTAGCTTTTCGGGATGTTGATCTTGTCCTGCACAATCTGTGCATTTGGGAGCAGGTCTGACAGCTGGTTGAGCACCTGCTGCGCCTCCACGCGATTAAAGAAGTCGCCTATCATCAACCGGAAGTTCGGCTGGTTGTACGTCAGGTAATCCTTTACCTCAGGCACCCGCGAAATGATGGACTTGCGCAGGTTCATCACCGTCTGCCGCTCTGACCCGTTATAGGCCAGTATCCGGTAGCCTTGTGCATACTTGATGTTCCTGTTCACATTCACCACCGTATCCATCAAGGCGGCTACCTGCGCATTGTCGTGGTTGGTGGGCTCCACGCGCGCAGCCGTGGTACCGGCATCTGGCGTCTCATACTTGGGGCGGTATACGCTTAGGTCTTCCGATACCCTGGCTTTGCCCGTGCCAATCTTCGCCTCGCTGCCTGTTTTGTTTGAGGCCGATGAAGAGGCGCAGGAGGTACCGGCCAGCAATACCAGCGCCAGGAAAAAATTAAGAATTCTGTTCATGAGTCACGATCTGTATACTTGCCGAGCAGCCTAACCTGTCCGCACCGGCTTTGATTAACGCTTCGGCATCCTCGAATGTTCGGATACCTCCGGCAGCCTTTATTTTCGTGGTAGCGGGCAGCACGCGGCGCATCAGCTCTACATGCGCCACGGTGGCGCCTTTGCTGGCAAAGCCAGTGGAGGTTTTCACATAATCGGCCCCGGCGCTCACGCAAAGTTCGCAGGCTTTTACGATTTCCTCCTCCGTCAGCAAGGCCGTTTCGATGATCACCTTCAGCTCCGCCTCCTTCAGGTGGCAGAACTTAGCCAGGTCGCTGAGTTCGTTTTCCACCTCCGCATACTTGCCCGACTTTAGTGCTGATATGTTGATGACCACGTCGATCTCATTCGCGCCATCCGCAATGGCCTGGTGCGTTTCCAGGAACTTCACCTTTGGGTGCTGGTAGCCCAGCGGAAAACCAACCACTGTCGCCACGTTCACCTGCGTGCCTGCACCCAGCCGCTCCCGCGACTGTTGCACGTAGCACGGTGGCACGCACACAGCGGCAAAGCCATACTTGGTGGCCTCGTCGCAGAGCTGCTGCACCTGCGCCTCCGTGGCATCAGGCTTCAGAATGGTATGGTCGATGTAGGCTGCTAGTTCTTCTCCTGCCATGTTGTGCTGTAAAAGATAAAGGACATAAGATGAAAGGTTTCTTTCTCCTATATCCTTCGCCTTTGATTTATACTTGTAAGAGCGGTAAAACGGCAGCCACAAGTATAAACCCGTGGCTGCCGCTTCTCTTATTCCTCGATCAGCACACAGCGGTTGTGCTGCAGATCGTCTTCTACGCTTTTAAACTTCACATCCTTCAGCACGCGGCCATCGGTGTATTGCACGCTCACGCGGTCGTTGCGGCCGGCTACTTTCTGTGAGTGCGCGGGCATGATGCGCTCCGGCTCCGGGGCCTCAGTCGTGGTCTGGCCACGCTGGTTCTCCAGGGAAGAGTGCACCTCCTGCTTCTGCTCCTTCAGTACCGGTGGCTTCGGCGCCATCGGCGGCCTTATTGGTTCCTGTACCTGCTGTGGTGCCTGCACCGGGATAGAGGCATGGAACAGGAACTGAATGGTCTGCTCGTTCACTTTGCCGATCATGCGCTTAAACAGCTCAAACGACTCAAACTTGTAGATCAACAGCGGGTCTTTCTGCTCGTATACAGCGTTCTGCACACTTTGCTTCAGGTCGTCCATCTGGCGCAGGTGCTCTGTCCAGGCCTGGTCGATCGTACCCAACGTGATAATCTTCTCCATCGAGCGCAGCAGCTCCTGTCCTTTCGACTCGTAAGCCTTGGTCAGGTTGGCTACGGCAGCCAGCTGGCGTTTGCCATCGGTAAACGGCACGGCCACGTTCTCGATCATCGGTCCACGGTTCAGGTGAATATCCGAGATGATCGGGTAAGCCTGCGCGGCTGTTTGCCTGTTGCGCTCCAGGTAATGGTTCAGGGCCTCGTTGTACAGGCGCTCGGCTAACTGGTTTGCCGCCGTAGACTTAAACTCGTCTTCTGAAATGGCAGACTCAATACCGAACACACGCAGTACGTGCAGCTGGAAGTTCTCGTAATCGTTGATGTTCTTGTAGCTCACGATTACGTCCTCGCTGATATCATAGATCATGTTCCAGATATCCAGCTCCAGACGCTCACCGTACAGGGCATTGCGGCGGCGCTTGTACACTACCTCGCGCTGTGCGTTCATCACGTCGTCATACTCCAGCAGGCGCTTGCGCTGTCCGAAGTTGTTTTCCTCCACCTTCTTCTGAGCGCGCTCAATCGAGTTGGTGATCATCGAGTGCTGAATCACTTCGCCTTCCTCCAGACCCATACGGTCCATCAGACGGGCGATGCGGTCAGAGCCGAACAGGCGCATCAGGTTATCCTCCAAACTCACAAAGAACTGAGAAGAACCCGGGTCACCCTGGCGGCCGGCACGACCACGCAACTGGCGGTCGACACGGCGTGATTCGTGACGCTCTGTACCCACAATGGCCAGACCACCGGCAGCTTTCGACTCTGGAGCCAGCTTAATGTCGGTACCACGACCGGCCATGTTGGTGGCAATGGTTACCGTTCCCGGCTTACCCGCCTCAGAAACGATCTCCGCCTCTTTCTGGTGCATCTTCGCGTTCAGTACCTGGTGCTTGATGTTGCGCAGCTTCAGCATGCGGCTCAGCAGTTCTGATATCTCTACCGAAGTAGTACCTACCAGCACCGGACGGCCTTTCTCTGTCAGCTCCACAATTTCGTCGGCAACGGCATTATACTTCTCGCGAACGGTTTTGTATACTTTGTCGTGTTCGTCTTTTCTTTGGATCGGACGGTTGGTTGGAATTACCACCACATCCAGCTTGTAGATATCCCAGAACTCGCCTGCCTCTGTTTCGGCCGTACCCGTCATGCCCGAAAGCTTATGGTACATACGGAAGTAGTTCTGCAGCGTCACCGTGGCGTAAGTCTGTGTGGCATCTTCTACCTTCACGTTCTCCTTCGCCTCAATAGCCTGGTGCAAACCATCCGAATAACGACGGCCTTCCATTACACGGCCCGTCTGCTCATCCACGATCTTCACCTTGTGGTCCGGCGTTACGATATACTCGGTGTCCTTTTCGAACAACGTATAAGCCTTCAGCAACTGGTTGATGGTGTGGATACGCTTCGACTTCTCCTGGAAGTCAGAGATCAGCTGCTCTTTGGCGTGCAGTTGCTCTTCGTGCGTCAGGGCTTTGTTGTTCTCAATCTCGGCGATCTCCATACCGATGTCCGGCATGATATAGAAGTTCGGGTCCTCGCCCTGTCCTGTGATCAGGTCAACGCCTTTCTCCGTCAACTCTATCTGGTTGTGTTTTTCGTCGATGGTGAAGTATAGCGGCTCATCAGCCTCCGGCATCTGGCGGGAGTTATCCTGCAGGTAGAAGTTCTCTGTCTTCTGCATGATGGCACGGTTACCCGTCTCACTCAGGAACTTGATCAGCGGCTTGCTCTTTGGCAAACCACGGTACGCTCTGAACAATGATAAACCACCATCCTGTGTGTTGCCCTCTTTGATCAGGCGCTTGGCCTCAATCAGGAAGTTAGATACAACTTTGCGCTGCGCTTCTACCAGCATCGCAATGCGTGGCTTCAGTTGGTAGAACTCATGCTCATCACCGCGCGGCACCGGGCCGGAAATGATCAGCGGCGTACGGGCATCGTCAATCAACACGGAGTCCACCTCATCGACCATGGCGTAATGGTGCTTGCGCTGTACCAGGTCCTGTGGCTCGCGGCTCATGTTGTCGCGCAGGTAGTCGAAACCGAATTCGTTGTTGGTGCCGTAGGTGATGTCGGCTTTGTAGGCGTTGCGGCGGGCCTCAGAGTTTGGCTGGTGTCTGTCGATGCAGTCGATGGTCAGGCCATGGAACTCAAATAACGGCGCCATCCACTCGGAGTCACGCTTGGCCAGGTAGTCGTTTACGGTTACCACGTGCACCCCGCGTTTGGCAAGGGCGTTGAGGTAAGCCGGCAGTGTCGCCACCAGTGTTTTACCTTCACCTGTGGCCATCTCGGCAATCTTGCCCTGGTGCAGCACGGTGCCACCAATCAGCTGCACATCGTAGTGCAGCATGTCCCAGACAATCTCGCTACCGGCGGCCATCCATCTGTTGGCCCAGGTAGCTTTATCACCTTCAATCTGCACGTTTATTTTGCGGCCGGCAATCATGCGGTCGTGGTCGGTGGCGGTTACCACCAGCTGTCCGTTCTCTTTCCAGCGACGGGCGGTTTCCTTCACCACGGCGAAACCAGTTGGCAGCACTTCCATCAGCACTACTTCCAGTTCCTTGTTGCGGTCCTTCTCCAGCTCATCAATCTCTGCGAAGATATTCTCCTTCTGCACGATGTTCAGCTCCGGTTCATCGATCACGCGCTGGTGCAGGGCGGCAATTTTATCGTCAATCGGCTTCAGGCGCTCATCAATGATGCCCTTTATCTCGAAGGTCTTGCCACGCAGCTCATCGTCGGTAAGACCGCTAAGCTTAACATACTCCTCATTAATTTTAGATACATAAGGCAGTACCTCTTTTATATCTCTGTCGGATTTAGTCCCGAATATTTTCGCAACGGTTTTCCCGAAAAAATCGAACATCTGTATTTCGTTTACTTAAGTGATTTCTCTGTTTGCAATATCGTCAAAAATAGCTGTTTTTCCGATATATCTAATGCTTTGCACTAAAACAATACCAGAACCGGGGCACTGGAAATGTTCTGCCATAATTACCGACCAAGTATAGCAAAAGCGCTATAAGCTCTTGCTGAACACTTGTAGCGGTGTCATAGAAGGATAACGCGTGGCAATGTGTCAGAAGTTCAGCGCGTTCCGCACGACTTTACTCAGCAGCCTGGAAGCGGCTGCTCCAGGCCGGAAGCGACAGCTCAAACCGCACTTCCCCGTTTGGCGCTGTGCCTGTTTGCTGCCACCCTGCTTTGCGGTAGAATGCCTCGGCGCGGGTACCGGAGTCTGTGGAGAGCCACAGGTGCTGCTGCCCTTGGGCAAGGCTCCAGGCCAGCATTTCGTCATGCAGCTTCCGGCCAATGCCCCTGCCTGCGTAGGTCGGGTCCACAAACAGTGCCCACACGTTGGCCTCCGTCAGGTCCACGATGGAGAAGCCCACGACCTCTCCCGCCACTGCACACACCCAACCAGCGCCTTTCTCCCCGATCATCTCACGATAGTTCTCTGGCGTCACCAGCGAGGGGTCTGACAGCTGGTTTTCCTGCACGGCAAAACGCACCCGGGACATGCCCGGTATATCGGCTGCGGTTGCTATTCTGAATTCCATATTTATTTTATCTATACCTATACTTGGGTTTGATCCTGCTGCATCAGGCACTGCATCTCTACTACATCGTCCCAACCCTCTAATGTTCGGAGCCACTCTTTCCGCACGCCCACCTGCTTAAAGCCTGCCTGGGCAAACAGGTTTATACTTGCCAGGTTGCTTGCTGTGACGGAACAGTACACCTGGTGCAGTTGCAGCGTTTTATGGCAGTAGCCAAGCAGCAGCTCCAGGGCATCTTTGGCGTGGCCGTTGCCCCGGTGCTCGGCGGTTACCACAATGCCGATGCCTGCGCGGGCGTGCAGCGGGTCAAAGTCGAACAGGTCGATGGCGCCCACAGGCTGGTGGCTGCTGTTGCAGATGGCCAGGCGCAGTTGCTTCACAGTATAGATATCGGCCGTGGCGTTTTCGAGGTAAGCCTCCAGCACAAATTTGGCATAGGGCGTGAGGGTGTTGCCCACATGCCACACGGTGGTATCATTTTCCAGGGCATACAGGAACTCCAGGTCGGTTGGCTCCAGGGCCCGCAGGTAGGTATGGTCTGACTTGAGGAACACGCTGTTTTATACTTGGGGTTGAAAAACAAAGACCGCCGGCAATACATTACCAGCGGTCTGCTTTATACGTGTAATTTATACTTGCTGCAAGGGCACCGTACCACTGAACACCTGCCTGGCCGGTCCCATCAAATAAATATGCTTGAAGCCGCCCGTTTCATGCTGCTCAAAGGCCACCTGCAACTCGCCTCCCAGCACCTTTACCTTTACGGGGCTCTGCATGCCTTTCATGCCCGCTACCAAGGCCGCGGCGGTCACGCCGGTTCCGCAGGATAATGTTTCATCTTCCACGCCGCGCTCGTAGGTGCGCACAAAAATTTCGTTGTCCGACAGGCGCTGCACGAAATTTACGTTGGTGCCTACTTCGTTGAAGCGCTCGTTGTAGCGGATCGCGCGGCCCTCCTCATAGACATCCAGCAGCTCCACATCCTCCACAAAACGCACATAGTGCGGCGAGCCTGTGTTCAGGTAGAAATCCTCCCCAATCTGCTCTACCTCCTTCACGTCGTGCATCTTTAGCTGGATGAGGTCGCGCTCCACGCTGGCCTGGTGCTCACCGTCGGCGGCCAGGAAGCAGGCTACATCCTCGATCACACCTAACTGCCGGGCAAAGCGAACCGTGCAGCGGGCACCGTTGCCGCACATAGAGCCCACGCGGCCATCGGCGTTGTAGTACACCATCTCGAAGTCGTAGTCCGGGTGGTTCTGCAGCAAAATCAAGCCGTCTGCGCCCACACCGGTACGGCGGTCGCAGAGCGATTTTACCAGCGCTTCATCATCAGCCGGAAAATTATGTTTGCGGTTATCGACCATCACGAAGTCGTTGCCCGTGCCCTGGTACTTATAAAAGCTTATTGCCATGTAGCTGTAACAAATAAATAGGCGACTCCGTGCCTTTTTCAGGTTCGGCGGATAATGCGTAATTTAGCCGCCAACCGGCACAAAGCCAGAAATTAACGACAAAGATATGTATTCCTTTTTAACAACAGAAAACTGGGCTGACTACGAACTGGTGGATTCCGGAAATTTTGAGAAGTTAGAGCGTTTCGGAGACTATTACGTGGCGCGCCCTGAACCTCAGGCCATCTGGGACAAGCACTTGCCGGAGCAGGAGTGGCAGCGCATGGCCAACGCCGTGTTCACCCGCGACAAGGGCAGCCAGGAGAAAGGCCAGTGGAAACTGAAGAAAGGAATGCCGGAGCAGTGGTTCATCAACTACCAGTACAACGACCTGAAACTGCGTTTCCGACTTGGTCTGTCATCGTTTAAGCACGTAGGGATTTTTCCGGAGCAGGACAGCAACTGGAAGTTCATCTACGACACCACCCAAAAGCTGAAAACACCACAGCCGAAGGTGCTGAACATGTTTGCCTACACCGGCGCCGCCACCCTGGCCGCCAAAGCCGCTGGTGCCGACGTAACGCACCTCGACTCGATAAAGCAGGTTAACTTCTGGGCCCGCGACAACATGGAAGCCAGCAACCTGGACAACGTGCGCTGGCTCGTGGAAGACGCCATGAAGTATGCCCGCCGCGAAGTGAAGCGCGGCAACACCTACAACGGCATCATCCTGGACCCGCCAAGCTACGGCCGCGGCCCCAACGGCGAGAAATGGCAACTGGAAGAGGAACTGAACGAGATGATAAAGCTGTGCCGCGAAATGCTGGACGGCACCGACTATTTCCTGCTGATCAACCTCTACTCCATCGGCTTCTCGGCCATGATCCTGGACAACCTGATGCGCGGCACCTTCGGCGAGCAGATTCAGAACGAGGAACTGGGCGAGCTATACCTGCACGACAGTGGAAACAGGAGATTACCGTTGGGGACGTTCTTTCGGTTTAGCTCAGCGAGGAGGTAGTGTAAATATAGCAGTGGGCTTACCCTTTAAGAGAGACTTTATCTATTAGGGGCAAAAGTAAGTTGTTCCATAAATCTGATATCAAGCATGAACTTCGAAGATAGGATTAAAAGAGAGCCAAGAAAGGATAGGTACACTAAAACCGATTTAATAAAAGAGGGCTATTTGATAGCAACCGAGAAAAACCTTGAAGTCTACTTTGCTCCTTTTGATTACATCAATAAGACGGCCCCTGTAGTCATTGTTGGCATAACTCCAGGATGGACTCAAATGGAAAAATCCTTCAACACTGTCATCACAGAATTACATAAAGGGTACAGCTATGAATCAGCTTTGAAAAAGGTCAAATCAGAGTCAAGCTTCGCCGGTTCAATGCGTTCTAACTTAATTAAGATGCTAGATGAACTTGGACTACATGAAAAGCTAAACCTAAAGTCTACAGCAAATCTGTTTGATTTAGACAACGACTTATTACACTCTACATCCGCACTCAGATATCCCGTTTTTAGCTCAGGTCGAAACTATACAGGGTCCTCACCATCACCATTAAAAAGTTCGTTATTGTGGAATCAAATAGAAACTCATCTAGTACCAGAAATGTGCTTCTTTACAGATGCACTTATAATCCCACTGGGGAAGAACGTCAATGATATATTTATTGAGCTACAATCAAACAACAAGTTAAATAGTAATTATATCTTAAGCGGCTTTCCCCACCCTTCCGGTGCTAATGGTCACAGAGCAAAACAATTTGAGTTGAACAAAGCTCTAATGATAAACAAGATTGAGCAGTGGAAACGCGAATCCAAAGCTAACTAAAGCTGTCCCATTTAAGAAAAATCTCATGACCAACCGCCTCGCCCTCATTGACATGGGCACCAACACCTTTCACCTGCTGATAACGGAAGTAGACGAGCAGGGACAACTGCACGAGCTGTATAAAACGAAAGTGCCGGTGCGTTTGGGGCAGGGCGGCATCAGCAACGGGGCCATTGCGCCCGAGGCATCAGAGCGCGCGTTAAGAACCCTGCGAGACTTCCGTACCACAATAGACAGCTATGGCGCACAAACGGTGCGGGCCCTGGCGACAAGTATGGTGCGCAACGCCAGCAACGGTGACTCCTTTGTAAAGGACATCTTCAAGCAAACCGATATCCGGGTAGAGGTGATTGACGGTGCGCGCGAGGCAGAGTTTATCTACTACGGCGTGCGCGCTGCCGGGGTGCTCGACGAGAACACGGCCCTGATCACGGACATCGGCGGCGGCAGCATCGAGTTTATACTTTGCAACCAGCAGGAAATTTTCTGGAAGCAAAGCTTTGAGCTGGGAGCGCAGCGCCTGATGGATAAATTCTTCACCCAGGACCCGATCACAGCCGAAAGTATAGCCGCTGAAAAAGCGTACCTGGAGGAACGCCTGCAGCCGCTCACAGCGGCCGTAGCCAAGTATAAACCCACCATACTTGTCGGTTCCTCCGGCACCTTCGACACCCTCTGCGACATAGATGGTCTGCGCAAAGGCGATACTTCCCGCACCCAAACACAGCCTGTGGCTTCTACACTGGCGGTGGAGGATTTTTATACCGTACACCAGGAACTGCTCCGCAAGAACCACAACGAACGCCTGGCTATCCCCGGCATGCTGGAAATGCGCGTGGACATGATTGTGCTGGCAAGTATAGCCGTGGACTTTGTGCTGGAGAAGTATAAGCTGCAGGAAATCCGGGTGTCGGCGTACGCGCTGAAAGAAGGCGTGCTGCACCAGATGCTGGCGCAGCGCTAAGACTCCCCCTCCACTCTACTCCCTTCCGGAAAAAACGCTGCGCTACCTCGGCGCATCCGCCAGATTTCATAGCCTGGCGCTATTGAAATTCACATACTTAAAGTTTATCTTAACTAACCGAATCACCAGGAGAAGCCGTGTAATAACAGCCTCTCCTGGTAGTAGGTGCGCCTCTGAAAATATATCCCGTACCCGGGCAACCCTTCCCGATGCCGCCCTGTCTTCCCGGCAGAAACCTATACTTTGTTGTGTGATGAAAAGAAGTATAAATACCTGTACCCCGCTGCTGCTCCTACTGCTGGGGCTCTTTAGTTGGGGCTGCGATACGTTTGAAGAGGATGTGATTCCTGTTTCCTTCCATGAATTCAAACTGTTCCCCGACGAGGTGTACATGTTTAAAAACAACGACACCGTAAGGCTGATGCTCCTGCCGCTGGTGAATGACAGCCTCAAGGCAGCCGTGAGTGTAACGTACGGCCAGCCCCGGCACGGGCAGGTGGCGCCCGGCATTTACGTTGGCGAGGAATATGAGACGTTCTACATCCCGGCTACTGATTTCTGGGGAACAGACAGCCTGACGTATACCGTGTGCAGCGACGCGATCTGCAAAACAGAGAAAATAGTCATTCACGTAGAAGAGTCCATCGACTTCAGCACCTGCGTTGAGGCACTGGGAGCCGACTCGCTGGAAACAACCAGCAACACGCCCAAAGAAATTAAAATTTTCGCCAACGACTCTTTCTGCAATTTCCTTCCTTTTGCCCCCGTAACCATACAGCCACAACATGGCACCCTGCGGTTTTATGATTACCCGGGAAGCTACAAGAATCCTACATTTATCTACACGCCCAACCGAAACTTTGTGGGCGAGGACGCCTTCACGTACAGCGTCGATTTTAAGAGTGGCATGCAGCAAATGCAGGTTAAAATAAAGGTAAAAGCACAGTAACATGCTTACGCCAGGAAATAGCTGCCGCCCCCTTGCTCCTGCTCCCACACCGGGCAGCGGCGCCCTATTGTACAAGGTAATTTGGCTTGATAACAGGTAAGAAGGTGCAAACTGAGGAAGAAATCATAGCAGGCTGCAAGCAGGGGAAAGCCGCTGCCCAGGAGAAGCTGTACACGCTTTACTCCCGGCGTATGATGGCAGTTTGCACCCGCTATACCAAGTCGAGGTTCGAGGCGGAGGATATTTTCCATGAGGCCTTCGTAAAGGTATTCAAGCACCTGGATAGCTACAACGGCGGCTCCTTTGAAGGCTGGGTGCGCCGGATATTCGTGAACACCGCCATCAACCATTGGCACCAGAACCGGAAGTACGAGTTCCAGACCGACTATAGCACCGTGGAGGAAAGCACGCCGGCAGGAGACGATATCATCAGCAGTATTTCGGGCCAGGAACTGCTACTGCTGATCAACCAACTACCCGAAGGCTACAAGGTTATCTTTAACCTGTACGTGGTGGAGGGCTATAACCACCGCGAAATATCCGAAATGCTGGGCATTGCGGAGGGCACCTCCAAGTCGCAACTGGCAAAGGCAAAAAGCCATCTGAAGAAGACGCTGCAAAAACATTCAATATCTGAGAAATGCTGACTGATAAAGAACTGGAAGAAATAAGGCGTAAGCTGCTGGAGCTCGAAGAGGAGCCGCCAACCGACGGATGGAAAAACATCAAGGCGGAGGTACAGCCTCCGGATACCGGCTGGCGCCCCATCGGCTGGTTTGGCGTGATCCTGCTTTTGCTGCTTGCCACCCTTGGTGTTTACTATTTCTTAAATGACACTCCGGCAACTGATGTAGCAGCAGTACCAGCCGCACAAGAGCAGCAGGAAGAAACTGCCGCTGTAGTGGAATCAGGCAAAAATACCGTTACAATGCAGCAGCCGGAAAGAACATTGCCTCCGCCAAACAGGGCAGAAAGCACGGCTCCTGCAAGTCAGCGCAGCAGTACAAAGGCTCCGACAGAAACTACGCAGCAGGAACCGACGCGGCTAAGGCAGCAGCCACAGGAGCAGGAGAAGCTACCAGGAAAAAGCAACGATTCTACAAACCCTCGACCGGCGCAGGCGGAGGGTTTCCCTGTGTTAGCAGAAGTACAGGATACGGTGCCACAGGAAAACCCGGTGGAGGCGAAGCGTGTGGCTGCTGAAAGTATAGCTATGGTAGAGGATGCCATTTCTACGGGTGCAATTCCTAAAACTGGTAAGCCATCACCTGAAGACGAAAAGACTTCACCTAAAGGCAGAGAAGCAGCTGCTAAGAATGAAGTTGCTGGGACTGAAGACCGTTTGACAAGTATACTTCCTGCGCTCAACTTTGAAGCAGGTTTTGCCTTGCCGGATTCGGTAAGCCCTGCTCCACTAGCAGTTGCAGCACGCGCTGATGAAGAAGCTGAAGAGGAACCGGCAGCAGAAACCAAGAATCGTGACAAAGACAAGCAGCAAAGGGACTGGTATCTGGGCCTGACAGTTGCACCGCGTTACGCGTTCCGGTCGTTTACGCCTGCCACTGCCGATGAAATCTACATCGTGAATCTGAAGAACAGGGAGAAACTTGATCCTGAGCGCATGGGCTATGAGTTTAACCTGACCATGGGCCGGAAGCTAAAGGAGCAGCTGTACCTGGAAACAAGCCTGTCGCTGATGCAGCTGCGCGAAAATCTTGCTTATACTTACTCCAACGGAGAAATAGACTCTGTGGTAAGGAGCCTGGAGCCTGATGGCGCTATCAGGCTTACGCCGGTTTTGAAAGTGGTGGATCGCCAGCTAAAAAGCTCCTATGCCTATGGTGGCCTGCGCGTGGGCTTGACGTACTTTTTCCTGGAGCGGGCGCAAAGCAGGTTCAACCTCACCGCGGCAGCCGGGGCAAACCTGCTGGTAAGGGGCCGCACGAACGAGTACATCGACGGCGCCTGGAACGAGACCATTGTTTTCCCATCCAAGGACAACATACTGGAGCAATCGAACTATAACCTGATGCTGGGAGCAGGCTATAACCTGTCGCTGCATAGTAAGTATGAGTTGATGCTGATGCCAACCGTTAACTACTTCCTGGGCTCCACTTTCCATGAACGCGAGCCTTTTGGTCTGCGGCCTTATTCGTTGGGGCTCAACGTTCAGATCAGGAGAAGCTTTGGCAGAAACTAGAACACACTACTTCACCTAAAATCTTGAAAGCGCCGTGGCTCCAGCCATGGCGCTTTTTTTACGTCCCCCTACTCTCTATAATCAACAACTGGTGCTGTGCAGTTGGCAGCCATCAAACACCTAAAGCAGCAAGTATAGGCTGTTTTTTTTGTGACACTGGAGTAGTTAGAAATTCATCTGATGTAAATAAAAAATATTTTTTAGCACATACAACCCTTCCCGAAAGCGCCCTGTCTTACCAGCAAAAGAGAGAATAAAACAGATATAGATCACGGCCCGCCATGGGCTATGAAGCATGCTTAGCTCCCCAAGGCTGGCAGGAACACACCGCGATTAACGACAAGTTTTCACATACACCATCCACTCAATCTTTAAAACTATGAAGTACGCTAACATCAGTACCGTTCCTGTTATGGCAAAAAGCGCGCATCACTTGCGCGCGGCTAAAACACAACACAAATTTCCGGGCAACAGACTTATTCTCCTGCTAGTCCCTTTTCTCTTCCTCCTGGCAAGCTGCGACGAAGACAAAGTGGAGCCTGCGCCACGCGTAGAAACGGTATCCGCGAATGCCGGCCCTGACCAGACGGTGCAGGTAGGTCAAAGCGTTACACTGGATGCATCGGCCTCGAAAGACAGTCAAAGTAAACCCTTGAGCTACACGTGGGCAAGTATAAAAAAGCCAGCAGGCAGTACCGTAACGCTCACGAACGTAACAGAGGCAAAACCCACTTTCGTGCCTGATTTGGCGGGGGAATACGAGTGGGAGGTAACCGTATCGAGTGCCAACGGAGTTAAAAAGGACAAAGTAATGATAACGGCGGTACCAGTTACCAACACCCCAACAGATAATGGTATCTTATCGGAGGATATAACTAAATTTCGGGTGCTCACAAACAGAGAGGCTGACCCTGCAAAACCGGATTATGTGGTCACCAATAACATACAGGTGAAGGCGCGGCTTGTGGTGCAGCCCGGCGTAATAATTGAGTTTGAGGCAGACAAAGGGCTGGAGATCATGCACCAGGGCTTCATGACGGCCAAGGGAACTGCCGCCCAGAAAATCATATTCACGGGCAAAACCAAAACACCGGGCTTCTGGAAAGGCATCTTATTTGACACTAATAACCCCCTAAACGAGCTGGATTATGTGGAAGTAACTTACGCCGGCAGCAGCACCATGCGCGATATGCCCGAAAACGTAACAGCCAACGTTGGTATTACGGGCACCGACATAACCGCGGCTGTGGTGAGCATTAAGAACTCCTCTTTCACCAATGCCAACGGCTATGGCCTGTATGTGTTAGGCCAGTTTGGGGTTTTCGCTAATAATACGTTCAGCGGAAACAGCGGCCTGCCATTATATGTCACAGCAGGCCAGGTATACAAGCTAGATGCAGCCTCTACCTTCTCCGGCACCAAAGGAATCGGCATCGGCGGCACCCTGCACCAGCAGGTAAGAGGTGTTACCTGGCCACTGCTGCAGGGGGGCACCTCCTACGTAGCTGTGCACGACCTGAACATCGAAGGAGGCGTAACGGTGGCTCCGGGTGTAACTGTGGAGTTTATGGCCGACAAAGCCCTGTATGTTCGCCCGTCGGGCTCCCTCACAGCAAAAGGAACTGCGGCAAGTCCCATCACCTTCACCGGCCTGAGCAAGACAAAGGGCTACTGGAAAGGCATCATGGTTATGTCTGGAAATCAGCTAAATGAAATGGATCACGTAACTGTGTCCTACGGCGGCAGAAGTGACCTTGGTTCAATGCACAGGGTAAAAGCGAATGTGGTGCTCTGGGGCGATTTTACAATGATCGGCACGAATAGCACCCTGAAAGTTACGAACTCAGCGTTCACGCACAGTGGCGGGTACGGCATGGCTGTTCAGTTTGCAGGAGGCCGCCTGACTCAGTTTGCCAACAACAGCTTCAGCCACAACACGGGTGCCGCCATGTTTGTAACGGCAGAGGAGGTGCACAAACTGGATGCTGCCTCGCGCCTGAACGACAACAACGGCTACAACGGGCTGGAAACGCAGGGGACTGTCGCGCATGAGCAGAATGTGGTTTGGCCGGTGTTCAGCGATGGCGCCCGCTACCACATCACCGACGACCTGATCTTTGAAACAGGCGTGAAAATTCACAATACTGGAGCTACTCATGCTCTTTTCGAATTTGCAACTGATAAAGCCTTGTATGTGCAGGGCAGAGGCTACCTGAACGCCAAAGGAAGCAGCGAGAATGCTATGGTTATTTTCACAGGAAAGACCTACGCCCCGGGCTCCTGGAAAGGCATCCTGTTCGACACAAACAACCCGATGAACCAGCTGGACTTTGTAGGCCTGAACTACGGAGGCAGCACTAGATTAAATGATCTCGCCCAAAAGACCAGCCTGGGCGTGCGGGGCACCCTGCAGGTTACCAATTCCGAAATAAGGAACAGTGGTGGCTACGGGGTGTATGTAAAAAAAGACGCCTCTATCAACGCAGATGCCGCTACAGCCAACCGCTTCCTGAACAACCTGCAGGCAAACTATTTCAAGGAGCAGTAATCGCACTCCTATTAGATGCGCCTATGCCAGCTATGACTCGACTTAATTCTTTCTATTAACAGCAGGTTTATACTTGGCTTCATTCAGCTGATTTACCTGCTCCCCTTTAACAGCAGTAGCCGTCCATACTTCATGAGCAGCTACTGCTTTTTTACATAAACTCTCTCTATATGGTACAAACACAAATGCCAGCTGCTATCCTTTGGTGAGTTGTTTATGCGTCTTCTCATACGCCTTTTTCAGGTGCTTCAGGCTGTGGTTGTGCTGGCTATACTTTGCGGCTAGTACTTTCTCATCCTGCACCTCCCCTTGCTGCACATCTTTCTGCGCCAGTTGCTGTCCTAGTTGCTGCTGCACCTTTTTAGTTTTGCCTTTGCGGTAGCCTTTCTCCAGCAGTTGTGTCAGGAGTTGGACGGCTACCTGCTCCTCGCCCTGATTGGTATAATAGCCTACCACAGTAGCGGTAAAAGGCTGCCTCTGGTGATTCTTTGCAAAGTTGTAAAGCGAGATATGATCCAGCCCATACTTGTTCACCTGCTGTGCCAGATAGAGCGCCTTTGCCTCTTCGTACAAGGCAATGCCTTCGCTATACTTGTTTTTGCCTATCAACCGGTTGGCCTCCTCCAGTTTGCGCTGATAAGCAGCTGCCGCAGCAATGGCTGTTCTTCTGTCGGTGGCGGTAAAGGTAGCGATACCACATGCCACATTTCCCTCCGCGGCTTTGATGGCGGCCACGTATGCCTGGTCTGCCGCGATATACCTGCGCTCCCGCTCCAGCGCCTGCGCCTTCTGGTAATGTCCATCATAGGCGGCCTGCGTATTCATGCACTCTTGGGTGAAGATGCGCTCGCGCAGCAGCTTATACTTGCCCTGCACCTCCGCATCCTGCACCAGGGCGTAGCGCTCCTGCATGGCCGTGGCGTCCGCAGCTGTTTGGCGGGCGTTGGGTAGCCTGTTCTGCATGGCCTGCTCATAGCCCTCGCCCAGCATGGCCAGCAGCACCGGCTTGGCCGCTTTCTGCGACAGCTGCCTTAGCTCCTGCACCGGTTTAAAGCGGTAATTTTGCTCCAGTTCCAGCGCTTCTTCAAACTGGCTTAGGGCTGATCTGTAGTTCTGCTGTGCCAGAAAGCGTTTGCCCTCGTCTATGAAGCGCACGTAATACTGAAACTTCACCTGCCCCAGCAAATCATCGGCTTCCGCAGTGGTTTGAAGCACATCAGCATACTCCTTCTGAAAGCTAAGCGCCTCCCGTGCCACCCGCTCCGCCTCCTGCAGCTCGTTGCGCGACAGCAGGCGTTTTCCGTTCTCAACCAAACTACGGTACACCCCATTGGCAGCCCGGCCTTCGCCATCGTTCAGCGCCTGCATGTTGCAACGCAGTCCGCCGATGGTGCGACACAAGTCTCTTGCTTCCGCATAGGCGTCCAGCGCATTGTCGTACTCACCCCGAAAAGTCAGTTTATCGCCCTCCGAAATATGAACCCTGTAAATATCGTGCGCCAGGCTTAGCGCCAGTTGCTCGGTTTGCGGGTCTACGCGCATGCGGGTGAGCACATCGCGGGTGCGATTGGTGGCTTCGCGGATGTAGCCGTTCCGCAGGTCGATGCGCGCCAGTTGCACGTGCGCCGGGGCAAAGTTTGGGTTAGCCGCTACCGATTTATCGAAGTATACCTGGGCCGCCGAAGCGTTGCCGCCGTTGATCAGGCTCACGCCACGGTTGTAGAACTGCTGGTCGAGCGTAGCAAACGTATATTCTATCGCTTTGCGACGCTCGTCCAGTACCTGCCCCAGTTGGTTTAATTTATACTTCAGGCGCTGCGGGTCCTGCTGGTTCAGGTTCAGTTTCTCGGTGAAGTTCTGCTTCTCCAGTTGGTCGTACTGCTGCTCCAGCGCAACCAGGTTACGCTCCTGCAGCGGCAGTCGGTCTATGTCATCCGGTAAGATATGCGCCGCCTCCTGCAGGGCCTGCAGCACGTCGGCCTCGGCGGCAAAATATGCCCGCACCAGCGCCAGTTGCTCCTGCAGTTGGCGCACATCCTCAGAAGTATACACCACCTGCTCCTCCTCTACCTGCAGTTTAAAGTTCTGGTTGGCAGCAGTATCAGGCACCTGCTCCTCCAGCAGCGCCATGCCGTTTAATTTCAGGGTGATGGTCTGCTCGTATACTTTCACCACCTCGTTCTTCTCGTTCAGCAGTTTTACCTTTGCTTTATACTTGTCGGGCAGCAAAGCATCTCCTAAATCAAAGCCACGGTAATCGGTGCTGCCACTAAGCTGCGGCTTGCCCACCTGTACTTTCAGCTTCAGTACATCACCGGCGTCGGCTATACTTGCCTGCTGCTCAAAGCGGAGCGTGAACTCCGGCGTGCGCGGTGGCCTGCCATGCTTCGGAGTGGCTTTATTGTCTTTTAGCAGGTTGATGATGGTATTGAGCTGCACCTGGCTGTCGCCCGAAGTGCCGGCGTTATACTTGAGTTGGTAGGCTTCGGCTGTTTTCTCCTCAAACAGCAGCTTGTTCTGTGCTTCGGCGGCAAAGCCAGCGAGTACAGTGGCGAACAGTAGTAGTGCTTTCTTCATAGTATAGGAGCTTAGCTTTCAGAAACTAAGGCAAAGTCTATTCCAAATTTTAACAGGAAAGAACAAAGTATATAAAATAGAAGATATAAATGCCGGAGCAGCGCCATAAATCTTTCCTTTTGCCGTTTTGGGAAGTATGGGCAAGGCATTGCTTTGATATTTTCTTAATTTGCCGGCTTCATCAGCATAACCTCAAATGTATTCATACCGACGACTTTTCGAATTTACCCAAAACGTGTTTTTGAACATGGGCTGCCCACCCGAAGATGCCAAACTGGCCACTGAAGTGTTGCTTTCCGCTGATCTGCGCGGCATTGATTCACACGGCGTAGCCCGTTTGAGCGGATACGTGCGGCTGTGGGAAGCCGGTCGCATCAACCCAAAGCCGAACATCCGTATTGTACACGAAACGCCAAGTACTGCCACCGTAGACGGCGACGGAGGCCTGGGATTATTGGTGGCGCCACGCGCCATGGCCATCGCCAGGCAGAAGGCAGCGCAGGTAGGAACCGGTTGGGTTTCGGTTAAAAACTCTAACCACTTTGGTATTGCCGGCTATCATGCGATGATGGCGCTGGAAGAGGATATGATCGGTATTGCCATGACCAATGCGTCGCCGCTGGTAGCGCCTACATTCTCTACAGACCGTATGCTGGGCACTAACCCGATTGCCGTAGCGGTGCCTACTAACAACCAACCTCCTTTCGTAGCCGACCTGGCTACAGCCGCTGCTGCTAATGGTAAGTTGGAAATCTTGCAGCGTAAAGAAAAGAAAGCTCCTGTCGGGTGGATTCAAACAGAGGAAGGTCATCGCTCCACCAATGCCAATGAACTAAAAGAGGGCGGTGCGCTGCTTCCGCTGGGTTCGGATCGCGTGCACGGCAGCCATAAAGGCTATGCCTTGTCTGCGGTGGTGGATATTTTATCGGCTGTGCTTTCGGGTGCGAACTATGGCCCTTGGGTGCCACCTTTCGTAAGCTTCCTGCCTGTAGCAGAAAACCTGCCCGGTGAAGGAATCGGACACTTCCTGGGCGCCATGCGCATTGATGCCTTCCGTCCGGCTGATGAGTTCAAGTACCACATGGATAACTGGATCGGGGCGTTCCGTAAAGCAAAGGTAAAGAAAGGCGAGAAAGCCGTTCTCATCCCCGGCGATCCGGAGCGTGAAATGACAACCAAACGCCTGCAGAAAGGCATTCCCCTACTAGCACCTGTAGAGCGCGACCTGGAGGCTCTGGCGCAGCGATTCAATATCAACTTCTAAAACAAACGTATGGCAGCAGGTGGCACGGCAGTAGCAAGGCTTTTAACCAGTATCGGGTTGGGCTCCGGCAAACGCAGCATTCTGATGCTGGTGGTGGCCTGGGCGCTGGACCTGTTCTGGTTGGGGCTAAACTACTTCTGGCGCTTTGCCTCTGTGGAGGTACTGCTGGCTATCCCGATCCTGCTGTTGCTGTATGCCTTGATCGCGGTAGCGGGTTACCTGTACTGGGGTGTTCGGGAGGTGCGGGAGCAGGATGCCCCGTACGCTGGCGTGATGGTTGGGATGATTGTGGCGATTACGTTGCTGTACTTCAATTTCAACCTGCTGCAGTTCGTGCTGGATGCGATACAGTAGCTTTGTCTAAGCTGCGCGATTCTCCGTCCGCTTGTGCCGTTGACTGTCACTGATTATATCTATCTGGCTTGAAAAGCCATACTTTGATAGCGGGGGCTATACTTGTTGCAGCCATACTTACATAGCCGCTGCTTGTTTTATCTCCGAACAAGCTATTCTTTCTAGCTGCTGCTGATCCTCCAGCTCCCAAATACCTACTGTTCCATTACATGCTTTGGAGCGCTCACGGCCGCGAGGCCCCGTCCTCGGGCATCGCGCTGTGCGCCTGAAGCTGCTCCTCGCTCCGCTGCGGGCTGCCCTTACGGGCACCGCAACATGCACAAGGCACTCAACCCGAGGACTGGAAACGGTTCAGCTAGCCACTGCTTTCACGATGCAACAAGTAGAACTTCCCCCTTGAGGCAGAAGTGTCCCCTTGAGGGGACTACAGGGGTGTTTACTCCTGCTGAACATCTCCTTAAAAAGAGTGTAAAACTCCCCTACCTAAACAAGACAAAGCCGGGTGTAATCAAACCACATCAGCCACAAAGCAAAAACGGCAGCTCATAGAGAGCTGCCGTTCCTGTTCTGTACTTGATTTTATACTTACTCAATCTTCTTCCCCGCCATGGCCTGCTTAATCGAGATCTGCATCACGCGCTCGGCAAAGGGGCTGGTTTGCTCTTCCAGCCGGTCTACTGCTCCATAAATAGCGTCTTTGTCACCACCTGCGGCCAGCACATCGCGCAGCTTCTGCATGTTCTCGTTCGTGAGCTTTATCTCTTCCTCTGTCAGGTGCTGCCCGTTTTTCTGCACGAAGCGCTCTACCTGGTATAGCATCTGCTCAGCCGATGTACGCGCCTCAATCACCATCCGCGTCGACACGTCTTCTTTGGCGTGGGTGATGGAGTCCATCAGCATCTGCTCCACCTGCTCGTCCGTGAGGCCATACTGCGGCTTCACCTCCACCTCCTGGCGCACACCTGAACGAAGCTCCACAGCCTCCACTTTCAGGATGCCGTCGGCGTTAAGTATAAAGTTCACGTCAACCTTTGGGAAACCGGCTGGCATGGCTGGAATACCTTTTAAGTCAAACTCTGCCAACTTGCGGTTCTCCTTTACCAGGTCGCGCTCACCCTGGTAAACGGATATCTTCATGTTAATCTGCCCGTCTACCGAAGTAGTATACTGGCGGCCGGCTTTGGTTGGTATCTTGGAGTTACGGGGAATGATAGAATCCATCAGCCCACCCATTGTTTCGATTCCCAGCGTAAGCGGTGTCACGTCCAGCAAAAGGATGTCTTTGCGGTTTCCAGCCAGGATATCGGCTTGAATGGCGGCTCCCAGCGCTACCACCTCATCCGGGTTCAGCGAGTTATTCGCAGGCTTTCCGAAAAACGTTGATACAGCGTCGTATACCATCGGCACGCGCGTAGAGCCTCCCACCATAATCACAGCATCGATCTGCTCGGGCTGCAGTTTGGCATCGGCCATGGCTTGCTTGCAGCTTTCCATCGTGCGCGCTACGATCGGAGCAATCAATGCCTCAAACGTATGGCGCTCCAGGTGGCAATCAATGGTACCGTTGATGGTGCCGGTGTATACTTCCTGCGAGCTTAGAATTTTCTTTGCCTCCTCGGCTTTCAGGCGCAGCTCCTGCGACAGGTTCTTGTCCTGGTTCACCGTATCGGCGATCAGTTGATTCTGCTCAATCCAGTGGTTGATGATGGCCCTGTCAAAATCGTCGCCGCCCAAGTACGTATCGCCGTTGGTAGAAAGCACCTCAAAAATCCCCTGGTGTATACTTAAAATGGAGATGTCAAATGTGCCGCCACCCAGATCATAAACGGCAACTGTTTTCTCCTCGTTCGGGTCTATGCCAATGCCGTAGGCTAATGCCGCCGCTGTAGGCTCGTTCACAATACGCAGCACCTCCAGCCCTGCCAGTTTACCGGCATCGCGGGTAGCCTGCCGCTGTGAATCGTTGAAGTAAGCCGGAACGGTAATCACGGCGCGGTTCACCGGAGTTTTGAGCGAGTGCTCCGCACGCTCCCGCAGTTCCTTCAGTATCTCCGCCGACAGTTCGATGGGCGAATAGAACTTGTCCTGCACCCGTATCTTCACCAGCCCTTCGCTGTCATCGTCAACTACTTTGTAGCCAAAGTAAACTTGGTGCCCACCCAGGTCTTTGTAGGACTTGCCCAGCAGGCGCTTTACCGAGTAAATGGTGTTGGCAGGGTCGGTGATCAGATATTCCTTCGCCTCATTGCCCACATAGGTCTCGCCGTTGTCTGCAAAGTGCACCACAGAGGGCACAATCGTGCCGCGGCCCTGGTCGTTGATCGCGATTGGTTTTTTATCTTCAGGATGTATGTAGGCCACCAAGCTGTTGGTCGTACCTAAATCTATACCTACAATTACCTCTTCCTGCTGAAGAGCTCCGGTAGAAAGGTTTATTGCAACTTTTGCCATAGTATCGTCTTTTACGTGAGGCCATCACTAATTAGCGACGGCGCTTGGGCACAAAGTTACAAATAATTTAGGGAGGGATTTGTTTTGAAGGACTAACAGCCCTAGTGCAGACTATGCGCACCTAAAGCAGGCACTGCGTGTTACGCTTAAATCCTGCAGGGCGCAGGTTTATACTTTGCTATTTTAATACTTGATAACGCTGGCGCTATATCAATCAAAACTCGAGACTCAGCACTCAGAACCCAAAACTAATTACTCTTCGTCTTTTACTACCACGATGAACACATCCTCACCTGGGCGCTTCATCAGGTACTTCTCGCGGGCGAATTTCTCCAGCAGTGCCGGGTTACCCATCAGCTCCTTACGGTCTTTTTCTACCTCGGCCATCTTCTCCAGGTAGTGCTCCTTATCCGCCTCCAGGTCGTTTAGCTGCCGGCGCATCTGGTACTGCGTTACAAAGTCGTTTGAATCGAAAAACAGCATCCATACTACAAAAATGACAGAAGCGATAAAATAGAAGTTTCTGAATATTTTGGGGATGCGCTGTATCATAACTCTGGGCTTAAAGTACTCTTACAAAAATAAGGCTGTGAGCTTCATAACCCACAGCCTTAGCTATTATTTTTTCAGAAATCTAAATTTAAAATTTCCGGCCCGGGAAGTATGCTGTCTCCCCTAGTTCCTCCTCAATTCGAAGCAACTGGTTATACTTGGCCATACGGTCAGAACGGGAAGCAGAACCTGTTTTAATCTGGCCTGTGTTCAGCGCAACAGCCAGGTCAGCGATGGTGCTATCTTCTGTTTCGCCGGAACGGTGGCTCATCACGCTCTTATACCCGTGGCGGCGGCCCAGGTTGATCGCGTTGATTGTTTCTGTCAGGGTGCCGATCTGGTTTACTTTGATCAGGATCGAGTTAGCTATTCCCTGGTCGATGCCTTGCTGCAGACGGTCCACGTTGGTTACGAACAGGTCATCACCCACCAGTTGGCACTTGCTGCCAATAGCTTCCGTCAGTTCTTTCCAGCCCTTCCAGTCGTCCTCAGCCATGCCATCCTCAATGGAGTTGATCGGATACTTGTTCACCCAGTCTTTCCAGTAGCTTACCATTTCAGAAGAAGTCAGCTTATCGCCTGTAGACTTCTTAAAGTGGTATTTGCCGGAGGAAGCATCGTAAAATTCGGAGCTGGCTGCATCCATGGCAATCATCATATCGTCTCCCGGCTTGTAACCGGCAGCTTCTATCGCCTGCAATACCACCTCTATCGCCTCTACGTTGGATGCAATGTTTGGCGCAAAACCACCTTCATCACCCACGTTGGTAGATAGGCCTTTCTTCTTCAACACGTTTTTCAGGTGGTGGAACACTTCCGAACCCATACGCAATGCCTCAGAGAAAGAAGGAGCACCAATTGGCATGATCATGAATTCCTGAAAATCAATGGCATTGTCCGCATGGCTGCCACCGTTCAGGATGTTCATCATCGGCACAGGGAGCGTATTCGCGTTCACGCCGCCTACATAGCGGTAAATCGGCATGTTCAGCTCCTGCGCAGCGGCGCGGGCAATGGCAAGCGATACACCAAGTATGGCGTTGGCACCCAGGTTGCCTTTGTTGGTCGTGCCGTCCAGCTCGATCATGATCTTATCCAGCAGGTTCTGCTCGAACACAGGGAAACCGATGATTTCCTCGGCAATCTTCTCGTTTACGTTTTTAACAGCCTGCAGCACACCTTTGCCCATGTACATGCTCTTGTCGTTGTCACGCAGTTCCACTGCCTCGTGCACGCCGGTAGAGGCACCAGATGGCACCGCAGCGCGGCCTAGTATGCCGCTTTCCGTCGTTACATCTACTTCTACAGTAGGGTTGCCTCTCGAATCGAATATCTGTCTGGCTTTGATGTCAGTGATAATACTCATTGCTTTTGTTGTTTTACGATAGTTATACTTTGTTTTTGCTTTGCTCCAGTAGTGCCACAAACTCATCAAATAAATAGGTCGAGTCGTGTGGCCCTGGTGAAGACTCCGGGTGGAACTGCACCGAAAACGCAGGTTTGGTTTTCATGCGCATGCCTTCCACCGTATTGTCATTCAGGTTAATGTGTGTTATCTCTACCTCCGGGTGATTCTTCAGTTGCTCCGCATCCACCACAAAGCCGTGGTTCTGGCTTGTAATTTCGCTTCGGCCCGTTAGCAGGTTCTTTACTGGGTGATTTAATCCCCTGTGCCCGTTGTGCATTTTATAGGTAGCAATCCCATTCGCCTGCGCCAGAATCTGATGTCCCATGCAAATACCGAACATAGGTATCTCTTGCTGCAGTATCTGTTTCACGCTTGCCACTGCATCCTTAGTAGCTGCCGGGTCGCCAGGGCCGTTTGAAATAAAGTAACCGTCTGGGTTCCACTTCTCCATTTCCTCGAAGGAGGTATTGTACGGGAATACTTTTACTTCGCAGCCGCGCTGCATAAAGTTGTTCAGGCTGTTACGCTTCACACCGAGGTCCAAAACGGCTACTCTATACTTAGGGACCTCGGGCTTCAGATCATACTCCGTTGTCGTGCTCACATGCGACGACAGTTCCAGTCCATTCATCGACGGCACAGCATTTAACTTCTTACGCAACTCCTCCACATCCGTTATTTCAGATGAGACGATCGCGTTCATGGCTCCTTTATCCCGAATATGCCGCACAAGAGACCGTGTGTCTATTTCACAAATACCCACGATACCGGCCTTTTCAAAATATTCCTGTAGCGACCCTTCCGCTGTTTTCCTCGAGAAATGGTTGGAGAAATCTTTGCAAACCAGGCCACTGATCTGCACGCGTCCCGACTCTACTTCGTTAGGCTGCACGCCATAGTTGCCTACATGCGAAACAGTGGTAACAACCAATTGCCCGTAGTAAGAGGGGTCGGTAAAGATTTCCTGATAACCGGTCATGCCAGTGTTAAAGCAGAGTTCACCACCCGAAGTACCAATCCGGCCCAGGCTCTTGCCCTTGTATACTGTTCCATCTTCTAAAAGAAGGATAGCTTCAGAGGATGTATGTTTTTTCATCTTAAAAATTTTGTTACAAACATAAAAAAAGGGACACGACTTACGTCATGTCCCTTTAAATTATTTACAAACAGAGCTTATTGCGCATCTTTTGTGTCTTCTGTTTTGTCGTTAGACTCAGCAGGAGCATCAGTTGCCTCAGGGGCTTCTGTTGCTTCAGTGGCTGCAGGAGTTTCTGTTGCAGCTGCAGCTGGAGCAGCGGCAGTTGTTTCGTCAGACTTCTTCTTGCCACCGCGACGACGCGTTCTCTTGGCACCTGTTGCAGTGTCACCAGAAGTTGACAGCATATCCTCGTTGTAGTCTACCAGCTCGATCACACACATTTCTGCGTTGTCACCCAGTCTGTAACCAGTTTTGATGATACGCGTGTAACCACCTGGGCGGTTTGCGATCTTCGTTGATACTTCGTCAAAAAGTTCTTTAACAGACTCTTTGTCCTGAAGGTAAGCGAAAACAGTTCTTCTGGAGTGTGTTGTGTCGCTCTTAGCTTTTGTAAGAAGCGGCTCCACATACTTGCGAAGGGCCTTGGCTTTTGCCACTGTTGTTGAAACGCGCTTGTGTACGATCAAAGACGACGCCATGTTAGATAGCATTGCCTTGCGGTGCGAAGCGGTTCTTCCTAAGTGATTGAATTTTTTACCGTGTCTCATTATATTGATTTGTGCACGTGCATACCGTCAATCAACCTTTGCAGGGATTGGGAATTATGCCGTAGGATTTAATTAATCTTCCTCTAATTTATACTTAGAAAGGTCCATTCCGAAAACCAAACCCTTCTCCTGAACCAGATTTTCCAGCTCAGTCAAAGACTTCTTACCGAAGTTTCTGAACTTCATCATATCAGCGATGTCCAGCTGCACCAGGTCACCGAGCGTTTTGATGTCGGCAGCCTTAAGGCAGTTGTAAGCACGCACTGAAAGATCCATATCCTGGAGTGATGTCTTCAGAACCTTGCGCATATGCAGCAGTTCTTCGTCTACCGCCTCTTCTTCTTCCGGCTTAGCCGTCTCAAACGTCATCGTGTTGTCAGAGAACAGCATAAAGTGCTGGATCAGAATGTTGGCTGCACCTTTCAGCGCATCCTCCGGGTGAATAGAACCGTCTGTCTGAATGTCAAGAACAAGTTTCTCGTAGTCAGTTTTCTGCTCTACACGTGTGTTCTCCACACTGAACTTCACATTCTTGATCGGAGTATAGATAGCATCAATTGCAATCTGACCGAATACCTGATCGGTAGGCTTATTCTCATCAGCAGGAACGTAACCACGTCCTTTCTGAATCGTCATCTCAAGCTCGAAGTTGATGCTTGGGTCCAGGTTGCAAATTACCAACTCTGGGTTTAGCACCTCGAAGCTTGCTGTGAAGTTATTGATATCACCAGCTTTGAAAGTATCCTGACCACTGATCGCAATCGTGATCTTCTCATCTACCATCTCGTTCACCTTTTTGAAGCGAACCATCTTCAGGTTAAGAATAATGTCAGAAACATCCTCAACCACCCCTTCAACAGACGAAAACTCATGCAGCACACCGCCTATACGAATGCTTGTGATAGCATAACCCTCCAATGATGAAAGAAGGATTCTTCGTAAAGCATTACCGATGGTTACCCCGTAACCCTTTTCAAGCGGCTTGAATTCAAATAAACCATGAAAGTCGTCGGCTTTTTCCATTACAACTTTCTCTGGCATTTGAAATGCTAATATTGACATACTTGCAGTGTTAAAGGTTATAAATTGATTTAGCTGCTTACTTAGAGTAAAGCTCGACGATCAGCTGCTCCTGGATTTTCTCAGGTATCTGCTCTCTCTCAGGAGAAGCAATGAAGCTTCCGGCCATTTCGCTTGCGTTCCACTCTAACCAGCTAAACTGACGCGCATTGCGTGTGGTCAGGCTAGTAGTGATTGCCTCCAGAGATTTTGACTTCTCACGTACAGCTATAACATCACCTACTTTCAAAGAGTAAGAAGGAATGTTTACAATTTCACCGTTTACAGTTATGTGCTTGTGAAGAACAAACTGACGCGCAGCTCTTCTTGTAGGAGCGATACCTAAACGATAAACCGTGTTATCAAGTCTAGACTCCAGCAAAATCAACAGGTTTTCACCAGTGATACCACCTTTTCTGTGTGCCTTCTCAAACAAGTTAGCAAACTGCTTCTCGAGTATGCCGTATATGTATTTAGCTTTTTGCTTCTCAGCCAGCTGAATTGCGTATTCAGACAGTTTCTTGCGGCGGCCACGGCCGTGCATCCCTGGAGGGTATGCCTTCTTTTTCAGCGCCTTGCTAGGGCCGAAAATCTCCTCATTAAAACGTCTTGAGATTTTACTTTTTGGACCAGTATATCTTGCCATTTTTACTTCTCTTTTAGGAAATTAAACTCTTCTGCGTTTTGGTGGACGGCAACCGTTGTGCGGTAGTGGGGTAACATCTTTGATAGTCGTTACTTCGATACCTGTATTCTGAACGGTACGGATAGCAGACTCACGTCCTGCACCCGGTCCTTTAACAAAAACTTCAGCCTTACGCATGCCCAGGTCATAAGCAACCTTAGCACAATCGCCAGCAGCCATCTGTGCAGCATAAGGAGTGTTCTTTTTAGAACCCTTAAAGCCCATCTTACCTGCAGAAGCCCAAGAGATAACTTGTCCTGCGTTATTGGTTACTGATATAATGATGTTATTGAAAGAAGCTTTAATGTGCACCTGGCCAGTTGATTCAACAACCACTACACGCTTTTTAGCTTTATCTTTTCTTTTCTGAGCCATGATCAAATATTATTTAGTAGCCTTCTTCTTGTTTGCAACTGTCTTACGCTTACCTTTTCTCGTACGAGAGTTGTTTTTGGTACGCTGACCACGAACTGGTAAACCTTTACGGTGTCTCAAGCCACGGTAGCAGCCAATATCAAGAAGACGCTTAATGTGCAGCTGCACTTCTGATCTCAAAACACCTTCCGTTTTGATCTCTGCTGCGATAATATTTCTGATCTCGCCGGCCTCGTCTTCAGTCCAGTCTTTTACTTTTGTGTCAAGATCCACCCCGGCTTTGGTCAAAATCTGCTTCGAAAGGCTTCTTCCTATACCAAAAATATAGGTTAGCGCAATTTCGCCTCTTTTGTTATCCGGAATATCTACTCCTGCTAATCTAGCCATAATTAAAAATTAACCTTGTCTTTGTTTATATCTTGGATTCTTTTTGTTGATTACATAAAGCTTCCCCTTACGGCGGATAACTTTGCAATCCACGCTGCGTTTTTTAACTGATGCTTTAACTTTCATTGGATTTATTTATATCGGTAAACAATTCTGCCTTTGGTAAGATCGTAGGGAGACATTTCCAATTTCACTCTGTCACCTGGTAAAATCTTGATGTAATTCATGCGCATTTTACCGGAAATGTGTGCTACCACCTGATGACCATTCTCAAGCTCAACGCGAAACATGGCGTTAGACAAAGCTTCTACTATAGTTCCGTCTTGCTCTATGGACGACTGTTTTGCCATTTATGATTTATTAGCTTGTTCTATATATTCAAAAGTTGTTAATATTTCAGCCTTATCCTTACGCACCACAACAGTATGCTCAAAATGTGCCGAAGGTTTGTTGTCTTTTGTCCGGATCGTCCAGCCGTCATCCTCCTGCACAATTTGCCTTCCCCCAAGGTTAATCATCGGCTCCACAGCCAATACTAACCCGTTCTGTAGCTTCACTCCCTGACCTTTTCTCCCGTAATTCGGAACTTCAGGCGATTCGTGCAAACTGCGTCCAAGTCCATGCCCAACCAGCTCCCGAACTACTGTGTAGCCATTCGCTTCGGCATGCTCCTGTATGGCAAAACTTAAATCGCCCATACGGTTACCAACCACGGCTTTTTCCAATCCTAAGTATAAAGAAGCTTTCGTAACATCTAATAGCTTCTGTACTTCTGGTTTAACTTCGCCTACCGCATGCGTATAAGCACAGTCGCTGTGAAAGCCATTCTTGAACACACCACAGTCAACAGAAATTATGTCTCCGTCGTTCAAAGTATACTTACCAGGCATCCCATGCACTACTACAGAATTAGTAGAAATGCATAGGCTGTAAGGGAAACCGTTATAATTCTTGAATGATGGTGAACCACCATTGTCTTTGATAAACTCCTCTGCAACCTTATCCAGTTCCAGTGTGGTTATACCAGGTCTTATAAGACGAGCAATTTCGCCATGTGCTTTGCTTAAAATCAAAGCACTCTGGCGAATTAGCTCAATTTCTTCTTCCGTTTTGTATAATATCATTTATTAAGATACCATCGCAATGTTCTCTGTTCGGCCGCGAAGCTTTCCAGATTTCATCATACCGTCGTAGTGTCTCATCAGTAGGTAACTTTCTACCTGCTGGAGGGTGTCTAGCACCACACCAACCATGATGATCAGAGATGTTCCGCCAAAGAATTGTGAGAACTCTCTTGTTACACCTAAAAGCATGGCGATCGAAGGAAAGATCGCTACAAGTGCCAGATAAATCGCACCCGGTAATGTAATTCTTGTAAGTATAGTATCGATGTATTCTGACGTAGCTCTACCAGGTTTAACACCAGGTATAAATCCTCCGCTACGCTTCAAGTCATCCGCAATCTGGTTAGGATTAACGCTGATGGCAGTATAGAAGTAAGTAAATACAAGAATCAGAAGTCCAAAAACTACATTGTACTGCCACGACGTAAAGTCAGAGAAAGTAGATCCAATATAGTTGGCAGTCTCGCTCTGGTCAGCCCAGATTGAAGCGATCATAGAAGGCAGGAACATTAGCGACTGCGCAAAAATAATCGGCATAACACCTGCCGCATTAACCTTAAGTGGTATAAACTGTCTCTGGCCGCTGTACAGTGAACTTGCACCCACCTGCTTAGCATACTGAACCGGAATTCTGCGGATGGCTTGTGTCAGCATTACAACTGACATTACAACCAGGAACAAAATCAGGATCTCGAACAGGAACAACAATGCTCCGTTTAACTGTTTGGACAATGCTTCTGCAACGATAGCTCCTGGAAAGCGTGATATGATACCAATCATGATCAGCATAGAGATACCGTTACCAATGCCTTTGTCTGTTATCTTCTCACCAAGCCACATACAGAAAACTGTTCCTGATGTCAGCACAATCATTGATGTGATAGTGAAAAGCGTATAGTTGATAGCAATTGCCTCCGCATTAATTGTGGCGACAAAGCCAATAGCTTGCGCTAGTGTAATAACAATTGTCAGAACGCGGGTAATCTGGTTGATTTTCTTTCGACCAGATTCACCCTCCTTCTGCATTTTTTGAAAGTAAGGTACAGCTATAGTAAGCAGTTGCAGTACGATAGAAGCCGAAATGTATGGCATGATACCCAATGCAAATATAGAAGCGTTACTAAACGCACCACCTAAAAAGGTGTCTAACAATCCGAACAACCCGGACGTATTAGCTTCTAATAATTGTGGATCAACACCAGGTAAAACAACAAAAGAACCTAGTCTGAAAATAGCTATAAAGAATACAGTATTTAAAATACGTACTCTCAGATCCTCTATAGCAAAAATGTTCTTTAGCGTTGTTAAAAACTTCTTCATACCTACTGATTAAAGAGCAACTGTTTTACCGCCTGCTTTTTCTATTGATGATGTTGCAGTGCCAGAGAAAGCATGTGCGTGGATTTCAACAGCCTTGCTCACTTCTCCTCTACCCAATATCTTAACTTTATCGTTCTTCTGAATCAGTCCGTGCGCTCTGAAGAAATCAAAGTTCATTACTGTTTCGTTAGTTGATTCAGCCAGAGCCTGAATTACATCCAAGTTGATAGCTTTGTATTCAACACGATTAATGTTCTTGAAGCCAAACTTAGGAACTCGTCTCTGAAGTGGCATCTGGCCACCTTCGAATCCACCCTTCTGTGAATAACCTGAGCGTGATTTAGCACCTTTATGTCCACGTGTAGAAGTTCCACCTCTACCTGAACCAGTACCTCTACCTATTCGCTTTCTGTTCTTTACAGAACCTTCTGCAGGTTTTAAAGATTGTAAGTACATTTTTATTGTTCTTTAACGTCTACCAACATGTGGACTTTCTTTACCATACCAGCGATCTGCGGAGTATACTCAACAGAAACTGATTTGCTTATCTTGCCTAAACCAAGTGCTTTGATAGTAAGCTTCTGGCTCTTCGGTCTGTCGATAATGCTTTTAACCTGAGTGATAGTTACTTTAGCCATTTCGATTATCCGTTGAAAACTTTATCTAAATTAACACCACGCTGTTGTGCAACAGCCAAAGGATCACGCATTTTGGACAGTGCATCAAACGTAGCTTTTACCACGTTGTGAGGGTTTGAAGAACCTTTAGACTTACAAAGTACGTCTTTGATTCCGGCACTCTCCAACACTGCACGCATGGCACCACCGGCGATTACACCTGTACCAGGAGCCGCAGGCTTCACGAGTACAAAACCACCAGAGTATTTGCCTTCCTGAGAGTGAGGAACAGTATTATGATACACAGGAACCTTTACCAGGTTCTTCTTTGCATCATCAATACCCTTTGCAATAGCGTCAGTTACTTCGTTTGCTTTACCTAAGCCATAACCTACCACACCGTTGCCATCTCCTACAACCACGATAGCGGCGAAGCTAAATCTTCTACCACCTTTAACAACCTTGGCTACACGGTTAATGGCAACTACTTTCTCCTTAAGCTCGATTTCGCTTGCCTTTACGCTTCGTATATTATTCTTCAACATAATTTTTAGAATTTAAGGCCAGCTTCACGAGCGCCTTCTGCCAATGATTTAACTTTACCGTGGTACAGGTAACCGTTACGGTCGAACACTACCTGAGAAATTCCTTTCTCAAGAGCCAGCCCGGCGATAACTTTTCCTACTCTTCCGGCAGTTTCAGTATTAGCTTTTGCATCATCAAGTTTAACTGAAGAGGCAGCCGCTAGTGTCACACCAGTAGAATCATCGATCAGCTGTACGTAAATAGCTTTGTTGCTACGGAACACAGACAGTCGTGGCCTTTCAGCGGTACCAGAAATTTTATTTCTGATACCTTTCTTTATTCTTAGTCTTCTGCTTAATTTATTAGTAGACATGATGACGATTATTTAGAAGCTGTCTTACCAGCTTTTCTTCTGATAACTTCACCAACAAAGCGTATACCCTTACCTTTGTAAGGCTCTACTTTGCGTAGTGATCTGATTTTCGCAGCAACCTGGCCGATCAATTGCTTATCGTTGCTCTCCAGTGTAATAATTGGGTTCTTACCTTTTTCAGTAACCGCTGTGGCAGTCACTTCATTCGGCATGCTCATGTAAATATTATGAGAGTAACCCAAAGCAAGCTCAAGGATGTTTCCCTGAACTGAAGCTTTATAACCTACACCTACAAGCTCCAAGCGCTCTTTGAAACCTTCATTCACACCTACAACCATGTTGTTGATCAGTGATCTGTAAAGGCCGTGCATGGCTTTGTGACGCTTTTGCTCAGTAGGACGCTCAACAACAATGCTGTCTTCGTTCTGCTTTACAATTATGTCTCTATCAACAGCAGTAGTCAGTTCACCCTTAGGGCCTTTTACTGTGATGATATTGTTATCACCGATTGTAACTTGTGTATTGCTAGGCAGGGTGATGGGCAATTTTCCTATACGTGACATTGTCTATCCTCCTATTAATATACATAACACAACACCTCGCCACCGATCTTCAGCGACTTGGCTTCCTTCTCTGTCATCACACCCTTAGAAGTAGAAAGAACAGCGATTCCCAGTCCGTTCAGAACTCGTGGAAGCGTCTCGCTACCGGTGTACTTGCGCAGCCCTGGCTTACTAACCCGCTCTAGTTTCACAATAGCAGACTGCTTAGTGTTAGGGTTGTACTTCAGAGCTATCTTGATTGTACCTTGAACACTGGCATCTTCAAACTTATAGCTTTGAATATAACCTTTTTCGTACAATACTTTAGTGATCTCTTTTTTTATCTTGCTAGATGGTATTTCAACTATTCTGTGGTTCGCCTTGATGGCGTTACGCACTCTAGTTAAATAATCTGCTATTGGATCTGAGTTCATTATGAAATTATTGAATAATGAATGCTTTATCTAAGCGAGGGGCAAAGATACAAATATCTTTTGATGATTCTCAATGAGATAAGAAAAAATTACCAGCTCGACTTAGTAACGCCAGGAATTTTACCCATGGACGCTAACTCTCTGAAAACCACGCGGGAGATGCCAAATTTACGCATATATCCTCTTGGTCTTCCTGACAGTTTGCAACGGTTGTGAAGTCTAACCGGCGATGCGTTACGAGGCAACTTATCCAGTGCATCGTAATCACCGTTGGCTTTTAGCTCAGCTCTTCTAGTAGCATACTTAGCTACCATTTTTTGTCTTTTAAGCTCTCTGGCTTTTACTGCTTCTTTCGCCATGGTTATTGTCTGATATTAGAGAAGGGCATTCCGAATGCTTTCAGCAGTTCGTAGCTCTCTTCGTCGGTTTTAGCTGTAGTAACAATTGTGATATCCATACCTGATATAGCCTTGATCTTGTCTATGCTGATCTCAGGGAAGATAATCTGCTCTTTTACACCCAGAGTATAGTTACCGCGGCCGTCAAAGCCTTTGTCGTTAACACCTCTGAAGTCACGCACACGTGGAAGAGCAACAGTAAGAAGACGGTCCAGGAACTCGTACATTCTCTCACCACGCAATGTAACACGCGCGCCGATTGGCATGCCTTCACGAAGCTTGAAGTTCGAAACCGACTTCTTCGCGATTGTAGCAACAGCCTTCTGGCCAGTGATTGTAGTTAGCTCGTCCACTCCAATGTCAACCAACTTCTTGTCAGATACGGCAGAACCGATACCTTTATTGATTGAAATCTTCGTGATCTTAGGCACCTGCATTACGTTCTTGTACTGGAATTTTTCCATCAAAGAAGGCAGTACCTCGTTCTGATATTTTTCTTTTAATCTTGTAGTCGCCATCTTAGATTACCTCTCCTGTCTTTTTAGAATAACGCTCTGTTTTACCTTCGCTGTTCTTTCTTGTAGCAGTTTTGGTTGTCTCACCTGATTTAGGATCAACTAGCGCCACATTGCTAGCATGAATCGGAGCTTCTACTTTTTCGATGCCACCCTGTGGGTTCGAAGCACTTGGTTTCTTGTGCTTCGTTACCTGGTTTAGACCCTCGATAGTCACTCTCTGCTTTTCGATATTCACAGCGATAATACGGCCTGTTTTGCCGCGCTCGTCACCGGCTATAACCTTAACTGTATCGCCAGTCTTTACGTGAAGTTTTTTCTTATTCATTTTAATCTGAATTTTATGTTATAGAACTTCAGGTGCTAACGAAACAATTTTCATGAATTGCTTTTCACGAAGTTCACGTGCAACCGGGCCGAAGATACGAGTACCACGTGGCTCGTTGTTCGCGTTAAGCAAAACGGCGGCGTTATCGTCGAAACGAATATAAGTACCGTCTTTTCTTCTAACCTCTTTCTTTGTTCTTACAATAACTGCCTTAGAAACAGTTCCCTTTTTAACGTTTCCGGAAGAAAGGGCTGACTTTACAGTTACTACAATTCTGTCGCCAACTGAGGCGTACTTCTTACCAGTACCGCCTAGTACACGGATACAAAGGACTTCCTTGGCACCGCTGTTGTCAGCTACACTTAGTCTTGATTCCTGCTGTATCATATTACTTAGCCCTTTCTATTATTTCTACTAAACGCCAGTTCTTGTTCTTGCTCAGCGGACGTGTCTCCTGAATGCGAACGATGTCACCAATGTTACACTCGTTCTTCTCGTCGTGCGCCATGAACTTGTTAGACTTGCTAACAAACTTACCGTACATCGGGTGCTTCATTCTGCTTTCCACCAGTACAGTAATAGATTTGTCCATCTTGTTGCTAACAACCTTACCGCTTCTTTCTTTTCTTAGGTTTCTCTCCATGATCTTAATACGTCTTAAGAGTTAGCTTCAATTTCACGACGACGAACTTCAGTATTCAATCGAGCAATGTTACGCTTCGTATCGCGGATCTTCATTGGGTTCTCGAGTGGAGATATGGCGTGTGCAAAACGCATGGCATGCAGGCTTGATCTCTCAGCGCTAAGCTTCTCTTGCAGTTCTTCGGCAGAATAAGCTTTTATCTCAGAATTTTTCATTATTTATCAACGTAATCTCTACGTACTACAATTTTTGACTTTACTGGGAGTTTCTGTGCAGCTAGTCTTAATGACTCTTTTGCTACCTCTAAAGAAACACCGTCCGACTCGAACATGATCGTACCAGGTTTAACTACTGCTACCCAATACTCCGGAGAACCTTTACCCTTACCCATTCGAACCTCTGCAGGCTTCTTGGTGATTGGCTTGTCAGGGAAAATTCGGATCCAAACCTGACCTTCACGTTTCATCGCTCTGGTCATGGCGATACGTGCTGCCTCAATCTGGCGCGACGTGATCCATGAGGCCTCAAGCGATTTTATAGCGAAAGAACCAAACGCAATGGTGCTGCCTCTGTGGGCAAGCCCCTTCACGCGGCCTTTTTGCATTTTTCTATATTTTGTCCTTCTTGGCTGTAACATTTTCTAAAACTTATAATGTTAACACTTGATTATTGACGACGCTTGCGCTTCGGTGCACCTTCACCAGGTCCACTTTTCTTGTTGCGGCGGTCACCACCACCTCCACGTCTGTCGTTCGGGGCTGATCCAGGTCCTTTGCTCTCCATGCCGGCGTTTGGAGTAAGATCTCTCTTACCGTATACTTCGCCTTTGAAGATCCATACCTTGATACCAATCTTGCCATACACAGTCTGTGCTTCTGACAAGGCATAGTCGATGTCAGCACGAAGCGTGTGAAGAGGAGTTCTACCCTCTTTGTAATGCTCTGTTCTGGCCATCTCTGCACCACCTAGGCGGCCAGATACCTGTACCTTGATACCTTCAGCTCCCACTCGTAGCGCAGAAGCAATTGCCTGCTTCATGGCACGTCGGAAAGAGATACGCGCCTGCAGCTGCTGTGCGATAGACTCACCTACCAGCTTAGCATCTAACTCTGGACGCTTGATCTCAAAGATATTGATCTGAATATCTTTGTTAGTCAGCTTCTTCAGCTCTTCTTTGATCTTATCTACTTCCGCTCCGCCTTTACCGATAACCACACCTGGTCTGGCAGTGTTAACAGTAAGCGTAATGCGCTTAAGTGTTCTTTCGATTATAATCTTAGAAATACCGCCTTTCGGGATACGCGCCAAGATGTATTTTCTGATTTTCTCGTCCTCGATTAGTTTCTCAGCGAAATCTTTGCCGCCATACCAGTTTGAATCCCAACCTTTGATAACACCTAGTCGAAAACCGATCGGATTAACTTTCTGTCCCATAATTCTTACTTGTTGGCTTTTTTAGATTTCTTAGATAGCTTCTCCACCTGCTCTTCAGACATGCTGTCGATTACAAGTGTGACGTGGTTAGATCTTTTTCTGATCCTGTGACCACGGCCCTGAGGAGCCGGACGAAGACGCTTCAGCATTTTGCCTTCATCAACAAAGATAGTTTTGATGATCAGGTTTGCTTCTTCGATTCTAGCATCTTCATTCTTCGCCTGCCAGTTTGCAAGTGCAGATAAAACAAGTTTCTCAACTTTGGCTGCACCAGCATTGGCTTCAAACTTAAGAATGCCAAGAGCTTTGGATACGCTTTTGCCGCGTACCAGGTCCGCTACCATTCTCATCTTGCGAGGAGAGGTAGGAACGTTATTTAGTTTTGCTATTGCTTCCATTGTTAACGCTTGCCTTTATCTTTCTTAGCAATATGACCTCTAAAGTTTCTTGTCGGAGCAAATTCGCCAAGTTTGTGACCTACCATGTTCTCGGTAACATACACAGGAATGAATTTATTTCCGTTATGAACTGCGAACGTGTGACCCACGAAATCCGGAGAAATCATAGATCTGCGTGACCAAGTCTTAATAACTGACTTTTTGCCAGACTCGTTCATTACAGTTACTTTCTTCTCGAGCCTAAAGTCAATATAAGGCCCTTTTTTTAATGATCTAGCCATTTATTATTTCTTCTTACCTCTATTAACAATAAGCTTTTCAGAATACTTGTTCTTGTTTCTAGTCTTAAGACCTTTCGCATACAAGCCTTTGCGTGAGCGAGGGTGTCCACCTGAGGACTTACCTTCACCACCACCCATAGGGTGATCGACAGGGTTCATAGCGACACCACGAACGCGCGGACGTCTGCCCAGCCATCTCTTGCGGCCAGCCTTGCCCAGGTTCACGTTCATGTGCTCTCCGTTAGAAACTGTACCAACTGTTGCAGAGCAGTTCACCAGTACCATTCTCAGTTCGCCGGAAGGCAATTTGATGGTGGCATAGCGTCCTTCACGTGCTACAAGCTGTGCATAAGAACCAGCACTTCTTGCAAGTATGGCACCGTTGCCTGGCTGAAGCTCAATGTTGTGTATGATTGTACCTAGAGGAATATCGGAAAGTGGCAAGCAGTTTCCTACTTCTGGAGCAATACCAGGACCTGAATTGATGACAGTTCCTACTTCTAGTCCAGCAGGAGCAATGATATAGCTCTTTACACCGTCTGCGTAGAAAATCAGCGCAATACGGGCTGTTCTGTTTGGGTCGTACTCAATTGTCTTCACTGTAGCAGGCACGCCATGTTTCGTGCGCTTGAAGTCAATCATGCGGTACTTCCTCTTGTGTCCACCGCCTACATAGCGGATAGTCATCTTACCAGAGTCGTTTCGTCCACCAGATTTTGTCATAGGTGCCAACAAAGACTTCTCAGGAGTAGCAGTTGTTATCTCATCAAATGATGGGGCTACTCTGAATCTTTGACCTGGTGTTGTTGGTCTTAACTTTTTTAAAGCCATTTTTACTTAATTATATGCCGCTGTAAAAGTCTATAACTTCACCCTCTCTCAGGGTTACTATTGCCTTTTTGATCAGGGAGGTACGGCCGGTTACAGCGCCAGACTTCGTATACTTAGTCTTCTTCTTTCCCAGTGCGCGGATAGTTGCCACTTTGGCTACATTCACGCCGTACATCTTCTCAACCGCTTTTTTGATTTCAACCTTGTTGGCGTCTTTCTCCACCTCAAAAGCATACTTTCCAACCTCGTTCAAGGCAGCGTATTTTTCTGTGATTATTGGTCTTTTCAGAACGTTCATTACTTCGCGCTAAAGAGTGTTTCTAATTCATTTACCGACTGCTCTACCAGCAGAAGTTTTTCTGTGTTAAGAAGATCATATGTATTGATATCCTTAGCAGTAGAAACTTTCACTTTAGGCAGGTTTCTGCTAGACAACACGATGTTCTTATCGGCAGCTGGTAAAACAAACAGTGTTTTGCCAGTAGACTTCAGGTTGCTCAAAATGCCTCTGAACTCGCTTGTCTTTGGAGCATCCATAGAGAAAGACTCTACCAGAGCCACTCTGTTGTCACGCGCCAGAAGCGACAAAGCAGAAAGACGCGCAACACGCTTCAGCTTCTTGTTCAGCTTGAAGGAATAGTCTCTTGGCTTAGGTCCGAATACACGACCACCACCGATAAAAACTGGCGACTTTATGCTACCCGCACGTGCTCCGCCTGTACCTTTTTGCTTCTTGATCTTTCTTGTAGAACCTGCAACTTCCGCGCGCTCTTTAGATTTGTGTGTTCCTTGTCTCTGGTTTGCCAGATACTGTTTCACGTCAAGATACATTGCATGCTCGTTTGGCTCCAGACCAAACACAGCATCAGAAAGTGTTACCTTTCTGCCTGTATCTTCACCTTTGATATTTAATACAGAAAGCTCCATTTTATTTCTCAATTAACACGTAAGAATTTTTGGCACCAGGAACAGAGCCACTAACAACTATAAGGTTTTTATCAGCGATAACACGCAGTACTACAAGGTTTTCCACCTTTACTCTGTTACCACCCATTCTACCTGCCATGCGCATTCCTTTGAATACTCTGGAAGGCCATGAGGCTGCACCGATCGAACCTGGGTGTCTGCCCCTGTTGTGCTGACCGTGCGTCTGACCACCAACACCGGCAAAGTTGTGGCGCTTTACAACACCCTGAAAACCTTTACCTTTTGATGTGCCAACTACGTCAACAAACTCACCTTCGATAAACATGTCTGCGTTCACTACATCGCCCAGTGTATAAGATACACCTTCCACATCAAACTCAGCTACCTTCTTAGCAGGCGCTGCTTTTGCTTTTGCGTAATGTCCGGCTTCCGCTTTCGTTACTCTTTTTAGCTTTTTCTCGCCATAGCCAAGCTGCACCGCAGCATAGCCATCTGTTTCTACTGTCTTCACTTGAGTAACTACACACGGACCTGCTTGTATAAGCGTTACTGGTGTGTATTTACCATCTGCTGTGAAGAGGCTTGTCATTCCGATTTTCTTACCGATAATTCCAGGCATTCAACTTTTTCTTTAAGAGATGGATACAATTATTCACTGTCCCCTATTTTGCTAAGGGAGTGCAAAGTTAATAAATTTTTCTTTTCCTTATCAACTTATCTGTAAAATATTTATTTACAGTGCTGTATAAACAAAAAGAGGAAGGCGAACACCTTCCTCTTTTTGTTTTACTAAGTTGCTTATCAAACTTTGATCTCAACATCAACGCCACTAGGTAACTCTAGCTTCATTAGGGCGTCTACTGTTTTAGAGCTGGTAGAGTAGATATCTACCAATCTCTTGTAAGTGCAAAGCTGAAACTGCTCACGTGACTTTTTGTTCACGTGTGGTGAACGCAATACAGTGAACTTATCCTTCTCTGTTGGAAGAGGAATTGGTCCGCTTACAACGGCACCGGTAGCTTTTACTGCTTTTACAATCTTCTCTGAAGATTTATCAACCAGGTTGTGATCGTAAGACTTAAGCTTTATTCTTATTTTCTGATTCATCTTATACTACTATTTAGCTGATGTTCCTTTTATTTTAGCAATGATCGCATCTGCTAAGTTCTGTGGTACTTGCTCGTAATGAGCGAAAGTAAGAGAAGCAGTAGCTCTACCAGAAGTAATGGTACGAAGGTCAGTTACATAACCAAACAGTTCTGAAAGTGGAACATCAGCTTTCACTACTGTAGATGTACCTTTGGTGTCCATACCTTTCATGATACCTCTTCTTCTGTTCAGGTCACCTGTTACAGGTCCTGTGTACTCATCCGGCGTCACTACGTCCACTGACATGATTGGCTCAAGAAGTCTTGGCGCACACTGCTTGCCTGCCTCTTTGAAGCCCTGGCGAGCTGCCAGTTCAAAAGAAAGTGAGTCGGAGTCAACGTCGTGGAAAGATCCGTGGAATAGACGAACTTTCATTGAGTCGATTGGGAAGCCAGCTAGGATACCGTTCTTCATGGCTTCTTCGAAACCCTTCTGAACAGCAGGAATGAATTCTCTTGGAATTACACCACCTACGATGCCGTTCACAAATTCAAGTCCCTGCTTGCCATCTTCACGTGGTCCCATTTCGAACACGATGTCGGCAAACTTACCACGACCACCAGACTGCTTCTTGAATACCTCACGGTGCTCCACATTCTTCGTAATCGTCTCTTTGTAAGCTACCTGTGGCGCGCCCTGGTTCAACTCAACCTTGAACTCACGCTTCATACGGTCGATGATGATCTCCAGGTGAAGCTCACCCATACCTCTTAGGATCGTCTGACCAGTTTCCTCGTCAGTGTTTACCTGTAGGGTTGGATCCTCTTCAACAAGCTTGGCAATCGCCATACCCATCTTATCAGAGTCCGCCTGAGTTTTAGGCTCGATAGCGTATCCGATTACTGGCTCTGGGAAGTCCATAGACTCCAGCACGATCTTCGCGTTCTGATCGCAAAGGGTGTCACCAGTTTTAATATCCTTAAAGCCTACTACCGCACCGATGTCACCAGCACCCAGCTTATCGATCTGGTTCTGCTTGTTAGCGTGCATCTGGAAGATACGGGAGATACGCTCCTTGTTATTCGAACGCGTGTTGTATACATACGAGCCAGACTCCAGTACACCAGAGTAAGCGCGTACGAAGCAAAGACGACCTACGTAAGGGTCAGTAGCGATTTTAAAGGCAAGACCAGCAAATGGCTCGCTTTCGCTTGGCTTACGCACAACCTCAGCTCCTGTGTCCGGGTTTGTTCCGATGATGCTCTCTCTGTCCATTGGAGATGGGCAAAGCGCCATCACGTAGTCAAGCATTGTCTGCACTCCTTTGTTTTTGAAAGAAGAACCGCAAAGCATAGGAACAATGGCCATATCAATAGTAGCGGCACGAAGGGCAGCGATGATTTCGTCTTCAGAGATCGAATCTGGATCTTCGAAGTATTTCTCCATCAATGTCTCGTCGTACTCGGCAACAGCTTCCAACAGTTTCTCTCTGTATTCAGCAGCTTCCTCTACCATATCATCAGGAATCGGAACTTCAGTAAAGGTCATGCCTTTATCTTCCTCGTTCCAGATAATACCACGGTTGTTCACCAAGTCAACTACACCTCGGAAATTATCTTCAGAGCCGATTGGTAACTGAAGTGCTACTGCGTTGCTGCCCAGCATTTCCTTCACCTGCTTACATACAGCAAGGAAGTCAGCACCAGAACGGTCCATCTTGTTAACGAAACCGATACGCGCAACTTTGTAGTTGTCAGCAAGGCGCCAGTTTGTCTCTGACTGAGGCTCAACGCCATCTACTGCAGAGAACAGGAACACCAGACCATCCAATACGCGCAGGGATCGGTTTACCTCTACGGTAAAGTCAACGTGTCCTGGTGTATCGATGATGTTGATGTGGTACGGCTGGCCTCTGTAGTTCCAGCTTACAGTTGTTGCAGCGGAAGTGATCGTGATACCACGCTCCTGCTCCTGCTCCATCCAGTCCATTGTAGCAGCACCATCATGTACTTCTCCAATTTTGTGGCTTACACCTGCGTAATAAAGTATACGTTCTGTCGTAGTGGTCTTGCCTGCATCAATGTGCGCGGCAATACCAATATTTCGTGTGTATTTTAAGTCTCTTGCCATTCTTAGAATCTAAAGTGTGAGAACGCTTTGTTTGCTTCTGCCATTCTGTGCGTATCATCTTTCTTTTTCACGGCAGCACCTTCTCCTTTAGCAGCAGCGATTATCTCGCCCGCTAATCTGTCTTTCATCGTTTTCTCACCTCTTTTGCGAGAGTATGATATCATCCATTTGATACCAAGAGATACTCTGCGGTCCGGACGAACCTCAGTCGGCACTTGGAAAGTAGCTCCTCCAACCCTGCGGCTTTTTACCTCGACGCTTGGCATGATGTTATTCAATGCCTTCTTCCAGGTTTCCAGACCGTTCTCTTTTGTTCTTTGCTCTACTAATTCTACAGCATCATAGAATATTCCATAAGCAACACTCTTTTTGCCATCTTCCATCAGGTAGTTAACAAAACGGGTTACTAATGTTTCTTTGTACTTTGGATCTGGAAGGAGAATTCTACTTTTCGGCTTTGCTTTTCTCATTGTATTATAAACTAGGGATTATTTCTTTTTACCTTTTCCTGCAGCAGCCGCTGGCTGTCCTGGCTTCGGTCTCTTCGCGCCATACTTAGAGCGTGACTGAAGACGGCCGCTTACACCTGCAGTATCCAGTGCGCCACGTACGATGTGGTAACGAACACCTGGAAGGTCTTTTACTCTACCACCTCTGATCAGCACAATAGAGTGCTCCTGAAGGTTGTGTCCTTCACCTGGAATATAGGCGTTTACTTCTTTACCGTTAGTAAGTCTTACTCTGGCTACTTTACGCATGGCAGAGTTAGGCTTCTTTGGCGTTGTTGTATATACGCGGGTACATACACCACGGCGCTGTGGGCATGAGTCTAAGGCAGGAGACTTTGACTTGAAAGTCAACTTTTCTCTACCTTTTCTTACTAATTGCTGTATAGTAGGCATTTACTAGCTGTTAATTATAGATTTTTCCACTTTAAATTTTGGACTGCAAAGGTATATAATTCGAATTGCAAATTCAAAATTTTAATTCATTAATTCTCTGCACCTTAGGCTTCTCCCACCGTTCCGCCGAAGTTCATCGGGAAAGAGGGAGCATCCTGTGTCTGCTTTATTTCTCCAAAGCTATCCTCAAATTTCTTGATGTTATCGGCCAGAGCCGCCAAAAGTCTTTTGGCGTGCTCCGGCGTGATAACTATCCTTGATTTTACTTTCGCTTTTGGCAGACCGGGCATCAGCTTTATAAAATCGACCACAAATTCACTGCTGGAGTGGGCGATCATTGCAAGGTTTACATACTCGCCTTCCGCTACTTCCTCCGTTAGCTCAATGCTAATCTGATTTTGTTTCTGCAGATCCTCAGCCATTGCTTATCTGTTTTGCAGTTCCTGCTGTCTCTTCGTAGTAGCTTTCTTCGAGTCTACCAACGCATCGTACTCTTCCTGGCTTCCCACGATCAGGTTCTGGTATTCACGCAGACCTGTACCGGCCGGGATCAGGTGACCCACGATCACGTTTTCTTTCAGACCAAGCAGTTCGTCCGCCTTACCTTTGATAGCTGCTTCACTCAGTACTTTGGTAGTTTCCTGGAATGATGCGGCAGAGATAAAGCTCTGTGTACCCAACGAGGCTTGTGTGATACCTTGCAGTGTCGGACGCGATACTGATGGCTGCGCATCACGCACAGTTACCAATTTCAAGTCACGGCGCTTTAGGCTCGAGTTCTCGTCACGCAAACGGCGAGCCGTCACGATCTGCCCTGGCTTCAGGTCAGCAGAGTCTCCTGCATCCTCCACCACCTTCATATCGATGATACGGTCGTTTTCTTCCATGAACGTGATCTTGTCCACAGACTGGTTCTCCAGGAAGCTGGTATCCCCTGCGTCAACTACGATCACTTTCTGCATCATCTGGCGCACTACCACCTCAATGTGCTTGTCGTTGATCTTCACACCCTGCAAGCGGTATACTTCCTGTATCTCATTTACCAGGTATTCCTGTACGGCTCCCGGTCCCTGAATATTCAGAATGTCGTTCGGCGTAATCGCGCCGTCCGACAATGGCATACCAGCTCGGATGAAGTCGTTATCCTGCACCAGGATGTGCTTGGAAAGCGGCACCATGTACTTCTTCTTCACGCCGTCTTTCGACTCGATGTAAATTTCACGGTTACCACGCTTCACGTTTCCGTAAGTTACCACACCATCTATCTCTGACACAACGGCCGGGTTAGATGGGTTTCGTGCCTCGAACAGTTCCGTCACACGTGGCAGACCACCTGTAATGTCTCTTGTCTTACCGATAGCACGCGGTATTTTCACCAGAATCTGACCAGCTTTGATCTTCTCCCCGTTTTCAACCGTCAAGTGGGCACCTACCGGGATGTTGTATCCTTTTGGTTCGCCGCTCTTTGGATTTACAAGTATGGCCGGGTTCTGGGTCTTATCTTTTGTATCGATAATCACCTTCTCACGATACCCTGTCTGCTCATCCGATTCCTCACGGTAAGTTATACCTTCAATGATGGCTTCATATGCGATTTCACCATCGAATTCCGAAAGGATAACCGCGTTGTATGGATCCCAGTTACATAGCTGAGCTCCTTTTTCCACGATCTGTCCTTCGTTTACGTGCAGGAATGAACCATATGGCACGTGGTTGCTGATAAGTAGTTTACCAGTGGTCGGCTCAACGACTCTTACTTCGCCTGAACGACCCATCACTACCTTCACGGCGTCTCCTTCGTTGTTCACTGTATCCAGTGAGCGTACATCTTCAAACTCGATTCTACCGCCGAATTTCGCAAGTATGGTTGCATCTACCGCAATGTTCGATGCCGTACCACCCACGTGGAATGTACGGAGTGTCAGCTGCGTTCCTGGCTCACCAATGGACTGCGCGGCAATTACACCTACAGCCTCACCTTTCTGCACCATGAATCCTGTTGCCAAGTTACGACCGTAGCACTTTGCGCAGATACCACGCTTCGACTCACACGTCAATACAGAGCGTATCTCTACAAAGTCAATTGCCGTGTTCTCAATGGCACGCGCAACTTCCTCTGTTATCTCCACGCCTGACTCGGTGATAAGCTCGTTTGTAATCGGATCGTATACATCATGTACTGCTACACGACCAAGTATACGCTCTGACAGAGACTCCACGATATCCTCGTTGTCTTTCAGTGCACTCACTTCCAGACCTCTCAGCGTACCGCAGTCTTCCTCGTTCACAATAACGTCCTGTGATACGTCTACCAGACGACGTGTCAGGTAACCGGCATCGGCCGTCTTAAGTGCTGTATCGGCAAGACCTTTACGTGCACCGTGTGTTGAGATGAAATACTCGATTACATCCAGACCTTCCTTAAAGTTAGAAAGGATTGGGTTCTCGATGATTTCACCTACTGAGCCTTGAAGCGATTTCTGTGGCTTCGCCATCAGACCTCGCATACCACCCAACTGGCGAATCTGCTCTCTTGAGCCACGGGCTCCAGAGTGCATCATCATGAAGATAGAGTTAAAGCCCTGATCTTCGTTCTCCAGGCGGCGCATCAACGTTTCCGTGATCTGGTTGTTGATACGTGTCCAGATATCAATTACCTGGTTGTAACGCTCGTTGTCGGTGATCAGACCCATTGAGTAGTTCTGCCATACAGCTTCTACATCTTTCTTCGCCTGATTTACCAGTATTTCCTTCTCAGCCGGGATGTTGATATCACCCAGACCCATGGATAGACCGCCTTTGTAAGCAGACTGAAATCCAAGTGTCTTGATATCGTCCAGGAACTGAGCCGTACGGGCCATACCCGTTTCCTTAAATACTCTTGAAATGATCTGCTGCAGCTTCTTCTTCGTCAGCAGTTCATCGATATAGCCCACTTCTTCCGGTACAAACTGGTTGAAGATCACACGGCCGGCAACTGTTTCAATTGACTTGAACTCTAGGTCGCCTTGCTCGTTTCTGATCTTCGTTCTTACCTTGATGTAAGCATGCTTTGATATAATCTTCTCGTTGATGGCAATAATCACTTCCTCCGCAGAGTAGAAGCTCATGCCTTCCCCTTCGATTTTCTCGTTCTCTGTGCTACGCTTTCCTTTTGATACATAGTATAAACCTAGTACCATGTCCTGTGAAGGTACCGCAATTGGCGCACCGTTAGCAGGGTTCAGGATGTTGTGCGACGCAAGCATCAGCATAGAGGCTTCCAGTACAGCAGCAGGTCCTAGTGGAACGTGCACCGCCATCTGGTCACCGTCAAAGTCGGCGTTGAATGCCGTACACACTAATGGGTGTAACTGGATTGCCTTTCCTTCGATCAGTTTTGGCTGGAATGCCTGAATACCTAATCTGTGTAGTGTAGGAGCACGGTTTAGAAGCACTGGGTGGCCTTTCAGCACATTCTCCAGAATATCCCATACTACAGGGTCCTTACGGTCTACAATCTTCTTGGCAGATTTTACCGTTTTCACGATGCCTCTTTCGATCAGCTTGCGGATGATGAACGGCTTGAAAAGCTCGGCTGCCATGTTCTTCGGCAGACCGCACTCGTGCAGCTTCAGTTCTGGACCAACCACAATTACCGAACGTCCGGAATAATCCACACGCTTACCAAGCAAGTTCTGACGGAAACGTCCCTGCTTGCCTTTCAGCATGTCAGAGAGCGACTTCAGCGCACGGTTTCCTTCTGCACGAACAGCGTTCACTTTACGTGAGTTGTCGAACAGGGAGTCCACCGCTTCCTGCAGCATTCGCTTCTCGTTACGAAGGATTACTTCCGGGGCTTTGATCTCGATCAGACGCTTCAGACGGTTGTTACGAATAATCACGCGTCGGTACAGGTCGTTCAAGTCAGAGGTAGCGAAACGGCCACCGTCCAACGGCACAAGCGGGCGAAGCTCCGGCGGGATAACAGGCACCATGCGGATGATCATCCACTCTGGTCTGTTCTCGATGCGTGTGGTTGCATCACGGAAAGCCTCTACTACACGCAGACGCTTCAACGCCTCAGCCTTACGCTGCTGCGATGTCTCGTGTGCGGCTGCATGGCGCAGCTCGTAAGAAAGGTCGTCCAGGTTGATGCGCTCCAACAGCATTTGCAATGCCTCGGCACCCATGCGCGCGATAAACTTGTTTGGATCATTGTTGTCCAACATCTGGTTCTCACGCGGCAACTTATCGATCATGTCCAGGTACTCATCCTCTGTCAGGAAGTCCAGTACGTTTACACCGTCTTCTGCCAGAATACCTGGTTGAATCACTACATATCTCTCGTAATAGATAATCTGGTCAAGCTTCTTGGTAGGTAAGCCTAACAGATATCCAATTTTGTTCGGAAGGGATTTGAAGTACCAGATGTGCGCCACAGGAACAACAAGCTCAATATGGCCCATACGCTCACGACGCACTTTCTTCTCAGTCACCTCTACACCGCAACGGTCGCAGATGATGCCCTTGTATCTGATTCTTTTATACTTTCCGCAGTGGCATTCCCAGTCCTTTACGGGTCCGAATATTCTTTCGCAGAACAGACCACCCATCTCAGGCTTATAGGTTCTATAGTTTATGGTCTCAGGCTTAACTACCTCACCGTTGGAACGCTCCAGAATTGACTCTGGCGAAGCCAAGCTGATCGTTACTTTCGAGAAGTCCTGAGTTAGCTTTTTGTTTTTCGCAAATGCCATATTATTAGAATAATGTCGATACTATGAATATGCTCTACAGCTTAATTCAGCATAAATATGCTAAGCGCCTCGGCAGGTGCCTTGGCGCTTAGCATTATACTGTTACTCCAACGTGATCTCGAGTGCCAGACCTCTTAGCTCGTGAATCAGTACGTTGAATGATTCCGGGATATTAGGCTTCGGCAACACGTCGCCTTTTACAATCGCCTCGTAAGCTTTCGCACGGCCGATCACGTCGTCTGATTTTACTGTAAGTATTTCCTGCAGCACGTTCGAAGCACCGAATGCCTCCAACGCCCACACTTCCATCTCACCGAATCGCTGACCACCGAACTGGGCTTTACCACCCAATGGCTGCTGCGTGATCAATGAGTATGGTCCGATAGAACGAGCGTGCATCTTATCATCAACCAAGTGGCCCAGCTTCAGCATGTAAATCACGCCTACTGTTACCGGCTGATCGAAACGGTCACCGCTCAATCCATCAAATAAATAGGAACGTCCGAAATGTGGAAGCCCTGCCTCTGCCAGCTCAGCTGAAACCTGCTCTTCTGTGGCACCGTCGAAGATTGGTGTAGCATATTTTCTACCCAACTTCAAGCCAGCCCATCCAAGTACAGTTTCGTAGATCTGACCGATGTTCATTCGAGAAGGTACACCAAGTGGGTTCAGTACGATATCCATCGGTGTTCCATCTTCCAGGAACGGCATGTCTTCCTCGCGCACGATACGGGCTACTACACCCTTGTTACCGTGACGTCCGGCCATCTTGTCACCAACTTTCAGCTTGCGCTTTTTGGCAACATATACTTTAGCTAACTGAACAATACCGGCTGGCAACTCGTCTCCTACTTCCAGGGTAAAGCGCTCGCGCTTGAAGTGCGCAGAAACGATATTACGGCGTTTGTTGTAGTTCTTAACAAGCTCTACCAACATGTTGTTCGTTTTCTCGTCCGCTGTCCAATCCTCAAGTATAAGGTCTTTGAACATGTTCACCTCTTCAGGTACTGCGTAGTTGCTCTCGTCCTTATATGGGTTCTTCTCAGGGAACAACGCTTCGGTGATGTTCTTTCTAGTGAACTTAACGCCCTTAGAAAGGATATCATCCCCAAATTTGTGACGGATGCCCTGTGTTGTCTTGCCTTCCAGCAGTCCTACCAGTTTATCCACCATCACGCTCTTAATTGCGATCAGGTCCTTAGAGTATTTCACCTTTAGTTCTTCTACCTCTTTCTTAGACTTGGCCCGCAGGTTTTTGTCTTTTTTAGGACGGGAGAACAGTTTTGTATCGATAACCACACCGTTCAGTGATGGAGGCGCCTTCATGGAAGCATCCTTCACATCGCCAGCTTTATCACCGAAGATGGCTCTTAGCAGTTTCTCCTCCGGAGTTGGATCCGTCTCTCCTTTTGGTGTGATCTTACCAATCAGGATATCTCCTTCGGTAATTTCAGCTCCAATGCGGATGATACCGTTCTCATCCAGGTTTCTTACTGCCTCCTCGCTTACGTTCGGAATTTCAGAAGTTAATTCTTCCTCTCCACGCTTCGTCTCACGCACTTCCAGCTCAAACTCTTCAATGTGAATAGAAGTGAACACGTCATCGCGTACTACCTTTTCGGATATTACGATGGCATCCTCGAAGTTATATCCCTGCCAAGGCATGAACGCCACCTGCATGTTACGTCCAATGGCTAGTTCACCATTGTTTGTTGCATAACCTTCGCAAAGCGGCTGGCCTTTCTCCACGCGCTCGCCTTTCTTCACGATCGGCGTCAGGTTGATACAGGTATCCTGGTTTGTTCTTCTGAACTTCACCAGTTTGTACGTTACGTACTCAGCATCGAATGTTACCAGCTTCTCATCGTCTGTGAGGTCATACTTCACAACAATTTTAGAAGCGTCTACATAATCGATGACGCCTTCGCCTTCGGCAATCACAAGCGCTCTAGAGTCTATTGCAGCTCTTCTTTCCAGTCCAGTACCTACAATAGGTGCTTCAGCCTTCAGAAGTGGAACTGCCTGACGTTGCATGTTCGAACCCATCAGGGCACGGTTGGCATCGTCATGCTCCAGGAAAGGAATCATGGAGGCCGCAACCGATACAATCTGGTTAGGGGCTACGTCCATGTAAGTATAGGTCTCTGGTGCCTCCACTGGGAAGTCGCCTTCGAAGCGTCCTTTTACCGTTGGGTTCACGAAGTTACCGCCTTCATCAATCACGGCATTTGCCTGTGCGATGTGGTGCGTATCTTCTTCCTCAGCAGTCAGGTACTCTACAGTACCGTCTACTACCACTTTACCTTCAATCACCTTACGATAAGGTGTTTCGATAAAGCCCATGTGGTTCACGCGGGCGTGCACGCACAGGGAAGAGATTAGACCGATGTTCGGACCTTCCGGCGTTTCAATGGTACAAAGACGACCGTAGTGTGTGTAGTGAACGTCACGTACCTCGAAACCAGCACGCTCTCTTGACAGACCACCTGGCCCCAGTGCTGATACACGACGCTTGTGCGTCACTTCAGCCAGCGGGTTCGTCTGGTCCATGAACTGAGACAACTGGTTTGTTCCGAAGAACGAGTTGATTACCGAAGACAGCGTACGCGCGTTGATCAAATCAACTGGCTTAAAGTCTTCGTTGTCGCGCACGTTCATACGCTCCTTGATGGTACGCGCCATACGTGCAAGGCCAACACCAAACTGAGCATATAGCTGCTCGCCTACTGTTCTTACACGTCTGTTGCTTAAGTGGTCAATATCATCCACCACCGCTTTGGAGTTGATCAAACCAATTAGGTACTTCACAATAAGAACGATGTCCTCATTCGTCAATACCTTCGCATCCCAGTTTGTATCCAGGCCAAGCTTCTTATTTATTCTATAGCGGCCCACTTCCCCAAGGTCGTAGCGCTTATCTGAGAAGAACAGCTTCTGAATAATATCGCGGGCAGTTTCAACGTCTGGTGCTTCCGTGTTTCGCAACTGACGGTAAATCTGCTCTACTGCTTCCTGCTCAGAGTTAGAGTTGTCTTTCTGTAGGGTATTGTAGATGATCGCATAATCAGCGATGTTCACGTTCTCACGGTGCAGAATAATAGATTTCACACCAGAGTCCACAATCACATCGATGTCTTCTGCCGTGATCTCAGAGTCTCGCTCCAGGATTACCTCGTTTCTGTCGATCGATACTACTTCACCTGTATCCTCATCCACAAAGTCTTCTGTCCATGTTCTTAGAACACGTGCAGCCAACTTGCGCCCGATGGTGCCTTTCAGCGTCTTCTTGTCAGCATTGATTTCTTCCGACAAGCCGAACAGGTCCAGGATATCTTTATCCGTACCATAACCGATGGCACGAAGTAGCGTGGTTACAGGGAATTTCTTTTTACGGTCGATGTACGCATACATCACGTTGTTCACGTCCGTCGCAAATTCTACCCATGATCCTTTGAAAGGAATAATTCTGGCAGAGTATAGTTTTGTGCCGTTCGTGTGCTTGCTTTGCGCAAAGAACACGCCTGGGGAACGGTGTAACTGAGATACGATCACACGCTCAGCACCATTGATCACAAAAGAGCCTTTCTCAGTCATGTATGGGATATTTCCCAAGAACACTTCCTGCTCAATTGTCTCAAAATCCTCGTTATCCTCATCATTACAGATCAGGCGAAGTTTTGCTTTTAGTGGTACAGAGTATGTAAGGCCTCTGTCAATACTCTCATCAACAGAGTATTTTGGTGGGTCTATATGGTAATCAATGAACTCCAGTACGAAGTTTTCTCTTGAATCTGATATAGGAAAGTTCTCGGCGAACACCTTAAACAAACCTTCCTGGGCTCTATTTGCAGCGGGTGTTTCCAGCTGAAAAAAGTCTTGGAATGACTGCACCTGAACATCCAAAAAGTCAGGATAGTCAATTACCGGCTTTATAGAGGCAAAATTGATTCGTTCTGTCGTTTTGTTCTTAGCCAAAGCCTTGGAATTTTACGTTAACAATAAGATATTTAGCACACAGAGTCCAAAACAACTGCGGGCAAAAAAAAGATTCAATTAATTTGAATCTTTATACAAACAGGAAAAGACCTGACGACATTGCCAGGTCTACCTGTTATCAGTATGTTGATAAAGTGGGATTATTTAACCTCCACTTCAGCACCAGCTTCTTCCAAAGACTTCTTCAGTGATTCAGCCTCATCTTTGGCTACACCTTCCTTAAGAGCTTTTGGAGCACTATCTACCAGTTCTTTTGCCTCTTTCAGACCAAGACCAGTCAGCTCTTTAACCAGCTTTACTACCGCTAGTTTCTGAGCACCTGCTGCCTTAAGGATCACGTCGAAAGAAGTTTTCTCCTCTGCAGCAGCAGCACCATCACCAGCACCACCACCAGCAACCATCATTGGCGCAGCAGCAGCAGGCTCGATGCCGTACTCATCCTTAAGAATAGTAGCTAGTTCGTTAACTTCTTTAACAGTCAAGTTTACTAACTGCTCAGCGAATGCTTTCAAATCTGCCATTTTTATAAAATTAAAAGTTACTTATTGATTACGTTTTTTTAGTTTATTCTTTTTCTGATAATGTTTTCAGGATTCCAGCCAGTTTGCCGCCGCTGCTTTGTAGGGCAGAAACAACATTCTTAGCAGGAGACTGAAGAAGACCGATGATCTCGCCAATGAGTTCTTCTCTGGACTTGATCTTGGTCAGTGTCTCCAGTTGCTCGTCACCAACATAAATGCCGGCGTCTATGTAAGCACCTTTCAACAATGGAAGGGGGTTGCCTTTCTTTCTGAAATCCTGGAGCAGTTTTGCAGGAGCATTGCCTGTTTCTTTGCCGAACAGGATACCGGAAGCGCCCTTTAAAACATCATCCAGCGCAGAAGTATCAGCTTCTAAAGTATCAAGCGCTTTCTTGATAAGTGAATTCTTATATACTTTATATTCGATACCTCTATCGAATGCAAGTCTTCTGAACGCATTGATGCCAGCCACACTCATGGTAGAAGCATCAGTGATGTAGAAGTATGCTGTGTTGGCAAGCTTCTCGCTCAGGTCTTGTACGATTATCTCTTTTTCTTCCCTGGTCATGTTCTTAGATCGTTGCGTTCTTTTCTACAGTTACGGCCGGGCTCATTGTGCTAGACAATGTAATGCTCTTGATATAAGTTCCTTTCGCTGAAGATGGCTTCAGACGGTTTAGCGTCAGAAGTACTTCGTTTGCGTTTGCCGCAAGTTGCTCAGCAGAGAAGGACACTTTACCCACGCTTGTGTGAATGATACCGAACTTGTCAACTTTAAAGTCGATTTTACCCGCTTTCACTTCTTTCACAGCCTTGGCTACGTCTTGCGTTACTGTACCCGACTTAGGGTTAGGCATCAGATTACGAGGACCTAAGATTCTACCCAAGCGACCTACTTTCGCCATAACTGCAGGCATTGTGATGATCACGTCAACATCTGTCCAGCCTTTTTCGATCTTCTGAATGAAGTCATCAAGACCAACGAAGTCAGCGCCGGCGTCTCTTGCCTCCTGCTCTTTATCAGGTGTTACAAGGGCAAGAACTTTCACGTCCTTACCAGTACCATGCGGAAGTGTCACAATGCCACGAACCATCTGGTCAGCCTTACGCGGGTCTACGCCCAAACGCACATCAATATCCACAGAGGCATCAAACTTCGTAAAAGTGATATCTTTTACAACTGAAGCCGCGTCCGTTAGAGAATATTCTTTTGTTAAGTCAGCCTTGGCCAAGGCTGCTTTTCTGTTTTTAGATAACTTAGTCATTTCTCTTCAACTATTAAGCGTTCCACGGAGCTGTACCAGAAACTGTGATACCCATGCTTCTTGCTGTTCCGGCTACTTGTTTCATAGCTGACTCCAGTTTGAATGCATTCAAATCAGGCATCTTTGTCTCGGCAATCTCTCTTACCTGATCCCAAGTTACTGAACCTACTTTGTTACGGTTTGGCTCTTTAGAACCTCCCTTGATTTTAGCAGCATCCATTAACAATACTGGAGCAGGAGGCGTCTTAATAACGAAGTCAAAAGACTTATCTGCATAGATTGTAATCAATACTGGTAACACTTGTCCTGGCTTATCCTGGGTTCTGGCATTAAACTGCTTACAGAATTCCATGATGTTAAGACCTTTAGAACCAAGTGCAGGTCCAATCGGTGGCGATGGGTTCGCGGCACCTCCCTTTACCTGAAGTTTCAGGTAACCTTTAATTTCCTTTGCCATTTATTTTTATTTACTACGATTCTTTTTCTACCTGCATGTAGTTCAGTTCCACCGGCGTGTTTCGCCCGAAGATCTTTACCATCACGTTGAGCTTCTTACGCTCTTCAAACACTTCTTCCACAGTTCCGGAGAATCCGCTGAAAGGACCGTCCATCACTTTCACTATCTCACCAACTACAAACGGCGTATCCAGCACCTCTGCCTGCTCCTCTGCTTCGTCTACTGTGCCCAGTATCCTGTTAATCTCGGACTGGCGCAGTGGAACCGGCTTTTTAGTTGGAGAGTTATTCTCTCCGCCAAGGAAACCAATTACCCCCGGGGTACTGATGATGATGTGCTCTGCCTCGCCATGTGAAAGGTCTGCATGAACAAGCACGTATCCAGGAAAGAAGCTTCTCTCCCTGATGCGTTTCTTACCGTTGCGCATCTCGTATACTTTCTCTGCAGGAATCAATACCTGCGGAACGTACTCATCGAGATTGTGGCGCATGATCTCATTTTCAAGATAAGCCTTTGCCTTTTTCTCCTGCCCACTAACCGCACGTACTACATACCACTTTAAATCAGCCATAAATACTCTAATTTAAAATTGGTTGTAAAACCACGTCAGTATCGAGTCGAACCCAAAGTCCATAGCTCCAACCACCAAAGCGAAGATTAAAGAACCTATCAAGACCAACACTGAACTTCTTTGCAATTCAGCATAAGTAGGCCAAGAGACTCTTTCCTTCATCTCTTCGACAGTGTCGTTTATGTAAGTTCTAATGTTGCTCATCGCTTCGAAATTCCTGAGGTGATAAAAATTGCACGGGTGGAGAGACTCGAACTCCCAGCCAATGGTTTTGGAGACCACTACTCTACCAATTGAGCTACACCCGTAAAAAAATGCACGCCAATCTTTAATTGGAGTGCAAATTTATTTAAAAGAATTATGAAAACAAACCCGTTCCCAGAAAAACTTTCCAGGAACGGGTCTGAAACATATTATTAGTCAAGGATTTCAGTTACCTGGCCGGCACCTACTGTTCTACCACCCTCACGGATAGCGAAACGCAGACCTTTCTCCATGGCAACCGCGTTGATCAGGTTTACCTCGATAGTGATGTTATCACCAGGCATTACCATTTCTACGCCTTCAGGAAGCATGATCTCACCAGTAACGTCTGTGGTTCTGAAGTAGAACTGTGGACGGTACTTGTTGAAGAATGGCGTATGACGGCCACCTTCTTCTTTAGAAAGAACGTAAACTTCAGCTTTGAACTTCGTGTGAGGCTTCACAGAACCTGGCTTACAGATAACCATACCACGACGGATATCAGTTTTCTCTATACCACGAAGAAGAAGACCTACGTTGTCACCAGCTTCACCTCTGTCAAGGATCTTGCGGAACATCTCAACACCAGTTACTACTGACTTCAAGTTCTCAGCACCCATACCCAGGATATCAACCTGCTCACCAGAGTTGATGATACCACGCTCAATACGGCCTGTTGCTACTGTACCACGACCTGTGATAGAGAACACGTCCTCTACTGGCATCAGGAATGGAAGGTCAACAAGACGCTCTGGAAGCGGAATATAAGAGTCAACAGCAGCCATCAGTTCTTCGATAGTAGCTACCCATTTCGCGTCGCCGTTAAGGCCACCAAGAGCAGAACCCTGAATTACTGGAATGTTGTCGCCGTCGAAGTCATAGAAAGAAAGAAGCTCACGGATTTCCATTTCCACAAGCTCAAGAAGCTCAGGATCGTCTACCATGTCAACTTTGTTCATGAACACTACCAGCTGAGGTACACCTACCTGACGGGCAAGAAGGATGTGCTCACGCGTCTGTGGCATTGGGCCGTCAGTTGCAGCAACCACAAGGATAGCGCCGTCCATCTGGGCAGCACCAGTAACCATGTTCTTCACGTAGTCAGCGTGACCTGGGCAGTCAACGTGTGCATAGTGACGGTTTTCAGTTGCGTACTCAACGTGTGATGTATTGATCGTGATACCTCTTTCTTTTTCTTCAGGAGCGTTATCAATTGAAGAGAAGTCACGAAGTGTTGCAAGACCTTTGCTAGCCAATACTGTAGAGATAGCAGCAGTCAAAGTAGTTTTGCCGTGGTCAACGTGACCGATAGTACCGATATTTACGTGCGGTTTGGAACGGTCAAATGTTTCTTTAGCCATTGTATGATATTAAATTAAGGTTAAAACGTTTAAGTTTATGTCGCGCTTTTAAATATACACGTAACGGACTGTGAGCCAACGATGGGAATTGAACCCACGACCTCTTCCTTACCAAGGAAGCACTCTACCCCTGAGCTACGTCGGCTTTTAAACCGCCAGGAAACTACGACCCTATTTACACTAAAAAGGAAGCTCATCTGCATGAATTTCCTCCTCCAGTCCTGTATGTAGTAAATATGTTCCTGACTTTCTTTTTTTTTGAGCGGGAGACGAGGGTCGAACTCGCGGCCTATAGCTTGGAAGGCTATCGCTCTACCAACTGAGCTACTCCCGCTTACTAATTTTGAGTAACTGAATTCCGAATGCGTGAATATTAATTCATCTATTCAAAATTCAGTTATTCAGTCTGTGGGGAGAGCAGGATTCGAACCTGCGAAGTCGTAAGACAACGGAGTTACAGTCCGTCCCATTTGGCCGCTCTGGAATCTCCCCGAAGCTAATTCTGCATTAAATCATCAGAACTTTTCTTTAGTCCCACACTGCTTTCGCTGTGTTCCTCGTTCTAAAGAGATGCAAAATTAAGCCCTTTTTCATGTAAGTCAAACATTCCGGTAAAAAAATGTGAAATAATTTCTGCGCGGCCTAAATGCCATACATTTCCAGCAGGCGCTCATCCTTCTCACCGGCTTTTATTTCCTGCAGTAGCTGCTGCACCTCGGGCTTCTCCGACATCACCATAAGCGCCTGAACAGCAGCGGCCCGCACGTAGTATTGGCTGTGGTTCTTCGCCAGTTCTGCCAGCATGCTGATCACCTCCGGCGTGTTGGTGCTGCTGTTGCTGGCTAGGTAGGCGCCAAAGCTTTGCAGGAGGTAATAAAGTTCTCCGCCCTTGGCAGTCTTTAGGTTTCGCATGAACCAGTCAAACTTCTCAGGTCCTCCCTGCACGGCGTAGAAGGTGGCGAGCGCCAGCACAACTTCCTCGTTTGTCTCCTTGTCGAACTGCGCCAACTGCTGCTTCGTGTCAGCGGCTCCTGTGCCCGCATAGGCAAGTATGGCCGCGGCGGCGGCCTGGTAGGAGCTATCCTGCATGGCCTGCTTAAACAGTTGCTGGTGTTTGGCGCCGTTCAAGCTTGCCAGGGCAAGTATGGCATCGGCCCGTACAGAGCCTTTCTTGTCTGCTGTCGCCATTTTCTGGATGGCGGCTTCTACGGCAGCGGCTTCTCCCCCTTTCAGGCTGCTGAGAGCGTTGATAGCGGTACTGCGTACAGCCCAGAAGTCATCTTTAAGGGCGGCCAGATACATGTTCTTCACCGCTGGCTGACTTGCTTTCTCCTGAAGCCTGGCGAGTGCCTCCAGCTTCGGGGCCAGCTGCTTCGTGTTCTGGAATTGGAAGATGAGTTCCTGCTCCGTTTTCTGGTGCTCTACCACCCCCAGCAGTTGCTGCTCGGCATCAAACAACACCAGTTGCGGCTGGTTGGCAACCTTAAACGTGAAGGTTTGATTTGCTTTGTTCACCGTGATAGGAAACACCTGCTTCTGCCCTCCCGCCCAAACAGCTACCTGCAATGGCAGGCGGTAAACCGGTGCGTAGGCCGTATCCTGCACCTGCTCTACCTGTATGGTTAATTGTCCGTTGGCATAACTGTGCTCTACCTGAAGTTCCGGATGCCCCGGCTTGGCGAACCATTGGTCGAAAAACCACATCAGGTCCCTGCCGGTTACATCCTCAAAAGCCATTCTCAGCTCGGCCACCTCTACGTCAGAGTATTTGTTGCGGGTCAGGTACAGGTTCAGGGAGGCCCACCAGGCGTCATCCCCTACTATATTGCGCAGCATGTGCAGGATACGGCCGCCTTTGGCATAGGAGTGCGAATCGAACATGTCTTCTTTGTCCTTGTAGTGGTAGCGGATAAGCGGCACGCGTTTCTGCTCAGCCTCATCCAGGTACTGGCCCAACTCATCGAGCTGCAGGTAAGCGGCCTCGTCGGCGCCATACTTGTGCTCAAACCACAGGTACTCCGAGTAATTGGCAAAAGACTCGTTCAGCGGCAGGTTAGCCCAGGACTCGGTCGTTACGTAATCACCAAACCACTGGTGAAACAGCTCGTGCGCGATGATGCCGTCCCAGTTCTTGTCGAGCAACTCACGCTCGGTCATGTGCAGGTCCTCCATAAAGGTAGAGGCCGAGGTGTTCTCCATCGCCCCAGACACGAAATCACGCACCACTACCTGCGCATACTTTGCCCACGGGTAATCGACCCCCAACTTCTTCGAGAAGAACTCCATCATGGCCGGCGTGTTGCCGAACACTTTCTTGGCGGTGCCTTTGTAGGCTGGCTCCACATAGTAGTTCACTTCGCGGTCGCGCCACTTGTCTTTCACCACGGCAAAATCGCCCACTACCAGTGTGGCTAAGTATGGCGCGTGCGGCAGCTCCTGCTTCCAGTAGTCTGTTTTGGTGCCGTCGGCGTTCTGGCGCGAGTACATAAAGGTGCCGTTGGAGAGCGTGGTGTACTTCGGGTCTACCCTGATATAGATATCCTGCGTCATACGCTCGTTGGGCGCATCGATGGTTGGAAACCAGGCTGAGCTGGCCTCAGTCTCTCCCTGTGTCCAAATTTGCGTTGGCTTGTTCGGGTCCTCCCCCAATGGGTTGATGAAGTATAACCCTTTGTCTGAGGTGATGGCCTCGGAGCCGCCGGAAGTCAGTTCGTTCGGCTTGGCGGTATAGTCTATCTCGATGGTATACTTCTCGTTGCGGGTGTAGGTCTTGTTTAGCTTGATGGCCAGTTTCTGCCCGTCGTAGTCAAAAGTCAGCGGCGTGGCGTTATTGTCCTTCATCAGGTTCACGCTGTGGATGTCCATTCCCTTGGCGTCCAGCACGAGCGTATCCTGCGGGTAGAAGTATGGCTTTGCCGTGATCTCGGCCACTCCGTTCAGGTACTGCTTCTGCCAGTCAAAGCTAACGCGGAGGGTAGTATGCAGCAGGTCGTGCTCTTTGGTGCGGGAGGGGTTGAAAGGACCTTTCTCCTGCACCCAGGCTGGCACTGAGTTGGCGGGAGCAGCCGTGTTCTTTTTGGCCACCGGTGCTTTGGCCGCTGTGTCTGTCACCGCTTTGTTGGTGTTACAGGCACTTGTAAAAGCCATAGCGGCTGCCATACCCACTATGCTGAGAAACCTATGATTCATGCTTGGAATGTTTTAATTTTGAGGTGAAGTTCTTAAAATACTCTGAGAAAACCACTACCTTTAAGGTTGAAACCATACAAAAGAAGATGCTCCAGGTAAAAACGGGTAACGAGAAAACATGGCAGGTTGATATACAAAAAGATGCCATCCAGCTAAATGGGGAGCCGTTTAACTGGGATATCGCCCCTATCGGGCCTAACACGTTCCACATCATTAAAGGCACGCGCTCTTTCACCGCCGAGGTGGTTTCGGCAAACTACCAGGAGAAAACCTTCACCTTCAAAATTAACGGCGCCGTACAAACCGTAAGCGTGCAGGACCGGTTCGACCTGCTGCTCGACCAGTTAGGCATGGGCAATGCCAACGCCAACAAGGTAAACGACGTGAAAGCGCCGATGCCGGGGCTTATACTTGACATTAAGGTAGCACCGGGCCAGGAGGTGAAAAAGGGAGACCCGATCATGATCCTGGAGGCAATGAAGATGGAGAACATCCTCAAATCGCCGGGCGATGGCGTGGTGAAGGAGGTAAAGGTGCAGGTACGGCAAAACGTAGAAAAGAATCAGGTAATGATTCTTTTTCAATAGATATTAGTAAAGGACGAGCGGCTGCCACGGTAGCCGCTTCTTTGTGTTAAAAGAATTCATAACCTATACAGATAAATTACCGTGAAGTATAAACGAATTTTGCTAAAGCTAAGTGGTGAGGCACTCATGGGCGACCAGCAGTACGGCATCGACTCAAACAGGCTGTTGCAGTACGCCCAGGAGATAAAAGAGGTAGCCGCCCTAGGTGTGGAAGTGGCCGTGGTGATTGGCGGCGGTAATATTTTCAGGGGAGTGCAGGCCGAGCAGGTAGGCCTGGACCGCGTGCAGGGCGATTACATGGGCATGCTGGCCACCGTGATCAACAGCATGGCGCTGCAAAGCGCGCTGGAGAAGCTTGGCGTGTACACGCGCCTGCTGTCCGGCATCAACATACAGCAGGTATGCGAGCCATACATTCGCCGCCGTGCGGTGCGCCACCTGGAGAAAGGCCGTGTGGTTATATTCGGGGCAGGCACCGGCAATCCATACTTCACAACCGACTCTGCCGCCTCGTTGCGCGCCATAGAGATTGAGGCGGATGTGGTACTGAAAGGTACCCGTGTGGACGGTATTTACTCTGCTGACCCGGAGAAGGACCCGGACGCAGTATTCTACCCGAATATCTCGTTTAAGGAAGTGTTTGAGAAAGGCCTGAACGTAATGGACATGACGGCGTTTACGCTGTGCAAGGAGAACGATTTGCCTATCATCGTGTTCGATATGAACAAAGGCGGCAACCTAAAGCGTCTGGTGCAGGGCGAGCGCATCGGCACGCTCGTAAGTATGGACGACCTGGGCGACACACTGAAGGAAACGGTGGACCAGATACAGCCAAACTCGAAAACTGACAGAAAATAAAAATTTGTTATTTTTGCCTGGAAAAAATTTCAGAACGATATTAAGTAAATAGATATGACGGAAGAAATTCAGTTTTACCTCAGCGAAGCAGAGGAGTCTATGCAGAAGGCTGTGCAGCACACGGGCAGTGAACTGACGAAAATTCGTGCCGGAAAGGCCACGCCTGCCATGGTAGAAGACCTGCGCGTTGACTACTACGGCACACCTACACCGGTATCGCAGGTAGCCAATATCTCAGCGCCGGATGCACGTACCTTGCTCATCAGACCTTGGGAGAAGAACATGCTGGGCGAGATCAACAAGGCCATCAAGAACAGCGACCTTGGCCTGAACCCGCTGCAGGAAGCAGATGCCGTTCGCCTGAACATACCTGCCCTGACTGAGGAGCGCCGCCGCGACCTGGTGAAGCAAGTAAAGAACGAGACAGAAAGCGGTAAGATCAGCATCCGTAACATCCGCAAGGATGTAAATGACTCGCTGAAGAAGCTGCAGAAGGAAGGCACCGCCGAAGACGCCGTTCGCGACGCAGAAGGCAAAGTGCAGAAGCTGACGGACGCTTACATTGTGAAGATGGACGAGCTGCTAAGCAAGAAGGAAGCAGAGATTATGACGGTATAAGCTCTTTGACAAAAGATAAACCGGACAAAAGACGAAAGACTTTTCCAAAACGTAAAAACAGAAGCGCCTCATAGTAGTATGAGGCGCTTCTGTTTTAGTGAATATTGTGTCTTTTGTCTCTTGTCACAAAGCTCCTTTGTCAAAGCTACTGATACAGCTTATGCACCTGGATGTACTCGGCCACGGCATCGGGCACGAGGTACTTTATACTTTTCTCCTCCCGGATGCATTGTCGGATAAAGGTTGCCGAAATGTCAAGTATGGGTGCTTTCACAAACGTGACATTCGACATCTCGGGCAACTCTGTAGTGATGGAGCCGGAGCGCGGATACACGTATACTTTGTGGTATTCCAGAATCTTGTCGGCATTTTTCCACTTCGGGAACAGCGGCAGGTTGTCCTCCCCCATCAGCAGCACAAACTCATAGCTCGGGTACTTCTCCTGCAGGTACGTCAGCGTATCGATGGTATAACTCGGCTTGGGCATGCTGAACTCAATGTTCGACACCCCCAGGTTCGCGTTATCGCCGATAGCCAGCGTTACCATCTGCAGCCGGTCGAATTCGTGCACCAGCGTGTTGCTGGGCTTAAATGGATTCTGCGGCGACACGATCAGCCACACCGTATCGAGGTCGGTGTTGGTGGCCATGAAGTTGGCAAGTATAAGGTGCCCGGTGTGGATGGGGTTGAAGGAGCCAAAGAGTAGCCCTACCTTCATACGATGGATGGTTCTGCCTGAATGAATTGGTTTACAAGCTTCTCAGCTTCGGCGCAGGCCTGGGTCAGGTCGTCGTTCACAATTACGCGGTCGAACTGATCCTCAAAGCCCATCTCGAACTTAGCCTTGAACACGCGGCTGCTGATGCTGGAGGCCGAGTCCGTGTTGCGGGCAGTGAGGCGGTTCGCCAGCTCGTCGATAGACGGGGGCTTCACGAAAATGGCCAGCGCCCGCTCTTTGTAGAAATGCTTCACGCTTAGGCCGCCCTTTACGTCCACATCCAGCACCACGTGCTTGCCGCTTTTCCAGATGCGTTCTATTTCGGACTTCAGCGTGCCGTAGAAGGCGCCTTCATACACTTCCTCCCACTCCACAAACTCATCGTTCCCAATCTTCTGCTTGAATTCCTCGGGGGTGATAAAGTAGTAGTCTTTTCCGTTTTCCTCGGTGCGGCCGCGTTTGTCGCGGGTGCAGGCCGAGATAGAGAAGCTCAGCAAGGGGTTTACGCTGAGCAGGTGTTTTACAATAGTGGTTTTACCGGCACCTGAGGGAGCCGAGAAAATGATAATCTTGCCTTGCATTAGGGGGTTATACCGTTTCTTGTATCTTCACTTTGATGGAATGGGCCAGGCTTTCCGGCACAATCACACGCTGTAGATGGCCGCTGATAAGGCCTTTGAGGAGTTTTTGCTTTTGATGGCTTTCGAAGCAACTGACACACTCTTCGATGTGGCTGTTAAAGAACTGCTGATCTTCGGGAGTGGCCTCCCCATCAATGATCATGTCCAGCATGTGTGCTGTGCGCTCGCAGTTTGCGGTTTGCGCTTCTTCAGGTGCTTCCTGGTATGCTTCTGTAAATTTTGGTTCCATCTTGGCTAAACTCTAAAAATTCCCTCTAACTATTATAACCCATGCTTTTCGCATACTTTTCCAACTTCTCCTTCAAAGAGTTTCGGGCACGGTGCAGCCTAGAGCGTACAGTTCCGATGGGGATGTCCAGAATCTTGGCCATTTCCTCGTACGTAAAGCCTTCCAGATCACAAAGTATAATCACCGTTCTGAAGTCGATGGGCAGGGCATTGAGTGCACTGGCTACTTCATCCCCGATCAAATCCTGCACACTTTCGGTGCGCATGTCTGTCGTGGTGGCCACGCCGCCCTCCCCTTCTACGTCGTCGGTGTTATAATACCCTTCAACCTCGCTGTAGTCTACTTTTGCAGGCTGTTTGCTCTTTTTTCTAAACTCATTAATGAAGGAGTTCTTCAGGATTCGGAACAGCCATGCTTTTGCATTAGTTCCTTGTTCGAAGTAGTCAAAAAAGCGGTAAGCCTTCAGATAGGTTTCCTGCACCAGGTCGTTGGCATCGTCTTCGTCGAGGGTGAGTCTGTAGGCAAAATTGTACAGAGGATCGAGCACAGGAAGCAATTCGGCCTCAAACCGCGCGTCTTTCTCCTCTTTACTTAGTTGTTTACCCTGTTGCTCGCTCATCTATACTTATGGATTTTGTACTTTATAAAAGTCCTCTATCGCGTGTAGGTGCAAATATAGGAATTTTAATTACATACCGTAGTAGCACGGTTTGGGTTGCAACACAAACCGCATATCTCTTACAGCCACTGTCTTTCAGCGCAGCTATAGTATACGGCATTCATCAAATTAGAGGGGAAAAGCACTTTTTTATACTTCTGCCCCGCCTGCCCCACAACCAGTTGCCCTAAATTGCCGCCCCGCTTGAGCAGTGGGGCAACAAACTACCTGATGGCGAAGGACTTCAAGTGCCAACGCAGGGGCAGTTTATAACTTTCTGTACTTGCCTTGGCCTTAGGGAGCAGCGGCAACAGCATCTTCTAAAACAGAAAAATACTTCCGGCGCCTGGTCAGAGCCGGATAATGTCTCCCTTCATCTTGCCAAGTATAAAAGAAGTCACGTCTTTCACACTCAAACGTTTACCTACTTTTTTGGCTGTTTTCTTGAACGCCTGCCGCGACTCCCGCACCCGGTTATAGGAGGCCATGAACAGCGAAAGCGACCTCAGGTAATGCCAGCGGAAGGTAAGCACCCGGATCAGTGCCTCAGGCAGCAGCTGCAGAAACCACAGGTAACGGCTGGTACCCTCCAGGTGGATGGCGTGCAGAAACATCTTGTTGCGGTCGTACATGGTGCTGACGTACTTTTTCTTGCTCTTTGATTTAATGGAGGAAGAAACCTGGTGGCGGCATACGCTCGAATAGTCATAGTAGCATTTAAAACCCAGCCGCCACGCCCTCAGCGACAGCTCGTAGTCTTCCACATAAAATGGTGAAAAGATCTCATCAAACCCACCGATGAGCAGGAATTTCTCCTTATCTATAAAGGCGTTGGCACCCGATAAGTACATCGAGTACAAGCCATCCTCCATCTGCCGCTCGTCCTGGAGCAGGTAATTACCGGTTGTCTTGATCTTGCTGCCGTGGAAAGACGGAAACTTGGCGCCGTCCTGAATCTTTTCATCATGCCAGCCCACTATCCGCCCCATCACCCCAAAGGTATCCGGCCGGGAGAAGTATTTGTACTGGTTGGCAAAGTAGTGTGGCGTTAGCTTCACGTCGCTGTTCAGCAGCAGCACCTTGTCAAAACTTGCTTTCCGGATGCCGTGGTTTGCCGTAACTGAGAAACCGCCGTTTACCTCGTTGCGAAGTATCCTGATTTGCGGGTAGTTTGCCTGCAGGTACGCGATAGAGTCATCCGTGGAGCAATCATCCACCACAATCAGTTCTGTGGGCTTGTCGACGTGTGCCAGCGCCTCCACCACCGTAGGCAGTGTTTCTTTGAACAAGTGTACGCCGTTATAATTCGGGATGACAACAGAAATTCCGGTTACCATAGGAGTTTTTTAAAGCTGGTGTTTGTGTTGAAGCATGAATGGCTGCTAAGAGACCTGCTCTTATACTTAGGATGGCCTGTCGGAAGGTGTGTCTTTGTAAGCCAGGTACAGTTTGGCATACTTCAGGAACACAGTGAACCCGGAAAGCACAGCGATGAAAAAGCCGTTGAAGCCATCCAGAAAACCCAGCTTGATAAAGTATGTCCGGAAGAAGCGGAATGGCGGCTTTACAAGTATAGCCAGCAGCGACGTTTTCTTTCCCTTTTTCACCATCTCCTCCTTAAATACCTCCGTGTACCTGTTTATCTGGTCGAGGTGCTCTTTCACGTTATAGCTGAAGTAATGCAGCATGTCGCCCTTCAGCTTTTTGATCTTGGCACCCTCCACGGGTATAACCCGGTCGTGCGGGTTTTGCCCACCCCAAGCCGCCTTGGTTTTGTCGAACAACCTTAATTTACGGTCAGGATACCAGCCCGAGTGCCTGATCCACTCGCCCCGGTAGTTGGTAAGCCGGTTCAGCAGGTAACCATCGGCCGCCCAGTTGCGCTTGGCCGCCAGTACCGACTGCCGCAGTTCCTCCGTCAGCGACTCATCCGCATCCAGCGCCAGCACATGCTTGTGCGTTGCCTGCTCCAAGGCAAACGACTTTTGGTCTATCATCCCCTTAAAAGGATTTTCGATAAACTTTACCCCATGCGCTAAGCAGATTTCCTTTGTCCGGTCAATGGAAAGGGAATCCACAACAATCACCTCATCGGCTATCCCCTCCACCGATTTCAGGCAGCGCCCTATGTTCTGCTCCTCGTTAAAGGTGATGATGGTTACTGACAGCTTGACTTCCATAGATTATCCCGCTCTTTTCAATGAGCTGCACAAAGATCGTTTATTTATGCCAAAATTATAAGTACGCGCTGCTTTTGGATGACCGGTGGCTTGGCCACCGCTGTGCCGGAAGCAGGTGCGTGGTGTGTTTCGCAGGCGCAGCCAAGCTACGGCTAAGGAAAGGAAACACGGCAGGCAACCCCTAATCTATATAGCTTTACAACGAGTTGATGTTTACCCACTAAAAACCCGCAACCATTTCATTTATACTTTTTGCAGGTGCACCCGTAAGTAAATGCATACGTAACCGCTTTCGTGCCAGCCCTATCGTAGAGGATGCCCACTGCCGAAAGTAAACCAGGAAGCCTTACATGCATTGCCCACGCATCTTGATAGTTTTGTGCCTGTACCTGGCTGCCGCAGTACCTGCGCTGGCGCAGCAGTACAATATCCGAAACTGGACGCTGGAGCAGGGTTTGCCACAGTCGGAGGTCATGGCCATACAGCAGGACCAGCAGGGTTACCTGTGGCTGGCCACCCGCGCCGGACTTAGCCGCTTTAACGGCACCGATTTCGTTACCTACACCAAAGAAGACGGCCTAAGCAGCCACAACATATCTACGCTTTTCCTGGACAGCCAGCAGCACCTCTGGATCGGAACAACGGATGCAGGACTGCTGCGCTTTAACGGCTCGGATTTTATACCCTACGGTGCGGCGCAAGGGCTGCAGGCTGAAAGTATACAGAGCGTTTCGGAGGATAAAACCGGCAGAATATGGGTCGCCTCCAACACTGGCGTCTTTTTTCTGTCCGGAAACCGCATGCAGAAGTACACTGCGCTTCCGGAGGGAAGCTATACTTCTATTGCACATACGCCTTCCGGAGCAATGTTGGCAGGCACCGAAAAAAGCGGTTTGTACAGGGTTAGCAAAGGCAAGCTCCTGCATCTCACAACCGAAAACAGCGAACTGCCCAGCAACCATGTAACTGCCCTGCTGCCACAGGCTGATGCCGGAGTATGGATAGGCACCACGGCGGGCCTTGCGCAGCTCACACAAAACAAGGTGCGCAGAATCCCGCTGCCAGAATCCCTGGCCTACAGCCACATCACGAGCTTCACGCTCGACAACACCGCCACCTTGTGGATAGGCCTGCAGCGAAACGGGCTCCTGAAGTATGACGGAAAATCTTTCGAGCACCTGACCCGGCGCAACGGCCTGCGCACCAACCGGATCACCGCCCTGGCCACCGACATGGAGAATAACATTTGGATCGGCACCAGCGGCTACGGTCTGCAGCAGTACAAGACGCCGTGGTTTGTGCATTTCTTCGACTTCACGGGTTTGGCGGAGCCACGCATCACGGCACTTGCCCAGGACAGCAACGGCACGCTGCTGCTGGGAACAGACGAAGGCGACTTTGCCAGAATGAGGCAGCAGCGCCCGGATTGGACCGACGCGCAGCCGTGGCCACGTGGCACTACTATTTACAGCCTGCTGCCCGACAAGGAGCAACTGTGGGTTTGCAGCAGCAACGGGGTTTGGCGGCTAACCCCAAATGGCAGCACACATTACGCCCACCCCTCCCCCCGAGCATTGCCCGATGTGTACCAGGCGGCCACCGGCCCCGCAGGCGGCGTCTTCTTTGCCACTGCGGCTGGCATTGCCACCTTGCACGGCGACTCACTCCAGCTACTCCCGGCCACAGAAGGCCCCATCAAGGCGAAAACTATTTACCGCGATACCAAAGGCCGCCTATGGGTGGGTGCTGACAAGGGTGTGTTCCAGGTAAGGGAAGGTCAGGTGGTAAAGGTGCGCACGAACTTAAACGTTAGGGAGATTAGCTCCATCACAGAAGACACAAAGGGGAATTTATACTTTGCCGCCTTTAACCAGGGCTTGTTGTTGTTGCAGGGCCGGCAAGCGAAGCTTTTCACCACGGAACAGGGGCTGCCGAACGAGGCCATCAAAACAGTTTTCGCGGATGCCTCCGACAACCTGTGGGTGGCCACGAACCGTGATGTGCTGAAAGTAAGCTTGCCCATACTTCTCCGGGAGGGCAAATTCAGCTACCGCAGCTACACCGCCAACAGCGGGTTTCGGGGTTTGGAAGTATGCGACAACGCCATCGTGCAGGCCAGGGACAGTTCCATCTGGTTTGGCACCACCAAAGGCCTTACTCAATACCTGCCCCACCTCGACCACCCCAACACGCAGCACCCCAAAGTAATGCTGACGGATGTGATGCTTTATTCCAGGCCCACCGACTGGGAGGAGCTCGGCTACCCACTGGACAGCCTGACCGGCTTGCCTGAAACGCTAAGGCTGCCGCATACCCAAAATCACCTGTCCTTTAACTTTCACGCCATCTGCCTGTCGGGGCCGGAGCAGGTCCGGTACAAGTATAGGCTGGCCGGTTACGAGGACTCCTGGTCGCCGGCTACCAGCCGCTCGTTTACCACCTACGCCAACCTCTCGCCGGGCAAGTATAAATTTGAGCTGCTGGCCCAGAACAACGAGGGCTACTGGACAGAGCAGCCGCTCTCCTACGAGTTTGCGATTGTGCCGCCCATCTGGCGCCGCGAGTGGTTTATAGGCGTGCTGCTGGTGGTAATTGCCGGGGCCATACTTAGCGTGGTGCACCTGCGCGAGCGCAGCCTGGTAAAAATGAACACGCTGCTGGAGATGAAAGTAGACCACCGCACCCGGCTGCTGGAGCGCCAGAACCGCGAGAAGGAGATCCTACTCCAGGAAATACACCACCGCGTTAAGAACAACCTGCAGATTGTGATGAGCATGCTGAACCTGCAGGCGCGCCACGTGCCCGACCCGCTGGCAAAGGACGTGATGCAGGCGCTGCGCAGCCGGGTAAGGTCGATGGCCCTGCTCCACGAGCGCCTCTACCGCCACAACGACCTGGAACAGATAAACCTGGAAGATTACTTTCTGGAGATATGCGAGAGCCTCTACGCCTCCTATGGCATCAGCATGGAGCGGGTGGCGCTGGAGCTGGATATCCCTGAGACGAAAGTAGACGTAGACACAGCTATAACCCTTGGCCTCATCGTAAACGAGTTAGTGTCCAACACGCTGAAGTATGCCTTCCCGCAGGGAGAAGCGGGCGTGTTGCGCATTGTCCTCACCCGGCACGATGAAGTGCAGTTTACCCTGACCGTAAGTGACAATGGCCGCGGCCTTCCCGAGGATTTTTACCAGCACCGACAGCAGGGGCACTCTTTTGGGCTGAAGCTGGTGGAATCGTTGAGTAAGAAACTCGAGGGACACATGAATTTTTACAATAGCCATGGCACAAAATCAACATTATATTTTGTTTTGCCATCATAAATTATTTTTTTCACGTATGAACCTAATGCTATGACAAAACCCAAAATCCTGATATCAGAAGATGAGGTGATCATTGCGGAAGATCTTGCTGCCAGCCTGGAAGATTTGGGATATGAGACGTGCGCCATAGATACGGGGGAAGACACGATTGACATGATCCGGGAAACACGGCCAGACCTGGTGCTGCTCGATATCAACCTGAAGGGTGACGCCGACGGGGTGGAGATCGGCTCGCGCATCCGGCAGGAGTTTAAGATCCCGTTTATCTACCTTACCGCTTACGCCGATGCTGCCACCATAGATCGTGCGAAGAAAACGGAGCCGGATGGCTTCCTGGTGAAACCCTTTGACGACAAGAGCCTGCGCTCAGCCATCGAGATCGCGCTCTACAAGCACGACTCTAACAGCAGAGGGGAGAAAGGCAGCAACGGAACGCAGCAAACCGAACACAAGGAGCAGGAGGTGGCCACCGACTACATCTTTGTGAAGGTAAAGCACCGCATCATCAAAGTGCACTACAGCGACATTCTGTGGGTGGAGGCCTATGATAACTATTCCTTTATCGTGACGGCAGACCAGAAGTACCTTGTCTCCTCCACACTCAAGGATATGGAGCAGAAGCTGCCCTCGCAGAACTTTGTGCGCGTGCACCGCTCCTACATCGCCAACCTCGACAAGATCGACGCGCTGGAGGAAAACTCGGTTGTGTTCGCCAAAGGCGATGTGCCAATCGGAAAGTCTTACAAGAAAACACTCATGTCACGCTTCAACATTATATGACAGACTGCTACTAACCTACCTGCTTCACTGAAGCAATTTGATTACTACGGCTACTACAAAAGAACTTATACTTAAAAACAAAGAGGCCGGTGCTGCAAAGCACCGGCCTCTTTTATACTTGCGCGGGCGAACCCGGTTTACTTAGTATCTGTAATACTCTGGCTTGTAAGGGCCTTCAACCTCCACACCGATGTAACGGGCCTGGTCAGGCGAAAGCTCGTCCAGTTCCACACCGATCTTAGACAGGTGCAGGCGGGCTACTTTCTCATCCAGGTGCTTCGGCAAAGTATAAACCTTGTTCTCATAAGCATCTGTGTTTGTCCAAAGCTCCAGCTGCGCCAGTGTCTGGTTAGAGAAGGAGTTTGACATTACGAACGATGGGTGGCCAGTGGCGCAACCAAGGTTTACCAAACGGCCTTCTGCCAATACGATCACATCCTTGCCTTCGATGTTGTAAAGATCCACCTGTGGCTTAATCACGTCTTTCGTATTACCGTAGGTCTTGTTCAACCAGGCCATGTCGATCTCGTTGTCGAAGTGGCCGATGTTACAAACGATGGCTTTGTCTTTCAGTGAGCGGAACTCGCGCTCGCCGATGATGTCTTTGTTACCAGTGGCGGTTACCACGATGTCTGCCTCTTTGATGGCATCCACCATACGCTTCACCGCGAAACCGTCCATGGCAGCCTGCAAGGCGCAGATCGGGTCAATTTCAGTAACGATCACACGGGCACCGGCACCACGAAGTGAAGCGGCAGAACCTTTTCCTACGTCACCGTAACCAGCTACAACGGCCACTTTACCGGCCATCATCACGTCAGTGGCACGACGAATCGCATCTACCAACGACTCTTTACAGCCATACTTGTTATCGAACTTAGACTTTGTAACTGAGTCGTTCACGTTAATGGCAGGCATTGTCAGCGTGCCGTTCTTCATGCGCTCGTACAGGCGGTGAACACCCGTGGTTGTCTCTTCAGACAGCCCTTTGATACCGGCAGCCAGCTCAGGGTAGTTATCGAGCACCATGTTGGTCAGGTCACCACCATCGTCCAGGATCATGTTAAGCGGCTTACGGTCTTCACCGAAGAACAACGTTTGCTCAATGCACCAGTCAAACTCCTCGGCCGTCATGCCCTTCCAGGCATAAACTGAAATACCGGCAGCGGCAATGGCAGCGGCAGCATGGTCCTGGGTAGAGAAAATGTTGCAGGAAGACCAGGTAACCTCGGCACCCAATTCCACCAGCGTCTCAATCAGCACAGCAGTCTGGATGGTCATGTGCAGGCAGCCTGCAATGCGGGCACCGGCAAGGGGCTTGCTTGGGCCGAACTCCTCACGGATGGCCATCAAACCTGGCATCTCGGCCTCAGCCAATCTAATTTCTTTACGGCCCCATTCAGCCAGAGAGATATCTCTCACTTTGTACTTCAGTTCTGTATCTATCATTTCTTGTTACTTTTCAATTGAAAACACAAATTTACAAAATTTGTTGCGCTTCTTCAAGATTTTAAGGGCAAGCCCAAAAGGCGCTTGCCACAGGGTTAAACAAGGGCACCTGCCAAAGTATAGCAGGTGCCATTGTTTAAAACAGGAAGTTGTGCCAGGAGGTTCCTTAGTTGTTTACGATCACCTCGGCGCCCAACGCATTGTTGTTACCGGCCGGAGGCGAAAGCAGCCCCTTTGCAAAAATAGTATAGATCTTGCCGCTCTGCAGCATTACGGTTGCAGTAACAGCGGCATTGTCTGTTCCCACAGGCTGCACCTCCAGGGTATAGCTTCCGGCATCTACAGGCGTAAAGGCTGTGGCCTCTTTAAACTGAAGGTCAGAGAATAGCGTCGGGCCGCCCTGCACCACCACATCCACGTTGGGTGCATCGGGTGCCAGGTGCACGAAACGCACGTGTGCCTTTCCAGCGGCAGGCGCAGCCAGGTTGTCTTCCAGTACTACCGGTTCAATATTTGCCAGTCTTCCAGCCGCGAACACAGTATAGTTTTTATCAGCGTCAAGCATCACATCGGCATCTATCACAGGGTTACCAAGACCTGCGCCTGCAGCTGTTACTTTAAAGTTGCGGTCGCCCTCCTCTACCTCCAGGTAGCCAGTGTTGTTTGGGTAGTTTAGCGCGGAAGAGTTCACTTTTGCATCATCCACATATAGGTCCACCCCCGGTGCATCCGGCGAGGCATGCACCACCATCACATTTGCCTGCTCTTCCTGCAGGTCCAGGTCATCGTCATCGTCTTCGCAACTCGTGAAGAACATGACTGGCAGCACAGCCACCAAGGTTAATCTCATCCAGTTTTTCATAGGTCTGACTTTTAGATTTTATATTGATTGGATAAAAGGTTAACCATCAGCAAATTAGATTGTTTAATAAATTATGCAAAACATTAAACAGAAACTGTTCCCATGGATCGCTTTTAGAATTAGGTATATTTGCCACACCAAAATTCAGCAGCGGTTATGCGCACCTTTACCCCCGAAGAGCAGGAGTTTATACTTGCACACCAATACGATGATGTAGCCCAACTGATGCTGCAGGCCAGCCGCTATCCGCAACTGCCGGTGCAGGAACTGGTGCAGCAGATAAAGGCGCGCCAGAAGGCCATACAAAAACTACCGACGTGGGTAGCGCACCCGCAGGCCGTGTTTCCGGTGGCGGTGTCGGTGGAGCAAAGTTCGTCAGAGGCAACGGCCGCTTACAAGTCAGACCTGGTGCAGGGCAGGTTGCTGGTTGATTTAACGGGTGGCTTTGGGGTGGACAGCTTCTTTTTTGCCAGGAGCTTTGCCGAAGTGGTACACGTGGAACAAAATGCGGCGCTGCAGGAGGTGGCCAAGTATAACTTTGGTTTACTTGGTGCCGACAACATCAAAAGTATAAACAGCACGGCAGAGGATTTTCTAGCTGATTTTGAGGGCAAGGCGTCTGTTTTATACCTAGATCCGGCCCGCCGTGGCAACCACGACCAAAAGCTGCACCTGCTGCAGGACTGCGAGCCGGATGTGCTGCGCCTGCTGCCCGAGCTTTTCCAAAAGGCCGATGCCATACTTCTGAAAACATCGCCGATGCTGGACATTGAACAGGCGCTGCAGGAACTTGGGCACGGAACGCAGGTGTGGGTGATAGCGGTGCAGAACGAGGTGAAGGAGGTGTTATACCTGCTGCAGCCGCAGGCACCTGCTCCCGCCGATGTGCCGCGCATGGCTGTGAACCTGCTTCCAGCCTCGTCACCGCAGTCCCTTACCTTTACCCGCGCCCAGGAAGAAGCCGCCGAACCTTTATATGCCGACCCGCTGGAATTTGTTTACGAACCCAATGCAGCCATACTTAAAGCAGGTGCCTACCGCTACCTGGGGCAGCACCTTGGCTTGCACAAGCTGCACCCCAACAGCCACCTCTATACTTCGGCACAGCTGCTATCTGGTTTTCCAGGCCGTAGTTTCCGGTGCCTGGGCGTGAGCCGCTACAGTAAAAAAGAGCTCCTTAAGCAACTGCCTGCCAAAAAAGCCAATATTACGGTGCGCAACTTCCCTGAATCCGTGGCCGACATCCGCCGCAAAACCGGCATCAGGGAGGGCGGCGATCTTTACCTCTTCTTCACAACCGACATGCACCAGAAGCCTGTGGTGCTCATCTGCGAAAAAGCTTTCTAAACTGCCGCAACGCTATTCTTCCCCTTCACAAACATTAACAAGCCCCATGCAGCTTCGTACAAAGTATAGAGAGCCTGCCACAGGTATGGCCGGCCAGTACGAACTAAACAACAGCTATGAAACAGGAAGAAAAGAAGCAAACGGAGAACAGGATGAAGGAGGATGTGAACGAGACATCACGCACCATGAAGCCCGGCGATAAGCTAAAGAACAGCAGCACGAGCTCCCAAAGCGACGCCACCTCGCCTACTGTTGGCGGTACCGGCGGTGGCATTACCAACATTCGCTCGGGCAAAGATGTAGAGGAGAACAGCGACCAGAAATACTAACCAGGGTCGCTGAACATGCGCTTCCCGGTGCCGTACACTCTTACAGGAACTCCCAAGTGCGTTAGCCTGCTTCGCAGAAAAGGCTGAGCGCTTTAACGGAAGTTTCTTCTTTAAAGCAAGTATAACTTAACGCAAGAAAAATGAAAGATCAAGATAAAAACAAGAAGTCTGAACTGACGGATACGAGCAAGAGCAACAAGAACGACATTTCGAACAGCCTGGAGCGCGACGTGACGGATACCCCTCTAAAAGAGGGACAGACACCACAAGCCCGCACAGACAACGAGCAGGACAGGGAAACGAAGAAAAAGTAATTCTGATCCTGAACCAGTAGAACCTTTTAATGTCTCCTGTTCACCTAACCAGTTGCGGAGAGCAGACGGGCAGCAAAAGCTATACTTCAGAAACCAAGGCAGCCATGGCTCTATGTTGTGGCTGCTTTTTTTGGTGCACGGTTACATATCGCCAATAGCCACCGTGTTTTCGTGGCAATCTCGCGCAATAATTTCAAAATTAAATTATATTGGTTTTCCCAATCAGCCGCAGACCATTTGCCTCATATTTACACCATACACAGCCGAAGGGATGAAGAAGATAGCCATACAACACTTACGCGACGTGCCCCAGCATTTTGACACCGTAGCCAACTGGGTCTACAGCCAGTGGTGGCAGAAGCCGGGTAACACCGTAGAGGTGGTGAAGGAGCCGCTGCGCGAGCACCTGCAGGCAACGGATTTCCCCGCCACATTTGTCGCATTGGATGACAACACACCCGCCGGCTCAGTCATGCTAATAGAAGATGATGGCATCACGGAACTGCCGGATCTGCGGCCGTGGCTGGCTGCGCTGTATGTGGCCCCGGAGTACAGGCTACAAGGGGTTGGGAAGCAACTGGTGCAGGTGCTGGAGCAGCATGCGCAGCAAATTGGATTCTGCCACTTATACCTGGTGGCTACCGACAGGGTAAGCTTTTACTTTGACCTTGGCTGGCGCATCTATACCAAACTGGGTGGCGACATGGGCATCACCATCATGCACAAAGATATTGCGCGGGAAGCCGGTGCTGTTACCGCATCCGCTTCAGAGGGAATGTAAGTACCGTCAAAACTACTTCAAGTAACTCCTACCGATTATGGTGTCGGTACTTTTCAGGAGCACGTTTGTTTTCTTCAAGGGCATCAGCACATACTTTCGACAGGACAGTGTTCCGGTGGATACATAACACTTGCTATTTCTTTGAATTTTTCTATCTTTGATAGGATGCAGGTAAATATCCTGCGCATATACCTGATTCACCTCCTCTTAAAAACAAACTTATGTCGTTAGCATTAACTACTTGGATGCTCCTTAATGCCGCCGCTGTTTTATTATTTCTTGCCGCCTGGATCGTAATTTTGGTGACTAACAGGTTACAGTCGAACCAAAAGCTTGTCTGGCTGGCCGGAACAATGTTTCTACCAGTTATCGGGCCACTCATTTTCTTCTTCAAGTTCGCATCGCTCAGGAAGGCTAATTCTTAAGGGCCGCTATACCAGCACCACATCCTATAGCGTAGCTGTGTTCCCTAGCCATAGGGAGTAGGAATGCCTGTGGCTACATCTCCAGCACTTCCTACTTCTTCTTGCTTACCCATTTGTTTCCCTTCACCCAAAAGCGCCAGGGCAGGAGCGCGTCCTCTTCGGCATAGTCTATTCCGATACGCGGGCCGGAGACGATCTGCTCCGGGGGAATGGTGATGCCTTTGTCTTCGAGCCAGATGGTGCTGCCGGTGAGGTCGGCGCCGTAGAGTTTCTTGTCGATGCCCAGCGCAATGCTAAGCACACCGGGGCCTGCCGTCAGGTTTGGTTTTATACTTGCCATGCCACGCCGCAGCAGCATTTCCTCCACTCCCACTTCCGGCTCAATAGCCCGCACCAGCACGGCATCGGCGTTTCCCTCAGTGTTGGTAATGATGTTGAACAGGTGGTAAATGCCGTACACCAGGTATACGTAGGCCACCCCGCCCTCGTGGTACATGATCTCGGTGCGCTTGGTGCGGCGGTTCAGGTGCGCATGACAGGCCTTATCGTTCTGGCCCGAGTAAGCCTCCGTCTCCACGATCATGCCGCCTGTCAGCATACCGTTCACACAAGTATACACATACTTACCCAGCAGCTCCTGTGCCAGGTGCACCACATCAGGGCGGGTATAAAAAGACTTCGGCAGCTTCATGTTGGCAATTGATAATGAGGAATGAATAATGTGTAATAACTCTGCCTCTTTACGCACAAGCTGCAAAATTGAGCGAAGCTTCTCATTAATCATTCCTCATTATTAATTATTCACTACTTTTGTACCAGATTGGTGACCGTCGCTGCTTCCGTAGCGATGTGTTTAAAAGGGAAACAGGTGAAAAACCTGCGCTGTACCCGCAACTGTAATCTTCTAAAAAGGGCTTGCCCATTACCAACGCCACTGTACTGCTTTGCGGTATGGGAAGGCGGGCAAGCTGAAGAGAGCCAGGATACCTGCCAGTCCGACACGTATTTGTCGTATGCTTTCGGGTGAAAAGCTGCACGGCCTCCGCTTTATAGCGCTAGCTGTTCCTGCCTTTGTACCTGTTTGCATGCTTCGGGATGTAAGCACGAACTGTAGTGGTAAAATTACCTTTTCTGAACGTATGGCTTTGCGCCTGCCTCTGTAGCCTTGCGCCTGTGGCGGTGGCGCAGCAGGATACGAGCTCCTATCACCTGGGCATCGTGGAGATTTTCGGCAAGCCCACCGAAGTATACACGGTGGGTAGCCGCGTCACGCAGGTAGACAGTGCCTTTCTGAGCACCTACAGCTCCGGCTCACTAGCCGATGCCCTGCAGGCGCGCACGCCGCTATACTTTAAAAGCTATGGCGCCAGCGGCATATCCTCGGTTGCCTTCAGGGGCACCAACGCCTCCCAGACTGCTGTGCTCTGGAACGGTCTGAACATAGCCCCCGCCACACTTGGTCAGACAGACTTTGCGACACTGCCGGTTACGGGCTTTGGCGATGTGGCGGTGCAGTATGGCCCGGCGGCGGCGAACTATGGCAGCGGCGCCATTGGTGGCGCAGTTTTGCTGAGTTCTCCGGAATATAATCAGGAAGGGTTTAGCGGAGATGTGAAACTGGAAGTGGGCAGTTTCGAGAGATACTTTGGAAGCGGCAGCCTGGGCTACAGTGGCAGAAAGCTGAAGTATGGCCTGAGCCTATATGGCCTGCAGGCGGAGAATAATTATCATTTTAAAGATCTCAGCCGGTTTGGCACGCCAGAGGCAAGGCAGCAGCACGCGGCGGTGGCCCAGTATGGCACCACCCAGGATTTGGCTTGGGAAATCTCACCCAAAACCAGCGTGGCGCTGCATGGCTGGTATACTTTTGCTGATCGTGAGTTGCAACCCGCCATGGGTTCTGCCGACACCGACGCCAACCAGCTGGACGAGAGCCTGCGCCTGATGGCAGAGTTCAAGCACGATAGCTGGCTTGGGCAAACAGCCGTTAAGGCCGCGTATTTTAATGATTACCTGCACTACACCGACCGCAGCACCGACTCTGAATCAGACGTGGACACCTATCAGCTGCAGGCAGAGCAAACCTATACCTACGGCAGACGCTGGAGCTTGCGCGGCGGTTTGAACCTGCAGTACTTCCAGGCTACAAACGATGGCTATGCCGGCCAGCAGGACGAAGTGCGCGCATCAGCCTTTGCGCTTTTCCGTTACGATCCGGTGGAGCCGTTGCAGATAAGCCTGAACCTGCGCCAGGCCTTTGTGGAAGGATACAATCCTCCGCTTACACCGTCTTTTGGGTTCAACTATAAGCCATTCAATAACGAGCTATTAGCGTTAAAAGGCAACATCAGCGCCAGCTACCGGGTGCCCACCCTGAACGACCGCTTCTGGATCGGGGCAGGCAACCCTGATCTACGCCCCGAAAAAGGCTGGAACTATGAACTTGGCCTCGGCAACCGAACAGATTTAGGCTGGACTATACTTCAGACAGAGGCCACCGCTTACCTGATGCAGATTGACAACTGGCTGCAGTGGTCGCCGGACGAGACAGGCCGCTGGCGCCCCGCAAACCTGCAGAAAGTGGAGAGCAAGGGTGTGGAGCTGAGTTCTTCGGCCACCTCCACTTTGGGGCAGCTTCAACTCCAGACAACAGCCGCTTATACCTACACTTCCTCTGAGCAGGTGGAGGTGTACGAAGGCACTGGCGACAAAGGCAAACAGTTAATGTACGTGCCGCTGCACAAGGCATTGCTGTCCACAGAGGCCAGGTATAAAAACTGGTCTTTGCTCGGCAACCTGAACTATACCGGCCTGCGCTATACATCCAACTCCGAAACAGCAAGCCTGGATGACTTTCTGCTTTTGAACTTCGCCCTAAGCAAAAACTTATCCTTGGGTCAGCACCGCCTGCTGCTCACGCTCCGGGCCGATAATGCCACGAACGCGGTGTACCAGACCATGGCTTACCGTGCCATGCCACCACGGGGCTATACGTTCAGCCTGCGCTTTATCATACCTTAAATAATTTAATTAGCTATACTTACCTAAATCCTAATGAAAAAACAGAATTACTTCCGCAACTTCTTTTTAGCGGCCACGCTTTTTACAAGCGCCTTTACCTTTACCAGTTGTGATGACAACAATGTGGAGCCAGAGGCGCCAGTTGAATTGCGCGGACCATACGACCAGAAAGGAGTATTTATCTTAAATGAGGGCAATTTCGGCACTCCCAATGGCTCTATCTCTTTCCTAAGCGATAGCGCAAACCATACTGTTATTAACAATATTTTCAGCAAGGCTAATGCCGACAGGCCACTTGGCGATGTAGTGATGGACCTTGACATAATGGAAGACCTAGCCTACATCACAGTAAACAACAGCAACAAGCTTGAAGTGGTGGATGCGTATACGTTTGAGACAAAGGCGGTGCTGGAAAATCTGAAGCAGCCCCGCTACTTTACTGCCCTAAACGAAGACAAAGGTTATGTAACGGAATGGGTAGTTTACGGCGAGCCAGGTCAGGTATCCGTTATCGACCTGAACACCATGCAAGTAACTAAAACCATACCTGTAGGACCACAGCCGGAGGAACTGCTAATTGCAAACGGCAAACTTTATGTAGCCAACAGTGGCTCTAATGTGGTAACGGTAATCAATACACTAACGGACACAAAAGAAGTAGACATCACCGTATCGGATGGGCCTGTGGAGTTGGAACTGGACCAGCAAAACAGGCTATGGGTGCTGGCGGCCGGCAAAACAGTTTACAACGCTGACTGGTCAGTGGATTACTCCAAAACAACCCCTGGCGCACTTATCGCTATCAATACCGCTACGAACGCGGTGGCACGCACGCTTACGTTCGGAAGCAATCAAAGCAGTCCCAGCAACTTGGCCATTATGGCATCAGGCGATAGGCTGTACTTTAACTACGATGGCAAAACCTTTGCACAAAGTACCAATGCCACCACCCTCAGCGGCACCAGCCTCATCAACAAAAGCTTTTATGGCCTGGGCGTAGACCCGGAAACAGGCAACATCTATGGCGCCAAGAGTGCTTTTACCGGCGACGGTACCGTTTATGTGTATTCGCCGGATGGCACACAGGTAAATAGCTTCAGAGCAGGCATCGGTCCGAATGGTTTCGTGTTTAATTAAGTAGCGGATTTATACTTGCACAAAAAAGCCTGCCTCACTACTGGGGCAGGCTTTTTTGTGTTTTATACTTTGATGCGCCTATTGACCGTCTATTTCATCACGCTCCACACCGTTTCCTTTACCATCGTAAGCGCCATCGCCTAAGGCTTTTCCATCGTTGGCCTTATGGCTGTCGTGGTCAGAATCGTTATAGTAGCGCTCCCCTGCTTCCTGCGTGGTGTCTCCTCTTCGGGTTCGCTCCTGCTCTTCACCGTCTTCCACTACCATGCCTCCCTGGTCTTCGTAAAACTCACCCTGTTGTACCGAGGTATCTCCCGGTTCGCTGGTATCACCGCAGGCACTCATTCCAAACACTGCTACAGTGGCGGCTGCTATCGTGAATAAAGTTGATTTTATCTTTTTCATATCTGTTTTCCTATGCTAATGCTGTTGTACATGGCGCCAGCCTTGGGGCCAGCGACTCTATACATGTACGGCCCCCGGCGGCTTATAGTTGAAAATCGCATCGCGTAAAGTCACCTTCCGTACACACCTACATCACTTTATATAAAATGTCTATGAAAGAGAACAATCAGCAAAAACCGCCACAGGAAACCACCAAAGACGACTCATCGGATGTGCAGAAAGTGCAGCAGGACAAGCAGTCGCCACCACCCGAGAAGGCACAGAAAGGCCAGAGCGAGCGCACAGAGGCCGAGGAGGCAGAAAAAGGGCACTCCTGATTTTTTATTGTGCCGGCAGTGGCTGTACCTTTGGGTTGATCATCCGCACGAATGAAAAGAAGATTACCTAAATCCCTGTTAGGACGTAAGCTGCTGCTTATAGCGCTCATCAGCCTTTTGCTGGCCTCTGCCCTGCAGCTTTATACGTTTGGGCTAAGTGCCGATTTTTTCGGCAGGTGGCTGCGCAGTTTTTTCGTTTTCTTCGTGATGATCGCAGTGACGGTGCTGGCTATCATACCTGGAGTGAACTACGTGGTGGCCCGATTTATACGTAAATAAGTATAAAAGCAGAACGGCCCCGGCCCACGAGATGATCGTGGGCCGGGGCCGTTCTGCTTTTATGGAGCAAAAATCAGGAAACGGCTATTCTGCGAAGGGCAATAGTTTTCTGGCAAGGCTGCTTTTTGCGCAGGAGCGGCTCACCGACCAGGAAACTGGCAAAACCCAAACTGGCTTCTTGCTTCAACGCTGCTATGTGCGTTGCTTTCTGCAGGCAGCAGGCAGGCTCCTGTCTTTCACTTGTTTCCCGCACAATCGACTCCTTCAGATCCGGCTTCCGCACGTCGTTTCCGGCGACTGCTTTGTCCTGCCAGTTTAAAGCAAGTATAGCGAGAACCAAAAGAATGACATGCAGCAGCATCAGAATGTTCTTTCGTATAGTTATAGTCATAGCCTCAAGCAGTTAAGAGTGTGACAAAGAAAGGTAAGCGTAAGGGGCGCATTCAATTCCTATTCAAATATAACAAACTAATCTAAGATACAAAATATTTAATATAAAATATTTCATAAAAAATATACTTAAATATAAACATACTGGAGAAGGCCCAAATACCCGTGAACTACCAGCCACGGCTAGCTGTTGCATAAGGTCAGGCACCAACTGTGTCGCATAATCTGTACTTTTGTGCCCAACGCTGCTGCCTTGTTTATAGCACACTTTAACTCTGATTTACCTTGGATAAGCCAACCATACTGCTTCTTACGCCACCACTCACCCAGCTGAATACCCCGTACCCGGCAACGGCCTACCTGAAAGGCTTCTTGGGCGGGCGCGGCTACGAGGTAATGCAGGCAGACATGGGCATTGAGCTTGTCCTGAAAATGTTTTCCCGCACGGGCTTAAAGCAGATATTTGAGGCGATAGAAGCGGGTGACTTTGAGTTGTCGGACAACAGCCTGCGCATGCTGCGCCTCAAGCGTGAGTACCTGAACACAATTGAGCCGGTTATTCGTTTCCTGCAGAACAAAGACAGCACACTGGCTCAGCAGATCTCCTACAGCCGCTTTCTGCCCGAGGCTTCGCGCTTCGACCAGGTAGAGGACATCGACTGGGCTTTCGGAAGTATGGGCATCTCCGACCGCGCCCGCTACCTGGCTACTTTATACTTAGAGGACCTCGGCGACCTGATCAAGGAAACCATCTGCCCCTACTTTGCCTTTAGCCGCTACGCCGACAGCCTGGCCATGTCGGCCACCCATTTCGATCCCATGGAAGAGGCCCTGCAACTGGCGCCTAACCTGGTGGACGAGATGCTGCTGGAAGTGCTGGAGGAGCGTCTGCAGCAGGTGCAACCAAGTATAGTGGGGCTGTCGATACCGTTTCCGGGTAATCTGTACGGAGGCCTGCGTATGGCCAAATACATCAAGGAGAAGTACCCGCACATAAAGACCATGATGGGCGGCGGGTATCCCAACACCGAACTTAGAAGCCTGCGCGAACCGCGCCTGTTCAAGTACATCGACTTTGTGACGCTGGATGATGGCGAAGGCCCGTGGCTGAAACTGCTGGAGCACCTGCAGGGCCAGCGCGACGTGGAGCAGCTGCAGCGCACATTTATACTTGCCGATGGCGAAGTACAATATATCAACGGCAGCACCGACCCGGACGTGCCCCACAACGAGATCGGCACACCGGACTACAGCGACCTGAAACTGCAGGAGTACCTCTCGGTGATTGACGTGATTAACCCGATGCACCGCCTCTGGAGCGACGGCCGCTGGAACAAACTCACCATCGCCCACGGCTGCTACTGGAAGCGCTGCTCCTTCTGCGACATCACCCTAGACTACATTAATCGCTACGATGTGGCACCGGCCACCCTGCTGGTAGACCGTATGGAGCAGATCATCGCGCAGACCGGGCAAACGGGCTTTCATTTTGTGGATGAGGCCGCCCCTCCTGCCCCGCTCCGTGACATGGCCATTGAGCTGCTGCGGCGTGGCGTGAAGATCAGCTGGTGGGGAAATATCCGCTTTGAGAAGACATTTACACCGGACCTGTGCCGCCTGCTGGCTGCCTCTGGCTGTATTGCCGTTTCCGGTGGCCTGGAGGTAGCCTCCGACCGGCTGCTGAAGCTGATGGAGAAGGGCGTGAGCATCGACCAGGTGGCGCGCGTAACGGATGCGTTTACCCAAGCCGGTATTATGGTGCACGCTTACCTCATGTATGGCTTTCCTACCCAAACAGCCCAGGAAACGATTGACTCCCTGGAAGTGGTGCGGCAGCTGTTCGTCAACGGCGTGATTCAGTCGGGTTACTGGCACCGTTTCAGCATGACGGCGCACAGCCCGGTGGGCAAGAACCCGGAGAAGTATGGCGTGGTGAAAGTAGGACCGGAAGACGGCCCTTTCGCAAACAACGACCTCTGGCACGACGACCCGCAGGGCACCGACCACTCCTTATTCGGCGAGGGACTGGCCAAAGCCATCTACAATTACATGCACGGTGTAGCTCTGGAGCAGCCGCTTTCTTTCTGGTTTGACTTCAAGGTTCCACGTGTGAAAACCGATCAGAACCTGATTTACGAGGCCGTGCAGCAACCACCGAAGCCGGATGTGGAGCGCCGCAATGCGCGGGTGCTGTGGCTGGGCGGCATCCCGGAAATAGAATTCACCATGATTGCCAAGAAAGGGCAGACGATTGAGCGTTGCGTGCTAACATTTTACGAAAAGGGGGAGGACTTCCAGGTGAAAACTACAGCTGTGATCGGGCAATGGCTGCTGGACATGCTGCAGACAATCACCACCGAAAGCACCACGGCCACAACATTAAAGCAACTGGAGGAAAGCTATCCGGCCGAGGCGCACCTGAATTTTGCAGAATTCATGAGCTCCCCCACTTGGTTTGAGCTGCGGGAGAAGGGGTTGTTGTTATTGTAACAGAAGTCGCCTGTAATTTAAACCTGTTGCTTTAGCTACCTTCCCCCCTTTACCTTCATTTGAAGACCATAAACTGAGTCCATAGCTGTTATAAACAGTGTCTTTCGGTCTTTGCCTCCGAATGTCACATTCGCCGTCCAGTTTTCGTCAATAGGGATATGTGCTATCTGCTCGCCTGCTTTGTTGAACACGGTCACTCCCTTTCCGGTGAGGTAAATGTTCCCTTGATTGTCGATGGTCATGCCGTCGGACCCCATGGGTGCAAAGAGGGTTTTATTTGTTGGCGTACCGTCTTTCATAATATCATACACATAGGTTTTCCCCGCTCCTATGTCGGCCACGTACAATTTCTTTCCATCTGGGGTGCCTACAATGCCATTTGGCTGCTGCAGGCTTTCATCCACCCGCTGCATGCGGCTCCTGTCAGGGCTTAGGTAATACAGGTGCTGGCCGTCCTGCTGCATTTGTGGATTGCGGGTCCAGTAGTCTCTTTTGTATAAGGGGTCCGTGATATACATGCCGCCATCAGGCGCAATCCAAAGGTCGTTTGGCCCGTTGAGTAAATTCCCTTCATAGTCAGAGACAAGCACCGTTGGGTTTCCTGATTTGTCGAAGGACCAGAGCTGGTTCTTTTCATCAGCAGCGGCAATAAGATTGCCTTTAGCATCAAAGTATAAGCCGTTGGAGCGCCCGGTTTTATCAGAGAACGTGCTAATCTCACCAGTGCTTGCTGACCAGCGAAGGATCTTATCATTTGGTTGATCAGTGAAGTATACATTCCCTTCCGAATCCGCAGCCGGCCCTTCCGTGAAAGAATAACCCTCCCCTAATTTCTCCACCTTTGCTCCTTTGGCAACGATAGACTTTTTATCCGTGATCTGAGCGCAAAGCAGTGCGGGCAAGAACAGGATAAATGCAACAGTCAGGATCAAAGTGGCTTTGTATGGATACATCTCAGTAAAGAGCTTTTGTTGAAACCTCATTTTAACGGCAACCCGCATTGCGAAAGCAGAAACTATAAAAAAATTTATGCAATTCCGCACCGAGGATTGGTACAAGCTAACTTTTATGTCCGTGCCAACTGACAGCGGCCGAACCTAATCATACGGTTGCCCGGCACTTCATGCCTACCAAAAAATTTCTCAACCCCATGCAACCGTTTTCGCGGTTTGGGAATCTTATATTCGGAAGCAGGCAATAAAGCCGCCAGCTTTCAGACTACTACCTTCCCTAACAAAAACTATGAAAAGAACCTGATACCTGTTTCTGCTCCGCCCGGAGCGGGAACAGGCCCATCAGGTACCTCCTACACCTCCAGCTGCATGTACAGGTCCCGTTGCACGTCCTGGCCAAGTATAAACTCCAGCTCTCCCATTTCCCGGAAGCCATACTTGTGGTAAAAGCGCTTCGCCCGCTCGTTGTGCTCCCACACCGTGAGCCATACTACGTCAAAGCCTTCCGTTGCTGCCTTTGCCAAGGCCTTTTGCATCAACTGGTCTCCTAACCCTCTCCCGAGCCACGCGGCGGCAATGTAGAGCCTGCTGACCTGAAGCGGCTTGTTCCCTTTGATTTCCATAGGAGCCTCTCCCTTGTACAGTTTCATGTAGGCAATGGCTTCTCCGCTCGCCTCCACTAGCACGAATTCTGTTTCGGGATCGGCCAATTCCGCCGCCTGTAGCGCGGGGCTGTACATGGTGTATTTGAAAGCGGCCATGTCTGCCGGATCGTTAGACTCTGAAAACGTCTCCTCAAAGGTGCGCCAGCCTAAATCCGCAAGCAACGCGGCATCGGCTGCGGTGCCTGCCCTGAAATGAAAGGTAGTGCTATCGGTTGATTTCATTTTCTGTTTTCTAAGAGGCCAAAGGTACGCCTGCTATACGTCATACAAAAACGCCGCTCCTGCAGCAGGTGCGGGAGCGGCGTTTAAACTTTGTAATTACCCCAATGCGGTGTATACTTCCCGTTGCTTAGTCGCGTTTGGACTTGAGCAGCTTGCGCAGGTCTGCCAGCTCGTCCCTATACTTGGCAGCCTGCAGGAAGTCGAGGTCTTTGGCGGCGGCTTCCATCTGCTTCTCAGTTTTCTTGATCAGTTTCTCCAGTTCGTCGCGCTTCATCAGCTGCACCACCGGCTCGGCAGCCATCGACACTTCTTCTGGCCCCACATACATCTTCGCTTCCCGCTTCCTGGCGTCAGCTACAGAGGTCTGCTGGAAAATCTCGTCGTTCGTTTTGATTACCGTGCGTGGCGTAATGCCGTGCTCGATGTTGTAGGCAATCTGGGTATCACGGCGGCGGTTCGTTTCATCAATGGCCCGCTGCATGGAACCTGTCATGCGGTCGGCGTACATAATCACCTTGCCTTTATCGTTACGTGCGGCGCGGCCCATTGTCTGGATCAGGGAGCGCTGGTCGCGCAGGAAGCCCTCCTTGTCTGCATCCAATATCGCCACCAAACTCACCTCCGGTAGGTCAAGGCCCTCACGCAGCAGGTTCACACCTATCAGCACATCAATAATGCCCAGGCGCAGCTCACGCAGAATCTCCACGCGGTCCAGGGTCTTTACCTCTGAGTGCAGGTATTTTACCTTGATGTTGAGGCGCTCCAGGTACTTGGCCAGTTCTTCGGCCATACGTTTGGTCAGCGTTGTTACCAATACGCGGGCACCTGTTTTCACGCGCTCGTCAATCTCATCCAGCAAGTCGTCCACCTGGTTTGTGCTTGGCCTGATCTCGATCTCAGGGTCCAGCAAGCCGGTTGGCCGGATTATCTGCTCCACCACCACGCCCTCTGATTTCTGAATCTCATAATCGCCGGGCGTGGCGCTCACAAACACCACCTGGTGCATCAGGCTCTCAAACTCGTTGAAGGTGAGCGGGCGGTTGTCCATGGCGGCGGGCAAGCGGAAGCCATACTCCACTAAGGCCACTTTGCGCGAGCGGTCGCCGCCCCACATGGCGCGAACCTGCGGCAGGGTAGCATGACTCTCGTCAATCACCATCAGGTAATCATCCGGAAAGTAATCGAGCAGGCAGAACGGACGGGCACCCGGCTCCCGGCGGTCGAAGTAGCGGGAGTAGTTCTCGATGCCTGAGCAGTAGCCGAGCTCTCGGATCATCTCCAGGTCGAACTCGGTTCTTTCTTTGATGCGCTTTGCCTCAGCCGGTCTGTCCTCCTTCAGGAAGTACTCGTTCTGCGCCACCATGTCGTACTGGATTTCATGGATGGCCTGGTTCAGCGTGTCTTTACCGGTTACGAAGAGGTTTGCCGGGTACAGCGTCACCGCCTGCTCCTCCGACAGCTTTTTTCCCGACTCCGGATCGATGCGGTGGATGGCTTCCAACTCATCGCCGAAGAAGTATAGGCGGTAAGCAAAGTCGGCGTAGGCTGGGTAAATGTCCACTGTATCGCCCTTCACCCGGAATGTTCCACGTGTAAATTCTGCCTCGGTGCGGCTGTAAAGTATCTGCACAAAAGTATAAAGCAGGTTATTGCGACTATAGCGCTGCCCCGGTGCCAGGTGCATCACGTTTTTGCCAAACTCCTCCGGGTTACCGATACCATAGATACAGCTCACCGACGCCACCACCACAATATCGCGGCGGCCGGAAAGCAAGGCAGAAGTCGTATGCAGCCGCAGCTTCTCGATCTCTTCGTTAATTTGCAGGTCCTTTTCGATGAACACATCCGATGAGGCAATGTAGGCTTCCGGCTGGTAGTAATCGTAATAGGAGATAAAGTACTCCACCGCATTATCCGGGAAGAACTGCTTAAACTCACCGTAAAGCTGGGCGGCCAGCGTTTTGTTGTGGCACAACACGAGCGTAGGCTTGCCCGTGTTCTTGATGACGTTCGCCATCGTGAAGGTTTTACCGGTACCGGTGGCACCGAGCAGTACCTGTGCTGGCTCACCGTTTTTTATACCCTCGGTGAGTTGGGCTATGGCTTTCGGCTGATCGCCGGTTGGTTGAAACTCTGATGTTAGCTTAAAATCCATTCGTCTGTTTTACTGAGTAGTAAAGATAAACCATAACATTTAAAACAGGCAGTTAGTTTAGGCTGCTGCTATAGTTGTTATGCTGTACGGCTTGCCTGTAAAAAAAGCTTTGCGCGTAAAAAAAGCCTGCTGCAGGGCAACAGGCTTCAGTAAATATTGCAGAAAAAATTAGTCTTCTAAAGTCGCCCGCTCCGGCACGCTGCAAAGGCGCTTGATGGTGGCCGCCTCATACACCATATACACTGCCTGGCAAATTCGCCCTTCCTGGTTCTTCTCCGGCTCCGCCAGCTGACAGGTGAAGGTGATTCCCGGCGCCTGGAGGTTTTCCGGCAGGTTATTCACAGTATACATTCTAACAGGAGCAAAATCGCAACCGGCTATTGCATCTTGTTGCCGGGCTTCGCCGCTGTATACTTCAATTACGGTTCCCTCCCCACATTCAGCCGGTCCCACTACCGTTGCTGTCAGGCAGGGCAGCGCTTCCTCTTCTTTCCCACAAGCGGCTATACTTAAAACGAGCAATAGGTAAAGGACATAACGCATATGCGGGTGGTTAAACAGGAGTTAAACAACTTCTTTTAAACAGGACCCGCTACCTGCCGCATCGGTTGCATGCGGGCATAAAAAAACAGCCTGACACTTAAGCCAGGCTGTTCTACACTTGAATTAGCGGGTTAGCGCTTGTTCTATTCTTTTATCACGGCTGGGTTCAGCGTCCAGAAGTCCTTCTTGAAGTCGAAAGTGCCTTGATTGCCAAGACCAACATAACCCCGGTCACCAATGCCAAAACCCACGGCGCCTTCTCTAAGCGATCCTCTAAAGTTCTGCAGCTTTGTCCAAGAATCTGTGGTTGGCTCATACTGCCATACTTCATCTACTGACATTCGCTGACCTTCATTGTCCACGAAGCCCTCGTTTACGACATAGCCCTGGTTGCCAACAGCAAATGCGGTGGCGTATGGGCCAATTTTAGGATAGCTGTCTGGTTCCCTGCCGCTGGTGTCAAATGCACGCAAAATTTTCCAGGTGCCGGTGGCCGGGTCAAACTCAAGTAAATCCGTATTGTAAACGCCAGCGTTTGTGCCGCCGCCTACATAGCCTTTGCCATTCGTGGTGAAGGCAAAACCGCCCAACCTTCTGGCGCCGACTAACTCGGCCTGCGCTTCCCAGGCACCGGTGGCAGGGTTATACTTCCAGAAGTCTTTCAGGTAGCTCCCGTCATAGCCTGCGCCTACGTAGCCCACCTGGTCAAAGGACATGGCAATAGCACTGAGGCGGGCAGAACCCGGAAAGTCTGCAATCTGCGTCCATGCGTTGGTTGCGGGGTCGTACTCGTAAAAATCCTTTAAGAAGCCACTCCCATTGTAACCTGTGCCGACATAGCCTTTGCCATTGGCCGAAAAGCCAACCGCCGCGCTACGGGCCTCGCCGGGAAAATCAGCTAACCTTGTCCAGTTGTCCGTTGCCGGCTCATACATCCAAAAGTCTTTCAGGCGCGTTGTTCCACTGTAGCCGGTGCCCACATAAGCTTTACCGTTAATCACAAATGAAACGGCGCTGCTTCTGGCTACGCCCTCAAAATCACCCAGCCTTTCCCACTCTCCAATTACCAGTTCCTCCTCCGAGTCGCAGGACGTAAACACGCCCATCGAAAGCAGCAACATCAAAGCCGATAAAAGACGCATGTTCCTTAAAAGGTTTCTCATGTCACCGATCTTATTTAATGGTAGTATAATAAATTTTCAACCTGATGTTCTTGGTGCCTTTATCCTGTGCACCAATCACCAGACGACTAACGCCGTTCTGTACAGCTGATGGCGGCGGCGCAATGAACAAGGCATTGTCTGTCCCGATACGCGCATCATTGAGTTTATCCACAATGTATTCGGTTATGATAAACTCGTAGCGGTTGTTCTGTCCTGCTGTCGTGCTTTTTATAAAGTTGGCGATTAGCGGCTGAGGCTCCCTAGCAGTAGAGCCAAAGTCAGCCAGCACGTTCATGATCGGCACATTATTCTCGTTTGTTCTGTACAAGGCCAGGGAAGGCGGCACCGGATACGGGTAGGCGGTCTGGCTGCCTGCCAGCGGCTCCACGATCAGAACGGCCTGGTTGATAAACTCCGGCTTCAGCTGCTCCTTTAAACGGTTCAGGTGCGGAATCTCCACCTTTATCATCAGGCCACTTCCGCCCTGCGCCACGCTCACACCGTTAGATGCCTGGGCTGACAACTCCTCGCCTCTTTTGATTCCCTCCAGCGGGGAGCCGGCAAAGTCATTTGTAATTTTGTTGAACTGCACGCTTGTGTTGTTCAGCGGGAAATCGTGCGACTTCGCCACTCTAGCGCCATTAACAGTCTCCGAATAATTCAGTCGCACAACCGGTGTGGAGGAGAATCCAATAACGGCGTTCCCCTGCACAGGCGCAATATTCAGGCCCCTGAAGTAGGTCAGGAAGGCGGCATTATCCGTAAGGCTGGCATTGTCGGCTTTACGAAGCGCAAGCCACTGCTGCCCCAGTTCATCTGCCAATGAAACTATAACGGTATCTTTGGATAAAGGACGGGGCGTGAACGTGTGCGTGGCCAACGGTGTAGCGGCAACGGCTACTTTACTGTTATTGTAAATGGCATTGGCCTGGTAAAAGAGCGATCGTGGCTCCTCATTCGGGAAAACAGGGGAAAGGGCCCTTGTTCTTAGGGTAGAGGTTACTTCGTTAACATCTACTGTCAGAGCGGCAGCCGTGTCGCCGTAATAGTAACCGGACGTCGGCAAGATCAATTCGATGGACTCGAACGTGGCATCGGCGGCCAGGGTCCAGGTGGCGCCCAGGCCAACCTGAAAGAAAGTGGAGGCCATTAGCGTACCGGCATTGGGCACGTTGTACTTACCCACCAGCAAGGTGCTTGTGCCGGAAGTGGCTACGGAATCCAGCAGTACCGTTGACACATCCAGGGTGAGGGTGTCTATGAAGTTTCCCTGCACATTGTCTTCCACCAGGGCAAGCCCCAACTCGTTCGGGTCCTCGCAGGAGGAAAGAACCAGCAGTGCGCTCAGGCAGGCAAAAAGATAATGGAGGCTATACTTAGAAGGTGATTTTTTCTTAGCGAATAACATATAATAACGTGAAAACGGATCTCCCAATCTGGTCAGGAATATTTCAGGATCCTGCGGCTGCACACTCATCACCGGACAAGCTGCCGCTTGATAAACCTTTTTAAATTAAAAGCACAAGGCGGTAATGTAATTCAGCTTCAAATATAACACTATATTTTCTTCTACTGAAAGATATTACCCCTACTAAACTTCAAGGGCAACAGTTTATTGTATACTTCCCACTGGCAAAAATCATAACACACCACTTTAATTTCTTATGGCTGATATCCGTATGCTTTCCCCAGCATCACTTCCCGCAAAATTCAAGCCTCTGCGCAGTTTCTGTACCTGTCTTCCATAATTCAGAACAATAACCCAGCCCGGGTAAAGTCAGAGGTTATACATGGGATCGGCCTGTAAAACAAAGGGCCTGCACCGGCAGGCCCTCTGAAAGAAATCAGTATTCATTCACTAACCATTGTCACAAATTGCTTCAATTTATTTGTTGTCTGCGCCGCAAACCTCTGTTACCCGCACGGCAGGATACATCATGGCTGTGGCAACGCAGCGAGGCCCGTAGGAAGTGTTCAGCTCCAGCCGCAGCTGCGCCCGCTGCCCCACCTGCCTGTATGCCTCCGGCAGATTGTCTGTCGTGACGTATCCGCCATGCAGTTGGCCAACGTAGCTGCCGGACTTGCTTGCCAGCTCCTCAGAGTCATCCTGCAGCTTTAAGATATACCAGCCTGTGTCGCAGTTTACGCCCACCACCTCCACGGCAGTGCAAGCAGGCACAGGGGCGCTGTTCGAGCAGCCAGCGGCAAGCAGTGCGAGGCAGAGGTAAAGCAGCGTTACGTACAGGAGGCTTTTCATAGGTTAATTTTGTACTAGTGGCGTTGTAAGATGGCCTGCCCATGGCGGCAGGCGCTTTTTTTCACAGCTTAGAGTAAGGCACGGTATTATACAAGCGAAAAGAACAGCAAGGCAACCAACACATACCAGCCGTACATGTCTGGTTGGGCAGCGAGGCACAGGGCATCGAAAAAGTTATGCAGCGGTTTCATAGGTGTTTTTTTCTGCTTCTATACTTTCAGGACCCCTGCAGGCCGGCAGCGGTTGCATGCTGCTTTTTTATTTTTTGAGACTAGCGGTTACCCGGTCCCAAATCGTAGTTCACTGCCATGTTCAGGCCGATGGTGTACGGCTTGCCCTGTGGCGCCTGTGTCGTGCCCGGGTTAGCCAGCATGCTGTTAAGGTAGGCACGGTACTCCGGCCCCACCGCCACCGAAATGTTGTTGGAGAGGCGTTTGCCCAGGCCTGCGGTCACGTTGCCCGACCACTGCAACTTGCGGAACGGGGATTCATCATCGTTCAGCGCGTACGATTTGTCCCGCACCTCCGCATTAGAGGCCAGCACTGCCGACTCAATCAGGATGTTAGCCGCAACGCCTCCCCCTGCAAACCAGAACCAGTCTTTGGAAATGTTACCCTCGTACTGGATGCCCGCCGGTACCGTTAGGTGGCGGTAGCGGTAAGTAACGCCATACTCGCTGGTTCTCGCCACACTCATGGAGTCTGCCGCATAGTTGTTGTTCAGCGACGACAGGAAGATAGTGGTCGGGCCTGGCGATACTTTCTGATTCGTACCGGGTTTTTCCTCAAACTGCTCAATCAGGTAGCTTGACTTGGAGCGGGCCGTGTTCTGAGTGAAGCCGAGGCCGGAAAGGAGCTTCCACTTTTTGCCCAGCTTAAAACCTGTTTTCACTTCCACGCCAAACGAGAAGCCCGGCTCTATCTCTTCGTGGTACTCTTCCCGGGCATCGGCCATGTAGGTATTTGTCTGCCTTAGGGTTGATAAACTCGGGGCCGCGAAGCTATCGTAGGAAATGCCGCCCACCCCCTGTGCCGGAATGCCGATGTTCTGCTCAAAGTAGCTTGGCATGTACGCCATGCCTACTGTCCAGCGGCTATCCCCGCTTAGCTCCTTTTCGTCTACCACCTTCACGTCAGCACCGGTTCGCTTGTCGTTCAGCGCCTGCACCATCATTTCCTGCTCCCGCTGCAGCTCCTTTTGGCGATTTATGGCCAGCTCGTTTAGCTTTCTGAAATCATTGGTGGGCGCAGCAGTAGCACCCGTTCCGGCAAATGAAGTGCGTGGCTGTGTGGCGGCGGCAATGCCGTTGGCAGCCGGTGCCCCGAAAATAGACTTGCGTGCTTCCTCAAAGTTGGAGAACAGCCGCTGTGCAGCCGTATTGTCGCCCCCGTTAAAGAAAGAATTGTACCTGGTATCTGGCTTTCGGTGCCAGATGGTTGGGTCTGCGCCTGTGGTTGCTCCGGGTGCGAGGGCAATGCTTTCTGCTGTTATACTTGCAGTTGTTTCCTCCGCCTGCTCAATTTGTGCCGCAGAAGCTGCTGGTACTGGTGCTCTTTTAGCTCCGGCAGCTTTCGCGCCTGTAGCTTTCCTGGAGACAGGTGCAGCTCCTACACTTGGCTGGTCTGCCCGAACGGCCTGCTGCATGGCTGCCGCAATGGTCTCCTCAGTAGTGGCTTCCGAATTTTCTGTTGCTGTTGCAGGTGCAGTCGCTGCCATACTTGGCGTTGCAGTAGGCTGCTGTAGCTGTGCTACCGGACTTTTAGGGGAGGCATCTCCTAAATAATAGGCGCCCAGTCCACCTGCCAGCAGCAGGATAGCGACGCATGCGGCCGCCAGCTGCCTGTAGAACAGCATACCGCTCTTGTAGTGGCTGCTTTCCTGCATGGTCAGTTGGTGGTCAATACGGTCCCAGACCGCTGCAGACGGAGAAGCCTCAGCGTCTTGCATGCGGCGCTGGAATTCTTCTTCCAGCCTACCGCGCTTGTTATTAGCTGCTGATGACATGTTCCTTAATTTTTTTTTCCTGGCCAACGAGCATACCTTGCAGTATTGCCCGGGCACGTGAGTATTGCGATTTTGAGGTACCCTCCGATATATCCAGCATCTCGCCAATTTCCTTATGGCTGTACCCTTCTATGGCATAGAGGTTAAAAACCATGCGGTAGCGCGGCGCCAGACTCTGTATCATACTTAGGAGTTCATCCATGGTATAACCGCTCAGGTTCACATTGTCTGAGCTGAGGTTGGCTACCTCATCCGCCTCGTGCGACACCGTGAGCAGCTGCTTGCTGCGCAGGTGCTTGAGTGCGGTGTTGATGACGATGCGCCGGATCCAGAATTCGAGGGGACAATCCTTCTTGAAGCTTTGGATATGGCCAAACACCTTCACGAAGGCGTCCTGCATGATATCCTCTGCCTCGAAAGTAGTGGGCGCGTAACGCAGGCAAATCACCATCATCTTTTTGGAGTATAGGTCATAGAGCAGGCGCTGCATGTCGCGTTTGCCCGCGATGCATCCTTCTATGAGCTTATCCTCTTCAGATTTAGGTTTAGTAAAAAGCTTCAAGTGTTGCCTGTTTACGCTTGTTCTCCTCTATGATTCTGTTTGAAGCAGAATGGTTGCAAGCGGATAAAAAAATTATGGAATAAAAATTAAGGATTGGCTATACTTCCCATAACCTGTTATTATAGCAAGTAAAAATATGAAAAAACAAGACTTGTTAAGTATAGAAGCATGGCTTTTATTTTTAGTAGGGGGCTGTGCGGATGAGTTGGAAAAGAAACCAGTAAGACGCAGCAGGGGCAAACTGGAAACAGGCCAAAAGCAAAAGCCTCCCTTGTGGGGAGGCTTTGTAACACATGGCAGGTCTAAGCAGCCTTATAGTATGTTGATTCTTTTGCTAAAAGGTGGTTAAAGCTTAATACGGAATGTTCAAAAACAGGAATTTATACACCATCAGCGCGACAAGCGTAAGCAGCAGCACCCAGGCATAGCTTATCACTTTCAGCGCCAGTAGTGATTTCTCACTCTCCCGGCTCATCTCCTCGTAAGCCTGCAGCCGCGACTCGTGCAGCACCTGCCTGTTTAGCAAACGGTACGAAAGCGAAACAAGCGCCACGACCAGCACCACATCATCCACGTAGCCCAGCACCGAGGTCAGGTCAGGCACCAAATCAACAGGGCTTAGGGCGTAACCAATGGCCACGGCAAGCAACACGCGCACATACCAGGCAACGCGGTCGTCGCGGTAGGAAAGGTACAGAGCATAAATATCCGTGTTGAAGGCGTGCGCCTTGTGCTTTAAAGTTTGTAGACTAGCCATGTGTAGGTTTGAGAGATTCGCACTTGTTTTACGCAAACACTACACAATACAGTTACACATTTGCAGCACTAATTCAGCACCAAACAATTGTACTGTTCTTTTTATCTGGAGCTCCAGATGTGCCAGGCGGAATCTGCCTGCGCGTAGAGCATGGGGAGGCCATTTATGGTTTTGGCGCCATTTGCGGCACATTTCTGCAGAAAAAGCGTTTGTTCCGGGTTGTACACTAAATCATAGGCATAATGGCGTGCTGTTATACTTTTGTAAGACAGCGCCGGCGCCTCCTGCACATCCGGGTACATGCCCAACGGGGTGGTATTGATGAGCAGGTTATACTTGCCCACCACCTCCGGTGTGAGCTGCTCATACGTTAGCTGCCCCTTGTTTTCCTGCCGCGATACCCGCTTAAATGGAATGCCGAGTGCCTCTAAAGCAGCCCAGACGGCCTTTGCAGCGCCCCCTGTACCCAACACCAGCGCCTGCTCCCGCACCTGAGGCGGGTAAAAGCGCTCCATTGTCTGATTAAAGCCAGTGTAGTCGGTGTTATAGCCTGTGGTGCGGCCGTTCTCTATTTTGATGGTATTCACCGCACCGATGCGGGCGGCGGCCTTATCCAAGGCATCCAGCAGGGGCAGCACCTGCTCTTTGTAGGGCACCGTTACATTCAGGCCAACCAGTTCCGGCTCCTGCTGGAGCAGCGGAAGCAAGTCCTCAATTTGTGGCAGCTCATACAGCGCATAGGAGGAATCGGCTATACCCTCCCGGGCAAACTTTTCTGTGAAGTATTTCTTTGAGAAAGAATGCCCCAGCTTTTTGCCGATTAGCCCGAACTTGCGCATGGTTGTGTTCTTTGGTTACGGGTTATACTTCTGCTGTATTATCTGAAGTGAAGTGATCGATGAGGTACACCAGCAGGAAACCGAAGATGGCAAGCACAACACCATACACCAGGTAGGACTCATTTCCGGTCAGGGTCTCATAACTGCCCGGTAACACGTTCTCCTGCACCAGCGGCTTCACCTCGCCGTGGCGGTCGGTGTAGGTTTCAAGCGTGATTTTCCAGGGCCATACTTTGTTCAGAGAGCCTACCATAAAACCTGTGAGCAGCGCAATGGTAATACCGTGGTAGCGCTTCAGCATGAAATTGAGCACGTGCGAAAAGGCCAGTATGCCTGTAAGACAGCCGATGCCAAATACGGCAATGATATCAATTCTTAATTCTTTTAGCGCCAGCATGATGAACTCGTATTTAGCCAGTAACACAAGTATAAAGCTACCAGATATGCCAGGCAGAATCATGGCGCAAATGGCGATAGCCCCGGATATAAACACAAACCAGTATGCTTCCGGCGTCTGGCCTGGCGTTGCTACCGTAATATAAAAGGCAATGGCCGCCCCCAGTAACCCTGCAATAATCACTCCCGGTGTCCAACGCCTTACCTGCTTTGCCACCACCACAGCCGAAGCCACAATCAGGCCGAAGAAGAAAGACCACAACAACTCTGAATGATACTCCAGAAGGTATAAAATGAGCCTGGAAAGTGAGGCAAATGACAAGCCAATGCCAGCCAGCAGCACGACCAGGAAAGTGCCGTTGATATGTTTCCAAAAGCCCTTCAGGTTAAAGCGCAACAGCAGCTTTATGGCCTCCCCGTTCACTGAGCGAATGGAGCCCAACAATTCCTCGTAAATGCCCGTGATGAAGGCAATCGTGCCACCCGACACGCCTGGCACGACATCGGCAGCGCCCATACCTACGCCTTTGGAAAAGAGCAGCAAATATTCCTTTAAAGATCTTCTTTCCATAAATGGTGTTACAGCTATACTTGTGCAGCGATGGGTAAAACAAGAATTGCCCGTGAGGCCACACCGCACGGGCAATTTATACTTTTATACTAATATTATAATCTTTTAGCAGGGCTTTTCCATGTTCAGGAAATAGCTGAAGGTGTCGCCACGAAGGCCCAGGCGGATTGTCTCCAGCGGGATGATCTCGTTCGGAGCAATGTTGCCGAGGTTCACGTTAGCGCCCAACAGCTTGATAAACCATACCTGCTGCGCTTTCTGCGGCGCTTCCCAAAGAATTTTCTCAAACGGAATCTGCGTCAGGATTTCCTCCACAAGGCCACTGCGCACTTCGCCGGTAGAGCGGAAAAGACCCACATTACCACCCTCGCGGGCCTCACCGATCACTTTCCAGGCACCAGCTTCCAGCTCAGCCTTCATCAGCTTTATCCACATGTAAGGCGGGATAATTTTCTCGGCATCCTTGGAGCCAACTTCCGAAAGCACCGTTACCTGCTCCGAAAGCGTGGCAATGTACTTGCACTTCTCTTCGTGGTCCATGTCGAGCGAGCCGTCGGATACTTCGGCAAACGTCATCTCGTACTGGTCCAGCACGCGGCGGTAGTCCTCGAACTGGTTGCGGACGATAAACGCTTCGAACAGCGTGCCCCCGAAATAGGTAGGGATTCCGGCAGACCTGTAAAGGGCCAGCTTCTCTTTCAGGTTAGGCGTCACGTAGGACGTGGCCCAGCCCAGCTTTACAATGTCAACGTACTCACTGGCTACCTCCAGGAAATCTTCAACCTCCCGCAGGCTAAGGCCTTTGTCCATGGCCATGGTAAATCCGCTCTCGCGTGGTTTTGCGTCACGCGTGGGAATGTTGTTCAGCGTATAGTTCATGTGGTTTTATTTGCGATACTGATCAATTAATCGGGCTAATGCACGCTGCGATTCCAGCTCAGGAAAGAACTCGAACAGCAGCTTGTGCTTATCGAAGTCCAAAATTAAAGCATTTTCCAAATAATTATAGGCTTCGCGGTATTTTCCTGCCGACAGCATGTACGCGCATGCCCGGTAATACAGCTCTGCTTCATTGGGTTGCAGTTCTATCGCATTTAAAATAATATCAGTGGCCTCCTCAAAGTTGCCCTGCTCAAACAGAATGATAGACCAGTTCAGGTAGATGTTCTTGTCCTCTGGCTGTATCTCGGCAGCGCGCTCGTAGCTTTCCAGCGCCGACACCACATGGCCCACATGGTACTCGGCCGCGGCCAGCGCCACCCAGTAATCCACACTGTCGTCGTACAGCTCCACCGCCTTCTTAAAGAAGTGTACCGCCTCATACCACTTTCCCTGCGCATCAAGTATAACCCCGATACCAAACCAGGCCTCGTCCATCTCCGGGTCCATATCCACCGACTTCTGGTAGTAGCGGCGCGACAGGTCCCACTGCTGCATCTTCTCATAGCATTCGCCGATGTTGCAGTAGATTTCGGCCGTAGCAGAGCCGTGCTCGATCATGGCATTGAACGCATCGATGGCCTTCGGGTAATCCCCCACATACACCAGCGCATTTGCCATGTTGTTGTAAGCCGTGATAAAGTCAGGGCGGATGATGGTGGCGTAATCGTAGGCGGCGATGGCTTTCTCGTAGGCACCCTGCTTGTTGTGCACGTTGCCCAGGTTAAACCAGGCCACATGCGAGTAAGGATCATCATCCACAAACTTATGGAAGAAAGGGATATGCTCGCTCACCGAGTTCGTCACTTCCAGGCAGTACAGGATCTCCTGCATGGCCGCCTCGTTTTCCTGGTTCAGCTCCACGCACTTTTTATAGTACTTGATGGCCGAGGCCACCTTGCCCCAGGTTTGGTAAGCCAGGCCGATGTTAAAGTAGATATCGTCGCGATCCTCAGAATAAGCAAGGGCCTTCTTAAAGTAATCGATCGCCTCCCGGAACTCGCCGCGCTGGGTATAGATAATGCCGCGCGTCAGCTGCACGTCGGCACTTTCAGGTTCCACCTCGGCCACAATGTTGATCATCTCCAGTGCATCCTCGAAGTTACCAGCCATGGCCAGCAGCTGCGCCTTGTCTATCTGTAGATCCGTTGAGAACGGATACTGCGCAATGGCGGCATCGCAGGCGGCAAGCGCCTTCTTGTACTCAAAGCTGGCGGTGTAGTGGTCTATTATATATTCGAAATCAGTCAGGTCGAAAAACAGTGCCTCGTTGTTACTGAGCATACGCTCGTAACGCTGAATCAGCTCCAGATCCTCCCGATGTTCCTCAAAGTCTTCTTTCATCTCCAGTGTCCAACAAGCTGTGTAAAAACAGCTTTTTCTTACTACATTTTAACACTCCAAATAGTTTATTCGGCACCTTGCCTGATGCCGCTTTCCTGCTGTGCCTGCAGCTCCCCGCAAACCCAAGCCACTGATGCTGAAACCGGTCTGAAGGTAAACCCGAGCGCGCGGGATATTTTATTATTGCTAAAGAGATGCGTTTTCTTAGCGGTTCGGGCGGTGTCTTTGGTGATTAGCGGGCGCTTGCCCGTAAACCAGGACCGCACGTGCTCCAGCCGCCATACCACCTCTGCCACAGCGGGCGGCACTTTCTTACCTGGTGCTTTCTTTCCAAAGCAGCGGGCCACCTCCTCGAAGAAAGCCTTATAGCCCATGCGCTCCGAGTTCAGGATAAACCGTTCGCCTGTTATGTCGGATAACACCAGCTGCAGCATTGCCTCCACCACATCGCGCACATCCACAAAGTTGGCCTCGCCTACCGTGTAGAAGGCGTTTTCGTTGTACACATACTTAAAGAGCTGTGTGCTGCTGCGGTTCCAGTCGGCGGGGCCAAGCACGATAGAGGGATTCACCATCACGGCATCCAGTCCTTCGGCCACACCGCGCCATACTTCCAGCTCGGCAAAATACTTGGAGCTGGCATAGGCTGAGAGGTCATCCGCCGGGTCCCACTTCGATTTTTCGTCCAGCACCTCCACATTCTTCGGCCGTCCGATAGCCGCAATGGAGCTCACGTGGCACAGCTTCACGTTTCCGGCTTCCAGGCAGGCATCTACTATATTGGCGGTGCCCTCGATGTTCACCTGTTTCAGCAGTTCCTCGTCCTGTGGGGCGTAAGAAACCAGGCCGGCGCAGTGAAAAACATACTGCACACCCTCTATGGCTTTCCGTAGCAAAGCTGGGTCCAGAATATCGCCCTCCAGCCACTGCACCTGCGCTGCGCCGGCAATAGACGGTATTTGGCCCCGGTAAAGCGCCTTTACCGCGTACCCGCGCTGCAGGAGTTCCGCAAGAAGGAAACTGCCGATCAGCCCACTGCCGCCTGTTACAAATACCATGTGTGTGGAAGTATAAAAATGAGCGAAAAGGATATGCTATAGCTGCCGGTTGCGCAGCGGGAGTGCCAGCGCCTTTACCAGGTGCTTCGTACTGACAACTTTCTGCAGGGTGTTGATGTGCTTAAGGCCGTGCGTGTCAGACCCCAGAAAATCAACCAGCCCGTGCTCTACCAGCTTTTCTGCCACCTCTTTTGCGCTGGAGGAGTAATAGCCAGTGAGCGAGTTGAGATTTGGCTGCAGCAGCACCCCCAGTTCTTTCAGCCCCACCAGTTCCTCATACTTGCCGTAAAAGTAAGTATAGCGCTCGGGGTGGGCCAGCACGGGTTTGTAGCCTTTGCTGCGCATTTTAAAGATGGCTTCGCGGAGGTTCAGCGGCTCGTTCAGGAAAGAAGTTTCAAACAGCAGGTAGTTATCGCCGAAGGTAAGCAGTTCCTCGTTGTCGTCCAGCTTCTGCAGCAGGCCCTCGTCCAGGTAATACTCAGCGGCGCAATCCAGCTCCATCTCGATGCCTGCCTCATCCACGGCCTGCCGCAGCAAGGCAAGCTTCTCCCGGATAATCTCCGGCGTGTTCTTGTAGAAGTCGCTCATCACGTGCGGCGTCATGATCAGCTTGCGGTAGCCGAGCGCCTTCATGGCCCGCACCAGCTCCAACGACTGCTCCAGGCTTTCTGAGCCGTCGTCAATGCCCGGAAGGATGTGTGAGTGCATGTCCACACCTATCTCGCCCAGCGACGCCTCCAGCCCCTCTGGCTCACTTCCTCCAAACAAGTTTTTTAAAAACTGCATCATGCCATGGTGTTATACTCTTGCTGCTCCCTTATACGGGGGTGGCACTGAGCAAATAAACTTCAAAATAACAGAAATAAAAGGGGCTGTCAAAATAAAGCTGCCAATCTGCGCAGCGGCCTCTTTTACACTGGGTTAAATACCGTGTTCTGATTGGTGGTTTGCCCTTATTTCTATAGCTTTGTAAACAACGGATAGTGCCTAACCGTTTTAGAGCTACCGAACTTATTTGACCTTATACTACAAATGGAATTAAAAACTACTGAAAACCAGCGCATGATCGCTGACATGGTGCGCGACTTTGGCGCCAAGCATATCAAACCCTACATGCGTGAGTGGGACGACACGCAGGAATTCCCGGTGGAGGTATTTAAGAAACTGGGCGAACTTGGCCTGATGGGCGTACTGGTGCCAACAGAATACGGCGGCTCGGGCTTCGGCTACCTCGAGTACGTAACGGCCATTGCAGAGCTTTCCAAAATTGATGGCTCTATCGGTTTGTCGATGGCTGCGCACAACTCCCTTTGCACCGGCCACATTCTGGCTTTCGGCAACGAGGAGCAGAAGCAAAAGTACCTGCCGAAACTGGCTACCGCCGAGTGGATAGGCGCCTGGGGCCTGACCGAACCCAACACAGGCTCGGATGCAGGCAACATGCGTACTGTAGCCGTACAGGACGGCGATTACTGGGTGATCAACGGCGCCAAAAACTTCATCACACACGGCAAGTCTGGCAATGTGGCGGTAGTGATTGTGCGTACCGGTGAGGTAGGTGATTCCCATGGCATGACCGCCTTCGTGATTGAGAAGGGAACGCCAGGCTTCAGCGCTGGCCGCAAGGAAGACAAAATGGGCATGCGTGCCTCTGAAACGACCGAGCTTATTTTCCAGGACTGCCGTGTCCACAAAGACCAGATACTAGGTGAGATAGGCGATGGCTTCATTCAGTCGATGAAGGTATTGGACGGTGGCCGCATTTCTATCGCAGCGCTGTCGCTGGGTATCGCTCAGGGCGCACTGGATGCCGCCCTGGCTTATTCGCAGGAGCGCCAGCAGTTTAACAAGCCGATCTCCAGTTTCCAGGGCATTGCCTTCAAACTGGCTGACATGGCCACTGAAGTAGAAGCGGCTTCCCTGCTGACCTACCAGGCGGCAGACATGAAGAACCGTGGCCTGAACGTGAACAAAGAGTCTGCGATGGCCAAGTTGTTTGCTTCCGAAGTATCGGTGCGCGTTGCCAACGAGGGCGTGCAGATTTTTGGCGGCTACGGCTTCACAAAAGATTACCCGGCCGAGAAGTATTACCGCGATGCGAAGCTGTGTACTATTGGCGAGGGAACAAGTGAGATACAAAAACTTGTTATATCAAGAGCTATACTGAAATAAAGTGGCTGGGGGAAGCCTTAATCCTGCTTCTCCCACGGCTTTTTCACCTGAAATCAACCGGACAGATAAAATATTTGGCCAATTAGTTGATTTTTAAGTATAAGCTTGTTTAAATTTGCAACCCTAATTCAAAGAGAGCGAGAAGAAATATGATCATTGTAAACGTAAAAGATAACGAGTCTGTAGACCGTGCATTGAAAAGATTCAAGAAGAAATTCGAGAGAACTGGTGTTCTAAAGGAACTTCGTGCCAGAACGTTTTTCCAGAAGCCATCTGTTGCCAAGAGAAAGCAAAAGGAGAGAGCTGTTTACAAGCAGCAGATGTTTGCTGATCAAAACTACTAGTATCTCTAACAAGATATTTTATTTTTCCATAAATTAGTATATCTGAGACAACATCAGGTATACTAGTTTATGGATTTATTTTTTAAGTACCTTCAGTACGAAAAGCGGTACAGCCCGCACACGCTTACCTCCTACCACACCGACCTTGGCCAGTTTGCGGCTTACCTGCAGCAAGTATACGAGATCTCCGATGCCGCCGAGGCAGACCACACCCTGATCCGTTCCTGGCTCCTGACGCTGGTCCAGAACAACATCAAGCCGCGCTCTATTAACCGCAAAATTGCCTGCCTAAGGTCTTACTACAGGTTCCTGATGGCACAGGAGCGTATTAAGGTAAACCCGATGCTGCGCATCAAAGCGCCCAAGGCCACTAAAAAGCTGCCCGCCTTTGTGCAGGAGGAACCTTTCAACAACCTGCTGGACTCCTTTGAATTTGAAGACAATTTTGAGGGGCAGCGCGACCGGCTTATACTGGAGTTTCTGTATGGCACGGGCATCCGCTTGGCAGAACTGATTAACATAGCTCCCTCGGATATAGAAGTGCGTGCTAAAACCGTGCGTGTGCTCGGCAAAGGTAACAAAGAGCGTATTGTGCCCCTGAACGACTCGCTGCTACTGGCGCTGGATGCGTACCAGGAAGAGAAAAAGCGCCTGTTTGGTGATAACAATTCGGTAAAATTGCTCGTTACTATTAAAGCTCGTCCCCTGTATCCAAAATTCATTTACCGCGTCGTAAAGAAGTACATCAGCATGATTACAACCTCCGATAGTAACAGCCCGCACGTACTGCGACATTCCTTCGCTACGCACCTGCTGAACAAGGGGGCCGACCTGAATGCAATCAAGGACTTACTGGGACACGCGAGCCTTGCGGCAACGCAGGTGTATACACATAACTCGATTGAACAGCTAAAATCTGTTTTTGAGAAAGCGCATCCAAAAGCATAAGTTTAACCATTTAATGTAACAACTATGAAGCTACAAATGTATTCCGTTAACTTCGACGCTGATGAGCAGTTAAATTCTTTTATCCAGCAGAAGGTTGACAAACTGGAAACGTTCTACGACCGAATTATAGATGGGGAAGTATTCCTTAAGAATAATAATAACGACGGCATCAACAACAAAACAGTGGAGATCAGGCTCTTCATCCCTGGCTCTACCCTCTTCTCCCAGGAAGATGCACCATCCTTTGAGGCGGCCGCAGATGCAGCCATAGACGCTATGAGACGCCAACTAAAGAAACACAAGCAGAAGCAAGCGGCACACTAGCGGAAGCTTCGCTTCCGCAATTATGAATGACAAATTAAGAATTACGAATTTTAATAATATAAAACATAGAAGAGCCCGATGGATGACCATCGGGCTCTTCTATGTTAAACTTAATCTTGTGTCTTGATACTAGCGTCTAAAATCTAATTTACAGGCTAAACTCCGCCTTAATCTTGTCTACGTAGTCCAACTTCTCCCACGTAAACGTTTCGAACTCCCTGGTCTCTTTATGGCCGTTCCTGGAGATTTCCACTGTTTTCGTACCTGGTGTGCGGCCCATGTGTCCATAAGCTGCCGTGTCGGCGAAGATTGGGTTCTGCAAGCCAAAGCGCTGCACAATGGCGTAAGGGCGCATGTCAAACAGCTTATCCACCTTCTCAGCAATCTCACCGTCGCTCATCAGGTTACCGCTGGCATCCTTCACCTTTGTAGAGCCATACGTGGTTACATACAAACCTACTGGCTTGGCAACACCAATGGCATACGCCACCTGTACCAGCGCCTGGTCGGCCACGCCTGCAGCTACCAGGTTCTTGGCGATGTGCCGTGCGGCATACGCTGCAGAGCGGTCTACTTTAGAAGAGTCTTTACCAGAGAAAGCACCACCACCGTGTGCTCCTTTGCCACCATAGGTATCCACGATGATCTTCCGGCCAGTAAGACCTGTATCGCCGTGCGGGCCACCTATCACGAACTTCCCAGTTGGGTTGATGTGGTAAATGATGTCTGAATTAAACAGTTTCTGCACGCGCTCCGGCAATTGCTTCAGTACACGCGGCATCAGGATGCTATTTACGTCCTGGGCAATCCTGGCCACCATTTGCTGCTCAGCATTATCCTTGGCTTCATTGCTGTCGCCATCAGGAAGTATAAACTCATCGTGCTGAGTAGAGATCACGATTGTATCGATCTTCTCCGGCACGTCGTTGTCGTTGTAGCGGATAGTTACCTGCGATTTTGCGTCCGGGCGCAGGTAGGTCATTTCCTTGCCTTCCTTGCGGATGGCAGAAAGCTCCTCCAGCAGCAGATGCGAAATACTTAGCGCCAGCGGCATATAATTGTCGGTCTCGCTGGAGGCGTACCCGAACATCATTCCCTGGTCCCCAGCTCCCTGCTCCTCCGGGTTGGCACGCTCTACTCCCTGATTAATGTCGGCAGACTGTTCGTGGATAGCGGAGATAACCCCACACGCCTCTGCATCGAACTTGTACTCTGATTTTGTATAACCAATACGTTTGATCACCTCCCGTGCTACTTTTTGCACGTCAACGTACGCTTCTGTCTTCACCTCGCCGCTTAGCACCACCAAACCAGTGGTTACCAGCGTTTCACAGGCCACTTTAGACTGCGGGTCCTGCTTCAGGAACTCATCTAAAAGTGCATCCGAGATCTGGTCAGCAACTTTATCCGGGTGTCCCTCAGACACAGACTCAGACGTAAATAAATATGGCATTTCTTTTAGGGGTTTAGGTACAAAGTATAAACCTGTTGCCACCAAGGGCAGCGGCTACAAAGCTAAAACAATTCTGCCATACTTGAAACATGTATCAAAAACGGTGCAGCAGACTCATTAATATTATATTATTAGCCGTTTACTATATTAATCAATTCATCTGCAGGCTTCTACTCAAAAAGTATGGCTGCAGGGGGTTTACCCGTACAACCTTTTGAAAAACATGCTCGTTTCACTTAAAAACTAAGGAAACCCTCCATTGAAAAAATACATGAAACCCATCCTATCGTTACTCACGATTTTAACTTTTGTAACTTCCCAGGCATTTGCCCAGAACGAATCACCTTACAAGACCAGTTTTAAAGTGGATGCCCCGATCATTGCGGCAGGTATCGGCCTTAGCTATTACGGCCTCACCCTGATGGGTGATAAGGAAGGAATGACGGATGCCGAGTTAATGGCGTTGAACAAAAATGACGTGAATGCATTTGATCGCTTCTCCGCTGGCTATGACTCTGAAAGCGCAGCAAATTTAAGTGACATTGGCTTCTATGGCTCCTTCGGATTGCCCGTGCTCATGCTCCTAAACGACAACGTGGGCAGCAAAGCCGGACAGGTGGCAGTGTTATACGTGGAGACAATGGCCGTAACCGGTGCACTATTTACTATGGTGAACGGAAACGTGGAGCGTGCCCGCCCGATTACCTACAGCCCTGAAGCGGACATCAACGATAAGAACGACGGAAATGCCCTGAACTCATTTTATGCTGGCCACACATCCGCTACCGCTGCTGCATCCTTCTTCGCGGCTAAAATCTTCCACGATTTTAATCCTGATTCCCGGGCAAGGCCCTACGTTTGGGCTGCGGCCGCTGCATTGCCTGCCACCGTGGGTTATTTACGACTGAAGGCTGGCAAGCACTTTTTAAGCGATAACCTGCTCGGGTACGGTATCGGCGCAGCCGCTGGTATACTTGTACCGCAGTTCCATAAGAAATCAAACAAGCGCAACTTTACCCTGATCCCGGTATCCGGAAGAAACTTCAGTGGCGCGCATCTTACCTATACATTCTAGCATGAAACGGCTCCTGTTGCTCTGGCTCATCATTTGCGCATTTTGCGCGCAAAATGCTTTGGGCCAGGCAGCGGTATCTCCTTATCAAACAAGCTGGCTAAAAGACGGGGCAATCATTGCCGGAGGCGTAGGCGCCTCGCTGGTTGGTAGCTACCTGATGGACAAAAAGGACAAAGTGACCCTGCAAGAACTTGCCGCGTTGAACAAGAATAACGTGAATGGCCTAGACCGCTTTGCTGCCGGCAACTACAGTACCCGTGCCGAAAGCGTCAGCGATGTGTTCTTTTATGGCTCGTTTGCAACCCCACTCCTGCTGCTGCTCGATAAGGATATTCAGCAAAATGCACCGCAGGTATACTTGCTCTACGGCCAGGCCATGTCTATTGCGGGGGGTGTATACAGCCTGACAACTGGCAACTCGAGGCGCAGGCGGCCATATGTGTATGCAGCCGACGCGCCACTGGAGCTACGGACTGACAAGCAGGCAACAAACTCTTTTTACGCCGGCCACACCGCCGCAACAGCCACGGCAACCTTTTTTCTAGCCAAAGTATACCACGACTTCAACCCGGATTCCCCTGTCCGCCCTTATATCTGGGCAGCGGCAGCCTCTGTTCCTGCCACTGTTGCTTACCTGCGCCTGAAGGCCGGCAAACACTTTGTGAGCGACAACATTGTGGGCTATGTGGTAGGAGCAAGTATAGGCATCCTGGTGCCTGAACTACACAAGCGTAACTCCAGCATCAGCCTGCTTCCCGAAAGCAACGAACAGTACGAAGGTGTAGCGATAATCTGTACTTTCTGAAATGCAAAAGCGTGCGGCACTTTCGCACCACACGCTCCTACTCTATACCTCTAACGGCTCTACTTCTTCTCTTTCAGGTTCTCCTCAAAGAGCTTGTAAATACGTTTATACTCATCTGTCCAGCTGGCAGGCTCTGTAAACCCATGGTTCTCCACCGGGTATACCGCCAACTCCCAGTTATCTTTTCCAAGTTCTATCAGTCGCTGCGTGAGGCGTACCACATCCTGGAAGTGCACGTTCGTATCCACCATACCGTGCGCAATCAGCAAAGCACCTTTCAACCCTTCCGCATAGTAAATAGGCGAGCTCTTGGCATAAGCCAGACTGTCTGTTTGCGGTGTGTTCAGGATATTTGAAGTATACCCGTGGTTGTAATGCGCCCAGTCGGTAACAGAACGTAATGCGGCTCCGGCGGCAAATACATCCGGCTCAGTAAACATAGCCATCAAGGTGATGAAGCCTCCGTAAGAACCACCGTAGATACCGATGCGCTTTGGGTCCACTTTATACTTGTCCACCAGCATCTTCGCTCCGTCCACATGGTCACTTAAATCTTTGCCGCCCATAAACTGGTAGATGCCGGTGCGCACGTCGCGGCCGTAGCCGGCGCTGCCGCGGTAGTCGATGTCCAGCACAGTATAGCCCTGATCCGCCAGGAAGTTATGGAACATGTACTCGCGGAAGTAGCTGCTCCACCACTTGTGCGCGTTCTGCAGGTAGCCAGCGCCATGCACAAACACAACAGCAGGTCCGTTCGGTGTCGGGTTCTTTGGTTGGTAGATGCGGGCATATACATCGGCACCGTCGCTGGCCTTAAAGGAGATCACCTCCGGCTCACGCCAGTTATAGGATTTGAACTCGTCTGTCAGCGACTCGGTTACCTGCTTTGGCTTTGCTCCTTTCTTATTGTCCATCACGTAAAGCTCCCATGGCTTGTTGCTGAAGGAGTAACGGATGGCCAAATTCTTCTCATCTGGCGACAGGCTCACCTCATGCGCTCCCGTCATACTTGTGAGCTGCGTCAGTTCGCCGCCATTTACGGGCATGCGGTAAAAGTGCTGCTCCCCCGGATGCACTTTGTTGGCCTTGAAGTAAAAGTACTTGCCACTGTCCGACATACGCACATCCGATACTTCGAACTTACCGCTGGTCAGTGCCTTTTTCTGGCCGCTGCTTACATCCACTGTGTACAGGTGCGAATAGCCATTCTCTTCAGAATGAAACCACACGCGCTTGTTATCCGGCATCCAACCAATGTCGCCTGTTCCGTAACCGATTCCAGGCCCGTTTATCCAGGCTTCGTCGCGCTGGCGGTCCAGCACGGTCAGCTTTCCGGTGGCAGGGTCCAGTTCCAGTATCCAACGGTCTTTGTTATCCTCCGAGCGAGCCACCACCACTGCATGTTTGCCATCCTTGGACCAGACAGGGCCATAGATGCTAGTGGCGCGCATTTGCTGCTTCTTTGCTTCGCCTTCTGTCGCTCCTGCTTTTTTACTTTTGAGGTACGCGGGCTGCTCGTCAATTCCTGCCACATCTTTCATCGTGATGGCATAGGTAGAATCGCGCTGCGTATCATACACGAAGAACTCAGAAGTAGTTTGCGCATCGCCTACCTTAGTTCTGGTGTTGATATCTTCTGTATAACCCGAAGCCGTTACAAAATTAGGCACAATGGCCACCTTGGCGTTCTTCGGACGTGTGATGAGTTGGTAAGATATAAAGCGTTCGTCGGGCCCAAGGTCTACGCTGCTCACGATCTTATCTTCTATGTATATTTCCTTCGGCCTGTTCGGCGCCTCTTTCTTTTGCTGCAGTTCAGCAGCGTCCTGAGATTCCTTGCGGTCGCGCACGATCTGGAGCAGGGCAAGCTGTTGCTCCTTTAGCCACTCCCGCTGTGCACTTTTTCCTTCGTCTGCTGGCTTTCTGCCTTTCCTGAAATCCGTAAGCTGCTTTGTCTGTCCATTGCTGATGGACCAGGCAAAGAGGTTGCCATCTTTCATGAATACCACTTCCTGCTCATCAAATGTAAAATCAGGGTTACTTTCGCGCTCCACCGTATTGGTTACCTGCTGCGCCTTTCCTGATTTGATGTCATAAATAAAGATATCACCGTTTCGCTCATACACTTTCTTTGTTTCGGCACGGTTATACTCCCCTCGCGGCGACGGAAGGCTACGGCGCTCCTGCGGGCTTACTTTCTGCAGGTTCTTGCCTTCTGCATTTACGCTGTACAGCGAGTCTTCCCGGTTGCCGTCGGGGTTCCACGAAAAGTATATTTTCTTGCCGTCTTCAGACCAGAACACATTGCTTGGCGCAGTGCCGATCCATTTCGGATCGCGCATGATCTTTTCCACGCTCAGTTCCAGTTTTTTTTCCTGCGCCTGTACGGCCACATTGCTGCCTAGCAGCAGGAAAGCCATAAGGGCTACGGCTTGTCGTTTTAGTTGCATGCAATCGGTATGTTAGGTATGCTTTTTTAGATTTCTCCCTTAAATTAAAATATTAACCCCTATGAAGCAAAACCGCCGCCCGAAAGATGCATTGCTTTCCGGGCGGCGGCCATACTTCATGTTTACTTGCTAAGACTTCTTCTTCTTGCTGAAGTCCATACTTGGGTGCTGCTCCTCAAACTGAGTCAGCCCCTGGTAAAACTTTGCAAAGCTTAGCAGCTCTGCCTCCCCAAACAACTTGCCCATAAAGGTGATGGTTGTTGGCATGCCATTTTTCTGGAAACCATTCGGCACCACCACGCAAGGGTGACCCGTCAGGTTTGTTACAACTAGGTTGTTGCTTGCAAAGGATGGGCTCAGGTATACGTCCACATCTTTCAGTGTTTCCTGCATCTGCTGCACCAGCAGGTTCCGCACCCGCTGTGCCTGCAGGTACTCCACCGCCGGTATAAAGCGCGCAGCCCGGAAAGTGTTTGGCCAGGCATTCTTGTGCTGGGCCACCAGCAGGCTATCACGGCCACTAAGGGTCAGCTCTTCAAACGCAGCGGCACCTTCTACTGATATGGTCATGATAAGCTCACTTATCGGCAGGTTGTCCGGAAGTGAAATTGGCACCAGCTCGACACCGGCTTTTCGCAACGCCTCCAGTGTTGCCTGGTCGTTTTGAGCAAAGCCATACTCCCGCGCAAAGTCATCCTTCAGGTAACCTACGCGCAGCTTCTTCGGATCTATACTTTTGTTGTAGTTAAACGGGGCATCATATACCGACTGATCTTTTCCATCAGGTCCGTAAATGGCGTTGAATACGATGGCACAATCCTCGGCAGAGCGAGCTATCGGTCCTATCTTATCCATCGACCAGCTAAGGGCCATGGCACCATGGCGGCTCACCCGCCCAAAAGTAGGGCGCAGGCCCGTTGTACCACAGGCTGTTGACGGAGACACTATGGAACCCAATGTTTCAGTACCGATGGCATATGGCAGCAGGCCAGCAGCCACTGCCGCCGCAGATCCTGCTGACGAGCCGCTGGAGCCTTTGCTGATATCCCACGGCGAGCGTGTTTTGCCGCCGTACCACACATCACCCATGGCCAGTGCCCCGAGTGTAGTTTTAGCCACCAGCACGCCCCCCGCATCCTGCAGGCGCTGCACCACAGTGGCATCCTCGTCTATCACCTGATCTTTGTAAGGCATCGCGCCCCAAGTGGTCTTATACTTTTCGGTTGATAACAAATCCTTCACCCCAAACGGAATACCGTGGAGCATGCCTTTATACTTGCCAGCCTTGATTTCCTTATCTGCCTGCCGTGCCTGCTGCAGTGCCAGTTCCTCTGTTAAGGTTGTAATGCATTCCAAGGTCGGGCCATACTTCTTAAGGCGTGCGATAAAGAACTTTGTCAGCTCCTCGGATGTGATCTGCTGCGTGCGCACCAGTTCTGCCAGCTGTGGCACAGAATAGAAAGCCAGCTCGTCGCGCTTGCGTGGCAGCTTTACCTTTGTTGGCCGCTCTACCTCAAACATCGATTTGCCTGCGGGGAAGGTATAGCCTACTGGAATGGGATTAAACACCAGTGCCGGAGCTACGTTGTTCGGCAAGTTCTGCTTGCGCAGCACCGCATAGTCTTTGCGATAGCTTTCCAGTTCCGAAATTGTAGAGTCCAGTTGCGCATCGGTGAAATTTAACCCGATTACTTTCTGCGCATCCTGCAATATCGCCACTGTCAGTTTCTCCTCTGCTACCCGGGCCACAAATGCTCCAGACACAAAGCAGGCTGCACCAAGTATGGCTATGGTTGTCTTTTTCATTTTATCTTTTATTGATTAGCCTTCTAAATTAAGAAATATTCAAAACAAGAGGGCTGCTCTTTCGGGCAGCCCTCTTGTTTTCTTCAAGAATATTAACATCCTTCTTAAGTAGTCAAGAACTTATAAGCTCTTGACCCACCTATGCTGCTTATTGATTAAGCGCAGGGTTGTTAAGAATCTCTGCTTGTGGTATAGGGAAGGTCAACTCATCATCATTCCATGAGAATGTCTCGCCTGGGAAGAACAAGTGGTTTGAACCTCTTGTAATTGACTGCTTCAGACGCTTCATTGCCAGGTAAGACTTACCTTCACCCCATAACTCGATACGCGTCTGCAGGAAGATTTCGTTTAACAATGCCTGACCAGAGAGTGCATCAATATAGCTTGCATCAGCAACTCGTGTAGACACCAGCATCTTCAACATTTCTCTTGCTTCCGCATCCATGCCTAGTCTTGCCTTCGCTTCTGCATTCAGCAGATAGATTTCCTCAAGGCGCATGTACACGTAGTCTGTTACCACGTTACGCTGTCCACCGATTCTTCTGTCAGGCGCATAGAACTTGTTAAGCGGCATCAGGTTACGGCTGTTTGTGGTTGGCACGAACTGCTTTTTTCTGATATCGTCTGCCGGAATAGCAGCATATAAGCTTGCATCGATGGCTTTAGGGTCACCTGCCCAAGCATAGCTATATGTAAACAAGTCAACTTGTCCCCACCAAGATACCAGGTCCAGGCCTATGTCCAAAGTAAGGTCTACACCCCAGATCCAGCTTTGGTTCGACACGTCGTTAAAACCTGCTGCATCTCTGTTCAGAATGTTACCGTCTGCATCAAACTGTGCAGCCAGTTGGTTCTTTGTCATTAAGCTATAGCCACCATCTGTGATGATGTCATTTGTCAATTCAACCACTCGCTGCAGATCAGACTGTGTTCCTCTGGCTGCCAGCACATAAGACAACAATCCTTTTGCTACTTCCTGGTTTACTTCGTTCTTAGCTGATCTGTCAAAGCCTTCCAGCAATGTAATTGCCTCCTCCAAGTCACTTACCATGAGGCTGTAAACTTCTTCAGAAGTGCTTAACGGCTGTGCAGGCGCCTCAGTATCCACATAGATAGGCAGGATTTTTTCTGATCCTGTACCATATCCCTGTGCATAGAACTGAGAAAGGTAGAAATAACCATAAGCACGCATCGCTTTTGCCTGACCCATGATGTACTCCTCCTCTGGCGTATCCAGTACCGCATCATTTCCACCCAAAATTCCAATCAGCGTGTTAGCACCAAAAATGATTCTGTAGTAGTAACGCCAAGGCTGATAGGCATCATCCAACGTGTTGTTGGTTGTAGCCTGATATCTTGCTACTGTGGAGTACCAGCCGTAGTTGATGGCTGATAAAACCATGTCAGAAGCAAGCATGTCGCTGTAGATATCGTAGCCTTTCTGACCAAAGTCATCATGGCCAGTTGTTCCGCCTGTTCCCGTGTTGTACATCGTAGAGTACAAACCTGCCGTAAATGCGTTCAACAGGGAAGGGTCCGTTTCGGCGGCTATTGCAATCTGCTCAGGTGACAACTGCTCAGTTGGCTGCTTATCCAGGAATTCCTCTTCGCAACCCGTCGACATAAATGTCAGAGCAAGTGCGCCTATGTATAAAAACCTATTTTTCATGTTACGTTAATTAAATTTTGATTCTTAAACCTGCTGTTACAGTAGAAAGTGGTGAGTAACGGTATGTGTTAGAGCTACCTGCTTCTGCAGTAGAAGGGTTGAAGCCGTCACGCTTTGTTTTTAACCACAGGTTATCGCCAGATACCCATACAGATAATCCGCCTACACCGATTTTGCTTGTGTAAGTTGCAGGAACTGTGTAGCTAAGACGCACATTGTTCAGTACCAAGTAATCAGCTTTAGTCAGGAAACGGGTAGAAACTGAGCTTACGTTTGCATCTCTGTTGTTTGACAGGCGCGGAACGTTTGTCACATCACCCTGCTGCTGCCATCTGTCAAGAATGTCAACGTGCCAGTTGTTACCACCAATGTTAGTGTTGCTCATCAGTCCTGCATAAGTGTAATCATATGCATATCCACCAAGGCTGTACAGCATCTGAACATTTAGGTCAAACCCTTTGTAGCCAGCACCGATATTAAACGCGCCTCTTACATCCGGAATTGCAGACTTGCCTACATATTTCTGTGTTGCATTTGCGTATGCTGTAGTTGTAGATCTTTTAAGATCACCTTCGCTTATCTCTGGGTTATTAGCCAGATAATCTGTTAAGCTAGTGATTCCTTCACCTTCGTCAACTATATCGTTACCATTGGCATCATTGTAGTAAACATTCCACATTGATAGTCCATTGTAAGATACACCAGCCCACTCTCTCATGTAGAAGTCATAAACTGAATGTCCTTCTGACCAACCGTATGGAGACTGAACGTCAATAGCCTTCGGACGATTAGTTGCCGGGTCTATTGGCATGCTCGTAATCTCGTTGCTGAAGATTTCGCCGTTTACGTTCAGGCTCAAACGATAGTCCTTGCCTTCAAACGCATTACCTGTGAAATCAAATTCTAAACCTCTGTTTCTCAAGCTACCTGCGTTCTGAGTAAGGATAGCATAACCCAAAGATGGAGCAACTCTTACGTCGAAGATCAGGTCATCTGTGTTCTTTACATAGTAATCTATACTTCCTAGAATACGGCTGTTCAGAACTTCAAACTCGATACCAGTCTGGAACATCTTAGAAGTTTCCCAAGTCAGATCAGGGTTACCTTTTGTATCAAAGGCGAAAGCCGGGTTATCGTTCAGGTTATCTACATCGAACAGGTCGTATCCAGGATAGAAACCTACACCTGCCTGATCACCAATCAAACCATAACTAGCTTTTAGTTTCAAAGAATTGAAGAGCGACTGGCTGTTCATAAAGTCTTCGCTGGAGATTAACCAGGCTGCACCTACTGAACCGAAAGTACCCCACTTATCTTCGCGGAATCTTGAAGAGCCGTCTCTTCTGATAGTTGCTGACAAGAAGTATTTCTTATCCAGATCGTAGTTAGCCTGTGCGAAATAACTCTCCAGTGCATACTCTTCTGTGTAAGAGTTAGAAGGGTTTGTTACTACAGCGTTTCCAATCTCTAGAATGTTTGGGTCTACCAGGTTATAGGCAGAAGCAGACAAATAGCTTCTGCTCCAGTCGGTTGCCTCATGCGCAGCAAGAACTTCTAAGCTGTGCTCACCAAAGTTTTTGCTGTAACGCAGCAAGTTCAACAAGTTGTAGTTAAACAGCTCTGTTCTTGCCAGGAAGATGCTACCGTTCTGTGATGCTGAACCACCGTAGTACTTATTTCCTCTGTTGATGTAATTGTTCTGGTAGTACTGGGCACCCAAACGGTTTTCGAAAGTCAAGCCTTCAAAAATTGTTATATCCAGGTTTGCGCTACCATTCAATTCGTTACGCTTGTCTCTGTTTACATCGTATGTTGCATCAGCGATTGCGTTTGTAAGACCACCAAAAGCACGGGAGAATCCTGTTCTTTCGCCATAGTCAAACTGGTTTCCACCAAAGATAGGGTCTGTGATCAGGTTGCCTTCGGCATCTCTCTGGTACAGTGGATAGATAGAAGGAATGTTATCAGAGAACCAGAAAATGCTTCCTGAGTCAGAGCTCTGTCCGTTTCTATTTGTTTCAGACCTAGCATAAGCGAAGTTCACACCACCTGTTAACCACTCTGTAATTTCCTGTCTTACGTTTAAACGGGCAGTCAGACGCTCATAATCAGAGTTGATCAGGTAGCCAACGTCGTTCAGGTAACCGAATGAAGTATAGTAGCTTGTCTGGTCATTTGATCCACCAAACTTAACATTCACTTCTTTTCGTGCTGAGTTCTGGAAACCATAATCTTCCCAGTTCTCCGGATCATACTTTCTTGTCACCCCTTCTCTAACCATTCTGGTTTCCGGGTCGATCAGTTCTGCACCGTTTGCAACATTCCACAGGTTATAGCCTGGAGAAATTCCTGAAGTAGAGAATAGTCTTTCGTTCGCGAAAGCTACAGGATCAACATCGTTTGCAGGGTTATTGTCTGCGTTGTTAATTGCTCTTCGCTGATTGAATAAAGCTTCCCAGCTCAGACCAATGTACTGCTCTGGTGACTTGATTGTCTCGTAGCGTGGCAGTAACTGCATGTTAGTACCAAGGTTAGCATCCACTTCGATATATGACTTTTTGCCTCTACCGCTCTTAGTAGTGATCAGAACCACACCGTTTGCACCTCTTGAACCATAAATAGCTGTCGCAGCAGCATCCTTCAACACAGTAGTAGACTCGATGTCAGCTGGGTTGATAGAGTTAAGGCTACCTACAAATGGAACACCGTCAACTACATAAAGTGGCGCACGGTTACCATTTACGGAACCGATACCACGGATACGGATAGTTGCTTCAGTACCTGGCTGGCCACTGGTGTTGATTACACGAACACCTGCAACCTCACCTGCCAACGCCTGAGAAACGTTTGAAACGTTCTTGTCTTCCAGCTTCTCTCCACTTACAACTTTTGCCGTACCAGTGAAAGACTCCTTTGTTGATGTAGAATACCCCACTACAACAACTTCCTGAAGTTGCTCCTGGTCAATAGCCAGTGATACGTTTACTGTTGAAGAATTGCCAATAGCACGCTCCACGTTCTTGTAGCCGATGTAGCTAAAAACAAGCGTGTTACTGCCTTCCGGCACATTCACAGAGTAACCTCCGTTAACTCCTGTTGCTGTGCCAACCTGAGTTCCTTTTACTAGTACAGTCACCCCAGGTAGTCCTTGCCCACTCGATGCGTCTGTCACTGTACCCGTTACCGTTCTGCTCTGAGCCTGCACCTGCTGAAGCAGCGCAAAGACTAGGGCAAAACTGAGTAGTAGCAGTCTTTTCATAAAATTGATTTTAAGATGAATATTTGGTTAGAATTGTGTTGTAAAACCAAATATAACTAAATGCAACTAAAAGAAAAACTCCTGCTGAAAAATTAAACCCTATGTTACAGTACATAATTCACGGCAAAACCAAAATGTTCCAACATCCATTCAAAACCAAACTTTGCGATTACCCGCTTGCCGCTATAGCAGATGTTACCACGTGCCGCTGCAGTTATGTTTATACTAAAGGTTCAGTTTATACTTGATAACATATCATTTTTCAGGGCCAACGATTCATCAGGAATAGTAAATTCTTTACTTGCATTTGATTATGCGTCGTAAAACAAGCTCAACAAACAATACATTTCCAATAATAAAGATAGTTTAATATTGATACTAGTTGATATGATGCAGTCAAACAGGCTATGTTATTTACTACTAAAGAAAGACTGCTTCGAACGACCTAGCAACAGGTATCCTATGTTTTGAAAACAAGGTTCGCCTTAGCGGCTTTCGGGAGGAAAAGTTATACTTAACAGGCAAGCATACTTTTTTTTCTTATTATGAAAATAGCACTTAAAACTCCAACTATAAGCTTTACCTCTTCAAGCTTAAGCAGTTAAGGTTTAAAGGAAATAAGAGGGAAGCCCTTTAACACCTCTCAGAACAACATACACCCCTTGTTATCATGCCTGATAGTTTCCTTCTCTAGAAGTTATACTTGCGTTGTGGCAGACATAAAGCTTAAGACACGAATACAAGCACTGTTACCTGCCTGTTGTTACCGTGTTCAGATTCTAGGATTTTCCGGTCAGCAGCAAAGTGGTGCTACTGTTGATCAAAAGACTACTCCATCCGCTTTATGTGAACTTCAAGCTCTCTATGCACATTAAGCCATCCGGCAAGGCCTTTACTTTTGACACAGAGAATAACATCAGGTTCACGAAGCCTGCTGCGGTACATGCTACAAGATGTAAAGCAACAGCATAACAAGCAAAGGTATAGTTGCCCGCAAATTCAACCATACTATACTATATACTATAAGAGCGCCCAGGTCAGCCAAGAGGCCTGACTCCTACTCCTGCGGCTTTAAAAGCACCTGTTATGGCTGCAATACTTAGTGCCGGGAATGGATGTGGATGGAATCTCCAACCGCCACCTGGCCGTTGGCGCTATGGAGCAGGTTTTGGCCGAACATAACTTTGTTGTTCTTCAGACGATAGGTAGAGAGGGTGCGCAGCGGCTCCTGCCCTTTCTCGCTGGTATCCTGGTTGATAGTAGTTACCACACACCGGGCACTGGGTTTTGCCCCATAGAAGGGAAGCGAGCCAATGTTGAAGTGGCCCCAGGTATCTTCCTCAAATGGCTGGCCACCCACAAACACGAAATTAGGACGGAAGCGGTTCATGGGCACCTGCTCTTCTTTCAGGCGGCTGTTCAGGTCATCCAGCGAGGCCTGTCCTATCAGTAGAAAGGGAAAATCATCGGCAAAGCTCACCAACTCCCCCTGTGCGGCATACTCGGGATCAACCAGTCGCTTTGAGTGTTCCAGCATGCGCACCAGGCGGGCGGGCATTCCCAAGGCATCTGTAAACCAGGCACTGGTGTTCCCGTTTACCTCCAGGGCCTTCACCGTGTCCCCCCATACTGTCACCTCCACTTCCCGGCCGCTGCCTTCTTTCGCTTCGAAGGGGATAAACAAGGGCTTCAGCAGGTCTTGCTTGTGTGTCACCAGCAGGCCATCATCCTGCAGCGCCACCTGCAGCAAAGCCATTTGCGCGTGCTGTCGCTGCGTCAGGAATTTCCCGGCTTCATCTACCAGCATCCAGCGGCGATCGTATTTCAGGCCCCGGTCCTCCACCTCCGCCTGCTGCACGCTAATGCCGCCCAACGATTTGATAGGGTAAATGTAAATTTCGGATAGGTGCATTTCTGGCATATGGCGCATCGATTAGGAATTGGGTGTACGTGCAAATATATTAAAACAGGGCGAATCACCTTTTTGAAGCTTGTACCAAAATTTATGATTCTTAATCAGCTCAAAATAGTAGCTTGCATTCTATAAACCAACCTTCACGATGAACAGAAAACAACACTTTGTACTGGCGCTGGCACTACTGCTGCTGCAAGCCCTACCTGCCTTAGCTGGGGGCGGGAAAGACATAAACGCCCTTCTCTGGCAAATATCAGGCAAAGGCCTGAAAAGCCCGTCCTATCTCTACGGCACCATCCATGCTGTGTGCCCGGACAAGCTGGTGCTATCCGATCTACTGCAGGAGAAGGTAAAGCAAACAGAACAGCTTACGCTGGAGCTGGACATGGATGACCCAAACATGATGGGCGAGATGATGCAGTACGCCAAACTGCCAGAGGGGCAGTCGCTGCAGGCGCTGTTCGAGGCTGAAGAGTATAAGGTGCTGTCGGACTATTTTACCGCTAACTACGGCATTGATATAAAACTGCTGGACGGCATGAAGCCGTTTATGCTGCAGACCATGGTGATGGCGAAGCTGACGGAGTGCACGCCTGAATCTTATGAGCAGCGGCTGATGGAGATAGCGCACAGCCAGAAGAAAGAGGTAGTGGGCATTGAGACAGTGCAGCAGCAGATGGCCGCTGTGGACAAATTGCCGAACGACATGTACGCCGACATGCTGGTGCGCATGGTGCAGGACATTCCGCAGGCAAAAGCCGATTACGACAAACTGGTGGAGCTGTACCTGGCCCAGGACCTGCAGGGCCTGGAGAACCTGATGAAGCGCGATTACTCCGAAGAAGACTATAAGAAATTCAATGAGGTGTTCCTGGTGCAGCGCAACAAGAGCTGGATTCCGATAATGGAGCGAATGGCCAAGCAGAAAGCAACCTTCTTTGCCGTGGGTGCCGGCCACTTATCCGGCGAGAACGGTGTGGTGGCGTTGCTGCGCAAGCAGGGATACAAGGTAACACCGGTCACGAAGTAAACCTTTTCTATTGTTGACAAGTATGGCAGGCACCGCAAAGGCGATGCCTGCCATACTTGTTTTAGCGTACGTATGAGAGTGCAGCAACTTACCACCGGATGAAGTATAACAAGGCCTTAAGTTGACTGTTACTTGTTATACTTACTCTTTATAAATGAGCTCTCTGTTCACCTAAGTAACGTATAACCACTTCCACCTTCATACTATCCTCTGTATAAAACATGACCCGTTTCCTGCCACCCCTTCTGCTTTGCCTGCTTTTTAGTTATACCTGCACTTTTGCGCAGGAACTGGCAACCTGTGCAGAAAGCCGCCTGCAGGCAACTCAACGCGAGGCAGTGGCAACACCCGAACACCAGCGGCTCATGAACCAGTACGACATGACCTTCTACAAACTGGACCTGCAATTGGAGCGCGACAGCCGCTACGTTGCCGGAAACGTGACGCTGCAAGCTAGGGCAAGGCAGCCGCTAAACGTTTTTGCCTTTGAGCTGCACCCCAACTTCCAGATAGACTCGGTGGTGGTGAACGGGCAGCGCCAGGCAAGTATAAACCGTGCAGGTGTGGAAGTAGCCGTGCCTCTTGCTGTGCCGGTGGCAGCGGCACAACTGGTAAGGGCCGTTATTTACTACAAGGGCACGGCACCCTCCGGAAACAACGCAGCCATCGGCAACGGCTTCAGCACGGCCCGGGAGCCACAGTGGGGGAATTCTGTAACCTGGAGCCTGAGCGAGCCCTATGCCGCCTACGAATGGTGGCCCACCAAGCAGGTACTCACCGATAAGGCCGATTCCGTACACGTTTTCGTAACCACCGCTGCCGAGAACAAAGTTGGCTCCAACGGCCTGCTGACGCGGGTGGTGGATTTGCCCGACGGCAGAAAGCGCCATGAGTGGAAATCGCGCTACCCGATTGATTATTACCTGGTGTCGGTGGCTGTGTCGGATTACGAGGAGTATGTGCAGGTAGCAAACCTACCCGACGCGCCTGCTCCCGTGCCCATTGTAAACTACGTGTACCGCGGAGGCGCTTTGGAGAGGTACAAACAGGAAATTGACCGCACCGCTGGCTTTCTGGAGCAATTCTCCGCGCAGTTTGGGCTGTACCCTTTTTACAAGGAGAAGTATGGCCACAGCATGGCACCCATGGGTGGCGGCATGGAGCACCAAACGATGACGACACAAAGTACGTTCACCTTCACTTTGACGGCGCACGAACTGGCCCACCAGTGGTTTGGCGACAACGTAACCTGCGCCAGTTGGCAGGATATCTGGCTGAACGAAGGCTTTGCGTCCTATGCCGAGTACCTGGCCCTGAAGCCCTACAGCGAAACGGCAGCAGAAAATTGGTTAAAGGATGCGCACACCTTTGCCCTGCAGCGGCCCCAGGGAAGTTTAAAAGTGGAAGACACCACCCGTGTATCCCGCATTTTTGACTACCGCCTTACTTATAAAAAAGGAGCCAGCGTGGTGCATATGCTGCGCTTCGAGCTGAACAACGATGCGCTTTTCTTCCAGGCCCTGCGCGAGTACCAGCAGCGCTTCGGCGGCGGCACCGCACGCACTTCCGATCTGCAACTGGTAATGGAGGAGGTTTCTGGCAAAGACCTTGATTACTTCTTCGACCAGTGGTACAGTGGCGAAGGCTACCCGATCTACGCAGTAGAGTGGAACCAGGAAAACGGCCAGGCCGTAATCCGATCCACCCAAACCACTAGCGCCACCACTCCCTTCTTCCGTTCTGATGTGGAGTACGGTATCGTTACAGCCAACGACACCATTGTGTACAGGCTAACGCAGGAGCAACCTGTAACTGAGCACCTGGTACAGGCGGATGCGCCGATTTTGGACATACTTGTAGATCCGAACAACTGGCTGCTGCAGGTAACAGAGCAGGTTGTACAGAATACCGCGCTCGAGATACCCGCGCCCGCCAATGCCGTGCTGTTTCCGAACCCGGTTTATACTTCAGAAGTGCACGTTGCCAACCTTTCCTTTCAGCCCAACACCGCCTTCATCTATGATGCGGCAGGCAGAACAGTCCGGCAGCTTTCAATGGCGCCTTCCTACCGGGCACAACTGGATGTAAGCAGCCTTAGCGGCGGCTGGTATTTGCTGCACCTCACAGACGGGCAGCAGCATTTCCGCAGCAGTTTTATCCGGATCAGGACAAAATAACTAGCGCCCGTAGCGCATCATCATAACTACCTTATCCGCCTCTTTCACATTGTATTCATAGGCAAGGCGCTTGTGGTTGATCAAATCTACAATGGTGCCTATAAAGCATAGGCCTGCGGTAAAGAAGTATAGCAGGCCTAGCCCGATCTGCCCCACAATAAAGCGCTGAATACCGGCAACCCCGAAAAAACCCACCACGGTAGTGAGCAGCACCAGCATCGGTTCACGGCGGCGGGGCCGGTAAATGTTTGCAAACTGGCGCCCTTCATCTTCGCTCATGTTTTGCACCAGCGATTGGATGTAGCTCATTTCGTCCGGCTCCAGGTCCGGCATCAGGTGTAGTATGCTTGCCATACGTATGGGTTATAGTTGGTGAATAAAATCTATTTACGTTTACCCAGGCCCATACTTAGACCCGCACTTCCACAGCCGCTGCCCGGGCAGAAGCCTGGATCAGCTGTCGTAACTGCGCCTGTTGTGCCTTCGGTTAAACAGCAGCAACCTGCCACAGCGCCCTAGTAGCAACAGCACCGCCGGCACCGCCAAGGGATGCGCCTGCCAGGACGCCTCCCACTCCCCCCGCGCCAGAAAGGCTATCGCATGGCCCAGTCCGCAGCCGGGGCACCCGCTTTCCAGCACCCAGCTAAAGGGGCAAAAGCTAAGCAAGTGCTCCTTTTCAGGGTCCATCAAAGCCAGAACCGAAAGACCTGCCAGCCACAGCACCACCTCCAACGGAAGCCTTGCCTGCAGCAAGCGGCCGTAGCCCAAAACAACCTGCACCTTTTCCATGTTAACCTTGCATTAGTGCCCCCGTACAGAACGATTACGTCATAATGTAGGATAATATTCTGGAAATCAAAAGCTATGAAAAACATTTACAGGCCACTGCCCCTCCTCCTGCTCCTCCTTTTAAGTGGATGTTTCCACCTGCTGCCTTCCGATGGAGGCGGCCAGGGCGACATTCGCACCGATATACGGCCCACAGACCCAGGTGACATTGCCCTGCCGGAAGGCTACAAGGCTGAGGTAGTGGCTACCGGCCTTACTTTCCCTACCGGCGTGGCGTTTGATGCGCAGGGGCAACTTTATGTGGTGGAGTCGGGGTACTCGTATGGGGAGGTGTTCCTGGAGCCAAAGCTACTGCGCGTGGAGCCGAACGGTACTGTTGCCACTGTGGCCACCGGACAACGGAACGGGCCCTGGACCGGCGTCACTTTCCATAACGGCAACTTTTTTGTAGGGGAAGGCGGCGAACTGGAGGGTGGTAAGATCCTGCGTATTTCGCCGGAAGGAAGTATAACACCTCTCGTCGAGAACCTCCCCACCATGGGCGACCACCATACTAACGGCCCCGTGATCGGCCCCGATGGCAATTTATACTTTGGCTTGGGCACCGCAACCAACTCCGCCGTGGTTGGGCCAGATAATTACGACTACGGCTGGCTCAAGCGGTTTCCGGACTTCCACGACATTCCCTGCCGTGACATTGTATTAAAAGGCCTCAACTACACCAGCACGATTCCGCTGGAAAGCAAGAGCGGCGTGCAAACCACAGGCGCTTACGTACCTTATGGCACCCCGACCAGGGAGGGGGAAGTGATTAAAGGCAGCATTCCCTGCTCCGGGGCTGTGATGCGCATTACGCCGGAAGGCGGGCAACTGGAACTGGTGGCCTGGGGCTTCCGGAACCCATATGGCCTGGCCTTCGCGCCTAACGGGCAACTGTACATCAGCGAAAACAGCTTTGACGTGCGGGGCAGCCGCCCTATCTGGGGCACGGCTGATTACCTCTGGAAAGTGCAGCCGGATACCTGGTACGGCTGGCCCGACTTTGCAGGCGGCCTGGCCATGAACGGCGACCGGTTTGAGGCACCTGACAAGAAAGCCCCGCAAGTCCTGCTGGCGCAGCACCCGAACCAGCCGCCCAAGCCAACCGCTGATCTGGGCGTGCACTCCTCCTCCAATGGCCTCGATTTTTCCAGATCCAATGCCTTCGGCTACCAGGGAGAGGTGTTCGTGGCGCAGTTCGGCGACATGGCACCGGAAGTGGGCAAAGTTTTAGCCCCGGTAGGGTATAAAGTGGTGCGCGTAAACGTGGAGAACGGTGTGGTAACTGATTTTGCCGCCAACAAAGGCAAGAAAGTAGCGCCCGCCTCCAAACTTAAAACGGGTGGGCTGGAGCGGCCGGTGAGTGTAAAGTTCTCACCAGATGGCCAAAGCATGTACATTGTGGACTTCGGCGTGGTTAAAATGACAGAAAAAGGCGCAGAGCCGCAGGTTAAGACGGGCGTAATCTGGAAAATCACTAAAAGCTAAGACGATGAAACGACTATTTATACTTTCCGCTACCCTGTTTCTGCTACTCTCGCTGAGCTACTGCGGCACTGCCCGCCGTGGCGTTCCCATGTTTGCGCCGCTAAGCACCGAGAACCCGGCCGTGGCACAGGGTGAGGTGGTGTATATGGAGTATTGCCAGAAGTGCCACCCTGGTGGAACCGCAGGCCTGGCGCCAGCCATCAACAACAAACCGCTGCCCGGCTTCCTGATGCGCTTTCAAATCCGAAACGGCGTGGGCATTATGCCTGCTTTTAAAGAGAACGTTATCTCTGACGGGGAACTGGATGACCTGGTTGCCTACCTGAAGGCTTTGAAGAAAGCTAAAAGAGAAGAGGGGTGATACCCGCCTGAGCTAGATATAAGAGTGCTGCCAGAAATAGCTTTTCCGGCAGCACTCCCAAAAGTATGGCGCAAAAAAAAGCCCCACAAGGTGAGGCTTTTTTCGGCTTACTATATGACGTTTACAGTTATTCTTCGGTTGAGGCGGCTCCGCCTTTCTCATTCATTCTAACCACACCGGCCTGGCCTTGTGCGTTAGTCATTCTTACTTCGTACACCACTTCGGCATTCGGAGCACCTGCTGCTGGCGCTACTTTGTAGATTTCACCTACTGTCCAGTCTTTATACACATCGCTCTTCAGCGCGTTCTGCACACCTTCCGGAAGCTGATCCTGCTTTACCAGTTCGCGTCCATCCTGCTTTACCTGTTCAGCCTGCTGCTGACCTTGTGTTTGCGTTTGCTGGTCTTGCTGTGTTTGCGTTTGAGCTTGTGTTTTCTTCTCTGTCTGCGTCTGTGCGTTGGCATCAAGAGAAGTTAATCCTAGTATGGCTATCGCTGCTGCGAAAACTGTTACTTTTTTCATAGGTTAATGTTTTGCTTTGATCTTTGTTCTCCTCCCATAGTAACAGAATCGTGCCAAACCTATATTATTTTACAAATACCTGTTAATTAACCATTTATACACATAACACAACAAGATGAATGTGTAGATTGTTCTGGCAACCTGGTCTTTTATTCTACAGGTTGTAGACTATTTCCACAGCATTATGCCAACCTTCCTTTTCGGGCTAAACCCGCTCCCGCGGCCAACCAATACACCTGAAGAAAGTATAAACACGCATACCGCATCTTGCTGTAAATGCCTAAGGCAGCCACCGAAGGATTTAGGCTCAGGTACTACTTCAGGACAAACAAATATTTTTATGACAGACAAGACACCACACCTCACAGCAGCACCCGCTAAACCAATTGTTGTGTACGACGGCGATTGCAGTTTCTGTAAGTTTTGGATAAGCCGCTGGCAACGCCTGACAAAGGACCAGGTAACTTACGTGCCGTTTCAGGAGGTGCCGGAGGAGTTTTACGGCATCAGCAGAAAGCAATTCAGGAAATCCGTTTACCTGATAACCAGGTATGGCCAGCGCCTGCGCGGTGCAGAGGCTGTGGCCGTGTTGCTGAAGATCAGCGGGTACAGCGGTACCTGGAACTGGCTTTACCACCACTTGCCCCTGGCAGATAAAATAGCCGAGCGCAGCTACCGTTTAGTAGCCGACAATAGGAACTCCTTTTACAAGCTGACAAAGCTCCTACTGTTCGCTAAAAGCTAAATTCAAACTTTATTATATAATTTTAGCAAAAGGCTTAAACTTGTATAATTTAAAGTATATTGTAGACACATTCTACAATAGCTCCTATGAACAAATTTAACCTGCTGCTGCTCCTGCTGTGGCTTCCCTTTGCGGCACTTGCGCAAACCCCGGCAGAACCTGCTCTCGTGAAAAAGGAAAATAAGGCACTCGACTCTGTAGAGGAGTTTCATGTGCTGCGAAGCGACGGAACCATCAAGCACGGTCCCTACAGCATCAAAGGGCGCGCCTGGAGCGCCAAGGGCTCCTATACGATGGGGCGCATGTCGGGCACCTGGACCTTTTACGACTTTAAAGGCCAGCCAGACCATACCTATAATTTCGACAACAGCACTATAACATACCTGCAGCCTGATACCGGCTCGTTCGACATACCGGTATATACAGGCGAGCAGTTTGTTACAACCAAGGTTGATTCCAAACCCTTGTTCTTCGGCGGCAACCCCCGCATGTATGGTTGGATAGGGCAAAACGCCCGCTTCCCGGCCGTGGCACAGCGTAATAACCAATCAGGAACTGTAGTAATATGCGCTGTGGTAACCGAAGATGGAGAGCTGGTAAGCGAGCAGGTGACCACTTCTGTTACACCCCTTCTGGACGCAGAGGCGCTTCGCGTCGTGCAGCTCCTCCCCGATGATTGGACACCAGCTGTAGTAGGCGGCAAGTCTGTGGCATCGATCGTCTACATACCCGTTAGATTTGTCATTGCCAACGGAAGGAAGTAAAGCACCGATGCCTTTGTATTTATGAGGAAGGTTATCCTTTACATAGCCGCCAGCTTAGATGGCTATATTGCCAAGCCTGATGGCGATACCACCTGGCTGCACGACGAACGGTATGCGATAGCGGGGGAAGACTACGGTTACAGCGCCTTGCTTGCCGCTATTGATACCACCCTGATGGGGCACAGCACCTACAAAGTCATCCTTGGCTTCGACATGCCCTTCCCCTACCCCGACAAAACCAACTACGTTTTCAGCCGCAGCCAGCTCCCTGACACTGAGCATGTAAAGTTTGTGCAGGAAAACCCAGCGGATTTTGTAAAGCAGCTGAAGCAGCAGGCAGGGCAGGATATCTGGCTCATTGGCGGCGGCCAGCTCAACACGCTGCTCCTGAACGCCGGGCTGATCGATGAAATCGTGCTCACGTATGTCCCGATTATACTTGGCAACGGCATTTCGCTGTTCGCCCAAGGCACGCAGGAAAAGCACCTTCAGGTAAGCCAGAGCAAATCTTTTGCCAACGGCTTCGTACAGCTGACACTGGCAAAGTAACCCGCTTCCATACTTGCCTTCCACCATTTTGCCACCGTTATTTTGCTACCTTTGCGGCACATTTACAGGCACAATCAGCATCGTTAAAGTATGGCGCAGCACGTTCACAAGCAGTTAAAGGCACTAGCCATTTACCAGGTAGCGGGAGGAGTATTGGGTATTCTGCTCACGGCCTGGGTGCTTTTCCAGGGCCAGGTGATGATTGATCAGCCGGCGCTGCGCATTACCTTCTTTGCGGTAGGCCTCTTCGTTTTCTCCATACTTTGCGGCCGCATGCTGCTCCGCAACGCGCAACGCGGTTTGGTTGTTTCGCTCATCAACCAGGTGTTGCAGGTGGTATACTTTACCTTCGGGGCGTTTGGCTTCCAGTATGTGTCGGGGCTGCGCATTGGCTTTGGCTTTGACATGATCGGCTCCTGGGTATTTAAGTTTCGGGTGGCACTCTCCTCTTTCGAGTTTCAGGCAGGCGCCGACATGGGTGAGAAGTTCATTGGCATCAACCTGGTAGCCCTGTTCCTGATTTTATGGATAGAGCGGCTGCTGGAGCAGGTGAAGGCCAGCAACAAAGTATAGAAAGCATCATAAACAGCAGCGACCTTCAGCTGAATTAAACAAGAAAGGCCAGTGCAGATCTGTTGTCCGCACTGGCCTTTGCTTTTATAGCCCCTGTATTACTATTTCTTCTTTTTTGCCTTGGCTTTTGCCTTCTTGGATTTGGCAGCCTTTACCTTCTCCTCGCTTTCCTCCGCCTCTTTCATCAGCGCCTTCCAGTCATACTTGGCCTCCGGGCTGAAATCGATGGTGGCTTCGTAATCTTCCTTGTCAAGCTCCAGCACCTTGATGTCTTTGGTCAGGTAGGTTTGGATCTCATCGAGAATCGGCTTCTCTTCCGGCGCGCAAAAGCTCACGGCGATGCCTTTTGCCTCGGCACGGCCCGTACGGCCCACGCGGTGCACGTAGTTCTCGGGCTGCTCCGGCAAATCGTAGTTCACCACGTATTCTACGGCTGGGATATCAATGCCGCGGGCACTCACATCCGTCGCGACCAGCAGCTTTACCTCGCCTTTCTTAAACTTGCGCATTACCTCCAGGCGGTCTTTCTGCTCTTTGCCCCCGTGTATGCTAATCGCCTCGATGCCTACGCGCTCCATGGCCGCTACCACACGCTCGGCGCGTACTTTGGTGCGCACAAAGGCCAGTATCTTTTTATCAGGGTTCTCCTTCACCACACGCTCCAGAAAGAAGCGCTTGTCATCCATACTTACGTACATCACCGAGTGGTCCACGTTTTTGGCAACGGGGTCTTTCGGGGATATCTGGATGCGCACCGGCTTGTTCACCAGCGAGTAGGCCAGCTCCTTAATCTTTTCGTTAATGGTGGCCGAGAAAAACAGCGTCTGGCGCTTGTAGGGTAGTTTCGTGATCAGTTGGCGGATATCGTGGATAAAGCCGAGGTCCAGCATGTGGTCAGCCTCGTCGAGCACCAGCACCTCAATGCGGTGCAGCTGAATATAACCCTGGCTTACCAGGTCAAACAGGCGGCCAGGTGTGGCTACCAGTATATCGATGCCTGCCTCCAGCTTCGCGATCTGCGGCCCCTGCTCTACCCCGCCAAACACGCAGAAAGTTGATACGCGGGTACCACGGCCAATCTGGTTGAAGACCTCAGTGATCTGCAGCGCCAGTTCACGCGTCGGCACCATCACCACGCACTTAATCCCGTCGTTCCGCTTGCGGTTTTTGCCGTACTGCAGCCTGTCGATGATGGGAATAGCGAAGGCAGCGGTTTTGCCCGTGCCGGTCTGCGCAATAGCGAGCACATCCTCCCCCTTCATAATGGGTGGAATAGCCTTGAACTGGATATCGGTAGGTTTCCGGAAGCCCAGCTTGTCGAGGCTGTTCTTTATCTCGTCGGAAATGCGGTAATCTTCAAACTTCATGCTGCTGGTGTTTACAATGGCTCTGCCTATACTTACGGCGAAGCCAGCCTGCAAAGGTACGGGGATTTGTTGAAATGTGGTGCTGCCTAACGTGTGAGGTTAAAATCCCGGCTATCCCCACGCCCATTCTGCATCTCAGATTCAAATTAACTCCTATCCCAGCCCTCTACTTTACAGGAATAAACATTAGACAGCAGTAGAAAGGTGTCATTTTTGAGCATATAGCGCTTTTTAAAAAAAAAGTAGCAGTTCCCGAAACATTTATGATAGTAATACTATTATAAGCAAAAGCAAGTATATCTTTGCAGCACTTAAACAGGCAGTCGCTATTATTTTCAAGAAACAAACAGGCATAATGTTGGCAACGGGCATTAGAATTTCCTTAAACCATAAGTCTTACCTCCGGGAACCTGAGGGTACCGAGTTAGGCCGGAAAATCATCTCCGAAAGTATAAAGTTGATTGATGCACTGGGCTTTGAGCATTTCACGTTCAAAAAGCTCGCTGCCGAGATAGGCTCTACCGAGGCATCCATTTACCGCTATTTCGAGAACAAGCACAAGCTACTGGTGTACCTGGTTTCCTGGTACTGGGCCTGGGTAGATTACCGCGTTACCTTTGAGACGAACAACATACAGGACCCGCGCGAGCGCCTGCACCGCGTGCTGCAGGTTATCAGCAGCTCTAACCAGAACGATCCCGCCACCACACACGTCGACGAGAGAGCGCTGCACCGCATTGTAATTGTGGAAGCCTCTAAAGTATACCTGACCAAAGAAGTGGATGCAGACAACAAGGAAGGCTATTTTCTGGAGTACAAGCGGCTTTGCAAGCATGTGGCCCAGATCGTGCTGCAGGTAAACCCCACCTACCCCTACCCGCACGCCCTAACGAGCACGGTGTTGGAGGCGGCGCACCAGCAGCTGTTTTTTGCGCAGCATCTTCCCACGCTCACCAACATTCATGGGCATCAGCATGCCGAGGCAGAGACCTATGCATTCCTGAAGCACCTGATCTTTTCCGCAATAGACCACCAGTAATCAATATTTTATGAGTGCCTCCTCCAAAAATAAAATCACGCCAATGCAGCGTTTCCTGCACCTGCTGTCTGTAGAGAAACGTGAAATCACCTACCTCTATGTGTATGCTGTCGCGGCTGGCTTAATCAGTCTGGCACTGCCCCTGGGCATACAGAGCATTATCGGCTTCGTGTCCAGCGGCCAGATTCCCGTGTCGGTGGTGGTGCTGATCTGTTTGATCGTGCTGGCCCTGCTGCTAGTGGGTGGTTTGCAGGTGATGCAGTTGTGGCTGGTGGAGTACCTGCAGCAGCGCATCTTTGCCCGAACCGCCTTCGATTTTGCTTACCGCATCCCGCGCCTGCAGGCCGAGTCGCTGACAAAGTATTACCCGCCCGAGTTGATGAACCGTTTTTTTGATGTGGTGTCGCTGCAAAAGGGGCTGGCCAAAATACTGTTGGATTTCTCCACCGCCGTTATCCAGATTGTGTTCGGGTTGATCCTGCTGTCGCTCTATCACCCATACTTTATCTTTTTGGGCGTGATACTGATCGTCGTGCTTGTAACCATTATCTGGCTGACAGGCAAAAAAGGGGTGGAAACGAGCCTGGAAGAATCGAAGTACAAGTATAAACTGGTAGCCTGGCTGGAGGAGATGGCCCGCTCCCTGAGCACCTTTAAGCTGGTGGGCCACACCAACCTGCCCATGGAGCGCACCGACGGTTATGTAAGTAAATATCTAAAAGTGAGGAAGGAGCACTTTAGCGTGCTCATGACCCAGTACCTCAGCTTCGTTGGCTTTAAGACCTTTATCACGGGTGGCTTGCTGGTGCTGGGCTGTATTCTGGTGGTGCAGCGGGAGATCAATATCGGGCAGTTTGTCGCCTCCGAGATCATTATCATTCTTATCATGAATGCCGTGGAGAAGATCATCATAAAACTGGATACGGTGTATGACGTGCTGACAAGCCTGGACAAAATAGGCATGGTAACAGACTTGCCTATCGAAGATGTGAAGGGCACAAGACTGGAAGAGCTTCCGCTAGACGGTGGACTGGGCATACAGGTGCGCCACCTGCGTTACCGCCATCCCGACACTAAAAAGCTGGTAATCGACAACATCAGCTTTAGCATAAAGCCATCGGAGCGCGTGTGCCTGGCAGGCTACAACAATTCGGGCAAAAGCACGCTTATAAGCCTGCTGCTGGGGCTTTACCCGTCGTATGAAGGCAGCATTGTCTACAGCGATGTATCCCTCCGCGACCTGCACATCGGCAGCTTGCGCAGCCTTATCGGCGACAACATCTCGACAGAACAGGTATTTGACGGCACCTTGATCGAAAACATCACCCTAGGCCGCCAATTGCCCCTTAATGACGTGCTCTGGGCTATAAAGCTGGTTGGCCTGAATGAATTTGTACACGAACTTCCGGAGGGGCTGCAAACGTACCTTGTGGGCGGAAGCCAGCGCCTGCCGGGTAGCATTGCCCGCAAAATAGTGATGGCCCGGAGCCTGGCAAGGCGCCCTAAGCTGCTTATTATTGATGACTTCTGGGTAGGTATGAGTAAAAAAGAAAAGATACACATGATGCGTACGCTCACAAGTCAGGAATTTGAATGGAGCATGCTCATTGTCTCGAACGACCATGACGTGATGAAGCTTTGCGACCAAACCCTACTGATGCAGGACGGTAAACTCGTGGCCTCCGGCAATTTTGAGCAAATTAGCCGGCATGAATTATTGAGAGAATTAACAGAAGTAACAGCTTAGGAAATTATGCCTAAAACATCAAACGATACCACACAAACGGACCACACACAGTTGAAAGCCATGCAGCAGGTGCAGACGCCCCGCCAGGGCCGCATCCTGACCTACTGGATCGGGGGCATCTTTCTGGTCGTGCTCCTGTGCCTCTTCCTGCCCTGGACGCAGAACATCAACTCAATAGGTACGCTGACGGCATTGACGCCGCAGGACCGGCCGCAAACGCTGGAGGCCGTTATTGCAGGCCGTATTACAGAGTGGTATGTGATGGAGGGCGCCTTTGTGAAAAAAGGCGATACAATTGCCAGTATCTCCGAGATAAAGGAGAAGTACATGGACCCCAACCTGCTGGCCAACCTGGGGGAGCAGTTAGAGGCGAAGCAGGGGTCTGCCGTTGCCACAGGCGCCAAGGCGCTGGCCATGCAGGAACAGATAGAGGCGCTGCGCGAAGGGCTTGTATACAGTCTGCAGAAAGCCCGCAACAAAGTGGAGCAAACGCGCCTGAAGCTGCAAAGCGACAGCATGGACGTGGTGGCACAGCGCACAGAACTGGCCGTAGCAGAATCGCAGTTTATCCGCCAGGAGAACCTGTACAAGCAGGGGCTGAAGTCGCTAACGGAGTTGGAGCAGCGCCGCCTGAAGCTACAGGAGGCACAGGCCAAGCTGCTGTCGGTGATAAACAAAACAGATGCGACGCGTGCAGAACTACAGAACGCCCGCACAGAGCTCAACTCGCTACAGGCCGAGTACGCTGATAAAATTGCGAAAGCCGAGGCCGAGTTGAACGCAACCCGCTCCTACGTACTGGGCACCCAGGCCGAAGTTGCCAAGCTGCAAAGCGAGTACAACAGCACAGAGGTACGAAACCAGTACTACCACATTGTGGCGCCGCAGGATGGCTATCTGGTTAAAACCCTGAAGGCCGGCATTGGCGAAACCATCAAAGAGGGAGAGGCTCTGGCCACTATTATGCCCAGCAGCCCACAGCTGGCGGCGGAGCTTTACGTGAATGCACTGGACCTGCCGCTTATAAAGCCCGGCGATGACATGCGCCTGCAGTTTGAGGGGTGGCCGGCCTTGGTATTCTCTGGCTGGCCGGGAGCAAGCTTCGGCACATTTGGTGGCACAGTGGCTGTGATCGACAACACGGGCACCAACGGGCAGTACCGCCTGCTGGTGGTGCCGGACCCGGAGCAGGAAGAGTGGCCTGATGCGCTGCGCGTCGGCTCCGGGGTGCAAGGGTGGGCCATGCTGAACACCGTTCCGATCTGGTACGAGATATGGCGCCAGCTCAACAGTTTCCCCGCCGACTATACTACCGACAAGAAGGCGACAGACACAAAAAAGAAAACTGAAACGGCTTACGAAGAAGAATGAGAAAGCGCGACAGATATGGAATACTGCTGGTGATGCTCGCCTTCGTCTTGCTGGGCTTTCCCCAGGCGCAGGCGCAGGATACGGCCAAGGTGCTCACACTTCAGGATTTCCACCGCCTGATTCTGCAGCACCACCCCATTGCCTCACAGGCCGCCCTGCTGACAGAGCAGGCCCGGCAGGAGCTACGGATAGCACGCGGCACGATGGACCCTGTTATCAGTAGCAAGCTGTACCGCAAGGAGTACGGCGGCAAAGAGTACTACAACCTGTGGAGCAACAAACTGCGGGTGCCCCTGTGGTTCGGGCCGGAGCTTGTAGCAGGCTTCGACCGCAACACAGGCCAGTACCTGAACCCGGAAAACACAATGCCTCCCGATGGGTTGAGCTATGCCGGTATTGCTGTGCCACTCGGACAGGGGCTTTTCATTGACGAGCGCCGTGCCACTATTCGCCAGGCTAAACTGATGCAGGGTATCGCAGAGGCCGAACGCGTCAAGCTGATCAACAAGCTGCTGCTAGAGGCCACAAAAGATTACTGGGAGTGGTTGCTGCAGTACCGCACCGCCCAGGTATACCAGGAGGCACAGGAACTGACGGAATTCAGATTGCGGGCTGTTCGATCCCGGGTGTTGGAAGGAGATCTGGCCGCCATCGACACGGTAGAAGCCTTGATGGCCCTGCAAGAACGGCAGCTGCTGCTGCAGCAGGCACAGCTGGAGTTGCAGAATGCGCAGCTGCAGGTGGCAGTGCACCTGTGGGCCGAAGACCAGGTACCGCTCGAACTGCAGGCGCATACAATTCCTACGCTTACAGGAATTGACGCCTCTACCGTGAGCGCGCAGGAGTTGCAGAGCCTGCTGGCGGAAGCCCGAAGCAGTCATCCAGAGCTTCAGAAGCTAAGCCTGAAGGGGGAGCAATTGCAAATAGAGCGCACCTTTGCCGCAAACAAGCTGTTGCCCAAACTCAATGCAGAGTATAATGTACTGCAGCGCGATTTTTACCTGCAGCCAGACATAATGGAGCAGGACCACCTGCAGGGCAACTATAAACTGGGGTTGAGTTTCAGCCTTCCGATTTTCCTGCGGGAGGAGCGCGGAAAGCTGCAGCTAACAAAGGCAAAGCTACAGGCAAACAGCCTGGAGTTGGTGCAGCAAACCCGTGAGGTAGAAAACGCGGTGTTGCTTGCCTATAACGAACTGCAGGCCCTGGAAAGCCAGCTGCAACTGCAGGAGCAGATGGTAGCCAACGCGCTGACGCTGCGCAATGGCGAGCAGATCCGCTTTGAGAACGGGGAAAGCTCTTTGTTTCTCATCAACTCGAGGGAGGCCAAGTTACTGGAGGCGCAGGTAAAGCTTTATACCCTTCGCACCAAGTATGCCAAGGCCAGAACGTACCTCTATTGGGCCGCCGGGGAGATTCCAGTGGAGTAGAGATGTGGGCAACTTTGAATGGCTTTGTATAAATTCCGGTAAATGAGAACCCACCCCTGCCCCTCCCAAGAGGGGAATTATCAGCACGAGTAAATTCCCCTCCTCGGAGGGGCAGGGGTGGGTAAATCAGCTGCGATTATAAACTATTCTAACACACTAGTTAACTAATTTTTAAGCCCAGCTACCTTTTCCCAGAATCAACAATTTAAAGCCTAACCCTTCCGCCCAAACCATACTTGCACCGATGAAGCCAGGTTAGCAAAGTCGCTGCCGCCGGTGCCGTAAGTATCGTAGGCGAACTTGAGGATAATACCGCTTACCACGATCAGGAACAGGACACGTACAAAGCCTACGCCGCGCCTGAGGGCGGTGCGGGTGCCTAGTTGGGAGCCGATAATACTGCAGACCGCCATCGGAATCGCTACGTCATATAGAATATAGCCTTTGTAGCCGAAGTATAGCAGGGCCGACAGGTTGGTTGCCACGTTCACGACTTTCGCCGCCGCCGAAGCCGCCAGGAAGTTGAAGCCAAACAGGCCAATAAAGATGAAGATAAGGAAACTGCCGGTGCCAGGCCCGAAGAAGCCATCATAAAAACCGATCACAGCACCAACCATTAACCCGTACAAGCGCTCTTTGGATGCAGTGAGCTTTGGCGCGTGCAGCGATCCAAAGTCTTTTTTGATGAACGTATAGACTGCCACCAGCACCAGCAGCACCAGTATGAGCGGCTTCAGCAGGTTGGCATCGAGGTGGCTAAGCGCCCTTGCTCCCAAAAAGGAAAACACAAATGCCATGGCCGCTGCCGGAAGTATAGCCAGGTAGTTGATTTTAACGGTGCGAACGTAGCGCACCATTGCGGCGGTGGTGCCTGCTATGCCCGCAAACTTGCCCGTGCCAAAAATGGTGGGCAGCGGCACGCCCGGCAGGAATATCAGCAAGGCTGGCAGCTGAATCAGGCCGCCTCCGCCCACCACCGAATCTATAAAACCCGCCATAAAGGCGAAAAGGCACAGGTACAGAATATCTTCCACTTGCAAACGTTGCTACGATACACGCTTAACCTGTTGGCAAGTCCATACTTACCTCCGCGAAAAAGCGGCGCAAGATACGCTGCCAGCGCCTTAACTGAAGCAGCCTCTCTGAAATAAATTTCAGCTATTTAAACATGCTCCGATGGCACTTCTATGTTACAACAGCTGTTAATCACCTGCACACCTCTAAGACTTATCCTGTGATCAGAAATATCATCCTTTATACTTTGCTGCTTGGCACACTGCTGTTTAACACCAGCTGTGAGAAAGACGCCACAGCCGCCACCCCTGCCGCCGCCGAAGCGCCGGCCGCAAAAGACGCCTATGTGTCGTCGGAGCTGTTGCTGAGCGTACCGAAGGAAACGCTACAGGCTTTTACCGCCTCCAAAGGACAAGACCAGTACCTGACCGAGATCAAGTATGGTGTTTCCGTGTACAAGCTTATTTACACCACTACCTACCAGGGCCGCGAAATACAGGCTTCGGGATTGGTGTGCGTACCGCAGGGCATGACAGCCCCGGCACCTGTAATCAGCGCCCAGCACGGCACCATTTTCCGCCAAAGCGAAGCTCCTACCAGCTTCACCGGCCTTTCCGGGTTTGAGGCCTTTGCTGCCGGAGGCTTCATAACGCTGGTTCCGGATTACATCGGTTTCGGCGCGTCCAAAGATATTTTTCACCCTTACTACGATCAAAAGCACTCTGCTTTGGCGGTGGTGGACATGATCAAAGCGGCAAAGACCTTTTACAAGAAGCAGCAGGTGCAGGCAAATGATAAGCTGTTCCTGGTAGGTTATTCGGAGGGAGGTTACGTAACGCTGGCTGCCCAGAAGGAGATTGAGACGCACCCGGAACATGGGTTGCAGGTAACGGCTTCGGCAGCCGGTGCCGGTGGTTACGACCTGGTGCACATGCTTAGCGGCATCAAGAGCGGGCAAGCCTATACGTATCCGGCGTACCTGGCTTACATCCTGCAGGCCTATAACCATACCAACAACTGGAACCGGCCGCTCACCGAGCTGTTCCAGGAGCCATACGCGTCTAAACTACCTGCTTTGTTTGACGGTGTAAAGGGCGGCAGCGCCATTAACCGGGAATTGACAACAGACACCAAAAAACTCTTCAATCCTACTTTTTTTGCTGCGCTGCAGGATGATAAAAAAGAACTGGCGCTGAAACAGGCGCTGCAGGCCAACAGCTTCTACGATTGGGTGCCACAGAGCCCTACCCGCCTCTACCACGGCACAACCGACAACATCGTTCCGTTCCAGAACTCACAGGTAACCTACGACCGCTTTAAGCAGCAAGGCGCGAAGAACCTGGAGCTCATCCCGATCAAAGGCCAGGGCCACGGTTCGGCCTTCGTCCCGATGCTAAAGTCGCTGGTGCCCTGGTTGCAGCAATTTTAGAGGTTTCCCCTCACCCTACCCTCTCCCCAAGGGGCGAGGGAATTCTGCTTTTGCCATGGCTATAGCAATAACCACCTCTAGCCCCTCCGAGGAGGGGAATTGAACTGGCGTGAAGGATGAAGTACAAGCTTTGTAATTGCAGCAGAAGCAGGGACATCCCCCTACCCCCTTCAAAGGGGGAATTTACCTCACCCCAACCCTCTCCTTTTTAGAGGGCCCCTATCCCCAAAACAGGAGAGGGAGCTTAGCCTTTGTTGCATAGCTACAGCTACAGCTGTTTGAACCGATTCCAGTCCTTGGGTTGAGCGCCTTGTAATTGATGTGGTGCCCGTTAGGGCAGCCCGCAGCGGAGCGAGGAGCAGCTTCAATTGCACAGCGCGATGCCCGAGGACGGGGCCTCCCGGCCGTGAGGGCTCCAAAGCTAAAGGTGAAACGATAGGTATTTGGGAGCTGGAGGATGAGCGGTGGCTAGGAAAGATAGCTTGGCTGAAGTTGCATAAGCAACGGCTATGGAACTACAAATTACAGAAAGCAAAGGCAGATTGAGGCACAAGCGGACGCTTGCGCTAGGGAAGGCCAGGAGGATGAACAGAGGCTGGGTAAGCTTTGTTGGGTTAACTATACATATACCGAACGGAAGCTATAATACCCCGAAAGCATACTTCAAAACCTACTTCCCACCACTACCTTCTCCCTGTGCTCACTCCTCTCCCCATTCAACCCAAAAAGCTCAATATAGAAAAGATAATAGCCAATGCTGGCTTTGGTGCCATCCTCCCGCAGCCCATCCCACTGAAAAAGACCATTGGCTGCCAATAACTCATTCCGCACCAGTTTGCGTATTTCACGGCCCTGAGCATCAAAGATGGTGATGTTAGCGACGAGGCCGGTTTGGTCGGCGCGGTAGTCGATGGTGGCAAAGTCCTGGAAACCGTCTCCATCTGGGGAGAAAACCTTGGGAGTAACCTGAAACACCTGCTGCGCCACTACCCCCTCCTGCGACTGTGAATTTCTGTACCCGGGCGTGGCAAAAACAGTAGTGGCGGCCGAGTGAAAATTGCTGGCCGTACTTGGCCCCTCCACCCGCAGCCGCTCCAACGACACGCCATTCTGATCATCAAGCAGGGCAAAGTGCATGTCCTCATCGTAGCTAAACCTGTCTGCCACCTGCCCATCGGGCTGCAGCACAATCACCGTCCCGGCCTCGTCGGGGTAACTGGGCAGGCTGCTCATGGAAAGGAAAGCTTCGGGCAAGGCCGCTGGATAATTCATTTTGACGTTGTCAGGGTTGGAAGTAAGCACGACATAAGCGCCTGGAGGAAGTATGTGATTCTGTTTTGTAATGATTTTCCTGTTGCTGATGGAATCGCCGCTGGTATTGGCCAATTGCCAGCTTTGCAGGTTCAGGTACTTTGCGCTGCGGTTCACCAGTTCTACAAAGTCCGCCCCGCCGGACCGCGGGTTGAACAGTACTTCGTTAATCACCACATCGCCGGGCTCGGGAGCAGACGGTAAGGCAAAAGTATAAGTCAATGGCTGCTGATTAAGGTTGCCGGAACAGTCGGTTATGCCGGTGACGCTTAGCGTGTACAGCTGGTTTTCCTGCAGCGGCGCGCTTAGGGCAAGTATAACTTCGGTGAACAGCGGTCCTGTTACCTGCACGTTGGCTATGGCTACATTTGGGCTAAGGCTGTAATTGGCTATACTTGCTGCCTGCAAACTGTCCAGCCGCTCGCTGAAGCGCAGCAAAATTTTGTCTGGCGCGGTAGCGGTAACATCTACTAGGGCAGGCGGTGTGTTATCTGGGTTTTGGGCGGCTACGGAGTTAGCCTGGGCGGGCGTACCTCCTCGCGGGTTAACGGAGGCAGTCCAGTTGCTGGCCCCGGCGCAGGGGTTCTGTACATCAATCATTTCCAGGCTCCAGCCGCCTTCGCGCTTGCCGTTGTCCTTGTACCAGCTATCAGCATAAGAAACCGCATAAATCAGGCGACCGTTGGGCTGGCGCAACTGCAGCAGTTCGCCGCTGTTGTTCAGGCTTGGGAAATTGCTGATACCGATCACTTTGCTGTACTCTCTGAAATTCTGCAACTGGCTGTTAGGCACCACCACAGCATACTCCCCCGGCAACAACTGCACATCCGGGAGTGTAGCCGTAGAAGTGGCATCGCTATACTTGACTCCCTTCAGCGAAAGCACCTGCTGGGTCGGGTTGTGCAGTTCGATGTACTCCTGCGGCGGCAGCCCAATGGCAGGTGTTTCGTCAGCCATGATTTCGGTGATGAGCAGTTGGTTGTAGCCCGGCAGCACAGCGGGAGGCACATAGCTAAAGCTCCGCTCAATCGGACCGCTCAGGCTGTTGCCGTACAAGTCCTGCAGGTTGGCTATACTTAAGGTGTTGCTGCCGCTCCTGAAACTTTGCGCAAATACCAGCCGCACCTGATTGGATTCTGTTTGCTCGGCGATGATGGGTTTTACACTTCCGTTCAAGGTATAATTACCTAAAATCTGCCCCTGCTGCAGTGGCTCGTTGAAGTATAGCATCAGCTCCTGCGGGTTTAGCGTCTGCAGCTCGGTTAGAGCCGGTGGCTGTTTATCAGTAATCGAAAAATCATCAAAAAGAAAGCTTTTGCTGTTGGCGGAGCTATACTTCAGCAGCACCCCAAAGTATGAAGAGCGTTTGTAAGTGGCGTCGGTGGCGGTGCCCTGGCTGGTGTAGCTTTGGCCGGTGCCAGTGAGGTCGATCAGCAGTTCCCACTCGTTAGTTATACTTCGTGTTACCCGCACGCGCACCACGCTGTTCGTGCCGTCAAGGGTTTTGTCTTCCCCGTTGATGAGGTTGAGTGCCGACTTGCCAGCGTCTTTGCGAAAAAGGCTTACCTCGTCTGGTGTGCCGCCCAAACGCACAAAGTACCCGCTGGTGGTGGCGCTGCTAAGGTTTTCGGAATCAGAAATGAGATAGATGTCGGCGTAGTTGCTGGAGGAGGTGGCGAGTTTCAGGTTTGCCCAGAACTCCCAGGTGGTGCCCACGGTTGCCTGCGAGGGCGTCACCAGTTGCAGCACCGTTCCGGTAACGGCAGGACCATTACTCTGCAGCTGGTTCTGTGCGTTAACGGTAAAGCTGTCGGTATTGCCGGTCCAGGTGGGGTTTAGGGTGAAGCTGCCGTCGGAGAAGCTGTCTTGCAGTTGCGCCTGGCTTAGGAGCGGAAGTAGCAGGAGGAGAAGACCTCCCCCCAACCCCTTCCTTGTAAAAAGGTCCCCTACCCCCAAAACAGGAGGGGGAGTTAGGCAATCCAAAATTTTACCTATACTACATACTATAGCTATTATTTTTCTGGTAAGTACTTCAGGTAAAGTTCTTTTCATTTGCACATTTGTGGTGAAAACTTTCGTAATTTTGCCGCCGCGTGAGGGATAGAGCCGACACCCCGCAGCGCAGCGAGGAGTACAGGCGAAAGCCCGGCCTGCTCGCGCAAGCGAAAGGACACGCCCAATATCCTAACCTGACCTGCATAGGAGCTGCGCACGCTCCTATCGTTTTATGAATGTGACTGCTTTTGTGAAATTTAGAACTTTTACGGGAACAGAACTAGTTAGTTAGAAAGCTAAATAGGTCAGGGTAAGAAAGTTGTGCTTACGGTTAGTAAACGGCTATCTGACCAACAAAGAATTAAACCATTAGAAACATACCTTAAATGAAAGTAGCAGTTGTAGGCGCCACCGGATTGGTAGGCGGCGAGATTTTGAAAGTACTGGCGGAGCGAGACTTCCCGGTGACAGAGTTATTGTTGGTTGCTTCAGAAAGATCTGTTGGGAAACAGATGGAATTTAAGGGTAAACAGCTAAAGGTTATCGGGATGCAGGACGCGATTGCGGCTGCCCCGCAAATTGCTATTTTCTCGGCTGGTGGCAGCACCTCTACGGAGTGGGCACCTAAGTTTGCCGAGGTGGGCACGGTGGTAGTGGATAACTCCTCGGCCTGGCGCATGGACCCATCCAAAAAGCTGGTGGTGCCGGAAATTAACGCCAAAGAATTGACAAAAGAAGACAAGATCATCGCAAACCCGAACTGCTCTACTATCCAGATGGTGGTGGCGCTGAATAAGCTGCACGAGGAGCTGCAGATGAAGCGCATCGTGGTAAGCACCTATCAGTCGGTAACGGGCACGGGCGTGAAAGCGGTGGACCAGCTGATGAATGAGCGTGGGGGCAAGGAGGGCGAGAAAGCTTACCCATACCAAATCGACCTGAACGTGCTGCCGCACATCGACGTGTTCCAGGACAACGGCTACACCAAAGAGGAGATGAAAATGATCCTGGAGACGAAGAAGATCATGGGCGACGACTCGATCCGTGTCACGGCTACGGCGGTGCGCATCCCGGTGATGGGCGGTCACTCTGAGTCGGTGAACGTGGAGTTTGCTAAGGATTTTACGCTGGACGAAGTATACCGCATCCTCGGCGAGACCGAAGGCGTGGTAGTGGTGGATGACGTGAAGAACCTGAAGTACCCGATGCCGCAGGATGCCCACGGCAAAGACGAAGTGTTTGTAGGTCGCGTACGCCTCGACGAAACGCAGCCGCGCACCCTGAACATGTGGATCGTGGCGGACAACCTGCGCAAAGGCGCCGCTACCAACGCCGTACAAATCGCCGAATACCTGGTGAAGCACGAGCTGGTTTAAAAGACACAAGTATCAAGATGTAAGACACAAGACAATAATAGTAATTGATCTTCCGAACCTAGTGGGTTTGGAAGCTGGGAATGGAGACTTTCGGGTCTCCATTTTTTGTTTGAGTATGGTCTTAAAGTATAAGTGTAAAAGTTACTGTTTTGTAGAGCAGGTCACCATGCCGGCACAAGAATAAACTCCTAATTGTCTTATAAATAAGTTGGACTGGCATCTCCTCTTCAATAGGTTCAAGACTGCTGATTTGCTTAAATCTTCCTCCTCTTTTCTCCCATAAAAGGCAGCTTCACTAAGTAATCGCGTGCTTGCATGGCTAAAGGCTTGTACAGAAGAGTATAACTAGTTTATCTGTGGTTACGTCGCGTGGCTGCAGTGAAGACCAATTCATACTTAAACCTATACCCATCTATGAGACAACTATCCACGACAACAGCAGCGTTCCTGCGCAACAAACTTTCTTTCCTGCTCTTCCTCCTGCTAGGCTTCGGAATCACTTCCTGCTCCCCTGATGAAATTTGGGACGAATTTGAGGATATCTTTGAGGACGTCGACAAGGCAAAAGACATTCCGAACGTAATTACCTTCAATAGCCCGGGGCTGTACCCGGAAGGCGTCAGCCACGATGCCCGCTACGAGCGCTTCCTGGTTTCTTCTGTAAGCACAGGTACCATCGGCACGGTGAGCTATCAGGGAAACTATTCTCCTTTTATCTCCGATGAACGCCTGGTGGCCAGCATTGGGCTGCAGGTAGATGAGGCCCGCAAAAGAGTACTGGTGGCGGGCTCAGATCCGGGCGGCACGCCAAGCTCTACTCCAGCCACCGCCGGGCAAATGGCCGTTTTGGGGATTTACGATCTGGCCACGGGTGCTCCCATGCATTTTGCAAACCTGGGCGCGCTTCGTCCAAACATGCCGCATTTCGCGAACGACATAACCCTGGACAAGCAGGGAAACGCCTATGTGACCGATAGCTTCTCGCCCATTATTTATAAAGTGGATACAAGAGGGAATGCCACTGTGTTTTACGAGAACCAGGATTTTGCCACAGCACAAGGAGCTTTCGGCTTTAACGGCATTGCCTACCACCCATCTGGCTTTCTGCTGGTTGCTTTTTCTGCCGATAACGCGATTTACAAAATCCCGCTCTCAAACCCAGATGCTACGAGCAAGGTGCAGTTGAACGCTCCGCTTCAGGGACCGGATGGGCTGTTGCTGAGCAACAACGGAAAGCAACTGGTGGTAGTGAACAATGCCGGGGGACAGCCAAGCGGAAGGGTGCTCTCCTTTAAAACAAATAACAAATGGGAGACGGGGATGCTGGAGGAGCGCTTTGAGGCTGGCGCTGTTTTCCCGACCACGGCTACAGGGTATGGTGATGAGGCTTTTGTACTATACGCCCACCTGAACAAGCTGTTCGGAGGCGCCACACCGCCACAGGCCGAATATACTATCCGAAAACTGCCTTTCTCTGATAATGAAGTTTTTGCAAGATAGGGCGTAAGCGCTAAACAACTCATAAAATAAGAAAAGCCGGTGATGAACCGGCTTTTCTTATTTTGCTGCTACTGCCCCTTCTGCCGGGCAGTCATAGGCCATTAATTCCTTTATATTATCGATGCATTTCACGGGGATGAACGTGTATATTTCGCGATCGCCGTCGCAGTACTTAAAGCTGGCGAACTGGCTGCGGCTGTTGGGGTACACCCATTTGTCGTCTTCGCAGCCATACACGAACAGCGGGAAATCGTTGTAGTTGAAATCCACAAACGATACCACCTCCTGGTCTTTTACAAACAGCAGCCGGCGGCTGAGCTCTGGTACCGTAGTACCGTCCCATTTAAAACCAATGGCAGCGCTGATCTCTTTTTTGTCTTCAGAAGCCTGAAAGTAATACATTCTGTCCCACTCAAAATCGGTGAGCTCAGTCATCTGGATAATCTTGTAACCTTCCGGCCCCACTTCGCCTTCCGTAATGGCAGTGGTTAGTTTTTCCTCGAGATTGGAGTTGCTGTCGGAGCAGCTAAGTATAAATAAAGCAGTTACAAACAGTAGTAGGTTTCTCATCATAAGATTGATTCTTCCGGTCGGCACAGGTTTAAAGGATTGCTATTAAAGATACATCTCTTTCCCGCATAAACCATACCACCCTTGCCTGAAGCAGCAATACAACATGGTTTAAAATTACACTGGTTAAATGAGAAAAGTTAAGCTGGCAACACCTCAGAGAGTATAAGTTCGCCTTCCGCTAAAAATCAACCTGGTAGAGCCACTCCATCTGGCTCTGTGTCACGAAGGCGGGCATCAACCGGAAAGCTGCATTTCGGGAGCCACGCAGCATCGGGTGCTGCCACTGAGATACTGCCCCGAGCAAGCGCGACAGGCGGATAACTTTAGCAGTGCGGGCTAACCGCCGTTGTTCATATTTCGCCAGGGCGGCTTTTATACTTGCCGCCTGCTGCAGGCACTGCCCCAGTACCACCGCATCCTCTATGGCCTGGCAGGCGCCCTGCCCCATGTTAGGCGAGGTAGCATGGGCCGCATCGCCCAGCAGGAGCACACGACCGTAGGCAAACTGCTTCAGCGGCTTCAGATCAGCAATGTCGTTCCAGATAAGTTGTGTGGGCGGCGTGGCACCAATGATTGCGGGTACGGCTGCCGGCAAGTCAGAAAAGTGTGCGGCAAGCGCAGCGGGTGTCATTTGCCGCATCTTGTCGCTGTTTTGCGGGGCGTTGATGCAGGCGTACCAGTAGATGCCGTTGCCCTGCAGCGGGGCAATTCCCACGCGCCCCTGCGGTGCCCAGGTTTCCGCCGAGATCATTTGGTTGATTTCTACGCCGGGATTTTCCACCACGCCGCGCCAGCACGTATAGCCCGCGTAGCGTGGTTGGCTGTGGGGCAGCAACTGCTGGCGTATAGCCGAGTTGATGCCATCGGCGGCAATAAGCAGGTCTGCGGCGGCCTGTGTGCCATCTTCAAACTTTATCTCCACCTGCTTTTCCTGCTGCTTTATACTGGCGGCACGCTTGCCCAGCACCAGGGTACCAGGCTGCAGGCGCTGCTGCAGTACCTCATGCAAATCGGCCCGGTGGATCACAAAATTGTTGATGCCATACTTGCTGCTCAGCGGGCGCGTATCCATGTTGCTGATCACGTTCCCGTTCTCATCGAAAATCACCAGCGCCTCCAACTGCTTCCCACGCGCTACCACCGCATCGGCCACCCCCAGGCGCTGCAGGCCTTGAATGGCGTTTGCCGCAAGCCCCACGCCTGCCCCAACCGGTTTGAGCTCAGGCGCGCTTTCGTATACTTTTACGTCCACACCAATTTGCTGCAGCGCAATTGCCGTACACAATCCCCCGATGCCTCCTCCTACGATACTTACTTTCATGTTCTGTTTCTGCTTTTGAACCTGCCTGTTTGGCTCCCGTTCCAGACAAAAGTTTTATATTGGTCAAGTATAAAGCCTTTAGTTGATTTTACAGAGCGCTTCTTTATCTACACTAATAACAACGATTACATGAAAAAGACCCTTTACCTGCTCACGCTTTGCCTTACGTTTGCCCTTTCTTCCAACGCCCAGTCAAAGGCTGAAACTGAAGTAGCCGCCGCCGTTGACAAACTAAAAACCGCCATGGTAGACGGTAACCAGCAGGCACTCGAAGCCATCACGGCAAACGAACTTAGCTACGGCCACTCCAGTGGCAACATTGAGGATAAGGCTGCCTTCGTCTCCTCCCTCACCAGCGGCAAGTCTGATTTTGTAACCATGGACCTGACCGAGCAAACGGTGAAAGTAGCGGGCAAAACAGCCATTGTGCGCCACAAGCTTTCTGCCGAAACAAACGACAGCGGCAAGCCGGGCACGGTAAAGTTAGGTGTAATGCTCGTGTGGCAAAAGCAGCAGGGCCAATGGAAACTGCTGGCACGCCAGGCTTACAAAATCTAAGTTTATACTTGCTAGCTCTAAAACAGGGAAGCCGCATCAAATATTTGGTGCGGCTTCCCTGTTTATACTTACGCTTTAGAATCTTATTTATACGTTTACCTCGCTCTCCTGCTGCTGGCGTCCAAACACTTTAGAAATCCACTTCGGCAGGAACACAGAACCCAGGATTAAGTATGGATAGTAGGTGATCAGGCGATACAGCACCACCACCACGCTACTGAAACCGCCCAGGAACAAGCCAAAGAAACTCGGAAAGGCCATCTCCACAATTCCGGCTCCGCCCGGCGTAATGGCAATCAGCATCACGATCCAGAAAATGAGGTTGCGGGAAATGATGAGCAGGTGTTCGCTGAAATCAACATCCACGAAGGCGGCAATCAGGCAGTTTAGCAGGAAATAGCGCGCGCTCCACACAAAAACGGTAGAGACGATGGCTTTGGTCCAGTAGGCCGTGTCCTTGCCCTTCAACTGTTGCGAGGCCCACATAATCTCGTTGCCATGCTGAAACGCGTTAACGCGCCACTTGCGCAAAAACCCGATGGAAGTAGCCCGCAGCAACAGCCACTTAAACGCCCGCGGCTTCACGAAAAGCGCGTAAATCATCAGGAAAGTATACACCGCAATCAGGCCGTAGCTGATGTAGAAGGCAGATTTCAGCTTGGCTACATCCGAGGGATCAAGGTTGAAGGTAGGAAACACCTCCCCCTGCGACACCAGCAAGGCGATGGGCGCGGCAACGATGAAGAACATGTTGTCCAGCACCGCTGTCAGCATGACGTACGCCAGTGATTTGCCCAGCGGAATACCCTCTTTGTTCAGGATGATGGTGGCCACGGTGGTGCCACCCACCACAGAGGGGGTCACGGCCGAGGCGAACTCCCAGAGCATAATCACGTCCAGGCTGTTGCGCCAGGTAAGGAACTTGTCAGTCAGGTGCCGGATACGGAACATGTAGCCGAAATCGCGCACCACCAGCACCGCCAGCGCGGCCACCAGCCACCAGATGTTGGCCTGCGCCAACCCCTTCAACTCACTTACTTTATCATCCTTGATAAAAAGCCACGCGGTAGCCGCCAAACCCAGGAAAACGGGTATCAAGACCTTAACCGGGCTGAAGCTTTTAAGTATGGTTTTTTTGTTCTGGTCCATGTAGTGGGGCGAAGTTTGCCCGGGCGCTGGTTCAATGCGCCTGGCAAACACGTAAAGCTATCAAGCGCACATCAAAAACCCATTCTTTCCGCTGAAAATTGAATTTATACTTGTGCGCACTTATTCGGGAAGGCATTCAAAACACCTGCTTTCCCCTTGAAACGGGCTATTCCGCCAGCAGTTGCATTACCTGCGTGGCCTGGCCCTGCGCCTCCATAATCACAAAGTCGTTGAAACCCTCGCCTACCTCAATGCTGATCAGGTTGAGTTGCAGCATGTCGAGGATGGCCAGGAAGTTGAAGATCATCCCGATCTTGTCCGGGTACTCCTCCACTAGCTTCACAAAAGACAGGTGGTTGCGCTCCTGCACCATTTTCAGGATAATGTCGCGCTGCTCCTCCACCGTGTACGGAAACTGGATAACGGTATGCTTAGGCCTGTTCTGCTCCTCCTCGTAGCGGGTCATCACTTTCTCGAACACGCGCATGATCTTGTACAGGCTTAAATCCTGCAGCTCGTACTCAAAGTGATTAGCGTTGGCAATCTGCTGCAGCTCCTGATGAATGTTGCCGCGATTCTCCTGAGCCAGGCGCGCATCCTCCATCTCCGACAGATCCGGGGTGGCGCTTTTATACTTCTTGTACTCCAGCAGGTGCTGCACCAGTTCCTCGCGCGGGTCTATCTCGTTGCCTTCCTCATCCTTCTCGGCGCGCGGCAGCAGCATTTTCGCCTTGATGCGCATCAGGGTGGCCGCGGTAAGTATAAAGTCGCTGGCTACCTCAATGTTCAGCTGCTCCAACTCCTTCAGGTAGCCCATAAACTCATTCGTGATCTGGAAGATCGGAATGTCATGAATCTCCAACTCATCACGCTCAATAAAGAAGAGCAGCAGGTCGAACGGACCTTCAAACAGCGGTAATCTAATCTCGAAACTCACCTTTTAAAAATTAAGGGCGCGTGTGGCTGCGCGGAAAACAAAAATAAGCATTTTTAGCGGATTGGAACACAGCCCGCTCCCCCTCAACCCAAACCGGCACCGCCATAGTTCACAACCATTTGCCACAGCACAGGTATACAGCAAAACATATATTGCCTGGCTGCCCCCACAGCGCCACAAGTTTCCCGTAGCCACCTGATCTTTAGGTGGTTTTAGTTGCTATTATGCGTTGGTGCGCAATTTGACTTAAACGGGTGGCGGCTTGTGTTTTATATTTTAGTAACTTTACCTTTTGGCTGATAGGCTACAATGCGCGCGTTGTAAACTTTCGCCAAAACTTTTTGTTAGAGGTCTATAAGGACAATCCTATGATCAACAAACCCGGAGAGCTGCTTGCTTCCATAAACTCACCTGCCGACCTGCGGAAGCTGAAGCCGGAGCAGATGCTGCAAGTGAGCCAGGAGTTAAGGCAATTCATTATTGATGTCGTTTCGATTCATGGTGGCCATTTTGGCGCCAGTCTTGGCGTGGTGGAGCTCACAACGGCGCTGCACTACGTGTTCAACACGCCTTACGACCAGTTGGTATGGGATGTGGGGCACCAGGCTTACGGACACAAGATTTTGACGGGCCGCCGCGATAATTTCCATACGAACCGCAAGCACGGCGGCATCTCGGGCTTTCCCAAGCGCAAAGAAAGTGAATTTGACACCTTTGGCGTAGGCCACTCCAGCACCTCCATTTCAGCGGCGTTGGGTATGGCGGTAGCCTCCAAGTATAAAGGTGAGGACGACCGACAGCACATTGCTGTGATTGGCGACGGTGCCATGACGGGCGGTATGGCGTTTGAGGCCATGAACCACGCCGGCGTAGCCAACGCAAACCTGCTGGTGGTGCTCAACGATAATTGCATGAGCATCGACCCGAACGTGGGCGCGCTGAAAGAATACCTCACCGACATCACCACCTCGCGCACCTACAACAAAATGCGCGATGAGATCTGGAACATCCTGGGCAAGATCAGCAAGTTTGGTCCGGACCCACGCCAGATCGTTTCCAAGATAGAAAGCGGCATCAAAGCTACGCTCCTCAAGCAGAGCAACCTGTTCGAGGGGCTTAACTTCCGCTACTTCGGCCCGATTGACGGCCACGATATCAACCACCTGATCTCCGTGATGGAGGACCTGAAGCATATTCCAGGTCCGAAAATCCTGCATTGCCTTACCACCAAAGGAAAAGGCTTTGCCCTGGCCGAGAAAGACCAGACCAAGTGGCATGCGCCCGGCCTGTTTGACAAGATCACCGGCGAGATCTACAAAAAGCACCACGATACGCCACAGCCTCCGAAGTACCAGGATGTGTTTGGCCATACCATGGTGGAACTGGCCGAGCAAAACCCGAAAGTGATGGGCGTAACGCCTGCCATGCCATCCGGCTGCTCGCTAAATATTATGATGGCGGCCATGCCGGAGCGTGCGTTTGACGTGGGCATTGCTGAGCAGCACGCTGTTACCTTCTCTGCCGGTTTGGCCACGCAGGGACTGGTGCCGTTCTGCAACATCTACAGCACCTTTATGCAACGTGGCTACGACCAGGTGGTGCACGATGTCTGTCTCCAGAACCTGAACGTGGTGTTTTGCCTCGACAGAGCCGGTTTTGCCGGTGCCGACGGCCCAACGCACCATGGCGCTTACGATATTGCTTACATGCGCTGCATCCCGAACATGGTGGTAGCCGCCCCGATGAACGAGCAGGAGCTGCGCAACATGATGTACACTGCCTCTCAGGAGGATATGGGTCCGTTCACGATTCGCTACCCGCGTGGCGAAGGTGTGATGCCCAAATGGCGCACGCCGCTGGAGCTGCAGCAGGTAGGAAAAGGCCGCACCATTCAGGAAGGAGAGGAAGTTGCCATCCTAACATTCGGCCACATCGGAAACTACGCAGTGGATGTTTGCCAGAAGCTGGCACTTGACGGCATCACCCCAGGCCATTACGACATGCGCTACGCCAAGCCGCTCGATGCAGAGCTGCTGCACCACATCTTCAGCAAGTATGAGAAGGTGGTAACCGTGGAGGATGGCTGCCTGCAGGGTGGTTTCGGAAGCGCAGTACTGGAGTTCATGGTCGATAACGGCTATACATCCCAAGTGAAGCGACTTGGTATTCCGGATGCCATCTTTGAGCACGGCTCACAGCTGGAGCTGCAGCACGAAGCCGGTTTCGCCCCGATCGACATCGAAAACACCGTGCGGGAGCTTGTTGGCGTAGCAGTGAAAGTATAGACATTAGACGCTAGCTAGTAGACTTTAGATAAAAGGCCTTGCAAGTATAATCTTGCGAGGCCTTTCTATTTTGTCTGAATCAGGATTTACAGAATTACTAAGATTGGCAGGATTAGCTTTGAAGATCAATTTTACAACTTCTAAACCTACAAAACCACAATCTGCGCCTGAAATTAGAAGTATAAACTGCTAACTTCGTCATGTTAATCTTGACTCATACAAGAGAGGTCTAGTATCTAATATCTCATTATGGCCAATACCCACACCGATGCCGGCTCCGGCGATGTTCTGGTTTTTCTGCATGGCTTCTGCGAGAGCAAGCAAGTATGGGCGGAGTTTGTGCAGCCGCTGCAGCAGCAATTCCGCATCATCACGCTGGACCTGCCAGGCTTTGGCGAGAACATCGAAAACATCAGCAGCTACAACATGGAAAGTATGGCCGACTATGTGAAGCAGCAGCTGGAGGCGTTAAACGTGCGGCGGTTTTTACTGGTGGGGCACTCGATGGGCGGATACGTGAGCATGGCTTTTGCGGAGAAGTATGGCCACCTGCTCAAGGGTCTTTGTCTTTTCCAGTCCTCTGCTCTGCCTGATACCGACGAGAAAAAGGAACAGCGCAGCAAGAGCATCGATTATGTGGAGCGCCATGGCGTGGCCAACTTCATTAACCCTTTCGTGGAGCCGCTCTTTTACCGCGAAAACCGCGAGCGGCTGGCTCCGAAAATCGAGATGATGAAGGAAATTGGCCGCGCTACTCCTAAAGAAAGCGTAACAGGAGCCATGGCCGCCATGCGCGATCGCGCTGATCGCACTGAAGTACTGCAGCAACTGAAATGTCCGGTACTATTTGTTTTCGGCAAAGAAGACGGAGCCGTGCCGCTGGACAAAGCGCTGGAGCAATGCCACCTGCCGGGCAACAGCATGGTAAACTTCCTGGAGAAAACTGGCCACATGGCCATGTTTGAACGCACCCATGAAACCCGCCTGGCCCTTCAGAAATTCGCCGAAACGATCTTTTGAGTTAGAAAGTTTAGAAGCTAGAAGGTTAGAAAGTCATTCCTTCACCTCCTAACTTCTAAACTCTCTAACTTTCTAACTCCCAC